>NZ_AXWO01000054.1 GCF_000482705.1 Glycomyces arizonensis DSM 44726 | reverse complement strand
CAAGACCTCGCAGGCGGTGCGATCGCTCGAAGGCTTCGTGTTCTTCGCCGAGCGCGTGGACGGCGAGGCCGGCACCGTCCTGGCCCACCAGGCCGGGCAGGTGATCGACCAACTCCGATAGTCCAGGCGCGCACGCGGGTCCGGGAATGGTTCGAACCCGCCTCCCGCCGCCGACGGAAGTCCTGGCCGACCATGCGTCGGCCAGGGCTTCCTCATGTCGTTTCGCCTTGCGCGGCCGTCAGGTCATCCGCTTCGCCTGGATGAAGCCCGCGATGATGGCGATGACGAGTGCGAGCACCCCGATGATGAGCAGCCACTTGACGGCCTTGACCAGCAGGCCGATCAGGATGAGCGCGACGGCGATGACGCCGATCGAGATGAGCAGGGCTCGCATTGTGGGGCCTCCCGAGGCCGTAGGAACACGTCCGGTCGTGGTTCCCCGCGCGGGCCGCGTTCAACCGTGGTGCGGATGTCGGGGCTCGGACGCGCATGCGATTCGGCGGCACGCGAAGCGATCGGGGAATGACCGGGCGTGCGGAGTTCGGCATTGCATGCGAATATCCACAGTATTTTATGTAGGAATGCGAAAACTCCATTCGCGATGGTGACGAGAAGTGCCATCCGATCGCATTGGGTCGCATCGCGGTGAAGTTGGCGATGTTATCGGTGTTACTTGAGTTGCTGATTTACTCTAAATTCTGTTTTTTCTATGGGATATATCGGAATCAACAGCCGAAACCGCTTGCGGATAAATTATGTGATTGGCACCACATTTATGTTTATATGAGGACTTGCGTCAGATCGGGTGACATCCCGATAAGGGAGTAGTAGTGTGTGGTGATCGTTGGGATCGAGGCGGATTCACGGCGAGTCGCGACCACTGAAACGGTTGACTCGCAGGTGAAATGGTGGGGTCGCGGTTCCGACGCCCGACAAGAGAACATGCACCGGCGAAGCCCGCACCCCCGCACGGTCCCCCCGATGACCGGCGGGCTCGCTCGAGCCCCGGATCGCCCCATGGCCGCGTGAGCGGCCTGCCCATGAAGCACGCGCCGGCGAAGCCGCCAGCGCCCACCAGCAGGACAGGCAGGACGGTGAATCCCATGGCAGTCAAACAGTCGGAGAGCACTCGGACCAGGTCGAACGAGTACGGTCATTTGGCGCCGTTGTTCGTGGAGTTGGCGGGGTTGGAGGCGGGTGATCCGCGGCATGCGGAGGTGCGGGATCGGTTGGTGAC
>NZ_AXWO01000053.1 GCF_000482705.1 Glycomyces arizonensis DSM 44726 | reverse complement strand
GTGGTGCGAAGCGCACGGGAGCGGTGGGGGGTTGCAGAGGCCAGGGAGAAGCGACTGTTTACTAAAAACACAGGTCCATGCGAAGCCGTGAGGTGAGGTATATGGACTGACGCCTGCCCGGTGCTGGAACGTTAAGAGGATCCATTAGCCCTTAGGGGTGTCGTGGTGAATTGAAGCGCCAGTAAACGGCGGTGGTAACTATAACCATCCTAAGGTAGCGAAATTCCTTGTCGGGTAAGTTCCGACCTGCACGAATGGCGTAACGACTTCTCCGCTGTCTCAACCACATGCTCGGCGAAATTGCAGTACGAGTAAAGATGCTCGTTTCGCGCGGCAGGACGGAAAGACCCCGGGACCTTTACTATAGCTTGGTATTGGCGCATGGTCTGGTTTGTGTAGGATAGGCGGGAGCCTGGGAAGCTCGCACGCTAGTGTGGGTGGAGGCGTTGGTGAAATACCGCTCTGGCTTGATGGTGTGTCTCACCCGCGGCCCTGATCGGGTCGGGGGACAGTGCCTGGTGGGTAGTTTAACTGGGGCGGTTGCCTCCTAAATGGTAACGGAGGCGCCCAATGGTGCCCTCGGGCCGGTTGGAAACCGGTCGGTGAGTGTAAGCGTAGAAGGGTGCTTGACTGTGAGACTGACGGGTCGAGCAGGTGCGAAAGCAGGGGCTAGTGATCCGGCACCGATGTACGGATGTGGTGTCGCTCAACGGATAAAAGGTACCCCGGGGATAACAGGCTGATCTTCCCCAAGAGTCCATATCGACGGGATGGTTTGGCACCTCGATGTCGGCTCGTCGCATCCTGGGGCTGGAGTTGGTCCCAAGGGTTGGGCTGTTCGCCCATTAAAGCGGCACGCGAGCTGGGTTTAGAACGTCGTGAGACAGTTCGGTCCCTATCCGCCGCGCGCGCAGGAGATTTGATGAAGGGCTGTCCCTAGTACGAGAGGACCGGGATGGACGAACCGCTGGTGTGCCAGTTGTCCCGCCAGGGGCATGGCTGGTTGGCTACGTTCGGGAGCGATAACCGCTGAAAGCATCTAAGCGGGAAGCGTGCTTCGAGATGAGATCTCCGTCAGGGGTGAAGCCCTGGTGAGGCGCCCGGGAGATGACCGGGTTGATAGGCTCGACATGGAAGCGGTGCAAGCTGTGGAGTGGACGGGTACTAACCGCCGAGAACTTAACTTTTGCAGTCTGCTGGTAGAAACGATATTCACGCACACTATGCGATTCTGAGACAACAC
>NZ_AXWO01000052.1 GCF_000482705.1 Glycomyces arizonensis DSM 44726 | reverse complement strand
TGAGGGGCCTCGGGTTTTCTGGACAGCCAGCGTTACGATCGCTGGTAGAACGGAAAGCAGGAATTGTGAGTCAGGGACGCACCTACAAGCCCGAGTTCAAGCAGATGGCCATCGATATGGCGCTCGATGGCGGCAAATCCGTTGCCAAGGTGGCCGCGGAACTCGATATCAACGAGTGGACGCTCCGGAATTGGGTGAAGCAAGCCCGCAAGCAGCGACGGATTACCGGCGCAACTCCCGATCAAACCAGTGAGTCCATGTCCATGGAATCACCGGAGATGCGTCGGGCCGAACAACGCATCCGTGAACTCGAGATGGAAGTCGCGTTCCTAAAAAAAGCAGCCGCGTACTTCGCGAAGGAGCAGTAGCGACCGAACGCTATGAGTTCATCGAGCTCATGCGCGAAGACGTGAAGTACGCTTTCCCCGTGGTATGGATGTGCCGCCAGCTTGAGGTCGCCAAGAGCGGCTACTACGAATGGCGAGATCGCCCTGCGTCGGTGACCGACCAACGACGTGCGGCACTGACGGCACAGATCAAGGACATCTTCGAGATGTCCGACTCGACCTACGGTTATCGGCGCGTTCACGCGCAGCTGCGCCGCAACGGTGTCACGGTCGGACCGGAACTGGTCCGCTTCCTCATGCGCGAGGCTGGCCTGGTGCCGTGCCAGCCGAAGCCCAAGCGGGTCAACCTGACTGACCCGGTCGAGGCCACCGACGTGCCCGACCGTGTCAAACGCGAGTTCACCGCGCCGGCGCCGGGGATGAAGTTCGTCGGTGATATCACCTATGTTGCCACCGCGGAAGGCTGGTTGTATCTGGCGACCGTGATCGACTGCTGTACTAAGGAAGTCATCGGTTATAGCATGGCCGATCATTTCCGCACCGATTTGATTATCGAGGCTATGGAGATGGGTCGCCGTGATCGGCGGCTCGGCCGGGGCGCGATCTTCCATTCGGATCGGGGATCGAATTATATGTCGCAACGGTTCAGCGAGTATTGCGCCTCGCATGGGCTGCTGCGGTCGGTGGGGCGGACTGGTATCTGCTTCGATAACGCGATGGCAGAAAGCTTTTTCGCGGCGCTGAAGAACGAACTCGTATCCCGAGTCACATACACGACCCGTCGCGAAGCCAAGCGTGACATCATGCGATATATTGAATTGTGGTACAACACTCGGCGGCTTCACTCCGCTGTCGACTATCGACCACCAGTCGAAGTCCGGGAAGCCTACGAGCTGACCTGATAGGAAGACATCACCCCAGGAAGTTGTCAGCAACCAACTGTCCGAAAAATGCGGGGCACCTCA
>NZ_AXWO01000051.1 GCF_000482705.1 Glycomyces arizonensis DSM 44726 | reverse complement strand
TCGAGGTGCCCTCGACGTTGGTGGCCAGGCGCCGGAGGCGGGTGTCGGTGGACGAGAACTTCCCGGTGGACTCGTCCAGCGCGTGCATGTAGATGCCGTTCCAGGAGCCCCATGCGACGTAGAGCCGGCCGTCCTCGCCGCGCACGACATCGGGGTCGATCGGGTAGTTGACGTCGGTGACCATGCCCCGGTCGGTCCACGGCCCGTTCGGCGTGGGGGCGGTCGCGAGTCCCATGGCCGCATGAGGAATGCCCCAGATGGCGGCCCCGTAGTAGAGGTGGTACTCGCCGTCGAAGTAATTGATGTCGGGCGCCCAGATGTTCGGCGGGGTCCTGCCGCCGTGCGCGTCGGTGATCCACCGCGGGGTGGACTCCCAGACGTTGCTGATCTTCTCCCAGCCGCCGGAGGGCGTGGCCTGGCAGGTGCGGAAGACCATGATCGACCCGCTGGGGTTGCCCGGGTCGTTCTCGAACCCGGTGGTGTAGGCGTAGTAGCAGCCCCCGGCCTTGATGATGCTCGGGTCGTGCAGAAGGACCTCGCCTTATCGCAACGTTCGCCGCGGTCTCGATCCCACGCGACGCTGGTCCAGCACAACGGGTTCTACTACTACGTCGCCACCACCTGGTCGTCCCAGGTGGTCATGCGCAAATCGGCGACCATCGCCGGTTTGAAGACCGCTCCCGAGCAGGTGGTGGTGGAGACCGGGGGCGACACGATGTGGGCCCCGCACCTGGAGCTGATCGACGGCCGCTGGTACCTGTACTACTCGGTCGAGCAGTGCTGCGCCGCCCGGCGCACCCACGTGGCCCAGAGCGCGGGCTCGGACCCCATGGGCCCCTACACGAAGCTCGGCATCCTCGACCTGATGCCGAACCAGGGCTGGGCGATCGACGCGGCCCCGCTGCGCCTGAACGGCAACCTGTACATGACGTTCTCGGCGTTCGCCGGGGACGGCCTCCAGTCGCTGTACATCGCGCCGATGGCGAACCCGTGGACGGCGAGCGCCCATGGCACCCGGATCTCGGCGCCGACCCTGTCCTGGGAGCGCCAGGAAGGGGCGGTCAACGAGGGCTCGTTCGCGATCCAGCGGGGCGGGCGCACGTTCCTGACCTACTCGGCCAGCCACTGCTCGGGGCCGAACTACAAGATCGGGATGCTCGAGTACACCGGTACCGACCCGCTCCAGATGAGCTCGTGGACCAAGTACGCGAACCCGATCTTCCAGCGCAACGACGCCGCCGGCGTCTACGGCCCTGCGCACCACTCGTTCTTCACCTCACCCGATGGCACCGAGACGTGGATCGCCTACCACGCCAACGACTCGGCCTCCGACGGCTGCGGCACGACCCGCACCACGCGCGTCCAGAAGATCTCCTGGAACGCCGACGGCACCCCGAACCTGGGCGTCCCGGTCGCCACCACGACCGTCCTGCAGGGCCCCTCGGGCGAGCCGAATGTTCCGCCTGCGGCGATCATCTACATGCACGCGCTGGACGAGTCCACCGGGAAGTTCTCGTCCACCGACACCCGCCTCCGGCGCCTGGCCACCAACGTCGAGGGCACCTCGA
>NZ_AXWO01000050.1 GCF_000482705.1 Glycomyces arizonensis DSM 44726 | reverse complement strand
CGTTCCCCGGCCCCCGCCCGACGACGACGGCCCGGCCCCACCCCGCACACCCGGCGCGGCAGTCGAGGAAGAAGCAGACACGAAGAACGTCCTTGCGTAGGTGGTCACTGCTCCGAGGCGAACAGGGTCTCCGCCTCGGTGAAGAACAGGTCCGCGGCCTCAGGGGCGGTCATCTCGCCGTACTGCACCTGCTCGTAGATCTCCATGTACTTGGCCTCGACCCCGCCCGCTCCGGCCGGCGGAACCGGCGGCGCCGGCTTGATGAACTCCTTGACGCTGGCCTCGTAGTCGAGGATCGCCTGGGAGATCTCGTCGATCTCGACGTTCTCCAAGCCCGCGTTGGTGGCCGGGATGCCCCGGTTGGTGCCGAGGATCGCGACGCCCTCCGGGTCGGTCAGGAAGAACTCGATGAACTTCGCGGCCGCGTCGGGGTACTCGCTGTTGGCCGCGATCACCAGCTGCATCGACGGCTTGAGGTAGATCCCGAGGTTCTCGGGGTCCACGCTCGGCGGGGGAGCGAGCTTCAGCTCCCCGCCGTTGTCGGCCACGGTCGGCGCGAAGCCGGACAGGGCGCTGTCCCAGCGCAGTTCCGAGGCGACCACGTCTTCGGCCATGCCGTCCCCCGCCCAGGCGGCCATCTGATCGGCCGAGGGGATGTGGCCCTGCTCGATGAGCGCCGCGGGCATGTTCCAGTACTCGACGAGCTGCTCTTTGGTGAAGCCCAGCGACTTGAGGTCCTCGGAGTAGAAGGCGCCCCCCTGCTGGCGCAGCCACATCTCCATATAGAGATAGGAGCGGGCCCAGTCCTCGGCCGCCCACTTGCCCTCGCCGAGCGCGGGACTCAGCGTGGCGATGGTGTCCATGTAGTCGTCCCAGCTGTAGCCGATCTCGGGCGCGGGGATGCCGTGCTCGGCGAACCAGTCGGCCCGGTAGATCAGGCCGGTGGTGTTGGCGGCGACCGGGACGGCGACGAGTTCGTCGTTCAGCCGCCCGGGGTCCAGCAGGGCCGTGTCGCGGAAGTCGGAGGTGTCGACCAGGTCGTCGAGGGGCGTCAGCATCCCGTTCTCGGCGAACTGGCGCAGCCGCGGGTAGTCCATCTGGAAGACGTCGGGCAGGTCGCGCGAGGCCATGCGCCCGGACAGGCTCTCCCACAGCTCCGCATAGCCGTAGAAGTTCGTCTGGACCTTGATGCCCTCGTTCTTCTTCTCGAAGAGGTCGACGGCCTGCTGCGTCAAGTCGGCGCGGACGTCGTCGCCCCACCACTCGAACTTGATGGTGATCGGGTCGTCGGCCGTCCCCGCGGCCTTGTCGTCGCCGCAGGCGGCCGCGGCGCCGAGTGTGGCTGCTGCCGCGGCGCCGGTCAGGAGCGTCCGGCGGCGAGCGCGCATCGGGTTGCTCATCATCGTTGATGTTCTCCTTCTTGCAAGAGGGGTCCCGTGTGTACGGGCCTTCGGGATCTATTCGGTTGCCCCCCGGTCTCAACCGGGGAATTCTTCGGTCGGGGCGCGTCTACGCTCCCCATCCGGCGGCTTGGCCGCCCTGGCGCGATTCGATGATCTCCTCGGCGTAGCCGCTGGCGCCGTACGCCGCGAACGGGTCGGGGTGCAGGCC
>NZ_AXWO01000049.1 GCF_000482705.1 Glycomyces arizonensis DSM 44726 | reverse complement strand
GCTGGGTGGTTTGGTTGGTACTGTTTTTGACTGTCTTTTCCTTGGGGCTGCTGGTCTGCTGAGATCGGTGGTTCCGGATAATCGGTCAGGGCATGCTTCGACACATACTTGTTTCAAGTTTTGGTTGGAGAGTTTGATCCTGGCTCAGGACGAACGCTGGCGGCGTGCTTCACACATGCAAGTCGAACGGAAAGGCTCCTTCGGGAGTGCTCGAGTGGCGAACGGGTGAGTAACACGTGGGTAACCTGCCCCCATCTTCGGGATAACTGCTGGAAACGGCGGCTAATACCGGATACGACTTGGTCTCGCATGGGACTGGGTGGAAAGCTTTTGTGGTTGGGGAGGGGCTCGCGGCCTATCAGCTGGTTGGTGGGGTGATGGCCTACCAAGGCGGTGACGGGTAGCCGGCCTGAGAGGGCGGTCGGTCACATTGGGACTGAGATACGGCCCAGACTCCTACGGGAGGCAGCAGTGGGGAATTTTGCACAATGGGCGGAAGCCTGATGCAGCGACGCCGCGTGAGGGATGACGGCTTTCGGGTTGTAAACCTCTTTTATCCATGACGAAGGCCAGCTTTTTGGTTGGTTGACGGTAGTGGTTGAATAAGCGCCGGCTAACTACGTGCCAGCAGCCGCGGTAAGACGTAGGGCGCGAGCGTTGTCCGGATTTATTGGGCGTAAAGGGCTCGTAGGCGGCTCGTCGCGTCTGTCGTGAAAGGCTCCGGCTTAACCGGGGTTTTGCGGTGGATACGGGCGGGCTTGAGGCCAGTAGGGGAGATCGGAATTCTACGTGTAGCGGTGAAATGCGCAGATATGTGGAGGAACACCGGTGGCGAAGGCGGATCTCTGGGCTGGTGCTGACGCTGAGGAGCGAAAGCGTGGGGAGCGAACAGGATTAGATACCCTGGTAGTCCATGCTGTAAACGGTGGGCGCTAGGTGTGGGGCCACGTTGGTTGGTTCTGTGCCGTAGCTAACGCATTAAGCGCCCCGCCTGGGGAGTACGGCCGCAAGGCTAAAACTCAAAGGAATTGACGGGGGCCCGCACAAGCGGCGGAGCATGCGGATTAATTCGATGCAACGCGAAGAACCTTACCTGGGTTTGACATCACCCGGAAAGCCTTGGAGACAAGGCCCTCTTCGGACTGGGTGACAGGTGGTGCATGGCTGTCGTCAGCTCGTGTCGTGAGATGTTGGGTTAAGTCCCGCAACGAGCGCAACCCTTATCCCGTGTTGCCAGCAAGTAGTGTTGGGGACTCGCGGGAGACTGCCGGGGTTAACTCGGAGGAAGGTGGGGATGAGGTCAAGTCATCATGCCCCTTATGTCCAGGGCTTCACGCATGCTACATTGGCCGGTACAGCGGGTTGCGATACCGTGAGGTGGAGCGAATCTCTGTAAAGCCGGTCTTGGTTCGGATTCGAGTCTGCAACTCGGCTCGATGAAGGTGGAGTCGCTAGTAATCGCAGATCAGCAACGCTGCGGTGAATGCGTTCCCGGGCCTTGTACACACCGCCCGTCACGTCATGAAAGTTGGCAACACCCGAAGCCTGCGGCCCAACCCGTTTACGGGAGGGAGTGGTCGAAGGTGGGGCTGGCGATTAGGACGAAGTCGTAACAAGGTAGCCGTACCGGAAGGTGCGGCTGGATC
>NZ_AXWO01000048.1 GCF_000482705.1 Glycomyces arizonensis DSM 44726 | reverse complement strand
GCCCTGACCGCCGCCATCTGGAACAACTGGAGGACCGGACAACCGGTCCTCCGCTCCCTCACGGCCTACGACCATTAGGAATCAATCATCTAGGGCGTCGGTGATCTCGCGCCGGCGGGTGTGCAGCAGCGCGGCCAGTAGCATCAGCCGTAGCTCGCGGGGGTGGTCGCGCAGGTGCGAGGGGGACTCGACCGCAGCGCGGGTCTTCCAGGCGGTGAGGACCTTCGGCGCGATGTCGGCGAAGACATCGGTGTCGACGCCGACCGCGCGCACGGCGGTGAGCTTGTCGATCTCGCCGAGCATCGAGTTCAAGCTGACCGCGCCGGGGTCGGACTTGATCTTCGCCAGCACGGAGTCCTTCTCCTCGGCCGCTTCGGGGACGTCGACGCCGACGAGCGCTTCGAGCCGGTCGCACGCGGCCGCGCCGAGCCGATTGACGATCCGGAAGCACAGGAGCTGCTCGGCGCGGTGCAGGGCCGACTTCACGATCCGCTCGATGCGGCCATCGGCTAGCGGTTCGACCTTCTCTGCCCGGCAGTGGTCCAGCAATTCGATCCGCACCTGCCCCGGGTGCCGCTCAGCCTGACAGACGTTGTCGACCAGCCAATCGGTGAACTTTGTGGCGTCCTCGACGGTGAACTCGCGGAAGCCCAGATGCGACCGGATCTGCGCCTTGTGGAACCGGTTGGTTCGCCCCTCCCACTCGTACAGGCTGATGTCGGCGGCCTCCACACGGACCTGCTGGGCGACGAAGGCGATCGTCTCGTCATCAAGCTCGGCCCGCCCGCGAGGGAAGCGGCCACGGAGGGTGTAGAACTTCAGCAGCAGCGCGAACCCCAGCCGGGTCGAACCGGTCTTGTTCCCCCAGGAGCTTCCGCTCGTCCTCCAGGAGCGTCCAGTGGTCCACAAGCTCATCAAGGCGATCTTCATTCACGATTTAAACAACGAGTCGGGCTCACACCAGGTCACGGGGCCGCCAACGCTACTTTGCCGCTGGTGACACGTTTCTTACCGGCACCCCTACATGGGATGGATTCACGTGCGTACGGGTCCTGGCTTTCAGCGCCACCGCAACCGGGTTTGGAGGGATCATGAAGCCATGCTGCATCTGACTTGGGACACAAACTGCATCATCACGATGGAGAGCGACACGACGGAGAGCAAGCTCGAGTACCGAGCTGCGGACAAGGCGGCCCTTGTGGAGCTGCTCGCCCTGCACGATGCGGGGAAGCTGGAAATCCGAATCCCCGCGGCCATGGCGAGCGAAACCCAGGTCGACGGTTCCTACATCCAGGATTTCGAAGAGCTGCGGGCCCGGTTTGCCGCTGATGGCCTGGAGCGGCTCGCGTCGGTGCCGCAGCCAGCACCAACCGTCTTCGGACAGGCGTTCTGGGGTCAGATGGCGTTCGCCGATGACCGGTTGAGGGAGATCTTTTCGGAGATGTTCCCAGGGGCATCCTTCGATGGACCTCGCGAAGGAGAGAACAAGCAGAAGTGGTGGGGCAGGCGGATTGACGCGGCTGTGTACTGGGGACATATCAACAGCGGTGGCGACCTCCTCGTCACAGCGGACCGGACGGGCTTCATCAAGGGCGGCACACGTGAAAAGCTGCTCGCCATCGGCGGCCGCGAGATCGCGACTCCGGTCGACTCTGTTGCATGGGTCAACAGCCAACTGACGTAGAACCTCTGTTACATGCCGCGTAGTTCACGTCGCGGTGGACCTCCCGCACATTGCCTCTCCGAGTGTAAGGACAGAACTGTTGCCTTCGAGTGAGTAGGATGCGGCCCGTCGTCACAGACTATTTGAGGCATAACCGTCTTCTGGGCTCTTGCCAGAGGCCTTCGGGTGGTGGGTAGAACTGGGAGATGATCGGCGCGGCCATCCAGTGCTCCAGGGCGTAAGCAAAGTCGTCTCGGTTGAAAAGTCTGTTCGATGAGTGCGAGGCCGAGGATTTCGAGGGGCAGCGTGTAGGGGTGGTTCGCGAT
>NZ_AXWO01000047.1 GCF_000482705.1 Glycomyces arizonensis DSM 44726 | reverse complement strand
AGACGACCTCGGGGCGGGAGGCGAGGGCGCGGGCGCAGGCGACGCGCTGCTGCTGGCCGCCGGACAGCTCGGTCGGCTTGTGGCCGAGCCGGTCGCGCAGGTCCAGCACCTCGATGATGCGGTACAGCCAATGCGGGTCGGCTTTGGCGCCGGCGATCGCGGCGGGCAGCGTGATGTTCTCCTCGGCCGTCAGCGTCGGCAGCAGGTTGAACTGCTGGAAGATGAAGCCGATCTTGTCGCGGCGCAGTTTCGTCAGCGCCTTGTCGCCCAGGCCGGTGATGGTGGTGTCGCCGATGGCGACGGTGCCCCGGTCGGTGGTGTCGAGCCCGGCCAGGCAGTGCATGAGCGTCGACTTGCCCGAGCCCGAGGGGCCCATGATGGCCGTGAACGCGCCGGCATTGAACTCGACCGAGACGTCGCGCAGCGCGACGACCTGCGCCTCGCCCGAACCGTAGGCCCGCCAGAGGCCGGAGGCGGTCACCGCCGCGCGGGTCACGGGAGGGGCTGGGGGATATGCGAGTGGCACGGGATCGCCTCTTTCTGGGTCAGTGTTCCCTTTCGGATGACCACAAGGCTATTGAGCTGGGGGAGTGGCGGCTTCGGCCCGCGGACCGGACTTCGGCTCCTCCCGGAGGCGGAGCCCGCGCCGCGCGCTCGGCCGAATGGCGGAGGCGATCGCCCGGACGTGGTCGCCCGGGGGAGTGGTCCGCGTCGTGCCTCGGCAACGGCGATCAGGGGTTCGATCCGCTCTTGGGCGCGCCTTTTCCGGACCGGTGGGCAAGGCGAGGGGGCGGCGCCGGGCGCCGCCCCCTCTTATTCCGGTTTCCTTTTGAGAGTGAAGTTATTCGTAGGCGATGGCCCCCAGCACGTTGAGCTTCGCGGCCCTCGCGGCCGGGGCCAGCGCGGCGAGCAGGCCGACGACGATCGACACGACCAGGTAGGCGATGATCAGCCCCCACGGCAGCGCGAACTGCGTCAGCCCCTCGGACTCGAGCGCCTGCTGGACCGTCCAGCCCAGACCGATGCCGACCGCGATGCCGAGGACGGCGCCGAACAGGCAGATGATGATGCTCTCGACGGTGATCATCCGCCACGCCTGGCCGCGGGTCATGCCCACTGCCCGCAGCAGCCCCAGCTCCCGCGTCCGCTCCAGGACCGACAGGATCAGCGTGTTCACCACGCCGATGATGGCGATGATGATGGCCAGGGCCAGCAGGATCTGCACGGCACCGACGAGGTTGTCGAGCCCGCTGGTCTGCTGCTCCACGAACTCGGCGTTGTTGGTGACGCCGACCTCGGGCTCGTCGGCCAAGGCGCTCTCGACCTCGTCCTGGACGGTCGCGACGTCGGCGCCGTCCTCGACCTCGATGTAGGCCTGCATCGGCTTGGGAATGGTGAAGTGCTCGGTCTGCTCGGGCGCGACCCACCAGCCGTTGGTCAGTTCGTAGCCGTCGAGGATCGCGACCACTTCCAACGTGGCGGTCGTGCCGTCGCCGAACTCGGCGTCGACGGTGTCGCCGAGCGCCAGGCCGTTGTCCTCGGCGGTGCCCTCGTCGATGACGACCGCGTCGGGGCTCAGGTTCTCGACAGAGCCCTCGGCGACGGTACTGCCGAAGACGTCGAGGCTCGCCTCCAGGTCCTGACTGGACGACAGCGCGGCGCTCTCGCCGTTGATCTTCGCGCTGAAGAAGTCGGCGTAGACGTCGCCGACGGTCGCCACCCCGGGCAGGGCCTTGATCTCGTCGAGGGTCTCGGGCGAGAACGTCGGGACGTTCGCCCCGCTCTGCGCGCCGCTGACGATCAGATCGGAGTTCAGGTTCAGCTCGAGCGCCTCGGAGGTGGTGGCCTTGAGGCTCGACACGATGGTGGCGATCCCGGTGATGAGGGCGACGGCGATCATCAGCGCCGAGGCGGTGATGGCGGTCCGCCTCGGGTTGCGGCCGGCGTTGAGCTTGCCGAGCTTGCCCGAGAACGACCACGACATCAGCGCGCCGAGTCCCGCCACCAGCGGCCGCGAGATGATCGGCGTGAGCATGGTGACGCCGACGAACGCGATGCCGACGCCGGACATGACGCCGACGATCGTGTTGTCGCCGAGGTTGTCGGTCAGGCCCAGTGCGATGAGGACGGCCCCGACCAGCGTCACGACCGAACCGGCGATGGTGATGGTCCGCAGCGGCTTGGGCGGGTTGACCGCCTCGCGCATGGCCGCCACCGGCGGCACTCCGGAGGCCTTGACGGCCGGGGCCAGCGCCGAGAGCACCGTGACGCCGATGCCGACCACGAGCGCCCAGGCGACCGTGGGAGGCACCGTGAACTGCACGGGGAGCCCGCTGAACATGAACTCGCCCACCGCCAGCGACAGGGCCCAGCCGAGCAGCAGGCCCAGCCCCAGGCCGATGAGGGAGGCGATGACGCCCACGATGAGCGCCTCGGTCAGCACCGACCCGACCACCTGGCCGCGTCCGGCGCCCATGGCCCGCAGCACCGCCAGCTCGCGCTGGCGCTGGGCGACGATGATCGTGAAGGTGTTGATGATGAGGAACACCGACACGAACACGGCGATGAGTCCGAATCCGAGGAAGATGTAGCCCATGACGTCGGCGATGACCGCGAAGCTCTCGGCGGCCTCCTCGCTGGCCTCGGCGCCGGTCTGGACCTTGTACTCGCCTTCGCCCAGGGCCGCGTCGATGTCGTCGGTGGAGAAGTCGCCGTAGACGTAGACGCTGGTGAAGGTGTTCTCGCCGGAGGTGATCAGCCGCTGGGCCTCGGCGGTGGTGAAGGCGGCCTGGGTCTCGCCCGCGAGCGAGTCGCGGCCGCCGGCGAACCCGTAGACGCCCACGATGGTGTAGTCGGCGCGGTCGGCGGTGTAGGAGTAGGCGGTGACGGTGTCGCCGATGTCGAGCCCGGAGTCGGTGACGAACTTGGCCGAGACGGCCACTTCGTCGTCGGCCTCGGGGCCGCGGCCCTCGCGCATGTCGAAGTACTGCTCTTGGCCTTGGAGGGATTCCCAGTTCATGCCGATGGTGGGCGCGAAGGTCCCGACGAGCTTGCCGTTGGAGCCGATGGCGTTGACCTGCCCCTCGACGGCGCCGTCGGCGCGGTCGACCCCGTCGACGCCGCGGATCTGCTCGACCGCCTCGGCCGGGATGCCGCCCACGGAGGCGTTGTAGGACTCGTCGAACTCCGCGGACTCGGGGGAGACGACGCCGTCGACGCCGGTGTAGGCGTCGGTGATGACGCCGCCGACCGACTTGTCCATGGTGGAGGTCAGGACCATCGCCGCGGCGACGAACATCGTGCCGAGCACGACGGCGAGGCTGGTGAGGACGAGCCGGGCCTTGCGGCTGGCCATGCCTTTGAGAGTGGCGCGCAGCATGGTCAGGCGGCCTTCCGCTCACTGCTGGCCGCGACGAGCTCTTCGAAGTGCTTCATCTTGTCGATGACGGCGTCGGCCGTCGGCTCGCTCATGTCGTCGACGATCTGGCCGTCGGCCAGGAAGATGACGCGGTCGGCGTAGGCGGCCGCGGTGGGGTCGTGGGTGACCATGACGATGGTCTGGTCGAAGTCGTCGACGCTGGTGCGCAGGAACTTGAGGACCTCGGAGCCCGAGCGGGTGTCGAGGTTGCCGGTGGGCTCGTCGGCGAAGACGACCTCGGGGCGGGAGGCGAGGGCGCGGGCGCAGGCGACGCGCTGCTGCTGGCCGCC
>NZ_AXWO01000046.1 GCF_000482705.1 Glycomyces arizonensis DSM 44726 | reverse complement strand
CCGGTTATCCGAGGGTCCATTGCTGGTTGGTGCCCCCGTGGCAGGACCACAGGTGGACCAGGGAGCCGTTCGCGGTGCCATAGCCCTCCACATCCAGGCAGAGCCCGGACTGGGCGTTCGTGATCGACCCGTCGCCGTTGAGGTTCCATTTCTGGTTGGTCCCGCCATGGCAGTCCCAGATGATCGCCAACGTCCCATCGGCCGTACCCGCACCCTCGGCATCCAGGCACTTGTTCCCGTACACCCGCAACTCACCGGCATCGGTGTACGTCCACTGCTGATTCGAACCGTTCCAGCAGTCATAGATCTGCAACTGCGTCCCGTTCGCCGTCGACTGACCCGGCACATCCAGGCACCGGCCCGAACCCGTCCCGGTCAGATGACCCGACTCACCGGTACCACCACCGTCATCATCGCCGCCACCGTCACCGCTGTTCAGCGCGTCGAGCACGGCGTAGTACGCCTCCTTCTTCTGGTAGTTGCCGTCGAGCAGCAGCGGGGTCTCGTCGCCGCGCCACGAGTGCGCGTCGGTGATGCCCCAGGTGGTGATGCCGTTGCAGCGCTCGACGGCCATGCACGCCTCGGTCACCTGGCGGTACACGTTCGCCTGCGCGCCACCCGAGCCGCCGACGTCGAGCTCGGTGATCTGCACGTTGATGCCGATGTCGGAGAAGCGCTGGAGGTTGGCCTGGTAGCTGCTCATGTCGGAGTTGGAGGCGAGGTGGGACTGGAAGCCCACGCAGTCGATCGGCACGCCGCGCGACTGGAAGTCGCGCACCATGTTGTAGATCGCGGTGCTCTTGGCGTTGATGCCGTCGGTGCCGTAGTCGTTGTAGCAGAGTTTGGCGTTCGGATCGGCCGCGTCGGCCGCCCGGAAGGCGTCCGCGATCCAGTCGTTGCCGAGTTGCTGCTGGAGGTTCGACTGGCGGCGGCTGCCGTCCCACAGGTACGCCTCGTTGACCACGTCCCATGAGGCGATGTCGCCCCTCCAGTGGCCGGCGACTCCGGCGATGTGGTCGAGCATCGCGTTGCGCAGGTCGTTCCCGCCCAGGCCCTGAGCCCATCCGGGCTGCTGTGCGTGCCAGACGAGGGTGTGGCCCCGCACCTCCATGCCGTGGCTCTGGGCATAAGAGACGATCTGGTCGCCGCCGGAGAAGTTGAACTGGCCCCGGTTCGGTTCGGTGGCGTCCCACTTCATGGCGTTCTCGGCCACGACCGAGTTGAAATCGGCGTTCAGCGCGGACGAGTAGGCCCCGTCATTGAGGAGGTTCGGGACGACGGCCGCGCCGAAGTACCGGCCGGACTCGGCGGCCGAAGCGCCGAGCGTCGAAGCGGCCTGGGCCGGACTGGAGGACACCACGAAGGCCGTGGCCGCCGCCGTGCAGGCGACCGCGGCGGTGGCGAGGGCCGACCAGAGGCGGCGCCGTCTAGGTGGACTGATGGTCATTGCGAATCCTTTGCTTTTCGGAGACAGGAGGTCAGTTGAGGTTCCATTGCTGGTTGGTGCCGCCGTGGCAGGTCCACAGGTGGACCGGTGAGCCGTTGGCGGTGCCGTAACCCTCCACGTCCAGGCACAGTCCGGATTGGACGCTGGTGATGGTGCCGTCGGTGTTGAGGGTCCATTGCTGATTGGTCCCGCCGTGGCAGTCCCAGATGATCGCCGCCGTGCCGTCGGTCGTGCCGTTGTTCTCGGCGTCGAGGCATTTGCTCCCGTAGACCCGCAGCTCACCGGCGTCGGTGTAGGTCCACTGCTGATTCACCCCGCCGTGGCAGTCCCAGATCGCCAGCTGCGTGCCGTTCTGGGTCGAGGCCTCCGGCACGTCCAGGCACCGGCCCGAACCCGCGCCGATCAGCCGTCCGCTCTCCGTGCCGCCGCCCTGGCCGCCGGGGGTCAGGTAGACGGCGTAGGCGTCGGTCGACTGCTGGAACGTCAGCGGCACCGTGACCGAGCCGCCCGCGATGCTCATGTCCTGTTCGAACACGATCTGCGGCGTGCTCAGCGGCGCCTGCTCGGGCATGCGCTTGACGGTGACGTGGACGTTCCCATCGACGGCGAGCCAGGGCGTCGACGACAGCCCGTCGAAGGTGACGGAGGTCGATCCGGTGCGCCCGTTGATGTCGCCGATGACTGCGACGGCCCGCTGCGCGTCGCTGTCCTTGGACGCGGCGATGGCCGTGCCGCCCACCTGTTCCGAGGTGTCGACCAGCGTTCCGGTCATGTCGGCGTACGCGCGCATCGTCCACCACAGGCCGGTCGGCCGCCAGGTGCCGCCGGTGTCGGTGAGGATGCCGGTCAGGTTCGGCGTCAGGCAGCAGTTCCAGTTGCCGCGCAAGGCGTTGGTGTAGTCGGATTGGGCGAATCGTGCGAGGTACCAGGCGAGGACGTTGGTGGTCTGCATGCCCGCGGGCTGGTACTCGTTGGCGGACATCGGGAGCGGCTCGATGCCGTTGGCGGCCAGGGCGTCGAGCGTGGCCTGGCCGACGCTGACGGGGTCGTCGATCTCGCCCAGGGTGTGGTTGGCGATCCAGTCGGGGAGGGTGCCGGCGGCCTTGGTGTGCTGCAGCCAGGTCTGCCACTGCTGCGGGCGGCGCTCGGGGGTGTAGGCGAACGACGGGCCGAGGACGTCCGCGTTCGGATCGACGCGGCGGATCTCGCGGACGGCGGTGTCCCACATCTGGAAGTACTGCGGGCTGTTGACGCCGCGCGTCCAGAAGATGTCGATGTCGGGCTCGTTCCAGATGTCGTACGACATCGGCATCCCGGTGTCGCGCAGTGCCGTCGCGACCGTGGCCACGAAGTCAGCCCAGTTCGAGCAGTCGCCGTTGTCGCACGGGTACCTCGTGTCGGCCCCCTGGCCGCCGAACGCGCCGTAGACGTCGCTCAGGATGACCTGGTACTGCGCCTCGTACGGCGGGGCGGTGAAGCGCTCGGCCTGGTCGGTGATCGAGTCGATGATGGTCTGAGTGGCCGGGCCGTACCGGTAGCCGTCCTCGATCCAGCCCCGGGTCATGTGCCCGCCGGCGCGGAAGGCGTTCATGCGCAGGGGTTCGAGGAGTTCGTCGGTCGGCTGCGAGCCGTCGCCGGTCACGCCGTACAGGAACCCCAGTCCGACGCCGGTCGCCGGACCGGTCTCGGTGGCGAGGTCCACGTTCAGCGCTGATTGGGCCCGGCTCTCACCGGGGGTCGCCACCAGGACGGCCAGCGCCAATGCCAGCGCCGCGGCGATCGCCGTCGCGGTGCCGCCTCGTCGTGTTATCGCTCTCAATGTCATGGTCGCTCCACGCGTCGCGAGATCAATGGAAGAGGTGGTCGCCTGCGCTCCGAGGGCATCGTGCCGCGAAGGGCGGAGTTTCGGCGGGCGCGGTCGTCGGTGCCGGGTGGCGGCCTTGCCGGTTCGGGACTCCGGGAACAGCGGTCATCGAAATTTTCGAAGGACAGGCAGAAAATTGTGTGCTTGGAACTATAGACGGAGTTCGATATCTCGTCAAGCCGTCGAAGCGGATCGACTCGAAACGCGGCGAAGCGACCAGGGGCTGAAGCGCTCGATGCCCGCGGCGGGGCGGATCCTCGACGGGCCGGTCGAGGTGGTTGAAGATGCATCGACCTATTTACATATCCGAAGTTGTCTGGTTATCCTGATCTCCGAGTCCCGTATTTTCGACGGGTATGCAGAAACTTTCGGAGGCCGACGTGATTGTGAACGGTAACCTAACGCTCGGCCGCGACCAGAAAGGCACCCCACGATGAAGTTGTCCACTGTCCGACTGCGGATCGCGTCGCTCGTGATCGCGCTGGTGGCCGCCGTCGTCGCGGCCACCCTCTCCGCCGCAGCCGATCCAACGCCCTCCCCGGCACAGGCCCAAGCGTTGCCCGGCTCGTTCCAGTGGAACTCCAGCGGACCGCTCATCGGGCCCAAGCCCGACGGCTCCCACAGTCCCGACGGGATCAAGGACCCCACGGTGGTGTACTACGGCGGCGAGTACCACGTGTTCGCCAGCATCGCGAGCTCGGCCGGCTACAACCTGATGTACACGCACTTCAGCGACTGGTCCCAGGCGGGTTCGGCTTCCCACTACTACCTCGACCGGTCCGGCATCGGCGGCGGCTACCGCGCCGCCCCCGAGGTCTTCTACTTCGCGCCGCAAGGCCTGTGGTACCTGGTCTACCAGGACGGCAACGCCGCCTACTCCACCAACCCGGACATCTCCAACCCGGCCGGGTGGAGCGCGCCGAGGCACTTCTACTCCTCGATGCCCCAGACGATCCGGGACAACATCGGAAACGGCTACTGGGTCGACATGTGGGTCATCTGCGACTCGGCCAACTGCCACCTGTTCTCCTCCGACGACAACGGCCACCTCTACCGGTCGCAGACCTCGGTGTCGAACTTCCCGAACGGCATGAGCGAGCCCGTCATCGCCATGCAGGACTCGAAGTACGCCCTGTTCGAGGCCAGCAACGTGTACAAGGTGGAGGGCACGAACCAGTACATGCTCATCGTCGAGGCGATCGGCTCGAACGGCCGCTACTTCCGCTCCTGGACCTCTTCGAGCATCTCCGGACCGTGGAACGCCCTCGCCGACAGCGAGAGCCACCCGTTCGCCGGCAAGGCGAACGTGTCGTTCCCGTCCGGACGGTGGACGAACGACATCAGCCACGGTGAGATGGTCCGCACCGTCGTCGACCAGACGCTGACGGTGCCGTCCTGCGACATGGAGTACCTGTACCAGGGCCGCGACCCGAACTCCGGCGGCGACTACAACAGCCTGCCGTGGCGGCTCGGCCTGCTCACCCAGACCAATTCGAGCTGCGACGGTGGTGGTGATGACGGTGGCGGCGATGATGACGGTGGTGGTACCGGTGAGTCGGGTCATCTGACCGGGACGGGTTCGGGCCGGTGCCTGGATGTGCCGGGTCAGTCGACGGCGAACGGGACGCAGTTGCAGATCTATGACTGCTGGAACGGTTCGAATCAGCAGTGGACGTACACCGATGCCGGTGAGTTGCGGGTGTACGGGAACAAGTGCCTGGATGCCGAGGGTGCGGGTACGGCCGATGGGACGTTGGCGATCATCTGGGACTGCCATGGCGGGACCAACCAGAAATGGAACCTCAACGGCGACGGGTCGATCACGAACGCCCAGTCCGGGCTCTGCCTGGATGTGGAGGGCTATGGCACCGCGAACGGCTCCCTGGTCCACCTGTGGTCCTGCCACGGGGGCACCAACCAGCAATGGACCCTCGGATAACCGG
>NZ_AXWO01000045.1 GCF_000482705.1 Glycomyces arizonensis DSM 44726 | reverse complement strand
ATCCTGCACGAGCTGGCGCTGCGTGCGGCGATCGGCCCGGACTCGGGCATCGCGTACATGCTCGACCAGTGCCACAACATCGAGCCGAAGATCCCCGGCCAGATCCGGTCGGTGATGAACGTGCAGGAGGCGACCGCCAAGGCCCTCCTGGTCGACCGGGGGGCCTTGGAGGCGGCGCAGGCCGCCGGGGACGTCCTCGGCGCGAACGCGGTCTTGATGGACGCCTACAACACCGACGTCCGTCCCATGCTGGCCGAGCTGCGCGAAGAGCAGGGCCTGCATCCTGACCCGTTCGCGGCGTACGGCGCCAGCGGCTACGCCGAGGAGATCATCGAATCGCGCCAGGGCGGCCAAGCCGCCGGATGGGGGGCCTAGGTGAACCAGGCAGTCAACGACCTCATCGCCCGGTCCAACCGGCTCGGCGCCGACAAGCGCAACACCAACTTCGCCGGCGGCAACACCTCCGCGAAGGGCACCGAGACCGACCCGGTCACCGGCGAGAACGTCGACCTGCTGTGGGTCAAGGGCTCCGGCGGCGACCTCGGCACGCTCAGGCCCGAGGGCCTGGCCGTGCTCAGGCTCGACCGGCTGCGGGCCATGACCGGCACCTACCCCGGCGTCGAAGCCGAGGACGAGATGGTCGCCCGCTTCGACTACTGCCTCCATGGCCGCGGCGGCGCCGCGCCCTCCATCGACACCGCCATGCACGGCCTGGTCGAGTCCGCGCACGTCGACCACCTGCACCCCGACTCCGGGATCGCCTTCGCCACCGCGGCCGACGGCCCGGCGCTCACCAAGGAGTGCTTCGCAGGCCGCGTCGCATGGGTCGACTGGCGCCGCCCCGGATTCCAACTCGGCCTGGACATCGCCGCGATCAAACGCGACAACCCCCAGGCCATCGGCTGCATCCTCGGCGGACACGGCATCACCGCCTGGGGCGAGACCTCCGGTGAATGCGAAGCCAATGCCCTGGAGATCATCCGCGGCTGCGAGACGTTCATCGCCGAGCGCGGCAAGGCCGAGCCCTTCGGCTCCCGCGTCGACAAGTGGGCGAAGCTCGACGACGCCGCTCGCGTCGAGCGCGCCGCCGCCCTCGCACCGGTCATCCGCGGCCTGGCCTCCACCGACCGACGCCAGGTCGGGCACTTCTGCGACGAGGACACCGTCCTCGACTTCCTTTCCACTGAGAAGATGCCCGAGCTGGCCTCGCTCGGCACCTCCTGCCCCGACCACTTCCTGCGCACGAAGGTCCGGCCGCTGGTCCTCCAGACCGCCGCCGACGCCCCGCTCGAAGAAGTGATCGATCACCTCAAGGAGCGCCACGCGGCCTACCGCGAGGACTACCGCGCCTACTACGAGCGGCACGCCGAACCCGACTCGCCCGCGATGCGCGGGGCCGACCCCGCGATCGTCCTGGTGCCGGGCGTCGGCATGTTCTCCTTCGGCGCCGACAAGAAAACCGCCAGGGTCGCCGGCGAGTTCTACGTCAACGCCATCAACGTCATGCGCGGCGCCGAAGCCATCTCGTCGTACCGGCCCATCGACGAATCCGAGAAGTTCCGCATCGAGTACTGGGCCCTCGAAGAAGCGAAACTCAAACGCCTCCCGGCGCCGATGCCGCTGGCCGGCCGCATCGCCCTGATCACCGGCGCGGCCAGCGGCATCGGCAAAGCCACCGCCGAGCGACTCGCCGCCGAAGGCGCCTGCGTGGTCATCGCCGACCTCGACGGCGACAAGGCTGCCGAGGCCGCCGCCGAGATCGGCGGCCCGGACGTCGCGGTCGGCGTCGCGGCCGACGTGACCGACGAGGACGCGATCGCCGGCGCCGTCGCCAAGGCGGCCCTGGCGTTCGGCGGCGTCGACCTCGTGGTCAACAACGCCGGACTGTCGCAGTCGAAACCGCTGGTCGAGACCACCGCCGCCGACTGGGACCTCCAGCACGACGTCATGGCCAAGGGCTCGTTCCTGGTCAGCCGCGAGGCCGCGAAGCTCATGATCGCCCAGGGCATGGGCGGCGACATCGTCTACATCGTTTCGAAGAACGCCGTGTTCGCCGGGCCGAAGAACATCGCCTACTCCGCCACCAAGGCCGACCAGGCCCACCAGGTGCGGCTGCTGGCCGCCGAGCTGGGGGAGCACGGCATCCGCGTCAACGGCGTCAACCCCGACGGGGTCGTGCGCGGCTCGGGCATCTTCGCCGGAGGCTGGGGCGCCCAGCGGGCCGCCGTCTACGGCGTCAAGGAGGACGAGCTCGGCCAGTACTACGCCGGGCGCACCCTGCTCAAGAAGGAGATCCTCCCGGCCTCGGTCGCCGACGCCGTCTACGCGCTGGTCGGACCCGACCTCGGCCTGACCACCGGCATCCACATCCCCGTCGACTCGGGCAACCCGCAAGGATTCCTGCGATGACGACGACCCTGGCCGCTGTCGACCTCGGTGCCTCCTCGGGCCGGGTCATGGCCGCTGCCGTGGACGGGAACCGGATCGGCCTGGCCGAGGCCGCCCGGTTCCCCAACCGCGCCGTCGCCGCCGCCGGACGCCTGTACTGGGACGTCTTCGGGCTGTGGAACGGCGTCATCGAAGGCCTGCGCGCCGCAGACGGCGCCGAAGCGATCGCCGTCGACTCCTGGGCCGTGGACTACGCACTCCTCGACGCCGGCGGCGACCTGGTCGGCACCCCCGTGTGCTACCGCGACACCCGCACCCGCGAGGCCCGCGAGCACCTCCTCGCCGCCACCGGCGCCGAGGCGCTGTTCGCGCGCACCGGCATCCAGCACCAGCCGTTCAACACCGTCTTCCAGCTCGCCGCCGAACGGCCCGAGACCCTGGAGGCCGCCGAGCGGATGCTGCTCATCCCGGACCTGTTCTCGTACTGGCTGTCCGGCGCCTACGCCTGCGAGGCCACCAACGCCTCCACCACCGGCCTGGTCGACCAGTCCACCGGCACCTGGTCCGACGAGCTGTGCACAGCCGCGGGCATCCGCGGCGACCTGCTCGGTGACCTCACCGCCACCGGCACCGTCCTGGGCGGCCTGACCGACGCCGTCGCCGCCGAGACCGGCCTGGACGGCGACACCCGGGTCATCGCCACCGCCAGCCACGACACCGCCGCCGCCGTCGCCGCCGTCCCCTACGAGACCGAACACGCCGCCTACATCTCCTGCGGCACCTGGTCCCTGGTCGGCACCGAACGCGACCGGCCCGTCCTCGGCGCCGAGGCGCTCCAGGCGGGCTTCACCAATGAGCGCGGCGCCGACGGCTCCGTCCGGTTCCTGCGCAACGTCGCCGGGCTGTGGCTCCTCCAGGAGTCCCTGCGCACCTGGCGCCGCGAAGGAACCGAACTCGACATCGCCGACCTCGTCAAGGCGGCCGCCGACGTCCCGCGCCTGCGCTCGATCGTCGATCCCGACGACGCGGTCTTCGCCGAACCCGGCGACATGCCCGAACGCATCCGCACCTATTGCGCCGAGACCGGCCAGCCGGTGCCCGGCACCCCCGCCGAGATCGCCGCGTGCGTCCTCGACTCGCTCGCGCTGGCCCACCGCCGCGCCATCGCCGACCTCGAACGGCTCGGCGGGGCCGAGGTCGACCTCGTCCACATCGTCGGCGGCGGCTCCAACAACGAGCTGCTGTGCCAGCTGACCGCCGACGCCACCGGCCGGCCGGTCCTGGCCGGGCCCGACGAGGCCACCGCGCTCGGCAACGCGCTCATTCAGGCCCAGGCGCTCGGCCTCATCGCACCCGGCCCCGAGGCCAGGCGCGACGCCGCGCGCGCCTCGGCCCAGCCGCGGCGCTACCTGCCCGCCGGCGACCCCGCCGAATGGCGGCGCGCCGCGGCCCGATTGGAAGACTTCCCCGGTTGAGACTGGGGAGCAACTGAATAGATCCCGAAGGCCCGCGCGAGCGGGACCCCTCTGCAACAAGGAGAGCATCAACGATGATCCGCCATCCATACCGCGCCAAGCGAAGGACGCTCCTGACCGGCGCCGCGGCAGCAGCCACACTCGGGGCCGCGGCCGCCTGCGGTGACGACGGACCCGCGGGAACCGCCGACGACCCGATCGAGCTCAGCTTCGAATGGTGGGGCGACGACAACCGCGCCGGGCTCTACAAGGAGGCCATCGACCTCTTCGAGAAGAAGAACGAGGGCATCAAGATCCAGTCGAACTTCGCCGACTTCCCGACGTACTGGGAGGGCCTGACCGGCCGCATGGCCTCGCGCGACCTGCCCGACGTCTTCCAGATGGACTACTCGCGGCTGCGCCAGTTCGGCGGCAACGGGATGCTCCTGCCACTCGAAGGCGTCGTCGACACCTCGGATTACCGGCCGGGCTTCCTGGACACTGCCAAGCTCGACGGTGAACTCGTCGCCGTCCCGATCTCGGGCAACACGCTCAGCCTGCTCTACCGGTCCGACTGGTTCGAGCAGAACGGCGTGCCCGCGCTCGAACCGGGACAGACCTGGGACGACTACAAGGCCGCCATCGCCACCCTGACTCCCGCCCTCGGCGAGGGCAAGTGGGGCGGCGGCGACTGGGCCGGCCAGTACCACTTCATGGAGCTGTGGCTGCGCCAGCAGGGCGGCAGCTTCTACACCGAGGACGGCACCGCGCTCAACTTCGAGCAGCCCGATCTCGTCGAATGGTGGGGGACCAGCGCCGAGGCGTACGCCGCGGGGCACGTGCCTCCGGTCGAGATCACCATCGAGTGGACGACCGACGGACTCGTCCAGGACGCGCTCGCCTCGGAGATCACCTGGGACAACTTCATGCCGAGCCTGGCGCCGACCGTGGCCGACAACGGCGGCACCCTGGCGCTCACCGCGCCGCCGACGGTGGACCCGAACAACCTCGGCCTCTACCTGAAGCCGGGCATGCAGCTGGTCATCTCGGGCACCACTGAGTACACCGAGCAGAGCGCCAAGCTCGTCGACTTCCTCCAGACCGACCCGGAGGCCATCGCGATCCTCGGCACCAACCGGGGCATCCCGGCCACGAACGTCGGCAAGGACAACGTCGAGGTCGACGAGTACGCGCAGGCCGTCATCGACTACGAGGCCAGCGTCGAGCAGTACCTGACCACGCCGCCGCCTGCGCCGCCCGCGGCCACCGGCGCGATCGAGGTCAAGTTCGCGGAGATCTACGAGCAGGTGCAGTACGCGGAGATGACGGCTGAGGAGGCGGCTGAGCTGTTCTTCACCGAAGCCGAGACTCTCCTGGCCACCGAACAGTAACTACTACAAGGACGTTCTTCGTGTCTGCTTCTTCCTCGACTGCCGCGCCGGGTGTGCGGGGTGGGGCCGGGCCGTCGTCGTCGGGCGGGGGCCGGGGAACGCGTCGTCGTTCCTCGGCCCTGCGCTCCGGTGAGCGGCTGGCCGGCTACACCTTCATGCTCCCCTGGATCATCGGCACCGCCGCCTTCACCCTGGGCCCCATGGCCTGGTCGCTGTACCTCTCGTTCACCGACTACCACCTCATCCGCGGCGGCGAATGGATCGGCCTGGCCAACTACACGGCCATGTTCGACGACCCCATGTTCGCCCGCGCGGTCAAAGTCACGTTGCTGTACGTGGTCTTGGCCGTGCCGCTGAAACTCATCGCCTCCCTGCTCGTGGCGATGCTGCTGGTGCAGAAACGGCGCGCGATCGGGTTCTACCGGGCCGCGTTCTACATGCCCTGCCTGATCGCCATGAGCGTCGGGATCGCGATCGTGTGGAAAGCCCTGTTCGCCAACGGCGGCCCCCAAGACCAGTTCATGTCCGCCTTCGGCTGGAACGGCGGGGGCTTCATCGGCAACCCCGACGTCTCCATTTTGATGCTCGTGCTGCTCAGCGTGTGGACGTTCGGGGCGCCGATGGTCATCTTCATGGCCGGACTCCTCCAAGTCCCCGGCGAACTCTACGAGGCCGCCGAGGTCGACGGCGCCGGCAAATGGCACCGCTTCGTCAAGATCACCCTCCCCATGCTCTCCCCGGTCATCTTCTTCAACGTCCTGATGG
>NZ_AXWO01000044.1 GCF_000482705.1 Glycomyces arizonensis DSM 44726 | reverse complement strand
CCTGGAGCGCTATTCAAAAGGGTTGAAGCCTTGGCGTCGGTAGATCTCCAGGGCGAGTACGCAGCGTAGTGTCCGGCCGAGCAGGCGCAGCGGCCGGCGGTAGCCGGTGTCGAGGATCTTCCAGTTCACCGCGTGGGCGATAGCCCGCTCGCCAGCGGATCGGCGGCGGTTGATCTGCCGGTTGTACCAGCCCTCGGCGGGGGTGAGCGGCCGGTAGTCGGGCTTCTTCACCGGCGTGATGATCCCGCACCCGACATAGCCCTTGTCACCGAGCAATCCAGGGCCGTCGGGTTCGGCATGGGCCGCATAGCGTTTCGCGATCCCCGACTCGCCGAAAGCGCGGGCGTCGTGCATCGACCCGTGCATCGGCTCACCGAAGTCGACCAGGTGCCCGCGCAGGTCAGCGACCGCCTGGACGTTCACCCCGCACGCGTGGCGCTTGCCCGAGAACAGGCCTTTCGTATGCGCCCGTTCGCCGGTGGGGACAAGGAAGCCGTCGACGATCAACGTCGAGCCCGCCCGGTCGCGGGCGGCCTCGGCCTCCACCTGTTCGAGGCATCGGCCGATCACCGGCTCTAGGCAGGTGAGGTAGCGCGAGATCGTGGGTTGGGAGCAGCCGAACAGCTCGGCCTCCACCTGTTGGGAGTTGTTGCGGCGCAGGTAGAACAAGACGACCACGACCGCCATGTACAGTCCCAGAGCCTTGCGCCGCCCGGTCGGGGCTTGCCAGGGGCCGATCACGGCGTGCACGGCCGCGACCAGATCCGACAGTTGCTCGTCGTCGAGACCGGTGACATGCTGGAAGCGAGGCGGTCGTCCTCGCGGGAGTTGTTGCGTTGCCATGCTTCAGCCGTCGCACAGGACGGCCGCCGTTACTGTCCGTCACCTGACTGAGCTGCAGATATTCACCCAAACGAGGCCACCAACCAGAGTTCTGAATGATGCTCCTGTTCATCGCCACTGTCCACCGCATCCAGGCCCATGCCGACCGGCGCGTCTCCCAGGAGCTGGTGAACGCCTTCAAGAAGGTCACCGGCAAGGAGAACATCCTCTTCGCCATCGCCGAAGCCGCCGTCGAGAAGCCCGACGACGCGGTGCGGAAGGTCGTCTACCCAGCCGTCGCCGGCGGCGAGCAGACCCTCAAAGACCTCGTCCACGAGTACAAGACGAAGGGCCCGATTTACCGGCGCACCGTCCAGACCAAGCTCAAGGCCTCCTACTCCAGCCACTACCGCCAGGGCCTGATCCGCCTGCTCGAGGTCCTCGACTTCAAGTCGAGCAACACGATCCACCGGCCCGTGCTCGACGCCCTGGAGCTCATCGAACGCCATGCCGCGAAGCAGGGCATCACCTACTACCCGCTGGGAGAGTATGTGCCCGAGCACAAGGCCCTCGGCAACGACTGGGCCGACCTGGTGTTCAAAGACGACAAGCGCGGTCGCCGCCGCGTGCAACGCATGGCGTACGAGATCCGCACCTTCCAGGCACTGCGCGAGGCCCTGCGGTGCAAGGAGATCTGGGTGACCGGCGCCGAGCGGTGGCGCAACCCCGACGAGGACCTGCCCGCCGACTTCGAGGCCCGCCGCGCCGAGCACTACGCCGACTTGCGCAAGCCCTTGGATCCGACCACGTTCGTCGACGAGGTCCGCTCCGAGATGCGCGCCGAGCTGGAGTTGCTGAACGCCGCGGCGCTCAAGGCGAAGTGGCTCCAGATCGGAGACCGCGGCCGCCAGGGCGCGATCAAGCTGACCCCGCTGGACCGGGCGCCGGAGCCGGCCAACCTGGGGAAGCTCAAGGGCGCCATCTCCCGCCGGTGGGGGCAGGTCGCCCTGATCGACATGCTCAAGGAGGCGGTGTTGCGCTCGGGCTGCCTGGACCGGCTCTCGGCGGCCGCGACCCGCGGCGACCTCGACGCCGAAGTCCTCGCCGAGCGGCTGATGCTCGTCATCTACGCCTACGGCACCAACACCGGCATCCACACCATCGCCGGGTCCGCCCACGGCCACACCGAAGACGAGCTCCGCTACGTCCGCCGCCGCTACCTCACCCCCGACATCGCCCAGGCCCTCGCGATCGAGATCGCCAACGCCACCTTCACCGCCCGCGAACCGGGCCTGTGGGGCACCGGGTCGTCCACGGTGGCCTCGGACTCGACGCACTTCGGCGCCTACGACCAGAACCTGGTGACCGAGTGGCACGCCCGCTACGGCGGCCGCGGCGTCCTCATCTACTGGCACGTCGAGCAGAAGTCCGTCGCCATCCACTCCCAGCTCATCAACTGCTCGGCCTCCGAGGTCGCGGCGATGATCGAAGGCGCGATGCACCACGGCACCAGCTTCGACGTCGAGGGCAACATGGTCGACACCCACGGCCAATCCGAAGTCGGCTTCGGGGTCACGCGCCTGCTCGGGTTCGACCTGCTGCCGCGCATCAAGGGCATCAACCGCGTCAAGCTCTACCGGCCCGCCGCCGGCGAGGCCGACGCCTACCCCAACCTCACCCCGGCCATGACACGCCCGATCCGCTGGGACCTCATCGAGACCGCGTACGACGCGATGATCAAGTACACGACCGCGATCAAGTCTGGGACCGCGTCGACGGAGGCGATCTTGCGCCGGTTTATGCGCACCCCGACCGCGCACCCGGCCTACCAGGGCATGATCGAGCTCGGCCGCGCCCAGAAGACCATCTTCACCGCGCGGTACCTGCGCGACCGGGACCTGCAACGCCAGATCAACGCCGGCCTCAACGTCTCCGAGGCCTGGAACGCGGGCAACGGCGTCATCTACTTCGGCAAGGGCGGCGGCATCACCTCCAACCGGAGGGACGAGCAGGAGCTGTCGGTGCTGTGCCTGCGCATCCTCCAGACCGCCCTGGTCTACGTCAACACGCTGATGATTCAGCACGTCCTGGCCGACCCGGCCTGGGACGACGTCCTCACCGACACCGACCGGCGCGGCCTCACACCGCTGTTCTGGACCCACATCACCCCCTACGGGGAGGTCCGCCTCGACATGAACCGGCGCCTCAGCCTTGACTGAACCGAACCAGATAGGTGCTTTCGGAACAGGAGAATGAACCGATGGCGTCGTCGTTCGGTCACTTCCCCAACGTTTCGCGCCCTGAGTAGTGCTCAACTGCCTGAAGTATTTCGGCGTGAAAGGACAAGGCGTTCAAATCACAGACGGCTACCATCGGGGCCTTCGTCGACCACACCTTCGTGCCAGCCTCATACCCCTTGGTGTGCGCCACAATACCGTTGATACGCGAGGCGTGTTCCTCTGAGAGGAAAGGCACCCGGAGCATCAGGAAACCGTCCTTGATCCGAATCTCGGTGACTTCATCCCATCGGAGCCGGACGCGAAATCGCCGAACCGTGACAGTGAGCCCCTGGTCGTCGAAGATCAGCCGTCGCGGTTCCACTCGCACCAGCGTCAGAATGGTTACGGTGCCGATGCCGATCACCAGCAGCAACAGGCTCAACGGGAGTATGTCGACAGCGCTGGGACCGCGGTCAAACATGCCTGTCCGCGCGTCTTGTGACAAGAGCAGCACCAACCCCATTACCCCCATAAACGCACCCATGGCGCCAATACCGAGAACCTCTCCGTCGCTGAGGTGCGGTGCGTTGAAAGCAAACTCGCGGCGCGGGAAGCCGAGCGCTGAGGTGGTTCGACCAGGCGGGCCTGGTTGGGGCTGGGGAACACTCGAAGGGTTCGGACTTTTCTCAGGGCTCTGGACTCGGACCGCATTCGGCGTTTCCTCGGCGGACGTCTCCTGACCCAGCCGTCGGGCCACAGCGGTGGTGCCAAGTGGAAGGAACGAGCCGACGAGCATGCTCAGCACCACCAGGGGAATCTGTCTCCACGGAGTGCCGCCCCAGACGCCGGCGGCGACCACGGCGCCGACCGCACCGCAAATGAGGGCAGCTAGGAGCGACCACCAGAGAGCTTTGCGGGGTGTCATTCGAACATTCTTGCAGCACAGTCATATGGGGACACGCTCAGCAGGGTGTGCGCCAGGGCTGCAAGGATTTCCCATGTTTCTCACAATTGGTCGGTCGTCGCCGAGCTCCGCGTGGAGCTCGACGTCCCCACCCCCGCCGGTCGACGCCCCGGCGACGCCTGGGAGGCCCGGCCGCTCGCGGCGGTCCCTGTGCCGCGCACCGCCGAGGCCGGCCGGATCGTCCGGATCAGGTACGCGAGATGCTCTCGCTCTCGCAGGAGCTCCAGTCGCAGCTCGACGCCCTCGACGCGGCGGGGTGCGCGAAGGTGTTCAGCGAGAAAATCAGCACGCGGGTCAAGAAGCGCCCCCAGTTCATCGCGGCCCGGACCTACGCCGAGGAGCTGAAGGCGATCATGCCCAAGGCGCAGATCCTGTTCACCGTCCACGAGATGAAGCGGCTCGGGCGCGGTGCGGGCGAGCTCATCGCGATCGCAGACGCCCTCCGCTCCAAGGACATCGACCTGGAGTTCCTGACCGGCCCCCTCGCCGGCGTCCACGACCCCCGCGGCCACGGCGCGGTCCTGTTCGCCTTCTTCGCCGCGATGGCCGAGTCCGAGCGGGAGTACATCCGGGAGAAGACCATCGAGGGCCAGGCGACCGCGCGCAGGGCGGGGAAGGTCGGCGGCCGCCCGTCCACCATCGACGCCGACATGGCCGAGTACGCCCGCTCGCTCTACGAGAAGGGCATGGCCGTCGGCGACATCCGCCTCAAGCTCGTCATCCCCTCCAGGAAGCGGAAGGGCCAGCACCCCTCCCGCGCGAGCGTCTACCGCGCCCTCGGCCTGAAGGACGCCACCACCGCAACGGGCGGATCAGCGTAAACGTACTACTTTGCCGCTGGTGACATGTTTCTTACCGGTACCCCATGTAGAAAGTCTCGGAGATGCTGCTGTCTGACCTGGTTTCCAGCCGCAAGTCGGGTCCGTGCCCCTTACCTACCGCTGCATCAGGCCGCAGCCGCACTCAGGGCCCCCACGCCTCTGCGGACAGCATCGCGGGTCACCGAAAATCACGGACTGCTCTGGGCACCGCTCGGTCCGGTCGCTCGCGAGGCATACCCCGCTCTCGGCCGAGGTCCTCGGGAAGTGGCAAGCGAGGCGCGACCTCGTCACCCGCTGCCGTCAACGCGATCGGGCCAGGTGGGATCACGCCCCGGTTCGAGTCTTGGAAGAATTCGAAAATGAACTGGTCCCACCCCCTCGCCATCGTGGTTGTCTCAGCGCTCATCGCCACCAGGGCGTAAGCAAAGTCGTCTCGGTTGAAAAGTCTGTTCGATGAGTGCGAGGCCGAGGATTTCGAGGGGCAGCGTGTAGGGGTGGTTCGCGATCCGGTCGCGCAACGCGGTGATGCACTGGCCGCCAACGGCTTTCAGGACCGCGATGGCGAGGTTGCGCAGACTCGCGAGGTTCTGCGGCGCGAAGCCCGACCGCAGATTCGAGGCGTCCTCGCCGAAGACCATGTCACGCAGCCAATGCCATGCCTCGATACCCCAGTGGCGGCGCACCGCGGCGGCGAACTCGGCCGGGCGCAACGCCCGGAAGTCACGGCTGGTCAGGTAGTACACCGTCTCGTGGCTGGACTCCCCGGTGCGGCGATCCCGCCGCCACCGGCGCACCCTGGCGACCTGGGCAGCGCCGGGGAAGCCGATCCGGACCGCGCCGCCGACGGCGAGAATCTTGATCGTGCGCGTCTCATCTCGGCCGTGCCCCGAGCCGCGGGCCTCCCAGGCGTTGTCGATCCCGGCCCAGGGCAGCGCATTGATCTGCGCGAACAGTTCGGGTCGATTCCCCTTGCAGCACAGCAGATAATCGAAACCGCGGTCGATGACGACCTGGGCGGTCTCCGCACACCAGTGCAGGGCGTCCGCGCTGATCAGCGCGGTCTCAAGACCAAGGATATCGATCAAGTGGCGGGCGGCGGCGTGCTCGTCGTTGTCCAGGGCCAGGACTTGGCCGAGTGCCCGATCGGCGGAGTCGTGCGCGGCGACCAGCAACGGCTTTATTTTGCCGGGCGCGGCCCCGCGCAGGCGTTTGCCGTCGATGCGGATCTGGTCGTCGGGTGCGAATGCGAGCTGACGGGCCGCGGCGGCCAAGGAAGCGACGCCTTCGGGGACCGCTTCACCAAGCAGGCGCCGGAAGGTGTCATAGCCAGGCGGGTAGAACCGGGTCCCGAACGGGCCGTTGACGTTCCTCGCTCCGGCTGCGGCGAGGACCGCTTGCGGGGCGTCCCTCGCCCACCGCTCGATCGACGCGATCGAGTTCCGGCCCGCGAGCATTGCCGCGCAGGCCAGGGCAATCGTCGCGCCGAACGGGTGACGCACGCCGCGCGCCGATCTCGGGTCCGGAATCTGTGCGACATGCCCAGCGAAATCAGTCCACCAAACATCGAGCGTGAGAGTCTTGTCCCGCAACGGTTTCCTCCTGACGACAGATCTAGTCCATCGTCTTCAACGAGGGAACCGTTGCTTCAGTTGCGGCCCTGGCCAGCGGAAACACGAACCCGAACCGACTTTGCTTACGCCCTGC
>NZ_AXWO01000043.1 GCF_000482705.1 Glycomyces arizonensis DSM 44726 | reverse complement strand
CCCGCGCACCCGCGCACCCGCGCACCCGCGCACCCGCGGCGATTATGAACGCCCCCGCCCCGCTCAACTCACGACAGCAGGCGTCACCGAGCATCCCTCACTCCGGGACCACCGCGGTACCCCTCGGCGGACGCGCCTCCCCGCTCGTTCTCCGATCGCCTCGCCACGCGTGTCCCGCCCATGCGAGGCGACACCCGACCGCCCTGCCTCCGCACCCCGGATCCCACCGCAATTAACTGCGCCCCGTACCCGAACACGCCCCGCCGACCGGCCCGCACGCGAACTCGACTGCGATCCTGACCGTGACCACAAACACCGTCACATAAAGCACGCATGACAACACTATTTGTCACACGCACGACCTACACTTCAGACAAGGGGTCCCCCGAGGGGGCAAATCAGCAAATATCCGCTTTCACATTCGGTCCAGGCGGGGAAGCACCGACTCTGCCTCGCTACTTCACGCCGATCTGCTCGACGATCCTGTCGAGGTCGTCGAGCGAGCCGAATTCGATGACGATCTTGCCCTTCTTCCGCCCCCACGAGACGCCCACCTTCGTCTCGAAATGATCCGAGAGGCGCTCCCTCAGCTCATCGAGACCCGGCGCCTTGATCCGGTCCTTCGCGGGCGTCCGCGCCGCATCTCCCCGCGGCTCGTCGAGCTCCGGCGTCTCCTCCAGGCGGCACGCCGTCACGAGTTCCTCGGTGCTGCGCACCGACAGACCCTCGCTGATGATTCGCTCTGCGATGTGCTCCTGCGTGTCGTTGCTGTCGAGCCCGAGCAGCGCCCGAGCGTGCCCCGCGGTCAGCACACCGGCCGCCACCTTCGTCTGCACGGTCGCCGGCAGACTCAGCAGCCGGATCATGTTGGAGATCTGCGGGCGGCTGCGCCCGATCCGCTTGGCGAGCTCCTCCTGCGTCACGTTGAACTCCTCGAGGAGCTGCTGATAGGCCGCGCCCTCCTCGAGCGGATTCAGCTCGACGCGGTGGATGTTCTCCAGCAGCGCCTCACGGAGCAGTTCATCGTCCGAGGTGCGCCGGATGATCGCCGGAACGCTCTCCCAACCGAGCGCCGTGGCGGCGCGGAGCCGCCGCTCCCCCATGACGAGCTCGTACTTGGCGCCGTCGTCGGCGCCGCCCGTCGACTCGCCCTCGGCCTTCTCCCGGACGGCGATCGGCTGGAGCATGCCGACCTCGGTGAGCGAGGTCTGCAGCTCCGCGAGATGCTCCTCGTCGAAGACCTGCCGCGGCTGCTTCGGGTTCGTGGCGATCTCGTCGATCCGCACCAGTTGGAAGCTCGCGCCCGGCACCGGGACCAGATCGGGGCCGATCTCCTCGGTCGTCGATGTTTCACGTGAAACATCGACGACCGCCACGGGCGATGTTTCACGTGAAACATCGCGGTCGCTGGGCATCGTCTGCCGCGGCGCGCCGTTCGCCCGGGGGAGTTCGTCGTCGACCTCATCGACTTCGGTGGTCGTGCTCTCGGCCAGTCCGGTCGGGATCAGTGCCCCGAGCCCGCGACCGAGCCCTCCACGTTTCGCCGCTGCCATCGACTACTTCCCGTCCTTCTCGTTCTGCTGACCCGCACGCCGCGGATTCAGTTTCGCGCCCCGCCGGGCGATCTCCTCGGCCGCTTCGAAATAACTCGTCGCACCCCGCGAACCGGGGTCGTACGTCATGATCGATTGGCCGTAGCCCGGCGCCTCCGAGACGCGGACACTGCGCGGCACCACCGCGTCGAGCACGATCTCGCTGAAGTGACCGCGCACCTCCTGCTCCACCTGATCGGCGAGCTTGGTGCGCTTGTCGTACATCGTGAGCAGGATCGTCGAGACCCGCAGGCGGCTGTTCAAGTGCGCCTTGACGAGCTCGATGTTGCGCAGCAGCTGTCCCAGTCCCTCGAGCGCGTAGTACTCGCACTGGATCGGGATGAGCACCTCTTCGGCGGCGACGAGCGCGTTGACGGTGAGCAGGCCCAGCGACGGCGGGCAGTCGATGAAGATGTAGTCGAGCTCGCCGCCGTAGGCCTCGATGGTCTTCTGGAGGCGGGCCTCCCGGGCGACGACGTTCACCAGCTCGACTTCGGCGCCGGCGAGATCGATGGTCGCCGGAATGCAGTGCAGCGAGGGGATGCCCTCGACGCGCTGCGCGATCTCGTCGAGGGGCATGCCGTCGACGAGCGCCTCGTACACGCTGGGCGTGCCTGCGCCGTGTTCGACGCCGAGCCCGGTCGAGGCGTTGCCCTGCGGGTCGAGGTCGATGACCATGACGCGGTTGCCGTGAAGCGCGAGGGCGACCGCGATGTTGACGGCGCTCGTGGTCTTGCCGACGCCGCCCTTCTGGTTCGCCACCGCGAACACGCGCCGCCGCGGCGGGCGCGGCATGCTGATGGCACCCGCCGGGTTCAGGACTCGGACCGCGCGCTGCGCCTCGCGCGCGAGCGGAAGATCGTCCTCGAGCGGGTTGCCCTGCTGGGGGATCTCGTCGCCTTGATCCTGCACGCGGGTGGCGGAGTCGTCGGCGGGGGCGGTCGTGGCGTTGCGCCCGTTCGCCGATGAAGTCTTCGCGCGCGAAGTGGCCGCCCTCTTGCCGGATCGACGCCCGCTGTCGTCGGTCGCGGCCTCCGGCGCGGTGTGTCGTCCGGACCTACCTCGTTGCGTTGTCGACTTGCGCATTCCGCCCCGTTCCCCGCCGTCGTTCGACAAATCGTCCTGACTGCGGAAGACCGGGTCAGTGCCTCCGGCCGCATAGCCGTAGCTCGGGCCGGTCTCCCTAGAGACCGATTCTGGCCCAGCGGACCCATAGCGCTGCGCTTCGCCACCCGGCGACTGCGAAGTTTCTCGATAACGGCGTCGCCGTGGAGTCGGGTTCTCCTCGCTCACAGCGGCATCGAGGATGTTCTTGATGCGGCGTTCAGCCGGGGTATCGCCGCCGAGAGCGCTCTGGTGTTCACGATCTTCTGGGGGAAGGGGGTCGCGCACATTCACCGCCACAGATTACGGGCCAGATGTTTCACGTGAAACATCGACCCCGTTCTTGAAGAGCCTTACGAGCCATAGATTAGCCCAACGGAACGAAATGCGCCGTTGTCGCGCCGTTGCCGCGGCGACGGCGAATGCGGCGGCGTGGGCGAAGCGGTTGGACGAGCCGATGACGAAGGTGTCGAAGTTGTAGCGCGGGTTGAGGCGCCCGACCCCGTCGGCGGCCGCCGGTGCCGCGGCGGTCTTCACCGTCTTGGACACGCCCCCGCGGCGCTCCGGATCCGGATCGGCCGACGGCGGCGGCGCGACCGGCGGGAAGTAGTTGTGCGGCTGGCTGCCCGAATCAGCGGGCCTGGCCTGCGTCCGAGACCGCTCGGGCTCGGCGGCTACCGGTTCGGGAGATGCCGCTTCAACAGGTGCGGCTTCGCTGGGCGTCGCCTCGGCGGCCGCCGGCTCAGCACGCGGCGATGCGGCGGCCGGCGGTTCGGGCGCTTGTTCGGCGACACCCGGCCGCTCGGGTTCCGCGTGCTCGACGCGCGGGGCGTCGGCGGCCTCGGCGGCCTCGGCAGGCGCCTTCGGCTCCACCCCACGCGGGGCGGCGGCTGGGCGGCTGGGCGGCTGGGCGGCTGGGCGGCTGGGCGGCTGGGCGGCTGGGCGGCCGCCGAAAGATACTGCCTCCCTCGGGATCCCGCAACTTCATCTTCCCGATGTCACCGCTAATGCCGTCTCGGTCAGACCGGATGCTTCTCTTGGAGTTTCGGGGCCGTTCGCAGTGCCGGCCTCTTAATCATCGATCACGCCGAACCAACCGGGTGCCGCGCCTAGCGGATCCTCTCGACCCTCACCACCGTCGTCGGCACCGTGAACACCGGTTCCTCGAGCTTCTTCCGGCCGCATGATTCCACGCCGGCCTTACCCCCGCCAGCGGACTTGATCTGCCGCGCGTCCCGCTCGATCTCCTCGACCGCGCTCTGGCCCTTGATCGCCAGCATCACGCCGCCCACCCGCACCAGCGGCAGGCACCAGCGCGCCAGCTTCCCCATCGGCGCCACCGCCCTGGACACCACCACGTCCGCCCGGCCCTTGGGATCCACCTCTTCGGCCCTGGCCCTGAGCACTTCCACGTTCGCGATACCGAGGGCGTCGATGACCTCCTCCAGGAAGTCCACGCGCCGCTGCATCGGCTCCACCAGCGTCACCCACACGTCGGGCCGCGCCAACGCCAGCGGAATGCCCGGCAGGCCCGCCCCCGAGCCCACGTCGATCACGTCCGCCTCGGGGCCGATCAACTCGCCGATCACCGCGCTGTTGAGCACGTGCCGTCCCCACAGTCGCGGCGCCTCCCCCGGGCCGATCAGGCCCCGCTCGATTCCCGCGGTGCGCAGCAGGCCGACGTAGTCCTCGGCCCGCCTGACGCGCTCGTCGTCGCCGAAGACAGAGGCCAATGTTTCACGTGAAACATTGGCCTCGACGTCTTCAGAGCTCGCAGGCTCCTGTGTCATCAGTTCGCTTCGTCTCTTCTCCGTCGTCCGTGCGGGTTCCGCGTCCGGCGAAACCCGCATACAGGCGGGTGCTACGCCTCGGGCTTCACCACGACCCGGCGGCGCGGCTCGGCGCCCTCGGATTCGCTCTGCACGCCCGCAGTCGCGTTGATGACGTCGTGGACGCACTTCCGCTCGAAGGCGCTCATCGGGTCGAGCTTCACCACTTCGCCGGTCTCGATGACCTTCTTCGCGGTCTTCTCGGCCAGATCGGCCAGCTTCTTGCGGCGGCCCGCGCGGTAGCTGCCGATGTCCAGCATCAACCGCGAATGCTCACCGGTCTTGCGGTACACCGCAAGACGGCACAGCTCCTGCAGCGCCTCCAGCGTCTGGCCCTTGGGCCCGACGAGGCCGCCGAGATCCTCGCCCACGATCTCGACCTGCGGGCGGTCGCCGACCACCAGCTCGTCGATGTCGCCGTCGAGGTCGAGGATGTCCAGCAGGCCTTCCATGTAGTCGGCCGCCACTTCGCTCTGCTCAAACAGTTCGTCTTCGGAGGCCACCTCGTCCTCCCGCACCGTTGCTCCCATAATCGTTAACTACGTCCCATCACTAGTTATAAGCCTAGTTTGCCCCATTGTGGCTGACCCCAAACGGCTTACGCGGCCCGGGAACCGCCCCCCTTGCCTTTTTTCTTTCCGGTCTGCTGGGCGCCGCTGACCTTCTTGGCCCGCGCGATGCGCTCGGCACGCGAGAGGTTCTTGCCCGACCCGGGGCCGCCCTGCCTGGCGTTGCTGGTCGAGGCATTGTCGGTCGAGGCGCTGTTCGTCGAGTTCGAGCCGCCGCCCTTGCTCTTCTGCGAGGCCGCCTTGGCGGCCTGCTTCGGCTTCTGTCCCGGCTTGGGGGCCAGGGACTTCCGGCGCTCCTCGGCCTCCCGCTGCTCGGCGAGCATCTGCTCGTGCGCCTTGCTGCCCGGCTTCGGGGGCTTGTTGGCGGAGTTCTGCGCGGGCGGCGGGTACTTGCGGAGCACGTACTGCTGCTGCGTCAGCGAGAACAGGTTGTTGATGGTCCAGTAGATGACCACGCCGATCGGGAAGACCGAGCCGGAGAAGATCATGACCACCGGGATGCCGTACAGCATCACCTTCTGGATCATGCGCTGGCTGTTGTCCTCGGACCAGCCGGTCTTGAGGATCATCTGACGCGTGGTCAGGAAGGTCGTGAGGATCATCGCCGCGATGAGGATGACCGCGACGATCCGCACCGTGGTCGGGTCGGCGCCGACCGCCTCGATATCGGAGACGGGCGAGCCGAGCGAGGACCAGAACGGCGCCCCGAACAGCTTGGCGTGGAGGTAGGTGTTCCAGTCCGACGTCGGTCCGTCGTTGACGCCCGTCCAGAAGTACTCGGTGGTGTTGATCGTCTGGTGCGGGTCGGGGCGGCGCAGCACCCAGAACAGACCCAGGAAGACCGGCGCCTGGAGCAGGATCGGCAGGCAGCCCATGAGCGGGTTGGCCTTCTCCTTGCGGTACAGCTCCATCATCTCGCGCTGGAGCGTCTCGCGGTCGCCCTTGTAGCGCTCCTGCAGCGCCTTGATCTCGGGGGCCAGCTTCTGCATCGCCCGCTGCGACCGGATCTGCTTCACGAACAGCGGGAACAGGATCACGCGGAGGGTGATCACCATGCACACGATCGCCAGCACCCACGCCCAGTCGGTGGCGAGGGCCTCGGCGCCGTTGAATACGCTGCTCCACAGGTCGTGCCAGCGCAGCAGCAGCCACGACACCGCGATGTAGATCCAGTGCAAAGTCACTGACGGACTCCAGTCATCTCATTGCCGACGGACGGCTCGTCCGCGGTCCGTTTCCCGGACCGAGAGGGAGGCACGGGGTCATAGCCTCCCGGATGGAAGGGGTGACACCGTCCCAGTCGCCGCAGGCTCAACCATATGCCACGGACGGGGCCGTGACTGGACAGCGCCTCGAGGGTATATGCGCTGCAACTGGGGTAGAAGCGGCACCGGTTGGGTATGGCCGGGCTTATCCAACGACGGTACGCGACGATCGGCAGGCTCACCACCCGGGTTACGGCGGTCGAGACCGCGCCGTTCATCACAGGCTCCTCATGGCGGGCCTCCGCCGGGATCCGTCCGGCGCCTGGGACCGCGGGGCCGGCCACCCCGGGCCCTGGCGACGGCTTCGGCCAGGTCGCGGCTCAGTTCGGCGAAGTCGCGGTCGGCCGCCTTGGGGGTGGCCCGCACGACCACGTCGGCGCCGTCGGGCCAGGTCCGCATCTGCTCGGCGACGGCGTGGCGCAGTCGCCGCTTCACCTTGTTGCGGACGACGGCGTTGCCGACGGCCTTGGATACGACAAAACCCGCCCGTGCCGGATCGTGTCTCTCGGCATCGGACGGTGTCGTGCTCGGTGGGTGCTGCGCTTCGCCGCCTTCCCCGCGCGGGGCCTCGCCCGCCCAGTGGACGACGACGCCGCCACGGGCGGCCCTGCGGCCGCGTTTCAGCGCCGAGCTGAAGTCGCGGCTGCGGCGAATGCGCGCGTCGACTGGAAGCACCTGGTTCACCTTCTCCACGGCGCGCGTCGCGGCCGTGAACGCGACCGGCGGCGGCGCTTGCGAGCGGTGGCCCGGCCAGGCAGCAAGCGCCCGACCGCTCAGACGGTCAGGTTCTTGCGGCCCTTGCGGCGGCGGGCGTTGATGATGGCGCGCCCGGCACGGGTGCGCATGCGCAGCCGGAAGCCGTGGGTGCGCTTGCGACGGCGGTTGTTCGGCTGGTAGGTGCGCTTGCTCACGTCGGATTTCTCCTATTACGAATCATTGGACCGCCCCGGCCCTGCTGCGGGACGCAAAAGTCAGCCTAGCAGGGCTTTCATGTACCGCTTCGGTCGCGGACGGCGGGTGTGGCATGCCCCTCTGGTCCGGAGGGCAACTCACTCATGTTACTCGGATCGAAGGAGCGGCCGCCACGGGTGGCCCCGCCTGTGGACGGGCGGTTCCGACCGCCGTGCACACCCGCTGACCGGCCTGTGGATAACTTTGTCCGAGCAGTGGACGCGTTCGGCGTCGCCGCAACGCGACAGCCGCACGGAAAGCACAAAATAGCAGGTCACAGGCATGGTTCGAGAAACTTCGCCGTGAGGCGCGCATGTGCACAGGGCAGCTGAGCGCCTGTGGATAACCTGTGGAAAACTGCTTAGACGCACTGCGGGACGACCGCGTGGATCGGTGCGGGCGGGGATGCTCCGGGCCCTGAGAAATGGGGCCGCTCGGGTGGACCAGTCTAACGCACGCCGCGTCGGCCCGAGCGTCGACGTCAATGATCACGATGAGGGATGGCGAAGGTGACCGACCAAGATCTGGCCGCAGTCTGGTCGGCCGTGACAGCCGAACTGACCGAGGCGTCGGTGCTCACCCGCCAGCAGCAGGCGTGGATGCGGCTGACGCAGCCGGTGGTGGCGGTGAACGGGACGTTCATCATCGCGGCGCCGAACAAGTTCGCCCGAACGGCGTTCGAGTCGAAGCTGCGCGACCCGATCAGCGACTCGCTCTCGCGGCGCCTCGGCCAGCCGACGCAGATCGCGGTCACCATGCAGGACAATTCCGGCGACGCCCCCGCCGAGGCGGCGCCGGCGCGCGCTCCCGAGGCCGACGACACGCTGATCTTCCAGATGCCGCGCGGCGACCAGGCCGATCCGCCCGCGCCGAAGGCGAACGGCGTGCCGCACCAGGCCGCCCCCGCGAACCCGCCGAGCCTGTTCGACACCGAGGCGTTCCGCGCGGTCGAGCGGCCCGCCGCCCCGCGTGGGGTGGAGCCGAAGGCGCCTGCCGAGGCCGCCGAGGCCGCCGACGCCCCGCGCGTCGAGCACGCGGAACCCGAGCGGCCGGGTGTCGCCGAACAAGCGCCCGAACCGCCGGCCGCCGCATCGCCGCGTGCTGAGCCGGCGGCCGCCGAGGCGACGCCCAGCGAAGCCGCACCTGTTGAAGCGGCATCTCCCGAACCGGTAGCCGCCGAGCCCGAGCGGTCTCGGACGCAGGCCAGGCCCGCTGATTCGGGCAGCCAGCCGCACAACTACTTCCCGCCGGTCGCGCCGCCGCCGTCGGCCGATCCGGATCCGGAGCGCCGCGGGGGCGTGTCCAAGACGGTGAAGACCGCCGCGGCACCGGCGGCCGCCGACGGGGTCGGGCGCCTCAACCCGCGCTACAACTTCGACACCTTCGTCATCGGCTCGTCCAACCGCTTCGCCCACGCCGCCGCATTCGCCGTCGCCGAAGCCCCCGCCAAGGCCTACAACCCGCTGTTCATCTACGGCGGATCCGGCCTGGGCAAGACGCACCTGCTGCACGCGGTCGGCCACTACGCCCACGACCTCGGCACCGCCGTCTCGGTCCGCTACGTGACCACCGAGGAGTTCACCAACGACTTCATCAACTCGCTCTCCG
>NZ_AXWO01000042.1 GCF_000482705.1 Glycomyces arizonensis DSM 44726 | reverse complement strand
CACACGAAAAGCCCGGCGATCACGCCAGGCCTTTCCATTCACTGGAGCGGACGACCGGGATCGAACCGGCGACCTACACCTTGGCAAGGTGTCGCGCTACCAACTGCGCTACGTCCGCAAATCGTCGGCTGCTCGCCGCGATCGATGCCTACTCTAGCGCATCGCTCAGGCATCGTCCGCGGGGCCTTCGGCGGTGTCGCCCAAGCCGAGCATCTCCCGAACGCCCTCGTCGAGCCCCTCGATCGCGACCTCGTGGCGCCGGTTCGCCTCCCAGTCCTCGCGGCTGAGCCGCCAGCGCCGTTCGAGCCGCCGCTTGCCCTGGACCACCTCGTACTTCACGCCGTCCGCGCGGTAGCCCAGCCTGTGCGAGACACCGGCCGAGGCCTCGTTCCCGTCGAAGGAGGCGCTGGTGGCCCAATCCGCGCCGATCCCGGCGAAGGCGAAGTGGAGGACGGCGGCGCGCATCTCAGTGCCGATGCCCTTCCCCTGATGGGCGAGCCCGATCCACGAACCGGTGTCGACCTCGCGGGAGACGGCGAACTTCCTGGAGCCGATCTCCTGGATGCCGATGGGCTCGTCCTCGTAGAAGACGACGAAGGGCACGTGCCAGTTGCCGCTCTCCCACCGCCCGATGCAGCGGTGGTACCACAGGGCGACGCTGCGGCCCCGCTTGGCGGGGGTGGTGTCGGTCCAGGGGAACAGGAAGGGCATGAAGCCGGGGTCGTGAATGCCGTCGGCGGCGACGTCGGCCAGCCCGGCGAGCTCCTCTGCGTCGGGCAGGCGCAGTTCGAGGCGTTCGGTGCGGAGCCGCAGCCGGTAGATGGGGAGGTGGTCGCTGAGCATGGTCCGATTCTCGCCATGGCGCGCCTCACCGGCAATTGATTTACGCGGTGCCGCATGCACCCTGTGTTGACGCCAAGCTCTGACACATGTAAGAATTTACTGACACGTGAGAAGGATGGTTGACATGGACTCGGAGGACCTGACGGGCGCGCAGTCGCTGGCGGCCTTCGCGGCGCTGGCCAACCCGCACCGGTTGCGCATCCTCGGTGCGCTCGCGGACGGCAGGCAGTACGTCAGCCTGCTGGCCCGGCAGCTCGGCATGAGCCGTCCGCTGCTCCACATGCACCTGCAGAAGCTCCAGGCCGCCGGTCTCGTGGCGGGGGAACTCGAGCTGTCCGAGGATGGCAAGGCCGTCAAGTACTTCGAGACGACGCCGTTCTCGCTGCACGTCACGCCGCAAGCCATCAAAGCACTCGTGCCGACTCTGCCCGAGGCGGCCGATCGAAAGGAAACCGACTGATGTCCACTGCGAACGCCGGGATGCTCTTCGTCTTCGGCTTCGGCCTCCTGGTCACCGCCATCATCATCGCGGGAATCATCTACGCCGCCAGTTCGGCGAAGGCGAAGTCCTCGGCCGCGCGCGAGGCCAACTACCGCGAGCTGGCCGAGAAGTCCAGCATCGACGCCGCCGAGATCAGGGCGTCGCTGGCGGAGATCAAGGGCCGGGTGTCCACGATCGAGCGGATGCTCAAAGAGGTCGAGTGACCGGAGCCGCGGCGTCGGGCCGGGGCCGCACCGGCCCCACTCCCCCGCCACGGCTCCGACGACAGCGAGGAATTCTTGCGAACGGGTCATTTCGGGCATCGGATGCGGCAGTCTCGGACCCATGGGCATCACTGAGACCGAACATCGGACGAATCCCCTCCAGGCCGACGAGCTCAAGCGGATCGACGCCTACTGGCGGGCCGCGAACTACCTGACCGTCGGCCAGATCTACCTCCTCGACAACCCGCTCCTGCGCGAGCCGCTGAGCCGCGACCACATCAAGCCGCGCCTGCTGGGCCATTGGGGCACCAGCCCCGGCCTGAGCCTGATCTACACCCACCTCAACCGGTGCATCAAGGCCCGCGACCTCGACATGATCTATGTGACCGGCCCCGGCCACGGCGGCCCGGCGATCGTCGCGAACACGTGGCTGGAGGGCACCTACCCGGAGTTGTACCCGTCGGTGAACCACTCCGAGGACGGCATGCGGCGCCTGTTCCGCCAGTTCTCCTTCCCCGGCGGCATCCCCTCGCACTGCGCTCCCGAGGTCCCCGGCTCGATCCACGAGGGCGGCGAGCTGGGGTACTCGCTCGCGCACGCCTACGGCGCCGCGTTCGACAACCCCGATCTGACGGTCGCGTGCGTCATCGGCGACGGCGAGGCCGAGACCGGCCCGCTGGCCGGGTCGTGGATGTCGAACGTGTACCTCAACCCCGTCTCGGACGGGACGGTCCTGCCGTTCCTGCATCTCAACGGCTACAAGATCGCCAACCCGACCATGACGGCCCGCATCCCCGACGAGGACCGCGTGTCGTTCTTCCGCGGTGTCGGCTACGAGCCGTTCCTGGTCGAGGGCGACGATCCGGAGGCCGTGCACCAGGAGATGGCGGGCACGCTGGACCGGTGCTTCGACCGGATCGCCGAGATCCGCGACGACGCCCGCCGGCATCCGGTCTCGCCGCCGCGGCCGCGCTGGCCGATGGTCGTGATGCGCACTCCGAAGGGCTGGACGGGCCCGGAGGAGGTCGACGGCGTGCCCGTCGAGGGCACGTGGCGGGCGCACCAGGTGCCGCTGGCGCACGTGCGGGACAACCCCGAGCACCTGGCGAAGCTCGAGGCGTGGATGCGGTCCTACCGGCCCGAGGAGCTGTTCGACCCCACCGGCTCGCCGCTGCCCGAACTGCTGGAGCTGCCCCCTCGCGGCGAGGCCAGGATGAGCGCGAACCCGCACGCGAACGGCGGGCTGCTGCTGCGGAACCTGATCCTGCCGGACTACCGCGAGTACGGCGTCGAGATCGAGGGCCACGGCCGGACGGTCGCCGAGGCCACCAGGACGCTCGGCGGGTGGCTGCGGGACGTCATCTCGGCCAATCCGGACCGGTTCCGCCTGTTCGGGCCCGACGAGGTCGAGTCGAACCGGCTGGGCGCGACGCTGGAGGCCACCGACCGGCAGTACGAGGTGGAGCTGTATCCGACCGACGAGGACCAGGCGCCGCACGGGCGGGTCATGGAGGTCCTCTCGGAGCACCTGTGCGAGGGCTGGCTGGAGGGCTACCTGCTGACGGGGCGGCACGGCCTGTTCACGTCCTACGAGGCGTTCATCCACATCGTCGACTCGATGTTCAACCAGCACGCGAAGTGGCTGGAGTCGACCGACGAGATCCCGTGGCGGCGGCCGATCGCGTCGCTGAACTACCTGCTGTCGAGCCACGTGTGGCGCCAGGACCACAACGGCTTCTCGCACCAGGACCCGGGCTTCATCGACCTGGTCATGAACAAGAAGGCCAGCGTGGTGCGGGTGTACCTGCCGCCGGACGCCAACACGCTGCTGTCCACGATGGATCACTGCCTGCGCTCGCGGCAGTACGTCAACGTGGTCGTGTGCGGCAAGCAGCCGGCGCTGCAGTACATGAGCATGGAGGAGGCCGTGCGCCACTGCGAGCGGGGCCTGGGCATCTGGGAGTGGGCCTCGACCGACGACGGCCGATCGCCGGACGTGGTGCTGGCCTGCGCCGGGGACGTCCCGACGCTGGAGGTGCTCGCCGCGGCGGACCTCTTGCGCGCGCACCTGCCGGATCTGAAGGTCCGGGTGGTCAACGTGGTGGACCTGATGCGGCTCCAGCCCGACACCGAGCACCCGCACGGCCTGGGCGACCGGCTGTTCGACACGATCTTCACCAGGGACAAGCCGGTCATGTTCGCCTACCACGGCTATCCGATGCTCATCCACCGGCTCACGTACCGGCGCGCCAACCACGCGAACATGCACGTGCGCGGCTACAAGGAGGAGGGCACCACGACCACGCCGTTCGACATGGTGATGCTCAACGACCTCGACCGGTACCGCCTGGTCATGGACGTCATCGACCGCGTGCCGGGGCTGGGTGCGAACGCGGCGGGGCTGCGGCAGCGGATGGTCGACGCGCGGCACGCCGCCCGCGAGTACACGCGGACCTACGGCACCGACATCCCCGAGGTCGCCGAATGGTCGTGGCAGCGTTAGGAATCGGTCACACTACATATGGCAAAAGGTGAATATGTCTCGTTAACCTTGGAGGGAGGTGTCCCGCACGCTCCCTTGGAGGTCCGCACGTGGCGAAAGTCCATCCCGGTCGCGTGGTCGTCGATTACGACGAGGACCTCGTCGTCTTCACGGTCGGCGTTCGCGTCAACAAGATCTGGAAGGTCCACAAGTGGTGGCCGGTGCTCTCGGCGCTGCGGCCGATGCTGCGCGAGCTGGCCGCCGACCCCGAGCTGGGGCTGCTCGACTCGCGGGCCGCGTTGAGCGGCAGGGTGGTCGCGGTCGTCCAGTACTGGCGCAGCGCCGACCACCTGGAGCGGTACGCCCATTCGCAGCGGCACGCCCACCGCGGCTTCTGGAAGTGGTTCAACCGGGCGGTCAAGGACGACGGCGACGTCGGGCTGTGGCACGAGCTGTACCGGGTCAAGGCCGGCGAGTACGAGACGTCGTACGTCAACATGCCGCCGTACGGCCTGGCTGGGGCCACATCGGACAAGATCGCCGTGCGGACCGACCCCGACGACCACGACCACTAGGGCTCACAGCCGCTGGGACTCCAGGAAGGCCAGGTCCCTGACGAGGTTCTCGGTGGCCCACGAGCGCTGCGCGGCGGTCTGCTCGGGTTCGAAGCCGCGCACCTCGCATTCGGTGATGAGGATCAGCCACAGGTACACCTGGTACAGGCTCAGGCGCCGCCGCTCGTCGTCGGTCAGTTCGCGGCCGAGGAAGCCGTCGATGACCGCCGCGGCCTCTTCGTCCGAGACGAACAGCAGGGACACCAGCTCGGCCAGCGCGTCGCCGTAGAAGGCGCGCTCGCCGTCGATGAATCCCTCGACGCGCCAGCCGCTCTCGCCCGGCTCGACGAAGATGTTGCCGTCCCACAGGTCGAAGTGGACGAGGGCGGGGCGCTCGACCGCGTCGAGGAGCGGCCGGTGGGCCGCGACGATGCGGCGGATCTCGGCGGCTGGGCGGGGCAGCGGAGCGTCGAACTCGTCGGCGTCGGCCAGCAGATCGTCCATCATGGCCATGAACGAGGCGGCCCAGCTGTCCGATCCGGTGCGGCCGCTCTTCCTGGGGTAGCCGAAGCGCTCGCCGTCGGCAGTGTTGAGGCGGGCGCTCAGCGCGCCGATCTCGCGGCGCAGCGCGAGCAGTTCGGGTCCGCTCATCCGCTCTTTGGCCTTGGGCAGCGAGATGCCTTTGAGGCGGTCCATGATCATGACGCCGCCGACGGCGTCGGTGTGCCACAGCCTCGGCATGGGGACGCCCGCGGCACCGGCGCGCTCGAAGCACTCGATCTCGGTGGCCATGAGGTCCACCTCGTAGCGCAGGAGTTTGAGTTCGGGGTCGGGGGCGACCTTGACAACGAGGTCGCGGCCGTCGGCGAGGGTGACGGCGTGGGCGGCGTTGAAGAACCCGTCCTTGAACTCCTCGTGGGCGACGACCTGGAGGTCGCCGCCGAGCCGGTCGCGGACGAGCGCTTCGACGTCGGCGCGGCTGAGCTGGGGGCGGATGGCGATGTCCATGCAGTCATTCTTCTGACCTGGGAGCGTTTCCGCAAGATCCTTCCGAGCATCAAGTGACTCCGATCACTACGAGAAATATTCGGAAGCGGCTCGGCGCTGTAACCGGCATTAGCACTCTCAACCTTCGAGTGCTAATCGCAGGGAAGGAGTCCACCACCATGATCGTTCGCTACCAGCACCCGTACGCGGCGTTCCGGCAGTTCGACAGGGAGTTCGAGCGCCTGGTCCGCCAGGGATTCGGCCGTCGGGCCACCCAGTACTCGCCGCAGGCCGACGTGTACACCGAGGGCTCGGACGCGGTCATCACCGTCGCCGTCCCGGGCGTCGCCGCCGAGGACGTCTCGGTCTCGCTCGAAGGCCGCCGCCTCTCGGTCACCGCCGAGCGCCGCGAGCGCGAGGCGGCCGAGGGCGACCGCTACCTGGTCCGCGGCCTCACCGCCGGCAAGTTCCGCCGCGAGTTCACCGTCCCTGAGGGCACGGAGGCCTCGCAGGTGAGCGCCGACCTCGCCGACGGCCTGCTGACCGTCCGCGTCGCGGACGCCGTCAAGCCGAAGCCGCAGGCACAGGAGATCCCCGTCACCGAGAACCAGAGCGCCGTCGAGGCCGAATAACCGAACACGAGGGGCGCCCGGGAGTCGATCCCGGGCGCCCCTCGTCGCACGCGCGAACGACGGCAGCTCGGCCCGCAGCCGGGCGGAGTCGCCGGGCGCAGATCGCCGCCGCCCTGGGCGTCGCGAAGCAGGCCGTCCACGAGAAGCACACCGTCCGCGGACTGCTCGGGGGCCGGTCGTGATCGACGGCGACAAGCGGCTCGCCGCAAGGCTCCGCGCGTTCGCCTCGAACGAATCGGACACTCAGCCGGAGGCCTTCGAAGGCGGAACCGATATGGACGGTCCGGGTTGTGAGTGCGCTGTGAGCGCTCTGTGAGCCGATCCGGGCAGCCTCATGTGACCCGCAACGGTCGTCCTCGCCGCACCGGCGAGCGTCTGATGCGGTCACGATGCGACAGCGCAACACGAAAGGAACCGTTTCCCATGATGCTCATCGAGCTTCTGATTCCCCCGACGGCACCCGACGAGCCGGCTCCGAGCGAATTGGCCGAGCGGCTGCTCGGCGCGGTCACCCATGCGGAGGGCGCCTCTCCCGAAGAGGACGAGGCTCACCGCGCCATCTGGCAGGTCCTGGTGCGCCGAACCGACGCCTGGCTCGGTGGGACGGTGCCCCACGGCAACCGCTACGTGGTGCGGATCGACTTCCCCGCAGTCATGCTGTCGGACGAAGGGCGGGCCCACTTCTACGCCCGCATCGCGGACGCCTTCCCCGGCGATGCGGTGTCGGTCTACATCAACCCGGTGGCCGAGGGCGACTTCGGCACCGGCGGCGCGGCCATGCGCTCGGCCGACTTCGTCCGCGAGATGGTCGCCGGCGAGGAGGAACGGCCCGCCGTCCCGGTCGAGCCGGGGGCGGCCAGCGCCGTCGACCCGGTGTGCGGCATGACCGTGAAGCTGAGCGAGGACGCCATCCTCCTGGAGCACGAGGGCGCGGTGTACGCCTTCTGCAACAGCGGCTGCCGAGAGGTCTTCTCCGAGCGCCTCGCCGCGGCCTGAGCAGACACCGCGCACTGTCGCCGGACCGGGCGAGCGCGCACGGCCGTGCATCCGTCCGCGCGTTCGCCCGTTCCGGCGGCATATCTTCTGACCTGGGGTTTCACCGTGGCAGGCTGAACGCTTCGATCCTGCGTCCCACGGACCGGATGCGGGCTGGGCGGTGTCGGCGAGGGCCCGCGATCCGGGTTCGGACCGACGGGGAAGTTCGTGGAGGTGGGTACGGGAGTCGAACCCGTGTATACGGCTTTGCAGGCCGCTGCCTCGCCACTCGGCCAACCCACCCTGACGGGAAGGGGTCCAGGCCGTACAACCTGGACCCCAACCGGCGGTGGACGATACTGGGATTGAACCAGTGACCTCTCCCGTGTCAGGGGAGTGCTCTCCCGCTGAGCTAATCGTCCGGGATAGCGCTCTTCCGAGCTCCGAGCGGACGACCGGGATCGAACCGGCGACCTACACCTTGGCAAGGTGTCGCGCTACCAACTGCGCTACGTCCGCATGTCATCCAGGTGGTTTTCACTGCCCCCCGGCGACGGGATAGAACTTTACCCAATGCCCGCGAGAGCGTCCACCCGGGGGTCCGCACCCGCCTCTTGAGGCTCCGTTGTCGCAGCGCTCTGGCAGAATGCGTCAGCGTGGCTCAAGCTATCGATCAACGCATCGCCGAAGAACTCTCGGTCGGCTCCCATCAAGTCCGCGCGGCCGTCGCGCTTCTCGACGACGGCTCCACCGTTCCCTTCGTCGCCCGCTACCGCAAGGAGGCCACGGGGGGCCTCACCGACGAGCAGCTGCGCGCGCTCGAAGAGCGCCTCGGCTACCTGCGCGAACTGGAGGCCCGACGCGCCGCGGTCCTCGAATCGGTCGCCGAGCAGGGGAAACTCACCGAGGAGCTGGCCGCTCAGATCGACGCGGCCGACACCAAGTCCCGGCTCGAGGACCTCTACGCGCCGTACAAGCAGAAGCGCCGGACCAAGGCCCAGATCGCCCGCGAGGCCGGGCTCGAGCCGCTCGCCGAGACGCTGCTGAGCGATCCGACACAGGATCCCGAGACCGTCGCCGCGGGCTTCCTCAATCCCGAGGCGGAGATCAACGACACCGCCGCGGCCCTGGCCGGGGCCCGGGCGATCCTCACCGAGCGCTACTCCGAGGACGCCGACCTCATCGGCGAACTGCGCGAACGCATGTGGGCGCGCGGCAGCCTCGTCTCGAAGGTCCGCGACGGCGCCGAAGCGAAGGGCGCCAAGTTCTCCGACTACTTCGAGTTCGCCGAGACGTTCACCACTCTTCCGTCCCACCGGGTCCTGGCGCTGCTGCGCGGCGAGAAGGAGGAGGTCCTCTCCCTGACACTGGATCCGGGCGAGGACGAGACCGACGGCTACGAGGCGATGATCGCCGCGAAGTTCGGCGTCCAGAACCTCGGGCGGGCCGCCGACGCGTGGCTGGCCAAGTCCGTCTCGTGGGCCTGGCGCACCCGCATCCTCGTCAAACTCGGCGTCGACCTGCGGATGCGGCTGTGGCAGGGCGCCGAGGACGAGGCCGTGAAGGTCTTCGCCGCGAACCTGCGCGACCTGCTCTTGGCCGCCCCGGCGGGCCGCAAGACCGTCATGGGCCTCGACCCGGCCTACCGCACCGGCGTCAAGGTCGCCGTCGTCGACTCCACCGGGAAGGTCCTGGAGACCGCCGCGGTCTACCCGCACCAGCCGCAGAACCAGTGGGACGCTTCACTCGCGGCGCTCGCGGCCCTGGTGCAGAAGCACGGCGTCGAGCTCATCGCCATCGGCAACGGCACCGCCTCCCGCGAGACCGACCGGCTCGCCGGCGACCTGGTGAAGGCGCTCGCGGGCAAGGCCGAACTGGCGAAGCTCGTCGTCTCCGAGGCCGGGGCGTCGGTGTACTCGGCGTCGGCCTACGCCACCAAGGAGCTGCCGGGCATGGACGTGTCCCTGCGCGGGGCGGTCTCCATCGCCAGGCGCCTGCAGGATCCGCTCGCCGAACTGGTCAAGATCGACCCCAAGCACATCGGCGTCGGCCAGTACCAGCACGACCTGACTGAGTCGAAACTCACCAAATCCCTTGAGGCCGTGGTCGAAGACGCCGTGAACGCCGTCGGCGTCGACCTCAACACCGCGAGCGTGCCGCTCTTGAGCCAGGTCTCGGGGCTCACCGGGTCGATCGCGGCGAACATCGTCGCCTGGCGCGACGAGCACGGCCGCTTCGACGACCGCAAGGACCTGCTCAAGGTCGCCCGGCTCGGCCCCAAGGCGTTCGAGCAGGCCGCCGGGTTCCTGCGCGTCACCGGCGGCTCGAACCCGCTCGACGCCTCCGCGGTCCACCCCGAGGCGTACCCGGTCGTCGAGCGGATCCTCGCGGGCACCGGCGCGGGCGTCGACGCGCTCATCGGCGACACGGTGGCGCTCCGGAAGCTCAAGCCCGGCGACTTCGCCGACGAGCGCTTCGGCGTCCCGACCGTCTCCGACATCCTCGCCGAGCTCGAGAAGCCCGGGCGCGACCCGCGCCCGGAGTTCAAGGCCGCCGCGTTCAAGGAGGGCGTCGAGAAGGTCTCGGACCTCGAACCGGGCATGGTCCTGGAAGGCGCGGTCACCAACGTCGCCGCGTTCGGCGCGTTCGTCGACGTCGGCGTCCACCAGGACGGCCTGGTCCACATCTCGGCGCTCGCGAACCGCTACGTCGCCGACCCGCGCGAGGTGGTCAAGCCCGGCGACGTCGTGCGGGTGAAGGTCCTCAGCGTCGACCTCGAACGGCAGCGGATCTCGCTGACGATGCGGCTCGACGACGAGCCCGAGGCCGCGGGCGGCAAGCAGCGCGGCGGCGGGGGCCGCCGTGAGAAGGGCGGCAGGGGCGAGCGGCAGCCGCGCCAGCGCAGCGGCCAGGACCGGCAGCAGCCGCAGGGGGCCATGGCCGAGGCGATGAGGCGGGCCGGGCTGACGAAATAGGCTCAGGGCGTGTTCGACCGCTTCTCCGACCGCACCGGCGACATCATCGTCGGGGCCTGCGCCACGTTCGTGATCCTCGCCTGGACACTGCTGGTGCAGGTCCTCCGCGGCCCCGAAGCGGTGGCGCTGGCCGAGCAGCTCGCGTGGGCGGTGACCCTCATCGGCTGCGCGGCGCTGTTCTTCCGCAGCAGGTACCCGCTCGCGGTCACGATCGTCACGCTGGCGTGCACCGTGGTCTACTATCCGGCCTCGGCGCTGGACGGGCCGACGATGGGCACGTACATCATCGCCCTGTACACGCTCGCGGCGATCGGGCGCACCCGCGCGGCCACGGCCGTCGCGGCGGTCTCGTTCATCATCCTGATCGTCCCCGAGCTGATGAGCGGCTTCGCGCACATCTCTCCCGCCGAGACGCTGCTGCTGGCGGGCTGGTTCGTCGCGATCGTCGCGTTCGGCGCCATGGTGGCGCACTACCGCGCCTACCGGGCCGAGGCGGAGGTCTCGGTCAACGAGGCGCGGCGGCGCAGCGTGGCCGAGGAGCGGCTGCGGATCGCCCGGGAGCTGCACGACGCGGTGGGCCACCATCTGTCGCTCATCCACGTGCAGACGACGGCGGCGCAGCGCCGGCTGAAGAAGGACCCGGCGTACTCGACCGCCGAGACGCTCCAGATCGTCGCGGAGACGAGCCGGCTGTCGCTGCGCGAGCTGCGGTCGATGGTCGGGGTGCTGCGGGAGGCCGGCGAGGAATCGCCGACCGGGCCGGGGCCGAGCCTGGACCGGCTGCCGTCGCTGGTGTCGGCGGCCGAGGCGGCGGACCTGGAGGTGTCGCTGCGCCGCGACGGGCACGCCGAGCTGCCCGCGGCGGTGGACGCGGCGGCGTACCGGGTGGTGCAGGAGTCGCTGACGAACGTGGTCAGGCACGCCGGTGCGAGCAGCGTGCTCATCAACGTGGTGACCGGCACGACCACGCTCGCGGTGAGCGTCGTCGACGACGGCGCCGAGCTCAAGGCCGACAGCGTGATCGCCGGGAACGGCCTGACGGGGATGCGCGAGCGGGCCGAGAGCCTCGGCGGTACCTTCAACGCGGGGCCGCGCGAGGACGGCGGCTTCGCCGTGGAGGCCACGTGGCCGTTGGAGGTGCAGCCGTGATCCGAGTGATGCTGGTCGACGACCAACGGCTGGTGCGCGCCGGGTTCGCGTCGATCCTAGGCGACGAGGACGACATCGCGATCGTCGCCGAGGCCGCCGACGGGGCCGAGGCGCTGGAACTGATCCGCAGGCACCGGCCCGAGGTGGTCCTCATGGACATCCGCATGCCCGGCGTCGGCGGCCTGGAGGCGACCGAGCGGATCAGCGCCGATGCGCGGCTCGACGGCGTGAAGGTCGTCATCCTGACCACCTTCGACGAGGACGACTACGTGTACCGGGCGCTCAGGGCCGGGGCGAGCGGGTTCCTCGTCAAGGACACCGACCCGGACGAGCTGATCCACGCCGTGCGCGTGGTGGCCGACGGGGAGGCGCTGATCTCCCCGAAGGTGACGCGGCGGCTCATCGGCGAGTTCGCCGGGCGCGTCGCCAAACCAGAGCCGAGCCCGCACCTGAACGCGCTGACCGAGCGCGAGACCGAGGTGCTCAAGCTGGTGGCCACGGGCATGAGCAACGACGAGATCGCCGGGACGCTGTTCCTGGCGCCCGCGACGGCGAAGACGCACGTCAGCCGCATCATGTCGAAGTTGTCGGCGCGCGACCGGGCGCAACTGGTGGTCACCGCCTACGAGTCGGGGCTGGTACGGCCGACGTGGACCGACGGCGGCTGATGCGACCACAGGCGTACATCACGCCGCGGCGCTGAGACCCCCGTGGTAGCCCGATTGCCTCTGCCGAGCCGATGTGGCGCGGGTGTCCGGACGGCGATAGTCGCTGCATGGAACAACGACTTGCTTTCCCTGGCAGACCTTCGGCTATGGCGCGGCTCGCGCAGTGGACGCAGCGGCGTCCCGCCGTCGCCCTCGTCGTCTGGGTGGTGGTGCTCGCCGCGGCGATCGCCGCCGCCTCGCAGATCGGCTCGGCCTTCGAGGACGACAACTCGATGCCCGGCACCGAGTCCCAGGAGCTGTTCGATCTGCTCGAGGAGCGGGCGCCCGAGGTCAACGACACGACCGTCCAGGTGGTCTTCGGCGACGAGGCGGGCGTGGCCGCCGAGCGGGCCCGCGTCGAGGCGGTGCTCGCCGAGGTCGCGGACATGCCCGGCGTCGTGAGCGTCGACGACCCGTTCGCCTCGTACGGGTCGGTCAGTGAGGACGGCACCGTCGGCTATGCCGCGGCGCGCTTCGACGGCACGCCCGAGGAGGCCCTCGCGCTCGTCGACGTGGCCGAGGAGTCCTCCGGCGACGGACTGACCGTCGCGGTGGGCGGCGACGCGATCCGGGAGGCCGCCGAGGGCGGCGGCGGGGCGGCCGAGGGCGTGGGCATGCTGGCCGCGCTGGTGATCCTGGTGCTCATGTTCGGCTCGCTTCTTGCGGCGAGCCTGCCGCTGATCACCGCGGTGTTCGCCGTGGGCATCACCTTCTGCCTGTCGATGATCGTGTCCCATGTGGTCACGTTGCCGACGTACCTGACGCCCATCATGTTCCTCATCGGCTTCGGCGTCGGCGTGGACTACGCGCTGCTCATCTTCGCCAGGTACCGCTCGGAGCTGCTGAACGGCTCGAACCGGAAGGGCGCGGCGACGGTCGCGCTGGACACCGCGGGGCGCTCGGTCCTGTTCGCCGGTTCGGTCGTGATCGTGGCGCTCATGGGGCTGTTCGCGCTCGGCCTCGGCTCGCTCCAGTCGGTCTCGCTGTCGGTGGCGCTGGTCGTGCTGGTCACGATGCTGGCGTCGGTGACGCTGCTCCCCGCGCTGCTGGCGCTGTTCGGCAAGCGGATCGAGAAGCGGGTGCGAAGGCACGCCGCGAAGGCGAAACGCGCCCCCGGGACGCGCTGGAACGGCTGGTCGCGCTTCGTGGAGAAGCGGGCGTGGCTCGCCATCGGCGTGGTCTTCGCCGCGCTGCTGGCGCTGTCGGCGCCGCTCCTGGGGCTGCGGCTCGGCTTCGCCGACGCCGGGACCGATCCGGAGTCCTCGACGACGCGGCAGGCCTACGACATGCTCTCCGACGGGTTCGGGCCGGGCTTCAACGGGCCGCTCCTGGTCGTCACCGACGGCACTCGGGCGGAGGCCGACGCCGCCGCGGCGGCGATGTCCGAACTGGACGCGGTCGACCAGGTGTCGCCCGCGTTCCAGATCGGCGACGGGCTGTGGATGTCGACCGTGGCGGGCACGGCCGGACCGTCCGACGAGGCCACCGTGGACCTGGTGCACCACTTGCGGGACGACGTCCTCGACGAGGTGACCGGCGAGCAGCTGGTGGGCGGCTCGACCGCGGCGGCGATCGACTTCTCCGACATCATGGTCGACAAGGCACCGGTGTTCCTGCTGTTCGTCGTCGGGCTGTCGATGCTGCTGCTGATGGTGGTGTTCCGGTCGATCCTCATCCCGGTCAAGGCCGCGGTGCTGAACCTGCTGACCATCGGCGCCTCGCTGGGCGTGGTCACCTGGATCTTCCAGGAGGGGATGTTCGGCATCAGCCCCGGGCCGGTCGAGGCGTTCGGGCCGGTGATGATCTTCGCGATCGTGTTCGGGCTGTCGATGGACTACGAGGTGTTCCTGGTGTCGCGGATGCGCGAGGAGTGGATCCGCACCGGCGACCCGACCGAGGCGGTCCGCAAGGGCCTGGCGTCGACCGGCGGGGTCATCACCGCGGCCGCGGCGATCATGATGGCGGTGTTCGGGGCGTTCATGCTGTCCGAGGCGAGGCTGCTCCAGCAGTTCGGGATCGGGCTGGCCGTGGCGATCTTCATCGACGCGATCGTGATCCGCTGCCTGCTGGTGCCGGCGGTCATGAAGGTCATGGGCCGGGCGGCGTGGTGGATGCCGAGGTGGCTCGACAGGGTCGTGCCGCACGTGACCGTCGAACCCGACTCCGAGCGGGACGCGGTTTCGGCCCGCGAGAAGACAAGCGTCGGCTGAGCCACGTAACCATTGGGCGCGGTGGCCAACAATCCACCGCGCCCCGTTCGACCACCACTCTTGCCCCCAAGTCATCCGTGGGAGCACCGCATCCTTCCGAAAGCCATTCACAAGCCCCCCACCCCGCTGGGAAGTTATCCACAGGCCCCGCAGGCCACCGTCGGGAGTTATCCACAGGGCCAGAAACTTTTCCTTGACCCGCTTTCGGGCCGCTGTCAGGCTGGCGAGGACTTTCGTGGTGTGCAGGACGGCGGCGGGTGGGTACAGAGGGGCGGAGTAATGTCCCAGGGCGCCCCCGGCGCCCCGCGGGCGCTCCGAGCAGGGTTACGAGTCGAACACCACTGCTCACCTACCACCGACTATCGCCCGCCGAACAACCCATCCCTCGACCACTACCGCCGACCGAGCACCACAGTCCGTCGAACGCCACCGCTTGTCGCTCGACGGGGTCGACCGGTCCCGTCTCGCATGATCGGGGCGGCGCCTGAGGAGCCCGGCAATGGCCCTTCGTTCGCGGGCGGGGTTGGTCGTGTGCGCGGTTGCGGTGCGCTGCGGCAGCGACAAAGACGGGAGTGCTCGTTTCGGTCCCTCTTCGGCGGTGGGGTGGCCGTGGGTGCGGCTTCAAGCGGGCGGCGACAAAGACGAGGCCTCCTCCCCGGGCCCCTCTCCGGCACCGAGGCCTGTCTTATTCCCTTGTGGAGTGATTGAGTGTGGTTGCCTGTTGCCTGTTGCCTGTTGCCTTGGCGGGGTTGGGGTTCGGTCCCGAAACATGAAACCTTTCGCATCCTTCGGGTGATGACGGACCGGCCCTGG
>NZ_AXWO01000041.1 GCF_000482705.1 Glycomyces arizonensis DSM 44726 | reverse complement strand
CCTCGGTTCGCTCAGGCCTTCCGGTTTGGCTCCTTCGTGCTATACACCAATGATCCCAGGCCAGGGCCGGTTCGTCATCACCCGAAGGATGCGAAAGGTTTCATGTTTCAGTCCCAGAACACAAGCCCGCCAAGGCAACAGGCCGCCACGCACAATCACTCCACAAGTGAACAGGTGAACCTCGGTGCCGGAGAGGGGCCAGGGGAGGAGGCCTCGTCTTTGTCGCCGCCCGCTTGAAGCCGTACCAAAAGAGACTCCACCGCCGAAGAGGGACCGAAACGATCACTCCCGTCTTTGTCGCTGCCTCAGCGCACATGCAGACCAGCTCCCCACCCTCTTTTGCCGCCCTATCCGGGATGCTGATCCCATGCCCGCATATCGGAGCGGCACCGCTTGAGAACTGAACCGCTGCCTTCCCGAAGAAACCAGAACCGCCATCGTGGCCTCCAGCGCCACGACCATCTACTGCGGCACCGGAGCCCGCAAGTACGTATTTGCGCGGGTGCTCACCACTGCGGGTGCAGTCGATTCACGATCGGCGACGCGCCGACTTCAGGCCTTCGAGCAGGGCGATCACGGCGGCCGCGATCCACAACGGGACGACGAGCGCGTACACCGGGGCGAGAATCTCGAGATCCTCCGGTACCAGAGCCTTGTTCACCGGTTCCACGAGCACGAAGGTGAGCGCCCAAGCACCGCCGATGAAGAGCGAGTACTCGGCGTGGTACTTCACATAGTGTTCGCGATAGCGGCGGCGCACCTCGGCCTTAAACTCGGGGTCCTCCTGCCACGCCTTGGCGACGATGACCCGCTTCCGCTTCCCGACCTCCGAAGCCGTCTCCATCAGGCCGGTGAGCGAGGCCGGGTCGGCCTCGGAGGCGGGCGGCGGCGACGGCGTATCGATGCCGTCGAACCACCCGCGTTCCTCGGCGACCTCGAGCCTCCACTCCTCCGAGCGCATCGCCGGCAGGATGTACCCGCGGGCCATCACCATGAACGCCCCGCCGAGCCACGCCAGCACGGCCACGACGCCGATCAGCGCCTCCACGAATGCGTTCCCATCGGTCAGCCGCCGTCCTGGATAGCGCCGGGGCCACCGCCGAGCAGGCTCTTCAGGCCGGTCATGGGGTACCCGGTGAGGATGTTGCCGAGGTTGTTCCAGCTGTGGGCGTTGTTGAGCAAGGACGTGGGAAGGTTCCCTGAGCCGAACATGTCGTCCATAGTGTCGTAGATCGTGTGCGTGTTGTCGAGCTGGTAGTTCGAGCGCGGGCCGGCGGTGCCGGGTGTCGGCACCGCGTCATCCCCGATCGACTTGCCGAGCTGGTCGAACTTCAGATCCATGCCCTTCTTCATCGAGGACAGATTCAGGTCGAACTTCTTCCCGCTGCCGAACCGGTCGAGGGCCTTGCCGATGTCGTCGATGATCTTGCCGAGCTTTCCCATCCGCTTGGCCAGCTGCGACATGGCCTGACCGAGTTTGGAGATGTGCTTGGCGATCTTCGCCATCACGCTCATCGCGTCGGCCATCAACCCGCCGATCAACGCGGCGATCGAGCCACCGAAGGTGAACCAGGAGGATGCGAGCGCGGCCAGGGCGTACATGATCGCTCGGGACACGAAGTCGCAGATGAGCTCGAGCAGCAGGCCGCGGGTCACCGCGGTCCAGATGCCCATCACCATCATGTAGTTGCTCATGATGCTGGACACGCAGCCGGAGGCCGAGATGGCGCTGCCGAAGTCGGCGACCAGTGTCCGGTAGGCATCGGCGTCCTTGCCCTCCCATTCGGACAGCGATTCCAGCTCGGTCACCAGGTCCTGCCCCGCCTGGTCGAGGGTCTGCGCGATATTGCCCCAGGTGTCCTTGGTCGCGTTGATGGAGGTCGGATCTCCGGCGACCCATTCGAGCGGCTCGTTGAGGAACTCGAAGTGCTCGATGAGGAACCCCACCCCGGCCATGATGCACTCCTTGAAGGGGTTCGCCACGAAGGCGAGCATGTCGAGCGCGGCCACGGTCCCGTTGAGCGCGTACTCGAGGCCGGTGTCGGACTGGAAGAGGGCCTGGGCGCTCGCGAGCGCGCGGGCACCGGTGAACGTCCCGAACGAGGGAGCCGATTCGTCGGGGTCGACGATGAGGTCGTTCATGAGCCGCCCATTTCACTGATGTAGACGTTGAAGGTCTCGGCCACGGAGGAGTCGCATTCCTGGTAGGAGTCGCAGGTGGCTTTCACCTGGACGGAGGCCTCCTTCGCCGCGTCCCTGGCGTCGCCGATCACGTGGGTGGCGAGTTCGGCGAGGCCGAAGGCGATCAGGGCGAACGGCATGTTCACGATGCCGAAGTCCATGGCGCTGCCGATGCCCTTCGCCTCGGCTGCCTGGTGCGCCTGCACGACAGGTCCGATCACCTTCGAGTCGATGCCGTCCACATGGGCTTCGAAATCCTCCGGGCCTGGGACGTTGATGCGGTCGCTCACGGTTCACTCCCTCTCCGGCCCGGCGGACCTGGCCTGGTGCACGATCTCGCTGTCCTCGCCGAACACCGATGCCAGCGCGCCGGTCGATGCCTGGCCCGCGGCAACGGCCGCTTCGGCGTAGGTTTCCTTGATGAGCGCTGCGAGCGACTGAGCGGACATCTTGCGGGTCTCGGGACTGAGTTCGAGGCCTTGGAGGACACCGCCGACGCCGACGGTGACGGAGACCTCCCCATCCGGAGAAGTCGCGGTCGCCGCGGCCGCCTCCAGTGCTTCGTTCAACGTGGAGGCCCTGGCGGCCATGGATTCCATCCGGGACTGGAAATCCCGCATGTAGCCCTCGGGGTCTTCGAATACTGACGGCACTGACGAACTCTTTTCGCTCGGGGGTGCCTCACGGCACTTCGTCATTGCTATGGGATCGGTCCGTGGCCGCTGCTCATTTCGCCGGTCCAGGGGTGGACGGTGCGCTCACGGGTGGACAGGTTGGGGTTCTTCCTCATGCGCGTCGGCGTTCGGGGGTGAGGCGACCAGGCCGAGGGGGCGAGGTGCGGTGCTCTTTCGCGAACTGCATGTACGGGGCTCCATTCAGGAGGCGGGTCAAATTCCCGCCGACCAGACTTCCCGGCACACCAGGCAACACCCTACCGCAATCGTGCTACCAGACCAGTGCAGTCAGTTGCGAGCAGTCCTCCATCACCCTCTGCGGCAACTGTCAGGGGCGGAGATGCCGGTTCCGGCAGGAGCTGGAAGTCCTGGTGGGATCTGACTCATGTGGCTACTGGCTCGATTTCGATAAACGCCTCGTCCGGGAAGCACGCTGAGCCAATCGCGTCCACAAATCCCCTTGCCGCGCTCGCGGGGCTCTGATGGGATGGCACGCACCGCGCCGCCACCGGTGCAAGCCCTGAACGGAGCCGCCGTGCCGCAGAATCACCTCGCCCCCACAGGGCTCGAGTCCGTCGCGATGACGGCGCTGGCCTCGTACGATCTGCCCGAACCGCTGCACGTGACGCCGATCGGGGTCCTGAACAACAGCGTCCACGAGGTGACCGCAGGCGAGGGCAGTCGATACGCCCTGCGCCTCCACCGGCCCGGAGCCCGGCACAGCGACCACACACTCGCCGAACTGACCTTCCTAGCCGACGTCCACGCACGCTTGGCAGCCGAGTGCATCACGGTCCCCACACCAGTGCCCACCGCCGACGGCCGACTCCTCGTCTCCCTCACCCTGCCGCAGAAAGAGAGCGGCGGCGCATCAGTGGAGGCGCACTGCGATCTGCTCACCTGGGTCGACGGCAAAGTACACCGCCCCGGCGGCGGACTCGGCGCCCACGGTGTCTATCAGCTCGGCCGGGCCCTCGCCCACCTCCACCGCGCCGCCGAGAACTACATGCCCCCAGCGGGGTTCACCCTGCCGACCTGGGACGCCGCAGCAATGTTCACCGCCGAGCACTCGCCCTACAACTCCGGACCGATCGGCGAATTCCTGAGCGGCGAGGACCTGGCTCTGTTCGAAACGGTCGCCGAACAGACCGCCGCCATATTCATGGAACTCGGCAACGACAGCAAGTCCTTCGGCCTGATCCACAACGACTTCATCCTCGGCAACTGTCATACCGTTCGCCGCCGCCCCCACAGCTGGAATGTAGGGATCCTGGACTTCGACGACTGCGGCTGGGGACACTACCTCTACGACCTCGCACCCGTCATGGGAAACCTCAGCGACTACCCCCACTTCGAGGAACTCAGACAAGCGTTCCTCACCGGATACCGCATCGTCCGCTCCCTGCCAGAAGAGCTCGAGACCCATCTGCCGGTCCTCATGGCCGCCCGCCACGCGAGCCAATGCCTGTGGGCCGCCGGCCTCGCCCGACGCCCCGGAACCCAGGAACTCGACACCACCGACCACATCACCTACCGCATGACCGAAGTCCGCCGTTGCCTCGACCTCGGCCGATAGGTACCGACCAGCTGAAGCGTTCCACAGCAGCCCACAGAGCCATGCAGACGACAGAAGAGGCACCCAAGCATGGAAAGAGCGGTCATCGTATCGATGACCGCTCTAACCCTCTATGTCTTATTCCGTGGAGCCAAGGGGAATCGAACCCCTAACCTCCTGCTTGCAAAGCAGGTGCTCTGCCAATTGAGCTATAGCCCCGCTACCCCGAGAGGGGTGGCGATCCGTACGAGTATCCCCGCCGGGCTTGTCGCACCAGCGAGGATACCCGGAGCGCAGTGAGTTGGCTAACGCCTTTCTCTAGCGCACGTCTTCCGCGGAGGTCGTGGCCTCGTGCCACAAGGTGCGCTCGTCGTTGATGGACTTGACCTTCCTGGCCACCACCACGGCGACGGTCGCGACACCCGCGACGATCAACAGTTTCTTCCACATGGACCTAGGCCCCCTATTACCAGAGCTTGCCGCGTATAGCAATGCCCCGTTCGACATTGCACGATGTGACTCAGCATAGCGAACACGGACGCGCTCGGTCCCCGGGCCGGAGCGCGGCACGCCCGCGGTATCACCGCGGGCGTGCCACCTGGTCCGCGCCCGGGGTTCAGAGGGTCAGCACGAGCCGGCCGCGCAGGCCGCCCTCGGCGAGGCGCTCGTGCGCCTTCGCGACTTCGGCGAGCGGGTACGTGTCGGCGACCCGGAGCGTGAGCGCGCCCCGTTCCACGAGGGCGACGATCTCGGCCAGTGCCGCGCCGTCCGCCCGGACGCCGACGGTGGCGACCCGGATGCCGCGCAACGGCAGCGGATCGGCCCCGAAGATGACGGCCGCGAAGGCGCCGCCGCCGCGCACGGCCTCCCGGGCGGGGATGCCGAGGCTGGCCGCGTCCAGCACCCCGTCGACGCCGCCGGGGACGGCGCGGCGGACCGCCTCGGTCAGGTTCGCCGACCGCGGCACGAACTCGGCCGCGCCCAGTTCCCGGACCAGCGCCTCGTCGGCGTCACCGGCGGCGGCGACCACCCGCAGGCCGCGGGCAGCGGCGAGCTCCACCGCGAAGCCGCCGACGCCGCCCGCGGCGCCGGTGACCAGCAGGGTCTGGCCCGAGTTCAGGTCCAGCAGATCCAGTGCCTGGGACGCGGTCAACGCGTTGAGCGGGATCGTCGCCGCGGCGACCGCGTCGACGCCTTCGGGCACCCGTGCCACCGCGTCGGCGTCGAGCACGACGTAGTCCGCCTGGGCGGCGAGCGGGACGAGCCGGTCGGACAGGCCGATGACGTGGTCGCCCTCACCGAAGGCGTCGACGCCCTCGCCTGTCGCATCGACGACGCCTGCCGCGTCCCATCCGATGCCGATCGGCCCGGCCTCCATGAGGCCGCCCTTGGCCAGCAGGCCCGCCCTGGTCGCCACGTCCACCGGGTTGACGGTCGCGGCCTCGACGCGGATCCGGACCTGGCCCGGCCCCGGCGCGGGGACGGGAACTTCGGCGATCTCCAATGCCTCCGGTCCTCCGAACGACCGGACTACCACTGCACGCATGTGTGAACTCCTTCGATCTCGATTTCGGATACGAAGGTACGGCCGATACTCTCTATCGGTAAGTAGGCACCTGAAAGTGCGTTGCATTCTGGAGGAGACATGGCGACACGGACGGCGGCGGAGCGGCGGGCGCAGGCGAAGGAGGCGTACGACGCCTACCTCGCCGACTGCCCCACGCGGGACCTGCTCAGCAGGATCAGCGACAAATGGGTCGGCCTGGTGCTCAGCGCGCTCGCCGACGGGCCGCGCCGCTACAACGAGCTCGCCCGGATCATCGCCGGGGTGAGCCAGAAGATGCTCACCCAGACGCTGCGCTCGCTCGAGCGCGACGGGCTGGTCACCAGGACGGTGACGCCGTCGGTCCCGGTCCGGGTCGACTACGCCCTCACTCCGATGGGCGAGAGCCTGCGGCCGGTCATGCAGGCGATCAAGCACTGGGCCGAGGCCAACATCGAGCAGGTGGAGGCGGCCCGCAGTGCCTACGACCGGGCGGACGCCGCCCAGGAGTAGTCCGAGTTGCAAACCCACAGGCCGCATCATTCGTGGCCTGCGATTCTCCTTCGGGAGACGGTTCGGAACCGACTCAAATCCGGCCCCGATGCAGCCGTGCGGGTCCGAGATAGACGAAAATCCCAGTTCGGCACTCGTGCCGAACTGGGATTCTTGTCGGTGGGCGTACCAAGACTCGAACTTGGGACCTCGGAGTTATCAGCTCCGCGCTCTAACCACCTGAGCTATACGCCCTCATCAGGTGTTCGTCGCCTACCCGGCAACGCTGAGAAAGGTTACCCCACCAGGGGAAGTCATGCGAACCCGCCCCCCGGAGGGAAGGGACGGCCGTCACTGGTCCGGCGGCGCGTCCTCTGACCGTCGAGTGTACGGCCCGCCTGGCCCGAGGGCGAGCGGGATATCGCCCCTGAACACGGCGGCGGCCCGCGGTCTCCTCAGAAGGCCGCGGGCCGCCGTTCATGTCTAGTCGCGTTCGGCGAGGGTGACCTCGATGCCGCCGACCAGGTCGGCGCACACGTTGTAGATGAAGGACCCCAAGGTCGCCAGCGCCGTGAACAGCACCATGTTCACCACGCCGAGCAGCGCGGCCGCCCCGATGACGCCCTTCGCGGTGATCCGGAGGTTCTCCGACTCGATGCCGGTCTCGCTCGAGGTGCCCATGAGCATCGTCAGCATGTCGTTGACGGTGTCGAACACGCCCATCGCGTCGAGCGCGATGTACAGCACCGTGGTGGCCACGACCATCACGATGAACAGCACGATCGACACGGCGAAGGAGAACTTCATGACCGACCACGGGTCGATCCGCTTGAGGCGGAGCCTCGCCCGGCGAGGCCCGCGCGCGGCGGCCTGCGACACGGCGGCCCTGGCGGCGCGCACCGCGTCGGCGACCCGCGCGGAACTCGCCACGCCCCCGGCGGGGGGCGGCGGCGTCTGCACCTGCGGGATCGCCTCCGGCGTGACCGGCGGCGGCGTCATCCCCGGCGGGCGGCGGATGGTCAGCGTCTTGTCCTCATCGGCGGTCGATGAGTCCGAAGACGGCGACTGGTCGCCGTCCGTCGCCTGCTCGGCCGAATCGGACGCCGCTTCGACATCCTCAAGCTCGGTCTCCGCAGCGGTGGCCTTCGCTTCCGTCATCTACTCGTCCTGCCCATCATCGGGTTCTTCGGCGCTCCTGGTGATCGCGAGCAGCGAGACCTCGTCGGGCAGGTCGATCAGTTTCACACCCATCGTGTTGCGGTCCGTAGTCCTGCGGACCGGCTTGACCGGAGTTCTGATGACGCCCCCTTCCGAAGTGATCGCGAACAGCTCGTCTTCCGGCGTCACGGAAAGCGCCCCCACCAGATCGCCTCGTCGTTCGGTGATCTTCGCCGTCAGGACGCCCTTGCCGCCTCGACCCTGCTGAGGATACGCCTCGACGGGAGTCCGTTTCGCATATCCGCGGCTGGTCGCCACAAGGATGTCCATATTATCGCGTAGGACGATCATGGTCAGCAGTTCGTCATCCCCGACGAAACGCATTCCGATCACGCCGCTGGTGGCGCGGCCCATGGGCCGCAGGGACTCGTCCGAGGCCTGGAAGCGGATCGCCTGGGCCTTGCGGGAGACGAGCAGCAGGTCGTCGGCGGGCTCGATGAGCGCCGCGCCGACCAGTTCGTCGCCGTCGCGCAGGTTGATGCCGACGATGCCGCCGGTGCGCGGGGAGTCGAAGTCGGACAGCTTGCTCTTTTTGACCAGGCCGTTGCGGGTTGCCAGCACCAAGTGCGGGGCGGCCTCATAGGACTGGAGCTGGATGACCTGGGCGATCGTCTCGTCGGGCTGGAACGCCAGGACGTTGGCCACGTGCTGGCCGCGGGCGGTGCGGCTCGCCTCGGGCAGCTCGTAGGCCTTGGCCCGGTAGACGCGGCCCTTGTTCGTGAAGAACAGGATCCAGTCGTGCGTGGTGCACACGAAGAAGTGGCTGACGATGTCGTCCTGCTTGAGCTGCGCGCCCAGGACGCCCTTGCCGCCGCGCTTCTGCGAGCGGAAGGAGTCGGTCTTGGTGCGCTTGACGTAGCCACCATGTGTGATGGTCACCACAATGTCTTCGCGGGCGATGAGGTCCTCCATGGACACCTCGCCGGCGTCGGGCAGGATCTGCGTGCGCCGCTCGTCGCCCCAGCGCTGCACGACCGCGGCCAGCTCGTCGCGGACGATCGAGCGCTGCCGCTCGGGCTTGGCCAGGATGTCGTTCAGATCGGCGATCTTGGCCTCGATCTCGGTCAGCTCGTCGACGATGCGCTGGCGCTCCAGGGCCGCGAGGCGGCGCAGCTGCATGTCGAGGATGGCCGTCGCCTGGATCTCGTCGACCTCCAGCAGCTCCATCAGCCCGGCCTTCGACTCCTCGGCCGAAGGCGAGCGGCGGATGAGCGCGATGGTCTCGTCGAGCAGGTCGAGCGCCTTGGCCAGACCGCGCAGGATGTGGGCCCGCTCCTCGGCCTTGCGCAGCCGGTAGCGAGTGCGCCGGACGATGACGTCGATCTGGTGGGCGACGTAGTAGCGCACCATCTGGGCGATGTTCAGCGTGCGCGGCACCCCGTCGACCAGGGCCAGCATGTTCGCGCCGAACGTCTCCTGCAGCTGCGTGTGCTTGTACAGGTTGTTGAGCACGACCTTCGGGACGGCGTCGCGCTTGAGCACGACGACGATGCGCATGCCGGTGCGCCCCGAGGACTCGTCGCGGATGTCGGCGATGCCGCTGAGCTTGCCGTCCTTGACCAGGTCGGCGACGCGCTCGGCGAGGTTGTCCGGGTTGACCTGGTAGGGCAGCTCGGTGACGACCAGGCACGCGCGGCCCTTGGCGTCCTCCTCGACCTCGACGACGGCGCGCATCTTGATCGAGCCGCGGCCGGTGCGGTAGGCGTCCTCGATGGCGGCGCGCCCGAGGATCGTGGCGCCGGTCGGGAAGTCGGGGCCGGTGACGATGCCGAGCAGCGCCTCCAGGGCCTCCTCCTCGCTCGCCTCGGGGTGGTCCAGGCACCAGTTGACCGCGGCGGCGACCTCGCGCAGGTTGTGCGGCGGGATCTTGGTGGCCATGCCGACCGCGATGCCCTCGGAGCCGTTGACGAGCAGGTTCGGGATCCTGGAGGGCAGGATCATCGGCTCGGTGGTCTTGCCGTCGTAGTTCGGCTCGAACTCGACCGAGTCCTCGTCGATGTCCCGCAGCATCTCCATCGCGAGCGGGTCGAGGCGGCACTCGGTGTACCGCATCGCGGCGGCCGGGTCGTTGCCCGGCGAGCCGAAGTTGCCCTGGCCGTCGATGAGCGGGTACCGCAGGCTCCACGGCTGGGCCATGCGCACGAGCGAGTCGTAGATGGCGCCGTCGCCGTGCGGGTGGTACTGGCCCATGACGTCGCCGATGACGCGCGAGCACTTGACGTAGCCGCGGTCGGAGCGGTACCCGCCGTCGTACATCCCGTAGAGGATCTTGCGGTGGACCGGCTTGAGGCCGTCGCGGACGTCGGGCAGCGCGCGCCCGACGATGACGCTCATCGCGTAGTCGAGGTAGGAGCGCTGCATCTCGACCTCGATGCCGACCGGGTCGATGCGGCCGTGGGTCTCCAGCGCGTCCAGCTGGTCTTGGTTGTTCTCAGGCACCAGTGCTTCCTTGCTCTGTAAAGCGGATCGTGAACGGGCCGGCCACTAGATGTCCAAGAAGCGGACGTCTTTGGCGTTCTCCTGGATGAAGCGGCGGCGGCTCTCCACGTCCTCACCCATGAGGACGCTGAACAGCTCGTCCGCGGTTGCCGCGTCGTCGAGCTGGACTTGGAGGAGATTGCGCCGCGCCGGGTCCATGGTCGTCTCCCACAGCTCGGTGTAGTTCATCTCACCGAGGCCCTTGTAGCGCTGGACGCCGTCGGACCGGCGCGGGTCGGACTTGCCCTGGGCGACGCCCTCCTCGATGAGCCGGTTCCGCTCGGCGTCGGAGTAGGCGTAGGAGACCAGGTCGCCCTTCTTGTTCCACTTGATCTTGTACAGCGGCGGCTGGCTCATGTACACGTGGCCGAGCTCGACGAGCGGGCGCATGAACCGGAACAGGAGGGTCAGCAGCAGCGTGTTGATGTGGTGGCCGTCGACGTCGGCGTCGGACATCAGGATGACCTTGTGGTACCTGAGCTTCTCGATGTCGAATTCCTCGTGGATGCCGGTGCCCAGGGCGGTGATCATGCCCTGGACCTCGTTGTTCTTGAGGATCTTGTCGAGGCGGGCCTTCTCCACGTTGAGGATCTTGCCGCGGATGGGCATGATCGCCTGCGTGCGCGGGTTGCGGCCCTGCTTGGCCGAGCCGCCGGCCGAGTCGCCCTCGACGACGAACATCTCGCATTCCTCGGGGCTGGTCGACTGGCAGTCGGCCAGCTTGCCGGGCATCGAGGAGGTCTCCAGGAGGCTCTTGCGCCGGGCCAGCTTGCGGGCCTGCTGCGCGGCCTTGCGGGCCTGCGCGGCCGAGGCCGACTTCTGGACGATGGTGCGCGCTTCCTTGGGGTGGCGGTCGAGCCAGTCGGGCAGCCACTCGTTGCAGATGCGCTGGACGAAGCTGCGGATCTCGGTGTTGCCGAGCTTGGTCTTGGTCTGGCCCTCGAACTGCGGCTCGCGCAGCTTCACGGAGATGATCGCGGCCAGGCCCTCGCGGATGTCGTCGCCCGAGAGGCGGTCCTTCTCGCTCTTGAGGATCTTCTTCTCGAGCCCGTATCTGTTGACCGCGTTCGTCAGCGCCGAGCGGAAGCCCTCCTCGTGGGTGCCGCCCTCGTGCGTGTTGATGGCGTTGGCGAAGGTGTAGACCGACTCGCCGTAGGACTCGTTCCACTGCATCGCGATCTCGACCGCCTGGCCGTCCTCGTCGGCGGAGAAGGCGACCACGGTCGGGTGGATCGGGTTCTTGGAGGTGTTGAGGTGGCGCACGAAGTCGGCGATGCCCTCGTCGTACTTGAACGTGACCTCCTTGGTCCCGCTCTCGTCCTCGACGTGCTCGGGCCGCTCGTCGCGCAGGGTGATGGACAGGCCCTTGTTGAGGAAGGCCATCTCCTGGAGGCGCCGGTAGACCGTCTTGTAGTCGAACTCGAGGGTCTCGAAGATGTCGCCGTCGGGCCAGAAGGTGACGATGGTGCCCGTCTCGTCCGAGCGCTCGCCCTTCTCCAGCGGGCCCGGCTGGGCGTTCTTGTAGTGCTGGCGCCACACGTGGCCGTCGCGGCGGATCTCGACCGACAGCTGGGTCGACAGGGCGTTGACGACGGAGACGCCGACGCCGTGGAGGCCGCCGGAGACCGCGTACGTCTGCGAGTCGAACTTGCCGCCGGCGTGGAGCACGGTGAGCGCGACCTCGACGCCCGGCTTCTTCAGCTTCGGGTGGAGGTCGACGGGGAAACCGCGGCCGTTGTCGGTGACGCGGATGCCGCCGTCGGCGAGGAGGGCCACGTCGATGTCGGTGCAGAAGCCCGCGAGCGCCTCGTCGACGGAGTTGTCGACCACTTCCTGGAGGAGGTGGTGCAGACCCCGCTCGCCGGTCGAGCCGATGTACATGCCCGGGCGCTTCCTGACCGCCTCGAGGCCTTCGAGGACCGTCAGCGAACTGGCGCTGTACTCATCCTGCTTCTTCGCCGCCACCGGCAACTCCTTCTGTCGTCGTTCACGGTCAGTGAGAAAGCTAGTTCGTGGGTGTGACACTTCCAGCGCCCCGACCTCGGCTCGGGGGCCGCGCGGCCGCCGATCGGCCGCGCTCGCCGCGGCGATGGCGCGCCGCCTGTGAGCCTTGCCATGGCAAGACGGCCGGAGCATGGGGCGCCCGACCGTCGGGGCGAAGCTCGCGAGCCGTCAATGAGCTCATGTCACCCCTCAAGTCTACTGCGACCGTGCCCTGAATACCGTCTCTCAGCGGCGTGATGTCGTCACAGTCGCACCGGGAGGCGTGGACATGAACCCCCCTACGGACCTAGGGGCGGACCGCTTCAGAATGTGTCACGGGAGCCATTAAACCGTACTCGCCGCGGGCCGTAGGAACGTGTCGGCTGTTTGGGACCCACGATCTTCAGGCGCTTGACGACGCCGGGCCCGAGCGCGGCGGCGATCTTCGCGTAGATCTGCTTCGAGAACAGCCGCAGCTGCGTGGCCCAGGCGGTGGACTCGGCGACGACCAGCAGCTCGCCGTCGACGAGCTGCTCGGGGCGGCAGTGCCCGGCGATCTCGGGGCCGACGATCTCGGTCCAGCGGCCGAACACCGAGGCGTTCGAGACCTTCCCCGTCCAGCCCTTCTTGCGGACGACCTGCCCGAGGAGGGCGCCGAGCGGTTCGGGGTCGCGCTTGTCCGGGCCCGGCCCCGACCACTCCCGGCGGAAGCGCGGGTCGTCACTGCGGCCCCTCTTGGGACGGGGCCGGTAGTTGTAGCCGTTAGAGGACACGTCGGATCTCCCCCTCCCACACGTCGAAGCGGGCGCCGGTGAGGCGGCCGGGGACGTCGTCGGCCACGGCGCAGGTGATGAGCGTCTGCGGCGCGGCCTCGGCGTACTCGGCGAGGCGCTCGCGGCGGGTGGTGTCGAGCTCGGCGAACACGTCGTCGAGGATCAGGATGGGCGCGGTGCCGTCGGACCGCAGCAGCTCGAAGGCGCCCAGACGCAACGCGAGCGCCACCGACCAGGTCTCGCCGTGGGAGGCGTAGCCCTTGACCGGGAGGTCGCCGAGGGCGAGCTCGACGTCGTCGCGGTGCGGGCCGACGAGCGTGGATCCGCGCTCGACCTCCTTGGCGCGCGCGGCGGCCAGCGCGGCGGCGAGGCGCGCGGTGAGGACGTCCCGGTCGGCGGCGAGGTCGTCGCCGAGCTCGGAGGTGTACGCCAGGCTCACCTCGGAGCGGCCGTCGGCGATGCGCGCGTGGGCCTTGGCGACGGGCTCGACCAGGTCGGCGACGAGCGCCAAGCGCCCGGCGAGGAGCTCGGCGCCGTGCTCGGCGAGGTGGGCGTCCCACGCGTCGAGGGTGGCCATCTCGGCGCCGCCGGGGCCGCGGCCGCCGGTCTTCTTCGCGAGGTAGGCGGTGCGCAGGAGCGTGTTGCGCTGCTTGAGGACCCGCTCGTAGTCGGCCTTGACGCCCGCGAAGCGCGGGTAGCGCGAGCACAGCAGCTCGTCGACGTAGCGGCGCCGCACCGACGGCTCGCCGCGCACCAGCGCGAGGTCCTCGGGGGCGAACGCGACGGCCTTGAGCGCGCCGATGAGGTCCCTGGGACGGGGCAGCGGGGTCTTGTTGAGGCGGGCGCGGTTGGACCTGCCGGGGACGATCGCCAGCTCGGCGAGCAGGCGGCGCGAGTCATGGACGATCTCGGCGCGGATGACGGCCTGGTCGGCGCCGCTGCGGACCAGGGGGGCGTCGTTCGCCACCCGGTGGGAGCGGAGCGTGGAGAGGTAGATCAGCGACTCGATGAGGTTCGTCTTGCCGTGCCCGTTGGGGCCCACCAGAATCGAGGGGCCCTCGTCGAGCGCGATCTGGGCGTGCGGGTAGGACCTGAAGTCGCTCAGTTGCAGCTGCCGTACACGCACACCCCTATTGTGCCGCCTTCGGCCGACACCGGCTCGACCGGATGCCGCCACCGCGTCGCGTCACTCGCCCTCTTCCGGTTTCACGGCGTGGCCGCCGAACTGGTTTCGCAGCGCGGCGACGGCCTTCATGGCCGGGGAGTCGTCCTGCCGGGAGACGTAGCGGGCGAACAGGGAGTCGGCGATGGCCGGCATCGGCACCCGCAGCCGGATGGCCTCCTCGACCGTCCAGCGGCCCTCCCCGGAGTCCGCGACCCAGCCGCGGATCTTCGCCAGCTCCGGGTCGTCGTCGAGCGCGCGGTCGAGCAGCTCCAGCAGCCAGGAGCGGATGACGGTGCCCGAACGCCACGATTTGAAGACCGCGGCGACGTCCTCGACCTGGTCGGAGGCCTCCATGAGCTCGTAGCCCTCGGCGTAGGCCTCCATCATCGCGTACTCGATGCCGTTGTGCACCATCTTGGCGTAGTGCCCGGCGCCCGCCCCGCCCGCGTGGACGAAGCCGTACTCGCCCTCGGGCTTGAGCTCGTTGAAGATCGGCATCAGCCGCTCGACGTCGGCCTTCGCGCCGCCGACCATGAGCGCGTAGCCCTCGTCGAAGCCCCACACGCCGCCGGAGACGCCGACGTCGACGTACCCGATGCCGTGCTCGCCGAGCATCTTGGCGTGCTCGGCGTCGTCGGAGAACCGGGAGTTGCCGCCGTCGACGACGAGGTCGCCCTCGGCGAGCAGCCCGGCGAGCTCGTCGACGGTGGAGCGGGTGGGCTCGCCGGCGGGGACCATGACCCAGACCGCCCGGGGGGCGTCGAGCGCCTGGACGAGCTCGGCGAGCGAGCCGACGTCGGACTTGTCCGGATCGCGGTCGTATCCGACGACGTCGTGTCCGGTCTCCTCGAGCCGCGACTTCATGTTGCCGCCCATCCTGCCGAGCCCGATCATGCCCAGTTGCATGCCGCGCCCCCTTCCACGTGCTGAAGCGATGTATGCGCCCCGGCTTCGCACTTCGCCGCCGAAGGCGCCTGCGAGTCGAAAACTATCTCGGCGGCGCTTGCGAGCCGTGAATCGGCCGAGAGCGCCGCTTAGGCGTCCCAACGCAATGGTTGCAGCATGTAGAGGTACCCGTCGTGGTTTGTGTCAGATTCCTCATCTTCGGGCGCGGCCTCCCCGGTCATCACGACCGGCTTGCCCAGCTCGTTCATCTTGAACGCTGTGACGGGCGCATCAACCACGGCGAGCCCGTCGAGCAGATAGGTCGGGTTGAACGCGATCTTGCCGGCCTCGCCCTCGAAGGTGCAGTCCATCGCCTCGGAGGCCTTGGCGTCCTCGGCGCCGCCGGCCTCGACCACAAGGCCGTCGTCGTCGAAGGACAGGCGGATCGGCGAGTTGCGGTCGCCGACGAGCGCGACGCGTCGCGCGACCTCGATCAGGTCCGAGGTCTTGACGCGCAGGATCGTGGCGTACGCGGTGGCCAGGAGGCTGCGCAGCGGCGGCAGCTGGCCGTCGAGGACGCGCGAGGTGGTCTGGCGGCCGCCCGCCATGAAACCCACCATGCCGGGGGCGCCGTCGGCGCCCGAGGGCACGGCGATGGTGACCGGTCCGGAGAAGCTGCCGAAGGTGCGGGCGGTGTCGGCGAGGGCCTTGGCCGGGACCAGGACGGTGACGTCGACGTCGGACTCGTTCGGCTCCCACGAGGAGTCGCGGATGGCCATGCGGTAGCGGTCGGTGGCGAGCATGCCGATGCCGCCGCCGGTCAACTCGATCTGGACGCCGGTCATCGTCGGGAGGGTCTCGTCCTTGCCCGCGGCGATGGCGGTCTGCGAGACGGCCTTGGCGAACTCGTCGGCGTCGATGGTGCCGATCGCCTCGGGCATCTGCGGCAGGCTCGGGTAGTCCTCAAGCGGCATGGTCGGCAGCGTGAAGCGCGCCGACCCGCAGGTGAGTTCGGCGTGCGGGCCGTCGACGGTGAAGTCGACGGGCTTGTTGGGGAGGGCCTTGACGATCTCGGCGAGCAGCTTCCCCGACACCAGCGTCGTCCCGGCGGACTCGCCGGTGACGTCGACGGTGACGCGGGTGGAGATCTCGTAGTCGAAACCGGAGATGGTCAAGGTGCCTTCGTCGACCGACAGGCGGGCGCCGGCCAGCACGGGAACCGACGGCCGGGCCGGAAGGCTCTTGGCGGTCCATGAGACCGCATCGGCGAAGGTGTCACGGTCAACTTGGAATTTCATGGCGAGCTCGCTCCTCATCTTGCTGATGCCTGGTTGTTCACAGCGCTATTACTAATGAACTCTCTATAGATATAACTGTCGTCGTAGTCGTCGGTGCTGTGGAAACTGTGGATAACCCGTCTTTTGGCTGCTAGGCGCCCGTATGGGGTTGTGGACGAACTGTGGACAACCTGTGGATGAATCGGCAGTTTATCCACAGGTTGCGACAGTTCCGAGGTTTTCCACATCTCGTCCACAGGCTTGTCCACAGGTTTTCCACAAGTTCTCCACAGGTTTGTCCACAGGGATTACGCGAAAAGCATTCGCATCACCGGCCGTTATCCACACGTCGTCCACAGCTTTTCCACAGAAATTCGGGTTTATCCACAGCTTTTCCACAAGGTTGTCCACAGGGCGTCATTCGTCGGTGTGTTTCAGACGGTTGGTCAATTCGGCGATCTGGTTGTATAGTGCCCGCCGCTCGGCCATCTGCTTGCGGATCTTCTTGTTCGCGTGCATCACCGTCGTGTGGTCCCTGCCGCCGAAGGCCTGGCCGATGCGCGGCAGCGACATGTCGGTGAGTTCGCGGCACAGGTACATGGCGACCTGGCGGGCGTTGACCAGCACGCGCGAGCGCGAGTTGCCCTTGAGGTCGGCGGCCTGGACGCCGAAGTACTCGGCGGTGGCCTGCATGATCTGCTCGACGGTGACCTCGGGGGTCTGCCCGCCCTCGGGGATGAAGTCGTGCAGCACCTCTTCGGCCAGGCCGAGGTCGACCGGTTTGCGGTTCAGGCTCGCGTAGGCGGTGACGCGGATGAGCGCGCCCTCCAGTTCGCGGATGGAGTGGTGTATCTGCGAGGCGATGAACTCCACGGCGTCGGTCGGCACGTTGAGGTCGTCTTGGACGGCCTTCTTGCGCAGGATCGCGATCCGCGTCTCCAGGTCCGGCGGCTGGATGTCGGCGAGCAGGCCCCACTCGAAGCGGGTCCGCAGCCGGTCTTCGAGGGTCTGGAGCTGCTTGGGCGAGCGGTCGGAGGAGATCACCAGCTGCTTGTTGGCGTTGTGCAGCGCGTTGAAGGTGTGGAAGAACTCCTCTTGGGTGCGCTCGCGGTCCATCAGGAACTGGATGTCGTCGATCAACAGGATGTCGACGTCGCGGTAGCGGCGCTGGAAGGCCTGCTGGCGGCGGTCGGAGAGCGAGTTGATGAAGTCGTTGGTGAACTCCTCGGTGGTCACGTAGCGGACCGAGACGGCGGTGCCGAGGTCGTGGGCGTAGTGGCCGACCGCGTGCAGCAGGTGCGTCTTGCCCAGGCCGGATCCGCCGTAGATGAACAGCGGGTTGTAGGCCTTGGCGGGGGCTTCGGCGACGGCGAATGCGGCGGCGTGGGCGAAGCGGTTGGACGAGCCGATGACGAAGGTGTCGAAGTTGTAGCGCGGGTTGAGGCGCCCGACCCCGTCGGCGGCCGCCGGTGCCGCGGCGGTCTTCACCGTCTTGGACACGCCCCCGCGGCGCTCCGGATCCGGATCGGCCGACGGCGGCGGCGCGACCGGCGGGAAGTAGTTGTGCGGCTGGCTGCCCGAATCAGCGGGCCTGGCCTGCGTCCGAGACCGCTCGGGCTCGGCGGCTACCGGTTCGGGAGATGCCGCTTCAACAGGTGCGGCTTCGCTGGGCGTCGCCTCGGCGGCCGCCGGCTCAGCACGCGGCGATGCGGCGGCCGGCGGTTCGGGCGCTTGTTCGGCGACACCCGGCCGCTCGGGTTCCGCGTGCTCGACGCGCGGGGCGTCGGCGGCCTCGGCGGCCTCGGCAGGCGCCTTCGGCTCCACCCCACGCGGGGCGGCGG
>NZ_AXWO01000040.1 GCF_000482705.1 Glycomyces arizonensis DSM 44726 | reverse complement strand
GCCGACCTGGACGACGACCGGCGGCGCCTGACGATCGCCAGGGAGATCATCGGTTGGGACGCCAAGCTCATGATCGACGCCAACCAGGTCTGGGACGTCCCCGAGGCCATCGAGTGGGTGCGGGCGCTCGCGGAGTTCAAGCCGCACTGGATCGAGGAGCCCACCAGCCCCGACGACGTGCTCGGCCACGCGGCCGTGCGCCGCGCGGTCGCGCCGATCGGCGTCGCCACCGGCGAGCACGGCATGAACCGCGTCCTGTTCAAGCAGATGCTCCAGGCCGAGGCGATCGACTTCCTCCAGCTCGACGCGGCGCGCCTGGCGAGCGTCAACGAGATCATCGCCGTCTACCTGCTCGCGGCGAAGTTCGGCGTCCCGGTCTGCCCCCACGCCGGCGGCGTGGGGCTGTGCGAACTCGTCCAGCACCTGTCGATCTTCGACTTCGTCGCGGTCTCGGCCAGCCTGGAGGACCGCGTCACCGAGTACGTCGACCACCTCCACGAGCACTTCACCGACCCGTGCGTCGTGAAGGGCGGCAACTACGTGCTGCCCGAGGCGCCCGGATATTCGGCCCGGATGCACCGCTCCTCGATCGAGGCGTTCGCCTATCCCGACGGCGGGCAGTGGGCGGGGCGGCCCGAGTGATCGTCGGCGCCCACCGCCACGTCTGGGACACCCGTCTCCTCGCCTACGCGTGGTCGGAGTCCGAGACCGGTCTGCCCCGCGTCCACCTGCCTCACGGCGCCGCCGATGAGAAACAGCTCCTGAGCGGGGTCAGGTGAGGAGTCGCCGCAGCGTGGCCTCGCCGAAGGGTTTCCAGTTGGCTTTGCCTCCGGCCCAGCCCATCTCGCCCGAGTAGCCGACCTCGATCTGGAGGAGGGCCCGGATGAGGCCCCAGCCGCGGGAGCGGCGGATCAGGGGCTCGTCGGTGAGCGGGTAGTGCGCGAAGCAGGCTTCGGCACCGCCGTCGGGCAACAGGACCCACGCGGCGGCGAGGTCGTCGGCGGGGTCGCCGGCGCACAGCTCGCCGAAGTCGATGACGCCGGAGAGGACGCCGCCCGTGGTGAGGACGTTGGCGGAGTGGAGGTCGGCGTGGATCCACACCGGCGGGCCGTCCCACAACTCGGCCGCTGCCGCGTCGGCCCAGACCTTGCGCAGCCGCGGGACCTCGGTGTGGAGCGACGTCATCGCCGGGTACTGCTCGATATTCGCGAGGCGCTGCTCGACGTAGGCGGTGATCGCATCGAGCGGGCGGCCCCGGTGGCCGTCCACAGGGGCGTCCGCGGGCGCCGGCCGGTGGAGCGCGGCGAGGAAGCCGGCCAGGATCTGCGCCGACGGCTCGACCCGCTCGACGGGCTCGTGGTCGGCGGGGGCGCCGGACACCCAGGTGACGACAGTCCAGTTGCGGGGGAAGCGGTCCGAGCCCTCGCCGAGGCGGACCGGTCGCGGGACCGGCAGCGGCAGTCCCTCGGGGAGCCGCGGCACCCACGCGTACTCCTTGGCGAGCGGCGCAGCGGCACCCTCGACACGTGGGATACGCACGGCCAGGTCGTCGCCGAGCCGCCACATTCGGTTGCCCCAGCCGCCGACGACCTCGCGCAGTTCGAGCCCGGCCAGGTCCGGGTGCTGTTCTTCGAGCATCGAGCGCACGAGGGCTTCGTCGATCACCAAGTCGTCCAAAGGGGCACCTCGTTTCGCAGGACCGGCCCCAGCCGGTCGCGGACTGTGGAGCCTGAGCCTACTGGCCCAGGCACGGTTGCAGCCATGCGTCGTTATTCACACGGAACGGTAACGACGCGATCACGGCAGCCTTGGCGAGGATGTCGGCGATCATCCTGTGGCCCGAGGTTTCGAGTCCCTCAGGTTCAAGGACGGCTCCTGACACCGGTCGTTGGAGGGCACCGTCGCCTCCGGGCGAGTCCTCCGCACGACCGAGCGCGGCGTCATTCGATGGTCATGCGGATGCCCAGGGCGATGCCGCGGGCGGTCGCGTAGCCGATGGCCGGGCCGTTCTCGGCGATGCCGCAGCGGATCGCAGCCGAAGCCCTCACCGGCCTCGCACGCCGATTGAGGATGTCAGTGGTGGTTTCGGCTCCGAAGCCGCCCGCGGATCGACGACGGAGTGCCACCGCCGTCAGGATGACGATCCAGCTTCCCGCGACTGACCAGGTCGTGCACGCCCTGCTTGGTGATCCCGAGCATGGCCCCGGCCACCGGATACGGCACCCGGGCGGCGGTGGGGTGACCGACGCGCCACGCCGTGGCCTGGCCCATCGGCGTGCGTCGCCATTCCACTGGCGGGTCGAGCAATGTCGGTCGCGCCTTGCGGGCTCGGTGCGCAGGCGGCCGGGACAGGCTCACTGGGTTGCCGCTTCGACAGTGTGCGGAGTTTCCCACCCGCTCGGAATCGGCCATTCGGGTACGCTGCACGCATGAATCAGCGCGGCGGGGTGCGCCTCGCAGAGGTCCTCGGGGCCATGTCTCTCGCGGTCGACCTCGGTCTGGGCCAGCCGATGGGACATGTCGCCAGGTCTTGTCTGCTGGCGCAGCGGCTGGCCGCACTGGCTGGCCTGCCGGAGCGCGATGCCGATCTCTACCACGTGGCATTGATGGGCTGGGTCGGCTGCATCGCCGACTCGTATGACGCTGCCGCCCGGTTCGGTGACGACATTGATTACCGTGCCGACGTTTACGACCTCGACATGCGTCCGCTGCCCTTCCTCGGTTACCTCCTGCGGCGAGTGGGGCCCGGCGAGTCGGTGCCCAAACGGGTCGGCCGTGCCGCTGCGCTTGTGGCGACCGGGGCCAAGAGCGTCCAGGAGTCGCTGCGCGCACATTGCCAGGTCACTGAGCAGATCGCTCGCCGTTTCGGGCTTCCCGAGGCGGTCTGCGCCTCATTGCGCCAGGTGTTCGCTCGCTGGGACGGCAAGGGTCTGCCGCCGAAACTGGGCGGCACGGACATCTCGGTGACGATCCGCGTGTGGCACATCGCCGATGTGGCCGAGGTCCACGACGCACGCGGGGGCGTCCGCGCCGCCGTCAAGGTGATCCGGGACCGGCGTGGCACTCAGTTCGACCCGCAGCTCACGGACCTCTTCTGCGCCCATGCGGACGAGCTGATGGCCGCCTTGCCCGAGGATGTGGACGAGACGTGGACGGATCTGCTGGCCGCCGAGCCGGCCACCGCACGGGAGCTGTCGGACGAGGAGTTGGACGCCGCGCTGGAAGCCCTGGCCGACTGGGTGGACCTCAAGTCGCCGTACTTCACCGGGCATTCGCGGGCCGTGGCCGAGCTCGCCCGTCAGGGTGCGCGCCGGTGCGGCCTGACAGAGGACGATGTCAGGCTGGTCCGGCGCGCGGGGCTGGTCCACGATCTCGGCCGGATCGGCGTGCCGAACACGATCTGGGACAAGACCACAGCGTTGACCCCGGTGGAGATGGAACGGGTCCGGCTGCATTCGTACTACACCGAGCGGATGCTCACCGAGCCGAGGGCGATGGCCGCCATCGGCCGGGTGGCCGCAAGCGCACACGAGCGTCTCGACGGTTCGGGGTACCACCGCGGCCGCACTGCCGGCGACCTGCCCGCGACAGCGCGCGTCTTGGCCGCCGCGGACTGCTACCGGACCAGCATCGAAGAGCGGCCGCACCGCGCCGCCAAGGACCCGGCCGCAGCGGCCGACCGTCTGCGGCGCGAGGCCGCGGAGGGACGACTCGACACCACCGCGGTGAACGCGGTCCTGGCCGCGGCCGGGCAGCGCCGGTCGAGGTCGCCGATGGGCCCGGCCGGTCTGACTCCCCGGGAGGTCGAGGTGATCGCCCTGCTGGCCAAGGGGCACACGAATCGGCAGATCGCCCGCGCGCTGTCCGTGGCGCCGAAGACGGTCGGTAACCACGTCGAGCACATCTACACCAAGATCGGTGTCGGCACCCGCGCCGCGGCGACGTTGTTCGCCATGGAGCACGGCCTTGTCTGACGGTGCAGACTGCCAGATCGCTGAAGCATCGGACGCTGAACCGGCACGGCGCGCCATGGCCGGGTTCCAGCGGCCCGACCGTGCGTCGGCGCTACCACGAATCGCTGCCGGGTCATAGGGCGTTCGCCTCATGACACGGGCTCCCCGAGAGGCGACAGTGGAGATGTCCCGTCATGCGGCGGCCGCCTGGTCGCCCGGGAAGCGATAGGAGAAGACCATGCCGAAGTATCTGATCCGGCGCGAGGTCCCCGGGATCGGCGACCTGAGTGCCGACCAGCTGCACGATATGTCCGCGAAATCCAACGCCGCGCTCGGCCAAGTCGGTGAGGGTGTCCAGTGGGTGCAGTCCTACGTCACCGGCGATCGCCTGTTCTGCGTCTACAACGCGGAGAGCGAGGAGAAGATCCGCGAGCACGCCAGGGTCGGCGGTTTCCCATGCGAGGAGATCACCCAGGTCCGCGGGATCATCGACCCGGTCACCGGCGAGGGCTGACCGGTGGACCTCAATGCGAGGAGCTTCGAGGCTCCCGATGACTCCCGGCCCTTCGAGCACGGCCACGTGGAGGTGGTCGTGCTCGAAGGGCGAGCCGTGAGCAGGATGACCTTCGAGCCCGGATGGCAGTGGTCTGAACACGTCCGGCCGCTGGTCGGCACCGAGTCCTGCCAGGTCGCCCATGTCGGTTACCTGCTTCGGGGACGTCTCGCGGTCCGCATGGACAACGGCACCGAAGCGGTCGCCGGACCGGGGCAGGTGGTGATCGTGCCGCCCGGTCATGACGGCTGGGTGGTCGGTGCGGAGGAGTGCGTCATGCTCGACTGGGGCGGAGACGACTACGCGCCCACCGCGGGACTCACGCGCACCTGACGCGGAGATCCGGCAGGTCGGGTGCGGGCACGGGTCACATACTCTTCGACCCGCCAAGCCTCGGAACCACATCCGGCCTCGGATCCCGAACGGTCCCGTGCTCGCGCCGAGAGAGCCGCCGGAGGAGGCGGTCGCGCACGCCCTGCGGGGCCTCGGCCAGGCGGCATGGCGGTATAAGGCGGTCATCCGCCTGCACGCGCCCGCTGCGGCGATGGCCGAACCGCTGCCGCGCCGCCTTCGACCGAGTGCGGTGGCCCGGCGCCGCCGAGCCCGGACCCGCCGATCGGTCCTGGACTCCACGCAATTGTGACCGTGCACACAATATCGTTCAGTCGATGTCGTTCTCGTCCCATCGACCGAGCCGGCCGCGTCCCCCAATCGGACCAATCGGTCCATCCGAGGCTCGAAACAGAGACGAGTGGTTCGATTCGGCGCCATAGGGGCGCTACCCGGCAGTCAGGGAAAACGCATACAGCCCGATGCCAAGCGCTCCCAAACGTACGGGCCACTCCCTGACAACTGGATTTGACCTGCAAAAAGACCGCATTCTATAGTTGCGCGGAGCTGTAGGAACTTCGTGAGGCGCGACCGGCCATCCGGCACGACCGCAGCGCAGACCTGCGGGGCCCACACGAACACCGACGGCCTCACTGCGAGGCCGGTCGCATGTGCATAATGATCCAGCCGATGAAGGGCGACTTCTCTTTCCGCTGTGGCAGAACCGGTTTCGGGGACATAGGCCAGTGGGGACACGGCAGCGGCAAGGCCGGATCTCGATAGCGCAAACAGGGATACGAAATGATCGCCGTGCGCCGCGGGGCGATCGGAGAGTATGCAATCGCGGATGACACAGCCGCACCCTCATAGCAGCGCTCCCGGCCGACGGGGAGCGGTGGTGTGGCAGGTTCGCACAGGCGGGTTCGACTCCCGTCCATACCGCGGAACGACGCCCCGGCGCACAGGCGGCCGCATGCGACCGACAGCCGCTTGCTGGATCACCGCGGCTTCTTCGGCCTCGGGCACCGACGACCCCGGTCAAGGCGGTCGCCGTTGTCAAGCCTACGGCGAGGTCTCGGCAACGAAAGGCGGCCACCAAGGCGATGGCGGGGCCCGCCCCCTTCAGGGTCGGCTCGCGCCCATGGGTGCGGGCGAGAGGGGACCGCTGAGACCGGCCGAACACGAGATACCCGCCTGCGACCGGCCACAGGCGTTCACACGGTCGTCGTCGACCTGACCATCGCTTATCTGCACACGCCACCGCAGGCAGACGTCCTACTGGAACAGCTATCAGGCCCCGATTCGAGCAGGGCGGACGCCTCAGGCAGAACATCACGTCCCCGGAGCGTGGCTCCGCGTGCTGAACCGTTCCGCCACGCGGTCTCAATGAGTCGTCTCGGAGCGGGTGTTCCCGAGGCGGAGATAGACCCGGACGGTGGTGCCGCCCGGCCCAGTGTGCATGCGGACCAAGTCGGCGATCCGGTTGACCAGGACCAGGCCGCGGCCGTGGCGCTGGTCGTCGCGGACCGGCAGCCGCCCGGCCAGCGGGTCACTGATATGACCTGCATCACTCACATCACAGATCAGGTGCGTGTCATCGGTCCAGAGGCGAAAGGTGCCGATGCCGCCGCCGTGGTGGATGCTATTGGTCAGCAGTTCGGTCACCGCGATTTCGAGATCGACGAGCTGGAAGTCCGCCAGTCCGACTCTGCGCCCATATGAAACGACGAACCACCGAGCGTTGTCGAGCGTGGTGCGGTCGGCCGCGCGTTCGATGGCCGTCTTCGGCGCGGGCTCGAGCGGCCGGTTGTAGTCGGTGGTGATCCGGTCCGGGTCGTACCGGTCGCTCGTCCGACTGCCGGTACGGTCGATCAGGACCGGGTGAGTGGCCCTGGCATCGGCGATCACTCGCGGTGCGAGCCCCGAGAGGTCATAAGGGCAGAGGATCGTGACGTGGCGCCCGCTGAATGCCCGGTTGATCAGCGCCTCGTGCTGGACACAGGCGGGGTACTCCAGTTCGGTGCGCCCCGGCCAGATCGGCTCGCCGATGATGTGCACCCGCTGGTCGGTGTGGGCGTCGGCGAAGGCCCGCAGCACGCTCGGGATGATCGTGCCCGGGTTAGCGCCGGCCTCGGCCATGTCGATCAGCAGCACCTTCTCCGAGAAGGGGCCCAGGGCCTCGCGTAGCCGGGCCAGGTTGCGCTTCGGTACTGCGGCCGCTACCGGCTCCCCCGCCGAGAGCGCACCCTCAATGAACGGGACGGTGGCCGACAGGTACTCATCGGCGCCGGCGTAGAACAGCGCCGGATGCTCGAACCCATTCCCTCGGGCGGCCACCGCGCTCATTGGTCTCCTTTGATCCTGATCGCATCCGCCTTGTCGGGCCACAGCACCTGTAGCACCCGATGCAGGCTCGGCGGCGCGCCATAGACCAGGATTCGCTGCCCGGCGCCCGCGCGACCCGCGGCGTCCACGAGCAAGGTGACTCCGCGCACGTCAATGAACGTCAGCTCGGTGAGGTCCAGGTGCGCCTGTTCACCCCGACCGGTCACTTCCCGCAGGGCGATCTCCCAGTCGTTATGGCCGTTCAAATCGATCTCTCCGCTGACGCGAAGACCGGGGGCGACGCAGTCGCACTCAGTGATCCACAGTCGCTTGTCGGCAATGTCCGGGTCTGCTCGCTCGATATACGGCCTTGACATCGGTGTTGAGTGCGCCATCGGCTGTTCATCGGCCGGGTGCTCGGACATGGCAGCGCCTCCCCGTCGACTTTCCCGCTGAACCAGACCTACCTCTGACAGACATCCTGGACCCGCTGTAGCCCTGAATGCTACCACTACTGAACCTCTTTCAACTTGCGTGACCTCGAGGTCGTTGAGCACGGTGGCGGCCTTGTCGCGAGAGCGAAGTGCGCCATGCCGATCGCGGTACTGGGCGGCCTTCGCGACCCGCCGTCAAGGGCCTCAGGGCTCAGATTCTCCGGCCGCCTCCTCGGCCCGCTCGACCGCAGACCGATTCGGCGTCACCAGGGAGCCCGAGTCAGGCGCTCTGCCCGGGCCGCATTGGCTGAGTCGGGTGGGGACGGCATGAGGGCCTTCTGACCTGGTGTGCATCACTGAATGACACGCTCGACCGGAAAGGCCCTCGATGCGCCTGCCGATGCCCTGTCGCCCCGACGGGCGACCTTCGCTCGGACTCGCCAACCGGCGCCCGCGAACAGCGGCCATCACGCTGCAGGGCGGTAGCGAAAACCTTCTCGCCCAGCGGCACTGAGACCCTGGGCCGCGTGACCGTAGCGCCGCCACGGTCACGCGGCCCGGGACCATACTTCGCTGCGCCCGGTCACAAGCGTTCACAAAGCCGAGCTAATACTCGCTAATTTGAACACGCCACCGCAGGTGGACGACCTGACCGTTCGCCTGTCCGGCCCGTGCCTCGGCAATCGTGACGCCTCTGGCCCCGCCTGGCGCTCCGGCGGCAGTGCCGAACTCGCCATCAAGGACGTGACGCAAAAGCGCCCCCGTCCTCTCGCCCGGCGCCTCTCCGTCGGCCAACGGACAGCGCTCGTCGCCGCATTCGAGTCTGGAGTAGAGCAGAAGAACCTCGCCGTCCAATACGGCATCAGCGTCCGCAGCGTCAAGCGCCTGATCCGCGCAGCCGGCGACGCGGGAGCAGCCGCTCTTCACACATGATCGTTCTGACGGACGCTTCAGAGGGCGTCGATGAGTTCGGGCAGGGCACCGTCGCGCGTGAACACCGGGATCCGCTCGATCGGGGCGTGCACCGTCAGCCATTGGCCGCCTTGGTGTTCGGTGCCGGTGTGGAGGTCGGTCCAGACCGCTGCCGCCGGGAGATAGACGCGGCGGCTCGTGGCATGGGCCTCCACGACCGGGGCGATGAGGAGGTCGGGGCCGAACATGTACTGGTCGGACAGGTCCCAGCAGGTCGCGTCGGCGGGGAACTCGTGGAACATGCCGCGCATGACCGGCTGGCCCGACTCGTGCGCCTCGGCCATGAGTCGCCTGGTGTACGGGCGCATCGCCTCACGCAGGCGCACGTAGCGGGCGAGGACCCCGTAGACCTCCGGCCCGAAGCTCCACAGCTCGTTCGGGGCGCCGGAGTGGCAGCGCGCCGTCCCGTCGGCGGCGCGGACCTCCTCGGACGGGGACCGGTCGCCGTGCATGCGCATGACCGGGCAGAACGCGCCGAACTGGAACCAGCGGACGAGCAGTTCGCGGAAGGCCGGGTCCTCGATGTTCCCGCCCGCGAAGCCGCCGATGTCGGTGGTGAACCACGGGATCCCGGCGACGCCCATGTGGATCCCGGCGGTGATCTGGCGGCGGAAGTCCTCCCATGTGGAGTGGATGTCGCCCGACCACACCAGGGCCCCGTAGCGCTGGGATCCGGCCCAGGCGCAGCGGACGAGGTTCACCACCTCGTCCTGGCCCGCGGCGCGCTGGCCTTCGTAGAACATGCGCGAGAACGCCTGCGGGTAGAGGTTGCCGACCTGGACGTTCGGTCCGAGGTGGTAGCGGTAGTTGTCGAAGTCGTAGACGCCGTACTCGGGTTCGGCCTCGTCGAGCCAGAAGACCTTGATCCCGAGGTCGTGGTAGTTGCGTTTGACAATCCCCCAGGCCGCCTCGCGGGCGCGCGGGTTCGTCACATCGAGGAACATGCTCGGCCCGAGGAAACCCATCTGCACGTCCAAGCCCCGCTCGGTGCGCACGAGGAGGTTGTCCTGCTTGAACGCCGCGAAGTGCTCCGACTCGAGCGAGACCTGCGGCCAGACCGAGACCATCAGCTCGACCCCCATCTCCTTGAGCTCGGCGACCATCGCGGCCGGGTCGGGCCAGAACTCCTCCTCGAAGCGGAAGTCGCCCATCTTGGGCCAGTGGAAGAAGTCCGCGACGATGACGTCCAGCGGCAGGCCGCGCCGCCGGTGCTCGCGGGCGACCTCCAGGAGTTGCTCCTGGTTCCAGTACCTGAGCTTGCACTGCCAGTAGCCCAGGCCGTACTCGGGCATCACCGGGGCATGACCGGTCGCGTCGGCGTAGGCGGCGCTGATCTTCGCGGGCGTGTCGCCGGCGGTGATCCAGTAGTCGAGCTGCTCAGTGGCCTCGGCGACCCATTCGGTCCGGTTGGCCGCGAACGTGGCCGAGCCGATCGCCGGGTTGTGCCACAGGAACCCGTATCCGGCGCTGGAGACCACGAAGGGAACGCTGGCCTGCGAGTTGCGGTGCGCCAGTTCGAGGGTCGAGCCTTTGAGGTCGAGGATCGCCTGCTGGTACTGGCCCATGCCGTACAGCTTCTCCCCCGCGGCGGGCTCGAATGCGGCCCGCAGGCGGTGCGCGCCGCCGGGCAGGGGGCGGAACTCGCGGGCGGTGAGCTTCAGCGCGCCGCCGCTGCCGAGCTCGCGGAGCACCGTGCGGCCCTCGGCATCGCGGAACTCCAGCGAGCAGCCGAAGACGTCGTAGCCGGTCTGCCAGTCGTAACCGCCGTGCGCGCGCAGGACCGCCGTGATGCCGCCGTTGACGATCGTCGCGGTATCGCCCTCGACCTCGATCGCCACGTCCGTCGGCTCGGGTTCCAGGAGCGCGAAGTCGGTGTCGGTCACCTCGCCCGCTCGGGTGCTGCGCACCCGCAGCCCATCGCGGCCCCAGGCCTGGACGACGAGCGTCTCACCGTCCCCGCGCCAGGTCACGGCGTCCTTGGCCGTCTCGAATACCGTCATGCGTTGGTCACTCTCCTCTGTATTTGACCGCGTCGGCGGTCACGCCGGCTGCGATGTGCTTCTGCGCCATGACGAGCAGGACCGCGGCCGGGACGGAGGCCGCGACGGCGGTCGCCATCATCGGGCCCCACTCCTAGTTCTGCGCTCCGTTGAGTCGGAGCCACCGGCGCGGCGCTGACCCGAGGGGTTTCAACAGTCAGCGAACCGGTTCGCTGACGACGATGCCATGATTTGGCGACTCCGTCAAGGCGAATCGGTTCGCTGCCGATGCGACCGCGGCAACGCGCCCCCTTGCGGTGTTACGCGAGGGGCGCCACGCTGGATTTCTCCTCCAGATGCGGCGTGACGAGCTGCCGCTGTACGGGGCTGTCAGGCGCTGCGAGACGTCTGCACAGCAGCTCGACGGCGGCCTGGGCGACGGCGGTCGACTCGGACTCGACGGCGGTGTACGACAGCACGTAGAGCCGCGCGAGTTCGGCCGAGTGCAGCGAGACGACACTGCGGTCGGCGGGCACCTCGAGCCCGAGATCGCCCAGCACGAACGGCAGCATCGCGACCGCGGCGTCGTTGTGGATGAGCAGCGTCCGCGGCTTGGCCGGATCCTGAAGCACCGTGCGGAGCGTCGCGCGCACCTGCTCGGGCCCGACCGGCACGGGCACGGGCACGAGCCGGAGGCCGCGCTCGGCGGCCCGCCGGTACGCCGAGCGCTCGAACCGGGTCGCGTACGTGGAGCCGCCCTTGTACAGCTCGTCGGGCCAGCGCACGAACATCGCCTCGCGGTGACCCGCGGCGGCGACATGGTCGACGAGCATCGTTGCGGCCGAGCCGAAGTCGAGGTCCACTGCGTCGACGCCGCGGGTGTCCTCCGGCATCCCCACCAGCACCGAGGGAAAACCGGACTGGCCGATCGGTTCCAGGCGGGGGTCGCCCTCGACAACGTTGAGCAGGATGAGGCCGTCGACCTGCCGGCCCGAGATCGCCCGCCGCACCGCCTCGGCGCCGTCCGCCTCCGTCAGCAGCATCACCGCGTAACCCCGTTCGCGGGCCGCGTCCGAGAGGGCGACGAGGTAGGTCGCCAGCGCGGGGCTGAACTCGGCCTCGTGGAAGCGGACGACGATGCCGAAGGTCATGGTCTTGGCGGTGGCGAGAGCCCGGGCGCCGGTGTTGACCGAGTACTCGAGTTTGGCGATGGCCGCCTCGATCCTGGCGCGCGTCTCGGGGGTGACGTATTTCCGGCCGGTGAGGACGGATGAGACGGTGCTGCGCGAGACACCGGCCTCACGTGCGACGTCGCCGATGGTCGCCACGCCGTCTCCTTTCGCCATGTGTGCCGGGACCGGCCAATTGTACCGATCCGATCCGCCGAGACGGAGCGCTCGGAGGCGGCCGACGGCCTGAGCCATCGGCCGCCCGAGGCCGGTCAGCCGAACAGCGGCGTGAGGGCGACCTGGTCGAGGTTGGGGGCGTACCGCGAGCGCAGCAGCACGTCGGGCCACGCCTCGGAAGCGTAGCTCTCGCCGTCGAACTGCGGCTTCTCCTCCCCGCTCACGACGATCTCGTTCACTCCCTCCTCCAGGTCGACCGGCACGGTGAGTTCCCAGAAGTTGTTCTCGTGGAACGAGTGCGGGAAGATCACGCGGATCGGCTCGGCACCGTTGACCGACACGAGCGCGTACCGCGCCACCGGGTCGGGGTTGTAGTGCGTCGCGGGAGACTGCTCCTGGTTGGAGTAGTGGAACGTCAACGCGTACCGCCCGGACTCGGCTGCTTCGACCGCGTCGAAGGTGAGCGTGTTCCCGTTGCCGGGCTCGCCGCCGACACCCACGACCGCCGCGCCGCCCGAGGCGAGCGACAGCTCGGCGGACTCGGCGGTCCCGGCGAGCTCGCCGTCCTCGGCCTCGTACACCGTGGATTCGAGGGCGTCGGACGGGGCGACGGTGAGCCGGTCGACCGTGATGCCCCTGGCGCCCTTGGCTCCGTGGACGACGATCTTGTTGACGCCGCCGAGGAGGAAGGCGTCGACCGTGCCGTCCTTGCCGGTCTTGACGGTCTCGCCGTTGACCTCCAGTTCCACCTTCCTGTCGCGGTCCAGGTCGACATCGAGCAGGGCGGCGGCGTCGGCGGGCGAGTAGACCCAGAAGGTCGCGGAGGCGCCCTTGGGGACCGAGGCGCCGCTCGTCTCGTCATAGACCGGTTCCGCGCCGTCCGCGAGTTCGGCGAACTCGGCCTCGTACACGTCGTTCGCGTGCTCCGGGTTGGCCAGCGACAGGTCGATCTTGTCGAGGATGACGTCGCCGCTGATCGCGCCGTCGCCGCTGCGGCTCCGCGTGGCCAAGGCGATCGTGTGGTCTCCGGCGGTCAGGTCCACGGTGGTGTCGGCGTGGTCCCACACCACCCACTTGTAACCCAAGGGAAGGAAGACCTCCTGTTCGGTCGCGGGATCGCCGTCGACGCTGAGGAAGAGGTTCGTCGGCCCCTGATCCCGCACCTCGGCGTCGGTGTTGAGGCTGCTGGCGAAGACGCTGAGGTCATAGGTGCCGTCCTCGGGCACGTTGACCTCGAACTCGAGCGCGTTGTCCGAGCCGGTGCGCATGCCGCCGACGCTGTAGCCGCCGGACGTGTAGAACTTCGAGACGTTCGAGGGCGAGCCTTCGGGGCCGTTGACGTTCAGGCCCGAGCCGACGAACTCGGCGTCCTCGGCCTCGTACGCGGCCTCCCAGCTCGTACGGGGTTCGGCCGCGGTGCCGTCCGAGTCGCCCGGGGTCAGGATGATCTCGTAGGCCGATTCGGCGTCGAGCTGCGGCAGTCCCTCCGAGCCGAAGCGGATCGCCGCGCCGCCGTCGGTGACGGGGAGGTCGAGTTCGGCGATGGTGTCGGGCTGGGCCGAGTCGCCGATCTGGCCGCTCCAGCCGATCTCGCGCACGACCGCCCGGACCGTGTCGCCGAAGACCTCGGACGGGACGTTGTCGAGCTTGAGCTCGGAGCCGCCGCCCGCGCCGCCGAGCAGGACCCGGCCCTGCGCCAGGCCGGTATCCAATGTGGCGACGCCTTGGAGCGTGTAGCTCTCGCCGGGGTGCGGCGGGGTCACCTGGACGGTCTGGCCGCTCATCTGGCTGTAGGCGTGCAGCAGCCACCACTGCCCGTTGGCGCGGTTGGCCTGCACGGCCGAGTCGGACAGGTTGCCGTCGATGTTCCAGTAGGCGATGTCGCCGTAGGCCTTGGAGTCCTCGAGCGCGGAGACCCACTGGATCATCTGGCCGGGCACCGACGTGTGGTAGTTGAAGGCGTATTCGCTGATGTTGATCGGCAGCCGCGTGCCCTCGTAGGCGGTGCCGGCGAAGAACTCGGCCTCCCAGCCCCGGTACTTGTCGACGTTGGACCGGATCTTGGCCGGGTCCGACAGCTCGTGCCACACCATCGTGTCGGGAACGGTGCCCGCCTCGATGGCGTGCTCCATGAAGCCGTAGACCTGGTCGTAGAGCACGCTGGTGTTCGGCCCGCCGATGCGGGCCTCGGGCAGCACCGAGTGGATCGTCTCGTAGGCGCGGTCCCAGGCGTCGAAGTAGTACCGCGGGTCGCTCAGCCAGCTCACGCCGTTGTAGCTCCACCGGCCGGTGCCGAACATGTTGCCCTCGGGCTCGTTGAACGGCATGAACACGACGTTGTCCCGCTGCTCCGCGGGGAGGGTGGCGACCTGCTCGGCCTGGAGGCGGATCTTCTCCAGGTAGGTGTCGAGCTTCTCCTCGGGCGTGTCGCCGGGCCACTGGTAGGGGAAGCCCCGGTGGATGTCGGTCATGTAGATGTAGACATCGCCGTTCGAGGCCTCCACCAGTCCGGGGAGCACTTCGAGCGCGTCGGCGCCGGGGTGCTGCGGGCCGTCCTGGGCCTTGGTCGAGACGCTGGCGAGGTCGATGCCGTCGATGAGGTTCGCCGAGGGCAGCCCTTCGTCGTAGAGGCCGTACAGGGTGCCGGAGGCACCGCCGAGGAAGTCGCCGGTGGTCTGCCCGAAGTCGACGGTGATGGCGTCGGCGGCCACTTCGACGTGGGCGGTGACCTCCAGGCCGTGTCCGGCGACGGTCCCGGACACGGTGAAGGCGCCGGGCTCGGCGTACCGCTCGGGAGGGATCTCATCCCAGGTCAATCGGACCGTGCGGCCGATGCCGTCGCTGAACGAGGCCGGGGCCGCGCCCGGAAGCTCCGGGGCCTCGCCGGCGAGCGTCCGCACCTGGAATTCGCTCTGGTCCAATGACTCCAGAACAGGCAGTTCACCGCCGTAGAGCTCGGCGATCTGGGCGGCGTCGAGCGCGGTGTCGTAGACCTGGAACTCGTCGACGGCCCCGTCGAAGAACGGGTGCCCGTCCCAGAACGCCTTGCCGATGAAGCCCGAGGTCGATCCGTTCGGGTCGTGCATGGTCGCGGCGAGGTCGAGCCGCGCTTCAGTGCGGCCGACTTCGAGACCGTTGAGGTAGTAGACGAGTCGGTCGCCGTCGATCGTGGTGACGACCTGGACCCACTCCCCTGTCGGCAGTTTTCCGGTGCCGTCGACTCCGACCTCGGCACCGCCGTCGACGGGCTTGATCGAGGAGCGGTTCGTGGCCGGCCCCTGGTAGGACGGGGTCACGAAGGTGGCGCGGTCCCGGTCGCGGCCGAGGTTGTAGAGCCATTGGAAGTCCGGGCCGCCGTCCCAGCGCATCCAGGAGGCGATGGTCATCTGGTCGCGGCCTTCGAACAGGCCGTGCGGGACCTCGACGTACGGGGCCTCGGCGGACGAGGCCGCGCCGCCGGTGAGGTCCAGGGCGGTCGAGCCGTCGGAGCGGCCGGGCACCGAGGGGGCCTGCCCGGCGTTGACGATCGTGCCGTCGAGACCCGACGGCGACAGATCGTCCACAATGCCGTCCGCTACTTGTCCTTCCTCGAAGGAGTAGGACAGGATCAGATGCTCATCGAAGGGGGCCGCCGCGGCGGGAACCGCCGTCAGCGGAATGATCGCGGCCGCGGCGATCACACTCGCCATCCGCGCGGCCGGCCGTACTCGTGCGCTCATCGCGCCTCGCTCTCGTCGTTGAGAAGTTCGCCGGCGGGCCGGGCACCGATGGCGGCACGGGTACACGCACTCGCCCGAATCGACACAGCGAACCGGTTCGCTGATTACCATACCGGTCGCACATGCCGGCAGGCAAGAGGCGAACCGATTCGATCATCGATCGGACCACATCACTCCCGCCTTCGCTTCCATCGCATTCGAAGTGATCATAGGTGCAGGTAAACACAGCATTATCGCAAAAAACATACTCATTGACACTAATCAATCTCCTCGTTATCATGACAGCGAACCGGTTCGCAGCCTCGCTCACTTCAGAGCCCTTGGCTTCCGGACCGAACGCTCCGCTCAACCACACCGCAATGAGGAGTCCTCCATGCCACACACGACCGACAGATGGGACCGCCGACTCGCCGCTCACCTGGTGATCGGCCTGCTCATCGCCGTCTCACTCATCACCTCGGCCTCACGCCCCGCACAGGCCGCCGACGAATCCATCGCCGTCGACTTCGCCGTGACCGGCGGGACGCCGACCTACCGGGCCTCCGGCTGGATCTACGGCATGACCGAGGACGGCTCCGGACCTCCCGATCACTTCTATGAGGACGTCAACTTCCAGTACATGCGCGCCGGCGGCGCGCAACTCGACCGTCCCGGCGGCTGGGTCTCGGGCCGCTACGACCGGCGGTGGAACGCGACCGAAGCGCAACTGGAGCGCACCCGGGAGCTGGGCGGCGAATTCATCCTGCTGCTGCACGACCTGTGGGGGGCCGACGGCTACCCGATCTCGCGCTACCCCGGCGACGGCGGCGACTGGACCGACTACGACGACTTCCTGGACCGCGTCATCGAAGACGTCCGGGCCACCGGCGAGCCGGTGCAGTGGGACCTGTGGAACGAACCGAACATCTCGCTGTTCTGGGACCGCCCCCAGTCCCAGTACTTCCAACTGTGGGAACGCACCTACGAACGCATCCGGGCCGCCTTCCCCGACCATCTGATCGTCGGACCGAGCTGCGCCTGCGTCCCCACCACCACGAACGCCTGGTGGGGCCAGTACCTCGACTTCATCGACGCCAGCGGCACGGTCCCCGACATCATCAGCTGGCACTCCCTGCCCGGCGACCCCGTCGCCAACGTGCGGGCCGCGAACATCACACTGGACTCGCGGGGCATTCCGCACCCGCGCCCGTACCAGATCAACGAGTACGGGGCCCCCGACGAGCAGAACCCGGGCGACGGGTCCTGGTACATCGCCCGGCTCGAACGCGCCGGGGCCGACGGCCTGCGCGCCAACTGGGCCAGCGCCGGCAACCTCCACAACGACCTCGGCAATCTGCTCACGCACAATGCGAGCGGACAGTACCAGCCGAAGGGCGAATGGTGGGTCTACCGCTTCTACGGCTCGCAGACCGGGACGATCGCCAACGTGATCCCGAGCCCGGCGTATGACGCGTTCGCGACCACCGACGACGGAATCGCCAAGGTCCTCGTCGGCGGCGGTGGCACGACCGGCAACATCGCGGTCGACCTCCGGAACCTGGACGACACCAGCGGCATCGTACAGAACAACCAGGTCAGAGCCGTTGTCGAACGAATCCCCTACAACGGCGGCGGCGCCGTCTCGGGCCCGGTCACCATCCAGAACACCGTGGTGACCCTGTCCGGGAACGGCACCACGATCAACCTGCCGCACAGCAACGCCGACGAGACCTTCACCATCACGCTCCTGCCCCCCGACACGGCCGGCGACACCGGCGGGGAGTTGCGCGCGGTGGCGGCGGACAAATGCCTCGATGTGCCGCATGCGACGACCGAGCCCGGCGCGCGGCTGCAGATCTGGGACTGCTGGGGCGGAGCCAACCAGCAGTGGACCTACAACGAGGCGGGGGAGCTGACGGTGTACTCCGGAGATGATCGACGATGCCTGGACGCCTACAACTTCGGCACGGACAACGGCACGGCGGTGGTCACCTGGAACTGCACCGGCGGCGTCAACCAGCAGTGGAACGTGAACGGCGACGGGACGATCACCTCGGCCCACTCCGGGCTGTGCCTGGACGTCAGCGCCTACGCGACCGCCAACGGCTCCACGGTCCACCTGTGGACCTGCCACGGTGGCAGCAATCAGCAATGGAGCCTCCGATAGGAGGGTTTCCGGTCCCGATTCGGTGAATCGGTCCTGACGAGCGAGTCTTGCATGAGACTCGCTCGTTTCGCCTGGTATGACAAACGAACGCGCTGGCCACCCTGACTTGATTTTCAAGTGCCCCGTGAACAGGACTGGGCAGCGTGTTCGGTGCGGCTGTCGGTGGGTCAGGACGGACATCGCAACCAAGGGGTGGTCATGTTCGGGGGCCAAGCCGTGCTGCGACCTCGGGAGTTCACCCCGAAAAGGGGACACCGTTCAAACGGTTGATGGGACTGTAGCGAGTCGCTGTTCGTACTCGACCGGTGAGCCGTAGCCGAGTGCGAATGTCGTCTCTTGAGATTGAACCAGTTCAGGTACGAGAACACCTCCAAGCGGGCGGTGTCGGCGTCGGCGAACCGCCGCCGGAGCCGACGAGCTCGCGTTTGAGCGAGGCGTGGAAGCTCTCGGCGAGGGCGTTGACGCTCCTATAGTTGTCAAGTCGCCAGTTGAGTGTCACGGGTCAGACCAGTGGAACAGGACTTCCGGTCCCCGCCGGGACCGACCCCATCATCCTGACAGTCGGCCGAGGTGCCGACCGCGCCGCGCGAGCGGAGGACTCCGTTGGCCTCGCAGAACTGTCTGAACAGGAGCGACGCATACTGAGGCCCGTTGTTCGAGTGCGCAATAACCCCGTCCAGCGTGCCGCGAAGCCGCCGGACGGCTTCGAAGGCGTCGACAACGGCTTCAGCCCGCATGTGGTCGGTGATCGTCCAGCCGGCGACCCGCCGCGAGCACAGGTCAATCGCCGTCGTCAAGTACAGGAACGACCCGTCCGCGAGCGGCAGGTAGGTGAGGTCGGAGACGTACTTCTCGCCCACATGATCGGCGGTGAAGTTCCGACGCAGCCGGTCGGGCACCGCGGCGGCCTCGGGGTCGGCAACGGTCGTGACCGGCCACTTCGGCTTCCAGGCCCGGCCCTCCAGCCCGCCCTCCCGCATCAGGCGGGCCACACGCTTCTCGTTGACGGCCATGCCCTCACGCCGCAGCTCGACGGTGACGCGCGGCGAGCCGTACCGCTCCTTCGACGTCTTCCAGACCCGCACGATGTGCTCGAACAAGGCCGCGTCGGCCTCCTTGCGGGCACGGCGAGCGTCCTTGATGTTTCTCCACCGGTAGTACTTCGAGCGCGTCAGGCCCAGCGTCGCGCATATCCATGCGACCGGCCAGACCTCGCGGTGCTCCTCGACGAACCCGTAGCACTCGCTCAGGTCGTCGGATCGAGAAAAACCGGGAACGCCTTCTTCAGGATCTCCCGCTCGGCCCGCAGGCGGGCGTTCTCTCGCTCCAGTTCACGAACTCGCTGCTCCATCACGGCCTGGGACGCTGCCTGAGGCCACCTTGATCGCTCCTTGCAGCCGAGCCTACCGGCCCAGCGATCGAGGTGTCCCCCTCCAAGGACGAAGCTCCCTGGGGATATTTCACGGGATGCAGTGCCTGTGCCGCCTTGGCGACGTTCGGCGGCCAGGGCGTCGACCGCGCGATCGCACGTGGCGGCGTGGCGACCGAGAGACTGGTCACTACTGGCGCGTACCGGCTATGCTCAGCGCCGAGCAAGGACATCGCGTCTCTTGGCGCATCGCCCGAACGGAGAGCTTATGACCACGGCCTCGGCCACCAGCGACGCACCCGCGGCGCCCGAGCGGCACGGGATGACGCCGATCGAGATCCCCGCCCAGCCCGACGCGATCGAGCTCGGAACCGGACAGCTGCCGGAGGCTTCGGCACCAGAGGCATGGCACAGCGAGTACGGCAGCATGTTCGCTCGCAACGTCAGCACCGCCACGCTCACTCCTTTCCTGCCGGATCCGGCCAAGGCCACGGGCACCGCCGTGATCGTGGCTCCGGGCGGAGGATTCATGTCCCTGTCCATGGAGAACGAGGGCTGGGACGTTGCGCGCGCGCTCGCGAACCGCGGCGTTGCCGCCTTCGTGCTGAAGTACCGGCTCAAGCCGACCCCGGAAGGTCTTGACGACTTCGCCGCGGCGATCAGGGCGATGCTGGCCGGACCGCGCCCATCGGATCGGCATGACCCAGCCACCGCGCTCCGCGCCCTGGACCCTCAGATCGCCGACGCCCGCGCAGCGTTCGCGCTCGTGCGCAGCCGAGCGACCGAGTGGACGATCGATCCCGAGCGCGTCGGCATGGTCGGCTTCTCCGCCGGTGCCATGCTTACCGTCGCCACCGCCCTTGTCGGTGAGGATGCGAACCCGGCATTCATCGGCGATATCTACGGTCCGCTCGCGGCGTTCGAGGTACCCGAGGACGCGCCGCCGCTGTTCATCGCACTTGCCGCAGACGATGGGCTGATGGACCCGAGCGGGTTCCCCCTTGTCGAGAGCTGGCGCGCTGCCGGGCGGCCCGTGGAGCTCCACTTCTACGAGCAGGGCGGGCACGGGTTCGGTATGTATCCGAAGGAGACGACCAGCACCGACTGGTTCGACTCCTTCGTGAGCTGGATGAGAATGCACGGTCTGCTCGAGCGCGCTGAGCCGACATCCCCCTGACGCCACCTTCCTCGTTCCCGTACTGGTCGCCCAACGGCCCGTTGACCTTCCTGGCGCCGACAGCCGCGAGGACCGCCTGCGGCGCGTCCCGCGCCCACCGCTCGATCGCCGCGATCGAGTTCCGGCCCGCCAGCATCGCCGCGCAGGCCAGGGCCACCGTCGCTCCGAACGGGTGCCGCACCCCGCGACTCGACCTGGGGTCGGGAATCCGCGCGACATGCCCGGCGAAATCAGCCCACCAAACATCGAGCGTGAGAGTCTTGTCCCGCAACGGTCTCCTCCTGACGACAGACCTCATCCATCGTCTTCAACGAGGGAACCGTTGCTCCAGCTGCGGCCAACACCAGCGGAAACAAAACCCGAACCGACTTTGCTTACGCCCTGCCTCCGCGCCCTCGCCTACTACCGCGTCTCCACCAAGAAGCAGTTGGAGACCGACTACGACCCCGACGGCAACTCGATACAGACCCAGCGCACCGACTGCCACACTACCGCCGACCGCTACGGCTACGACGTCGTCGACGAGTACCTCGAACCCGGCAACAGCGGCACCTCGGTCACCAAGCGCCCGGTATTCCAGAAGCTCTCGAAGCGGGTCGCCGAGTCAGGCGACATCGACGCGGTCATCATGTACCGCTGCAACCGCATCTTCCGCAATGAATGGGACGCCGCCATCACCGGCCACTGATCGAACCCGAACTGTTCGCACAGGTCCAGGACGTCCTCGCCAGACGACACCGGGGCACCCGCGACCAAACCTGGAAGCACTACCTCAAGGGCCTGATGTGGTGCGCACGCTGCGAGGGCCGCCGCGTCTTCGAACCCGCCCGCTCTCAGGACGGCCGCCCGCACTTCTACTACCGCTGTATCAACCGCCAAGGGGGCGAATGCGACCTCCCCCGGTTCCGCCTCACCGTCATCGAACACGCCGTCGAAGCCCACTGCGCGACCATCGCCGTCACCGAGACCGAGCGCGCCGAAGTCCGCGCCGCCCTCCGCGAAGCGCTCGACGCCCAGCTCTCGACCACCAAGGCACTCCGCCAGCGCCTCCGAACCGAGATGACACGGTTGGACAGCCGCGAGGACGCCTACCTCGAACTCGTCGGCGACCTGAACTGGCCCAAGGAAAAACTCACCAAGAAAATGCGGGAGATCAACCTCGAACGCCAACTCGATACAGTCCCATCAACCAACTGAAACGGTGTCCCCAATTTGGGGTGAAGTCCCCAGGTGGCCTCGCCCGAATTTCCGGGCTCGGCATAGCGGGCGATGATTTCGTGGATTTCAGCGCGCGGGCGCGCGATCGAACCGGCAGTCCGTGTCCGGTACCTGTCAACCTCCGTGAGTCAGGCTTTTCGGTCGCGTTGCCAACACGAGGTCGATGGTCGTGCGTGGTGCCTCCGGTTGAGGTGGGTTGATCCAGGCGGCGTCAGCGAGGCCGCGCCGACGGCGGCGGCGCCCACCCCGGCGGCCTTGAGCGGGCCGCTTCGGTCGATGGGGAGGCCGGATTCGCGCTGTTCCCTCATGCCGGTCGTTGCTCCTTGCGTAGTCGTCCTGTCGCCGTCATTCGACGATCTCGACGGTGATGTCCTCGCCCTCGAGCCGCTCGAGCTTGTCGAGAGAGGCGTCGAACGTGCCGATGTGGAGGGTTTGGTCGGAGTAGCCGACGCCCTCGGTGTCGTAGTAGAAGCCGAGATTCCCCCAAGGGACGAAATAGATCAAGTCGCCGTCCTCGGGATCGGAACCCGGAGAGCCCTCGTACGCCAGCTCGCGAGGCAGGTAGCTGATCTTCTCGCGCCCGTTGAACTCCTGGACGCCGATCGTGAGCGGCAGCATCGACAGGAAGTCCCGGGCGGCGGGACTTTCCTCGCCGATCGTCACGTCGACCGAGGTTGCGTCTGAGGTGAACCTGACGACCGTGCCGACGACATCGCCGGTCACCGCACCGGTCTCACTTCCGGTCGCGCCGGTCGGGGCCGAGTCTTCGTCGGTTGTTTCTGGTTCGGATGCGGTGCCCTCGCCATCACCGGTCGAACTCGTGCACGCGGCGAGGGTGAACAGGACCATCAGCGCGCGAGCGGCGGCGAAGCGTTTCATGTGACTCCTCGGCGGATCAGTCGGTTTCGGTCACGGGTTCGTCCCCTACCCCAGAGAATCACGCGTTGACCTGTGTCGGGATATCTTCTCGATGCAGGTACTCGCAAGGCATCCCACGTCGGGGCCGATGCGGTTAGCCTGAGCTGCCGGGTCAATCGCGGGCGGCGAGCAGTCCCAGGGGCAGGAAGTAGAGCGCGGCGATGGCGGTGCCGACCAGGATCGGCCCGGTCGCGCCGAGTGCGGTCTCGAGGGCCATGCCGGCGAACCATGAGCCGACGGCGGTCCCGAAGTTGAACGCCGAGGTGCTCAGCGCGGAGGCGAGGGTCGGGGCTCGGTCGGCGTATTGGACGGCCTTGCCGATCAGGACAGGGTTAGTGGCCATCCCGAACAGGCCGAGGAGCCCGATGAGCACCACCGCGGCGATCGGTATATGAGAAAAGATGCTGAGCAGGCTCAGGACGGTGAATGTCGCCGCGGCCGCGGTGAACATGAGCGCGAAGGGCCGCCGGGCGCCGAGACTCCCGCCGCCGAAGGACCCGACCAGCGCGCCGAGGCCGTAGACGACGAGGACGAGCGGGATCGCCGAGGGCGCCAGGCCCGTGCTCTCGGTCAGCAACGGCGCGATGAAGCTATAGGCGGCCAGCGACGATCCGCACACGATCGCAGCGGAGGCGAACACCAGCCACACGCGGGTGTCGCGCAGGCTCGCCAGCTCGGCACGGACCGACGGCGCCGGTTCCCCGCTCCGGTCGGCGGGCACAAACCGGTACACCGCCGCCGCACCGGCGACGGCGAGCACCGCGAGGACCCAGAACGGTCCCCTCCAGCCGATGCTCTGGCCCGTGAGCGCGCCGAGCGGTACGCCGAGGACGTTGGCGAGCATCCCGCCGCCGAGGACGACGCCGAGCGCGCGCGAGCTCGCGGCCGGCCCGGCGGCGCGGGCCGCGACCACCGCGGCCACGGCCCAGAACGCCCCGGTCGCCAACGCGGTGGCGAACCGGGCTGCAAGGATGAGCGTGAAGTCCGACGCCGCGGCGACCACAAGGTGCCCGGCGGCGAATACCAGTAGCGACACGGCAAGCGCGATCCGCCGGGGCAGACGCAGGGTGGCGACGGCCATCAGCGGTGTGCCGACGATCATGCCGATGGCGAACACGGTGATCGTCAAACCTGCCGAGGCGACCGTGACACTGAGATCGGCGGCGATCTCGGGAAGGAGGCCTGCCACGAGGAACTCGGTGGTGCCCATCAGGAAGGTGCCGGCCCCCAGCAGGTAGACGAGGGCCCGCCGCCGTGCCGGGGTCTTCGGGACCGGGGCGCGGTGCAGGGTATCGACGGTCATGGTGGTCACGCTCTATCTGTCGCTGGTGGCGGAGCGGGCGCGCTCCTCCGTCCACCAGACCACGGGCCGCGGTGGCGCGGGAGTCCCGCTGGTGGGAGGTACGCGGAGGGACCCCCTGCGCGGCCGGGGGCATCGTAGTGTGGAGGGATGGACAACCGGGTGGAAGTGCGCGAGTTCCTGACCTCGCGGCGTGCCCGAGTGCGGCCCGACGACGTCGGGCTGCCGCCGGGGCCGAGGCGGCGTGTGCCCGGGCTGCGCCGCGGCGAGGTCGCACTGCTGGCGAACGTGAGCGTGGAGTACTACACCCGATTGGAGCGCGGTGCGATCGCCGGCGCCTCCCCCGAAGTCCTCGACGCCGTCGCGAAGGCGCTGCGACTCGACGAAGCCGAGCGCGCCCACCTGTTCGACCTCGCCCAAGCCGCCAGCCCCGTCGCCCGCCCGCCGCGGCGGCGCGGCACCGCTCAGTGGACCCCGCACCGGAGCCTGCAATGGGCGCTGGACGCGGTCACCGCCGGTCCGGCGTTCGTGCGTAACGGCCGCATGGACCTGCTCGCGGCGAATCCGCTCGCGCGAGCGTTCTACAAGGACGTGTACGACATGCCCGGCTCGGGCCCGAATCTGGCCCGGTTCACGGTGCTGGACGCCCGCGCCCGCGAGTTCCATCCCGACTGGGACGGCGCCGTCGACGTGGTCGCACAGATCCTGCGCAGCGAGGCCGCGCGCGATCCGCGCAACAAGGACCTGCACGACCTGGTCGGTGAGTTGTGCACGCGCAGCGAGGAGTTCGCTGGCCGCTGGTCGGCCCACGACGTCCGCCATCACGGCACCGGGTTCAAAACCTTCCGCCACCCGGTCGTCGGAGAGTTGACCGTCGCGTACGAGGGCTTCGAGATGGCGGCCGAGCCGGGTCTGACCCTGACCCTTTACACCGCCGAACCCGGCTCGGCCTCCGAGGAGGCCCTGCGGCTGCTCGCCTCATGGTGGGCGAGTGAGTCCGCCGTGAACGCGGACCGGGCCAGTGAACAGCCGCGCACCCAGTCCTGACCGTCCGCGTCGGTCGGCGTTCCCCGGCCGGTTCGGACTGGGTAGGGGCGGGGACGGCCTCGGCGAAGGCCCCGGCGAGGTTCCCGCGTTCGAGCCGCGCATGGTGGTCCATCGATCCAGGCTACGGCCGCTCCGACCGGTGAGGGGTGCCCTGCCGGTACCGCTTACGACAAGGCGCCCCCGACCGCTCCGAACTCTGTTTGGATGGGAGGAGTCGACCTGCAGACAGGAAGAGCACCATGCGAGGAACGATCATGCACGCCCCCGGGGACGTCCGCTTCGAAGCGCGGAAGGACCCGGCCGTCCTCCTGCCCACCGATGCGGTCATCCGCGTCGCGGCCACCTGCGTGTGCGGGTCGGACCTGTGGCCCTACCGGGGCGTCCAGGACGTCGCCGCGCCGATGCCGATCGGGCATGAATACGTCGGTGAGGTCGTGGCCGTGGGCGACGCCGTCCGAGACATCATGCCCGGCCAGTTCGTCGTCGGCTCCTTCGCGGCCTCGGACAACACCTGCGCGATCTGCCAGGCGGGGTACCAGTCGCACTGCGTGGAACGCGAATGGATCGATCCGCTGGGCGCCCAGTCGGAGTACCTGCGCGTTCCACAGGCCGACGGCACCCTGGTCGCCACGCCCGGCACACCGGACGCCGATCTTGTCCCGTCCCTGCTCGCGGCCTCCGACGTGCTCGGCACCGGCTGGTTCGCCGCCGACGCCACGCAGGCCGGCCCCGGGAAGACCGTCGTGGTCGTCGGCGACGGCGCGGTCGGCCTCTTGGGCGTGCTCTCGGCGCGGCAGATGGGCGCCGAACACGTCATCGCCATGTCCCGGCATGAGGACCGCCAGCGGCTCGCAGTCGAGTTCGGTGCCACGGACATCGTCACCGAACGGGGCGACGCGGGGGTCGAGAGGGTCAAGGCGCTCACCGACGGCCTCGGCGCCCATTCGGTCATCGAAGCGGTCGGGACGCAGGAGTCGATGCTCCAGGCGATCCGCTCCGCGCGCCCGGGCGGGCACGTCGGCTACGTCGGCGTCGCCCACGACGTGACGTTGCCGGGTGAGGAGCTGTTCTTCTCCGGCGTCCACCTCCACGGCGGACCGGCCCCCGTGCGCCGGTTCCTGCCGGAGCTGATCGACCTCGTCTGGCGCCGCGAGATCGACCCGGGCAAGGTCTTCGACCTCGAGCTGCCCTTGGCCCAAGTCGCCGAGGGGTACCGGGCGATGGACGAGCGCCGCGCCGTCAAAGTATTGCTGCGACCGTAGGGAGAGGTCATGGAGTTCATTGAGCCGCAACCGACCAGCAAGGCCCCGGCCGAATGGTTCACCGGCGACGTCTGGTGGGACGTCATCATGGCCGGTGACGAGCCTTCCCGGATGCGGGCGAACTGGGTCCGCTTCGCACCGTGCGCGCGCACCGACTGGCACTCGCACGCGATGGGCCAGACCCTCCACATCGTCGCCGGGATCGCCCTGATCGGCACCCGCGACGGCACCGTGCTCAAGGCGCACGCCGGCCAGACGGTGTACACGCCGCCGGGTGAGGAGCATTGGCACGGGGCCGCGCCCGACCGGTTCATGACCCACCTGGCCATGTGGGAGAGCCCGGGGCCCGATGCCGGACCGGAGACGACCTGGGGCGACAAGGTCACCGACGAGACCTACCGCGCCGCGCACGGGTCCTGAACCGTCTGAACGGGAGGGCCGCGGCCGGGCACCGTTCGGGTCGGTGTCCGGCCGCGGCCGCGGGGGTCGTGCTCCTCGCTGTCGCGAATGCGGGCGTGGTCAGCCCATGAGCCAGAGTTGGTTGTCGCCGCGGTTGCAGGGCCACTGGTTCGCCGTCGCCCCTTGGGTGGTCGAGGCGCCGTAGATCTCCAGGCATTGGCCGGAATGGGTGGCTTGGAACTGGTAGACGTCGCCGTCGCGGGTGACCTGCCAGAGCTGGTTGTCGCCGCCGTTGCAGGTGCCCTGGTTGACCGCGGCTGCGGGCTCGGTGCTTTGGGACCAGACGTCGGCGCACAGGTTCGAGTGCCGCACCTGCAGGACCGCGTCGGTCCTGCCCAGGGGCGCGTCGAAGATCGGCCAGCCGTTCGCGAAGGTCAAGCGTCGAATGTCGAGCGTTCCGCGGCCGTAGTTGTCGGCGTCGTAGTAGTGGTAG
>NZ_AXWO01000039.1:28218-31601 GCF_000482705.1 Glycomyces arizonensis DSM 44726 | reverse complement strand
GCCGGGGCTGTCCGGGTCGATGTCGCCGACCATGCCGCGTCCGGTGTCGCGGCCGGTGTAGCCGCCCCACAGGATCTCGCCGGTCGCCGCGTCGCGCATGGCGTAGCCGTACGGCGCCCAGACGCCGCCCTCGTGGACGGTGAAGATCTCCAGGCCCTCATTGTTCGGGTCGAAGTCGCCGACGTGCATGGCGTCGCCGTGGCCGAGCTTGGCGTAGGCCCCGGGATTGGCCGATTCGGGCGGCATCGTGTCGTACGAGGAGTACAGCAGCGAGCCGTCGTCGTCGAGCGTGGCGGAGCCGTAGACGATCTCCTGCTTGCCGTCGCCGTCGACGTCGGCGGCGCTCATGGAGTGGAAGCCCTGCGTGGTGAGCGTGCCCCACTCGGGGTCGGGGCCCTCGACGCCGTGCGGCCCGTCGTTGAACGGGTTGGACATCGGCGCGTGGCCGGAGTCGGCGAGCCAGCGCTGGGTCAGGTGCTCGCCGTCCCAGTCGTAGGCCGCGATCGTGGTGCGCGTGTAGTAGCCGCGGGCGAAGATCGCCGACGGGTGCTCGCCGTCCAGGTAGGCCACGTTCGACAGGAAGCGGTCGACGCGGTTGCCCGGTTCGATCCGGGACATGGCGTAGTCGCCCCACATCAGGCCGTCGTCGTCGCGCTGGACTGGGAAGTCGATCGTCTCGGCCTCCAGACCGGTCGAACCGTCGAACACGGTCAGGTACTCGGGACCGGAGAGGATGAAGCCCTCGAACTCGCGGAGCTTGTTGCGGCTCGAACGCGAGGGCGCGTAGACGTCGATGAAGTAGTCGGCCAGGGTCTCCGCGTCCGCTCGGGACAACGGATAGGCGAAGTCGAACTGGTCATCGGCGCCGAGCGCGGCCTCGATGGTCGCGGGCCAGTCACCGCCCGCGACCTCGGGGTGCTCGGACCAGCCCATGAACATGCCGACCAAGTGGTCGTAGTAGCCCTCGGCGGAAAGCCGGTAGTCATCCTCATTGGTGACACCGGCCTCGACATCGTCCTCGGGCAGGGTGATGAAGGCTTCCTCGCCCTCCACGTAAGAGGTGGACTTGGTGCCAGGGGCGGTCTTCACCATGACCTCGCTGACACCGTCGCCGTCGAAGTCGAAGACGTCGAACTGCGTGTAGTGGGCACCGGCGCGGATGTTGACGCCCATGTCGATGCGCCACAGCAATTCGCCCTCGAGCGTGTAGGCGTCGAGATAGACAGAACCGGTGTAGCCGACCTGCGAGACGTCCTTGGAATTGTCGGGGTCCCACTTGACGACGTACTCGTAGTCGCCGTCCCCGTCGAGATCGCCGGGGCTGATGTCGTTGGCCTCGTATGTGTAGGACTGCCCGGCGGGCGTGACGCCGTCGGCGGGCTTCCGCAACGGAATGTCGAGATAGGACTCCGACCACGGGCTCACCGAATCGGAGAAGTCGACCTCCTCGCCGTCGACGACCGCGGCCACCCGGTATTCGGCGGTGCCGTCGCCCTCGGTGTCGAGGTAGTTGGTGCTGTCGGCGACCGTGGCCAGCAGAGCATCGCCCTTGTAGACGTTGAAGTCGGCGCCGGTCAGACCTGAATCGTTATAACCGGACACTTCATCGGCAAGCAGGCGCCAGCTGAGATACACGCCGTCGTCGGTGGTCGCCGCGACCAGACCGCGGTCGAGGTTCTCGAGCTGGACGCCGGAGCCCCCAACGTCGCCGGAGCCGGTGTCGGCGGACGCGGCCTGCGGACTCACGACGCCCGCACCTGCGAATACGGCCACCAAGGAGAGCGGGGCGAGCCGTTTGAAGACCGGAGGGGAACTCATCGAGGGAACTCCTTACCGTCGCACGAGGCCACCGGGGGGAGCGCGTCGGGTTCGAACACATGGCACACCGACGGACCTGCCTCGTTTGAAACGATTTAATCCGTCGTAGACTAACGAGCAGACGACGTCGTGTCAACCCATTGCCCCATGCAAATCTACGAAAGTCTTCTCGTGCCAGGCGATCACCGAGCACGGCAACAGAGACAGGCTCCTACTTTCAGACCGTCTCACCTGCGCGACCGCGTCGCGAACCACCACCCGCCCCGCTCTCGGCGGACGCGGCATCGCCACAAAGTTTCCAAAAGTTTCTCAGCGTCCCGCCTTGACTTCGAAACTACTTCATGATTAGCATCCTAGCATCGAGATATCTCAATATCGTTTCCGAAAATTTCCTTATGCGCCGCCTCATTCCGCGGCACATGCTTCCATGCCCGGCACCTGGAAGAGGAAATGATCCACCACATAAGACATACAGACTTCACATTCCTCATACGGAACGGCGCTTTCTCGAGTGTTCAAGAGGACTCCCTATAAGACCGCATGAGAGATGTTCCACCATTCCTTCGACCGCATCGACGCGTATATCGTGGAGACCCTTCCACGCCATTCGGCGATGCGAATTCCCAAGCGGCGCGAAGCGCCTCGGCCACCCGTGCCCGCGTTCGGCGCGTCCGGCAAACGCTTGCATTTCTGCAAGCCCTCGTGGAGGAGAAAGACTGACATGTTGCGACGAAGAAGAGCGAGAGCGGTAATCATCGCCGGAGTGACCGGCGCGGTCGCTATCGCGGCGACCGCGGTGGCACTGCAGACGGCCCACGCGGCGACCGTCCGCTACGAGGCCGAGGACTCCCCGGCCGCCTGCGACGGCACGATCGACAGCAATCACACCGGATACTCCGGCAGCGGCTTCTGCAACTCCGAGAACGCCACAGGTGCCACCGCGACGTTCACGATCGACGCCGACACGGCCGGAACGGCGACCCTCGCCCTCCGGTACGCCAACGGCGGCACGGGCGACCGGCCCGGCGACATCACCGTCAACGGCACGACCGAGACCGAGGCCGCCTTCGCGCCGACGGGCGCGTGGACCACCTGGGAGACCCAGACCGTGGCCGTTCCGGTGAACGCGGGGACGAACACGATCCAGCTCACCGCCACCACCGAGAACGGGCTGGCGAACCTCGACTACATCGAGGCCGACACGGCCGGCGGCGAGGCCTCGCTGGTCCGCTTCGAGGCCGAGAATTCGCCGGCTGACTGCGATGGCACGATCGACAGCAATCACGCGGGCTATTCCGGGACCGGGTTCTGCAACTCGGAGAACGCGACAGGCGCGACCCTCTCGTTCACGATCGAGACCGACAGCGCAGCCACGGCAGAACTCGAAGTGGGCTTCGCCAACGGCGGCACGAGCAACCGAAGCGCGAACGTGTCGGTGAACGGATCCTCGGCCGGCTCGCTCACGCTCGCGCCCACCGGCGCATGGACGACCTGGGACACCGAGACGATCACCGTGGGCCTGGCCGCGGGCACCAACACCGTCACCCTGGCCGCCACGACCGGCG
>NZ_AXWO01000039.1:0-28208 GCF_000482705.1 Glycomyces arizonensis DSM 44726 | reverse complement strand
GTCGCGGGCCAGTCACCGCCCGCGACCTCGGGGTGCTCGGACCAGCCCATGAACATGCCGACCAAGTGGTCGTAGTAGCCCTCGGCGGAAAGCCGATAGTCATCCTCATTGGTGACACCGGCCTCCACGTCGTCCTCGGGCAGCGTGATGTACCGCTCCTCGTCCTCCACATACGAGATGGACTTGGTGCCAGGCGCGGTCTTCACCATGACCTCGCTGACACCGTCGCCGTCGAAGTCGAAGACGTCGAACTGCGTGTAGTGCGCCCCCGCCCGGATGTTGACGCCCATGTCGATGCGCCACAGCAGCTCGCCCTCGAGCGTGTAGGCGTCGAGATAGACAGAACCGGTGTAGCCGACCTGCGAGACGTCCTTGGAATTGGACGGGTCCCACTTGACGATGTACTCGTAGTCGCCGTCCCCGTCGAGATCGCCGACGCTGGCGTCGTTGGCCGAATAGGTGTACTCCTCACCGGCGGGCGTGACGCCGTCGGCGGGCTTCCGCAACGGAATGTCGAGGTAGGACTCCGACCACGGACTCACCGAGTCCGAGAAGTCGACCTCCTCGCCGTCGACGACCGCGACGACCTGGTACTCGGACTCGCCTGCGCCGTCGGCGTCCAGGTAGTTCGTGCTATCGGCAACAGAGGCGATGAGCTCGCCATCCCGATACACGTTGAAGTCGGCTCCAGTCAGGCCTGAATCGTTATAACCGGACACTTCATCAGCAAGCAGACGCCAGCTGAGGAACACCCCATCGTCGGTGGTCGCCGCGACCAGACCCCGATCGAGGTCCTCGAGCTGGATGCCGCCGCCTTCGTCACCGTGGGACCCGCCGTGTGCCTGAGCGGCGACGGCGACCCCCGAACCGGCAACGGCGGCGGCCAGGGACACCGCCGCAATGCGAGTGCGTTTCTTGGGGGGACTGCTCATTGAAGGGGCTCCTTGGGTTCGTGCGAAGCCGGTCGAAGCGCGCCGAGGTGGCGAGCGGGGGCCACGCGACCGACCAACCTCAATTGAAACGATTTAACGAATCGAAGGCTATCGACTGAACATCCCCTTGTCAAGACGAAGGTCACACCGAAATCCCCTACCCCACTGTGACCGCCGGTACCACCAGACCCCCACTGCGGCACGCCGCCAGCACCTCCGGTAGAGTTCTACCCCGTCCCGGTCGATTAGCTCAGCGGGAGAGCACTCGCTTCACACGCGAGGGGTCACTGGTTCGATCCCAGTATCGACCACCACCATCTACCTCCACACGGGGCCCATGTGACCGTTTGTGATCGCCTGTGACCGGCTCCCATTCACAGGCGATCGGCTTCCTGGTGCTCCTGCCCCACGCGGCCCTGATGTCGGCTCGGGTCGCGTTGAGGTCCACTTGTGCTCGCTTGTGCATGTTTCTCAGGTGGCGTTCCTGGCTTGCTGGCGATCGGCGTATTGTCAGGTTTCCGACTGGTTGGGGGACCCACGGCAGGGAGCAGTTTCGGTAGGCTGCTGTGTCATAACATCTGCTCTGCCCCTTCGTAAAGCGTTGGCGAGCCTGCGTGAAGAACTCCTGTTGGCCCAGACCGAGCGTGACACTGGGTCGGGGTTGCGCATTGACGCGATCGAGCTGAAGTTGGCGCTCGGCGGCGTTGCAGGCCGAGGCCGGGGTGGAGGGCAAGCTGCCCCGGCCGGTGGTCGGCAAGCCCCGACCAAGGTCAGCGCGCACCCGTCTAGCGCACGCATTTTCGCAGGTGAACGGATACATCTCCTCATTGGATTCCATCAATAATGTTGAACCGCAGACTAACTGAGGCTGAGTCACATTGCCCGCTGTGGCTAGGATCGAAGCATGCAGATCGAACTGAAGGAAGCGCTAAGGACCATCCGCAGCCAGATCACCGAGGCCATGGCCGAGGCAGAAGGGCAGGCGGTGCGGTTCACTGTCGAGCGGATCAACTTGGAGGTGCAGGTCGGCCTGACTAAGGGCACCGAGGCCGCCGGCGGCCTAAAGGTCTGGGTGCTTTCCGGCGACGCTAAGGCAAGCCGCGAGTCGGTGGTCACCCAGACCCTCAGCATCGAGCTGAGTCCGGAGACCAGCGCAGGTGGGCCAGTTCGGATCCACGCCGACGGGCGCCGCGCAGACTGACCGCACAACACCCGACCCGAGGCCGCCCCGTCGTCTTTGATGGAAGGAACGCCAGCGATGCCCCACCGCCCCTCTGACTTCATCGTCAAAGTGCGCCGCACCGACAGCGGCCAGACTCGGTTCCGGGGCACGGGGCTCCTGATCCACGACGACCTGGTCCTCACCTGTGCTCACAACTTCGACATCGAGGACGGAAGCTACTCGGTGAAGCTGCCGGATACCGGCTGGCTGCCCATCCGCCGCATCTACCGGCACGAGCGGTTTGTACAGGCCGACGACGATCTCGCAGACATCGCAGTGGCGGTCCTTGAGGCACCGGTTCCGTTGGTCGGATCGCCGGTGGCGCTGGAGGAGATCCTCAAGGGCGGCTTCACCAGCATGCCTTACGCCACTGCCGGCTACCCGGCCTTCGCCGTGGACGGCGACATCTCCGAGCGCAAGCAGGTGACCGGTCGGATCCAGCTAGCCTCCTTTGAGGACGACTACCGGCTCGACTTGTCCATCGATTCCAGCCAACCCGAACTCGAGTCGCTGCGGCGCATCTTCCTCGGTGAGGTCACCAGCCGAGCCGCCGGACTCAATCTGTGGGGCGGCCTGTCGGGTGCCCCGGTCGTCAGCGGCGACACCAACACGGTGGTCGGCGTGTGCACCGGTTTCCTCCCGTCGGGTTCCTCGCTGCGGGCGATCAGCATGAGCGCGCTGCGTGAGTCCAGGATCCTTCAGGTCTTGCAGGACCGCGGGATCACCGTCGCGGCGCGGCGCCCCGGCCATCAAGAGGCCGTGCCGATGCCCACCTGGCCTAGCAGCGTCCTACCCTTCAGCGACGCCATTGCCAGGCTGCGGGAAGAGGAGCCGTATCTGGTGCCGGAGCGGCTGCCGTTTGTTTCCCCGGGCGGGCACCACCGGGCCGCGCCCGCCACAGTGCTCTCCGCTTTCGCATCGGGTACCGGCTTCCAGCTGTTCACCGGCCCTGCGGGATCCGGGAAGAGCCGCTACTGCCTGGAGACCGCGGCGCTGGCCGACCAGGAGGGCTGGGACGTCCTCTTGGTCTCCGGCAACCTGGGCGACCCCGAAAGTAAGGTCGCCGCCGTGGCCGCCAAGTGCCGTACCGGCAAGGCGCTGCTGGTCGCCGACGATGTGTCGGCTGATTCTGCGGCCGGGCTCAGAACGCTCGCAGAGGAGGTGTCCCGGCAGGGGATGCGGGTGGGACTGCTGGCCTCCGCCGGACCTGCGGCGCTGGAGCACTGGCACGCCACAGGTCGGCAGCGCGCTGTCGAACTCGAGCTGCCGCGAGGCGATGAGTACCTGGCACGGATACGCGATGCCGCGATCAAGGCCATCGCCCCGCGGGCTGCCGAAGTGCCCAGCTGGGACGCCGAGGGCATCGCCGCGCTATGCGGGCGGCGCCCAGGCCTGGCGGTCCTCGTCGCCGACGCCCTCAAGGACCGACGCGGCGGTGACCTGGCCGTCCCGCCTCGGTTCCGGCAGACGGGCTCACCCATCGCTGAATGGCTCTTGAAGCACCTGTCCGCAAGCGGGCTGACCATGCATGCCGATGCCGACCTGCGCACCGCGGCGGCGGTGGCGGCCGTCGCATGCCCTGCGCCCCGGCAGGAGATCGAGGCAATGGTGCGCGCGGCGCTGCCTCAGGACGACTGCAACCACCGAGCCAGGATCACCGTCGACCGCCTCCGGGCACACGGCTGGCTGACCGAACAGGACGATCTACTCCACTGTGTCCATGACATGGTAACCGACGAACTGCTCCTGCAGTGCTTCCTCAACCCCGACGGCCAGGCACGCCCCACCGCCGAGATCTCACGAGTCCTTGACCGGTTCCTTACCCGTATCGGCCAACTCGATCAGGTCACCGCCGCGGTCGCGCGGGTACGCAGCCAGCACCAGGACCGGGCGATGCCCGCCGCCGTAGACCGTTCCTGTGCCGCATGGTGGCAGGACAACGCCTCGCATATCGCCGCACTGCTGGAGGCCGATCCCGCCAAAGCGGCATCGACAGTCCCGGCCCTGGTGTCGCACATGCCCTGGAACGGCATACTCCTCGACCACTGGGACTCCACCTGCAGCCCTCTGCTTGACGAGCTTGGAAACGACCAGACCGCCCGGATCCTACTGCTGCACAGCCTTCGCGCCCTTTCAGGATCTGCCGTACCGGACTCGTTGGCGCAGGCCGCATCAGATTGGCTGCAGCGCAACCCCGCGCATCCGAGCGCCCCGGCAATGCTCAGCGCCCTGTTGGAAGTCCTGGGACCCGACGACCCGGTAGCCGAGATGAGCCGCAGCTGGGCGGTGGAGCAGCTTCAGAACTGGACAAGGTCGGTCAACGCGCACTACGCCCTCACCGCGCTACTGAAACAACCCATGATCCGTAAGGATGACACCGAGCAGATCACTGCCGCGAGCGTGAAGTGGCTGCGGCGGCACGGCGACCACGAGCGGGCCAGCTTCATCATCCCCGAACTGCTGGTGCTGTCGCCCAATCAGCGCGGCCGCTCCGCGCTGGCCACCGCCGCCGCCCTCACCTGGCTGGACCGGCACCATCGCAGCTTGAGCGCCCACTTCGTCATCCGGCCGATGCTGGACCGGCCGGGCCTATCTCGGAAGGACGCGAACCGGCTCTACGCCCACGTCCTCGGCTGGTTCGCCCACCACGGGACGGAAGACGTCGCATACGACATCGCCAAGCGGCTCATCCGCCGAAGCCGCAACGGCCCCGACAAGATCGACGCCGTGTTGAGCTGGCTGGACGTCCACGCAGTCGAGCGGGGCAGCCACCAGCTCATCCTGCAGCTGGTCCGGCTGCCCGCACAGGAGATATCAGTGCCGCAGACCGAGCGGGCCATATCGCAGGCCCTGACGTGGCTGGACGCCCATCCCGCCGACCGCACTGCCAAGGACATCCTGGAGTCGCTATTCGCCAGGGGACGGCGGAAGGGAGACGGCCCCGCGGTGAGCGAGTTCAGTCCAGGACAGGCCGACCAGGTTGCCGCACACGTCCTGACCTGGCTGGATGCGCACGGCATGAGTGCCAACAATCGGTTCTGGTCCAAAGCGGTCACATTCTACCACTGCAGCGCGCCGGCGCGGGCCGAGATCTCGCGGCGGTGCCTGGAGTGGCTGTCGGCGAACCGCAGCGACGAGCAATTCTGCTCGATCCTGGCGAAGCTGGCCCGCCGCGGCACATTGCATGCGGCCGGAGTGCGGAACGCGGTCTCCCTGGCGCACGCCTTCATCTCCGAACCAGGCAGGCACCCCACCGACGCCCTCCGCGGCGGTGTGTTCCGGCTTCTGAAGAAGCAGGCGGCCGCACTGGCCACCTCGCCGTGTGAGGCCCGCATCCCCGAGCTTGTGGACGCGCTGACCGCCGTGCACGGCCGAGAGGAGTCAGGGGATGGCCCTGAAATGGTGTCGATGTCGCTGGACACCATGCAGCAGCTCGTCGGAATCAAGGGCCTGGACGAGCAGCGGTCAGGAAGGATCATCGCCTACACCCTCGACTGGCTGGAAGCACACCGCGAACACGAACGCGCCGATCTGGTGATGCGTCCGCTGCTGTCGCGGGATGACCTCACCATCGGACAGCAGCGGCGACTGGTCGGCCAGTGCTTCTCCTGGCTGCGATTCTGGACCGGCTCTTCCTTGGCCACCAAGGTGAAGCAGGGACCACCGCTCGTACTGATCGGCCTCATCGGACTGAAAGCACTGACGCGCCGACATCTGAGCGAGGCCGCCGACATCGCCTTTGACTGGATGGGCCATAACCCGCAGTCCGGTTTGAAGCCGAGGCTGCTACGGGCTCTGATCGCCCGTCCCGAGCTCCCGGAGTGGCAAGCCTCAGGTGCGCTCCGCATGGCTCTGCAGTCGGAACCGCGACAGCCGCCCTCCGTCGAGGAGGACGAGGAGGACGAGGAGGACCACGGGCATCAGGAGGAATACTCGCCCATTGAGGACCATGCATTCCGGTGGCTGGAGTCCCATCACTCCAGCGAGGCCGCGGCACAGGTCATCGGATTCCTGATCTCCCGGCTCCGCCGCACCGATACCCTTGGAGGCCAAGTGCAAGCGGAGGCGCTGCGCCATGCCCGGGAATGGCTGCTCGCCAACCCCGACAGCCCGCACGCCGCCAGCATTCTCACGGCCGTCCTAGACGATCCGCTCGAACTGCCCGGCGCCGAGAAGTTCCTGGACACTGCATTGCACTGGCTGTCCCGCGGCTTCCCTGCCGGCCGGGTCCGGCATGTGCTACGCCACCTAGTGGACCACCCCCTGCTCGACCCCTCTCAGCAGCAGGAAACCCTTGCGCATGCCCTCGACTGGCTGCGCTCGGAGATCGGCTCGGACACCAAATCGAACCTACGCCAGGTGTCGTTCGTACTGAGACCGCTAGCCCAGGTCCACTACCTGACTCCCAGCCACGTCGCCGTCCTCATCGGCCATTCCGAGCAGTGGCTCGAGAAGCTTTTCTCCACCGGGCTTGTCGCGACTAGGTCCAATCCCCACCGGCAGAATGTCCCCGACCCACGGTACGTATTCGAGGCGATCCTGCAGAGGAGCGACCTGCCGCCGAACCTCCTGGCGCGGGCGTTGGACTGCGCACTGTCCGTGCGCCACCTCGACAAGCTGCCGCCTTACCCCTGGGAGCTTCCCGGCCCCGACGGGGAGCCAGTCGACCTGAACCGGTTCGCCGTCCACCACGCCGCCGCCTGCGCGACCGTTCCGGAGGGTGCCGGGCCGCTGTCGCGGCTGCTGCGCGACGGGCCGGCCCCACAGGTCACCGCGGCGGCGCTGCAGTGGCTCGGCTTCTTCGCCTCCGAGCCGAAGGCCGATGCGGTGATCACACCACTACTGGACCTCAGTGGGCAGACTGACGACCAGGTGAGACGGGTCGCCGAGGAAGCGCTGGCCTGGCTGGCGCTGCACGCCTGGAAGCCCGCCGCCGGCCGGGTGCTTAGGAGGCTGCTGCGGATGCCCGGTCACTGCACCCCCTCCGAGCTTCGCAAGGTGATCATCCGCCACTGCATGGAATGGCTTGCGGCACACGAGGCCTCGAAGGGCGCCGGGCATGTCTTCACCAGCCTCCCCGGGTATGCGGGGCTCTCGACCGCACAGCGCCACGAGGTGTGCAGGCGGGCACTGCGGTGGCTGGCGCAGTTCGGCGGGGAACCGGTCGCCGGACATGTCATTCGCGCGCTGGTGAAGGTTCCGGAGCTGGCACCCGAGCATGCGGCGCGGCTGGCGCCCGTGCTCATCGAATGGGTTGCGGCCCACCCCCAGGCCACTTCGGCAGGAACCATGCTGGCGGACTGCATCGCCTACCCCGCAATGGAACCGGATGCGCTGCAGAAGCTGTTCGACGCAGTGTTCGCGTGGCAGGGAAGGCCGCGGGCACAGAACAATACGCACGGTCCGGTGATCGCCATGCTGAAGCGGCCGGAACTGACCGGTGCCCGCCTGTCCAGAGCGCTCGGCATGGCCGAGGCCTACCTGCGCGAGCACGGCGCCGGGAAATCCGCACACCGCATGATCACCGCCTGCCTGGGCAGGGACGACCTGGACCCAGTGAAGGCCTCCGAGGTGAGAAGTACGGCCCGGACCTGGGTGGACACCTGGATCGAGGAGCCGACGGCCGGAGCCGTACTTGCCGCGCTGTTCAGTGACTCCTCCCTGGATGGAACCGGGGCGCGGCACGTGTGCGGCCTCGCCGTCGACTATTGGATTCCGTCCCACATGGACTCACTGCAGGCGCCACGGCTGCTCGAGCTCATGGCGGTCAGGACCGATCTCGCCCGCGACCACTACCGTGCCATCGACGAACTTCGGGACGAACTGGCATCAGGCGGGGCCGAGGGGTGATGCGGCCGCATTGGCAGCGGCATAGGGTCACGCCATGCCTGCTGGCGAACTCGTACCTACTCTCTTGGTTGTCAAAGTCAGACCGCTCGGCTTCGGATCGCTCGTCCGGAATTTCGAGCGCCCGCGATCAGGCGCTTGACACTTCGGTCGCTGATACCATACTGGAGTGCGAGGTCCTTTTGCAGCATGCCACTGCCATACGCGATGACAATGGCCTCGCGCTGTTCAGACGAGAGACGACGATTCAGCGGACGCGGCGGCTCCGGCGGCGCATCGTCAGAGGCAGGATCGCAGCCGGGGCACGGCTCCCATGAGGGGCCCGAATCCGAGCTCCAGGGCTCGGGAGGCTCCGCAAGTCGATTCAACATGGTGTCTAGCTGGGGGTTTGGGTTCGCATAAGCGTGCAGTACCTCCACGAACAGACATGCACACGGTTACACCCCGCACCAAATGATCCGGGCTTGGTTATCACTGGCTGTGACCGAAAATCCCAGACTTCAGACCATCCAGCTGGCTCCGAGGCAGCGTCCAGTCAGGGTGTTCGGGGGACATATCCGCCTGCGGCACTAGGTACGGCGAGGACGCTCCCCCTGCGCCGCTCTGGGGAACGCCCGCATCGTGACCGACCCCTCGCCACCGCCACCCTTGGCGGCCTCGCCTATGACGCGGCCAAGGCCGTCATGGCCAAATTGGTCGACGCACGCATCGCCTCAGGGATCAAAACGACCCTTCGCGAGCGTCCGCTCAAGAAGGGCTGGACCGCAGAGGACCAGCAGCTCGAGTCGGCCGGCGTCATCACCACCGCGGTCGACATGACCGCCACCGAGCTCTTCCCCGACCGGCAACGCCTCTTCCACCGAACGCTGCTCCAGGGCAAACCGCAGGACTGGCCGATAGCGGGCGGCTCCGACATCACCGGCCTCTCTCCCGCCAGGAGGCGGCCATGTCAAGTGAGTGGACTTCGTCGCCACCGCGTCTATTCGGCTTGCGGCGCGGGGTAGTCGCGCAGGTCGATCTTCGTGGCGAAGCTGTCGGTCATCTTCATCATCAGCTTGAACATGAGCGGATTGGTGAACGACCAGTTCCGCATCTTGATCTTCATCGGACTCGCCGGGGCCATGAACGGGCCCGCGTTGCCCTTCCGCGCGATGCCCGCGTAGCGGTGCATCACCTGGTCGTACTCGGCGAACGCCGCCGCGTGTTCCCAGCCGGCGCGCGCCAGCTCGCCCGCGAGCACGTACCCGCCGACGATCGCCAGGCCCGTGCCGAAGCCGCCGAGCGTGTTGCCGTACGCCGAGTCGCCGACGAGTGCGACGCGCCCGTTCGTATAGCGGTCCATGCGGACCCGGCTGATCGAGTCGAAGTAGAAGTCGCCCGCGATGCCGAGGCGGTCGAGCATCTCCGGGACCTTCCAGCCGAGGCCGCTGTACCGCTCGCGGAGCAGCGCCTGCTGCGCGGCCACGTCGCGGCGCGGGAGATCCAGCTCCGGCGAGGCGAACACGAACATGTCCGGCGCCTTCGAACCGCCGAGCAGCGCCAGCCGCCCGGGCGTGTTGTACATGTACCCGACGGCGCGGCCGTCGGCGGCGCCGTGGCCGGTGTTCGCGCCCGCGACCGCGTAGTAGTAGCCGAGGTGCTCGACGAAGTCCTTCTCCGGGCCGAACGCGAGGCGGCGGGTGCGGGAGTGGAGGCCGTCCGCGCCGATGACGAGGTCGAAGCTCCGCGACGAGGACTGCTCGAAGTCGACCTCGACCTCGGCACCGGTGTCCCGCAGCGCGGTGATCGTGTCGTTGAAGAGGAACTCGCAGCCGCGCGACGTGCGCTGGTAGAGGATGTCGGCCAGGTCGCCGCGGAGGATCTCGACGTCGCCGCCGATGAACTCGCCGGGGATGACCGCCTGTGTGCGGTTCTCCTCGTCGACCACGTTGAGGTCGGTCTTGCCGGTCTGCCGGCGCTCGATGTCGGCGAGAACGCCCATCTGCTCCAGCACCTTGCGGTGCGTCTCGCCTTTGAAGTCGACGGCCTGGCCGCCCGGCCGCAGCGCGGGCGCGCGCTCGACGACCGTCACCTCGCAGCCGTAGCGGCGCAGCCAGTAGGCGGCCGCGTTGCCCGCGATGCTCGCGCCGCTGATGAGGATCCGGAAATCGGCCATGACGCACCTCCATTAATTGCGTCCATACGACGCTGTTTAATTAGCGTACGATGGACACAGTACTGTGTCAAGGAGCATTTGAGGAGAACTGCGAGTGACGGCAGACACCTTCACCGCGGTCCTGTGGCCGGAGGACCACGGCCCGCGGCGCGGGCCCAAGCCCGCGTTGAGCAAGGAGCGGATCGCCGCCGAAGCGATCGCGCTCGCCGACAATGCGGGCCTCGAAGCGGTCACCATGCAGCGCCTCGCCGACGGCCTCGGCTGCGCCAAGATGGCCCTCTACCGGCACGTCCCCGGCCGCGGCGAGCTGATCGCCCTCATGACCGACACCGCCCTCGGCACCCCGCCCGAACTCGACGGCGACTGGCGGACCGGCCTGCGGCAGTGGACCGAGGCCGCGTGGCGCGGCTTCACCCCGCACCCCTGGCTCGCCTACACCGCGGTCGGCCCGAGAGTGTTCGGCCCCAACGAACTCGGCTGGCTCGAAGCGGCGCTCGGCGCGCTCGACGGCACTGGGCTCGGGCCCGATCAGCGGCTCGACGTCGTCGCGCTCCTCAGCGGCCACGTCCGCGCGCTCGTCCTCCAGGCCGGCGGCGCCTACGGCACCACCGAGGCCGAGATGATCGACGCGAACCACGGCATCCTCGCCGCTCACGGCGACGACTTCCCGCTCACCGTGGCCGCGTTCGGCCACACGGGCACCGACAACGCGTTCGAGTTCGGCCTCACCTGCATCCTCGAGGGCGTTGCCGCCCGCATCGCCGACGCCGGATGACCGCACGCGTGCTGCTGCGTGAGGCCGTGGCGGAGGGTCCGGTCTTGGTCGGTCCGGTCCGGTGGAAATGGACCTGCTGCGGCATCAGCCGGAGATGCGAGGCGCGCTGGGGGCGACCACTGGGTCGTGGTGATCGCGATCGATGACGGCATGGTAGTCATGCACGATCCGCACGGGGTCCCGTACGCCACTTTGCCGCTGAACAAGTTCATAGAGGCGTGGCGCGCGGACCTGGTGGGCTGGGTCGACCCGCCGTCTGTGATGCGCAGCCGCTTTGTGAAGGTCCGCGACATCTCGACCGACGACGCCTTCCGAGAGTCGCTGCCGAACGCGGTGCGCCTCCTGCGCAATGAGTTCGACGCCGCGGCTCCGCCAGGAGCCGTCGGTACGACTACCGGGATGGAACGCCTGGCGCAGATGGTCGAACAGGGCCTGCCTCCGAATCTCCACGGGCACTTGGTGTACTTCGCCGTGCGGGTCGGAGCGCGCCGTCTGAACGACGCCGCGATCCTGCTGGCCCGGCTCGGCGAGGACCGGGCCTCGAAGATCGCCGCCGGACAGGCCCGCGATCCGGGAAGCCTGCAATTCGATCTTGTCGCTGGCAACGCGGCCGCGACCATCCGGCGCATGGCCCCGTCGTACGACGAACTCGCTGCGACGCTCGCGCGGTCGCTCGACCGCGTTTGAGAATTCAGGGTTGAGTGTGTCAGGTGATTCGTGGGTGAGCAGTAGCGCTGGAAGCGTTCCGGGCGGCGCGGGCCAAGCGTTCGACGCCGCGGACGCTGATGCCGTACCGGTCCGTCAGGATCCGCTGCGCAGTGCCTTCACTGACCGCAACGGCGATTGCCCGGCGCTGCTCGGCAGTGAGGCGTCGTTGCAGCGAGCGGGGCGGAACTGGCGGTGCGTCCCCGAAGGCGACACACCCATCACCGCGTGGCCGCCAGTCGGGGCCCGAAGACGCACGACAGCGCTCGAACGCCTCTCCAATGTGTCGTATCACTGTGCCTGCCTGCGGTGATGGGTTCGCATAATCGTGCAGCACCTCCACCAGCACCTACCCCTACGCGGGGCCCATGTGACCGTTTGTGATCGCCTGTGACCGGGTACCGTCGGTCACAGGCGATCATGTTTGTCGAGACCAGGTGGCCGGGTTCGGCGGCGTCAGAGCATCGGCCGGTCAGTTCCGAGCCGAGATTGCCGGGGCGCGAGAGGGCTCCTCGTCGCACATCCGGACGTCGCTCGTGCCGGGCCAGTGGTGGTGCTGCGAGTCGATGACGAAGTCGTGGCTGTGACTCCAGCCGGTCTCGGTCTCCCTGGCACCGCGCAGGTGCGGATCGTCCTTGTCGAGTCGGATGTGGACGTGCTCGAACGTTGCGGTATCGCGCGAGGGCCACAGTGCCAGTCCGGCCAAGGCCGCAGCCAGGCCGACGGCGGCGAGGACCGCGGCGGCGGTCGCCATGTCCGCCTGCGCCGCAAGCCACCCCGCTACCGGGTAGGTGATGAGGAACCAGCCGTGGGAAAGCGAGAACTGCGCAGCGAACGCGGCCGGACGGTCGGTTGCGGATACCGAGCCGGTGACCAGGCGCCCGGTCGGGGTCAGAATCGCGCCCGTGGCAATGCCGAGCACAGCCAGAATCGCGAGCAGGCCAGCCCAACCGAGGACGCCGAATCCGAGTGCGGTCGCGGCGGTGGCAAGTCCCGCTCCGAGGGTGAACGCGGCCGGGAGCATGACTTGCCGGTCGGTGGCGTGCCGCAGCAGGCGCGGCAGCGCGAGCGCAGCGGTCATCGACCCGACTCCGTAAGCGCCCAAAGCGATCGCCACATCCGTAGCGCCGCGCCCGAGTACACCTTGAACCATGACGGTGTTGTTGACGATGACCATTGCGGTCGTGGCGGCCACGGCCAGGTGCATCATCAGTAGAGCCCGGAGTCTCGGTGTCGCCAGATAGAGGCGGAACCCCCGTGTAGCCCTGGCCCAGCGGCCTTGCTCCCGCTGCTGAGCGGGGGTGGGCTTGGGTAGGACCACCGAGGCGACCAAGACCGCCGAGGCGATGAACCCGGCGCTGGTTCCGGTGAACAGCCACTGGTAGCTCGCGACGGTCAGCAGTGCGGCCGCGAGCATGGGGCTGAAGAGGCTTTCAAGGTCGTAGGCCAGGCGCGAGAGCGACAGCGCCTTGGTGTATTCGTCCTCGCCCTGCAGCACGTCGGGGATAACGGCTTGGAACGTCGGGGTGAACGCGGCCGAGGCGGATTGGAGCATCAGGATCAGGACGTAGATCTGCCAGACCTCGGTCACGAACGGCAGCGCCAGTGCCACCGCTGCGCGGACCGCGTCCATCGAGACCATGAGGGTGCGCCGCGAGAGTCGCTCGGCCAGCGTGGTGGCGATCGGGCCGATGAACAGGTAGGCGAGCATCTTGATGGCGAGGGCGGTGCCGAGGACGGCGGAGGCGTTCGCACCGGCGAGACCGTAGGCCAGGAGGCTGAGCGCCACGGTCGCCAGGCCGGTGCCGGTGAGGGCGATGACCTGGGCGGCGAACAGGCGGCGGTAGGGGCGGTGGCGCAGTACGGCGAGCATGGTGCGGTCCTCGGGCAGGGAAGTTGCCTGAACCGTAACATACATGTGCGCAATTGCGCACATGTCGAATACGGGCTTTGCTTCAGGCGTGCCAGGGCTCCCCGGTGATCTGGTGATCAGCCCGACTCAGCGCCTCGACCACGAGCCTGCGCAGGTGTCCGTCGGTCATCGAGTACACGACCCGACGGCCCTCCCGCCGCGACTGCACCAGCCCGGCCAGCCGCAGTTTCGCCAGGTGCTGACTGACGGCCGGGCGCGCCGCCTCGGTCGAGGCCGCCAGCGCCGAGACGTCCGCGTCCCCCTCGGCCAGGGCCCACAGCAGTCGCAGGCGGGTCTGGTCCGATAGCAGCGCGAACACCGCCGCGGCGGCCGTGAACTGCTCGGAACTGGGCGCGGCGTGATGCAACCGAGTTGCAGGAGCCGCAGACTCGCTGTTGGCCATCCACCCATCCTAGAAGCCCCGCGGGCCGCCCGCCGACGCCGCGAAGGGCGTCGGCGGGCGGGGCCGGTCACTGGTAGGCCAGGGCCTCCCTGACGGTGATCCGCGAGGCGCGCGCGGCCGCGGCCTCGCTCGCGAGGATCGCGCCGAGGACCACCAGGACCGTCCATGCCGCGACGCCGATCCACGAGATCCGGAACGGCAGCGGAGCGGCCATGAACAGCTCGCCGATGCCCGCGCCCAGGACCGCGATGAGCGCGAGCGCCGGCACGATCGCGAGCACGCAGCTGGACAGCGCGAGGAACACGCCCTCGGCGACCACGACCCGCCGCACCTCGCGCGGCCGGGCCCCGATCGCGTGCATGACGCCGAGCTCCCTGGTGCGGTCGAGGACGTTGGCGCCCATGGTCGACGCCAGGCCGATGCCACCGATGACCCCCATGACGACCGCGACCGCCAAGAGGACCGCGATGATCGGCCCCAGGTGGCCGCCGATGATCGCGTCGGTGCGGCTGACCGAGTCCGCCGACAGCACCGTGAACCCGGCCGCTTCGAGCGCCGCCTCGGCGGCCTCGGCCGCCTCCTGCCGGGACGCCTCGTCGTGGCCGACGGTGGTGAGGCGCCACTGGTTCGCGCGCATCGCCTCGCCGCCCGCCGCCGCGAGACCTTCGGCGCTCACGTACGCCCCGCCGCCGTTCATGTGCTCCTCGACGATGCCGACCACCGTCCACTCCGAAGGGACGCCCTCGACATAGAGCGACACGGTGTCGCCGACGGCGGCCCCTTCGACGGCGGTGTCGCGGGCGACCTGGTTGAGCACCACCACTCCCGTCTCGCCCTCCTCGAGCCAGCGGCCCTCCAGCAGTTCCGGCTCGGGCACCGTGGCCGAATCCGGCGGCACCGCCACCACGGTGACGCGACCGTGCCCCTGGTCGGGGTAGGTGCGAGTCACGGGCGTCTCGCCGGCCTCGGCGACGCCGCCCGCCTGCATGCTCCAGCCTTCGACGGCAGTGACGCCCTCGACCCCTTCCAGGACCGCGGCCGCCTCGTCCACGGAGACCGGCTCGCCCAGTGCCACTTCGACGTCCCAGTTCCGCTCCTCGATCCGCTCCTGGTCGATCGCGTCGGTCCCCTCGCCCAGCGACAGCCCGGCGACGAACACGGCGCCTGCACTCGCCAGGACCACCGCCGCGAGCACCGACCTGGCGGGACGCCGCATCGTGTTGCGCAGGGCCAGCAGCAGCCCGCGGTCGAGGAAGCGCAGCCGCGAGAACCACGCGGTCCAGCCGCTGCGGTCCGCCCCGGCGTCCAGGCCGTGATGGTCGATCGCGCGGCGCACCGTCGTGCGCCCGGCCCGCAGCACCGGGACGAGCGCCAGCAGCGGCGGCAGGCCCAGGCCCGCCCCGGCGAGGACCGCCCACACCCACCACGGAGCGGCCAGGCTCGCCGGTGCGATCCCGAGGAACTCCAGGATCATCGCGCTCCCGGACCGTCCGAGCAGGACGGCCGGGACGAGGGCCGCGGCGGTCGCGGCCGCGGCCACGACCGCCGTCATCGCCGCGTAGAACCCCGTGACGGTCCCCGTGCGGGCCCCGACCGCCTTCGTGATGCCGATCTGCGGGATCTGCCGGTTGAACAGGCCGTTCAGCATGGTCGCCACCAGGATCGCGCTGAGCAGCAGGGCCGCGGCCCCGGCGCCGAGCAGCGCGAGCAGCATCGCGTCGGTCTGGCCCTGGTGCGGGTGGGCGTACGGCTCGGGCACCTGCACCTCGCCGACCGCCAGGCCGTACTCGGCCCGGAGGGCGTCGGCCAGGTCCGTCGCGGCCGCCACGACCGCCGCGCGGTCGCGACTCGGCTCGCCGTCCTGACCGGCGACCTGGATCTTCAACTGGTCCATGCCGGCGGCGCCGAGCGCTGCGGTCGAGACGTATCCGCGCCCGGTCTGCTCCTGGGCGGCAGGAGCCAGGCTCGGGTCGTACACCGTGGCCGCGACGCGCAGCTCCACGGCCGAGCCGTCCGGAGTCTGGAGGCCGATGCGGTCCCCGACCTCGGCGCCGAGCAGGTCGAGCGTGGCGTCGCCGAGGTAGATCTCGTCGGCCGCGGGCGGCCAGGAGGCGCCTTCGACATCGAAGCGCGCCATCGTCATCGGGTCCTCGGCCACGGCCGCGAACACCATGAGCGGGGACGCGACCGGGATGCCCGCGACGGTGACCGCGCTGGTGAACTGGGTCCGGGCCGCCGCGTCGAGCACGCCCGGGCGGCTCCGCGCGTCCGCGGCGATCGCGGCCAGTTCCTCCGGAGCCACGGCCTCGTCGAGCACGATCGTCGCCGAGGCGGGGTCGGTGCCCGCGTAGGCGTCGGCGGTCTCCCTGCCGACCACGGCCCACGCGTACAGGACCCCGCCGAAGACCGTCAGGCTCACCGCGACCGCCACGGCCATCAGCGCCAGACGCGACCGGGCCGCCTTGAGATCGCGCAGCAGCTTCACCGACAGCATGTTCATGACGCCGCCTCCGGGGTGCGGTCGTCGGCGAGGACGCGGCCGTCCCGCAGCGCGATCTCGCGGCTCACGATCGAGCGAATGTCCCTTTCGTGCGTGACCACCACGATGGTGCGGCCCTCCGCGTTGAGCGCGGTGAACAGCTCCAGGACCGCGCCGGCGGTCTGCGAGTCGAGGTTCCCGGTCGGTTCGTCGGCCAGGATCACCGGCGGGTCGTTCGCGAGCGCCCGCGCGATCGCCGCGCGCTGCTGCTGGCCGCCCGAGAGCGCCGACGGCAGTTTGTCCGCCTGGTCGGCCACGCCCATCCGGTCGAGCAGGCCCACCGCCCGCTCCCGCCGCCGCGCCGTCGGCACGGTCCGCGCGAAGTCCATGGGCAGCATGACGTTCTCGGCCACCGTCAGCGTCGGCAGCAGCTGGAAGAACTGGAATACCAGGCCGATGCGGTCGGCCCGCCAAGCGGCCAGCCCCGACTCGCTGAGCGGGCCGAGGTCGGTCCCGGCCGCGCGCACGGTCCCGGAGGTGGCGCGGTCGATCCCGGCCATGAGGTTCAGCAGCGTGGTCTTGCCGCTGCCGGAACGGCCCATGATCGCCACGAACTCGCCTTCGGCGATGTCGAGGCTGATCCGGTCCAAGGCGGTGAAGTCCTCGGCGCCGGTGCGGTAGGTCTTGACGACCTGGTCGATGTAGATAGCCGGTTCCATCGGAGGCCTCCGGTTCAGAAGTGCCGCGGGAGGCCGCCGTGGGCACCCGCGACGAGGGACAGGACGGCGGCGAGGACCGCCACGGCGGCCAGGGCGATGAGCAGCAGCTTCGCCCAGCGCGGGAAGCGGCCGGGCGGTCGTGCCTCGCGACGCTCGTACTCGCGGTTCGGGTCGGGCATGATCGGTCCTCTCAAGAAGCGGGATGTTCACCGCCGAAGCTATGGCCCGGCAGGGCTCCTCCGCGTCACCCGCCGCAGGGGTCTTCGGCGTCCACGCCGCGTCCACACCCATCCCCCACGAGGGCGACGGCGCTGCACTCGCGCCGGTCTAGGCTTTCGATGTCATGAACGCGAACGCCGCCCCGAGCGCGCGCCCGGGCCCCGTCCTGAGCGCGGCCGTCGCGGTGGCCGCGTTCGCCGCGACCGCGGCGCTGACCGCCCACGGAGGCGTCTTCCCGGAATCGCCTGGGAGCGGGCGGCTGGACGCGACCGCGTACGCGCTCATCGCGGCCGCGACGCTCCCGCTGGCGTGCTGGCGGGTTCTCGGCGTCGGCACCTTCGCGGTCACCGCGTCCGCCGGAATCGCAATGGCCGCCTTCGAATACCCGGCAGACCTGCTGATCGGCCCGGCCCTCGCGCTGTACCTGCTCACCGCCCGCCGCGACCGGCCGCTCCCGGGAAACGCCGTCGCGCTCACGACAGGGGCGTTCGTCCTCTACCTGGCCATCGCGTGGATCGCGGAGGGCGGATTCCCGGTGAGCGAACTCCTCCACACCGGACTGGCCTGGACCACCGGCTGGTTCGCCGGAGAGCGCGCCCGCCTGCGCCGCCAGCATCTGTCCGACCTGCGGCAGCGGGCGGTCCGCGCCGAATGCGAGGCCGAGCGCGAACGGGCTCTGGCCGTCGCCGAGGAGCGCGCCCGCGTCGCCCGCGACCTCCACGACTCCGCCGGGCACGCCGTCAGCCTCATCGCGGTCCGCGCCGGAGCCGTCCGACTCAGCGGCGACCCCGCCCGGGCGCTCGAGACGCTCGCGGCGGTCGAAGACCTCGCCCGGCGTACCGCCGAGGAGATCGACCGGCTCGTCGGCTCACTGCGCGACACCGAAGGGGCCGAAAGGGACCCGGTCGGCATGGATTCCCTCATGGCCCTCCTCGCCCACCACCGTGCCGCCGGACTCCACCTCGAACTCGTCGTGAGCGGCGAACCGCGCGCCCTGCGGCCCGCCGCCGACCAGGCCGCCTACCGGATCGCACAGGAGGCGCTGGCGAACGCCTCACGCCACGGCACCGGCACCGCACGACTCAGCATCGACTGGGGCCCTTCAACGCTGGCCCTCGCCGTCGCGAACCACACCGGCGCGCGGCGCCCCGAACGCTCCAGCGGCGGGCACGGTCTCATCGGCATGCGTGAACGCGTCGGGCTCCTCGGCGGCACCGTCAGGACCGAGGAACACGGTGGCGACTTCCTCATCCGCGCCGAGATCCCCTACGGAGGCGGACCGTGACGACCGTCCTCATCGCCGACGACGACCACCTCATGCGGGCCGGGCTCGCCGAACTCCTCGGCAACGACCCCGACGTGGAAGTCCTCGGCCAGGCCGCGACCGGCCGCCAAGCCGTCGAACTCGCCACTCGGCTGCGCCCCGACGTGGTCCTCATGGACGTGCGCATGTCCGACCTCGACGGCATCGCCGCGACCCGCGAGCTGGCCCGCACCGCTCCCGCCGTCCGCGTCCTCGTCGTCACCACTTTCGAGCAGGACGATTACATCTTCGGTGCCCTGCGCGCCGGAGCCTCGGGATTCCTCGTCAAACGCACTCGCCCCGAAGACCTCATCGCCGCCGTCCACACCGTCGCCGCAGGCGAAGCCCTGCTCTCCCCGTCGGTGACCCGCCGCGTCGTCGACCGCGTCGCAAACCAACCCGCCCTCGACCTCGGCGACCGATCCGTCCTCGACCGCCTCACCCCGCGCGAACGCGAGGTCTTCACCGCCATGGCCCGCGGCCTGTCGAACCGCGAGATCGCCGCCGCGCTCACCGTCGAGGAGTCCACCGTCCGCACCCACGTCAAGCGCATCCTCATGAAACTCGGCCTGCGCGACCGCGTCCACGCCGTCATCCTCGCCTATGAGACCGGCGCCGTCCCGCCCCGCCGACGCGAGTAAGTGCGGGACAGGTCCGTGAGGACGCAAGCCCGGCTTCGGGCGAGAGCCGCCGATGAAGCGAACGTGGCGGTACCGGTGACGCATCGCCGAACGCGGGATCGCGGCCCGAGCACGGCTCCCATGAAGGGCCCGAAGCCGAGAGCCGGGGCTCGGCGGGCTCCGTGAGGCGATCCAATGCGGCGTTTAGCTGGGCGCCCGCCTGAGCCGAGGTGCGCATCGGCGTTTCAACTCGACCCGTTTCAGTTCGCTATCGACGATGACGATCGCGAGTTTTCTGATGTCCGCTGGACCATCGGCGATGAGCGTGGCGGATCCGGCCTCGTACTGGATTGAGATCTCCGCGTCGCCGTCGACGTCGCTGATGACGATGCCCTCGGCGGGGCGCGCGGCGGGGTCGGCGGACAGGCGGGTGCGGATGACGCCTTCGCCCGCGACGCCGAGGCCGACGTACAGCTCCTCCCCGGCGGAGGCGGTGGCCTTGAGGGTCACCGAGGAGGCGCCGGTCTCGACGACCTCGGCGGCCGACAGGCCCTGCTCACCGGGGCCCGCTGGGGCAGCTCCGGGATCGGCCACGAAGAATTCACGGGCGACCAGCGGCGGACGGTACGGCATTACCTGCTCCTGTCCGTTGCCGGTGCGCCCGTTCGTATTCGACTCCAACTGATCCCAGGCGGACCCTGGCACGAGGCCGGACCGGTGGTGATTGGCTGCGGCATCGGCGCTCGGACGGCGCCGGTTGGACCTTCACAGGGATATCTCCAACGTGAATTCCTCTCCTGTGTCGGCGACGGGGATCCGGTTGCCTGTGATCGTCGTGCCGACGCCGCCGAGGCGGGCACCGCGCGGTTCGGCCCCGTGGACGACGATGACGAACTCCTCACGTGCGAAGCCGTCAAAGCCCTCACCGGTGACACTGGCGTGCAAGGTCAGCACCTTTCCGGCACGGGTCAGGTCGAAGTGGGTCCGTACGAAATCGCCGCGGGTCGCCGCGGTGCTCAACCCGTCGTCCTCCTGCAGCGAGGACCGATGGGTCCCCTCGTCGGTGGGCACGAACACGTGCAGTTCCATCGAGGTCGGAGCTGGCCCGTGTGTGGAGTCCGGGGCTTCCGCCCACATCGGGATGACGGCCCCGGCGTGGGCGAACAGCGGGATGCGGTCCATGGGGGCTTCGGCGGTCAAGTGCCGTCGTCCGGTGTGGATCTGGCCGGTGTGCCATTCGTACCAGTGCCCGGCGGGCAGGTAGACGTGCCGCGCGGTGGCGCCTGCCTCCAGCGCGGGTGCGACCAGTAGGTCGGGGCCGAACAGGTACTGGTCGTCGATGTCGACCACGGCCGGATCGTGCTGGTGGTCGAAGACCAGCGGCCGCTGCACGGGTGCACCGCTCTCGGCGGCCTGCACGAATGCGGTGTAGATGTAGGGCATCAGCCGGTACCGCAGCCCGAGTGCTTCCCGCACCACGTTGAGGACGGCCTCACCGTAGGACCATGGGTACTGGTCGCGGCTGCCGATGCTCGTGTGGTTGCGGCAGAACGGGGTGAGGGCGGCATACTGCATCCAGCGGGCGTACAGCTCCGGGTCCGTGTCCCCGGCGAAGCCGCCGATGTCGGCGCCCACGAACGGTTGCCCGGACAGGCCGAAGCCGGTCGCCATGGCGATGCTCATCCGCAGGTGGTCCCAGTTGGCGATGTTGTCGCCCATCCAGTTCGCCGCATACCGCTGGATCCCGGCCGAGCCGGCGCGGGACAGTACGAAGGTCCGGTTCCGGGGCATCGCCTCGCGCAGACCGGTGACGGTGCCCATCGCCATCAGCAGCGCGTACTGGTTGTGATACCGCTCGTGCGGGTGGGCGCCTTTGCCGAACCGCATCCCGTTCGGGTCGATCACTCCCGTGGCCGGTTCGTTCATGTCGTTCCAGACGCCCGCCAGTCCGGACTGGACGTGCAGGGCGTTGCGTTCCCCCCACCACTGACGGGCCTCTTCGGTGGCGAAGTCGGGGAACGCGGTGTTGCCCGGCCACACCTGCCCGATATAGACGTCACCGCCCTCGGTGCGGCACAGCACGTCGCGCTCGACCGCCTCGTCGAACACCGTGTAGCCGGGCTCGGCCTTCACTCCCGGGTCCACGATCGTGACCACCCGGAAGCCGTCCTCGTCCAAGCCCCGCAGCATCTCCTCGGGCTCGGGGAACAGCTCCCGGTTCCAGGTGAAGACCCGGTAGCCGTCCATGTGCTCGATGTCCAGCCACAGCGCGTCGCAGGGGATCGCAGAGGCCCGGAGCCGCTGCGCCAACGCCTTGACGTCGGCTTGGGAGTAGGCGTGCCAGCGGCACTGGTGGTATCCCAGCGACCACAGCGGAGGCAGTCCCGCGCGGCCGGTCAACCACGTGTACGCCTCCAGGACCCCCGGCATGTCGGGGCCGGCGAACACGTACTCGGTGTACTGCCCGCCGGCGAACCCGATCATGTAATGGCCGCGTGGCCCGAAGTCGTAGGTCCCGCGGTAGCCGTTGTCCACGAACGATGCCGCGACCGCCCCACTGCGGGCATCGTGGTGGTAGTGGAACGGGATCGAGACGTAGTACGGATCGAACTCGGTGCTGATCGGGTCGGCTCGTGGGTCGTCCGCCGCGCGTCCGGTCGTGAACTCGCCCGTCGAGGCCGGGTTCAGCACATCGGTGTTCCACAGGGTGAAGTCACGGCCTTTCCGGTTCTGGCGTCCGCTCTTCTCGCCGAGTCCGTAGACCGCGTCGTCGGGACGGCAGGCGCGAGCGAAGCTGAACGCGTCGTTCAAGGTCGCGTACGGGTGATAGCGACCCTCCGCGTCCTGTGCCGTCTCGAACACGACCGAGCCGTCCGGACGGTGAACATCGATCCGGAACGGATCCCTCCATACCGTCACCAACAGCCGCGACGTGGTCAATCGGGCATACTCCCCGGTGAGGTCGACGTCGAACGCGACGCCGGCTCCCGAGGTGTCGGCGCACACGGCAAATGTCGGCTCCTCGTCGAAGACGCCGCCGCGACTGATCTTCAAGCGCACCACGTCCTCGCGGACGACATCGACCCGCAGCAGTTCGCGCCGCATCTCCCCGGTCAACTCGGCCAGGAGACCCGCAGGCGTCCGCCGGACCGATCCGGCCCGGGGAAAGCGGAGATAGCGCTGTTCGGAGCTCATGTGATTCCTGTTCCTGTCTTGTCTTGACTGCACTGTCGCACGTGGGGTGCGGCGCAGCCGGATTCGCTCTTGCTCTCGCCTTTTCAGGAAGAAGGCCGGATTCCCGCCCGGCATGGCGGGGATCCGGCCGGCTCGCGGCGGCGTCGCTACTCGACGTGGAGCTGCTTGTAGGCCTTCGCGTAGAACTCGCGGGCCTCGTCGCCGCCGTCGGCCTTCCAGGTCTCGATCGCCGCGTCGAGCTCGCTGAGCTCGGCCCGGCCGTAGATGATGTCGTTGACCTTCTCGCCGAAGACGCTCGTGGCGGTGTGGCTGGATTCCGGCGCGGTGAGGCGCAGACCCGCGAACAGGTCCTCGTCCAGGTAGGGCTGGATGGCCTCGTCGAACGCGAAGCGGGCCTGGACGACATCGGCGGGGCCGTCGATGAACACCTGCGTGACGCCGCTCATCGCGGTGTAGGCGAACGAGTCCTTTTTCGACAGGTTGCCCGCCTCGGTGAAGGCGGGCCTGCCTTCGGCGTCGTATTCGAAGTGCTCGCCTTCGATCCCGAAGGTGACCATCTCGTACTCCTTGGTGCCGTACGGCGCGGCGACGAAGTTGGAGACGTCGAGCAGCTCGGCGAGGGCGTCCTCACTCAGGTGCTTGCTGAAGAACAGCCAGCCGTCGACGCCGTGGGCGCCGTAGTAGACCGGTTCGCGGCCCTTGAAGTTGAGCGCGCCGAGTACGCCCAGCTCGAAGTCGGGGTTCTCGCCGGTCGTGCGCACCTCCGCGGTGAGCTCGGCCCAGCGGTTCCAGCCGTCCTGGTCGAACAGGACCTCGCCGGCCCGCTGCGCGGCCTTGTAGTCGAAGTCCGGGCTGCCCACGTTCGGGTGGCGGAGCTTCTCGTCGGTCAGGGTGCGGTTGAACTCGACCCATTCCCGGTACTCGGGGCGCTCGTAGTTGTGGACCATGGCGGAGCCGTCCCAGCTCCAGCCGTTGCCGGCGGTGAGTCCGAACCAGGCGGGCGACATGTAGTCGAGCCCGGAGACCGCCCATCTGCCGGCGTCGTCGTCGGTCCAGGCGCGGGCGACCTCCAGCAGTTCCTCGACGGTGGTCGGGACTGCGAGTCCGGCATCGGCGAGGAGGTCGGCGCGGTAGTAGACGGCGTTGCCGGGTCCGCCTTTGAGGGTCCAGGGAACGGCGTAGACCCCGGCGGTCTCGGTGGGGTTCTCGGGGTCGCTCGACCAGACCGAGTCGGCCCAGGCGGCGTCGCCGCGACCGGCCAGCAGCGGCCAGCGCTCGGCGATGTCGCCGGAGAGGAGGTCGGTGAGGTTCGCGAACCGGTTGATGACGGTCTCGTTGAAGTTGGCGTCCGCGCCCGTCATCCACGCTTGCAGGAAGATCGCGTCGCCGAACTCCTCGGCCTTGATCCACTGCACGGCGGACTCGACGTAGGGGCCGGCGGCGTTCTGGACGAACTCGATCTCCGTGCCGCCCGTGGCCTCCCGCATGGCCTGGAAGTAGGGGTCGTCCCTGGACATGACCGGGCCCCAGTTGGGGACGTAGACCTGGTAGGAGCCGGAGTTGGCGGGCGGCTTGGGGATCGCCTGCGGAACCGGGTCGGGGTAGCTGAGGAAGGCGCTGGGGTGGTCCGGCGGGTCGCCGATGAGGTCCGGTTGGGCCGGCAGCGGCCATTCCCGGTACTCGGGCAGGATGCCGAGGGCCTGGTCGAGCTCCTGGACGTTGCCTTCGCCGCCGCTGACCTCACCGCATCCGGCGGCGAGCGGCAGGCCCGCGGCACCGGCCGTGCCGAGGCCGGCGGCCTTGAAGAGGGAGCGGCGCCTGAGCGGCGAACTGTCATTGTTCCTGTTCATCGAGCTTCCATCGTGTCGAGAAGGGGTTGGAGGTTGTTCGTCCGGCGAGTTCCAGATCGATCCCGTAGCAAGTCTGGGCCGGTGAGAGGCACGGTACTCAACTCACCCGATTTTGTCAATCAACTGAATCAAATCACGAAGATGACATGCAATCCACTTGTTTAAATACGACGAAAATACATTAAAGGTTCAAAAAAGTATAAAATTTGATCAAATATTTGAATAAAATCTTGGACGGCAGCGGCCTCCCAGGAGGATTATTCGACGCGATCGTGCACCTCTCATCCACATAAATGCCTGGTAATAGCCGCATGCTGGCAGGCTGACGTGAAGCCTTCGCGAGACAGACGCGGAGAACAGTTTAGTTTTGATTTGGAACATAAATATTGACTCGCTGGGAAATCTATGTTTATCTATCTCCGGTTGGGTCATCGAACCGCCACGACCGCCTCCGGTACGCCCAACACGCTGGAAGCGATCGCGATCAGAGAGGTTTCAACATGTCAGCGACACCCGCGTCAGGGAAGCGGCGTCCGCTTCGCCGCGCGCTCCTCACGGTGCTCACCGCTGCCGCGACGGCCGCCGCGGCCGCCTTCTTCTTCCTGCCCGCCGCCCAGGCGCAGACGCCCGGCTTCCACGTGGTCGGCAACGACCTGGTGGACGCCAACGGGAACGTCTTCGTCATGCGCGGCTCCACGCACCCCTACGAGTGGTACCAGGGCGAGACGGAGGCGATCGCGGACATGAGCGCGCTCGGCGCCAACACCGTCCGCGTCGTGCTCGGCTCGGGGCAGCAGTGGGGCCCGACCCCCGCGGCCTCGGTCGAGGCCCTCATCGAGGAGTGCAAGGCCAACAAGGTCGTCTGCGTGCTCGAGGTTCACGACACCACCGGCTACGGCGACCAGTACGCCCCCGACGCCGCCAGCCTCGATCAGGCGGTCGACTACTGGGAGTCCATCAAGGACGTGCTGATCGGCGAAGAGGAGTACATCCTCATCAACCTCGGCAACGAGGCCTGGGGCAACGACAACGTGTCCGGCTGGGAGCCGGCCACCACGGCCGCCGTCGAGCGGATGCGCCAGATCGGCTTCGAGCACACGCTCGTGGTCGACGCCCCGAACTGGGGCCAGGACTGGACCCACACCATGCGCGACGGCGACGCCGCCCAGAACATCTTCGACGCCGACCCCCTCGCGAACACGATGTTCTCGGTCCACATGTACTCGGTCTACCTCGACCCGCAGACCGCCGTCGACTACTTCGACGCCTTCGAGCAGAAGAACCTGCCCCTGATCGTCGGCGAGTTCGGCTTCGACACCCCCGAGACGATCGAGGCCGAGGCGCAGGAGCGCGGCATCGGCTGGATCGCGTGGTCCTGGAGCGGCAACTCCGGTGTCGAGCACGACCAGGTACTCGACTTCGACCCGAACCAGCTCACCACATGGGGCGAACGGGTCTTCCATGGCGAGAACGGCATCGGTGCCACCTCCGAGCGCGCCGGCGTCTTCGACGGCGGCACCGAGCCGCCCACGACGGACGAGCCCACCACCGACGAACCCTCCACGCCGGCCGAAGGTGACTGCTCCGCCGAGATCGAGGTCGTGAACGACTGGGGCTCGGGCTGGCAGGGCAACGTCCACATCACCGCCGCCGACACCGCGCTCGACGGCTGGACCCTCACCTGGACCTGGCCCGGAACCCAGCAGGTCTCCTCGCACTGGAACGCCGACCTGACGCAGTCGGGCGCGACCGTGACCGCCTCCGACGTCGGCTGGAACGGCGACGTGGCCGCGGGCCAGACTCGGAACGTCTTCGGATTCATCGGCACCGGTCCGAGCAGCGAAGCGGAGGTGAGCTGCGCCGCCGCCTGAGGTGAGCATCGATCCGACGCTCACGGAGGGGCTTTCCCGGTCGTCTCTCGGGCCGACCGGGAAAGCCCCTCCGCACCCTGTCGCATGACGGGAATGGATTCAGGGCCCAGCGACCCGCGACACGGTCGCCCGCAAGCTCGGCGCAACCGGCTCGCCGCCGCGTCATTTAATACAGTTTAGAAACTAAATTGATAGGGTCGCGCTCAGAAGCGGAGGCATGACCGGATCGCCAGGACGGCTCCCGCTCGGGCCCACTCCACGTGCTCGAACGGCTGGATGTCGAGCGTCACGGGAGCCCCAGGGGGGTTGCGGTGGTGCGCGATCGCGGTCTCCATCTCTTCGTGGGCGATCTCGGTCACCGCGATGCCCTCGCCGGTGATCACGACCTTCTCGGGGTCGATCGTATTGGCGATCGTCGCCACCAGGGCTCCGAGGGCGTACGCCGCGTCCACGAACACCCGTTCCGCGAGGGGATCACCGTCGCGAGCGAGGCGGAGGACGTCCTCGTATCGCAGTCCGGGAGTGCGCATGGCCGAGATGATGGCCCAGTCGGTGAGGTACATGGAGACGCATCCGCGGTGCCCGAACCCGCACCGGGGTCCTTGCGGATCGATCTGGATGTGGTCGAGGCGCCCCGCCCTGCCCTGAGCGCCGTGCACCGGGTTCCCGTCCACCACGAGGCCGATGCCGATGCCGGCACCGACAGTGATCAGGGCCATCGAGTCGAAGCCGGCGCCCACCCCGAACCAGTGCTCGGCCGCGGTCAGGCAGCTCACGTCGTTCTCGATGGTGACGGGAACGCCGAGGCGTTCGTGCACGAGGTCTGCCAACGCGACCTCCCGCCAGCCCAGGAACGCCGACTCCACGACGACTTGGGTGCCGCTCTTGACGACCACGTCTCCCGCGAGGCAGACTCCGGCAGCCGTGATGTCAGGGTACTCGGTCGTGAACTGCTCGTAGGTCTCGCCGATCTGCGCGACCACGTCCTCGATGGACTTTGAGCGCAGCGGTTCGCTGCGGGAGGAGCGGACGCTCGCGGTGAGGCCGGTGACCACTGCGAACAAGTTCTCGCCAGTGAGTTTGACGCCGAGGAAGCTCCGCGCGTCGGGCCGCACGTGCAGCAGTTCGCTGGGCCTGCCTTTGGTGCCGCTCAGCTCTACGTCGCCTTCGGCCACGAAGCCGTGTTCCATCAGGGTGCGCGTGACTCGAGTGAGGCTCGCCCGTGACATCCCGAGCTGCCGTGCGATGCCGGACCGCGACTTCGGGCCGTGGATCAGCAGCTCGCGCAGCGCCTGCCGCTCGATGCCGCCGAGCTCCGGCCAAGGATCGGATGCCGGTGTCGCGAAGTGCTTCATATTGGCTCCTTATTTTGTTTCCCAACTATACTACCTAGTTGCCACATGCAGAAGAATCAACCCTAATATCCGTAAATTTGGACTTTTGTAGCGCTCGATCGTCTCGATTTAATATCTTCAATTGACAAATTGCTGACGGCTCGATACCGTACGAGACGCAGACGGACGGGCAAGTGTGTCGTGTGGCCGGCATATCCGCGCCTCCTCCGCCTCCGAACAACAGCATGGTCATCCCTACTGGCTCCTCACCGGCGGGATCGGAGTCTCGTCTCCGCTCGCAGGTCCGGCGGCCCACTCCTTTGACGACGAGGGCGATATGGCAGTGACAGCAGCACGGGCGGGGCGCGCCGCCGGGGCATCGACGAAGCGCAGGGCGCCGGGGGCCGGGCGTCGGCCGCTGCGGCATCGGCTGCGGCGGGACTGGCCGCTGGTGGTGCTCGTCGTGCCCGCGATGGTGCAGTTGGCGGTCTTCTTCTACACCCCTTCGGCCTACAGCGTCATCGCGTTCATGGACTACAGTCCGTACCGGCCGCTGTGGGCGAACCCGATCATCGGGTTCACGCACTTCCAGATCCTGTTCGCAGACCCGTACTTCGTCGACGCGCTGCTCAACACGCTGCAGTTCGCCTTCGCGCAGCTGCTGTTC
>NZ_AXWO01000038.1 GCF_000482705.1 Glycomyces arizonensis DSM 44726 | reverse complement strand
GCGAGCGCCCGCACCCACTCGATGGCCTCGGGGACGTCCCAGACCTGGTTGGCGTCGATCATGAGCTTGGCGTCCCAACCGATGATCTCCCTGGCGATCGTCAGGCGCCGCCGGTCGTCGTCCAGGTCGGCGCCGACTTTGAGCTTGACGTGCCGGTAGCCGGAGTCCACGGCCTCCTGGAGGAGGCGGCGCAGCTTGTCGTCGCTGTAGCCGAGCCATCCGGCGCTGGTGGTGTAGCACGGGTACCCGCCGCGCGCTTCGAGCTCGGCGACGCGGTCCGCGCGCGTGGGTTCCTTGGCGCGCAGGATCGCCAGCGCTTCGTCGCGGGTGAGGGCGTCGGAGAGGTAGCGCAGGTCGGCGGCGTCCACGAGTTGTTCGGGGGTCATGTCGCACAGCAGCCGCCACAGCGGTTTGCCCGCGGCGCGTGCGGCGAGGTCCCATACGGCGTTCATGACCGCGGCGAGGGCGATGTGGACGACCCCCTTCTCCGGTCCGAGCCAGCGCATCTGCGAGTCGGATTGGAACTCCCGGTAGAGCGCGCCCGGGTCGCTCACGATCGTCTCCACGTCGCGTGCGACGAGGTGCGTGGCGCGCTGGAGGGCGGCGGCGGTGACGATGTCGTTGCCGCGGCCGATGGTGAAGGTGAAGCCGTATCCGGACAGCTCGGGGTCGTCGGTGCGCAGCACGATGTAGGCGGCGGAGTAGTCGCCGTCCCCGTTCATCGCGTCCGAGCCGTCCATGCTCAGCGAGGTCGGGAAGCGGAGGTCGTGGGCTTCGGCTGCGACGATGGTCCTCATGGGGCTCCTTGCGGTTCGGTTGCGGGTGGTGGGGAGGGGACTGGTGGGGAGGGGACGCCCGCGGCCGCGATCCTCGGACGCCTGCTCCCAGTGGTCGTCGGGGTCGTGGAGGCAGGCGATCCCGGCGGCGAACGCGGCGTCGAGGGCCGAGGCCGCCTCCTCGTCGGTGGGCACGCGGTCGAGGTCGCCCAGCTGCGAGGCGCCGGGGCCCAGCTCGGTCAGCGGGACGCCGGTCGCGGTTCGCCGGGTGCTCACGGGCGCGCCTCCAGTTGCGCAAACGATTGATCATCGATGACGATAGCGGCCCTCCGGCCGCGCGCAGGCGGCGGGTGCCCGAAGGGCCGCTCAGGAACCGCGGACGGCGGTGGACTCGCGGACGACGAGTTCCGGCGGGGGCGACTCGACGGCCCGGCGTTCGACGGGGCCGCCCGCGATGACATCGAACAAGGCGGCGACGGCGGCGCGCCCGAGTTCGTACAGCGGCATGCGCACGCAGGTGAGCGGCGGCCAGGTGTGCTCGGCGGTCTTCGCGTCGTGCACGGCGACCACCGACAGGTCTTCGGGGACGGCGCGCCCTTGGGTCCTGGCCTGGGCGAGTGCTCCTACCGCGGCGTTGACGTTGGCCACGACCAGGCCGGTGGGCGGCTCGGGGAGTGCGAGCAGCTCGGCCACGGCGGCCCGTCCGTCCCCCTCTTGGTAGCCGCGCCAGGTCATCAGAGCCGGATCGTCGTCGAGGCCCGCCCTCGCCACCGCCTCCCGGAAGCCTTCGGCGCGGCGGCGTGCGCTCGGCGAGGCGGCCAGTCCGCCCGCGAAGCCGATCCTGCGGTGCCCCGCGGAGGCCAGGTGCTCGACGGCGGTGCGGGTGGCGAGCGCGTCGGGGACGACCACTGAGCTCGCGCCCGGGATCGGCTGGTGGATGGTGACCAGCGGCGCGCGCATCCCCACGGTCTCGGCCAGCTCGGCCGGGTCGGTTCCGTCGCGGGGCTGGAGGACGATGCCGTCGACGCGGCCCTCCCCGACCAGGCGGTCGAACATCGTCCCGCCCGGCTGCATGTCCTCGCTGCGGGCCAGCAGCATCACGCATCCACGTGCGACCGCCTCGTCCTCCACCCCTTGGACGAGCATGGAGAACAGTGCGTTGGTCACGTCGGGGACGATGAGGGCGATGACGTCGGTACGGGCGAGCTTGAGCGCGCGCCCGGCGAAGTTGGGGTGGTAGCCGACCTCGACGGCGGCCTGGCGGACGCGTTCGCGCGTCGCCTCGCTCAGCCGCGCGGCCGGGTCCCCCGAGAGCACTCTGGACACCGCCGACACCGATACGCCTGCTCGTGCGGCCACATCGCTGAGTTTCACCATGCCACCAGTATCACCCATCGCGAAAACCCATGAACAAACGATTGCGCATTCGCGAGCGGTGTGCGATGCGTCCGCAAACGATCACCGACCGAGTCGCTGCGAGGAGGAGCCGTGCTCGCTGCGCGGGGCACCGCACCCTGACCGTAGGAGTGACCGAATCGCCGCGGCGGGGGCCGGGTCAGGTGCAGATCGCCGTGGCCTACAACGGGTTCCGCGGCACCGGCTTCTACGTCCTCTCAGGACACATGGACGCCCGGGTCGAGACGCCCGCGACCATCGGCCACGAGATGGGCGGCACGTCACCGCCCTCGGCCGCACGTTCCGGGCCCTGCCTGCCGACTTCAACGACCCCGAGCCGTCGCCGGCCTCGCCGCCGAACCGGTCGACATCCTCGTCAACAACGCCGGGGCCGTCCGCCGCGTCCCGTCGCCGAGCACCCCGACGAATACAGGGACGAGGTGCTCCGGGACAACCTCTCCAGCCAGTTCGCCCTCGCCCGAGCGGTCGGACGGTCCATGCTCGAACGGGGCCGCGGCACGGTCGTCTTCACCGCCGCGCTCCTGAGCTTCCAAGGCGGCATCAACAGCTCCTCAGCCAAATCGGCATCGCCGGACTGACCCGCACACCGGCCAGCGAATGGACCGCCCGCGGCGCCACGGTCAACGCGATCGCCCCCGACTGCACTGGCTGCAACAGTCCATACTGTCCGATCCACACCGACTCGGCCTGTGTGGATCGGACAGCGGTGCCGTCACGGCGTCAGGGCAACCGCCTTGACGCCCCAAGGCGGGAGGGAGATGCGCGCGGCACCATCCTGGACCCGCAACTCCTCGCCCCCGTTCTCGAGATACGAGGTCAACCGCGCCGTGCCGAGCCCGATGCCGGGCAGCGACAGCCGGACCGTGGTCGGCTCCGCCGAGAAGGACTGCAGCTTCACGAGTACGTCGCCGTCCTTGCCCGCCGAGACCGCGACCACCTGCACCGCCTGGTCCGCGGGCTCCTCGGCCTCGAGCCTGACGAGCTCGCCCTGCGCGGGCACCTCCAGCGCGTCGGCGCCGCCGTGCGCGGGCACGACCACCGGCGGATGGACGACGCTCGCAGCGGTCGCCGCACCCAGGGCGGCACCCGTCCGGCCACTGGCGCCAGGCACCCCGACCGCGTACTCGAAGGTGGTCTCGAATGCCTGCTCGATCGGGAAGTTCGTGTCCCACACGTTGTTGTGCGCCCACGAGTACACCGTCCCCGGTTCCCGCGGGGAGGTGCTGTCCGGGAACGGCGCGTACGGCAGCGCGATCACCTCGGGCTCCACCAGCGGCGCGTTCCGCGTCACCCACGCGACCGAGCCGTCCTCGGCGGAGTCCAGGCTGACCCAGTGCCTGATCGCGCGCATGTGCTGAGGTGCCCCCGGCACATGCGGTAGCCCGTCGCCGGTGACCCCTCCGGTGATCTCATACCGCACCTCCGGTTCCGACACGGCGAAGGGGAAGGCGAAGTAGGCGCTCTCCTTGGTGCGGGTCGCGGGTTTGTCCAAGCGGTGCTCGATCCGCAGCAGGCTCTCGCCTCGCCGCAGCCGCAAGGTCGTCCAGGCCCGATCGACGCCGGGTGCGGAGAACTCGAGGACCAGACGCTGCTCGACGCCGTCGTCGGCCGCCTCCAGGACGACGGACTGGCGTGCGACGCCCCGGCTGCCCAGCAGCTCCAGCTTCGTGCTGGTCGACGTCCTGTTGGACTGGTGGTTGAAGCCGCCGGCCGAGGTGTACTCGTCGTAGATGTACTGGTCGAATCCGACCACCGAGTCCTTGTTCACGAGTTCGCGCCCGGTCGTGCGGTCGATGATCGAGGCGATGCAGGAGCGGACGGTGTCGTACTCCACGCGCAGGTACTCGTTCTTGAGGACCGGCGCGGTGGCGTCGCCGCCGATCCGGGTCGGCCCCGCATCGTCCTCGGGGCCGGGGGCGTCCGCGGCGCGGACGTCGAGCCGCACGTAGCCGAGCCCGGGAATGTCCGGCACGCTCACGCGCACCCATCGACCCGCTTCGCGGAACGTGAAGTTCGTCTGCCCGGTCTCGGTGTGCGCGAGCCGCTCTCCCGTGCGGGCGTCGACCACGACGATGTCCTGGTCCATCGGGACGATCGCCTCGCGCAGCAGGAACGACGCGGTGGTGCTGCTCGCCTGCGTCTGCGGGTTGAGCACGACGATGGACTGCAGGGCCGAAGGATCGGATGCCACGCGGTCCGCCAGCTCCGCCGTCGCCTTCTCGAGGAACTCCCGGGTGAGCTCCTCGGCGTCGGTCGCGCGAGAGCCCTTCCACTGCCATTGGAGTCCGCCGGAGGCCCAGCCGTGGTCCGAGTGGCGCCACGAGTCGCCCGCGCCCCACGTGTGCTCGTTGAACAGCGAGATCGCCCGGTAGCAGCCGTCCGCGAGCTGCCGCTCGTCCGCCTGCGATTCGGCCTCGTCATCCCGGTCGATGCCGAGCAGCCGTCCCGCCCTGGAGACGAACTGGGCGTCGGTCACCCGTGTCTGCGCGTCGCGGACGATGGACTGCTGCAGCGCCGCGGAGCCGACTCCCTCGACCCACCAGTCGCCCCAGTCGCCCTCGAAGGTCTGGATCTCATCGCCGAGCCGGGCCTCGGCGTCCTCGAAGAACGCCGGGCCGGTGGAGGTGATCAGATGCGGCCATTCCCACGTCTCGTTCCACTGCTTGGCGATCGAGGCCGCCCGCAGCCGCGCGGGGCCGTTGTCGCCGCCGTGCCCCTGGGTGCGCAGATGCAGCACGTCCCACGGGTAGGGCTTGCGATCGGAGACCGGGTCGCCGTGCCAGCCGAAGGTCCCCGGCGGGAAGGGGTACGGGTTGTTCGCCAGCGAGTACAGGTAGGACGGCAGCAGCAGGTCCACCTCTTCGTAGGACTGGTGAAGGCCCACATTCGGGCCCTCCATGTACGCGGCACCGTGCGGGCTGTCGGTCATCCACACGAGCACCTCCGCCCCCGACGGAGACCGCCACCGGAACAGCCGCGGCAGGTCGTCACCGCCGTGGTGGTGCGGCATCGAGCGGCCGGCCCAGTTGTGCGCCACCGAGAGGTAGCGGACCCCTGCCTCCTGCAACGCGTGCGGCAGGCCGACCGGCTGGCCGGGGACGTCGGTCTGCATCGCGCTCGGGAGCTCGACCGAGTAGCGTTCCCGCAGCTCCAAGGTGGGCCGCAGCATTTCGTGCAGCTCATCGGTGGAGCACGTGTCGAGGTGCGTGTTGAACGGCAGCGCCGACAACTCGATGCGGCCCTCGCGGATCCGGCGCATGAGCTCCTCGACGCGTTCGCGCGGTCGGGTCTGCATCCACTGGTCCACCACCCACCGGGACTCGACGGTCCAGCGGAACTGGACATCGTGCGGCCAGTCGTCGGTGGCGCGGCACAGGTCGAGTGCCGAGTCGACGTAGGAGCGCTGCTCGGCGCGGATGCGCGGCTGCGGGTCGGTGTAGCCGATGTCGAGGTGCGAGTGGTGCACGATGTGGATGGTCCACTCGCGGGGGACGTCGAGTACGAGGGAGGTCTCCGCGTCCAGGTCGCCGCGGTGCACGCGGATGCGCACCGGCGTCTCCTGCTCGTAGCACGGCACGAGGAGGCGCACCGTTCCGTCGGGTCCGGGCGCGGCTTCGGCGGGGATCGCCGCTCCCCGCTCGTCGCGGACGTCGATGTCGGCCGGCCCGACGGCGTCGACGAGTGCGGGCGGCAGGTCGAAACGGAGCGCGCGCTGCCGGCCGCCGTCGGCGCCGCGGCGGATCAGCGGCTCGCAGACCACGGCGATGTCCCCTCCTCTCAAGGGGATCGAGGCGCGGGCCGAGGAGTCGAGCAGACCCTCGCGCGCGCCCTTCGCTCGTGCGATCAGTGAAGTCTTCGGCATCGTGCTGCACTCTCTTCCGGTTGTGTGCGTGTGGTCGTATCGGGGCCCGGGACGGGCCTGTGCGTGCCGGCCACGGCGGTTCGCGGTGCCCGGTCACGTGTGCTGGTCGGGTGACCGTTCGCTGGGATTCCGGTTGATGGAGAAGAGTTCTCGATTCGGTCCGAGGGTTCGGCGGTGGTGAGGATGACGGTGCCCGCCGGTGGTGCGGCGACGCCCTGTGCCGCGAGCGTCGACTGCCGGTTCGCCGTACGAGCGGGGCTCCGACTCATCATGGTGTCCGCCTGAACTTGCTTCAAGGTAACGTTACCAACAGCCAAGGTAACGTTACCAACTACACAAGTCAACAGCGATCGCACATTTTTCACACGCCGCTTTCTCTCGTGGCGTCCACCGGTGATCGGTCGTCATCCGCGCGGGCCGACTCGGCGCGCGGGCCGTGGTCAACCGGCCCGGTACCAGGGGATTCATTGCCGGTCATCGATGCATCGGGCCGGGCGGCCGAGCCGCCGCGCGATCCGCTCCCACGGGGATCGACGACTCCCGCAACGCGTTTTCGCACGTCCGCGACTCTTGACGAACGGCTTTGGTAACGATACCTTCCAATTGGTAACGTTACCTTCAACACAAAAGCAAACGTCGATGCCGCGACGTACCCGCTGACGGCACCCCGTTCCGTGGATCCTCCGCGGCCGGCGGCCGTCGCGGGCCATGAAGGCAGGAGCGCGCGGCGGTCGACGACGTCTCTCAGACCCGATAGTTCACGGACACGTACGCGCCCACGGCCATGCCGCGGAGCGCACTGATCCACCTCGTCTCGAACGACCGTCCCTAAAGGACGAACGGTCGGAGGTTCTGCCTTCGAGGAAGAAGGACGCATGCAGAACGAATCCGCAGAAGCCGGCGATATCCCGCCGGGCAACGTCGCAACATCGATCTTGACCGCCCCTCCGAACGACTCATCAGACCCTCCCCGCACCCGGCCCCGATCGAGGAGGATGACGAAGGCCAAGCGGCGCAACCTGCGCCTGGGGCTCATGTTCATCTCGCCGTGGATCGTCGGCCTGGTGGTGTTCATCGGATACCCGGTCGTCTACTCGATCTCATTGAGCTTCACCCGCTACTCGGGGATGGGAGCTCCGACCTGGGTGGGAGCCCAGAACTACATCACCGCGCTCACCGACCCGCTGGTATCGAAGGCGGCGTCGAACACGCTCTTCTACGCCATGATCGCGGTGCCGCTCGCGCTGGTGATCGCCCTGGTACTGGCGATCGCCATGAACCAGAACGTGCGCGAGGTCGCGCTGTACCGGACCATCTTCTACGCGCCCTCGCTGATTCCGGCGTTCGCGATGTCGTTCATCTTCATCGTCTTCCTGAATCCCCAGTTCGGCGTCTTCAACCAGATCATGAACGTGTTCAACGAGGGGAACGTCAACCTGCTGGGCGATCCGACGGGCGTGAAGATCGCGATCGTCCTGATCACCCAGTTCGGTGCCGGAAACGCCGCCCTGATCTTCCTCGCGGGACTGCGCAACGTCCCCAAGACCCTGTACGAGGCGGCGCGAGTGGACGGCGCCGGGCCGCTGCGGCAGTTCTTCTCCATCACGCTGCCGCTGCTCTCCCCGGTCATCCTGTTCAACCTGATCACCGGCGTTTCCGGTGCCCTGCAGGTATTCACCGAGGCTTATGTCATCACCAACGGCACCGGCGACCCGGACGCCGGAGCCCTCTTCTACATGATGTACCTGTACCGCAACGCCTTCGGTTTCGCCGAACTCGGATACGCCTCGGCTCTGGCCGTACTGCTGTTCCTGGTGGGCCTCGGGCTCGCCCTGGCGATCTTCCGGTTCTCCCGCAGACTCGTGAACTACGACGTGGAGGCATCCTGATGAGTACCCCGCTCGATCAGCTCTCGAAGGACTCGGCCAAGGCCCTCGAAAAAGCGGAGCACCGCCACGAGCTGGACCGCCGCCCCGACGGCACGCCCCGCTCATGGTGGTCGAGGATCACCGCCCGCGCGGTGATGATCGCCCTCAGCCTGCTCTTCCTGCTGCCGATCTACTGGATGGTCGTCTCGGCCCTCAAGACCAACGAGGAACTCGCGCAGTTCCCCCCGACGCTGTTCCCCCGGTCATGGGAGTTCGGGAACTTCGCCGACGCGGTCACCGCGATGCCGTTCCTGCAGTTCTTCGCCAACTCCGCGATCATCACGGTCAGCGTGGTCGTCCTGTCGGTGCTGTCGAACTTCGTCGTGGCCTACGGCTTCGCCTGCATCGACTGGCCCGGGCGCAACAAGATCTTCTACCTCGTGATCGCGACCCTGTTCCTTCCCTTCCCGGTCACGCTGATTCCCATGTTCGACCTCTGGGCCCGCCTGGGCCTGGTGAACACGCTGTTCCCGCTGATCATCCCGGCGGCGTTCGCCTCGGCCTTCTACACGTTCCTGCTGCGGCAGTTCCTGCTCCAGATCCCGAAGGACATGATCAACGCGGCACGCGTCGACGGCGCCGGCGAATGGACGATCCTGTGGCGGGTGGTCTTCCCGTCCTGCAGGCCCGCCCTGGGCACGGTGGCGATCTTCGCGGCGGTGGCCGCGTGGAACGACTTCATGGGGCCGCTGATCTACCTGCAGGACGAGAGCGTGCAGACGCTCTCCATCGGGCTGCAGAGCTTCCGCTCCGCGCACGATCAGGATGTCGCGTTCAACCAGCTCATGGCCGCGTCGTTCCTGGTGATCCTGCCCCTGCTGATCCTGTTCTTCGTTTTCCAGCGGTACTTCATCCGCGGCATCACGATCGGAGGCTTCAAATGATCGATCGCAGACGATTCCTGACGGGGGCGGTCGGCAGCGCCGCTGCCGGGCTGGGCCTGTCCTCATGCGCACGCATCCCCGAGGACGCCGACAATGTCATCCGGTACTGGGGCATGGACGATGCCAACACGGACAAGGACGAAGCCGTACGCGAGGCGTACCTCCAGACCGACGCCGGCCAGGGCGTGGAGATCCACATCGACCAGGTCCCCGTCAGCAGCGAAGCCGACATGAGCCACATCATCACGGCGGTCCGCGGCGGTACCGCGCCGGACCTGTGGTGGACGGGACGGTTCACCAGCGTGCAGGCGGCGTCCATCGGACTGCTCGAACCGCTCGACCCCCTGATCGAGCGGTATGAGGACGTCTCCGTCGAAGAGTTCAAGAAGCAGTGGATCCAGTTCGCGGTCGACGAAGTGACCTACGACGGCCAGCTGTACGGACTTCCGACCGACACCGACGCCCGCGGATTGATGTACAACGAGGACGTCCTCCGCGAGTCCGGCATCGACCTGGACATGTTCGACCCGGAGCAGCACGTCCTCACCTGGGACGAACTGCGGGAGGCCGCCCGGCAGATCACCGAGGTGGACGGCAACGGCGACTACACCCGCTTCGGCTTCGCCCCCTGGCTCCACGAGGGCTGGGCGTACACGTGGGGTTTCGGCCTCGGAGCGCAGGCCTACGACAACGACACGGCCACCGTCACCCTGGATTCCCCGGAATGGAAGGCCGTGTACGAGCTGTACGCCGACTGGGCCGAGGAGTTCGAGTACTCGAAGGTCGACGTGTTCTTCGCGACGTACCAGCCGCCCAACGCGCCGCCCAGCCAGACGGCGATGTTCAGCGGACGGCTCGGCATCCAGTCCACCGGACCGTGGCAGCTCCAGGCGAACGAGAAATACGCTCCGGACCTGCCCTTGAAGTACACCTGGCTCCCCGTGGTCAACGACGGCGACCCCACCTACACGTGGTCCGGGGGATTCGCGCTGGCGATTCCGAGCGGCGCCAACATCACCAAGACGCTCTGGGACTACATGAAGTTCCATGCCGGGTTCGAGGGCCAATCGATCATCCTGCCGCCCTTGGGCAACGTCCCCACCAACCTGCGGGCCATCGAGGAGAGGAAGTACAACCCGAAGGCCGAGATCTTCCGTCAGATGCTCCCGGACTCCATCGCGCGCCCGCCGCTCCCGGTCGGCCAGGCCATCTGGGACACATTGGATCGGGGAAAGGAGTCCGTGTCCATCGGCTCCCGCACCCCGCAGGAGGCGATCGAGACGAACCAGGCCTTCGTCGAACCGAAGATGGACCTGTTCGAGGGGTACAAGATGCCCGACACGTACGGGCAGCCGAACGAGGTGCCGGAGAGTTGACCTCCATCGATCGCCGTTCCGCCCGCTCCGCGACGGCATGCCGATACCCGGGAAGGATCACGTCGTGACACGAACGTCCACCCAGCGAGTCGACCGCCGGACACCCGTCCTGCTGACCGACGCCGGCGGCGTCCTGCTGCTCAACAACCATTCGCTGCTGCTTCCGCTCGTCTCCCGGTATGGCGGTGTCACCACACCCGAGGCGTACCAGCGCGCCAGCTTCGCCTGCCACAGTGCCGCCAATCCCGCTGACGGCGGCACGGGCGACTACTACGGCCTGTTCGGCGAGTTCGCCGGCATCCCCGAGGAGCGCCGCGAGGCGTTCACCGACGAGTTCCGCGCGCTGTCCCACACGCGCAACATGTGCCACCTGGCCAATCCCCACGCGGTGGCGATGCTGCGCCGAGTGGCCGCGAAGGGCATACCCGTCGTGGTGGTCTCGCAGGCCGACGGAACCGCCGCTCAGTTGCTGCGGGAGGCCGAGGTGTGCCAGGTGGGAGACGGTCCCGGCGTGACCGTTGCAGCAGTGGTGGACAGCGCGATCGTCGGCATCGACAAACCCGATCCCGAGCTCTTCCGCCATGCCCTCGACCTCGTCGGAGCGGCGCCTTCCCAAGCGGTCCACCTGGGAGACACGGTTCCCGCGGACGTCCGCGGCGCGCAGGCGGCGGGGATCCGCGCCCTCCACTACGATCCGTTCGGCGACTGCGGCGACGTGGCGGGGGACCACCCGCACGTCCGACGGATCGCGGAGACGGAAACCGTTCTCGACGCGATGGCCGCGGAACTGTGACCGGGCAGTGAGTCGCTGCCAACAAGGTGAGCGGTGCGTTCGGCGGTTCCACCGGCGAACGCACCGCCGCCTGGAAGTCCGGATCGGGTTTGTCGATTCCGGCGATCGCGGCAGTCCTCAGGACTCATGGGATCCCGCGCGGCGAACTCGACGTGCTCGCGGTTTCGGCAGAGCGCGGCCGCAGCGGCGATGACGGGGATATGAAGACCGACGCACCGAGCGGGGCCGATCCGCATCGGCGTCCTGGCGATGGCGCTGCGCACCTCGCTGGAGCCGGTCGTGTAGGGAAGCACCTGATCAGCGGGCGGCACGGTCAGTCGCACAGGCCGAGCCAGTCGTCGGTGTCGCGGCACCGCCCGAGTCCGACCGCGTCGAACTCGTCGTGATGTCCGGCTTTGTCGACGCCGAGCCGTCGGAGCGCCCGGGCGATCGGGCTGCCGCCGCCGGGGTGCGGCTCGCCCTCGGCGAGTTCGAGAGGGCCGAGGGCGATGCGCCCTCGGTCCCACACCTGGGCGCACTGGCTGCCGGCGCCTCCGAAGTATTCGGCTTCGAGGTAGGCCACCGGGCCCGCGACGGAGCGGTCGGCCAGGGTCCGGTCGAATCCAGCCGGGAGCTTCCAGAAACGTCCCGGTCGGGGCGCGCGCTCGACATTGATCTCGTCGAACAGCGCGTCGGTCATCGCCAACAGCGAGATTCCCTGCGCCAGCGGCACCACGACCGCGCTCTCGACACCGCGGGCGAGGCCGCTCAGCGTCGCGTGCGACGCTACGACCGCTTGAAGGTTGTACACGGTCCCATGCTGACTCGCCGGAGCAACCCGGGCGGCGCCGGGGGGACTCGCACAGGAAGTCGAGCCGGTTCGATCGCCGCGGCGGCAACCGGACCTCGTGGCGGCGGCGCGAGCGGATACATGGCCAGGCCCCGACCGCCGGGGTGGCGAACGCGGCCCAGTGTGCCGGGCGGCAGCGCCTCGGGCCGGTTATGATGGGGTTAAAAGCTGTTCATCCCTTTGTGATGTTCTGCGTTGTTCTGCGCTAAAGTGTTCCAGTGAGGTTGAAGCAGTGGGCGCAGGAGAGCGGTGTCGCGTACCGCACGGCGCTCAACTGGTTCCATGCCGGGACGTTGCCGGTCCCGGCCGTCCAGCTTCCTACCGGCACCATCATCGTTCAGCCGGGTCGGCGGGGCGGGGGCCTGACCGTCGCGTACTGCCGGGTCTCCTCAGCCGACCAGAAAGCCGATCTGGAGCGGCAGGCCGGGCGCGTCGCCGCCGCATGCGGACAGCGCGGGATCACGCTCGACCGCACTGTCACCGAGACCGGCTCCGGCCTGGACGGGAAGCGGTCGAAACTCATGCGGCTGCTGGCCGACCCGGAGGTGTCCACCCTGGTCGTGGAGCATTGGGACCGGCTGGCCCGGTGCGGTGTCGAGTTCATCGAAGCGGCCCTGGCCGCGCACGGCCGTACCCTGGTGGTGCTCGAAGCGGCCGAGGTGGAAGACGACCTGGTGCGGGACGTGACCGAGGTGCTCACCGGCATGTGCGCGCGGCTCTATGGCCGCGGGTCGGCGCGGCGACGCGCCGAGGCGGCGCTCGCCGCCGCCCGGCGAGCCGCGGCCCCGCCCCGCCGAGCTCGGCGGGGGAGAGGGTGGGAACGCCATTCCCACGAAAAGCGTTCTCTGGCACCTCCTCACCTGCGTATCTATCGTCGATGGCATGAGTGAGAACAACCTCGGCAGCACCACTGTCAACCGGATCGGCTTCGGCGCGATGCAACTCGCAGGACCGGGCGTCTTCGGTCCGCCCGCCGATCCCGAGAACGCCAAGGCGGTCCTGCGGCACGCCGTCGCGAACGGCGTCGACCACATCGACACCGCCCAGATCTACGGCCCCGACGTCGTCAACGACCTCATCCGCGAAGCCCTCCACCCCTACCCCGAGAGGCTGCGCCTGGCGACCAAGGTCGGCGGCGCCCGGGACGACCAGGGAGGCTGGCTTCCCAGCGGCGACCCGGCCTCCCTCAAGCGCCAAGTCGAGGAGAACCTGCGCTCGCTGCGGGTCGAGCGCCTCGACCTGGTCAACCTGCGCCGCTTCGAGCGCGATCACCCCGAGCACACCGAACCGCCGCTGGCCGACCAGCTCGGCGCGCTCGTCGAACTCCGCGACGAGGGCAAGATCGACATGATCGGCATCTCGAACGCCCACCTGGACACCGTCGCATCGGCGATCGAACTCGCCGGAGTCGTGTGCGTCCAGAACGCCTACAGCATCCTGAACCGCACCGATGACGACATCATCGAGCTGTGTCGCCGGCACGAGGTCGCGTTCGTGCCCTTCTTCCCGCTCGGCTCGGCCTTCGGCGCCGGCGGACCGACGCACCTCGCCGCCGACGAGCACGTCGGCGCCGTCGCCCGCGAGCACGGCGCCACCGCGACGCAGATCGCGCTCGCATGGCTCCTCAGCCGGTACGAGCGGATGCTCCTGATCCCGGGCACCGGCTCGATCGCGCACCTCGACGAGAACCTGGCCGTCGGTCGCATCGAACTCGACGCCGACGACCTCGAACGGCTCGAAAAGGTGCAGCCGATCCCGCTGGGGGCGTGAGGTCTTCGCCGCCCGGCCGCACTCCGGCCGGGCGGCCGAAGCACGGGCCGCCGAGTCCGCTCACGCGGTGGCGGCTCGGGTCGCTCGGTCCCGGAGCCGTTCGAGCCTGTCGGCGTCGGGACTGCCGGGTGGGGCCGAGCACACGATGAGCCTGACATTGGAGTTCGCGACCGTCAGCACGTCGCAGTCGATGGTCATGTCGCCGACCAGCGGATTGTGGACCGTCTTGACCATGCTCAGATGCGGAGCCGCGTTGCCCTCGTCCCACAACTCGGCGAAACGGGCGCTCTTCGCCCGGACGGTCGCCACGAGCGACTGGAAGACCGGGTCCTCACCGAGCTCGGTCGCCGAGATCCGCAGGTCGGCGACGAGCGCCCGCTCGAAGACCTCGCTGCCGCCCTCGGGCGTGGCGATCTTCGAGGAGACCTCGTCGACGAAGGTCCGCACGACCAAGTTCTCTCCCACCGCCTCTGCCGGGGAAGGCATGTCGAACAGATCGCAGAGGAGCTGCGTCGCGTACAGGAGCGTCCAGTCGGCGGTGAAGACCGCTAGGGGCCGGTCCGCCATGCGGTCGACCATGCGCCGCGCCGCGGTCGGCACGCGATCGGAAATGGTGCCGGGCGCGGGCGGCAGGTGACCCGCCGAGCGCAAGAGCAGGTCGGCCTCGCTGGAGGACAGCCGCAGCGCGCGGGCGAGCGCGGTGACGACCTGTGCCGAAGGGGTCCGGAAGCGCCCCTGTTCGAGCCGCACGATGTAGTCGGCGCTGACTCCCGCAAGGGAGGCGAGCTCTTCACGGCGAAGACCTTTCGCCCGGCGGCGACCGACCGAGGCGATGCCCACCTCCTGGGGATGCGCCCGCTCCCGCCAGGTGCGGAGCAGACTCCCGAACGACTGCACTTCCGAAGGCACCCGTCGATCCTATCCCGCAGGCGCCGGGCCGCATGGCGGTCCAGACGGCTGTATCGGTGGGGATGGAGCGCTCGGACGAGCGATGGTCAGGTGAGGGCGGCTTGGAGTTCGTCGAGTGAGTGGATGACGCGGACGCCGGTGTCGACCCCGGCGGCGTTGGTGTTCGCTCGGTCGAGCCAGAAGCCGTGGAGCCCCGCTCGGTGGGCCCCGACCGCGTCGGTCTCGTAGTTGTCGCCGATGTAGGCCACCTCGTGCGGTTGGAGGCCGAGCGCGGTGCAGCCGGCGAGGAAGATGCTCGCGGCGGGTTTGGCGGCGCCGTGCTGGTCCGAGCATATGAGCCGGTCGCCGAAGTAGGGGAGGAGTCCGATGCCGTCGAGTTTGCGGCGTTGATGGTCGGTGGAGGAGTTGGAGACCACGCCCAGGCGGAAGCCGGGTGCGAGCTTCCTGAGGGCGGGCTCGGCGTCGGGGAACGGTGCCCGGGTCGCGTGGCGGTGGGTCTGGTAGCCGGCGAACCATGCGGAGGCCTCCTGGTCGGAGAGACCGCCTTCGGTGGACGTTCCGATGCGGGCCAGGAGTTCGCGAGTGCGTTCGCGCTGCTGGGCGGCGAAGGTGAGTTCGCCGTTCAGGAAGCGGGCATAGTGCCGCTCCTTGAGCTCCCGCCACAGCCCGAGCGCCGCGGCGCTGTCGCCGAACCGGTCCAGCAGGCCCCGCATCCGCAGATAGGCGAGCACACTGGCCGCCTCGGAGCCGGAGTCGAACAGGGTGTCGTCGACGTCGAAGAGCAAGCCCCGGATCGGCATGAGGTCGTTCCTTCTGGTCGCGGGTCGGGAGACGGGCCGGCAGGCCCGTGACTGATGCTGCCACAGGGCCTTGGCGATTCACGTGCCGGTGCTGCGGGCGGATCGCAGCTGCGATTCGCCCGCAGCGCTCACGCCCCACTGGGGTACTGGGGCCGTTTTCCGGGGTTGAGGTGGTAGGCGACCAGGGCGTTGGCGTGGCCGTGTCCCAGACCGTGCTCGGTCTTGAGCCAGTCCACGAGGGCTTTGTGGCCGGTGAGGCCGCTCTCCCGCAAGTCGCCGATCCAGTCGGCGATCGGACGGCCGTAGGTCTGCTCGATCGAGGGGAAGTACGAGGTCGGTCCCTTGGGCTGGGCGGTCATGAGGTTCCTCCGTCGATGACGATGTGGTTGTGGGTTCGGTGAATCCAGCCGCGCGCTACCGGGCCGTGCGCAGCGCCTGGAGCGAAACCGCCGGGGCCCGCAGCCGGACGAGCGCGCCTTCGGCGAGCCTCCACCGGTAGTCGGCGGCGAATGAGGCCGCGGTGAGCCCCATGTACAGCACCGGCACGGCGCAGCAGACCGCGAGCCACAGTCCCGCCGTTCGCGGGCGAGTCGGCGCGCGAACACGAAGCAGGCCGATGGCGGAAGGTGCGGTAGTGGCAGTGCTCATGTCGGGTGCTCCTTGAGGCGGTCGATGAGCTATGCCCGTATAGACGACGCCGAGGACGCGGATTCATCGGCGGCGGCGAGCGTCACAGTCTGAGGCGACCGACGATCACCGCGCCGAGGTGCTCGCCGCGGGCGGCGGGTTCGGTGATCGGCGACGCTTGCCTCCGGTCTCGGTCGGGACTCCAGATTTTTTCGGCCGGAGCATTGACGGAAAAAATCGGGCTTCATAGAGTCCTCACCATGTCAACGGCAATGAGCGACGCGATGCGGGACCCTGAGACCAAGCCGAGGAACATCCTGTTCCTCATGACCGACCAGCATCGAGTGGACACGCTCGGGGCCTACGGCAACCAGCGGGCGTCCACGCCCGCGCTCGACGAGCTGGCACGCACCGGCACGCGCTTCGACCGGTGGTACACGCCGACGGCGATCTGCACCCCCGCGCGGGCCAGCCTGCTGACGGGTCAGGCGCCGTTCCGCCACCGCGTGCTCGCCAACCACGAGCGCAACGTCGGGTACCTCGAGGACCTCGCCGAGGGCGCGTTCACGTTCGTCGAGGCCCTGCGCGCGGGCGGATACAACACCGGGCTCGTCGGCAAGTGGCACGCGGGCACGGAAAAGACCGCCGCCGACTTCGGGTTCGACGGCCCCGAGCTGCCCGGCTGGCACAATCCGGTCGAGAACGAGGACTACCTGAGGCACCTCGCGGACAACGGGCTGCCGCCGTACGCGATCTCGGACCGCGTCCGCGGCACGCTGCCCAACGGCGGGCCGGGGAACCTCCTGGCGGCCCGGCTCCACCAGCCGGTCGAGGCGACGTTCGAGCACTACCTCGCGACGCGGACCATCGAGCTCCTCGAACGGTACGCGGACGAGTACCGCTCGGGGGAGCGGCCGTTCTTCCTCGAACTGAGCTTCTTCGGGCCGCACCTGCCGTACATCGTCCCCGACGAGTACTTCGACATGTTCGACCCGGCCGACGTCGAACTGCCCGGGTCCGTCGCCGAGACCTTCGCGGGCAAGCCGCCCGTGCAGCGCAACTACAGCGCCCACTGGGCGTTCGACACCATGCCGATCGAGGTGACGCGCAAGCTCATCGCGGTGTACTGGGGCTATGTGGCGCTCATCGACCGGCAGATCGGGCGCGTCATGGAGGCGCTGGAGCGGCTCGGCCTGGCCCGCGACACGGCCGTGTTCTTCACATGCGACCACGGGGAGTTCACCGGCGCGCATCGCCTGCACGACAAGGGCCCGGCGATGTACGAGGACATCTACCGCACCCCCGGGCTCCTGCGGATCCCCGAGGGCCCGGCGGGCCAGGTGCGCACCGAGTTCGTGAGCCTGCTCGACTGCACGGCGACGATCCTCGAGCTGGCGGGCATCGACCCGGCGCCGGCGGTCGACTCGCGCAGTCTGCTGCCCTTGGCCCGCGGGCGGGACGTGGAGTGGGCCGAGGACATCGTCTGCGAGTTCCACGGGCACCACTTCCCGTACCCGCAGCGGATGCTGCGGGAGGACCGGTACAAGCTCGTCGTCAACCCCGACTCCGTCAACGAGCTCTACGATCTGCGGACCGACCCCGACGAGCTCATGAACGTCTACGGGCATCCCGAGACGGCCCCGGTCCGGCGGCGGATGATGCGCCGGCTCTACGAGGTGCTGCGGGCGCGCGGCGACAACTTCTACCACTGGATGACGACCATGTACGACGTCGGGGAGGTCGACCACGACCCGACCCAGTCGGGCCTCGACGAGACCACCTACCGTTCCGAGGGCACCCCGTGAGCGGTGCGCCGGAGACCAGTGCGGCCGGGCGCCTTCCCGTGGACGGGCGGCGCTGGGGCGTCCGCGCCGGGAACGCTGTGGCGACGACTCGGAAGGACGGTGGGCACATGGACGTCGCGGAGGTGCCCGCGGAGCTGGTGCAAATCGCGGGCCGCACGTTCCGGATGGGCTCGGAGCGGTTCTACCCCGAGGAGGGGCCGGTGGTCGAGGTGGCCGTCGAACCGTTCGCGATCGCCCGGTACGCGGTGACCAACCGGCAGTTCGCCCGATTCGTGGAGGCCAGTGGCTATGTGACCACGGCCGAACGCGAGCTGGACCCCGCCGAGTTCCCCGGCTTGGACCCGGCGGGCCTCGAAGCCGGTTCGCTCGTGTTCACGCCCACCGGCGGGCCCGTCGACCTGCGTGACTGGCGGCAGTGGTGGCGATGGGTGCCGGGTGCGAGTTGGCGGTGTCCGCGAGGACCGGGTTCCTCGATCGACGGACTCGGCGACCATCCCGTGGTGCAGGTGTCGTTCGAGGACGCGGCCGCCTACGCGGCGTGGGCGGGCCTGCGGCTGCCGACCGAGGCCGAGTGGGAACTGGCGGCCCGCGGAGGGCTCGACGGCGCCGCGTTCGCATGGGGCGAGGAGCCGAACGACGGCATGCGCGCCAACACGTGGCAGGGCCGGTTCCCCTACGCCAACACCGGTGCGGGCTCGTCCGGGTGGGTCGGCACGGCACCGGTCGGGTCGTTCCCGCCCAACGGGTTCGGCTTGTGCGAGATGACCGGCAACGTATGGGAATGGACCACCGACGCGTGGACTGACGGGCACCGGGATCCCGCCGCCGACACCGCGCACGGGAGCTCCTGCGGTTGCGGCCCGGATGCGGCCGCACGGTCCGGCGGCGGCGCCGCGGCGTCCCCGCGGGTCCTCAAAGGCGGCTCGCACCTGTGCGCACCCGAGTACTGCCTGCGCTATCGGCCCGCCGCCCGGTCGCCGCAGACGCCTGATTCGGCGACCACGCACATCGGATTCCGGTGCGCCCGATGAGCCGATCACATTGAAGAAAAAATTCTTCACGAATGAGCATATCGGTGAAGATAACTGTCAGATCCTTGACAGGGACCGGTCGACCTGCGCTTGGATTCCCAAGCCCCCGAGATTATCCCGGTTCTGGGCATTCCCATCGAGAACCGCTCTAGGCCATCATGAGAAGAGTCCATTCCCCGGGAGCCCGTACCCGCCGGAGGGGACCCCGCAACCCCCGTACCGCCTCGCGCGGCGCGGGACCGCCCGCCGCTCGACCGACCCGATCCCCGTCGGCACGGGCCGAACCTCATATCCCCAGTGGCAGCGGATCCCGTCGCAAGCGACGGGAAGAAAGCCGACACAGCAGTATCGACGACCCGCCCACCGACCGGTCAAGCCCGGCTCGGTGCGGTCGATCCCCACATGCCCATCTTCCACCAGGAGAAAACATGAGCTGGATCAAATCGAAGCGGCGAGGCATGCTCGCGCTGGTCTTGGCAGTCGCACTGGGCGCCGCGCTCGGGCTCGCCGCGACCTCGCCCGCGCAGGCCGCGACGGCGCGCAACGGCGTCTGCGAATCGGGCGAGTTCTGCCTTTACTACAACAGCGACACCGAGGGCTCGGTGAGCGACTTTTCGGGATCGATCAGCAACTACGGCGCCTCGCAGCCGTCCTGCTACGAATTCAAGGGCCCCGGCTCAGGCCAGGGCCAGTGCGTCAAGAACAACGCCGCCTCGGCCTGGAACAGGACGGGAAGATACGTCACGGTCTTCTACAACAGCGGGTACAAGGGAGCGATCGACAACTTCAGCCCCGGCTCGTCGGCGAACCTCCGCGCGTACCTGAAGAACGACAACGCCGGTCACCGCATCGGCGCGAGCGGCAACGCCGGCGACAACCTGGAATACGGCCTCTACCACTCGTCGTCGGCGCACATCACCGCCTACTTCGACGGCTACGTCAGCACCTCGGGCCGCCATGAGGGCATCGACATCGCGCGAGGCATCGGCGACTCGGTGTACTCGCTGCTCTCCGGAACGGTGACCCGCAAGACCGAGGGGTCGAGGGGATCGGGGGGCCTGTCCACCTTGGCGGTCTACAACTCGAATCTCAACCGGACCATCGTCTATCTGCATCTCAACCCGTCGAACGGCATCAGCGTCGGCGAGCACATCTCCAGAGGCGAGAAGATCGGCGTGCAGGACTGGCGAGGCGTCAGCTCGTCAGGCGCCTCGCACACGCACTTCGAGATGCGGACCGGCCGCCAGACCGCCGCGGCCGTGAGCGTCGGCGACTACACCCTGTCCAACCCGACTCCGACCAACTTCTGGATCGCCAGGGGCTACAACCCCTGCTGCCGCTTCAGCTGAGCCGTCCCGGCCGGGACCAGACGGGCAGCCCGCACCGCTTCACCGCAGGCGGTGCGGGCTGCCCGTCTGGTGTGCGGAACGGACGCGTGGTCCCGCTGGCGCCGCTGCCGTACCGGTGCGCTGAACCCGACTGCCGATCGAAGCACCGCGGTCATCACTTCGAGGACGTGGAGCGCGAGGGCGGTGTTGCGGCCTCGCGCGGTCGCCTGCCGGCGCACGGGAACAACGGGCCGCGACGCTGCGAGCGCCAGCGGCGGCGGCCGAGACGCGGACCGATCGCCTCGGTCGACCCGCGGAATGGAAATTTCCGGACGTTACTCGAAAGTACCGCACCGCGCAAGGCGCAAATCGGCACGCTCGCCGGAAGCCGGCGGGCGCGGAATCGGCCGATCGGCGCCCCGCGTCCACTGCGCGGCCGGATACCGCCGCCCGCGGCATGCTTCGCTGATTCCTCTCCGGACCAGTATCACCGCCCGAGTTGTCGTGCTTTTCCCACAAAGAACACCATGGTCGCCGGTCGCTCAAAGTGATGCGGCGGTTGCTCGAAAGGAATCATTGACATCAATCCCCGGGGTAACTAAGCTCTGAAAATTATCGGTAAGAGTTCCGAAAATTTCGATCAGTGTGACTATGTGATCGTGCGCATAAAAGCATGTTCTCGGACGAATAAGGACAATCCCCAGAAGGAGAGCCATGTCGGATGTGTTCGGGCGGACGCCCATGAGAATGAGTCGCCGCAAGGTCTTCGGCATCTCGATCGCCGCTTCCAGCGCGCTCGCGCTCGCGTCGTGCAGCGATGACGGCGGCAGCGAGGTGGACATCGACAAGCAGTCGAAGGGCGCGATGGACGACTTCGCCGCCGACACGCAGTTCACCGCGACGGAGCCGTTCACTCTGTCGCTGCTGTGGACGGAGTGGCCGGAGGTCCCCGTCAAGGACTCCTGGACGTTCTTCGACGAGATCGAGAAGCGCACGAACGTGAAGTTCGAGCTCACCACCATCCCGTTCAGCGACGCGACGGAGAAGCGGAGCCTCCTCATCAGCGCGGGCGACGCCCCCACCGTCATCCCGCTGATCTACACGGGCGACGAGACCTCGTTCGTCTCCTCCGGCGCGATCCTGCCGATCAGCGACTACGTCGAGCACATGCCCAACTTCCAGAAGTACGTGGAGGAGTGGGACCTCACGGACATGGTCGACAACCTGAAGCAGGCCGACGGCAAGTACTACATGCTGCCCGGTCTTCAAGAGGTCTCGGTGCCCGTCTTCACGCTCGTCATCCGCAAGGACGTCTTCGAGTCCGTCGCCGGAGGCATCCCCCAGACCTGGGACGAGATGCGCGACGCCCTGGTCAAGATCAAGGAGGAGTACCCCGACTCCAAGCCCCTCGCCGACGGGTTCGAGGCGCAGTCGCTGCTGAACTACGCCTCGCACGCGTGGGGCGCGCGGGCAGGATGGGGCTTCGGCAACGGCATGGTGGACGACGGCAGCGGCAACCTCGAGTACACCGCCGTCACCGAGGGGTACCGGCAGATGGTCGAGTTCTTCCGCGGCCTCGTGGCGGACGGCCTGGTCGACACGGACTCGCTCACGGCGGCGAACGACGGCAGCGGCGGCGGGAGCGTGGCGGAGAAGTTCGCCGCCGAGACCGTCTTCGCGGCGTCCGGATCGGCCGGGACGGCGATCGAGTTCGCGCAGGCCCTGAACGAGACGGTCGGCGAGGGCAACTACGAGGTCCTCCAGATCGCCCCGCCCGGAGGCCCGGCCGGCCAGGTGGTCGAGCCGCGCAACTTCTGGAACGGGTTCATGCTGAACTCCGAGGTCGCCGATTCCGAGAACTTCCTCGCCACGCTGCAGTTCCTCGACTGGCTCTACTACAACCCCGAAGCCCGCGAACTGATCCGATGGGGCGTGCTCGACGAGACGTACACGAAGGACGCCGACGGCACGATCACGCTCAAGCCGGAGTACTCCCTCAACGCCTACAACATCAACCCGGACGCCGAGACGGACATCCAAGAGGACCTCGGCTGGTCGAACGCCGTGTTCGCCGACTCGACCGAGTCGCGCGAGCTCAAGGAGTCGTACAACACGGACACCTTCGTGGCGTACATCGACTCCGTGCTCTCCACGCGCACCCCGCGCGACCCCTACCCGCCCGCCCCGCTCGACGAGCTGGAACTCGAACGGTCCTCGCTCCTCGCCACGCCGCTCAAGGACACGGTCGACACGAACACGCTGCGGTTCGTCATGGGCGAGCGCGACATCGCCGAGTGGGACGACTACGTGGCCGAGCTCGAGGCCCAGGGGCTGGCGGACTATGTCGACCTCATGAACGGCGCCCGCGACCGCTTCGAGGAGAACTCCTGATCCGCCTCTCGGGGCGGCCGCCCCGACGCGGACGGGAGGGAGAGCATATGCCCCTCACACAAGACGAGCAATCGCCGCGGCCCGCGACCGGCGGGCCGACCGAGGACACCGCACCCGACGGGCCCACGGCACCCGTCCCCGCCGCCGCGGCGCCGACGGCACGGCGCCGAAAGCAGCGGCAGACCTGGCGGCAGGCGTTCCGGCGCGACTGGCAGCTCTACAGCCTCGCCCTGCTGCCACTGATCTTCCTCGCGATCTTCAAGTACGGCCCCATGGTCGGCAACGTCATCGCGTTCCGGAGGTTCCGCCCCGGCGGAAGCATCTTCGGCGACGAGTGGGTCGGCCTGCGCTACATCGACATGTTCATCAACGACCCCTCGTTCTGGCACGTCTTCACGAACACCGTGGTCCTGGGCGGCCTGACCCTCGTGGTCGGCTTCCCGCTCCCGATCGTGCTCGCGCTCCTGCTGAACGAGGTGCGGAAGAAGTACTTCAAGAAGATCGTGCAGTCGATCTCCTACCTGCCGCACTTCCTCTCCGTCGTCATCGTCGTCGGCATGCTCATGCAGCTGCTGTCGCTGGAGGGCACGGTCAACCAGATCATCGGGGCGTTCGGCGGCGAGGGCATCCCGTTCCTCCAGCGGCCCGAGTGGTTCCGCGCCGTCTACGTCGGATCCGAGGTGTGGCAGACCGTCGGCTGGGGGACGATCCTCTACCTGGCGGCGCTCACCACGATCGACGACTCGCTCTACGAGGCGGCGAGGATCGACGGAGCGGGCCGGTGGCGCCAGACCTGGCACGTCACGCTTCCGGGCATCCGCCCGACGATGATCACGCTCCTGATCCTCAACATCGGGATGTTCCTCAACGTCGGCTTCGAGAAGGTGCTCCTGCTGTACAACCCGCTGACGTACGAGACGGCCGACGTCATCTCGACGTACCTCTACCGGGTGGGCCTCGTGTCGAACAACCTCAGTTACGCGGCGGCCATCGGCCTGTTCCAGGCGCTGATCGGCCTCGCGATGGTGCTTTCCGCGAACTTGCTCTCGCGGCGGATGGTGGGGACGAGCCTGTGGTGAACGAGATGTTGACGGACGACAAGGTGAAGAGGACGCCCGCGCGCCCGCGGCGGACGAGGGAGTCGAGGGGGATGCGCGTGTTCCGCGCCGCCAACGCGGCCGCGCTCGTCCTGCTGTGCGCGGTCATGCTGTACCCGTTCATCACGGTGCTCGCCCAGTCGTTCAGCTCGGCGGGAGCGATCAAGGCCGGCCAGGTGAACGTCTGGCCCGTCGGCTTCAACGTCGACACCTACACCGCCGTGATGTCCAACGGCATGTTCTGGCGCAACTACGGCAACACCGTGCTGTACACCGTGGTCGGGACGGCGATCGCCATGACCCTGACCACGACCTACGCGTACGTGCTGTCGAAGCGGCACCTCAAGGGCCGGAACGCGCTCATCGGGATCGCCGTGTTCACGATGTTCTTCAACGGCGGCATCGTGCCGAACTACGTCCTCATCTCCTCGCTGGGGATGAAGAACACCATGTGGGCGATCGTGCTCCCCAACGCGATCTCGGTGTTCAACCTCCTGGTCATGAAGTCGTTCTTCGAGAACCTGCCGAAGGACCTCGAGGAGGCCGCCCAGATCGACGGGCTCGGCTGGTACGGCATCTTCGCCCGGATCGTGCTGCCCCTGTCGAAGGCGGTCATCGCCACGATGGTGCTGTTCTACTCGGTCCAGTACTGGAACGACTGGTTCGCCGCGTTCCTCTACCTCGACAAGAGCGAGCTGTTCCCCGTCACGCTGTTCCTGAGGAACCTCATCGCGGGAGCCTCCACGTCGGCGTCCGAGGGAGCGGCGGCCGCGGGGACGACGACCGCGCTGGTGTCCACGAACATCCAGGCGGTGACGATGATCCTCACGGTCATCCCCATCCTGTGCATCTACCCCTTCGTGCAGCGCTACTTCGTGTCGGGTGTCATGCTGGGATCGATCAAGGGATGACGCGCACCAGCGCATACCGTACGGCCGCCCCGCCCGCGGAACGGGAGGGGCGGCCCGGGAAAGGAATGGGATGAACACGGCGCACACCGGCGAGATCGGCACGGGAACGCTCTCCCGGCTGACCGCCGCGGTCTACCGGTACCTCGTCCTCGGACTGTTCCTCGCGGTCGCCGGTCTGCCGACCCTGCTGCTGTGGAGCCTGCTGTCCCCCGAGCCGGCGAACACCGCGTTCTTCGTGGGCGCGCTCCTCCCCGTCGCGCCCGCGCTCTCGGCGGCGCTGTACGCCCAGCGGGCGTGGTCGGCCGAGCCGGACCTGAGTCCGGCGCGGCCGCTGTTCCGCGGGCTCCGAATGAACCTGCGGGACACGCTCTCGTGGTGGATCCCCGTGCTCGCGTGCACGGCGGTGCTGGCGGTGAACATCGTGTTCGCGGACCAGGTCACCGGAGGCGCGTCCCTGCGGCCGGTGTGCGTCGTGCTGCTGGGGGCGCTCGCCGTGTGGTCGGGGCACCTGCTCGTGGTGACCTCCTTCTTCTCGTTCCGTTTCCGGGACGTCCTCCGCGTGGCCGCGGCGGAGTTCTTCCTCTCCTGGAAGTCGTCGCTCGGCATCCTCTCGCTCCTCGTCGTCGCGACGGCCGTCGTGATCCTGGGCTCCGAGGCGCTCCTGCTGCTCGCGGGGTGGGCGTTCGCCGCCCTGCTGTGGCCGGTCGCGCGGCCGGTCGCCGCGGACGTCACCGAACGGTTCACGAGTCACGACTGACGCCGAGACGGCGGTGGAGCGGACGTCCGCCCCACCGCCGCCGCGACCGGGGCCGCCGCCTAGGCGAACCTCCACAGGTGGTCGTCGGTGCCGTTGTCGTCCCAGATGACGACCTGCGCGCCCGCGTCCCTCGACCGGTCCAGCACGCCCAGCACCCTGCCGCCATTGGCGCACTGGATGCGGAAGCACCCGTCGGCGCCGTAGCGCAGGCGCCAGCGGTGGTCCGCGGTGCCGGTGTCGGACCACTGGACCGCCCGGGAGCCGTTGCCGGTGCCCATGTCCGCGACGCCGAGGACCTTCCCGCTGTGGGAGTTGCGGAGCTTGAAGTAGCCGTCCTCGCCCGCCTCGGCGGTCCAGAGATGGTCGTCGGTGCCGTTGTCGGACCACTGGATGACGGCCGCGCCGTCGGACGTGGACATGTCCCGCACGCCGAGGACCATGCCGTTGTAGGCGTTGACGATGCGCCGGGCCCCATCGGGCACGACCCGCCACTGGTTGTCCCGCGTGCCGTTGTCCGAGTCCTGCACGGCCGCCGCCCCGGCGGCGGTCGACGCGTTCGCTATCGCGAGGAGCTTGCCGCTGTTGCCGTTGCGGACCTTATGCGTCCCGTCGCCGGAGTCGACGAGCGTCCACAGGTGGTCGGCGGTGCCGTTGTCGGACCACTGGAGCACCTGCGCGCCGTCGGCGGTCGACATGTCGCGCACGCCGAGGACCTTGCCGCTGTGGCGGTTGCGCAGCTTCACGGCCGAGCCCGCGGTGACGAGCTCCCACAGGTGGTCGGCGGTGCCGTTGTCGTGCCACTGCAGCGCGATGGCGCCGTCGGATGTGGACATGTCCTGCACGCCGAGGACCAGGTCGCTGCCAGCGTTGTACAACTTGTAGGCCGCGCTGCCGCCGCCGCCTGTGCCGGGAGCGTTCCAGTAGACGGTGTAGTTGTGGCCGTGGGCGTCGTAGAACGGGCCGAGGTCCACCGCCTGGCCGTTCGCGGTGGCGGTGAAGGCGAGCGAGCCGTCCCCGACGCGCTCGATCGAGTCGGCCTCCAGCTCCGGCAGGGTGCCCAGGCTCGTGTTCCCGTAGTTCCCCGACAGGACGACCGGGCCGTAGAAGATCGCCGAGACGTTCGGGTCGTCATTGGCGGCCTCCGACACGAGCCGCATCGGCAGGCGCACGGTGACCGTGTCGCCCGAGGCCCAGGAGCGGGTGAGCGAGGCATAGGTCCCCGCCGCCGCCGCGACGTCCTGGACCTGGCCGTTGACGCTGATCACCGCGCCCTCGGTCCAGGCGGGGATGCGCACCCGCAGCGTCCATTCACCGCCTGACCCGCCCGAGAGGGTCAGCGTGGTGGTGTCGCCGACCGGATAGTCGGTGGTCTGGGCGACGGTGACGCCCCGGTCGGTCCAGTCCAGGACCGAGGGCGTGAACAGGTTGACGTACAGGCCCGCGTCGTCGAAGCCGTAGACGGAGTCCATCAGCTTGGTGAACGTCTCGAGGCCGGTGCCCTGGCAGCACCAGAACGAGTCGTAGTCGGTCGACCAGGTGCCGCCGCCCCACGCGGGTCCCACGCCGCGGTGCCCGCCGGGGTTGAGCGAGGTGAAGTAGGTGATGTGCCCGTGAGGATCGTCCGGGTTCTGCCAGCCGATCATGTGGCCCAGCATCGCGCGCTCGTAGAAGTCGAAGTAGGACGCATTGCCCGGGTCGAGCGCCCACAGCTCGCGGGTGAGCTTGAGCATGTTGTAGGTGTTGCAGCCCTCGCAGGTGTCCTCTTCGAGGTAGGCGGCGATGGCGTCGGGGGCCCTGAAGTGCTCGGCCTGGCTGTTGCCGCCGATGGCGTAGGAGTGGGCGCCTGTGACCATCCGCCAGAAGTTCTGGGCGATGTCGCGGTACCGGCCGGTGCCGGTGGCCTTGTACTCGCGGGCGGCGCCGACGGCCTTGGGCACCTGCGTGTTCGCGTGCAGGCCGTTGAGGCGGTCCTGGTTCGACGCGAGCGGGTCGAACACGGCCGCGTGGTCGAAGCGCTGGGCGGCCGTCAGCCACCGCTGGTCGCCGGTCTGCTGGTACAGGTCGGCCAGCACGTCGTTCATGCCGCCGAACTCCCTTCCCAGCACGCGCTGCATCTGGTTCGAGCTCAGTCGACCGGTGCGCCAGTCGACCCAGCCGGCGAACGCCAGCAGCACGTCGCGGGCCTGCGTGTTCCCCAGGTACCGCCAGACGTCGAGCAGGCCCGCCAGGGTCTTGTGCACGCAGTAGTACGGCACGTTGCCGTTCGACGGCGCGCCCGATTCGAGCCCGTCGAAGTCGGACTCGGGGAATCCGGAGAGGTAGCCCGCGTTGAATCCGGCGGCGCCGTTGTTCGCCTGGCACTCGGCGAGCCCGGCGACCATGCGGTTCGCCTTGTCGCGGCACACCGTGTCGCCGAGGGCGGCTCCGGCGTGGGCCCAGGCGGTGAGGAAGTGGCCTTGCACGTGGGTGCGGAACGGGAAGTTCGGGGCGTCCCAGCCGCCGTTGGAGGAGGCGCCGTTCGTCGACAGGCGGTGGTTGGAGCGGAAGTTGTACAGCAGCCGGTCGACGTCGATGTAGTGCAGGTACGACAGGGTGCGGTCCTGGTCGTCCTTCCAGCGGCTCGAGGTCAGCGCCACCTCGCCGAAGGCGAACTGGTGCGCCGAGACGCCGATGTCGGATCGGACCGGTGGGAGGACGGCGTGCGCGGCGGCGCTGCCGACGACGGGGGCGGCGGTCGCCGCGACGGCGGCCGCTCCCGTGGCCTGCAAGAGTCGGCGGCGACTCAAAGGCGATGAAGGCATGGTGAGGGAGTCTCCTTTTTCTGAGATGGTCGTCGGGCGCCGCGGGGCGCACCGTGACGTGAGGGGCGCGGCACCCTGTGCGGCCGTCGCCGGTTCGGCGCCGGGCGTGGTGCCATCGCATGGTTATCGGTAACTTATTGCCGAATGAAGGTCGGATCTCCTTCCTGTCGCCTGGAATCCAGGTAAGTTATCGCTCACATTTCGAAGGCGGGCGCATCGGTACCGCGCGCCGCGGTCGGTTGCGGCCCGGCTCGGTCTGCGAGAGTCTCTGTACATATGTAGATCCGATGACGGCGAGCCGCGGCGCGGCCCTCTTTCCGCCGGATCGATCCTGTGCGAAATTTTCGAATACCTCCACGAAAATTCCGATGATGAGACTATAGATACTGATCGATGTCGTGTCAAGGGGACGGCCCGGGCGAGCCGCTCCTGTCGCGCGGGTCAGGCCGGCGGCACGGGGCCCGTCGAATCGCGGACTCTGAGGGTCGTCGCCAGTTGGAGGTGCCGGGAGGCGGGCTGAGCGCCGTCCGCCATGCCGAGGACGGTCTCGACGGCCATTCTGCCCATGCCCGCGAGCGGCTGCCGGACGGACGTGAGACTGGGCGTGGTCCACTCGGTCTGCGGCGTGTCGTCGAAGCCGGTGATCGAGAGCCTGCGGGGGACCTCGACCCCCAGCTCCTTCGCCGCGGCGAGCACGCCGATGGCGATCTCGTCGTTGCCCGCGACGATGGCGGTCGGAGGCGCGTCGAGTGCGAGGAGGTCGTGGCCGTGCCGGAATCCGGCCTCGACCGCGAACGCGTCGTGGCGGACCAGCGCCGGATCCGGTGTGAGGTCGACGGCGTCGAGCGCGGTCCGGTATCCGTGAAAGCGCTCCGCCGATGGAGCGGAGCTCGGCGGGCCGCCGATCCAGGCGATCCTGCGGTGGCCGAGGCCGATCACATGCTCGGTCGCCGAGCGCCCGCCCGCCCAGTTGGTGGAGCCGATGCTGACGACGCGGGAGTCCGTCGTGTCGATCGGGTCGATCGACACGACCGGCAGCTTGAGTTCTTTCGCGGCGTCGAGCACCGGATCGGGCACGGCGACGGCGAGTCCGATGAGGCCGACGGCTCCTGCGGCCTGCTGCTCCGCGATCCAGTCGTGGGCGGTCGCCCCGCTCGCGCCGATCGACCGGTCGGGCGGCAGACGGAGGAGGAGCTCGGTCGACGCGGCGGTCGCGGCGGTGAGAATGCCCTGGAGCACCGTCCCCGCATAGCGTGACGCCACGAAGTCGAGCACGGTGACGAGTGTCCGGCCTCGGGTCCGCTCGTGCCGCGCCGTCGTGGGCCTGTAGCCGATCTCGGCGACGACGCGGAGGACGCGGTCGCGTGTGCCTGCTGACACGTCGCTGCGTCCGTTGAGGACTTTCGAGATGGTCGCCTGCGAGACGCCGGCCCGCTGCGCGACGTCCGCCAGGGTGACTTTCCCGGATTGCGCTCGCCGACTCATCACGATCCTTTCGCCCGAAAACATTTCGAGCCTATCACGTCCCGGATTTCGCCAGTAGATTCCACGTTTACGCACTTCAATAGGCTGTTTGACGGACTTCGAGGCGCACAGTAAGGTGTTTCGTGATCGAATATATTTCGAAAATGTTTCGAACCCGATGGCAAGAGGAGACCGGCGTATGGGACTCTCCGCGAGGAGCTCGGCCCCTCCATCGCCGTTCATGCCGCCGCTGACACTGTTCGCCTGCTGTACGAATCGAAGTGAGACCATGACGAGCGAGCGCACGTCCGAATCCCGAATCCGCATCGACGGCGAACCGCCCGAGGAGAGCGCGCTGCCGCACGTCTGGTCCGAGTGCGTCGGTGCGGGAAGGGCGAACGAGGCCCTGCGCGCCGACTGGCAGCGGCAGTTCACCGAGGCCGTCGACACCCTCGGATTCCGCTACATCCGCTTCCACGGCCTCTTCCACGACGACATGTTCGTCTACCGGGAGAGCGACGGCGGGGGATTCGGCCCGAACGCGCCCCTGGCCTCGCCGGCCTACACGTTCAGCTACGTGGACAAGGTCTTCGACTTCATCATCGAAAGCGGCGCCCGCCCCTTCGTCGAACTGGGCTTCATGCCGCGCGAACTGGCGACGGTGACCGAGACGCTGTTCTGGTGGGGCGCCCACTGCAGCCCGCCCAAGGACATGGACCGCTGGGTCGAACTGGTGACGCGCACGGTCGAGCACTGGATCGACCGGTACGGCCTCGACGAGGTGCGACGATGGCGGTTCGAGGTGTGGAACGAGCCGAACCTGGTGCCCCACTTCTGGACCGGGACGAAGACCGAGTACTTCGAGCTCTACGCGGCGACCGCGACGGCGGTCAAGCGGATCGATCCCGAGCTGAAGGTCGGCGGGCCCTCGACGAGCGTCTTCGTGCCCGACGACCGCTACAAGGGCGAAGTCGAAGACCGATCCGCCACCCACGAGACGGCCGCCGCCGACGACGTGGACGCGCTCGACTGGCATCCGGTGTGGATCGAGGACTTCATGTCCTGGTGCGAGGCGCGGCAGGTCCCGATCGACTTCATCTCGACCCACCTGTACCCGACCGACTTCGCGTTCGGCGCCGACGGCGAGGCCGTGCACCTCTCCCGGTACGCCGACGCGACCTTCGACGACCTCACCCTCCTCCGCAAGCTCATCGCCGACAGCGCCTACCCCGACGCGGAGATCCACATCACCGAATGGTCGACGACGCCCTCGTCCCGCGACCGCATGCACGACACGCTGTTCGCGGCCGCCTCCATCACGCGCTCGTACCTCCAGTGCGCCGCGCTCGCCGACTCGATCTCCTACTGGGCCTTCACCGACGTGTTCGAGGAGGGCGGCGCGGGCATCGGGCCGTTCCACGGCGGATTCGGCCTGGTGAACGAGAACGGCATCCACAAGCCCACGTTCCACGCGCTCAACATGCTCGGGCGGCTCGGCGACCGGCTGCTCCTCGCGACGCCCCACGGAGTCCTCACCCGCGACAGCGGCACCTCGGCGGTGTCGGCGGTGTTCTTCAACTACCCCGAGGACATGGCCCTGAAGGCCATCGGTTCGGCTCCCTCGTACGAGGCGACGCGAGCGCTGGCCGGCAGGGGACCGAGCAGGCGGATCCGGCATTCGATCGGCGGCCTCGAACCGGGCGCCGCGTTCCTCGTCGAGATCCTGGACTGGGAGCACGGGAACCCCGCCGAGGCCTGGCACGCCCTGGGCGCCCCGCTCAACCTGAGCCGGGCCGAGCACCGGTACCTGAGCGACGTCGCCGATTCGCTCCTGAGGCACACGCTGACCGTGCCCGACTCCGGGGTGCTCGAACTCGACCTCGAACTCGCCCCGTGGGCGGTGATGTCCCTGCGGCAGTCCACGTGACGACCGCGCCGGGGTCCGGCCGAGGCCGCCCTCGCCATGGCGCTCGAACCGATGGCTCATCGGTGCTCGTCGCGCAGCTTCCTCCTGAGGAGCTTGCCGCTGGGGGAGCGGGGCAGCGCACCGGTGAAGACCACCGACTTCGGGATCTTGTAACCGGCGAGCCTGCCGCGCAGGAAGCGCAGCAGCTCCGATTCGCCGGCATGCTCGGCGGACGCGGGGACGACGACGGCCCTGCCGACTTCGCCCCAGGTCCCGTCGGGCACGCCGACCACGGCGCAGTCCTCGACATCGGGATGGCCGCCCAGCGCCAGCTCGACCTCGGCGGGGTACACGTTCTCGCCGCCGGAGATGATGACGTCCCTCGTTCTATCTACAATCGACATATAACCGTCGTCGTCGGCCGTGGCGACGTCGCCGGTGCGGAGCCAGCCGTCCTCGACGGCCTGCGCGGTGTCGCCGGGCCGCCCCCAGTACTCGCGCATCACGTTGGGGCCGGACACCACCACCTCGCCGGGCCGCCCCGCCTCGACCGGGCGCGCCCGATCGTCGACGAGGCGGACGTCGGTGAAGAAGTGCGGCACGCCCGCCGTCCCGGCCTTGCGCGCGCATTCGTCCCCGGGCAGGAGGAGCACGCCCGGCGAGGCCTCGGTCAGGCCGTACCCCTGGATGAACGCGATGCCTCGGTCGAGGTAGGCGTCGATGGTGGAGGCCGGGACGGGAGCGCCGCCGCAGACGACCCGCCGGAGGCTCGACAGGTCGGCCCCGGCCCACGCCTCGGCTCGCGTGATCGCGTCGAACATGACGGGCACGCCGAACATGCAGGTGACCCGTTGGGTCTCGATGCGCTTCAGGACCGAGTCGGGGTCGAACGCCGCCTCCAGTACCACCGTGCCGCCCTTGAGCAATGTGGGCAGACAGGTCAGGTTCAGGCTCGCGGCGTGGAACAGCGGTGCGACGCACAGCGCCGTCTCGTCGGAGGACAGGTCGGTGTCGACGAGGACGTTGACGGCGTTCCAGGTGAGGTTGCCGTGCGTGAGCAGCGCGCCCTTGGGGCGGCCGGTGGTGCCCGAGGTGTACATGATCATGGCGGCGTCGTCGAGCGCGACCGCCTCGTCGATCGGCGAGGCGGCGCCGATCGCCAGCAGCTCGCCGTAGTCCAGCGAGCGGGGATCGTCGGAGCCGATCGCGATCGAGTGGCGCACGGCGGCGGGCGCGGTGAACGGCGCGGCGCTGTGGATGAGCACCGTGCTGCCCGAATCGGCCAGGCAGTACTCGAGCTCCGGCGCCGCCAGGCGGGTGTTCAGCGGGACGAAGACCGCGCCGAGCCTCCCGGAGGCGAAGAGCGCCTCCAGGAAGGTGTGGTGGTTCGGTCCCAGGTAGGCCACGCGGTCGCCGCGGCGGACGCCGAGGCGCCGCAGTCCGTGCGCGAGGCGGTGCACGCGCTCGTTCAAGGCGGCGTACGAGAACCGGCCGTCCGTGTCGACGACGGCGGTCCGGTGCGGCGTCTTCCGCGCCCTGCGTGTCGGCCATGACCCGATGCCGAAATCGCGCATGGTTCATTCTCCTCCGCGCCCGGGCGGGCCGGGAGGCCGGACGGCACCGGTGGCGGTGGCGTTCTCCGTCAACCCGCTCCCTCGTCCAGCTCGGGAACGGTGTCCAGCAGCGCGACGGCGGCGGTCCGCGCCTCGGGCTCCCACTCGGCGTGGAGCCGCAGGAAGAGCCGCTGCGCCCGCTCGGCCGGCCAGTCGGCCGGAAGATGGCGGATCGGCAGGCGCGGATCGCGGCGGAGGATCTGCAGCCACTCGGCGGTCATCAGCAGCTGCCGGACCAGCGCGTCGTCCGCTCTGATCTCGGGCGGGTCCGGCGACCACCGTTCGAGGAACCGGTGGTAGGTCTTCGCGAGTGCCTCGATGTCCCAGGCGCCGTCGACGAGGTCGCCGACGCCGGTGGGGGCGACCGCGCGGGCCTCGAACACCTTGACGTGCTCGGCCGCCTCGATGCCCTCCAGCAGGCCGTTCACGTCCACAGGCGACGGCGCGATCCAGAGCCCGCCCTGGAGGCGGCCGAATCCGGCCCACATCAGGCGGGAGCGCAGCAGGTGCCGCTGCCGCCGCTGCGACTCGGGCACCGTGAATCCGAGCAGCGTCCAGTTGCCGTCCCAGCGGTCGTTGACAACGCCGATCCTCCAGATGCGGACCTCGCCGTCGTCGAGGATCTCCCGTGAGCGGGGCGTGAGTCCGAGGTAGACCCGGCGGCCCCGCCGGTGCCGGCGCAGGAGGCCGTGATCGGCCATCCGGCTCAGGGCGGACCGGGCGGTCGGCTCGGCGACTCCGGCGCGCGCGAGCGCTTCCAGGACGCTGCCGGTCGCTACGCGCACGCCGCGTCCGAGCACGTGGCCGCCGAAGAAGGTGAGGAGGAGCGCCTGCGGGCGGACTTCGCTGATGTCACTCATCATAAATTCATGATATTCAATGTATTGACTATCGTCATATATTTACATACATTTATTTAAAGGCGGATCGGCCGACCACCCCGACCGCCCCCGGCCCGAGGCGCGCGGTGCCTCGGATCGATGCGGCGTCGCCCGCGCGGCTCCACCGCGCTCCCGTTCATCGCCGTCCGCCGGCCGCACACGGCGCCGCGCCTCCGGGCGGCCGACGAGACCCCGCCGAGTCCATTCGACGGGGACAACGCCATGACGACTCCCCTCTCAGTGCTCACGGTCGTCGCGAACATGCCGAACGATCATGCCGAGCGCGGAGGACCGGCGCTCGGCGGACAGGATGAAGAACGCCATGAATCGACTGAGAACCACGTTCGCGGCAGCCCTCGGCGGACTGCTGCTCGCCGCGGCCGGGATCGCCTTCGCGCCCCCGGCGGCCGCGGCCTCCTTGACGGAGGTGACCGACTTCGGCGACAACCCCGGCGGTCTGCGGATGCACCTCTACGTGCCCGACTCCCGCCCGGCCGATCCGGGGGTCCTCGTGGCCATGCACGGGTGCGGCGGATCGGGCCCCGGCTTCTACTCGGGCTCCGAGTTCGCCTCGCTCGCCGACCAGTACGGCTTCATCGTCATCTACCCGACCGCCACGAAGCAGACGGCGATGAGCAACTGCTTCGACGTGTGGTCGGAGGCGTCCAGGCACCGGGGCGGCGGCAGCGACCCCGCCTCCATCGTCTCGATGGTCGACTACGTCGAGCAGCGGTACGGCGGCGACCCGGACCGCGTCTACGTCACCGGCAGCTCCTCCGGCGGCATGGAGACCAACGCCCTCCTCGCGCTCTACCCGGACGTGTTCGCGGCCGGATCGGTGTTCATGGGCGTGCCCTTCACGTGCTTCCAGAACGAGGCGGACTTCCCGCCCCAGACCAGCCAGTGCGTCGACGGAAGCAAGTACGAGACCCCCCAGCACTGGGGCGACGCGGTCCGGCAGGCGTATCCGGGATACGGCGGCCTGCGGCCGCGAGTGCAGCTCTGGCACGGCGACCAGGACCCCCTCGTGCCGTTCCAGCTCCTGCAAGAAGAGGTCGACCAGTGGACGAACGTGTTCGGCCTCGGCCAGAACCCGACCTCCACCGATCAGCCCGGGTCGAACTGGAGCCGCCGGAACTTCGCGGACGCGAGCGGCACCGTGCAGGTCGAGGCGATCACGGTCGGCGGCGCCGGGCACACCCTGCCGCAGGGCGGCATGGCGCGGCTGGCCATCGAGTTCTTCGGGCTCGACCAGTCGCCGCCCGACGACGAGACGACGCCTCCTGACGACGAGACCACGCCGCCGCCCGCCGACGACTGCTCGGCGACCATCGAAGTCGTCAATGAATGGGGATCCGGTTGGCAGGGCGACGTCGACGTCACCGCCGGCGACAGCGCCGTCTCCGGATGGACCCTGACCTGGACCTGGCCCGGCGGCCAAGCCGTCTCCAGCCATTGGAACGCCGACGTGACGACCGCCGGTTCCACGGTGACCGCGAGCGACGTCGGCTGGAACGGTGCCATCGCGGCCGGTCAGACCCGAACCGCCGCCTGGGGCTTCATCGGATCGGGCCCCGCGGCCTCGCCGACGGTGACCTGCACCGCCAGGTGAGCGGGGCCGACGCGGAGACAACTGAATCCGTCCTCCACTTCGGGCCGCGCACGGGACGGTGCGCGGCCCGAAGTGGAGGACGGATTCAACGCGGCCGCACCGGCGGCAGGTCGGCCAGGGACTCCTCCACCTCCATCAGGTGGTTGGCCATGCGGATCCTGGCGGCCTCGGGGTCGCGCGCCCGCAGCGCGCGCCATATCGCGATGTGCTCCTGGTGCGTGCGCCGGTCGACGCCCTCCTCCCGCAGGCTCCGCCACAGCCGCTCCCTGACGGTCCGGCCGGCCAGCGCCTCGATCATCCCGATGAGCACCGGGTTGCCCGTGTGCGCGGCGATGACGCGATGGAAGGCGATGTCGATCTCGATCACGCGCTCGTGCTCTTCGGGCGCCTTGTCGAGGAGGCGCCCGGCCTCGTCGAGCAGGGCCTCGGCCTCGTCGAGCGCCTCGTCGGTGATCCCGGTGGCGGCGAGCCGCGCCGCCTCGCATTCGAGGAGGCGCCGGATGGCGTGGACGTGCCTGGTCTGGCCCTGGTCTTGGAGGTCGACCACGAACCCCATCGGCGCGAGTAGCCGCGAGACGTCGAGGGCGGTGACGTAGGTGCCGTCGCCCTGGCGGGTGTTGAGGACGCCGAGGATCGACAGGGCCCGGACGCCCTCGCGCAGCGAGCCGCGCGAGACGCCCAGGGTCTCGGCGAGCTCCTTCTCCACGGGCAGCCGCTCGCCCGGGCGGAGCTCGCCCTCCAAGATCATGCGTTTGATGCCGTCGACGACATCGTCGGTGCGGGACATGAGAGCAAGTATCGCCGGGTCGTCCGCCGGCGTGCAAGATTGGTCTGATCTTTCGTTCGCGGTGAGACCGGTGCGGGCCCTGTCGGGCCCGCACCGTCCGCCCGGCACTTCAGGCATGGATCAGCCGGTTATCCGAGGGTCCATTGCTGGTTGGTGCCCCCGTGGCAGGACCACAGGTGGACCAGGGAGCCGTTCGCGGTGCCATAGCCCTCCACATCCAGGCAGAGCCCGGACTGGGCGTTCGTGATCGACCCGTCGCCGTTGAGGTTCCATTTCTGGTTGGTCCCGCCATGGCAGTCCCAGATGATCGCCAACGTCCCATCGGCCGTACCCGCACCCTCGGCATCCAGGCACTTGTTCCCGTACACCCGCAACTCACCGGCATCGGTGTACGTCCACTGCTGATTCGAACCGTTCCAGCAGTCATAGATCTGCAACTGCGTCCCGTTCGCCGTCGACTGACCCGGCACATCCAGGCACCGGCCCGAACCCGTCCCGGTCAGATGACCCGACTCACCGGTACCACCACCGTCATCATCGCCGCCACCGTCA
>NZ_AXWO01000037.1 GCF_000482705.1 Glycomyces arizonensis DSM 44726 | reverse complement strand
GCGATCGTGACCTCCTCGATCTTCACCTTCATCTGGTCATGGAACGACTTCCTCGGGCCCCTCATCTATTTGCACGAGATCGAGAAGTTCCCCCTCCCACGCCTGCTGCAGTCGTATGAGAACACCGAGGGCGTCTCCAACTACGGCGGCATGATGGCCATGAGCCTGCTCACCCTCATCCCCGTCGTCCTGTTCTTCCTCGTGTTCCAGAAATTCCTCATCAAAGGCATCGCCGCCTCCGGCATCAAAGGATGACCACGCACCGAATCGCCGAGGAGGACCGCATGGCACGGGAACGGCCGAGGCGTCGCGCCTCCCGCACGAGGGGCGGTGGGCAGGCGTTCGCCCTGTTCGCCGAGTGCCTGCTGACCGGCGTGTGGTTCGTGGTGGTGGCGCTGCCGGTGGTGACCGTACCGGCGGCGCTGGCCGCCTCGGCGCGCCATCTGGCGGGGCACCTCGACGGCACGCCGGCCTCCCTGCTCGACTTCCTCCGGGACGTCAGGGAGGCCTGGCACGGCGGCTGGCTGGTCGGTCTGGCGTCGATCGGCGCGGCGTTGTTCCTCACCGCCGACCTGGCCGTGCTGACGATCGAGGGCGTTCCCGGCAGGTCGGTGGTGGCGCTGCTGGTCATGATCGTGGCGGGGCTCGCGGCGACGGTGCTGCTGCGGGCCTCGGCCGCGTGGGAGGCGGGCGCGTCGTGGAAGGACCTGTTCGCCGGGGCGATGCGGGACGCCAGAGGGGACGTCGGCGGCACCGGCATCCTCCTGGGCGGACTGCTGGTCCTCGTCGCGTGCACGTGGGCGCTGTGGATCCTCTTCGTGCCGATGAGCGGCTGCCTGATCGGTGCGGCGCTGGCGGTGCACCGGCGCCGCCACGGCACCGCGGCGGGACCCTCCTAGGGGACGAGAAGGGCGTCGTGCTCGGGCGGGACGGGTGTTCCTTCGAGCGACGGTGACCGATGACCGGAAGCTGCGGATCATCGGAGAGACCCCATGACCGATCCGCCCCCGTCCACCGATGATTAGCATTGCGAAAGTGACAACCCGGGCCGCATGCGGCCCGGGTTGTTTCCTATCACTCTTTATATAAGATATATATCGACACCGATGCTTTTCGGCATCGCGCAGAACCGGGCGATCCGCACTTCACAGGCCCGGTATCGCCGGGCTCCGCCCGTCAGCAGCACAACAACTGCGCGCTATTTCGGGGATACAGTGTCGTACCCCTGGGGCTAGAATCGGCCTACACCCACCGAACACCCGTGATCCGCACGGCTCGCGCCCGCCGCCGAGCGAGGGGAGACCTACGGCTCCGCGGAGCCCCGAGAGGACAGCCTTGAGCAAGTCAGCAGCGCCCACCGGCTGGGGGGTTTGGACGTGGCCGAACCTGGTCACGGCCGTACGTTTGGTGGGGATCCCGCTGTTCTGCTATCTGCTGCTGGCCACGGAGTACTACTGGCAGGCCGCGCTCGTCCTGGCCGTGGGCGGGGGCACCGACTGGGTGGACGGGCAGCTGGCCCGCCGGCTCAACCAGGTCTCCAAGCTCGGGCGGCTCCTCGACCCGTTCGTGGACCGGCTGTACATCCTCACCGCGCTGCTGGCGCTGACGTATGTGAGCCTGCTGCCGTGGTTGTTCACGCTCGCGGTGCTGGTGCGCGAGGCGGTCATGGTGTCGCTGGTGGTGGCGCTGCGCTGGCACGGCTTCGCCCCGCCGCAGGTGCATTTCCTCGGCAAGTCGGCCACGAGCGTGGTGTTCATGTCCTTTCCGGTGCTGGTGGTGGCCGGTCAGGTGGCCAACGCCGAGGTGTGGGCCGCGCCGCTGGGGTGGGCGCTGGCGTGGTGGGGTCTGGGGTTGTACTGGTTGGCGGCACTGGTGTACCTGCGGCAGGCGGCGGGTCTGATCCGCGGTCGGCATGCGCGCACGCATGTGGCGGTGTTAATACGCTTCGGGCGGCGCGGGAGGATGCATGTTCGCTGTGCCGCATCGTCATGATCACGCCATCGCGGCCCCGATGTCGGCGCGGTGGGGCTGGGCGATACGGTCATTGCGTCTTACCTGTCGCCGTCCATGGCGAGCGCTCGCGGGCTGTGCGGTTCGCGTGGCGGGATTGTCAGAGGGGAGCTCGAGGTGATTCCGGAGCAGTTGCGTTATACCGCGGAGCATGAGTGGGTCGAGCGGCGCGATGGTGACGTCGTGCGCGTGGGCATCACGGATTTCGCGCAGAACGCGCTGGGTGATGTCGTGTTCATCCAGCTTCCGGAGCCGGGTTCCGAGGTGCGGGAGGGGGACGTGATCGGCGAAGTCGAGTCGACCAAGAGCGTCTCTGACGTGTACGCTCCGGTGACCGGTAAGATTCAGGCATGCAATGACGAATTGTCGGAATCCCCGGAATTGGTGAACGGCGACCCCTATCAGGCGGGCTGGATGTTCGACATCGAAGTCGAGGATTCCGGCTCGCTCGCTGCTTTGCTGGACGCGGGAGCGTATGCGAAGCTTACTGAGTGACCAGAGGGTCCAGACTTGTAGAAGGTGGCAATCCATGACGCGTTCGAATGATGAGTTCCCTCCGCCGGATGTGACGGCCACGATGAACCTCTCCGCGTTGCAGGAGAGCGGCGAGGTGGACGCGGAGTTGAACTCCGCGCGGCTGGCGGACTCGCTGCCGGCCGGGACCGCGTTGCTGGTCGTTCGCCGTGGGCCGAATGCCGGTGCCCGGTTCCTGTTGAATACGGAGGTGACGACGTCCGGCCGTCATCCCGATTCGGACATCTTCCTCGACGATGTGACCGTCTCGCGGCGGCACGCCGAGTTCCATCGGGACGCCGGGGGTTTCACGGTCCGCGACGTCGGCAGCTTGAACGGGACGTATGTGAACCGTGAGCGGGTGGAGACGGCGGCGCTGGGCAACGGTGACGAGGTGCAGATCGGGAAGTTCCGGCTGGTGTTCATCAGCGGTCCGAAGCCGGCCGCGGCTTAGGCGCGGTGTCCGCTCGCATCATTTCACCGTGATTTGCGAGTAGGCTGGGAGACAAGGGACCCGCCTCGGGGTGCAACCCGTGGCGGGTCCGGCATCAGCGACGATGGCACTCGTTGGAGGCGTACCGGTGCGGATGATGACCGTAGTCGGGGTCCGCGTGGAACTGCCGAGCAACCAGCCGGTGGTTCTGCTCAAGGAGACCGATGGGAATCGGTATCTGCCGATTTGGATCGGGACGGTGGAGGCGGCGGCGATCGCGTACCAGCAGCAGGAGGTGCAGTTGTCGCGGCCGTTGACGCATGATCTGATGCGTGATGTGCTGGAGGCGCTGGAGGTGTCGCTGACGGCTGTTGAGATCACGGAGCTTCGTGAGACGGTGTATTTCGCGGAGCTGGTGTTGGACGGGCAGACGCGGGTGTCGTCGCGGTCGTCCGATGCGATCGCTCTGGCGTTGCGTGCGGAGGCGCCGATCTGGTGTGCGGATGCGGTGCTGGATGAGGCGGGGGTGGTCCTGCCGGACACGCAGGAGGACGAGGTGGAGAAGTTCCGCGAGTTCCTCGAAGAGGTCAGTCCCGACGATTTCGGCTGAGTGCGGTTTTTCCGAGTGGCCCGTGTGCGGGGGCCGCGACCTGGCGAGCAATATTCTGGTTCTGCCCATTGTGCTTGGTTCGGGCGTTACTCTCACCTTCCAGGACCCTCATGGTGCGGAGGATGCGATGGATGCCCACAGTGACGCGGTGGGGCGCGGTCAGGTTTCGCCTGCGCAGATTCGCGGTTGGCGCGGTACGGCGGCGTGTCGGGTCGTGGGCATCACGTATCGGCAGTTGGATTACTGGGCTCGGACGGGGTTGGTGGAGCCGAGTGTGCGGCGGGCGTCGGGTTCGGGGTCGAACCGGTTGTACTCGTTTCGCGACATCATCGTGTTGAAGGTGATCAAGCGGTTGTTGGATGCGGGGGTGTCGTTGCAGAACATCCGCATGGCGGTGGAGGCGCTGCGGCGCCGGGGTGTGAAGGATCTGGCGGAGATCACGTTGATGTCGGACGGGTCGAGGGTGTACGAGTGCCGGTCGGCCGGTGAGGTGATCGAGCTGCTGCGGGGCGGGCACGGGGTGTTCGGGATCGCGGTGCGGTCGACGGTGACCGAGGTGATGGGTCGTCTTGCGACGTTGCCGGGGTCGGAGGCGCCGGTGCGGGCGCCGGAGCAGTTGCACGGGCGGCGTCAGGCCGAGGGGGCCGGTGAGGTGCCGAGTCGACGGTAGTCGGCTTTTGGCATACGATGTGCGCAGAGCCGGAAAACCGGGCAGGAGAGATCGTGGGCCACTTTGGCTGCCACGGCACCGAAGGGGCAAGTCCCTCGCTTCAAACTCTCAGGTACCAGGACTGTTCGGGATTGGCCGCTCTGGAACCGGTGCTGTGGTTCAGCGGTTGGTGACAGACGGGGGTGCGCAACTGTCGTCGACTGTCACCGGAGGACCCCCGTGATGGACCGTTCTTTCTCTGATCGCCACATCGGTACGAGCGATGCGGATCGCGATGCGATGCTCAAGGCGGTGGGGTTTCCCAGTCTTGAGGCGTTGATGGACGCCTGCATGCCGGAGTTGATCCGCTCGGAGGGGCCGCTGGGGTTGCCTCGGGCGGTCTCGGAGGCGGCGGCGCAGGCGGAGCTCAAGGCGGTGGCGGCGCGGAACCGGCCGATGCGGTCGATGATCGGTCTGGGCTATTACGGGACGCACATGCCGGCGGTGATTCGGCGCAATGTGCTGGAGAACCCGTCGTGGTACACGGCGTACACGCCGTATCAGGCGGAGATCAGTCAGGGGCGGCTGGAGGCGCTGCTGAATTTCCAGACGATGGTCGGGGATCTGACGGCGCTGCCGGTGGCGGGGGCGAGTCTGCTGGACGAGGCGAGTGCGGCCGCCGAGGCGATGCTGCTGGCGCGTCGGGCGGCGCCGCGGGGCTCGGGTGCGGTGTTCGCGGTGGATGTGCGGGTGCTGCCGCAGACGCTTGCGGTGTTGCGGACGCGGGCCGAGCCGGTGGGGATCGAGTTGGCGGTGGCCGACTTCGCGACGGGTGCGTCGGCGTTGCCGGAGGGCGCCTTCGGGGTGCTGTTGCAGTATCCGGGCGCCGATGGCGAGGTGCTGGATCTGGCCGGTGTGGTGAAGGCGGCGCATGAGGCCGGTGCCCGGGTGGCGGTGGCGGCCGATCTGTTGGCGTTGGCGCTGCTGGTGCCGCCGGGGGAGTTCGGTGCGGACCTGGCGGTGGGTTCGGCGCAGCGGCTGGGGATGCCGGTGGGGTTCGGTGGTCCGCACGCGGGCTATATGGCCGTGGCCGATGATCTGAAGCGGCAGTTGCCGGGCCGTCTGGTGGGGGTCTCGCGGGACGCCGATGGTGCTCCGGCGCTGCGGTTGGCGTTGCAGGCGCGGGAGCAGCACATTCGGCGCGAGCGGGCGACGAGCAATATCTGTACGGCGCAGGTGCTGCCGGCGGTGATCGCGGCCTCGTATGCGGTGTGGCATGGCCCTGAGGGGCTGCGGGGGATCGCCGAGGAGGTGGCGGGCCGGGCATCGCGTCTGGCGGCGTCGTTGCGGGCGGCGGGTGTGCCGGTGGTGCATGGGGCGTTCTTCGACACGGTCGTGGCCGAGGTGCCGGGCCGGGCCGATGCGGTGGTGGCTTCGGCCGCGGCTCGCGGGGTGAATGTGCGCTTGGTCGATGCGGGCCGGGTGGCGGTGGCCTGCGATGAGACGACGACGGAGGCGGAGCTGCGGGTGGTGTGCGAGGCGTTCGGTGTCGACTTGGTCGGTGCGGCGCCGGTGGCGGTGCCGGAGGGTCTGCGGCGGTCGAGCGCGTTCTTGTCGCATCCGGTGTTCTCCTCTCACCATTCCGAGACGGCGATGATGCGGTATCTCAAGCGTCTGGCCGATGTCGATTACGGGCTCGACCGGGGGATGATCCCGTTGGGGTCGTGCACGATGAAGTTGAATGCGGCCTCGGAGATGGAGCCGGTGTCGTGGCCGGAGTTCGCCGAGGTGCATCCGCTCGCGCCGGCCGAGCAGACGGCCGGTTGGCGCCTGCTGGTGGAGCAGTTGGAGGGCTGGTTGGCGGCGGTGTGCGGGTATGCGGCGGTGAGTGTGCAGCCGAACGCGGGTTCGCAGGGGGAGCTGGCGGGGTTGCTGGCGATCCGGGCGTGGCAGGCCGACCGGGGTGAGGGTGGCCGGGACGTGTGCCTGATTCCGGCGTCGGCGCATGGGACGAATGCGGCGTCGGCGGTGCTGGCGGGGATGCGCGTGGTCGTGGTGGCCTGCGATGGGGCTGGGAACGTGGACCTCGGTGATTTGGACGCGAAGGTCGCCGAGCACGCGGCGGATCTGGCGGCGTTGATGGTGACGTATCCGTCGACGCACGGGGTGTTCGAGCCGGGGATCGTGGAGGTGTGCGGGAAGGTCCATGACGCGGGCGGTCAGGTGTACGTTGACGGCGCGAACCTGAACGCGCTGCTGGGGTGGGCGAAGCCGGGCCATTTCGGGGCGGATGTGTCGCATCTGAATCTGCACAAGACGTTCTGCATTCCGCACGGCGGCGGTGGGCCCGGGGTGGGTCCGGTGGCGGTGGCCGAGCATTTGGCGGCGTATCTGCCGTCGGATCCGATGGCCGAGGTGCCGGGCCGGGTGGGTCCGGTGTCGCAGGCGCGGTGGGGCAGTGCGGGGATTCTGCCGATTCCGTGGATGTATCTGCGGATGATGGGCCCCGATGGGGTGGCCGCGGCGACGGCGTCGGCGGTGCTGGCGGCGAACTATGTGGCCGCGCGGCTGCGCGGGGTGTTTCCGGTGCTGTACACCGGTGAGCATGGTCTGGTGGCGCACGAGTGCGTGCTGGATCTGCGGGAGTTGGCCAAGCGGACCGGGGTCACGGTCGAGGATGTGGCGAAGCGGCTGATCGACTACGGGTTCCATGCGCCGACGATGTCGTTCCCGGTGGCGGGGACGTTGATGGTGGAGCCGACGGAGTCGGAGGATCTGGCGGAGCTGGACCGGTTCTGTGAGGCGATGATCGCGATCCGGGCCGAGATCGACGCGGTCGAGGCCGGTGCGGTGGCGGTGGAGGATTCGGCGTTGCGGTCGGCGCCGCACACGGCCGCGGCAGTGACGGTCGACGCATGGGACCGGGCGTATTCGCGTAGTGAGGCGGCCTGGCCGGTCGGCACTTCGGTGTCGAAGTACTGGCCGCCGGTGGGGCGGGTCGACAACGCGTGGGGGGACCGGAACCTGGCGTGCACGTGCCCGCCGATCGAGGCGTACGGGGGCGCGTAGGGGCCGGTGGGCGGCGACGGGGTCGCCGGTGGCCGGTCGGGCGGGTTCTACACTGGCTGCCGACGGTTCCCCCCAGGAGAGTAGCTGATGGTTTTCGGGCACACGCGGGCTGTGAAGTCCCACCGCACGGGTCGGCGGCGCAAGAAGGGCGGCTCGAAGCTGCCGGTGGCGCCGTGGATTCTGTTCACGTTGGTGTCGGTGCTGGTGGCGTCGGCGTTGACGGCGGGGTTCGTGACGCTGCTGCGGGCCGGGTGCGGTGGCGATGGGACGTACCGGGTGCCGGTGGCGGTGGCGCCGAACGTGTTCTCGACGATGGAGGATCTGGCGCGGGAGTGGGAGACGCAGGATCCGGAGGTCGACGGGAACTGCGTCGGGGTGGAGATCCACGAGGTGGCAGCGGTGGACGCCTCGCGCGGGTTCACTGGCGAGTGGGACACGGTGTCGCTGGGTCCGCGGCCGATCGCGTGGGTGCCGGATTCGGCGGTGTGGCCGCAGTGGGTGACCGGGACGGAGGTCACCGCGGATTACTTCCCGTCCGATCCGGTGGTGCTGGGGCAGTCGAAGACGGTGCTGGCGGTGCCCGAGCCGGTGGCCGAGGATCTGGGTTGGATCGGCGGGCAGCCGCCGTCGTGGAGCGAGGTGCTGTCGGCTTCGGAGTCGGGTGAGGTGACGATCGCGGCGGCCAATCCGCGGACGTCGACCGAGGGGCTGCAGTCGATGTTGAACGCGGTCGGCGACGGCTCGGGCGGGGTCGATGCGGCGGCGATGGGCCGCTACAGCGACGCGCTGGACGCCGGTCGGGTCGGGGAGAGCGCCGAGGCGCTGTTCTCGGAGTATCTGGAGTCGGACGATCCGGCGTCGTTCGCGAACGTGTTCACGGCCCTGGACTACCAGGTGGAGGACTTCAACGCGAGTTCGGGGCTGGATTACCAGATGGTGCCGATCACGCCCAGCGGCGCGGCGCTGAACGCGACGTATGCGTACATGGTGCTGGGGGCGGGGTGGGTCTCGGGCAGTGATGCGGCGATCGCGGGCATGTTCGGTGACTTCTTGCGGGGCGGTGCGGCCTCGGCGGCGCTGGCGGATGCGGGGCTGGCGCCGGGCCCGGAAGCTGAGGCGGAGGGCGCGATCAGCGGTGAGACGGTGCGCGATGCGGTGCGGCAGTGGCAGGAGATGCGGCGGGACGTGCATCTGCTGATCGTGGTGGACCGGTCCGAGGTCGGCGGGTCGGAGACGGTCGAATACGAGGGCGAGACGGTCTCGGCGGCGTTGGCGGAGATCCGTCTGGCGTTGGCGCTGGTCGATGAGCTGGGGTCGACTTCGCGTGCGGGGCTGTGGGAGTTCGGTGTGGGCGCGGGGGAGGACCAGGCGCCTTGGCGGGCGGTGACCGAGAGCGCCGAGATGTCCTCCGAGCAGCGCGAGGCGCTGACGAACGGTCTGTACGGCATGGATGAGCGGGGCCTGTACGGGGGCGGTTCGCCGTTGTTCGACACGGTGGCGGCGGCCTATGACTACATGGGCGAGCATGCGGTCGAGGGCGCCTCGAACGTGGTCGTGGTGTTGACCAACGATGGGACCGATTCGGTGAGTGCGCCGACGATCGAGCAGACGCAGGAGGCGCTGGCGGAGGCGGCGGCGGGGCAGGCGGTGCCGGTGTCGGTGTACACGGTCGGGTTCGGTTCGGCCAGCGTGGAGAATTTGGCGGCGATCGCGGAGGCGACGCAGGGGGCCTATGTCGAGGCTCCGGCCTCTGGTGGGGTGCTGGAGCAGTTGCGGGGTGGATCGTCGGGTTAGCGCGTGAGGGGACCCACTGGCGGGGGCCTGACGCGTAAGCCGGGGTGAGTGCGGCTCACACTGGTGCGGTGTCGATGTTCGCTGCCGTGCGTCCCGCCCCGCCTGGGGTGCCCGAGGCGTGCCGGGGCCGCCTGGTCGAGGTCGACCGATGCGAATGGCGGGTCGGCGAGGGCGGTGACCCGGCCGCGGTCGTGGCCGAGTTCTGTACCCGCCACAGCGGGCCGCACACTGGCGCGGTGGGGTCGGTGTGCGGGGTGGGGGTGCTGATCTCGGCGGCGGCCGGGGCGGTCATGGCCGCTTCGGCGACCGGCGCGCCGACGCCGGTGCCGGCGGTCCCCGATGTCGCGCTCGTCGCCTACGCCCACGGACCGGCCGCGCCTGCGGCGGCGATGGGGCCGTTCACGGTCGGGGCGTGGCGCCGTTCGTGGTCGCGGGCCGATCATGCCAAGGCGGTGGCCGCGGTCCAGGAGGCGATCGGGCGCGGCGAGGTGTACCAGGCGTGCGTGGTGGGGCACCGGCAGGCGCCGTGGTCGGGCGATGCGGGTGCGGCGGGTGCGGCGGTGGCGCGGATCGCGGGCGCGGCCTGGGGCGGGGTCATGGCCGGGGACGGCTGGCTGGTGGCTTCGGGCTCGCCCGAGTGCTTCCTCGACATCGACGGCGAGGCCGTCTCGACGTTCCCGGTCAAAGGCACCGCGGCGGCGACGGCGGCGGGGCGGGCGGCGCTGCTGGCGTCGGTGAAGGAACGCGCCGAGCATGTGATGATCGTCGATCTCGAACGCAACGATCTGGCCCGGGTGGCGGTGCCCGGGAGTGTGCGTGTGGACGGGTTGTTCACGGTCCGGCGCTGGGCCGATCTGTGGCAGGCCGAATCGGCGGTCTCGTGCCGGCTCGCCCCCGGGGTCGGTCTGGCCGAGGTGCTGCGGGCGATGTGCCCGCCGGGGTCGGTCACCGGCACGCCGAAGGCGGCGGTGCTCGATCTCGTCGGCGGCTTGGAGCCGGTCGGGCGGGGCCCGGCGATGGGCGCGTTCGGTTTCGCCTCGGGCGCTCGGCTGCGGCTGGGGTTGACCATCCGCACCGTCGCGTTCGATGCCGCGTCGGTCCATGTGTGGGCGGGGGGCGGCATCACGTGGCGTTCGGCCCTGGCCGCCGAGGTGGCCGAGGCCGAGGCGAAGGCTGCCGGTGTGGTCGGTGCGCTAGTCGGCGCGTGAGGCCAGCCAGAGGGCGACGGTGCGTTCTTTGGCCTCCTCGCGCAGGTCGTCGGACCATTCGGCGCGGTACAGGCGCAGTCGGGGTGTGGGCGTGTCGAGTTCGACGACGCAGCCGAGCGCCATGGGCGGATCGGGATGGACCCGTTCGAGCCAGACCGTGCCTCCGGCGTGTCCGTCGCCGCTGACTTGAATGGTGCGGTGTTCCAGTTGGAACTGCCCCAAGATATTCGGCTCGTTCATGCGCGAGTCCTCACCATTGTTCGCTCCCACCGTTGCGGCGCTGCGGCGGTGAGGGTGTCAGCGTCCCGTCGCGTTGCGCCAGATGTCAATCTTTGCGGCGAAGCGGTGATGATGTCAATACCCGCTTCTCTGGCCTTAGGGGTGAATTCCCAGTACAGGCCGGTTCTGGACGGTGAAGTGTCGGGTAAGCATCAGTAGTGCGATCCCTCGCGGGGGCCGCGGGGCGTGTGTCAAGCTGTCGGTTGTGAGCGATGATGAGGATTTCCGGCAGATCGTCGATGCGGCGTTCGACCTGGCCCGGCAGGGCGAGACGGCGCGGCTGCTGGTGTTCGTCGACACTGGATTGCCGGTGGATCTGGTGAACGGGTCGGGTGATTCGCTGCTGATGCTGGCGGCCTATCACGGGCATGCCGATACGGTGCGGGCCTTGATCGGCAAGGGCGCCGATGTGGAGCGGCGCAATGACCGCGATCAGTCGCCGCTGGCCGGGGCGGTGTTCAAGGATTACGGGGCGGTGGTGGCGGTGCTGTTGGGGGCGGGGGCCGATCCTGATGCGGGCACGCCGTCGGCGCGGCAGATCGCGGCGATGTTCGATCGCGACCTCGGTGTGTGAGAGGGGGTGTCAGACGGTGCGCATGCCTTCGGGCAGGCGGCCCCAGGCGTGGAGGTCGGTCAGGTGGGCTTGGAGGCAGTCGGCGAAGGCCCCTGCGGCTTTGGTGGGCGGGGTCTCGGTGCGGGCGGTCAGGGCGATGGTGCGGCTGGCGCCCGGCGGTGCGAGGGGGGTGGCTCGCAGGCCCGGTGAGGCGGCGGCGATCATGGCCGGCAGCAGGGCGATGCCGAGTCCGGCTTCGACGAGGCCGGCGACGGCGTCGGTGGCGCCGCCGTCGACGGCGACGATGGGGGTGAAGCCGGCGGCCTCGCAGGTGGTGACGGTGAGGTTGCGCAGATCGTAGCCGTGTGCGGGGAGGACGAACGGCTGTTCGCGCAGTTGGGGGAGTCCGATGTAGGCCTGGTGGGTGAGCGGGGGCTGGGTGGCGGCGGAGGCGACGACGAGCGCTTCGGACAGCAGCGGCTGGACGGCCAGGCCGGGTTCGGCGGGGGTGGTGCCGATGGTGAAGGCGAGGTCGAGGTCGCCGGCGGCGAGGCGTTCGGTCAGGGGTCCGGAGCCGTCTTCGGTGAGGGCGACGGTGACGGCGGGGTGGGTCTCGTGGTAGCGGACCAGGAGCGGGGCGATGAGCCAGGAGCACAGGCTCGGGGTGGCGCCGAGGCGGAGGCGTCCTTTGCGGACGGCGAGGACGTCGTCGATGTCGGCGTGGGCGGCCTCGTGTGCGGCGGTGATGCGGCGGGCGTGGCCGGTGAGGGTGCGGCCGATGTCGGTCAGTTCGATGCGGCCGCGCGATCGGGTGAACACCGGGGCGCCCAGTTCGTGTTCGAGCGCTTGGATCTGCTTGCTCAATGACGGTTGTGTCACACCCAGGTTTTCGGCCGCTTGGGTGAAATGACGGGTTTGTGCCACGGCGAGGAACGCTTTGAGCTGCTGCAGGCGCATGACCATAACGTATCGGCATGGAAACGCCTGCGACCATGAATTGGACTCGTGAGATGCATCGCGTCTAGCGTTGCGCCGTGTCTACCGAACTCAGATCGCGTACCGCCCCGCCCGGCCCAGGAGCCCCACCCCGGCCGCCCCGCGCCCCCCGCCTGCGCTCCTCGATCGGCCTGAAGATCGTCATGGCCGTCTCCGGGATCCTCATGGTCCTGTTCCTCATCGCCCACATGGCCGGCAACCTCCACATCTTCGAGGGCCGGGAGTCGATGAACGACTACGCCGAAGGCCTGCGCACGTTCGGTGAGCCGCTGCTGCCGCGCGAGAGCCTGCTGTGGGTGCTGCGCATCGGCTTGATCGCCGCGATCGGCGTCCACATCGCCTCCTCGATCGCCCTGACCCACCGCGCCCTCCACGCCCGCCCGGTCCGCTACGTCTCGCGCAAACCGGCCAAGGGCGAATCGCCTCACGCCGCGGCCACGATGCGCTGGGGCGCGGCCGTGATCGTCCTGTTCGTCATCTGGCACCTGCTCGACCTGACCTTCAGGACCGTCAACCCGGTCAAAGAGGCCCCCGACGCCTACGGCGCCGTCGTCGCCACCTTCGCGCCCGAGCGCTGGCCGGTCACGGTGTTCTACCTCCTGGCCCTGGCCGCCCTCGGATTCCACCTGCGCCACGGCATCTGGTCGGCCGTGCAGACCATCGCCGGACCCGGCCTGGCGTGGCGCCGCCGCTGGCAGGCCGTGGCCCTGGCCGTGGCCGTCATCATCGTGGCCGGGTTCGCGATCGTGCCCCTGGCCGTCTCCTTCGGATTGGTGAGCTGACATGAGCACCGCTGATATGAGCGAGTACTACACCGACGGCGACCCCGTCGCCGACACCAAGGCCCCCACCGGGCCCATCAACGAACGCTGGGAGCGGCGCCGCTTCACCGGCCGACTGGTCAACCCCTCCAACCGGCGCAAACTGCGCGTCATCGTCGTCGGCACCGGCCTGGCCGGGGCGTCGGCGGCCGCCACGCTCGGCGAGTTGGGCTACCGGGTGTCGAACTACTGCTTCCAGGACTCCCCCAGGCGGGCCCACTCCATCGCCGCCCAGGGCGGGATCAACGCCGCGAAGAACTACCGCAACGACGGCGACAGCGTCTACCGGCTGTTCTACGACACCGTCAAAGGCGGCGACTTCCGCTCCCGCGAGTCGAACGTGCACCGCCTGGCCGAGATCTCCACCGAGATCATCGACCAGTGCGTCGCCCAGGGCGTGCCGTTCGCGCGCGAATACGGCGGCCTGCTCGACAACCGGTCCTTCGGCGGCGCGCAGGTCTCGCGGACGTTCTACGCCCGCGGCCAGACCGGGCAGCAGCTGCTGCTCGGCGCCTACCAGGCGCTGGAGCGCCAGGTCGCGGCCGGCACGGTCGAGCTCCACACCCGCCACGAGATGCTCGAGTTGGTCGTGGTCGACGGCCGGGCCCGGGGCATCATCGTCCGCGACCTGGTGACCGGCGAGGTCACCACCGAGATCGCCGACGCGGTCGTGCTGGCGACCGGCGGGTACGGGAACGTGTTCTTCCTGTCGACCAACGCCAAGGGCTGCAACGTCACCGCCTCCTGGCGGGCGCACCGGCAGGGCGCCTACTTCGCCAACCCGTGCTACACGCAGATCCACCCCACGTGCATCCCGCAGTCCGGCGACCACCAGTCGAAGCTGACGCTCATGTCCGAGTCGCTGCGCAACGACGGTCGCGTGTGGGTGCCGAAAGAACGCGGCGACGACCGCGCCCCGGCCGACATCCCCGAAGACGAGCGCGACTACTACCTGGAGCGGCGCTACCCGGCGTTCGGGAACCTCGTGCCCCGCGACATCGCCTCCCGGGCCGCGAAGGCCGTGTGCGACGAGGGCCGCGGCGTCGGCCCGGGCGGGCTGGGGGTCTACCTCGACTTCGCCGACGCGATCGGCCGCCTCGGCAAGGACGCCGTCGAAGCCAAATACGGCAATTTGTTTCAAATGTACGAAAGGATCACCGGGGAGAACCCGTACGAGCGGCCGATGCGGATCTACCCGGCCGTGCACTACACCATGGGCGGGCTGTGGGTCGACTACGACCTCCAGTCGAACATCCCGGGCCTGTTCGTGGCCGGGGAGGCGAACTTCTCCGACCACGGCGCGAACCGGCTCGGCGCCTCGGCGCTCATGCAGGGCCTGTCCGACGGGTACTTCGTGCTGCCCAACACGATCTCCGACTACCTCGCCGACGGCCCGTTCGCGGCCGTCGACGACGACCATGAGGCGGTCGCGGCGGCGAAGGCGGCGGTGAACGACCGCATCGCGTTCTTCCTGGGCAACGACGGCGACCGCTCGGTCGACTCCTTCCACCGCGAACTGGGCGGCATCATGTGGGAGTACTGCGGGATGGAGCGCACCGACGAGGGCCTGCGCAAGGCCATCGGGCTCATCCGCGACCTCAAGGCCGAGTTCTACAAGCGCGTCAAGGTCCCCGCCACCGGGGCCGAGCTCAACCAGCAGCTCGAGAAGGCCGGGCGCGTGGCCGACTTCTTCGAGCTCGGCGAGCTGATGTGCATCGACGCGCTGCACCGCACCGAATCGTGCGGCGGGCACTTCCGCGCCGAGTCCCAGACCGAGGACGGCGAGGCCAAGCGCGACGACGAGCACTTCTCGTACGTCGCGGCGTGGGAGTTCGCCGGCGAGGAGCCCGTGCTGCACCGCGAAGCACTCGAATTCGAATACGTCAAGCCCACCCAACGGAGCTACAAGTGAAACTACGCCTGCGAATCTGGCGCCAGCCGGGCGCCGACGCCAAGGGCAAGATGGTGTCCTATGTGATCGACGGCGTCTCGGAGGACGCCTCGTTCCTGGAGATGCTCGATGTGCTCAACGAGCGGCTCATCGCCGACGGCGAGGACCCCGTGGCGTTCGACCACGACTGCCGCGAAGGAATCTGCGGGGCCTGCTCGCTGGTCATCGACGGACAGCCGCACGGCCCGCAGGCCGCCACCACGACCTGCCAGCTCCACATGCGCAAATACAAAGACGGCGACACCATCGACATCGAGCCGTGGCGCGCCGGGGCGTTCCCGGTCGTCAAGGACCTCGTGGTCGACCGGTCGGCGTTCGACCGGATCATCGCCGCCGGCGGGTACATCTCCGCACCGACCGGCACCGCCCCGGACGCGCACTCGGTGCCGGTCCCCAAGGCCGACGCCGACGCCGCGTTCGCCGCCGCGGCGTGCATCGGCTGCGGCGCGTGCGTCGCGGCCTGCCCAAACGGCTCAGGCATGCTGTTCATGGCCGCCAAAGTCGCGCACCTGGGACTCATGCCGCAGGGCCAGCCCGAGCGGCACACTCGCGTGCTCGGCATGGTCGCCGAACACGACGCGGCCGGATTCGGCGGCTGCACCAACACCGGCGAATGCGCCGCCGCCTGCCCCAAGGAGATCGGCCTGGACGTCATCGGCCAGTTGAACCGGGACTTCCGCAAGGCCGCCGCCCGCGCCGCCTAAGCAAGGACACACATGTGGCCCCCGGCGTCTCGCCGGGGGCCACACGCGCTTCCTGCCCCGCGTGAACGGGGAGCACTCGTCAGGTCAGGCCGCGCCGTCGGCTCACCCCACCTGCGTGGGGAACATCCACCATGAACAACGAGGCAGCACCGGCCCGGTAGCGGCCTTCCACGGTGATGCGCGTCTCTCGGATGCATCCTTGCGGTTGACGTAGCGTCAGCTTCTAGCGTCGAAGGCACATCGACGAGAAAGGAAGCCGATGCGAACCTGGTCGACCGCCGAGGTGTCGAAACTGGCCGGAGTCTCGGCCCGCACCCTGCGCCACTACGACGCGATCGGACTGCTCGAACCCGCCGAGGTCGGCCACGGGGGCCTGCGCCACTACGGCCAGGACGAACTGCTGCGCCTCCAGCAGATCCTGCTGCTGCGGCGCCTCGGGCTCGCCCTGGGCACCATCGGCGACATCCTCGACGGCGGCCTGGACACCACCGAGGCCCTGCGCCGCCACGCCGACTGGCTCGCCGAGGAACGCCGACGCCTCGACCGCCTCGCCTCCAGCGTCGATGCCACCATCCGACAACTCGAAGGAGGCCAACCCATGGCACCCGAAACCTGGTTCGAAGGACTCGACGCCCACCGCCAATCCGAATACGACGCCGAAGCGCGCCGCCGCTGGGGCCAAGCGGCCGTCGAGCAGGCCTACACCATCATGCGGGAGATGACCCGCGAGGAACGCGCGGCGATCCCGGCCGAGTTCGACTCGCTCAACCGCCGCCTGGCCGCCCTCCTCGCCCAAGGCCGAGGCGTCGGCGACGGCGACGTCGCGGCCGTCATCGCCGACCACTACCGGCTCATGGAGCGGCTGTGGGGGCGCCTGCCGACCGCCGAGGCGTACAAGGAGCTCGGGACGCTCTACACCGACGACCCACGCTTCAACGAGACCTACGAGGCCGTCGCCGCGGGCCTGGCGCTCTACCTGCGGGACGCCATGCACGCCTGGGCCGAGGAGCACCTGACCGCATAGCGACACCGGCGGGCCGCGCATCGCGGCCCGCCGCGGCGCAGTAAACGGCGCGGCCCGTAGACCTCGATGAACTTCATCGCCGCGGCCACCAGCACCCCGTCGGCCGCATGGCGCGAGCGCAGCCGCTCCAGCAGCTCGGCCAAGACCCCGGCCAGGTCGGCGGCGAGGTTCGGGCGGCGGGCGACCGCGTCGGTCAAGGCCATGAGCATCCCCAGCCACACCGGGCCGTGGTCGCGGAAGTTCAGCCGCAGGTTCCGCTCGCCCTCCCGGTCGGCCGCCGAGAGCAGATAGTGGATCTCGGTGGCCATCCGCCACGCCAGCGCCGGATGCGAGGAGCGCAGGTCGTCCACGGCCACGGCGACGGCGTGGAGCGCGACGGGGGCCAGGCCGGGGTCGCATCGCGCCGAGACCGCCGGCGGGGCGTCGTGCGCGACCGGGTCGGGGCACAGCCGGTCGATCAGGTTCGCATCGGCGAAGGCGCCGAGTCGGCCCGCCGCGGTCAAAGCGGCCCGCAGCGTCAACGGCGGCCCGCCCACCGCGGCAGCGGGCCCGGCGTCGGGGAAGTGCTTGGCCAGCAGCGAAGCGGCCGAACGGGCATAGGCGGCCCGGCCCGCGGCGGTGTGCAGCTCGACCGCCAGCCCCAGCACGTCGCGCAGGTAGTCCAGGCGGGCGGTGTCCTCGATCTCGTCGGGCATCGCCAGGATCATGCGGGCGGCCTGGTCGGCGGCGCCGACGGCGAGGTCGGGGTCGGCGGTGCGGTGGAGGATGCGGGCGTTGCGGGCCAGGGCGGCGGCCAGGTGCCCGAACTCGGAGGAGGCCGGATCGGCCGCATCGCGCCGGTCATAGGAGCGGACGGCGTCGTCGCCGCGCACGGCGGCGCTCAGCAGGTGCCCGGCCCGCAGGTGCGCCTCGGCCAGGTCGAGCTCGGCGACGGCGATCAACGTGCGGGGCCGGTCGAGCTCTCTCAAGTGGACGAGGCGTTCGGTCAGGGCCGCGGCGCCGCGGGCGTGGTCGCCCAGGGCGTGCTCGGCGTCGGCGATGTGCTCGAGGAGCTCGGCCAGTTCCCCTCGGGCGGCGTCGTCGCCGCCGTGGGTCTTGAGATGGGCGCGGTATTCGGCGGCGGCGCGGTGGTAGCCGGTCAGGGCGGTCCGGTGGTTGCCCGCCGAGGCCAGCCGCGCCGCGTCCCGGTGCGTCTTACGGGCGTGACGCTTGTTGGGCATGACTGCTCCTCAAAAGGAGAAGGGGGATCTCAGAGGCTCTTAGATTGTCATGTGGCACGTGATGTGCGCCACCCGACCCGCCGTAGTGCGCCCGGAATGGTGAGCCGCAGTGGGCAATACCGTGGCAATCCGGGTGCGGCGCACCGCTCGGCGCCGGTATCTCATGGTAGACCCGGGTGCGGGCGCCGCTCAGGCGCCGTCGATGACGACCTGCAGGGGCCTTTGGTGGTCGAGGAACCGGTCGTGGGAGATCTCCCAGCCGTAGGCGCCGGCGTTGCCGAACAGGAGCCGGTCGCCCACCGCGATCGAATCGACCCGCTGAGCGGCGTTGAGGACGTCGCGGGGCGTGCACAGCTCGCCGCACACGCGGATCTCGACGTCGTCGAAGCGGGTGCGGGGCCAAGGATGGTCCCAGTGGCCGGTGGGGACGACGGTGAACGGGTGGGAGTAGCCCCAGGCGGCCGGGAGGCGGAAATGGTGGATCCCGCCGCGAACCAGCGCGAAGGCCTGCCCGGCGACCGTCTTGAGGTCGACGACCTCGGCGAGGTACCAGCCGGCGGCGGCCGCGAGGTACCGGCCGGGCTCGAACACGAGCTCGACACCGCCGGTGTCCAGCCCGGCCAAGCCGTCCGCGAGCGCATCGAGGTCGATCGTCTCGCCCCGCGGGTCGGCGCCCAGGCCGCCGCCGACGTTCACATAGCGCAGGTCGATGCCGGTCGCCTCGGCGGTGCGGCGCGCCCAGGCGACCGATCCGGTGACGTGGTCGGCGTAGGCGAGGGCGTCCAGGCAGTTGGAGACGGCGTGGAGGTGGAAGCCGGTCACGTCCAGGCCCAGACCGGCCGCATGGGCGGCCGCGGCCGCCACCTCGCCGGGGTCGATGCCGAACGGGGTCGCCGTCCCGGTCATGCGGTGGCTGCCGGGCAGGGGGCGGCCGCGGTTGACGCGCAGCGCGACCGGCCCGGCGTATCCGGCCTCGGCCAGGCCGTCGAGCTCGTGGAGCGTCTCGACGTGGACGCACAGGTCCGCCTCGGTCTCGGCGGCGCGGGCGAAGTCGCGGCCGGTCTTGGCCGGGCCGGAGAATGCCAGGCGACTCGCCCCGGCGTCGAGGGCCTGGGCGATCTCCCCGGCCGAGGCGCACTCGATGCCGTCGGCGCGCTCGACGGCGGCGGCCAGGACCGCCGGGTTGGCGCAGGCCTTCATGGCGTACAGGATCGTGTGGCCCTCCAGGGCGGCGCGGAGGCGATCGAGCCGGTCGGTCAGGCGGGCGGGCGAGTAGATCCAGGCGCACGCCGGGGAGGGCAGGTGGCGGGCGAAGTCGGCCACGCCGCTCAGCTGCGGTGCAGGGGGTTGTCCACCCATGTCTCGGCCTCCGTTCCGGGATGGAGCCGCATCGTCAGCAGCGCCTTGGTCGGCATCCGTTCGGCCAGGTAGGCGTCGCGGTCGGCCTCGGGCAGGTCGAGTCCGGCGACGAGGTCGGCCAGGTCGGCCCAGAACCGGTGCTCGTCCAGCCCGCAGTCGCGGGCCAGGACGGTGACGATCGCGGCCAGCTGGTTCTGGAACAGCGTATAGGCCACTTTCGCGCGCACGGCCGCCCGGCCGGAGGCGGCGACGGGGCTGCCGTCGGGCAGGTCGAGGTCGAAGGGCAGGTCGGGGCGGTGCAGGCGCACGCCGCCCAGGTCGCGGGTGATGAGCCGGACCGGCACAGGCCCGTCGAAGGCGATCAGGCTGTTCTGCAGGTGTGCTTCGAGGCCGATCCCGGCGTGGGCGGCCAGGCGCAGCACGGGCGGGACCACCAGGGCCGCATAGGAGCGGATCCAGTCCTCGGCGCCGCCGGCCCAGTGGGCGTACTCGGCGGCGAGGGCGAGGCCGGTGACCGGGGAGGTCGTGCACAGCGCCGAGGCGGGGACCACGACCGTCCCCGGCGGGGCGGCCTCGCCCAAGGGGGCGCGGGCGATCGCGGTGAGGTCGCGCGAGCCGGGCAGCCAGGCCCCGGACCGGTCGGCGGCGATCGCGTGCGTCTTGTCGCCTTCGATGAGGCGGGCGAGTGCGGCGGTGAGGGCGGGCGCGAGCTGCGCGGTCGCCGGTGAGATGTCGCGCCTGGTGGAGGTGATGTGGATGCCGAGCGCGAGTTTGAGGTGGCCGGGGCGCTTCGCTCCGCAGAGGGTGCGGACGGCGGCGGTCGGCCAGGCCGGGACGACGGTATCGAGCAGGCGCAGGCGGCCGGTGTCGAACAGGCGACGGTGGGCCGGGAGGATCCGGTGTTCGAGCTGCCAGGGGTGGACCGGGACGACCGGGTCGGGCAGGTCGAGGCCGGTGAGCATCGCGTGGTCGCGGAAGTCGGTGCCCGAGCGGGCCAGGAGCCCGGTCGGGTCGGCCAGGAGCCGCACACCGACCGGGCGGGGCGTCTCGACGTCGAACCGGGTGAAATCCGCGGCCTGCCAGCCGAGGCGGGTGCGGGCGCACGGGTGGAGCTGGTGGCCGTCGGTAGCGAGGGTCTCCAGGAGGCGGGCGGTGGCATCGGCGTCGCGTTCGCACGAGGCGAGGAGCCGGGCCAGTGAGGCGGCGCCGGTGCGGGCGGCGAGGGCCGCAAGATGGTGGCGGCGCCGCTCGCCGCGGACGGCGGCGATGGCGTGCCCGGCCTCGGCGGAGGCGAGCTCGGCGGCCAAGTGGCCCGGGGCGCTTTCGCCGAGGATCGCCTCCAGGGCCTCGGCCGGTCCGATGTCCGGGGTGTCGGTGACGGTGAGCTGATTGAACGCGCCTTCGCGGGCGGTGAACGGGAAGGGCGAGGGGCGGGTCCGCAGATCGGCGAGGTTCTCTCTCCATGCGGCGGCGAGGATCTTCGCGGTGAGGTTCACGCGTCCGCCAGCGGATTGCCGACGCGGGCCCAGATGTCGGTGAGCGGGTCGTCGGCCAGGCGCATCGCGGTGGTGGCCTTGATCGGCCACGTGGGCGCGAACAAGGCGGCGGCGAGCGCGGGCGATGCGGCGGCGACGTCGCGGGATGCGGCGGCGACGGTCTTCCACCACCGGCCGGGATCGGTGCCGGTCCAGTCGGCGAGGGCCTCGACGAGGGCGGTCAGGGTGGTGGGGAAGAGGGCGGCGATGAGTTTGCGGGCGCGTTCGGCCTCGTCGTCGCAGCCGATCGCGCCATGCAGGACACGGCCCGGGTCGGGGACGCGGACGCCGCCGAGGTCGCGGTAGACCAGACGGGCCGGGCGCCCCGCGGTGTCGAAGGCGACGAGGGTGTTCTGGCCGTGGGCCTCCAAGGCGGCGCCGGTGGCCGCGAACAGCCGCAGCGGCGCGCAGACGACGTCGACCAGGGCAGCCCACCAGCGGTCGAGCTCACCTCCTGCGATGGCGGCGGCGATGGGGCGGCCGGTGGCCGGGCACGGCTCGGCCAGGGCCGCCACCGGCGCGATCCGGTCGCCGGCGAGGGTGTGGGGGGCGGGGCGGAGGATCGCGGCCAGGTCGCTGCGGGGGCCGTCCGGCCCGTGGACGGCGGCGGCGGTCTCGGGCAGGAGGGTGATGCCGCAGCGGGCGGCGGGGGCGGCGAGCCGCGCCGACAATATTGGTCCGTTGTGGACCGCAGCGGGCGAGACGTGGCGGACCGCGGAGGTCAGCTGGAGGTCGACGGCGCATTTGACGTGCCACCGGCCGGTCGCGATCGTGCGCAGGCTCGTCAACGGCGCCGCACCGTCCCACGAGGCTGCGGGCGAGCCGAGGCGGTGGCGTTCGGCCTGCCAAGGGTGGAGCGGCAGCAGCGGGCCGACCTCATCGCGCACCGGCCAGTCGGGACCCGCGCGCAGGCCGTCGACGCGGTACAGGCCCAAGGCGATGCGGGGCCGGTGCTCGGGCGCGAACGCCCGGATCTGCGATGCGTCGAGGACCCCGCGGGAGCGGGCCAGCGGGTGGACGGGGTGGCCGAGGACGACGGCCTGCTCGAACCACACGGTCGGGTCGGCGTGCGCGGCCCGGGCGTGCGCCCACACCTCGGCCGGGTGCGCCTCGGCGGCGTCGAGGGCGAGCGCGGTCCCAGTCACGGCCGCATCGATCTCGGAGGCGAAGCGGGCCGCGTGGGCCGATCCGGCGCTGACCGCCGCGGCCGCCTCAGCGGCCGAAGCAGCGCGGTCGGGGGCCGGGAGGTGTTCGCGTGCGGCGGCCAGGCGCAAGCGGTCGGCGACGATCGCGTCAGCGCGGCGGATGGCGTTCATATCGCCTTGCACTGTACTCATCCAGGCACACAGTACTCATTTCAGTGCTCACTTCGGGCCCACAGTGGCCCGTGCGTTCGGTCACGCGCGCACGGCGGGGGCGCGCGAGGCCGAGCGCTGCGCGGGGACGGCGGCCAGCCGCAGGCGCAGCGACTGGAGCACCGGCAGGTCGTAGTGGCCGCCGCCGTCGGCCAGCCACAGGCCGATGTCGGCCGCGGCAGTGGCGACGGCGGCATCGTCCACGCCGCCGTCGAGTGTGGTCGGGCCCTGTTCGGGGAGGGTCGGCCACAGCACCCAGCCGTGGACGTGGGCGCCGGGCAGTTCGGCCCCGATCCGCTCGACGGCGGCGGCGAGGTTGTCGGCGTCGGCGTCGCCGACCTCGCGCCCGACCGGGGCGCACAGCAGCGCGAGCCGGTCGCCGCACACGATCGCGTGCGGCACGCGCACCGACTCGGTGGCCGGCAGCGACACGAACAATCGAGCGGCGGGCAGGTTCGTCAGCACTTCGCGCAGCAGCCGTCCGGTGGGCCGGTCGGCCTTGGGGCGGGTGCCGGCCGGGCCGAACGCGTTGAACTCGCGCAGGGCCGCGCCGACCGAACGGCGCAAGGCCCCCGCCCAGCGCACGCGCCGCACCGGCCAGATCAGGGCCGCGCCGCACAGCGCGAACACCGCCAGCCACCAGCCCAGCCAGGAGCCGGGCCCGGCCGACCAGACCGCGGCGGCGCCGAACAGGACGGCGAGGGCGATGCGGGTCTTGGGCACCGGCGGCGGGGCGTGGGGGGCGGTGCGGCGAGCGCGCGCGACATGGGTGAGGACGGCGATCGCCCACCCCAGGGCGATGGGGATCGCCAGGGCCCGGATCGGCAGCGGCGCACCGGTGTCGAGCGCGGCGGCGCAGAAGGCGAACCCGGCGACGACCCACAGCGCGAACAGGGCCCCCAGTCCCGCCATTTCTGTCCACAGTGAAGGTTTAGTGGTGGTGCGGCGGCGTTGCAGCCGCGCATGCCAGGGGACGGCCACGAGCGCACCGGGACCCCGATCGGCCGAGGCGGTATGAGCCGTGTCGGGCCTGACGGTCCAGCCGCGGACCTTGCGGTGCGAGGGCCGGGCCGCGGCCCGCCCGTACCGCTTGGCGGCGCGGCGCCCGAACCGCAGCAGGTCGTACTCGCGGCGCAGCCCCGGATGCGAGAGCGTCTCCCAGGCCGCCTGGACCTGGTGGAAGGCGCCCTCGTCGCCGCCGCGGTCGGGGTGGGTCTCCCTCAGGCGGCGCCGGTAGGCGGCCTGGATCTCGCCACGCGGGGCCTCCGGGCTCACCCCGAGGATGCGGTAGTGGTCTGGTTCGTTCACCACACGGCTCCCGGTCGGTCGTACGGGGATGGGTCGACGCGGAAGTGAGGGGCCTGGCCGCGCCGAGTCGACGGTAATGGAGCCAATCTACCGCCGGTCCGCCTTTTTTGGTGCCGCCAGGTCCAAGAAATTCACGCTACGGTGATCTTGACATTGTGGAGGCCGGTCGCCCCCGACGGTTTGGGCGGCGCGACCTCGTCGGTCTGCACCCTGCCGTCGCCGTCGGTGGCGCGGACGGTCAAGGTGTGGTCGCCCGATTCGGCGTCCCAGTCGTATCGCCACTGCCGCCACGTGTCGTCGGTGGCGACATCGGACAGCTCGCATGCGGTCCACGGGCCGTCGTCGACTTTGAGCTCGACGGCGCTGATGCCGCGGTGCTGCGCCCAGGCGACCCCCGCCACGGTCACCGTCCCCGCGTCGGCCTTCGACCCAGGGGTATCGATGCGCGAGGCGGTGTGGACCGGCGCCGGCAAAGCCCAGTCGCGTTCGATCCAGTACGGGTCGTAGGCGTCGAACGTGGTCAGTTCGAGGTCGACCAGCCACTTGGTGGCCGAGACGTACCCGTACAGGCCGGGCACGACCATGCGGGCGGGCCAGCCGTGGTCGACCGGCAGCGGCGCGCCGTTCATGCCGACGGCGATGAGCGCGTCGCGGCCGTCGAAGACCATCGAGGCGGGGGTGCCGGCGGTCCAGCCGTCGGCCGAGCGGGAGACGAGCTGGTCGGCCGCGGGGTCGGGGTCGGATTCGGCGAGCAGGTCGGCCAGGGAGACGCCGATCCAGCGGGCGTTGCCGACCAGGGAGCCGCCGACGGGGTTGGAGACGCAGCACAAGGTGATGTCGCGTTCGATCAGTTCGCGGCCGAGCAGGTCGTCGAAGGTGTAGGTGCGGACCTGCCCGACCATGCCGTGGACGCGCAGCTCCCAGGACTCGACGTCGACGGCCGGGGAGGTGATGGCGGTGTCGATGCGGTAGAAGTCGCCATTGGGGGTGCGCCAGGGCGCCAGGCCCGCGACGTCGAGGTCGGCGCCGGGCCCGGGGTCGGTGGCGGGCAGGTCGGGTTCGGGGACGGTGAAGGCGTCGCGGTCGGCTTCGACCGAGCCGGGGCCGAACCGGCGGGCCAGCAGCGTGGCGGCGAACGCGGCCGCGCCGATCCCGGCGACCGCCGCGAGGAACCGGCGCCGCCCGCTCGCGTCGCGCGCCGCGCCGCGGGTGGCCCACCAGTGCAGGCAGGCCGCGGCCCACGCTCCGGCGATGATCGAGGGGAGGGCCGCGGCGGCGCCCAGTTCGGGCCGCGTGATTGCCGCGGCGGCGCCCGCGGCCGCGAGGACGGCGGCGATGAGGGCCCCGGCGATCGGGGCGCGGCGCCAGGCGAGTCCGGCGACGGCGCCGGCGAGGGCGAGGGCGAAGGCGATGCCGGTCTGCAGCAGCGGCTTGTCGGCGGTGCCGAACGTCTCGATGCCCCACTCGGTGACCTCGGGCGGGGAGAAGGCGATGACGACGTCGCTGATCGCCGACAGCGGGGCGGCCCGGGGCAAGAACAGGGCGGCGGCGAGGTGTCCGGCGATCAAGCCGGTCACGGCCGCGATGACACCGGCGGCCGCCCAGGCGGCGGCCGGTCCGGCGGGCGCCTCGGCAGTACGGTCCGGGCTGGTGGAGGCGGTGTGGTCTGTCACCCTTCCATCTTCCACGCGGCCGGTGCCGACGCGGCGGTGCAGGCGCTTACGCTTTGCTTACATTCACCGCTCCCAGAACCGCGAGAGCGCCTCGGAGGCGACGTCGTCGAGGTCGGCGGCGGCGAAGTCGGAGGATTCGACGGTGTTGACCCACGGTTCGGTCTCGGTCTCGCCGAGCGAATCGAGGTCGACCCACGGGTAGCCGTCGACCGGTTCGGGCACGTCCAGGTCCAATTCGGGCGGGAACGCGGCCGGGTTGTCGGCCTCGGCGACGAGCGTGTCCTCGTGCGTCGCCGCGTAGGCGGTCTCGTCCGCGTCGGCCTCGGCAGGTTCGTCGTCGAAGTCGTCGTCGACGTCGAACGCGTCGTCGATCCCGTCCTCCAGGCCATCCGAGGCGTCGTCGAAGTCGAACGCGTCGAGGTCGTCCCCGCCGCCGACCGGGGCGTCCTCGAAGTCGTCGAAGGGGGAGGAGGGGCCGTCGTCGCCGTCCATGGCCGCATCGCCCATAGGGTCGTCATCGCCCATGGCATCGTCGTTGACGGCACTGTCGAACCCGTCGTCGGGCCCGCCCTCGCCGCCGCCGTCGGCGAACTCGTCGAACTCATCCATCGCCATCCTCCTCGCCTGGCACGAGCGTGCGGGCCTTCGCCAGCACCTCGTCAAGCTGCTTCACCTTCTGCGCCATCGAATCGCGACGTTGCTTGAGGGCGTCCTTCTTCTTCGCGCGGGCCGCCTGGTCGGCCTTCGCGGCCGACTCGGCCGCCGAGATCCGCGCGTCGTACTCCGCGCCGCGACGCTCCAAAGCGTCGTCGAGCGTGGAGTTGAACACGAACTCGACCTCGGTGAAGCGGAACCCGATCTCCTCGTTGAGATTCGCCCGCGCCTCGGCGACCACGCGCTGGATCCACTGCTTCGCGGCCTGGCGGTTGCCCTGGATCTTCCGCCGGTACAGCAGGAACGCCGCCGCGGCGAGCCCCACGCCGATGCCCGAGGCCGACAGGGCGACCGCGCCGATCCCGGTCAAAGCGCCGAGGCCGACCGCGCCGGCCCCCATCGAGACCGCCCGCCCGGCCATCATCGCCACACCCGCCGAGGAGGCCATGAGCAGCGCCCCGTCGTTGTTGGCGTCTCTCCTGGCCCGCCCCGAGGCGGCCGCGCGGAGCCCGGCGGAGATCGAACTGGTCGCCTGGCGCAGCTCGTCGTCGTTGAACACCTGCCGCAGCACCCGTTCGGCCAGCAGCACGAACCGCTGGTGCAGCTCACCGGACAAGCGCGCGGCGATGCCCTGCAAGGCGATGTCGACCCGCTGGGGGAGCGATTCGAGCGCGTTCTTGTTGGCCTTCTCGACCTCGTCGATCAGCGCCTCCTCCAACTGCTGGAGGTGGGCCCGCAGACGGCCCTGCACTTCGATCTTGGCCCGCTGGGTCTCCACGCGCAGCGCCAGGTTCGCCTTCTTCGTCTCCCCGCGGCGGGTCGCCAGGACCTGCTTCTTCTCCTCTTTGAGGCGATTGGCCGAGGCGGGGTCGGGGTCGTAGGCCTTCATGTCGGCCTGCGCCGAGGTGGCCAGGCGCGCGAACTCGGTGCGCACGGCCCGCACGACGTTGGCCGCCACCAGGGCCTTCCCGGCCGTGGCCACGCGCACCAGCGCCCGCTGGAGCTTGCCGATGCCCGACTCCTTGGCCAGAGCCTGGCGGGTGGGGCCCTGGGAGGCCAGGGCGTGCTGGGCGAGCATGGCCGAGACCGGGAAGTGCGGGGCGTGGCGGAACCGGGGCGCGTGCGCCTCGATCAGGGCCCGGTTCTCCTCCAGCACGGTCCGCCACCCCGGATAGGTGTCGGTCTTGGTCAACACGAACACCACGAAGTTGACGCGCCGGGAGGCCTCGGAGAGGAAGTCCAGCTCGGTCTTGGCCATCGGGGACGAGGCGTCGGTGACCATGATGAGACACGTCGCCCGGGAGACCGCTTCGAGCGCGATCTGGGCGTGGTCGGGGTCGAGCCCGCCCGTCCCCGGCGTGTCGACGATGGACAGGTGCTTGAGCAGCGGCGCGGGGTGCCCCACGAGCATCCGCCGCGGCGGGACCATCCCCGGCGGCATCGTGCCCAGGCGCGTCGCCCAGTTCCGCAGGTCGCCCACGCCCAGAAGCATCGGGTCGGCCGCTCCGGGCTGCCAGGCGCGCACCGAGGCCTGCTCGGCGTGGGAGAACTCGAGGTAGGCGGTGGTGGCGACCGCGGCGTCCACCGGCGACAGGCCCGGCGTCCCGAGCAGCGCGTTCACCAGCGACGACTTGCCCCGCTTGGTCTCACCGACGACGACGGCCACGGGCTTGTCGGGCTGCCAGCGGGCGACCTCGTCGACTTCGGCGGCGGCCTTGGCGTCGACCGACCGCAGCGAGGCGTTCCCGGCCTTGGCGGCCTTGGCGCACAGCTTGTGGATCTGCGCGGCCGGGTTCGGCTTCGGTTTCGGCTTGGCCTCGGTGGCGGTGGTCATGCCCGCACCTGCCCGCGGTAGACGGTGACGACCGGGTGGCGCAGCAGCCGCCCGCGGTCGGCGTAGCCGACGGTCTCGGTGCGGGCGATGATGCCGTCCTCGGCGGGCCCGGGCGCGGCGACGGTGGCGCCGGCCTCGTGGACGGCCGGGTCGAACCGCTGCCCGGTCGCGTCCACGGCGGCGACGCCGACCTTCTGGAACGTCTGGTCGAGCTGGGAGGCCAGGGCCGGGGAGGTGGCGCGGTCCCGCATCCAGATGCACGCCTCCACCAGCGTGCTCCGGTCGGTCAGGGCCTGGGCGGCCCGGGCCGGCTCGGCCAGCTGCGCGGCCGGGATCGGCCCCGAGTGCGGACCGACGCCCGGCATCACCGGCGCCGCAGCGGCGGGGGGCGGGGTGAGGGACCGGCCGGTGGCGACGGCGACGACGGCGGCGACGGCGACCGGCCCGCAGGCCAGGACGAAGGTCCGCCACGTGAGTTCGTCGGCGATGAACACGGCGCCCAGGCCGGCGGCGGCAAGGCCGACCAACGCCCCTACCAGGGGCCCGCCGAGTCGAGTCGTCACAATATGCTCCTTAGTTCTCTCTCAGCCGAGACGTTGGGCCAGTAGATGGAAACCACGATGCACCACGTTCGCCACCCGCGCCTGGGCCGGCGTGGCCCCGCCGTTGGCGAACGCCCGCCAGCGCGCGGCGGCCTCGATCGCGGCGCGCCGCAGCTGCGGCCGGGCCGCCGAGGGCAGGCCCAAGACGACACCGGCGTCGTCGGTCAGAGCGAGCCGGGCGACCTCGGCCTCCATGTCCTCGGGCAGGGCGACCTGCCCGGTGGTGACCGACGCGGCCGCCTCCAACAGCGGCAGCCGGTGGTATTCGGGCCGGGCCACGATCGACTCGACCGCGCCCCGCAGCAGGTCGCGGTCGCCCGGCGGCCCTGAGGCGGCCGCGGCGTCCAGGCGCGAGAGCGCCCACCCGGCCTTGATGACATCGGCGCGGACCCCGAAGATCTGGTGCAGCGTGGTGCGCAGCCGCGGGAACCCCGAGGCGGCGAACAGCAGCCGCACCAGCTCACCGGTGGCCAGGTGCGGATTGGCCTGCAAATGCGCGATCGCGAAGTGGATGCCGTACAAGTCCAGGCGCTCGAGCAGGCGGCGCCGCTGGTCCTCGCCGACCGGGCCCTCGGTGGAGGTGAACAGCCCCGCCGAGGCGAGCATGAGCGCCCGCTTCTCCTCGTCGAGCCCGGCGAGGGTGCGCAGGGCCTCGCAGTCGGCGGCGGTCAGCAGGCCCGCCTCGGCCGTCTCGGCCAGCAGCCCCACCACCGGCACCACGTCGCACACGGCGCGCCGCAGGATCGCGGCCTGGTCGGCGGCGATCGGCCCGGCCACCGGCCACGGGTCCTGCCCGGGCCCCGGCGCGAGCTTGTCGGCCTTGTTGTACAGGGCGAGGGAGTTCATCGGGGAGCTCGACAGCTGCTGGGAGGCCTTGGCGAACGCCTCGAGCGCGTCCACGTCGTCGGCCCGCACCTGCTGGGTGAACACGTAGATGATCGCCTCGGCACCGGCCACGGCCTCACGGGAGTCGTCGTCGACGTCGTCGGCCATGGGCGCGGCGAACAGCATCTCGCGGGCCGCATCCGAGATGTCGGTGTTGATCGACTGCAGACCGGGCGTGTCGACCACGATCAGATCCCGCAGACTGTCCGAGGACAACTGGACATCGATCAGGGCCGCGTCGTCGGCCGGGATCGGCAGCGTCGTCGGAATCATCCCCGCGGCGTCCAACGGCACCGCGTGCTTGCCGCCGCGCCGGTCGATCACGTCGACCCGGTCGGCCGGCCCGTAGCGGAACTGGGTCACCACCCGCGTGCACTCCCCGGCCGCGGTCGGGGCGACGCGGCGGCCGATGAGCGCGTTCACCAGCGTCGACTTCCCGGCCTTCAAACGCCCGGCGACGGCGACTCGCAACGGCTGCCCCAGACGGGAGGCCACCTCCTCGACGACGGCACGTGAGGAGTCGCTGACCTTCCCGGACAGCTCCTCGCACATGCTCGCCACACTCGTGGTGAGTTGCCCTGCCACCATACTGACGCGTCCGCCCTTTCGTCCGTCTCGCATGCCGCGTGGCCGACGCCGGTCTGCGGCATCGAAGTTTCCGCAATATCATGAGAGGCGTCGGCGATCGGTCGACTGACAACGACGATACAAACCGCAGGCGCCCCGTCGCCTCCCCCATTCGTGCCAGAGCGTAAAGGAGCCCCCTTGGCAGCCCCGTCGTCTCCCGTCCCCGGACTGCGCCATCGGCCCCCACCAGCCGAAACGGGGGCAGCGGCGCCCCCTGCCAGCCGAGACGACGCCCTGCGCCGCGCCGGTGCCGCCCTGACCGGCACCGGCCTGGTCGTCTTCTGCGGTCCCCCCGGATGCGGGCGCACCCATCTGCTGGAGCGGCTCGCCGCGGCCAGCGCCCGCCCCGTCCACGCCGGCGGCGGCCTGGCGATGCTCTCCGGCGCCCCCGCCCTCGCGCTGGAACGCGCCACCCGCGCCCGCATGCCCGCCGACGACCTGCCGCTGCTGGCCGAAGCGGTCTACTCCCGCACCCGCGGCGGCGTCCTGATCATCGACGACCTGCAATGGTGCGACGCGGCCACCATCGCCGTCCTCCCGACCCTGGCCGAACGCCTCCCCGTCGCCGCCGCCCTGCGCCTCCCCAGCCGCCTGCCCGCACCGGCCCGCGACCGCCTCATGGCCGCCGCGACCGTCATCGACGTGCCCGAGCTGACCGACGCCGAAGCCGAGGCGCTCATCCGCACCGCCGCCCCGACCCTGCCGGCCCACCGCGTCGCGGCCCTCGCCGCCCGCGGCGGGCGCAACCCGCTCGCCCTGACCGCACTGGCCAAGCGCGCCGGGGACGCCGAAGCCGAACTCGACTTCGACGCGCTCGCCGACCCCGCCGCCGCCGCGGCCGCCGCGATCGCCGACCTGCCCCGGCCCGGCCGCACCGCCCTGGCCGCCCTGGGCCTGCTCGGCCGCCCGGCCCACCCCAGCCTCCTCGGCGACGGCGCCGAACTCCTGCTCGAGGCGGGCCTGGCCGTCACCGAAGGCCAGCACCTGCGCCCGGCCAGCCCCTGGATGGCCGAAGTCGCCGCCGGCATCCTCGACCCCGCCGCCCGCACGGCCATGCACACCCGCCTGGCCGAGGCCACGACCGGCCTCGAATCGGCCCGCCACGCCCGCGCCGCCGGGCTCGACGACCAGGCCCTGGCCGCCGCCGTCGCCACCGCCGAGGCCGACCCCAGGCCCTCGGCCCGAGCCGAAGCACTCCTCATCGCCGCCGACCTCGATCCCAAACGACGCGTCCTGGCGGCCCGCGCCGCCATCGAAGCCGGACGGCCCCGCGCCGCCCTGACCGCCCTGGGCGACGCGGCAGCAGACGGGGCCGACCCCGAGGCGGCCCTCGCCCGCGCCTGGGCCCACCTGTCGTGCGGCGAGGCCGCCGCCGCGGCCGCCGCACTCGAAAGCGCCCCCGCCGGGCCCGAACGCGACCAGCTGCGGCTGCTCAGCGCCCCGCCCGGGAGCCGGGCCGAGCTCGCCGAGCACCTGCGCGAGCAGTGGGGCACCGCCCCCGCCCATGTCGGGCTCGCCGCCGCGCTCGCCGGCGACGACCCCGAAGCGCTCGCCGGGGCCGAGGCCGCCGCGCTCGCAGCGGGCGATACGGCCTGCGCGAACTGGTGCGCCTGGAGCCGCGTGATCGCCCTGGCCGACGCCGCCCGACTCCTGGAGGCCGAAACCGCGGCCCGCGCCGCCGCCGCCCGCTGCGCCGAGACCGGCGCCTACTCCTGGCAGACCCGGTTCCTCGCCGCCGCCGCCTGGTGCCTGGTCCTGTCCGGCACCGGCCTCGACCATCTCATCGCCACCGCCCAGTCCCTGGCCGACCACGCCCTCCCGGCCGTGGCCGACACCCTCATCGTCGCCGCCCTGGCCCTGGCCGAAGCCGACACGGGCGCGCTCGGCACCGCCCGCGCCCGCCTGGCCCGCCTCGCCGACCCGCCCGCCGCGCTCACCTCGCTGGTCGCCTGGCTCGAACACGAGACGGCCTGGCTCGACGGCCAGCCCGGCCCCGAAGCCACCGGCGGCGACGGCGGCCTGGTCGGCGGCCTCGCCCACATCACCGGCCGCTGGATCGCCTACGACACCGGCACCGACCCCGAAGGCGGCGCCGGCGCCTGGCCCGCACCGGTCGAGGCCACCCTCCACGCCTGGGACTCCGCTCGCGGCGAGGCCTTCACCGCCGCCGCCGACGCCTGGGACGGCCTGGCCGCTCGCGAACAGGTCCGCTGCCTGCTCGCCCTCGCCGCCCACACCCGCGAAGCCGCCGCGGCCATCGCCGCCCTCGAAGCGGCCGAGGACATCGCCGAACGCCACGGCCTGACCGTCCTGGCCGGGCGCGCCCGCCGGTCGCTGCGCCGCCACGACGTGCGCCGCGACCGCCGCTCAGCGCGGGGCACCGGCGGATTGACCGACCGGGAGATCGAAGTGCTGCGCCAAGTCGCCGCCGGGCACCCCTCCCGGCGGATCGCCGAGATCCTCGGCATCACCGCCGAGACCGTCGAGACCCACATCCGCTCGGGCATGCGCAAACTCGGCGCCAAGACCCGCACCGAGGCCGCCGTCCTCCTCGACGCCACCGGCGGTGCGGCATGAGCGAGACCCTCCCGCTGCACGTCGTGGCCACCGGCTCCGACGCCGACGCCCTGGTGCGCCGCTGCACCGCCGCCGGATGGAAGGCCCACCGCGGCTTCGCGCTGCTGGAGCCGGCCTGGGACCTCGCCGAGCGGCGCCTGGTCGCCCACGGCACCGTCGCCGACGAGCACACCGCCTCCCAGGCGGTGTTGGCCGCGGCCCGCGGTGCGGGCATCGTCGCCGTCGCGACCGGCCGGGTCGCGCTCGCGCTCGCCGCGGACCTGCGCCGCGTCGGCCCCCTCGGGCTCATGCCCGGCAAACCCGAACCGACCGACGGCCTCGACCTCGACCTCGAGCAGCGGGCGCTGCTCAACCGGCTCGCCGCCGGGTCGACGATCGCCGCGGCGGCCGACGCCGAGTTCGTGTCCCTGCGCACGGCCAACCGGCGCATCGCCGCGGCCCGCCAGGCCCTGGGGGTGAAGACCACCCGCGAAGCGGTGATGATCTACATCAAGCACGCCCGCGGGTGAACCGGCAATACGGTGTTATCCGAGTTCGGCCAGGCGCGCCTCGGCCTCTTCGAGGCGCTTGCGCAGCGCCGCGGCCTCCTCGGCGGCCTCGGAGCGGATCCGGTCGACGACCTCGGTGACCAGCTCGGTCACCTCGGCCGACTCGGCGGCCGCGCACATCGACAGCGCCGCGGTGTGACTGACGGCGACCCCTTTGACGAGGGTGCGCGCGCCCTTGGCGGCCGCGACGGCCCACTCGCCGTCCTCATAGGTCAACGTGACCGTCAGCTCGGGGTGCTTGTCCTTCGCGGACCGGGCCCTGGTGGTCTTCTTGCGGGCCGGTGCGGCCTCGGGCTTGGTCTCGGCGGCGGTGTCGGACACGGTCTTCCTCTCGGTGGCCTTGGCGGTCTTCTTGGCAGGTTCGGGGGCGTCGGGCAGCAGGCCCGGGCCCGGCGGCGGCGCGGGCGCTTCCGGCGCCTGGCGCGGCCGGGGCGCCTTGGTGCGCGCGGAGGACTCTCCGCGCTCGGGCAGGCGCAGCTCGGCGGGGGAGAACGGCAGCTGGTCCGAGCCGAACGCGACCAGGACGAAGTCGCCGTCCCGGGCCTCGTCGAGCGCGACGACCTTCCCGGACTTCCCGGCGACCTGCCCGGCCGATTCGGTGAACATCACCTTCGGTTTCTTCCCTTGCGCCAACACCGACTCCAGATGGGTGATGTCGGCACTCGACAGTGACATCGCGGGCTCCTTCGGCATCGAGCGAGCCGGTCAGGCTCTATGGGCTTCGTGCATCCTCCAATACCTATCGCACGCCTGTGACACCGCCCTGGGACCGCACGACGAGCGTCGGCGAGGGCGCTGTCGCATGCGGCCATCGGCCCAGCCGGGCCCGGCGCCGCGGCCATGACAGTCGCCCTCGTCACCGAGCCGTCCCTGCCCCAGGAGCGGGGCCGCACGCGCCGGGCCGATCATCGGCCGCTGCGAGCGGGCACCGGCCGCCGCGCCGCACCCCGCGCCGGCGCCTGCCGCTCGGCCCGGCGGGGTCTCCCGACCGCTCCCCACGGCTTGACGTACGACAGGACGATCGCGCCGATGTAGACCGCCGAGGACACGATCGGGCCCATGACGACGTCCTCGTCGAGGGCGAGCAGCCGGCCCGGGTCGACGTCGGCGGCCAGCTGCGCGAGCGAGGGACGCAGCAGCACCAGCGTGAGCGTGAAGGTGGCGCAGGTGGCGATGAGCTTGACCAGGACCCACCGGTAGCGCAGGCTCCAGCGCGTGCCGAGGGTCAAGACCAGGCCCGAGGCGAGCGCGGTCGCGCCGATCGGGACGGCGATGGTGGAGGCGAGGATCGACATGGCCGTGGCCGAGGCGAACTGGACCTCGGCCTCGCCGGTGGTCAGGACCGTCAGGCCCAAGACCAGCAGCGCCAGGCTCAACCCCAGCCAGCCGACCGAGGCGGCCACGTGGACGATGATGACGGCACGGTAGGTGCGGCGTGAAAGTCTCATGCCTTCACCATCGCCGCCCCGGCCCCCACACGCATCGAAGCGTGAACGTATTCGCCGCTACGACCAGACGCTGACATCGCGAGCGGCGGCTACCATTGCGGCAGAGGTGAGGAGGCGGTCATGAGCGACCGGCAGATGCGCGGCGTCGAGCGGGCCATCCGCGAGGCCGAAGCGCGCGGCGAGTTCAAGAACCTGCCGGGAGCGGGGAAACCGATCCCCGGCATCGGCAAGCCCGCGGGCGAGGACTGGTGGCTGCACCAGCGGGCCACGCGCGAGAACATCGGCGCCGAGATCCTCCCCCCGGCGCTCAAGCTGCGCAAAGAGGTCGACGACCTCCCGACCGCCCTCGACGCGCTGCCGACCGAGGCCGAGGTGCGCGAGGCCCTCGCCGACCTCAACGCCCGCATCCGCAGGGCCCTCATCGGACCGATCGAGGGGCCCCCGGTCGCCTTCGGCCTCGTCGACGTCGACGAGGCCGTCGCCGCCTGGCGCTCGCGCCGCGCTTGAAGGCGAAACGGCTGCCGCCGGTGCCTCGCCGCAAGGGCGGGAACCGCTAGCGCGGGCGGCCGAGCGTCAGGTAGGCGAAGCCGAGCAGGCGCCGGTGCCCGCGCAGCCACCAGCCGCGATGCTCATCGGCCTGCTCGCGAATCCCGTCGGCTCCCGGCGCGCCGGGGTGGGCGAGGAGCCACGTCTCCCAGTCGGCCAGGAAACCGGACTCGAAGTCGTCCCATTCGGACTGCTCGACCGCTTCGACGCGCAGCGGCCGGAACCCGGCCGCGATGGCGGCATCGACCAGGCCAGGCAGTTCGAGCATGTCCTCGGCGCTCGTGTCCGGCCACAGCCGCTCCAGTTGCGCCCGGGTGGGCAGCTGCTCCCAGAACTCCTCGCCGAAGACCAGGCGCCCGCCGGGTTTGACGAGCCGGTGCAGTTCCGTCAGGGCCGCCGCCGAGTCGCCGAAGGCGTGCGAGGCGCCGATGCACACCACCAGGTCGGCCGGTTCGGTCCACGCCCGGCCCTGATGCTCGATGAACGCGACCCGGCCCTCCAGGCCGCGCTCGGCGGCGTTCGCTCGGCCGCGGTCGAGCAGTTCGGTGTCGGCGTCGATGCCGGTGGCCGACGCTTCAGGCAGGGCCTGGGCCAGTCGCAGGAGCAGTTCGCCCCAGCCGCAGCCGATGTCGAGGATCGTCGCCGGGCGCGATGCGGCCAGGTTCGCGACGAGGCGGTCGGCGCGCCGGGGCGCGATGGGGGAGTTGAAGTCGAGGTGGCCGTATCGAGCCGGCCGTGGAACAGCAGTCACAGGGTCGCACTCTAGGAGCCCCGTACCGTGGCGGCAACCGAGAAACGGCCCCCGGGCGTAGCGTGGCGCCATGATCGTCGTCCACGCGTTCCTCTACAGCCGGCCCGAGACCCGTACCGCGTTCGCCGAGGCTTTGCGGCAGTTGCAGGCCGCGACCCTTGCGCGGGACGCGGGATGCCTGCGGTACGCGTGCTCGGTCGACCTGGCAGACCCCGACCGGTTCGTGTGCCTCGAACAGTGGACCGACGCAGGCAGCGTCCGGGCCCATCTGGCCGCACCCCATCATGTCGAGGCCGACGCGCTGCTCGACCGGCTGCGCGCCCGCCCCGCCGAAGTGCGCGTCTTCACCGCCGCGCACACCGACCTGGAGCACCCCCGCGGATTACAAGGTCAGCGCCTGGCGGCGGGCCCTCACCGCCCGCGCCGTCTCGGCCTCGACCAGGTCGGCGTTGATCGCCCCACCGGCGCGCACGCCCGATTCGGCGGCGCCGATGACCTGCGCCATCGGGCTGGCCACGTTCCCGGCCACCCACACGCCCGGCACCGATGTCGCCCCGGTCGCATCGGCCTCGACGTAGGTGCCGATGAGGTGGCCGTCGCGGCGCAGCTCGGCGCTCGCGAGCCCCAGCCCGTCCAGGACGGCGGCGGTCGCGGTGAACACGGGGGCGACCCCCAGGGCCCGGCAGGCCACCGTGGCGCCGTCGGCCAAGGCGACGCCGACGAGACGGTCGTCCTCGATCTGGAGGGCGGCGACCTCGCCGTCGATCACGGTGATGCCGCGCGCGGCCAGCCGCTCGGCGTCGTCGGAGCCGAAGACGGGCGCGGTGTGGCGCAGCACCGTCACCGTCTGGCTCCACTGGCGCCACAGCAGCGCCTGGTGAACGGCCATCGGGCTGGTCGCCAGCACCGCGATCGGCTCGTCCCGCACCTCCCAGCCGTGGCAGTACGGGCAGTGCAGGACGTCGCGGCCGAACCGCTCGGCCAGGCCCGGCACCGGCGGCAGACGGTCGACCAGGCCGGTGGCGACCAGCAGCCGGTCGGCACTCACCGCCGTCCCGTCCTCCAAGGTCACGGTGAAGACGCCGTCGCCGCGCTCCAGGCGCGATGCGGCCCCTTCGACGATCGCGCCGCCGAAGCCGCGGACTTCGGCCCTGCCGGCCTCGACCAGGTCGGCGGGGGCGATGCCCTCGCGCGTCAGGTAGGCGTGGACGCCCTCGGCGGGGGCGTTGCGCGGGTGTCCGGCGTCGACGACCAGGACGCGGCGCCTGGCTCGCGCGAGCACCAGCGCGCCGCTCAGTCCGGCGGCGCCGCCGCCGACGACCACGACCTCGTAATGCCGGTCCCGAACCGTATCGATCTGCTGCATGATTCCTCCTCATCGGTGATGCACCGATCGTGAACCCTAAGGCGAACCAGTGGCAAATATCTTGCCGTTTCGGCAATAATCGAGGCATGGCAGACGACGACTTCACCGACGTCCTCACCGGCGTCGGACCCCGGCTCAAAGACCTGCGCCGCGAGCGGGGCACCACGCTCACGCAGCTGTCCGAGCGCACCGGGATCTCTCTCAGCACGCTCTCGCGGCTCGAAGCCGGGCAGCGCAAGCCCACGCTCGAATTGCTGCTGCCGCTGGCCAAGGCCCACGGCGTGCAGCTCGACGACCTGGTCGGCGCGCCCGCCACCGGCGACCCGCGGGTGCACATGCGCCCGTTTCGGCGGCACGGCCAGACGTTCGTGCCGCTCACGCGCAACCTCGGCGGCCTCCAGGCGTACAAGCAGATCCGCCCGGTCGACCCCGACGCCGACCGGCCGCTCGCCCAGCGCGTCCACGAAGGCTACGAGTGGCTCTACATGCTCTCGGGGCGTCTGCGTCTGGCGCTGGGGCCGCACGACTTCGTCATCGGGCCCGGCGAGGCCGTCGAGTTCGACACCCGCGTCCCCCACGCCTTCGCCAACCCCGGGCCCGAGCCGGCCGAGTTCCTGGGGATCTTCGGCCCGCAAGGGGAGCAGATCCACGTCAAGGCCCGCTCCGCCCAACGGCGCGACCCGGCCCCTTGAGCCCGGCACGAACGGGCACGGCCACCTGCGCGAACACCCCGAACACAACAACGTCCCATACCAAAATTTACATAGACAAGCGTGGATATATAGGGAATGTCGGGTTTAAAATGTTCACGTGGAGTTCAACCTTGAAAAACCACGGCTGAGCGGTTCTGACTCCACCCTCACTAGGATCCTCACAGCCGACCCCGACCCCAACGTCCGGGGACTACTCAACCTCGCATGCCGACTCGAAGGCTGGCGCACCATACCGGCCCACGACGGCGCGACCACGCTGACCCGCCTCAGGCAGCAGCGCCCCGACCTGGTCATCACCGAACTGTCCATGCCCGACGCCGACGGCATGGTCCTGATCGGACAAATACGCTCCGAATTCCCCCGCACCCCGATCCTCGTCCTCGCCCAAGCACACGGCACCGGACCCCGCATCGGATGCCTCGCCGCCGGAGCCGACGACCACGTCACCAAACCGTTCCACCTCGAAGAGGTCATGCTGCGCCTCAAAGGCCTCCTCAGACGCAGCGCCGCCCCACCCCAGGAGACACCACCGCCCCGCCTCGTCGTCGGCGACCTCGAACTCGACGAAGACGCCCGCGAAGCCAGCCGCAGGGGCGTGGCCATCGACCTCACCGACACCGAATTCCGGCTCCTGCGCTACCTCATGCGCAACCCCCGCCGCGTCCTGAGCAAGCACCAGATCCTCCACCAGGTCTGGAACTACGACTTCCAAGGCCGAGCGAGCATCGTCGAGCTCTACATCTCCTACCTCAGACGCAAAATAGGCCACCGCGAATCACCCCTGATCCACACCGTCCGCGGCGTCGGCTACGTCCTCAAACCCAAATGAGCCGCCCCGGCTTCCACCCGAAATGCAGGCGCAGCGTCCGATTCCACTTGTTCGCCGGCAGCCCCGGATTGAGAAAGGCCATCCCCGTCCCGTACTTGCTCATCGAACACGGCCGATACCCCGCCGCCCACAACCGCCGATCCAACGGCCCCGACGCCCCCGGACTCTTCACCTCCACCACCGCCACCTCCGGACTGAGCGCACCCACCCGGCCCTCGAAATCCTCGAACCGCAACTCCGTATCGCACGTCAGACGCGCACCCGTGGGCCGGTGCAGCACCGTCGAGCGCACATACCGCGTCACCAGCACCGGCCCCAGCGCCGCCGCCGGCACCGGCACCGCACCCGAACCCTCGATCCGCGAGCGGCCCTCGGCGCTGAGCCGGTGCCGATCGCCCAATGCGTACGCGAACCGCCGCTTGACCGTCGCCGCACCCTCACGCGTCTTGATCTCGAGCATGCACTGCCCCGAATCCAGATACGTGCGCGTGCGGACCTTGAACCGACGCCGCCGCGACCGAGCCGTGGCCAGATAACTCGGCAACTGCGGCGCATCGAAGTACACCGACTCGTAGTCGAACCGGCGGCACCGGTCGATCTCCAGCACCGCCAACTCACCACCCGCATCGCGCAGCAACGCCGCCACATCCTCCCGGTCGACCAGGTACTTGCGATCCACCCTCGTCTGCAGCTCGGCCACCCGCAGCAGCTCATCGAGCCCCACCGGCGCCAACGAACCGAACACGCCGGACCTCACCGCGCCAGCACCGAGGCCCGCGGCCCCGCCCGGTCCGAACCGGCCGCGAGCCGGTAGGCGACCTCGACGGTCTGCGCATCGCGCACCAGATCGGTCTCGACCACCTCGACCCGCACGATCGACGCCGCGTCCAGCAGCTCGGCCAACCGCGCCTCCAACTCCGCACGCGAATGGAACACCCGCTCCAGCACCACCCGCTCATGCCGGTACCGCCGATGCAGAAACGGCTGGTCGATCAGCGCCATCACCGCCACCACCAGCAGCCCCAGAGCCGGGCCCGCCCACGGCGAGGCCAGCGGAATCCCGCACACCAGCCCGATCGCCAGCGACCCGAAGTAGTAGCACACATCGCCGTGGCTGATCTCCGCCGAACGCAACCGGATGATCGAGAGCACCCCGAACAGCCCGATGCCCACCCCCATCCCCACATCCGCGCCCAGCAGCGCCGTCACCACCGCGTACACGCCCACGTTCAACCCGACATAGGGGACCACCATGTCCCGCCGGCGATGGCGCCGGTAGTAGACCCCGAACACCAGAGCGCTGATGAGCGCCAGATCGGCGACCAGACCCGTCAATCCGAATACATCCATGCACCGATTTATAGGGCCCGAACCTATGCGCCCCCTATGAACCCCGCACCTTTCCATAGGCTTTCCATAGCGCCCGTTGCTACGGTACCGACCACACTCGACCCAACGGAACACCCTTCCGAGCCTGGAGGCGCCACCGATGCAACCGATCAAGCGGACACTCGCGGCCATCACCGCCGCACTCACACTCGCGATAGGACTCACAGCGGCCCCCGCCGCCGCCCAAGACGACGACACCCCGCAGGCCAGCCCCCTATGGGACTCATCGGTCATCCACGACCTGCGGTTCACCGTCGACCCCGACGCCTACACCGCCATGGTCCAGGCATACATCGACACCGGCGACAAGCAATACCTCGAAGCCGACGTCACCATCGACGGCCGCACCTTCCACCAGGCCGGCGTCAAACTCAAAGGCCAGTCCAGCCTGTTCGGCATCACCCCCGACACCCCGCCCACCGACCTCTCCTGGCTCATCCGCCTCGACAAATACGTCGAACAGGACTACGACGGCTACCAGCGCTTCGCCGTCCGCTCCAACTACACCAGCTCCTCACTCAACGAAGCGCTCTCCCTGCGACTGCTCGAACAAGCCGGCCTGGAGACCACCGACAGCTTCCCGACCGCCTTCAGCGTCAACGGCGAGACACCGCAACTGCGCCTGATCGTCCAAGAACCCGACAAGACCTTCGACCACGAGCACTTCCCTGCCCCCGACGGCTCCAAAGACGGCGGCACCCTCTACAAGAAGCAATGGGACGTCGACTTCTCCTACCTCGGCGACGACCCCGACGCCTACGACGGCGCCTGGGAACCCAAAGGCGGCGACGAGGACAACTGGCAGCCACTGCTCGAATTCGTCGACTGGATGAACAACGCCACCGACGCCCAATTCGCCGCCGAACTCGACACCCGCATGGACACCGACGCCTTCGCCAGATACCTCGCGGTCGAAGACCTCATCCTCAACTGGGACGACATCGACGGCCCCGGCCAGAACGGCTACTTCCGGTGGACCCCCGCCACCGACCTGATGACCATCGTCCCCTGGGACCACAACCTCGCCTACGGCATCTTCCCCGAACCCCCGCCCCCCGGCACCTTCCCGACAGCGGGGGACCGGCTCCCGATGACCATGCAAGGCGACTTCGAAGCCGCCCAACGCACCACCTGGGGCTGCCCGTGCGTGGCCAGGGCACTGGCCGTACCGCAATTCCGCGAACGCTACGAGCAGACGTTCTACCAGCTCAAAACCGAACTGTACGACTCCGGCCTCGCCCAGGCCGCCCTCGACGAACTCGCCGCGCCACTGGCCCAGTCGGGCCTGATCGACCAAGCGAACCTCCAGCAGGACCTCGCCCAGATCGAGGCGGTGTTCACCCAGGACCTCACCCCGCGCACCGGAGGAAACTGGACCCCCGCACCGGGAGACCCCGATGACCCGGACGACCCGGGGGAGCCGCCGACCGACACCGGCTGCACCGCCGCGATCGACGTGGTCAACCAGTGGGGCTCGGGCTGGCAGGGCAACATCTCGATCACCGCCGCCGACACCGACGTCGACGGCTGGACGCTCGACTGGACCTGGCCGGGCGGCCAGCGCCTCACCAGCCAATGGAACGCCGACGTGACCGCCACCGGATCCACTGTGAGCGCCACCGACGTCGGCTGGAACGCCCACATCGCGGCCGGACAGACCATCGAAGCCTGGGGCTTCGTCGCCTCCGGCACACCCGCCACACCCGCGGTGACCTGCACGGCAGGCTGAAGCGCGGGCCCCGCACCACCCAACCGGTGCGGGGCCCGCCCCTTTTACACGGCCTCGTCCCGGCTCCGCTCCAGCAGCGCCTCGGCGGCCAGCGCCCGCTCCCGCCACGCATCGAGCCCGCGCAGCGCCTCGGCCCGCTCAGTACCCGCCGCCGCCAGTTGCGCGGCCAGCACCCGCTTATCGGAGGCCAACGCTTCGACCTCACCGCTCTTGCCCGCCAGCGCCTGACGCGCCGTCTCGACGTCTTCGGCCGACCGCTGCGCGTCGCGGCGCGCGACCGCCAGCTCCGCCAGCAGCGTCTCGACGCGGCCCCGCTCGGCATCGCGCGCCTCGGTCAGCGCCTGGGCCCGTTCATCGGACCGGCGCAGCGCCTCCTCGGCGGCCCTGACCGCAGCGGCCGCCTCGGCCGCGGCCGCCTCGGACCGCTCCCGGACCGCTTCGGCCTCACCGCGCGCCTGCACCGCGGCGGCCTCGGCTTCGGCCCGCACATCGAGCGCCCGGTCGCGTTCGGCACGCGCCGCGACCGCCGCAGCCCGAGCGGCCTCGGCCTCGTCCAACGCCCCCTGACGCTCCGCATCCGCCGCCGCGGCCGCCGACCGTGCCGAGGCCGCCTCGGCACCGGCCTCCTCGGCGGCCTTGAGCGCGGCGAGCCGGGCCTCGACCGCCTCCTTGGCCCGCGCCTGGGCCTCCCGAGCCTCGCCGGTGACCCGTTCGACCTCGGCCTTGGCCCCGGCGAGCGCCTCGTCGAGCGATTCGGACCGCCCGGTCGCCTCGTCGCGCTCAGCGCGGGCGGCGGCGACCGCTGCGGCGGCCTCGCCGCGGACCTCGGCGAGGCGGGCCTCGACTTCGGCCGGGTCGGTCTCGGCTCTGAGCGCCTCGGCCAGCGGGGCGAGCGCGGCGGTCATGGACTGCTCGATCTGCTCGTAGAGTTCCTCGGCGCGGGCGAGCGCGCCTTCGAGTCCGGGAGTGGCGCGACGCAGTTCCCGCTGCCGCTTGGCCTGCGTGGCGCAGTCGCCCTCGGCGCAGTACAGGCGCGGCCGCCCGCGCCCGCCGACCTGAGGAACCGGTTTGCCGCAGCGCTTGCACAACGTAGCTGTTTTCGTCATGGCCACACCCTACCATTATTAATTTCCGTTTTTGATAAATAAAAAATAGAAAAATAAGCGTGTCTCCTCTCGATACATAACTCACGAGAAGGGACGTTCCCGCAAGTTATGCATCTGGGGGCCCGCCGGAGCACCGCCGATCCGACGCCCGCTGTCCGGTCTCATTCGTTCGGGGGCAGTCTCGTTTTAGTTGGGGTATCCGGGGGTTGTCTCAATTTAGGTGAGGCACGTATGCTGAGGTCCGTTCTGCTCCTCACCATCCTCGGAGTGGCCTGTGGCTACTGGTGTCTGTTTCCTGCTCGATTACCGCGATGCTGTCGGTAATCGAGTCACGGAGCCCTTGACGCGCTGCTGGAGCGAGCGGTTCGAGGACGCCGAGCCGGTGCGCGGGTTCGGTTACTTCCCTGGTCAGCGTCATTTCCCAGGCCTGTGGTGGTTCGCGAGTACCGGTCATCATGTCGGCTTCGAGTCATGGCTCGAACGCGATCACGTGATGCGACTCGACTTTGACCCCGAGGTGGTCGGGCTCGCGTCGCAGCCGTTCCGGCTGGTCTGGGACGAGACCAGCCATGTCCCCGACTACTTCGCCCGGCGCGGAGACGGTTAGGCGCAGGTCATCGACGTCCGCCCCGACGACCGGATCAAATCGCGCGACGTCCTGAAGTTCACCGCGACCGCGGAGGCCTGCAAGATGGTCGGCTGGTCGTATGCGCGCGTGGGCGAGCTCGATGCGACGGTGAAGGCGAACTTGAGCTGGCTGGCGGGGTATCGCCATCCCAGGTTCGGTGATCCGGTTCTCACTCAGCGACTTCGCGGAGCGCTGGAGACGCCGGTTTCGGTGGTCGACGCGATCGCCGAGGTAGGCGACTGGATTCGGGTCGCGCCGACGCTGTTCCATCTGATTTGGTCCGGAGCTATTGAGGTCGACCTGGAGACGGGCCTGCTGGGCCAGTCGAGCCGAGTGATCTGGAGGAACGCCGATGTCGGTCTCGCGGCCGGGTGACATCAGAGTCGACGCGCAAGTCAAGCTCGGCGAGGAAGTCTGGACGGTGATCGGCGTGTCCGACGGCCGGGTTCACCTCGCCGGCGCTGCTGGACGTCGCATGTCGATGCCGTTGCCGCAACTGCTGACAGTTCCGGGGTTCGAGCTGGTCGGCGCATCGCGAGCACCGTTGCCGCCGCAGGGCCCGCTGGATCTGCTGCCCGAAGCGGCGGCCACGAAAGCCAGATGGTGGGAGGACCACATCCTGGCCGTCATCGAACCTGGCGAGGAATCGACCGGGCTGTCGTTGCGGCAGCGGGAGATCGCGAAAGTCGCTGAGCTTGTCGCGGCAGGGCACGAGGTCCGCCTGAACGTGTTCCAGCGGATGCGCCGCCGCTATGAGACCGAGGGCGTTTGGGGGCTGGTCGACCAGCGGCAGGCCCGCCGCGGCGGTGCCTACACCGACCAGCGGGTGCTGGAGGCGATCGACCAGGCCATCGATGAGGAGAAAAACCGCTCGACTGGGACCGCTGACCGGTTGCGGCGCCGGGTCGTGAAGATCCTGACCGAGCAGAGCCTGGACGCGGAGGAGCTGATGCCCTCGCGGGCGACGTTTTACCGCCTCATCGAACGGGCCGCGAAGGGCAAGCACACCTTCGGGTCCGCTCAGACTCGCAGGTCACTGGCGAAGCGCCCCGACGGGCCTTTCGGGTCGGTGACCGCTACGCGACCGGGCGAGTGGATGCTGATCGACTCGACCCCGCTGGACGTGCTAGTCCTGCTCGACGGCGGCCTGGTCGAGCGGGTCGAACTGACCTGGGTGTTGGACTGGGCGACCCGGTCAATCACCGCGTCCGTCCTGCGGCCGTCGACGAAAGCGGTTGATGCGGCGCTGTTGCTGGCCCGCACCCTCACTCCCGAGGCGATGCGCCCGGGTTGGTCGGACGCGTTGCGGATGCGTAGTTCAGTGCTCCCCCACGCGCGCCTAACCGCGATCGACGAGCGGCTCGAGCACGCCGCCGCCCGTCCGGTGGTCGTCCCGGAGACCATCGTGGTCGACCACGGCAAGATCTACCGGTCGCGCGCTTTCGACAATGCCTGCCGGGCAATGGGCATCAATGTCCAGCCCACCCACAAGGGCTCGCCTTGGGAGAAAGGCGGGGTTGAGCGGTCCTTCGATTCGCTCAACTCCCTGTTCGTGCAGCACATCGCCGGGTTCACCGGCCGCAGCGTCGAGCACCGCGGCAAGACCGTCGAAGCTGAAGCGAGGTGGTCGATCGGCGAGCTCCAGGACCTGCTCGACGAATGGGTGGTCGCCTTCTGGCAGAACCGGCCCCACGATGGGCTGCGCCACCCGGACGCGCCCGGCATCGCGATGAGCCCGAACGAGCAATACGCCCACCTGGTCGAGACCGCCGGCTACGCCCCGGTCCACCTCGGAGCCGACGACTACATTGAGCTGCTCCCGGCCGAATGGCGGGTCATCAACACATACGGCGTCAAGATCAACCACCGCCGCTACGACGCGGCCGCGCTCAACCCCTACCGCGGTCAGCACTCCGGCGTCGAAGCTAAGAAGGGTCTCTGGGAAGTCCACTTCGACCCTTACGACGTTTCCAAGGTCTGGGTCCGCAACCACCATGACGGCGGATGGGTCGCCGCCGACTGGACCCACCTTGGCACCTCCCCCGTAGCGTTCGGCGATCACGCCTGGGAGCACGCGAAACGGCTCCTTGCCGAGCAAGGCATCTCTCGCCCCGCTGAGGCGGCGATCGCCGAAGCCGTCGAGGACCTGCTCACCCGCGCCGAAATCGGTCCGGCCCGGAAACCGACGGACGCGGACAAGGTTGCGGCCCGAACCCGCGCCACGGCGCCCGAACCCAAACCGCTTTCCGCCTCCGAGCAACTCCATGACCCTCCGGCCCCAACCGAGCCCGACGAGGACGGTGACGACGAGTACCTGGCTGAAGTAGTGCCCCTGCCCGTCTTCGACCCCTACAAGGAGTCCCTAAAACGATGGTGACCGAGACGCAGACGCCGGTCGACAACGACCGGCGCGACACCACCATGACGTTGGAAGGATGGCGGCGTTTCGTCGATGCGCCACAGATGAGCTTCGAACTGCTCGATCGCGAGAAATGGGAAGGGCTCGACGACGATACGCGGTTCGACTACGACGAAGCCCGAATCAGCTACCACTCAGAGCTGGTCATAGTCACCACCTCGTCGGTCCGCGAGGCGGTCAACCGCGGCCGGATGCTCACCATGCTCAACCGCCGCGAGATCAGCGCCCGGCGAGGCATGATCGTCTCAGGGCCGCAGACCACAGGCAAGTCCACAGCGCTCAAGGAACTCGGGCGCGTTCACGAACTCGCGGTTCGGAGACGCTACAACGACTCGAACCGCATCCCGGTCGTCTACGTCACGACACCGCCGAAAGGGTCGCCTCGCAAACTCGCCGCCGAGTTCGCCCGTTTCCTGGGATTGCCCGGCATCAAACGCGCCTACAACACCACCGACATCTCCGATGCGGTCTGCCAGGTCCTCATCCAATCTCGCATCGAACTCGTGATCGTCGACGAGATCCACAATCTCAACCTCGCCACCGCCGCGGGCGAGGACATGTCCGACCACTTGAAGTACTTCGCCGAGCACCTCCCAGCAACGTTCGTATACGCCGGCATCGACGTCGAACGCTCAGGGCTGTTCACCGGCATTCGCGGGAAGCAACTCGCCGGTCGCTGCACTCTCCTCCACACCGGACCATTCACGCGCTCCGACGAATGGCTGAGCCTCATTGCCACCCTCGAACAGGCCCTCCGACTTCACCAGCACCAGAACGGAACGCTCGTCAAGCTTGCTGACTACCTCCACCAGCGAACTGGCGGCATGATCGGCAGCCTTTCCCACCTCATCCGCCTCTCGGCGATGGCCGCGATCATGCAGCAAACCGAGGCGATCACGCTCGACATCCTCGAGCAGATCGATATCGACGTCATCGCCGAGGGCAACCGACACCGCACATGATCGTCCCGACAATCGCACGGTTCAGGCGGCTCCCCCGCCCTGTCAGGCCGTTCCCGAACGAGGTTCTGTACTCCTATCTGCACCGCCTCGCCGGCTCCAACTTCCTCAACCCGAAGGTCTTCTACAGAGAAATCCAGCAAAGCACTTCGAAATCCGAGACACTCGCGCGCCTGACCGGCGTTCCCGAACAGCATCTGCATTTCGCGCTGCCCGAGCTCGACATGTCCGCGCTCACCCTCAGGCTCGTCAACCGTCGGCGCTTCTGGGAACAGGGACCGCCCTGCCGCTTCTGCCTAGCCTCCAGAGGGATCATCCCTACTGATCAAACGGTCCGGATCTGGATCCCGGTCGACCACCCCATCTGCCTTCGACACCGGATCTGGGTCCGAGACGACTTCAGCCGACCGGGATATCAGCTGAGCGTTGCAGAATTCCCGGACATCGTCAAAGCACAAATCCGTCATCGACGATTGACCAACCGATTCGGCCCGGGTCCCGTTGAGGAGATGGTCGACCTGGCCGAACAGACACTCCAAACCGAGACGCTCAGCTTCCGTCCAAAGCCATCCGAAGTCGAACTTCCTTACGACCGCAGAATCAGCAGGTTCCGTGAGCTCGATGAGGACGCCGAACGCTACCGCAGTTTCCAGGAAGCCGCCTACTACCCCGAAGTGGTCACCCTAACCGCCATGATGATCTCCCCGTACTGGCGGTCGGTCGTCTCCAACGGAACGCTTGGCCAGAAGACACGATTCTTCCAAGAGCTTCAACGGGTCGGCGTGATCCGCAGACCGCTCCCGAAGGACATGGCCGTCTTCGAGCACTGGCAGGGCGTAAGCAAAGTCGGTTCGGGTTCGTGTTTCCGCTGGCCAGGGCCGCAACTGAAGCAACGGTTCCCTCGTTGAAGACGATGGACTAGATCTGTCGTCAGGAGGAAACCGTTGCGGGACAAGACTCTCACGCTCGATGTTTGGTGGACTGATTTCGCTGGGCATGTCGCACAGATTCCGGACCCGAGATCGGCGCGCGGCGTGCGTCACCCGTTCGGCGCGACGATTGCCCTGGCCTGCGCGGCAATGCTCGCGGGCCGGAACTCGATCGCGTCGATCGAGCGGTGGGCGAGGGACGCCCCGCAAGCGGTCCTCGCCGCAGCCGGAGCGAGGAACGTCAACGGCCCGTTCGGGACCCGGTTCTACCCGCCTGGCTATGACACCTTCCGGCGCCTGCTTGGTGAAGCGGTCCCCGAAGGCGTCGCTTCCTTGGCCGCCGCGGCCCGTCAGCTCGCATTCGCACCCGACGACCAGATCCGCATCGACGGCAAACGCCTGCGCGGGGCCGCGCCCGGCAAAATAAAGCCGTTGCTGGTCGCCGCGCACGACTCCGCCGATCGGGCACTCGGCCAAGTCCTGGCCCTGGACAACGACGAGCACGCCGCCGCCCGCCACTTGATCGATATCCTTGGTCTTGAGACCGCGCTGATCAGCGCGGACGCCCTGCACTGGTGTGCGGAGACCGCCCAGGTCGTCATCGACCGCGGTTTCGATTATCTGCTGTGCTGCAAGGGGAATCGACCCGAACTGTTCGCGCAGATCAATGCGCTGCCCTGGGCCGGGATCGACAACGCCTGGGAGGCCCGCGGCTCGGGGCACGGCCGAGATGAGACGCGCACGATCAAGATTCTCGCCGTCGGCGGCGCGGTCCGGATCGGCTTCCCCGGCGCTGCCCAGGTCGCCAGGGTGCGCCGGTGGCGGCGGGATCGCCGCACCGGGGAGTCCAGCCACGAGACGGTGTACTACCTGACCAGCCGTGACTTCCGGGCGTTGCGCCCGGCCGAGTTCGCCGCCGCGGTGCGCCGCCACTGGGGTATCGAGGCATGGCATTGGCTGCGTGACATGGTCTTCGGCGAGGACGCCTCGAATCTGCGGTCGGGCTTCGCGCCGCAGAACCTCGCGAGTCTGCGCAACCTCGCCATCGCGGTCCTGAAAGCCGTTGGCGGCCAGTGCATCACCGCGTTGCGCGACCGGATCGCGAACCACCCCTACACGCTGCCCCTCGAAATCCTCGGCCTCGCACTCATCGAACAGACTTTTCAACCGAGACGACTTTGCTTACGCCCTGG
>NZ_AXWO01000036.1 GCF_000482705.1 Glycomyces arizonensis DSM 44726 | reverse complement strand
GGATCGAATTATATGTCGCAACGGTTCAGCGAGTATTGCGCCTCGCATGGGCTGCTGCGGTCGGTGGGGCGGACTGGTATCTGCTTCGATAACGCGATGGCAGAAAGCTTTTTCGCGGCGCTGAAGAACGAACTCGTATCCCGAGTCACATACACGACCCGTCGCGAAGCCAAGCGTGACATCATGCGATATATTGAATTGTGGTACAACACTCGGCGGCTTCACTCCGCTGTCGACTATCGACCACCAGTCGAAGTCCGGGAAGCCTACGAGCTGACCTGATAGGAAGACATCACCCCAGGAAGTTGTCAGCAACCAACTGTCCGAAAAATGCGGGGCACCTCAGCCACGCTGCGGCGCAGCCAGCACCACGTCTTCCACAACCGGCGCTGGCTGCGCTCGGCATCAACCAAACGAAAGGGAAATGCCTTGTCCAGTCAAGCAAACCCACCGCGCAGCGGCAACACGCCGCCCGTCACGCTCACCGCGCACGGCCTGGTAGTCGATGCGGCCACCACGCTCGCGGCCGTCTACGCCCGCTTCGCCATCGCTGGAGCCTTCGCACTGGCCGACCTGTTCGCCAGCGACCCCGGCGCGAACTGCTACATCGAACCGCCCGCCCCGGCCGACCCCTCACCCGAGGCGCGGGAGGCAGTCATACCGCCGCCGGGGGCGGTGCGCATCGCGAGCCTGGCGGCCAGCGGCATCGCCGCCGCCGCGACCGCGGCCGGATGCGACAGCGCCGTGCACCGGGTCTGGGCCGACCGCATCGGCGCCACCTTCGCCAGCGAGCCGCGCCTGATCGAGGCGCTCCGCATCGGTACCGGCTGGCGCTACCTCCGCATCAACCCGACACGCACCGGCACCGGCGGCCTGATCACCCGCGGCGAAGTCGTCTCGGGCAACTACCTGGTCCTCTCGGCCGGACTCGGCGACCCGCTCGTGCGGTTCGTCGCCCGCATCGAGCAGATTCCCACCAGAGACCTCCTGGCCACGACGCCCGGCTTCGCAGCCGAGACGATCACCGCCACCTGTCCGCGATGCCGGCGGCAATGGACAGCGAGCGGCGGCCGTCCCGTCTTCACACCGTCTAGCCACGACGGCATCGAATGGGGTCTGGACAGCGCGGGCGACCTCGGCCTGGTCACCAACACCGTCGCCTGCCCCGTCGAAGTATGCCCCGGCAGGGTCGGCTTCACCGCTGCAGGAGGCCAGGCATGAGCGATCTGTCGAAGCGCGCATCGATGGTCTGCGGTGTCTGCTCCCAGCCGCTGAACCGGTTCCTGCCCATGGACGCCGACGGTGCCTTCACCGGCGAAGTGGAATACCGGCACCGATCCGAGGCGGCCAACCACCAACCGGCCCCGCAGCCGGTCGCCGAGCACTTCGAAGCCGACCTGGATTGGGTGTGCGACTTCTGCAACGACCGCGAACCGGTCTGGAGCTACCGCGCGCCAGGCGTGGGGAGCATCGTGCTCGATGACGACGATGCGATCGTCCACGAAGACGACTTCGGCGAGGACTGGGCGGCGTGCCGCACCTGCGCCCACCTGATCGAGAAGGACTTGCGCCGCCGACTGCTCGACCGCGCCGTCACAGCGCTCGGCGACCCCACCGTCCGACCTAGTGTGCAAGCACTGCACACCGCGTTCTTCCTCCAGAAACGAGGGAAACGGCGCCGCCTCGGCTGACCAATCGCATCAGCGGTCGAGCTCACATCACGAGCTTGACCGCTTCCGTGACCGATCGCGTCGCTGACCACGGTGGGCCCCGAGACTTCGGGGCCCACCGCAGCAACGGTTGAACAGGCCATTCTTTTTACCTAATTAGTCCACAATGGATATTGTGAGTGCGATCCACCAGCCGATGACCAAGAAGGGACCGAACGGCACCAGGGCCCTCGCGCCCCACCGCATCCGCACCGCTATACCGACCAGTGCCGAGGCGAGCATCGCCACCACGAAACACACCACCACCGGCACCCATCCGGCCCACGCCAGTGTCAGGGCCGCCACGCCCGCGAGTGCCACATCACCGAGCCCGGCCCCCGACCCAGTCGCTAGAGATAGCACCGCGAGGAGACCCGCGACCACTGCGGCAGTGAACAGCCCAGTCCACAGGCGAGATGGGGTGAACGCGAGTCCCGCGACCGCGACCAGGGCGATGGCACCGGAGACGGCGAACGGCAACCGCCGGGCGGCGAGATCGATGACCGCCAGACCTGGGGATGCCACCGCGAACGCCCACACTCCGACCCCGATCTCCCAGGCGGCTATCAGCAGCACCGACACCGCCGCCGCGATCGCGGAGACCGCCGCCAACACCACCATCACCCGCACTCGGGCTGCCCGGCTGCTGCCGCGCCAGTCCGCCAGCGCATCGGAAGGCTCCAAGGCGAACGCCCACCGCCCGAGCGCTGCTCCGGCAACACCGCCGACCAGCCCCACTGCCAACACGACCACGGCCACAACCTAGCCCGATTCAAGCCACACAGCCGCTATTTCTTCCGCTTTATCCGGTTCTTCGGTCTCGGTTGTGCGGGTACCGACCCGCACACCCACCCGCACAACCCCGCACAAGCGGGGGTCTACGGGTGTCTGAGACCGCATGGGGGCCGCGCCGCCACACCATGAACGACTACACACCGAACCCAGATCCGTCCGGCATCGACGTGCCGCTGAGCGTCTGGCCCATCTGGAGCCAGCAGCACCTCATCGAGTGCCTCGTCAAACAGTTCACCACCGAAGGCGACCTCGTCGCCCTCCTCGGCCTGGCGGGCGTGAACGCCATCGTCGAATCAGACCGCGACGGCGTCATCGTCTGCGACCCCGAAACTGCTCTTCGCGAGGAGGAAGCACTCAGACACGTCGCCCAAAGCCGTAGCACCGCCATCATCATGGCCGTCAACGCAATGACAGCCTTCAACCGCATCGAGGCGATCCGGGAGTCGGCTCTGACCATCTGCGCACCCGCACCCGCGCGCTACATCCGAGCGTGGGAAGTAGCCGCCGCGACCGTTCGGCCCTTCGGGCTCCTGGCCGTCATCTGGAAGGGCCCCTTCCCACCGGACGCGGCCGCCTCCTGCGAAGAGGCCGGCCTGTCCTACGTCGGGCACATCGTGGCCGCCGAGGCCGGCGAGTTCGACCGCGCGGCGGCCACCGCCGAGAGCCTGGAGACGGCTTCGCATGGCCGGTCGCGTCGCGCCCACATCAACATCTCGCTGTGGGCCCGCTACCCCGAACAGTCCGGGGGTGGCCTGTGAACGCCACCGACACGATCTCGACCCTGTGGGCGGCAGGCCAACGTCTGCCGCGCCTTCAACGCGGCGAGTGCTACACGAGTGCCTCATCGGCGCACCCGGCGAAGATGTGGCCCGACATCGCCCGCCACGCCATCGCCGCCTACTCCGAACCGGGCGAGGTGGTCGTCGACCCGATGTGCGGCATCGGCACCGTCTGCGTCGAGGCCGTCCGCCTCGGCCGCCGCGCCTGGGGTCTGGACTGCGAACCCGAATGGGTCGCCACCACCGCGGCGAATCTGCACTTGACCCGTCGCCACCATCCAGGCATCGAGGCGCGGGTACGGCGCGGCGATGCCCGCCGCCTCGCCGCGAACCTGCCGCGGGCGCTGCGGGGCAACGTCGACCTGATCGTGACCAGCCCGCCCTACGGGCGAGCGACACACGGACGGGCCTACACCCACCGCGAGACCGGCGGCAAGATCGCCAAGACCGCCTACCGGTACAGCACGGGCAAGCCAGCGCCCGAACAGCTCGCCCGCGCGGGCCTTGAGCGGCTGCTGGACGGCATCGAGCAGATCCTCACCGCCTGCCATGCGGTACTCAAGCCCACCGGCCGCCTCATCGTCACCTGTCGACCGTTCAATGTGGGAGGCCGACTGCTCGACTTCCCCTCCGAGCTGGCCCTGCGAGGCGAGCGGGCCGGATTCCGCTTGGAGGAGCGCTGCGCGGCACTGCTCGCCGAATGGCGCGACGACTTCGGGCTGCGGCCGATCCACTCGTTCTTCGGCCTGCACAACACCCGCACCGCACTCGAGTCCGGCAAACCAGCGTTCCTGCGCTGCCACGAAGACGTCCTCGTCCTGACCAAGGACGGCGCACCATGAGCCCAGGCGAAGGGAAAGGTCTGGCGAACACCGATGATCGCAACCCGGAACGAGCCCGTCACGATCGTCCAAAAAAGACTTTCTGTAAGGCTCGTACCAGCAACGAGTCCGAGATAGCGTCGCCAGCAATGACCGTCCGTCCGCAGATCGCGGACGAAAGCGACCCCGGCCGAAACGATTCCAGTCAACCCGGCCAGGGCCCCGCCTCCACGAAAGGAAGCAGGTCCATCATGACAGTTGACCAGCTGTGCGACTACCTAGGCGTCGCACGCAGCACCCTGTACGACTGGCACGCCAAGGGGCGCGCTCCGCGCAGTATCAAGCTGCCCGGCGGCCAGCGCCGGTACCGCGTCACGGACGTCGAAGCGTTCCTGATCGAGCATGAAGACGGAGGTGCTGCATGAGCACCTCCTTCGATGTGAAGCTCTGGGATCCGACGAAACGGAAGGATCGGAAGAAGCGGCCGTGGCGGCTCCGCTGGTCAGTTGCGGCGGTCGAGCAGAGCGTTCAGTTCGAGACCAAGGCGGCCGCCGACAGCCGAAAGGCCGAGTTCAAGATCGCGCTCAACAGGGGAGAGCCGTTCGATATCGAAACCGGCCTTCCGGTTTCCGAGCTTCGAGAGCTCCAGCGCCAGCGGCGGACGATTTCCTGTCTGGAGCTCATGAAGCGCTTCGCCGATTCCAAATGGGAAAACGCTTCAGCACATCACCGCGCCAACATCGCCGAGGTATGCATGTGGGCGTCGATCGCCCTCCTGCCCGCAGTACCTGACAGCGTAGACGGAGTCGCGGTGCGGCGGTCGCTTCGACGCTGGGCGTTCAACTACAAGCAGCGGCATGACGCCCCTGTCGAGGCCGTCGAAGCCCTCAAGTGGGTCGAGAGCCATATCCCGTCGGCCGCTGTTTTCGAGGACGCCAGGAAGGTCGAGACCACGCTGGCTGCGATGCAGCAGAAGTTCGACGGCAAGACGCGCTCAAGCCACTGCCGCAAACGCGCCCGCACAATTCTCAGCGCAGTATGCGATTTCGCCGTCAAGGAAGGACTGCTCGACGTCAATCATGTGAAGGCGATCAAACCGGAGCGGGTGAAGACGAGCGAATCGGTCGACGTTCGCCGCGTCGCCAACCCGCAGCAGGTCGAACGGTTCCTCGGGAACGTCCGTCGGCGCAAGCCGAACGGGTGGCGATACGTCCCCTACTTCGCTGTCCAAGGATACGGAGCCCTCCGGCCCGAGGAGGCGATCGCACTGCATGCGGAGGACCTCGATCTGCCGAAGAAAGGCGGCTGGGGCAGGCTCCATCTGCATAAGTCCGCCTCGCACGTCGGCAGCGCGTGGACCGACTCTGGGGAGGTTCGCGACGATCGAGGGCTGAAGCAGCGGGATCGGGAGTTCATCCGCACGGCTCCCTGCCCACCGCAGCTCACCGCGATCCTGGCCGACTATCTGAAGGAGTCGGGGTTCAAACCCGGACCCGAGGGGCAGTTGTTCGTCCGCGCCGATGGGGAGCTCTTGGCCGAGTGCACCGTCAGACGCGTCTTCCACGATGCCCGAGGCGAGACCTTCGGCAAGAACGAGCTCAAGACACCGCTGCTGAAGCGGCCGTACGACCTGCGGCACACCTGCGTTTCCACCTGGCTCCATGCAGGGGTGCCGGTCACCCAGGTCGCCGAATGGGCCGGGCACAGCGTGGCCGTCCTGCTCAGGATCTACGCGAAGTGTCTTGACGGCCAGGACGAAGCGGTCCGGATGCGGATCGAAAAGACGCTGACGGGCGGCTGAAAAACGGGCCGCTATCTGCCCGCTGGCAGCCGGATTTCACCGGAATCCGGCGGACTCCACCGGACATGAGAAAGTCCCGTCTATCAGCGTTGCTGCTGGTAAACGGGACTTTTTGCTGCTTATTACGGTGGCCAGGGCCGGGGTCGAACCGGCGACCTTCCGCTTTTCAGGCGGACGCTCGTACCAACTGAGCTACCTGGCCAATGTTGCGAGCCGACGGTCTCGACCGTCGGCCGTAGCTACTTTACATCACGTGCACTCCGCGGATCGACACGGTATTGGGCGGGGAGTGACCTGCGTCGGCAAGCGTTTCCACACCGGCGGTGGTGGGCGTCGGGGCTCCCGAGTACCGTACAGGGACGCCATCAACGAGGAGGCTTCCGTGACCCGACTCGCTGCCACGCCCCCGATGGGCTGGAATTCCTGGGACGTGTTCGGCACCTCGGTCACCGAGGCGGAGACGCGGGCCAACGCGGAGTTCATCGCCGAGCACATGGCCGAGTACGGCTGGGAGTACGTCGTCGTCGACATCCAGTGGTACGAGCCGGGCGCGCGGAGCGGCGGCTACAACTCCGGAGCCAAGCTCTGCCTCGACGAGTACGGGCTGCCGCAGCCGGCCCCCGGGCGGTTCCCCTCGGCGGCGGGCGGCGCGGGCTTCAAGCCGCTGGCCGACTACATCCACGCCCTGGGGTTGAAGTTCGGCGTCCATATTCTGCGCGGCGTCCCCCGCCAGGCCGTCGCGGCCGACACCCCCATCAGGGGCAGCGAGTACTCCGCGGCGCAGATCCCCGACCGGGAGCGCCTCTCCTCGTGGGTCGACGACAACTGGGGCATCGACCACTCCCACCCGGGCGGGCAGGCCTACTACGACTCGCTCGTGCGGCAGTTCGCCGACTGGGGCGTGGACTACATCAAGGCCGACGACATGATCGCCCCCTACTACGCCGACGAGGTCGAGGCGTTCTGGAACGCTGTCCAGAAGAGCGGCCGCGACATCGTCCTGAGCCTCTCCCCCGGCGTGAACCTGTCGGTCGGCCACGCCGAGCACCTCAAGGCGCACGCGCACCAGTGGCGGATCTCGGCGGACCTGTGGGACCGGTGGCGCGACATCGACATGCAGTTCGACCTGCTGCGCGACTGGGCGCCGCACGCCGGGCCCGGGCACTGGCCGGACGCCGACATGCTGCCGCTGGGCCGCATGGGGCTGCGCGCGGAGGTGGGCGAGCCGCGGGACTCGCTGCTGACCCCCGACGAGCAGCGGACCATGCTGACGCTGTGGTGCGTCGCCCGCTCGCCGCTCATGGTCGGCGCCGACCTCCCGGCCTCCAGTGAGGAGACGATCGAGCTGCTCACCAACCCGGAAGTGCTCGCCGCCCAGCGCAGCGGGGCCGATTCGCGGGAGGTGTGGCGCGACGGCAAGCACGTGGCGTGGGCGTCGGTCGACGGCGCCTATGTGGCGGTGTTCAACCGCAGTGGCGAGCTGGCCGAGTTCGGCCTGCCGTGGACCGACCTGGGCGTGCCCGGGCCGCGGGCCGTGCGGGACTGCTGGGCGCGCACGGACGTGGAGGCCGGTGCCGAGCTGCGAGTCAAGCTCCCGGCCCACGGATCTGCCCTGTACCGGCTGGCCTAGCTACCGCTCTCGGGTACGGCGACCCATTGGACGAGTTGGATGACGACGCCGTTCGGATCGGTCGCCTGGAAGTAGCGCTCGCCCCACTCCTCGGTCTCGATCGGCGTGGTGATCGCCACGCCTTCGCCTTGGAGGCGTTCGTATTCGGCGTCGATGTCGTCGACGACGAAGACCACGAGCAGCCCGTCCGCGCCGCCTTTGACGCTCTCGGGCTTGAAGGTCGGCAGTCCGGTGCGCAGGTAGATGACGTTGAAGCCCGCGTCGGGGTGCGAGAGCGAGACGAAGCCGTCGGCGGACATGTCCTCGCTGAAGCCGTAGTGGCGCTCCAGGAACTCGGCCGAGGCGGCGGGGTCGGCGACGTTGAGCGAGATGGCCGATGAGGTGATCTGCATGAGCGGCTCCTTCGTTTTACCGTACGTTGTATATTGTACTAAGTACGTCGTACGGTGTACAAGTTTGTCGGCTAGGATCGTGTGGTGACTTCCGCGACAGCCGACGCGCCGAAACCGAGCCTTCTGGAACTGCTCTGGAGAGAGGCGCCCGCCTCCCCCAGGCGCGGGCCGCGCAAGGGCCTCACCGTCGACGCCGTGGTGGACGCGGCGATCGCGATCGCCGACGCCGAGGGCCTCGAAGCGGTCACCATGCGCCGCATCGCCCAGTCCCTCGGGGTCGCCCCGATGACGCTGTACACCTATGTGCCGGGGAAGGCCGAACTCATCGTGCTCATGCTCGACGCCCTGTACGCAGCTATGCCGCGCACCGAGACCACCGGGCGCCTCTGGCGCGAGCGGCTCGCCGCGGTCGCCCGCGACAACTATGCGATGTACCGGGCCCACCCGTGGGCGGCGGCGGCCTCGCAGACCAGGCCGCCGCTGGGGCCGGGCCAGTGCGCCAAATACGAGCACGAGTTGCGTTCGCTCGACGACACCGGGCTCAGCGACGTCGAGCGGGACGACGCGCTCGCCTATCTGCTGGCCTTCGTGCGGACCGCCGCCGCCGACGCGGCGCGGGCCGAGGCCGAACGCGAGACGACCGCGATGAGCGACCGCGAGTGGTGGGAGTCCAACGGACCACTGTTGGCGAAGGTCTTCGACGCCGAGCGCTACCCGACCGCGGCGCGAGTCGGCCAGGCCGCCGGGGAGGCGCACGGCGCGGCCTTCGAGCCACGGCACGCCTTCGACTTCGGCCTGGAACGCACCCTCGACGGCCTCGCGGCGCTCATCGAGCGGTGAACCGCCGCGAAAGTGTCATTATATTCTATAACTTATAATCTGACGAAGTTTTACCTTGTAGTGAGCATTTGTGTGACATATTATGTTATAGGATATATGTTATAGGCAATGGCCGGTCATTCATAGGCTCAGGGGAGGGTGGAGGCGGCCCGTTGTCCATTTGCGGCGCATTGCCACCGTCGCGGCCGCCACTGCCAGCGATGCCGCCAGGTAGAGCACCAGCACCACGAGGGCCCGCACCAGATGCTCGGTCTGGCCGCCGCTGATCGTCACCCGGAGGGCGTCCACCGCGTACGTCATCGGCAGCCACGGGTGGATCGCCTGGAAGAACGCCGGCGTCGTCTCCACCGGGTAGAGTCCCCCGGCGGCGGCCATCTGGAGCATCAGCAGCACGGCGAGCAGCAGGATCCCCATGGCGCCCAAGGCGAGCCGGAACAGGTGCGCCATGGCCGAGAACGTCAGGACCACCAGGACGCACAATCCGGCCGTCGCCGGGACCTGCCGCGGGTCGAGCCCGAGGCCGACGTCGATCACCAGGTACAGCGCCAGCGCGCTGACGACTCCCAGGGCCGCCCCCGCCAGCCAACCGCCGAGCGCGACGAGCGGCGAGCGCAGCGGCCCGGCCAGAGCGCGCGCGTTCACCGGGCGCAGCAGCAGGTAGGCGACGATCCCGAACCCCCACAGCACCGTCGCGATGACCAGCGGCGCCAGGCCGCGCCCGTAGCTCCCGGCCGGGTTGTGGGTCTCCTCGCTGATCGCCACGGGGCTGCCGTAGCTCTCGGCCTCCGCGGCCTCGTCGGCGGCGCCGTTCGCGGCGGGGACGTCCGCCCGGGCGTCGGTCAGGCCGGAGACGACGGCGTCGGCGCCGTCGTAGAGCTCGCCGAGCCCGCCCGCGAGATCGCCGGCCGTCGTCTCGGCGTCGGCGACGCCGGTGGCCACCTGCCCGGCGGCGTCGGCGACGCCCGCAGCGTCGGTCTGGAGAGTCCCGAGGTCCTCCGCGGCCGTCTCGAGTGCTTCGGCGGGCGTGGCCTGGACGGCGGCGTCGGCGCTCTGGACGTCGGTGCTGACGCTCTCGGCCAGCTGGACGTGCTCCCACAGCGTCTCGCAGGCGAAGCCGTCGGCGCCGCCGCCCCGGCACAGGGCGCTGTAGGCGCCGCTGAGCCGGGCGGCGTCGGCGACGACGTCCGCGCCGGCCGCCGATCCGGTCTGGACCTGCTCCCAGTCCTCGGCGAGGGACTCGACGGCGGGCGCCGACTCGCCGACGGCCTCGTCGAGGCCGGTGGCGACCTGCTCGGCGCCCGCCGCGGCGTCCTCGGCCGCCGCACTGAGCCCCGACAGTCCTGTATGGAGCGTGGCGGCGCCGTCGACGGCCTGGCCGAGGCCGCCGGTGAGACCGCCGAAGAGCGTCCCGGCGAAGGCGTCGTAGACGGCGCTGTCGATCTGGTGCTGGAGCTCGCGCTCCACCGTGGCGGTCATGACGCCGGCGAGGTACCCGTTCGCGTCGTCGCGCTCGAACTCGACGGCGGCCCGCACGGGCTCGCCGACGGCGAGTCCGGCGATGGCGGCGGAGAAGTTCTCGGGGATCGTGACGACCATGGAGTAGTCGCCGTCCGCAAGGCCGGCGCGGGCCTCGTCGGCGTCGGTGACGCGCCAGTCGAAGACCGGCGCCTCACGCAGCCGCTCGACCACCTGCTCGCCGCCGTTGACCTCGACGAACTCGCCGCCGCGGTCCAGCGTGGTCCCGGCGTCCTCGTTGACGAGCGCCACGGGCATCTCGTCGGTCGACCCGTACGGGTCCCAGAAGGACCAGAGGTACAGCCCGGCGCACACGGCCGGAAGGAGCACGATCGCGGCCACCACGGCGGCGCGGACGGGATGTCCGCGGTAGCGGCGCAGTTCCAGCCGGGCGAGTCTGAACGGGCTCACGGCGCGTCTCCGTTCCGGTCGCGGCCCGCGTCGAGGCGCGGCGCGCGGGCCATGGATCTGGTCCTGAGGTCGATGACGAGGTCGGCGGGCGGGTCGTGGCGGACGCACCCGGCCAGGACGAGCTGCCCGGCGTCGGCGACGGCGCGGAGGGTCTCGAGGACGCGTTCGCCGCCGGCGCCGTTGAGTCCGGCGTCGGCATCGTCGACGACGACGGCGGGCGTGCGGGAGGCCGCGGCGCAGGCGATCGCGAAGCGGATCTGCTCGAATCGCGGCAGCAGTGCGACGGTGTCGCCGGTGTCGACGCCGACGGCGAGGCGGTCGAGCCAGGCGTGGATGTTGGCGTCGGTGGCGGCCTTGCCGGAGACCGCGGTCGTCTCCTTGATGCAGTCGCCGACGGTGTGGTGCGCGTCGAACCCGATCGCGGGCGCGGCCTGGGCGACGGTGAAGCGGCGGCGGATCTCGGCGGCCCTGGTCCGGCCCTCGACGATGAGGGTGCCGCCGGAGAGGGCGAAGCGCCCGGCGAGGGCGAGCAGGAGCGCGGTGCGCCCGTCGCCGCCGTCGCCGGAGACGACGACGAGCTGGCCGAGCTCGGCGCCGAGGGAGACGTCGGCGAAGACCGGCCCGCGGCGTCCTTTCGCGGTGAGCCGGTCGGCGGCGAGGAACGGCGGGCCCGCGTGGTGGGGCCGCTCGAAGACGACGGTCCGATCGAAGGCGACGGTGGCGGCCTCGTCGGAGGACACCGGCGCCGCCCCGTCGCACTTGTCGCTCATGCCGACCATCCTCACAGTTCGGCGCGCCGCGGATGGAGGGATTCGGCGACATTCGAACCGTCGGGGCATTACCAGTGAGTAACGTGAGGCCGGGGAAGGGCGCGCGGCGCCCTGCCGCGCGGCCCGAAGGCCTTACAGTTGGACCCATGTCAGATGAGCAAGCTGTACGGCAACCGGTCGCGGCCCGCCGCGACCACCCGCGAACCCACCACGGCGACACCGTCAACGACGCCTACGCCTGGCTCAAGGACCCGGAGGATCCCGAGGTCCTCGACTACCTGCGCGCCGAGAACGCCTACACCGAGTCGCGCACCGCCCACCTCGACGGGCTGCGCAAGTCGATCTTCGGCGAGATCAAGGACCGCACCCAGGAGACCGACCTGTCGGTCCCGGTCCGCAAGCGGGGCTGGTGGTACTACGGCCGCACCGAGGAGGGCAAGCAGTACGGCATCCGGTGTCGCGTCGCGGCCGAGGGCGACACGCCGCCGAGCGTCGAACCGGGCGTGCCGGTCGAAGGCGAGCAGGTCATGATCGACGGCAACGAGCTCGCCGACGGCCACGACTTCTTCGCCCTGGGCGTCGCCGACGTCTCCCCGGACGGCAACCTCCTCGCGTTCGGCGTGAACTACACCGGCGACGAGCGGTTCACCCTCCAGTTCAAGGACCTGCGCACCGGCGAGGTCTTCGCCGACCGGATCGAGGGCGTCTTCTACGGCGGCGCCTGGTCGGCCGACGGCTCGGTGTTCTTCTACACCAAGGTCGACGACGCGTGGCGGCCCCACCAGGTGTGGCGCCACGTCCTCGGCCAAGACGAGGACGTGCTCGTCTACCAGGAGGACGACGAGCGGTTCTGGACCGGAATCGACCTGACCCGCTCCGAGCGGTACCTCATGATCGTGTCCGGCTCGAAGATCACCAGCGAGACCCGCTACCTCGACGCCGCCGACCCGACCGGCGAGTTCACCGTCTTCGGGAACGGCCGCGAGCACGGCGTGGAGATGCAGGTCGACCACCAGGGCGACCGGTTCCTCGTGCTGCACAACCGCGACGCCGAGAACTTCACGCTCGGGTGGGCGCCGGTCGACGACACGACCGCGTTCAACGAGATCCTGCCGCACGACCCGGACGTCCGGCTCGAATCGGTGGACGCCTTCGCGGGCCACGCCGTCGTCTCGACGCGCCGCGACGGGCTCTCGCAGATCGCAATCCTTGAAGGCGGAGCCGGAAAGGATCATGGGCGCAGTTTGAGTGATGAGGGGACGCTCACCGAGATCGCGTTCGACGAGCCGCTCTACTCGGTCGGCCTCGGCGACAACCCCGACTACGACTCCCGGGTCCTGCGCCTGGGCTACACGTCGATGGTCACCCCCTCCTCGGTGTACGACTACGACATCGACGCCGCGCGCCTCCACCTGCGCAAGCGCACCCCGGTGCTCGGCGGCTTCGACCCGGCCGCCTACAAGCAGTACCGCGAGTGGGCCACCGCCGCGGACGGCACCAAGGTGCCGATCTCGATCGTCGCCCGCGCCGACATCGAGCCCGACGGCACCGCGCCGTGCCTGCTGTACGGCTACGGCTCCTACGAGCACTCCATCGACCCGTACTTCTCGATCGCCCGCCTGAGCCTGCTCGACCGGGGCGTGGTCTTCGCGATCGCGCACGTCCGCGGCGGCGGCGAGATGGGCCGCCACTGGTACGAGCAGGGCAAGCTCCTGCACAAGAAGCACACGTTCACCGACTTCGTCGACGCCGCCGAGCATCTGGTGACGGCGGGCTGGGCCGCGCCGGACCGGATCGTCGCGCGCGGCGGGTCGGCGGGCGGCCTGCTCATGGGCGCCGTCGCCAACCTCGCGCCCGAGCGCTTCGCCGGCGTCCTCGCCGACGTGCCGTTCGTCGACGCGCTCAACACGATCCTCGACCCGACGATGCCGCTGACGGTCATCGAGTGGGAGGAGTGGGGCAACCCGCTGGAGTCGGCCGAGGTCTACGAGTACATGAAGTCGTATTCGCCCTACGAGAACGTCACCGCGGTGCGCTACCCGTCGATCCTGGCCGTGACCAGCCTGAACGACACGCGCGTGGGCTTCCACGAGCCCGCCAAGTGGATCGCGCGGCTGCGGCACGAGAGCCCGGAGTCCGACGTGATGCTCAAAACCGAGATGGAGGCCGGGCACGGCGGCCGCTCGGGGCGCTACGACGCGTGGGAGGAAGAGGCGTTCAACCTCGCCTGGGTGCTCGACAGGCTGGGCGCAGCCCAGATTGCGTGAAGCACAGCGGCTGGGCGCAGCCCAGACTGCCTGAGGCACAGCAGCTGGGCGCCCCAGACCGCCTGAAGCATGACGGCGGCCGGGCGCGGCCCGGGCCGCCTTATAGCAGGAGCCTCGCGCGGGTCACCCCGCGTGGGGCTCCTCGTCCTCCTCGCCCGGCACCTCGACGCCTTGCTCGGCCGCGTCGGCGGGGTTCACCTCCTCAAGGGTGGCGCCCTCCTCACCGGCGGCCACGGCCTCCGGGTCCTCCCCCTCGCCGTCGTCATCGGCCGACCCCGCCAGGTCGAACTCCGAGCCCTCGTCGAAATCGTCGACCCATTCCTGCTGATACCCCATGTCTCCACCGTAAGGCCCAGTGCGGCGCCCGGCGGGCGAACGGCCGGGTAGCCTGGTGGGTGCCTTCACATGCTCGTCGGCGATACTTCACCAGGTCGCAACGGCTCGGTGAAGTGCTCAGACAGCGGCGTCTGAATCCCAGCCCCCGGTCGGGGAGTAATCAACGACTCATCTAAGGAGCAGGCAGCATGCCTATCGCAACACCCGAGGTTTACAACGAGATGCTCGACCGGGCGAAGAAGCACTCCTTCGCCTACCCGGCCATCAACGTGACCTCGACCCAGACGCTCAACGCCGCGCTGGCCGCTTTCGCCGAGGCCGAGTCCGACGGCATCGTCCAGATCTCCACCGGCGGCGCCCAGTACGTCTCCGGCCCGACCGTCAAGAACATGGTCTCCGGCGCCGTCGCCCTCGCCGCCGCCGCGCACGAGATCGCCAAGAACTACCCGGTGAACGTCGCCCTGCACACCGACCACTGCCCGAAGGACAACCTCGACAAGTTCGTCCGCCCGCTGCTGGCGGTCTCGGAGGAGCGCGTCGCGCGCGGCGAGCACCCGCTGTTCCAGTCGCACATGTGGGACGGCTCGGCGGTGCCGCTGAAGGAGAACCTGGACATCGCCCAGGAGCTGTTGGAGCGCACCTCCAAGGCCAACATCGTCCTCGAGGTCGAGATCGGCGTCGTCGGCGGCGAGGAGGACGGCGTCGAAGCCGAGATCAACGACAAGCTGTACACGACCGTCGACGACGCGCGCGCCACCGTCGAGGCCCTCGGCTCCGGTGAGCGGGGCCGCTACATGACGGCCCTGACCTTCGGCAACGTCCACGGCGTCTACAAGCCGGGCAACGTGCACCTGCGTCCGGAGATCCTCAAGGACATCCAGGACGAGATCGGCAAGGAGCTCGGCAAGGACAAGCCGTTCGACCTGGTCTTCCACGGCGGCTCGGGTTCGACCGCGCAGGAGATCAGCGACGCGGTGGACTACGGCGTCATCAAGATGAACATCGACACCGACGCGCAGTACGCGTTCACCCGCCCGATCGTGGACCACATGTTCAAGAACTACGACGGCGTGCTCAAGGTCGAGGGCGAGGTCGGCAACAAGAAGGCCTACGACCCGCGCGCCTACGGCAAGCTCGCCGAGGCCGGCATGGCCGCCCGCGTCGTCGAGGCCTGCCAGCAGCTGCGCAGCGCCGGGAACAAGATCAAGTAGCACAGGCCGCAGCGCCTCCCGAGCCCGGACCGTTTCCCGGTCCGGGCTCGGTCGCTGTCCGGGTACCCTCGTATATGTTCCTCGGTTCCGCGAAGGAAGCCTGATGTTCGACGTCCTGCTGCCCCCACCGCCCCGCGACTCCGGCTGGGAGTCCGACGATCTGGACATGTACGACCTTCCGGATCACGTCGAACTCATTTACGGCGCACTCGAACTCATGATGAGCTCACAGCGCACCTGGCATCACGAAGTGATGTTCAGGCTGCGAATCGCTCTTGACAAGGCCGTGCCGGACGACCTTGAGGTCCACCAGGAGATGACCGTCCGCATCGATCGAAAGAGCCGGCCCGAACCGGATCTCCTGGTAGTCGCGGAGCGGCCCGGATACAACCGCAACACGAGATGGTTCCATCCCGAGGACGTCCGACTCGTGGTCGAAGTGGAGTCTCCCGAATCGGAGGAGCGGGACCGTCATCTCAAGCCGGGAATCTACGCGATGGGCGGGATCCCCTATTACCTCAGGATCTCCGAGGCCGCCGAAGGCCTGCCGGTCCTGCACCTGTACCGGCTCGAGGAAGACCAGTACCAGCTGGTGAGCGAGCAGTACGGCCGAGTCGTCATGGACGAACCGATCAAGGTCGACGCGAAGCTCGAAGGCAACTGGTAAACGTCACCGCTGTCATCGCGATGCTGAACGTGACCGGCCCGGCCGCGCAGCGGCCGGACCCTCGGCGTTCATTCTGGGGTGTGCCCACCCTTCCACGGATTGAGGAGTGGAACACCAACGCCCTCGAAGTCTTTGATGTTCCCGGTGGCAAGCGCAGCGCCGCGCGATGCGCAGATGGCGGCGATCATCGCATCGGTAGGGCTGATCGGACGACCTGCTTGCCTCCTGATTTGCCTGATTCGACCGTAATGGCCGGTTGCCCGGTTGTCGAACGGAAGGATTCGGTCTCGAAAGGCCTCGATCTCGAGCCGATCCACGGCGACCTCGAGCACCGAGCGTTTCCTGCCTTTGGGGAGTCTCTCCACACACCACTTCAGTTCCGCGAGGCACACGGCAGTGGTCAGGCCATCGAAGGTGTACCTGTTGGTCCAGGTGAGGACACCGAAATCGCCGTTCTCTCGGATCAGCTCGGAAATGACATTGGTATCGAAGACGACCATCACGACAGATCCAGCTCACGATCCGGCTCATTGCGATCGGGGAGTTCGAGATCCACTCCGCCGACCTCCGCGACATACGAGTGTATGAGGTCGCCGAGTTCCATCGACCGGCGGTTGAAATCGCCGTCGGCGGCTCGAATCAGGATCTCCCTGACCTCGGACTCCATCGATTGGCCGTGGTTGGCAGCGCGAATCCGGATAGTCTCGTAGACCTCGGGATCGATTCCGCGGATCGACATTGCCCTGGTCTCGGGATGAGTATCGGTCATTGTGTTCACCCCCTTACGGTATCGATGCTAGCAGTCAGAACCGGACATGAACACGCCGAAACAACACTTTCATCATTGTGGTGATGGCCGCTCGCATGGGGGAAGATGTCGGAGCGCCTATGTTGCCCTGCGATCCTTCGCGTTCCAACCTGAACTGCTCGATGACCTGCACGAGGTGTTCCTCGCGTTCTGCCCTGGCCTCATGCAGCGCCGTGAGGATGTCGTCGGTGGTGCTGCCGCTGCCGGTCGCAGCCGGTGCGGCGGACTCGGCGTCCCCGGCCGAGTCCGGTTCGTCGGTTGCCATGGCGCAAGCCTGAGCAAACCGTCGTCAGGTTTCGCGTCTCGACACCGGCGACACACGAATCGGGGCGGCGGACCTTCGGCCCGCCGCCCCGATTCGTTCGTGCTGCTTACTTCTTGAACCAGACCGCCGAGCCGGCTGGGAGGCGGCCTTCGGCGAGTTCGGCGCTCGACAGGAGCACCTCGCCGTCGAAGCCGTCGAGGCCCACCGGCTCGTCGCCGAAGTTCACCACGCACACCACGGCGCCGTTGTCGAACGCGAAGGCGTTGTCGCCCGGGTCGTCGAGCCAGGTCAGGCCGGTGGCCTTGTGGGCCTTGCGCAACGCGATCGCCTGGCGGTAGAACTCGAGCGTCGAGCCGCCGGTGCCGTCCTCGGCCTCCACCGACTTCTCGGCCCAGCCTTCGGGCTGCGGCAGCCAGCCCTCGGCGTCGCCGAAGCCGAGCGACGGCCCCTCGGTCCGCCACGGGATCGGCACCCGGCAGCCGTCGCGGCCGATCTGCTCGCCGTTCGTGCGGAAGAACGTCGGGTCCTCACGCACCTCGTCGGGCAGGTCGAGCACCTCGTTCAGGCCCAGCTCCTCGCCCTGGTAGACGTACACGACGCCCGGCAGCGCCAGCAAGAGCTGCGTCGCGGCCTTCGCCCGCGCCAGGCCGATCGGGCCGTCGCCGTAGCGGGTGACGTGCCGCTGCACGTCGTGGTTGGACAGCACCCACGTGCACGGGGCGCCGATGCCGGCGTTGTTGGCGATCTCGGCGTCGATGGCCTTGCGGAAGTCGACCGCGCTGAACGGGGCCAGCACGAGGTCGAAGTTGAACGCCTGGTGCAGCTCGTCGGGCCGCAGGTACAGCGCCCGGCGCTCGGCCGAGTCGGTCCAGGCCTCGGCGACGAAGATCCGGTCGCCCTCGTACTCCTCGATGACCGGCCGCCACGTGCGGTAGATCTCGTGGACGCCGTCCTGGTCGAAGAACGGGGAGCGGGTCGTGCCGATCATCTCGATCGTGCCGTCGCCGCCGGTGTCGGGGAGCCCGGCGGCCTTGACCATGCCGTGGGCGACGTCGATGCGGAAGCCGTCGACGCCGCGGTCGAGCCAGAACCTGAGGATCGACTGGAACTCGGCGTGGACCTCGGGGTTGTCCCAGTTCAGGTCCGGCTGCGAGGAGTCGAACAGGTGCAGGTACCACTGCTTGCCGTCGGGGGTCTTGGTCCAGGCCGGGCCGCCGAAGACCGACTGCCAGTTGTTCGGCGGGACCTCGGGCTTCGCGGGGTCGACGTCGCGGAAGTGGTAGCGGTCGCGTTCGCTGCTGCCCGGCCCGGAGGCCAGGGCGGCCTTGAACCACTCGTGCTCCGAGGAGGAGTGGTTGGGGACCAGGTCGACGATGAGGCGGATGCCCGCCTCGTGCGCGGCCTCCAGCATCGCGTCGAAGTCGTCGAGCGTGCCGAACCGCGGGTCGATCGCGCGGTAGTCGGCGACGTCGTAGCCCGCGTCCTTCTGCGGCGAGGCGTAGAACGGGGACAGCCAGAGCGCGTCGACGCCGAGCTTCGCCAGGTAGGGGATGCGCGAGCGGATGCCCGCGAGGTCGCCCATGCCGTCGCCGTTCGCGTCGGCGAAGGAGCGCGGATACACCTGGTAGATGACCGCCTCGCGCCACCAGTTGTCACTCATGAGTGTGTCCTCTCATCTTTGGGGTGCCGCACCGGTGGAGCCGCGTACGACGAGTTCGGGCCGGAACAGGTATTCCGACGACGGCGTGGGCTGCCCGGCGATCTCGTCGAGCAGCGCCCGGGCGGCGGCGGTGGCGATGTCGCGCACCGGCTGCCGCACGGTCGTGAGCGGGGGGTTGGTGTGGGCGATGAGGGGGGAGTCGTCGTAGCCGACGACGGAGAAGTCGCCGGGCACGGCCAGGCCGCGCTCGGCGGCGGCGCGGATGGCGCCGAGGGCCATCATGTCGGAGCCGCAGACGACGGCGGTGGCGCCGCGGTCGATGAGGCGGGAGGCGGCGGCGTGGCCGCCCTGCTCGCCGAAGAGGGTCAGCTCGATCAGCTCGGGGCCGAGGTGCTGCATGGCGGCCCGGTAGCCGCGGATCTTGCGCTGGACGGGCCAGTAGCGGTCGGGCCCGGAGACCAGGCCGATCTTCTCGTGGCCGAGCCCGGCGAGGTGCTCGACGGCGATGCGGGCGGCGACGGCGTCGTCGCAGGAGAAGGACGCGGCCTCGACGCCTTCGGGGTGGCCGGTGATGAACGCGATCGGCAGGCGCTTGTCCTTGAGCTCCTGGTAGCGCTCGGTGCTGGCGGCGGTGTCGGCGTGGAGCCCGGAGACGAAGATGATCCCGGCCACGCTTCGCTCGCGCAGCATCTCGACGAACTCGTCCTCGGAGACCCCGCCGGGCGTCTGCGTGCACAGCACCGGCGTGTAGCCCGAGCCCGCGAGGACGTTGGAGATCGTCTGCGCGTACACCGGGAATATGGGGTTCTCGAGTTCGGGCACGACGAGGCCGATGAGGCCGATGGCGTGCTTGCGAAGGGCCTGGGGCCGTTCGTAGCCGAGCACGTCGAGGGCAGTGAGGACGGATTGCCGGGTCTGAGCCCCGACGCCGGGCTTGTCGTTGAGCACCCGGGACACCGTCGCCTCGCTGACCCCGGCCTGCCTGGCGATGTCGGAGAGTCGAAGCCGCATGATGACAGCGTAGCCTATCTGAAATTTGGCAACAGTTTGATTGCAAGGGTTTCCTGTTTCTGAAACATCTTGCTAACCTTCGAGGTGTCAGGGGCAGAGCCCATGATCCCCGTCACGGTCCCGCTCGGCGGGCCGCCCTCAACGAGGAGAGGTACTCAATCATGCGTAGAAGGACCATCGGCACCGCCGCCGTCTCCATGGCGGCGCTCGGCGCGGCCGCCGCCTGCGGATCCGACGACGAGAGCGGCGAGGACGGCGACACCGGCTCCGAGCAGCAGGAGTTCTCCGGCGAACTGGTCATCTGGGCCGACGAGACCCGCACCCCGGTGCTCAAGGAGTTCGTCGCCGACTTCGAGAACCAGGTGGGCGTCAAGGTCACCGTCGAGGAGCACGTCGAGACCCTCCGCGAGGACTTCCTGACCGCCGCCGAGCAGGGCCAGGGCCCCGACGTCCTCGTCGGCGCCCACGACTGGTCCGGCCAGCTCGCCGCCGACGGCGTCATCAGCCCCATCACCTTGACCGAGGACCAGCAGGCCGCGCTCAACCCGGCCTCGATCACCGCGTTCACCGTCGACGGCAACCTCTACGCCGCCCCCTACGCCGTCGAGAACATCGGCCTGATCCGCAACACCGCCCTGGCCGCCGAGGTCCCGGCCACGTTCGAAGAGCTCGTCGCCGCCGGACAGGACGCGGGCACCGAGAACGTGGTGCTCCTGCCGGTCGGCGTGAACGGCGACGCCTACAGCGCCTACCCGCTGTTCTCGTCCATGGGCGGCTACCTCTTCGGCGCCGAGGGCACCGACCCCGGCGACGTCGGCGTCGCCTCGGCCGGCGGCATCGCGGCCTTCGAGAAGTTCGCCGAGCTCGGCGGGAGCGGCGTCCTGTCGACCTCCATCGACAGCTCCAACGCGACCCCGTTCTTCGTCGAGGGCAAGTCCGCGTTCCTCATCTCCGGCCCCTGGGCGCTCATCGACGCCCAGAACGCCGGCATCGAGTACGAGGTCACCGCCATCCCCGGCTTCGAGGGCCAGAACCCGGCCGCCCCGTTCATGGGCGTCCAGGGCTTCTACGTCTCGGCCTCGGCCAAGAACGCCCTGTTCGCCCAGGAGTTCGTCACCAACTACGTGCTGACCGAGGACCTCCAGCTCAAGCTCGCCGAGGCCGGCGGGCGCCTGCCCGCGCTGACGGCCGCCGCCGAGACCTACGCCGAGGGCAACGCCGACGTCCAGGGCTTCGCCGCCGCCGGCGAGCACGCCGTCCCGATGCCGAACATCCCGGCGATGAACGCGGTCTGGGAGCCCTTCGGCCGCGCCGAGGCCGACAGCATCGACGGCGTCACCCCCGGCGAGGAGGCCGCCACCACCGCCGGCCAGGCCATCGCCGACGCCATCGACGCCTCCTGAGCCCCCGCACCGACGAACGAAGGAACCCACTCGTGCTCGACCAGCGTTCCCAGACGGCCGGGTCGCACACCGCCGCGGGCCTGATCGCCAAGATCGCCGTGCTCGCGGTGGTGACGGCCCTGGCCGTCTGGGCGGCGTTGCCCCTCATCGACGCCCGGGCCTGGTGGGGCCTGGGCGCGGAGGCGGCCGCCGTCGCCGTCATCTTCTACACCTACCTGCAGCGCCGCCGGATCCCGCTCAAATACCTCGTGCCCGGCACCCTGCTCCTGATCGCCTTCCAGATCCTGCCGGTGGTCCTCACCATCGGCACCTCCTTCACCAACTACGGCGACGGGCACCGCGTCGGCAAGGACCAGGCGATCGAGGCGATCATCGCCGCGGGCGTCCAGCCGACCCCCGGCGGGAACACCTACCTGCTGTCGGTCGGCGAATCGGCCTCCGGCGACCTGGCGCTGCTGTTGACCGACACCGACGAGGGCACCCACTGGGCCGGCACCGAGGAGGGCCTGACCGCGCTCGACGAGGTCGAGACCGACCAGGCCGGACGCATCACCGCCGCCGAGGACTACGAGGTGTGGGGCCTCGCCGAACTCAACGAGCGGCACGCCGAGGTCGCCGAACTGGCGGTGCCCACCGGCGAGCACTCGGGCATCAAGGTCCAGGGCCTGTCGGCGTTCGAGGGCACCTCCACCCGCTCCTACGACGCCGGATGCGACTGCATCACCGACGACGAGGCCGGCATCGTCTGGCACGCCGACGACGAGACCGGCACGTTCGTCACCGAGGACGGCGACGAGGCGCTCGTGGGCTGGCGCGTCGGCATCGGCTTCGACAACTACCTGCAGGTGCTCACCGACGAGGACATCAGGGGCCCGTTCTTCGGCGTGTTCGTGTGGAACCTCGCCTTCGGCGCCGGCAGCGTCCTGCTCACCTTCGCGCTCGGGCTCGGCGCGGCCATGGCCCTCAATCGGCCCGGCATGCGGGGCACGAAGCTGTACCGGTCGGTGATGATCCTGCCCTACGCCATGCCGTCGTTCGCGATGCTGCTGGTGTGGGCGCAGATGTTCAACCGCGACTACGGGGTGATCAACGAGCTGCTCGGCATGAACGTCGACTGGTACGGCCAGACGTGGGCGGCCCGGGCGATGGTCCTCATCGCCAACACGTGGCTGGGCTTCCCCTACATGTTCCTGATCAGCCTGGGGGCGCTCCAGGCGCTGCCGGCCGACTCGCTGGAGGCGGCCAAGATCGACGGCGCGACCGGCCTGACGGCCTTCCGCAAGATCACCCTGCCGCTGCTGCTGGTGGCGCTCACCCCGCTCCTGATCTCCAGCTTCGCGTTCAACTTCAACAACTTCAACGCGATCGAACTGCTCTCGGGCGGCAACCCGATCAACGCCGGGGACACGGTCGGCGGCACCGACCTCTTGATCACCTACGCCTTCCGGCAGGCCTTCGGATCCTCCAGCGCCGACTACGGCTTCGCCTCGGCCATCAGCGTGTTCATCTTCCTCATCGTCGCCACGATCTCGGCGCTCATGTTCCGCGCCACCCGATCTCAGGAGGACGTCTACTCATGACGCGTACCGCAGAACCGCGCCGCGCCCCGGTGCGGCCGAAGCGCCGCTCGGGCCTGGCCCGCTGGGCGGGCGACACCGGCTGGCGGCACCTGATGGTCGTGCTGGTGCTGGTGTTCGCCCTGGTGCCGATCGTGTACGTCGTCTCGGCGGCGTTCAACCCGAACGGGACGCTGTCGACGACGAGCCTGCTGCCGTCGAGTTTCGGCCTCGACAACTTCGAGCGGCTGTTCACCGAGCCGAACGTCCCGTTCTGGCACTGGTTCGGCAACTCGCTCATGATCGCCGTCCCGGCGGCGTTCGTCTCGATCTTCATCTCCTCGCTGGCCGCCTACGCGTTCAGCCGGTTCCGCTTCAAGGGACGGCGGCCGATGCTGCTGTTCCTGCTGCTGATCCAGATGTTCCCGGCGTTCCTGGCCGTGGTCGCCCTGTACCTGATCTTCGGCACCATCGGCGACTTCTACCCGGTGGCCGGGCTCAACTCGAAGCTCGGGCTGATGCTGGTCTACATGGGCGGGGCGCTGGGCGTCTCGACGTGGCTGATGAAGGGCTTCTTCGACACGATCCCCAAGGAGCTCGACGAGGCGGCCACGATCGACGGGGCGAGCCACGCGCAGATCTTCTTCGGGATGATCCTGCCGCTGGCCGCGCCGATCATCGCGATCTCGGGGATCCTGGCGTTCGTGGGGACGATGAACGACTTCATCCTCGCCAGCCTGTTCCTGACCGACCGTTCGGAGATGACCCTCGCCGTCGGGCTCAAGACGCTCGTGGCCGAGCACTCCCCGGCCAGCTACTTCGGACTGTTCGCCGCCGGGACGCTCATCACCTCGGTGCTGACGGTCACGGTGTTCATGAGCCTCCAGCGCTACATCGTCTCCGGTCTGACCGGCGGCGCGGTGAAGGGGTAACGGACTACCGCTCGACACGAGGGGACCTGCCTTGCGGCAGGCAGAGGCCCGGTCGGCGGGCAGCCTCCCAGCGCCGCCGACCGGGCCTTTTCGCGCCTTCGAACCGAATCGGTCAGAGCTCGTTCTCGAAGCGGCTCGGTCCGGGTTCGGGTGGATCGGGTTCCCGACTCCAGGGCACCATCCCCGCGGGAGAGGCGGACTCGGACTCCTCGAACGGCGCGGTCGCCTCCTCCGAAGTAGATCGAGCCCGTCTCATCACAGAAGAGGAACGCGAACCGGAGAGTGAATACGTCTGCGGCCCAACATGATCAATTTTGAGGCGCGGATCACCTAGACGCGTAAGTTGACAGCGCCGCTATCCTCGGTCATCATGCAATCACCGCATTTGCGAAACGGCAACGGCGGCAGTCATTTACGAGAATCCCCTGAAAGGGTTACGTCCAGAGCACTGATCACACGACAATTCCATAAGGCAGTTTCTCAAGCCGCCGCCCGGCGGTCCGCTAATCGCCAAACTAGTACCCGCCGGGCGGCTCCAACACAGAGAGCAGGCTCTCGTGTCGTCCACGACGATACGCCATTCCGGCGTACTTGAAAACACGCAAACGGCCGCCCACTTCGCCGCCGGGCACTCCGACCACCGGCCCAGGCGCCGCGGCAGGCGCTACCCGCCCGGCTTCGGCCCCGGCGAGCCCTACTACGAACCCGATCACCTGCGCCACAAGCCCGGCGAGGACTGGCAGATCGGCGGCAAGCCCCACGCCCCGGACGACCCCGGTCCCTACGGCACGCCCGGCTGGTACCAGGACACCCGCACCGGCCGCCACCGCCGGAACGAACTGCCCGACCCGCTCCCCGGCTCGACCTTCGAGGAGGAAGCCACCGAGGAGTACCGGTTCTCGCCGATGCGCGAAGCCGCCTACGCGGCGTTCATCCGCGACTCCGAAGAACTCCACCGCGCCCACCACGAGACCGACGAACCCAGCCGCGCCCTGATCCGCCTGCGGTGGCTCCTGCGCGTGCTGATCGCGGTCCTGCATTGGCGAGCCCTGCCCTTCCCCGACCGGCCCCAGACCCGCGCCGAAGCGCGAGCGATCGCCCACTCCGACCCGGCGCCCGTCACGGCGGGCACCGCCCGCGCGGGCGGTGCCCGACCGTCGTCCGTGCCGCACGGGACCGCCTTCGCGCCGCAGGTGTTCTTCGATGCGGTGCGAACCGCGCGCCTGGAACGGCACGTGATCGGCGGTGCGGCCCGATGACACTCGCTCGCTCGGCGCCGGAGTTGATCCGCCGCGCCTACCACCGCGCTCTCGCGGCCCTGCCGCTGCGGGCGAACCCGTCCGAGGTCCCCGATCCGGCTGGGCTGACCGCGCTCGGCGCGGCCGAGATCGACGGCCGCACTCTCGTCTTCGCCACCCAAGCAGTCAGGCCCCGCATGTGGCTCGTCGCCGAAGACGACACCGGGGCGAGCACGATCGGCTACCTCACCGGCCTCGTGCTCGGCACCCCCGACCTATGGGTGACCGACCCCGGCACCTGGGACTGGATCAACACCGGCGAGACGGCCGCCCAGATCAAACACGCCGCCACCCGAATCTGGCACGACTGCGAGCGGACCTGCGATGGATGACCGCGTCGTCATCGGCCGCTTCGAGACGCGGACGCGGCCGCACCCGATCCGGATCGAGGCCGAGGCCGAGCCCGAATCCGAGTCCGGCACCGTCTGGCTGACCAGGACCGGCCCGGGCCCGAGACGACTGCTCGGATACGTGCCGGGGGCGCACGGCCCCGGCGCGCACTTCCAGTCCTACACCACCGACCTGCCCGAGGCGACCGCCGAAGAACTGCGCGAAGGCGCTGCCGGCCTGTGGTCCGAAGCCCTCGCGCGAGGCCGGGTGCGGCTGCGGCGCGCCGCGGGCCCGGTCCTGCTCGGGCTGGAGGTCCTCGAAGGACTCCGCGTGGACTTCGTCTGGGACCGCCTCGGTGCGGTGGAGCTGGAGTTCCGCGACCTCGAACCCGAACACCTCGGCACCGCCACCGGCCTGGACGGAAGTGACCACCGGTTCCTCCCGACACCACCCCACACGGCCTGGGCCACCGAACCGGGCCGACCCGAACGCCTCATCGCCGCGGCCGCCGACGCCTACCGCCGAAGACCCGAGCCGCACTGACGGCCCGAGCCGCGGCGGCGGCTCGGGTGCGCGGGACGGTTCGCGAGCCTCAGCTCCAGTGGGGCGGGCGCTCGGCGAGCAGTTCGACGTCGCGGGCCGAGAGGGCGCGCTTCGCGCTCGGGCGCCGCGCCGCGGGGATCTCGCCCCAGCCCACCTCGGACTCGTCGGTGGTCTGGTCGGGGAGCACCGCGTAGTCGTCGCCCAGTTCGACGGAACGGTCGTCATCGGAGGCAGCCATGCACCGACTGTACGCCAGGGAAGTGAACGGACCGCGGCACGAAAACGCCCGCCGGGTGTCCGGCGGGCGTCCGCGTTCGGTGCCGTTACTCGGCACTCACGGCGACGCTTGCGAGCCGTAAATTGGCAAGGCCGACCAGTTCGTAACCGGCCTCGTCGACCGCCTCGCGGACGGCGTCGGTCGCGAGCTCCTCGGCGCTGACGACGGTGACGCGGCCGGTGTCGACGGCGACGTCGACGTTCTCGACGCCGGGCAGGGACGACACCTCCTGCGTGACGGCGCCGGCGCAGTGGCCGCAGGTCATGCCCTTGACGAGGTACGTGGTCTCCATGTTCGCTCCTTTGCGGGTATCAGGTCCTGAGCAGCCTGGCGACCGCGTCAGTGGCCTCCTTGACTTTCCCTTCGGCCTCGGCCGGGTCGCCGCCGGTCTGTGCCTCGGCGACGCAGTGCGCGATGTGGCCTTCGAGGAGGTTGAGCGCCACGGCCTGCAGGCCCTTGGTGGAGGCCGAGATCTGGGTGAGGATGTCGATGCAGTACTCGTCATCGTCGATCATCCGCTGGAGCCCCCGGATCTGGCCCTCGATGCGCTTGAGGCGCCGCCCGAGCGCCGCCTTGTCGCCGTGGTACCAGTACACCGGGTCGTGGCCCGTCCCGTGCTTCGTCTCGTCTCCTGCCATGGTGTCTCCCTCCGAGTCAACAGTATATACCCCTGCGGGGTATAACGGCAACTGGTCGTCATTCCCGTGCAGCGGCCCGTAGTATTCCGTGCCATTCCAAGAGAAATTCTCCACCCGCCCTTGTCATCGCCGCCTTCTGGTTCTAACGTGAAGCCGTCGCGTCGGAAACTCGACCGCACCCCGCGGTCACCGCGCGACACCGCCGAATCGGGAGCGACCCCGGCCGCGGCGGCCTGCGGGCCGCCGATCGGCAGCGCGACCGAACCGGGGAACCAGGGCGATCGGCATCGCGCCCCACGCGAATCCGATCGGGGTGAATCCCGCCCTCGGGCGGGTAGGGCGAACCTTCTTCCCGCCCGAATCCGACAGCTAACCCGGTAGGCGGCACAAGGAAGGAGCGCATCACTGGTGCGTACCCGGCGACTGGCCGCCGCTTTCGCGGCCGCCGTGCTGCTGCCCGCCTCCGCGGCCGTCCTGACCGCGAGCGAGGCGACGGCCGAGCCGACCCCTGAAGAGGTCGAGTCCGACATCGAAGAGCGCAACGCCGAGCTCGAACTCGTCATCGAGGACTACAACGCCAAGCAGGAAGAGCTCGAGGACGCCGAAGACCTCATCGGGGAGATCGAGGCCCAGCTGCCCGAACTCCAGGCGGCCGTGGACGCGAGCAACGAGGCGGTGGCCCAGATCGCCGCCGCCGCGCACACCGGCGGCGAGTTCGCGATGGTGAACTCGATCCTGGCCGGCGACCCCGAGGACTTCACCGACCGCCTGATGATGCTGCAGAACATCAGCGACGCCGAGAACGCCCAGCTCCAGGCGCACCTCGACGAGGTCGACGAGCTCGAGACCCGCCAAGCCGAGCTGGAGGCGCTGCAGAGCGACGCCGACGCGATCCTGAACGACCTCGAAGAGCAGCAGAACGACATCGAGGACGAGATCGACGAGCTCGAAGTCCTCCTCGACCAGGTCACCCCCGACCCGCCGACGTACGACAACCCCGACTACAACGGCGACTCGGCCGTGGTCGACTTCGCGTACGCGCAGCTGGGCGAGCCCTACTCGTACGGCGCCGACGGGCCCGGCAGCTGGGACTGCTCGGGGCTGGTGCAGGGCGCCTGGGGCAACGCCGGGGTCTCCCTGTCCCACAACGTCGAGATGCAGTGGAACGAGACGGTCAGGATCTCCTACGAGCAGCTCGAACCGGGCGACATCGTCTTCTACTCCGGCCTCGGCCACGACGGCATCTACATCGGCGACGGCCAGATCATCCACGCACCCCACACCGGCGACGTGGTGAGGATCGCCGACATGGACATCATGAGCATCGCAGGATACGGCCGGCCATGAGGCCCGCCGCCACATAGAGACTCCCCGGCGTCGGCGCGGGCGCTCCCGTTGCTGACCTGCTGCTGACCCGCATGACGCAAGCGCCGCCGCCGGGGGCCACCACATCGCGGCGACCACCGCGAATCATCGCAGACCGTCCCCGGATGAACGGTGAATGACAGCGGATGCGGAGTCGACCTGCCAGACTCCGCATCCGCGCCGTGCCGTCTCGGCCGCTATTCGGCCGGGTGCTCCTCAAAGGGCCGGTCGAAGCGCCCGCGGGTGCCGGTGCCGCCCCTCTGCCACGGCCTGGGGCCTTCGAGCGGCCGGTAGGCGATGCCGAGCGCGTCCAGTCGCATCAGGTGGTCCTCCAATCGCTCGAGCACCGGGGAGGCCGCACGGGCCTCCGGGGAGGCCCACGCGACGTCGGCGAACACCGCCAGGCGCGGGAACGCCCGGTACTCGACGTCGCGGGCGAACGGCATGTACTCCGACCACAGCTGGCACTGGACGCCGAGCAGCGACTCGGGGTCGACGCCGGGCGGCACCGGCTCCCAGGCGGCGACCTTCTCCACCGGCGTGAGCCCGTGGATGCTCAGCGGCTCGTCCGCGCTCTCGCTCTGGTAGTGGTCGAAGTAGGCGTACGGTTCGGGCGAGGCGATGACCTGGTGCCCGGCGTCGGCGGCCTTCTTGACGTAGGCCTCGTTGCGCCACACGCCCACCACGGCCTCGGTCGGGGCGCCGCCGTCGAGGATCTCGTCCCAGCCGATCACCCGGCGGCCCAGCGCGGTCACCTGCTCGACGAACGCGCGCGTGAACCAGGCCTGGACGCCGCGGACCTCGGCGATGCCCTCGCGCTCCATGAGCTCGGCGGCCACCGGCGATCGCTCCCACTGCGCGGTGGGCACCTCGTCGCCGCCGATGTGGATGAACGGGGCGTCGAAGACCTCGGCGACGGCGGTGAACACGTCGCGGGCGAACGCCAGCGACGCCTCGGTGGGCTCGAGGACCTCCTCGAAGACGCCGAACGTGGTGGCGACGCCCTTGCCGTGCCCGGTGCCGAGCTCGGGGTAGGCGGCCAGGACGGCGCGGGTGTGGCCGGGCAGGTTGATCTCGGGGACGATCATGATGTGCCGCTCGCGCCCGTAGGCGACGATCTCGCGCAGGTCCTCGAGCGTGTAGTAGCCGCCGTGCGGCGTGCCGTCGAAGCCGGCCTCGGCGAGGGCGTGGCCGACGACGGTCTCGGTCCGCCAGGAGGCGGTCTCGGTGAGCTTCGGCCGGGCGGGCACTTCGACGCGCCAGCCCTGGTCGTCGGTCAGGTGCAGGTGGACGACGTTGAGCCGGTGGAGCCAGGCCCGATCGATCATGGCGAGCACGAAGTCCTTGGACTGGAAGTGCCTGGCCACGTCGACGTGGACGCTGCGCCAGCGCAGGCGCGGCGCGTCCTCGATCGCGACGCGCGGCACGACCGGGCGGGCGGCGGGGGCGGCGCGGAGGGCGCCGGCGGGCAGCAGCTGGCGGAGGGTGGCGATGCCGCGGGCGATCCCGTCGGGGTGGGCGGCGGTGAGGTCGACGCCGCCCTCTTCGATGCGGAGGCGGTAGGCCTCGGCCTCGGTCGTCAGGTCGGCCGGGCGTGGGCCTTCGAGCCGGAGGCGCACGGCGGGGCCGTCGTAGGCGGCCTGGACGCTCAGGCGCAGGCCGGTGCCCCGGGCGAGGAGGTCGGACAGGAGCCAGGCGAGGCCGGTGGTCTCGGGGTCGGGGGCGACGATGGCGCCCAGGGCGGCGAGGTCGGTCTCGCCTCCGGCGTCGGCGAGGTGCTGCGGCTGCGGGATCAGCGATATGCGGCGCTGCATGCGGGGGCTCCTGTGGTTCGGCTCGGCGGACGGCTGGGCGCCTGGGGGGTCGACTCAGCCGCCGACTTAATTAGTTCAGTTTATTTATAATATAGGTTGGCGGCGGGAGCGGCCAGTCCCCGCACGGCGGAACTGCCGCGGCCGCCCCGCCGCCTCCCGCTAGCCGACGACCGGCAGCTGCTGCGTCGAGTCCAGGTCCGAGGGCTCCCGCTGCCGGTTGATCGGCACCCGCGGCCCCGGATCGGGGGCGAACGACGCCTCGTCGTCGCCGCCGGAGACGAGGCCGAGCTGGCGGCGCAGGTCCCCCAGGTTCGACCCGGCGCTGTCGCGCTGGCGCTGCAGCGTCGCCACCTCCTCGGCGAGCGGCTGGACGCGCTCCTCGGCCCGCTCGGCGGCGCTGCGGCGGACCCGCGCCGCCTCGGCCTCCGACTCGTCCTTGACCGACCTGGCCTGGTCGACCGAGCGCTGCAGCGCGTCCTTGGCCTGCTGGTCGGCCTCCTCGCGCCGCTCGATCGCCCGGTTGCCGGCGGTGCGCGCCCGCTCCTCGGCGAGCGCGAGCCGCTCCTCGGCCTCGGCGACGATCCGCTGCGCCATGGCGATGGCCTGCTGGTGGCGGTCGGCCTCCTCCTTCTGAGCCCGCTCGCGCCGCTCGGCCTCGGTGAGCGTGAGCTCCTGGGTGCGCCGCTTGCGGTGCTCGACGGCCTCGGCGATGAGCCGCTGCGCCGCCCCCCGGTGCTCGTCGGCCTCCCTAGAGGCCAGCGCCCGCAGTTCGGTCACCTCGCGCTCGGCCGTCGCCCGCGAGACGGCGATCTCCCGCTCGGCCTGGCTGCGGACCTTCTCGGCCTCGGAGCGGGCCTGCCCCTGCATGGTCTGGACCTCGCGCTTGGCGTCGGCGCGGGCCAGATCGTGGTTGCGCCGGGCGTTCTCGCGCAGCTCGGTGGTCTCGCCGACGGCCCGGGAGCGGATCTCGGCCACGTCCTGCTCGGTGGCGGCGGTGAGCTCGGCGGCCTCGGAGCGGGCCGAGCGCATCATCGTCTCGGCCTCCGAACGCGCCTCGGTGAGCATGGCCGAGGCCTGGCGCCCCGCCTCCTGGCGCTGGACGGCGGCGTCCTGCTCGGCGGCGCGCAGGATCTTCTCCACGCGCGCGCCGAGCCCGGCCAAGGTGGGCTGCTCGGCCTCGGCGATCTGCGAGGCGCGGTCGGCGACGCGGTGCTCGAGGGCGGCGATGCGCTCCTCGGCGCGGCGCAACTGGTGCTCGGCGGTGTCCAGGGCGGTCCGGGCGTCGGCCTGCCGCCGCTCGCTGCTCTTGATGTTCTGATACAGCCGGGTGGTGAACTCGTCGACCTGATGGCGGTCGTAACCGCGCATGCTGACGGCGAATTCGGGCCCGGTCTCCTCAAAGAATTTCGACATGGTCTTCCAGAGTTGACGTAAATCACGGGAAACGGTTGATGAATCATCATCACGCCCGTAAACGGCGAAACCGGCGACGACACGCGCGGTAGGCGTGTCGTCGCCGATTTCGTCTACGTTCCTCTGGCGCTATCCGACCGTGTCGGTCTCGTCCTCGAACTCGCCCATGATCTCCTCGAGCAGGTCCTCCATCGCGACCAGGCCGCTCACCTGCCGGTCCGGGCCGGTCACCAGCGCCAGCTGGGCCCGCTGGCGCCGCATGAGCGTCACCGCCCCCGACACCGTCGTGTCGGCCGCGACCAGGAGCGGCGCCGCCGCCAAGTCCGCCACCGGCTCCTCGGGCCCGGCCTGGACGGCCTCGCGGACGTGCACGAGTCCCACCGGACGGCCCTCGGCGTCGACGACGACCAGGCGCGAGCGCCCCGTCTCGCGCGAGCGCGCCTCGGCGTCGACCGCGCTCGCCTCCGAGCCGATCGTGACCACTTCGGACCACGGGACGGCGACCTCGCCGACCGCCCGCCGCTGCACCTCGATGGCGTGCGCCAGGATCAGGTGCTCGGGCTCGCGCAGCAGCCCCGCCTCGACCGAGGACCGCAGCAGGTAGCGCAGCTCCTCGGGCGAGTGCGCCTGCGCCTTCTCATCGGCCGGCTCCACCCGGAACATCCGCAGCATCAGGTTCGCGCCGTGGTTGAGGCCCAAGAGGATCGGCTTGGTGACGGCGACGTACCCGGTGAACGGCCAGATCAGCGCCATCGCCGAGGTTTCGGGGTGGCTGATCGCCCACGACTTGGGCATCATCTCCCCGACGACCATGTGCAGGAACACCACCACCAGGAGCGCGACGGTGAACCCGATCGGGTGCGCGGCCGCCTCGAGGCCGACCGCCTCCAGCGGCACCTCGATGACGTGCGCCAGCGCCGGCTCGGCGAGCGCGCCGAGGCCGACGGTGCAGGCCGTGATGCCCAGCTGCGCACCGGCGAGCATGAGCGAGAGGTTCTTCGTCCCGCGCAGCGCCGCCTGGGCGGCCTTCGAGCCGTCCTGCTCCAGCCGGTGCTGGCGCGAGGCGACGAGCGAGAACTCCGCGGCCACGAAGAACGCGTTGGCGACCAACAGGACCACCGAGATCAGCAGTGCCGGACCGGTGCTCATCGGGCCTCCCCGGGCTCGCGGACCGGCTGCGGCTGCAGCTCGATCGCCTGCGGCACGTGCCGCGTGCTGGAGACGACGACCATGCGCACGCCCCGCGGCGTCCCGTCGGTCTCGGCGCCGTCCACCTCGACCGCGTCGCCGGGGTGCGCCACGCGCCCCAGCTCGGCCATGACCAGGCCGGCGATCGTCTCGTAGTGCTCGCCTTCGGGCAGCGCGATACCGGTGGCGTCGGCGACCTCGTCGATGCGCCAGCGCCCCGGGATGAGCCAGGCGCCGCCGGCCAGGGAGACCGGGACGGCCTCGAACCGGTCCTGCTCGTCGCGGATCTCCCCGACGAGCTCCTCGGCGATGTCCTCGAGAGTGACGATCCCGGCGAAGCCGCCGAACTCGTCGACCACGCACGCCAGCTGCCGGTGCTCCGAGCGCATCCGCTCCAGCAGCGTCGGCAGCGGCAGCGAGGCGGGCACCAGGAGCGCGTCGTCGGCGATCCGGCCGACCGGGACGGTGGCCCGCTCGCCGCGCGGCACCTCGATGAGCTGGCCGATGCCGATCACGCCGCGGATGTCGTCGACGTCGTCGCCGACGACCGGGAAGCGCGAGTGGCCCCCGGCGAGCGCCTCGACCGCGTCGGCGACGCTGGCCCCGGCCGACAGGGTGTGGACGTTGACGCGCGGGGTCATGGCCTGCTCGGCGACGATCTCGGAGAAGTCCAGGCCCCGGTCGAGCAGGTCCGACAGGTTCTGGTCGAGCGCGCCCTCGTCGCGGGAGACGTCGATGATGCGGTGCAGGTCTTCGGGGGTGGCCGAGTGCTCGAGTTCCTCGACCGCGTGGATGCCGAGCAGCTTGAGCAGCTTGATCGAGGCGGTGTCGAAGAAGCGGATGAGCGGCCCGCACACGGTCATGTAGACGTGCGTGGGGGCGGCCAGCGCGAGCGCGAGCGCCTCGGTGCGGGCGATCGCGAGGTTCTTGGGACCGAGCTCGCCGAGGATCATCTGGACGATGTTGGCGACGACGATCGCGAGCGTGACGCCGAGCGCGATCGAGACGGCGGCCGGGACCCCGGCGAGGCCGAACGCGTCGGCCAGGCCCTGGCCGAGGTACGGCTCGGCGAAGAAGCCGACGAACAGGGCGGTGACGGTGATGCCGAGCTGGGCGCCCGAGAGGGCGAAGGACAGGCGCGAGCAGATCTGGCGCGCCCGCTTGGCGCGAGCGGCGCGGCGGCCCTCGCTGTTGGCGGCGATGTCCTCCAGGCGGGAGCGGTCGACCGCGGTGTAGGCGAACTCGAGGGCCACGAAGAAGCCCGTGGCGGCCGTGACGACCAGGATGATGACAAGGCCGAGCGCGATCAGCACCGGCTTCGCCCCCCAGGGAGCCCCAGAGAATGGGGCTCGGTATCAGCGGAGGGCGATGCGGCCTTCCGTCGTCTTCGTTTCCGTTTCTCTCTGGACATGCGAAGATCCTAGCCGCATCCGGCCCGCGCGCACAGTGCCATCGTCCCCCGGATCGGCGGCGCGGACGAGGCGGTCACTGCCGCTTGCCCTGCCACAGCACGATGTCGGTGCCGCGGCGCTGGAACGGGCCGGCCATGGCGCGCAGCTCGGCGAGCTGGGCACGGGAGGCGCGCAGCTCCTCGACGACGGCGGCGAGCTCGGCGCGCATGGCCGCCACCTCGCGTTCGAGGTCCATGATGCGCTTGACGCCGGCGAGGTTGACGCCCTCGTCCTGGCTGAGCCGCTGGATCTCGCGCAGCTGCGCGACGTCGCGGGCGGAGTAGCGGCGGCCGCCGCCGGGCGTGCGGGCGGGCTCGACCAGGCCGAGCCGGTCGTACTGGCGCAGCGTCTGCGGGTGCATGCCGGCCAGTTCGGCGGCGGCCGAGATGGCGAAGATCTTGGCGTCGAAATCGAAGTCGGCGTCGTCCGCGGCAGCGCCGCGCTGGAGGAACGTGACATCGACCACGGTTCGCATCCGCGTCTCGCGCCGCTCGTCCCTGCCGGCCGGGCGCCGGTCGCCGCTCCCTGCGTTCTCGGAGGCGGTCACGGTTCACTCCCATCGGGTGGTTCGAGGCACCGGGCCGCGCGCGCCCGGGCGGCGCGCGCGGTCTCTCGGTGCAACGTCATTGGCCTGTCAGCTGTTCCAGTTTCGAGCGGTCGACCGGCGGGGCCGCGGCGGCGTACTTCTCGAGCGCTTCCCTGGCCTCGGGCGAGAGCTCCGCGGGCACCTCGACGTCGACGGTGACCAGCAGGTCGCCCTTGCCGGGCACGCCGCGGCCGCCCAGACGCAGGACCCGCCCGGTGGGCGTGCCCGCGGGCACCTTGACCGTGACCGGTCCGTCGAGTGTGGGCACTTTGATGCGGGCGCCGGTGGCGGCCTCGGGGAACGAGACCGGCAATCGCAGGGTGACGTTGTCGCCGTCGCGGGCGAACAGCGGGTGGGCCCGCACGCCGACGCTCACGAGCAGGTCCCCGGCGGGGCCGCCGCGCTCGCCGGGCGCGCCGCGTCCGGCGAGGCGGACGGTCTGGCCGTCGGCGACGCCGGCGGGCACGCGGATGGTGATGACGCGCTCCTTGGTGACCGCGCCGGTGCCGCCGCAGTCGGGGCACGGGTCGGTGACGACGGTGCCGGTGCCCTCGCAGTCGGGGCACGGCTGCGCGAAGCTGAACGCGCCCTGGTTCTCGGTGATCAGCCCGGACCCGTTGCAGCGCAGGCACCGCGACGGGCTCGTGCCGGGCTCCGCGCCGGTGCCGCGGCACGTCTCACATTCCCCCGGGGCGTGCATCCGCAGCTCGGTGGTGGTGCCCTTGACCGCGTCGGCGAAGTCGAGCGTGACGTGGGTGCGCAGGTCATTGCCCTTGGTCGCCCCGCGCCGCCGCGCCTGGCCGCCCGAGCCGCGGCCGAACAGGTCACCGAACAGGTCGCCGAAGCCGCCGGTGGCGCCACCACCGCCGCCGAACAGGTCGTCGAAGTTGACGTTCGGCCCGCCGCCGGAGCCGCTGAAGCCGCCGAACCCGCCGCGGCCGGACTTCATCAACTGGATCTGGTCGTATTCGGAGCGCTGCTTGTCGTCGTGGAGCACCGAGTAGGCCTCGGAGACGCCCTTGAAGCGCTCCTCGGCGTCGGGGGCCCGGTTGTGGTCGGGGTGCAGTTCGCGGGCGAGCTTGCGGTACGCCCGCTCGATGTCCTTCTTGGAGGCGTCCTGCGGCACGCCGAGCTCGGCGTAGAAGTCCTTCTCCATCCACTCCTGCGATGCCACCGGACGCCTCCTTCAATATTCGATCGTCGGTTCTTCCGTGCGCGGGTCAGGAATCCCGCTCGCCCTCGCCGTCCTTCTCGGACTCGGCGCCGTCCTCGGCGCCCGCTCCGCCGTCGGACTCGGCGACCTCCGGGTCGTCGGCGCCCTCGGCGGGGGCCTCGGTGGACTCGGTCCTGCGGCCGGGCTCGGCGGAGGCCTCCGGGTCATCGGCGCCCTCGGCCGGATTCTCGGTGGACTCCGTCCTGCCCTCGGACTCGCGGGACGCGGCGCCGTCGGCCTCCGGCCGCTCGGCGGGCGTCGGCTCCTCGAGCGGTTCGTCGAGCGGCTCGGCGACGGCCACCAGCGCCGGGCGCAGCAGCTTGTCACCGAGCCGGTAGCCGCGCCGCATCACGTCGATGCAGGTCGGCCCGTCGACGTCGCCCATCTGCATGTGGGCGACCGCCTCGTGGAACGTCGGGTCGAACGCGTCGCCCTTCTCCCCGAACGGCTCCAGGCCCTGCTTGGCCAGCGTGTTGACGAGCTGCTCGGCGACCGAGCCGAACGGCCCGGTGAGGTCGCCGTGGTCGCGGGCGCGGTCGAGGTCGTCCAGGATCGGCAGCAGGCTCGAGAGCACCGCCCCGGTCGCCAGCTCCCCGGCCCGGGACTTGTCGCGCTCGACGCGCTTGCGGTAGTTCTGGAACTCCGCGTTGAGGCGCTGGAGGTCCCTCGTGCGCTCCTCCAGCGTCGCCTGGAGGACCGAGACGGTGTCCTCGGCGGCCTGGCCGTCGTCGGAGGCCTCGGCGAGGATGTCGTCGACCGTCAGCTCCTCGCCGCTTGCATCGGTGTCGTCGCCGCCGTCCGGGGCGGCCTCTTCGGCTTCCCCGGACTCGTCGGCTTTGCGCTTGTCCTCGTCGCTCACTTCTGGTCCTTGTCGTCGTCGACGATCTCGGCGTCGACGACGTCGTCGGCACCACCGGCGGCCCCCGCGTCGGTTCCGGGCGCGCCGCCCGCCGTCTGCTGCTGCTGCTCAGCTTGCGCCGCCGCGTACATGGCCGCGCCGGCCTCCTGGCTGACCTTCGACAGCTCCTCGGTGGCCCCCTTGATGGCCTCGATGTCGGACCCGGCCAGCGCGGACTTGAGCGTGGCGGTGGCCTCGTTGATCCGGCCCTTGGTGTCCTCGGGGATCTTGTCGCCGGACTCGGCCAGCAGCTTCTCGGTCTGGTAGACCAGGCCCTCGCCGGTGTTGCGGGTCTCGGCCTCCTCCTTGCGCTGCCGGTCCTCCTCGGCGTGCTCCTGGGCCTCGGACATCATCCGCTCGATGTCGTCCTTGCCCAGGCTCGAGCCGCCGGTGATCGTCATCGACTGGGCCTTGCCGGTGGCGGTGTCCTTCGCGGAGACGTTGACGATGCCGTTCGCGTCGATGTCGAAGGTGACCTCGATCTGCGGCATGCCGCGCGGGGCCGGCGGCAGGCCCGTCAGCTCGAAGGTGCCGAGCTTCTTGTTGTAGGCCGCGATCTCGCGCTCGCCCTGGAAGACCTGGATGAGCACGGACGGCTGGTTGTCGTCGGCCGTGGTGAAGACCTCCGAGCGCTTGGTCGGGATCGTCGTGTTGCGCTCGATGAGCTTGGTGAAGATCCCGCCCTTGGTCTCGATGCCGAGGCTCAGCGGCGTGACGTCGAGGAGCAGCACGTCCTTGACCTCGCCCTTGAGCACGCCTGCCTGGAGCGTGGCGCCGATGGCGACGACCTCGTCGGGGTTGACGCCCTTGTGGGCGTCGCGGCCGATGAGGCGCTTGACCAGGTCGGAGACGGCGGGCATGCGGGTCGAGCCGCCCACGAGGATGACGTGGTCGATCTCGGAGACGTTGATCCCGGCGTCCTTGACGGCCTGCTCGAACGGCTTCTTGCAGCGGTCGAGGAGGTCGGAGGTCATCTGCTCGAACTCGGCGCGGCTGAGGCTGACGTCCAGGTGCAGCGGGCCGTCGGGGCCGGCGGTGATGTAGGGCAGGTTGATCGAGGTGTTCGTGGCGCTGGACAGCTCGATCTTGGCCTTCTCGGCGGCCTCCTTGAGGCGCTGCATGGCCATCTTGTCCTTGGACAGGTCCACGCCGTACTGGCCGTTGAAGGTCTTGACCAGGTGCTGGATGATGCGGTCGTCCCAGTCGTCGCCGCCGAGGTGGTTGTCACCGCTGGTGGCCTTGACCTGGATGACGCCGTCGGCGATCTCGAGCAGCGAGACGTCGAAGGTGCCGCCGCCGAGGTCGAAGACGAGGATGGTCTGCTCTTCCTCGCCCTTGTCGAGGCCGTAGGCCAGGGCGGCCGAGGTCGGCTCGTTGATGATGCGCAGGACGTTGAGCCCGGCGATCTCGCCCGCCTCCTTGGTGGCGGTGCGCTGGGCGTCGGAGAAGTAGGCCGGGACGGTGACGACCGCGTCGGTGACGTTCTCCCCCAGGTAGGCCTCGGCGTCGCGCTTGAGCTTCATGAGGATGCGCGCGCTGATCTCCTGGGCGGTGTAGGACTTGCCGTCGATGTCGACCGACCAGTCGGTGCCCATGTGGCGCTTGACCGAGCGGATGGTCCGGTCGGGGTTGGTGACGGCTTGGCGCTTGGCCACTTCGCCGACCAGGACTTCGCCGTTCTTGGCGAACGCGACGATGGACGGGGTGGTCCTGGCTCCTTCAGCGTTGGTGATGACCGTGGCCTCCCCGCCCTCAAGGACGCTGACCACGGAGTTCGTGGTGCCGAGGTCGATGCCGACCGCACGTGCCATGTTGATCTCCCGGAATAGTGGAACAGATGTCTAGGTGCCTCAGTCGGCCGGGCGGGACCCGGATCCAAGTTGAGTCAGATAGACTCATGTTCACTCCGAGGGCACATTCCGTCAAGGCGATCGCGGCGATTGTGATGAAACACACGAAAGTTGAGTCGACGAGACTCAACTTTCGAACACGGGCGAGGGGCGCTGTTCTTGAGTGCCGCGGAGGCACACTGCCCGCACACGCGCGATGCGGCCCTCGATGCGAACGGGCACCAGGTGATCTCGGGCGTACCGCCCCCACAAGCGCGATGCGACCGGCCACAATCATCTCCGAAAAAAGGCCGCCGCTCCGCGGGGCGATGCGGCCGCGATCCGAAGCACCGGCCGACCGGACACGGCGCCGCATTACCAAGCCGAGCGCAACCGCCCGTCACGTCGGCCTGAAGTCCTCCGTTGCACACGATGCCCGCCGGGCGACCGCAGCAGCCGACCGCACCGGCAGGTCGGACCGTCCACCGCTCACCGCGCGGCATCAAGCCTAAGCGCGAAGAGCACCGAACGCCTTCGATCCACCCAGCGCCGACTACATCGCATCCGAAGCGCACCACGAAAACCACCGCACGGCAGGCCGGAACCGTCCGCCGCCCACCATGCACCGCCCGGGATCGGGCCTAAGCGTGATCGGCCGCCCCCCGGTGGGCGGCCAGTTGAGCGGATTCGCAGCACTGGCTGATGAGGTCGTCGGCTATCTGCCAGGCATCACAGGGCCATGCCTGTTTACAAGAGGTGCAGTCGACGCCGAGCAGCTGCTCGGGGAGGTGCTCGCGCCACATGGTGGCGGCGAGTTCCCAACCGGTGATCTCCGCGATGCCGGGCGGGGCGTCGATCGGCGGTGGATCCTCAATGGAGAAGAAACCGCCCGGCGGCTCGCGGCGGGAGCGCCGACCGCGGCCCGCGGCGTTGTCGCCGATCACCCCGTCGACGGCGGTGTGGCGCGAGGAGCGGCGAGCCGGGGCGCTGCGGTCCTGGCGCGGAAGCCCGCGCCCGACCCCAGAGGACTGGGAGGTCAGCGACACCGGTCTCACTGAATGCTGCATGCTCACGCTCTCTCCTGATCCGCCATCGCTTCCATATCCTTCGCACTCCTACACCTCGCTTAACGGTCGAGGCGCCGCAGAGGACACGGGCATGAGCCGGATTCGACACTCGAGATCGCATGGGCACGCCACACACATGTGCGACCAGTGGGCCATCCCGGATCACGGGCGACAACGGCGACCGATCGCCGAAGGAGGTTATCCACAGGCCCGAAGCACACCCGTAACCTCTATCCGAAACACCCGACACAACTCCCACCAGCGAAAACACTGCAGGTGCCGGAAGTTGTCCACAGGCGAAAAAAGAGTCCTTGAAAGTCTTGACTTCGCGTGACAGGGTCCATGCAAAAACGAAGTAGACAGCTAGTCAGCCCTATAGACGTTCCTCTGGCAGGCCAGCGGTGTAGTGGGATCCGCGGACACCGCATAAAAGATCGCGCGGGGTAGCTCCCCGCGCGGCGCCTGCCGATCACCACCGCGCGGTGGCGGGTGGCGTGCGATCGGGCCCGATCGCACGCCACCCAAGAAACAGTCCCTTTGGGAAACCGCCCCGTGAGCGAGTCATTGTCAATGCGGCACAAGCACGTTACGATGCACGTGCATTACGATCGTGCAAAGGAAGCAACTTCACCGCTTCCGAGAAACGCTTTCCGAAAAGCGTAACCGACACCGCACTGAATGCATGGGAACGCTTTCGAACTGGTATTTCACGCAGATGTCGGATGCGAAGTCTCGATTAACTTTGCGTTACATAGACCGTTTTGTCCGAATGTGTCCTCTTCGCGTATGGCATGATTGGTTCATGCAATCTCCTTCAGAAGAAGTACAATGGACTGTTGATGGTGGATTGATCAATCCCTACTTCGAAATCAAGTCCACCTTCCTCCGCCGCGCCGGGGATGAGCACCAGCGCGACCACGCCTACATTTACGGCCTCAAAATGGAAGGAGACGGAGAGGTCGCCATGCGGTTCCGGCCCGAGCACCGGCACCAGCACTCCGAGGCCTCCCTCACCATCCGGGTCGACGAGACCAATTGGGTCAAGACCAGCGCCGAATACCTTGGCGGCCAACACCTCGTCAGCACCGTCACCACCCGCGACCACACCGACTGGTCGCTCTCCCCGGTCGACTCCGTATCCGACGAGATCTGGCTGCGACTCATCCGCAGCGGCGGCACCGTGACCGTGGCGCACGCCGACGACGGGGTGGACTACACGACGATCGCCTCGACCTACCTCCCCGGCGGCGTCTCGGCCATGGCAGGCATCGCGAGCGCCCGCCCGGTGAGCGAGGGTTTCTGGGACGCCGCACAGGACCTGGACATCGAGGTCCGCTGACCGAAGGGCCGGCGCTCAGGGCGATGGCGCGCTGAGCATAGAGGTCGGGCCCGGCGACGCAGCCGGGCCCGACCTGTGTGCTCAGCCAGACCGGTCCGCAACGGGACGGGCGCGCACCCGTTCGGGTGCGCGCCCGCGCCTCACTCACGGACCCGATCGGGCCCTGTCGTCACTCCTATTCGAAGAGAAGGGCGTAGGTCTGGAGCGCCGTGGCGATCTCGACCTCGTGCCAGTAGCGGTGGTAGCTGAACTCCGGGGCGTCGCCGGTGCAGCCGCTGTCGATGTACGCCTGCACCTGGTCCCAGCCCTCGAAGTCCTTCATGAAGGACCGGATGCCGATGAAGGTCGAGCCCGGCTCGATCACGTCACCGTTCGGCATGGTGCCGGACCAGCCGCTCGGGACGTAGACCTCGTCGGTGAAGCGGCAGTAGTCGGCCCGCTCCTCGACCCGGGTGATGCCGACGCCGTCGTTGAACGACCACAGCGCGTCCAGCAGGTCCGAGACGGTCTGCTGCAGCTCGGTGTCGTTCGTGGCCGCGGCGTAGTACGCCAGGATCTTGGCGGTCGCACCCGCGACGCCCGGGTCCTGCGACTGGGTCGCGACGCTCACCGACAGCCCGTTGCCGGGCTCGCCCGACCACTCGAGGTCGCCGGGGAGGCTGTAGTCGGTGCTGGTGATCGTGCTGTTGTCCAGCACCCAGTCGACCCAGTCGTCCAGCAGGGCCCCGGCGCGCTCGTCACCGGTGTAGTAGTACAGCTGCGCGACGCGGTCCATGCCCCACGCCTGGAAGCCGAACCAGCGGTTCGACGGCGGGTCGTGCCAGACCGGCTGCCAGTCGTAGGCCATGCCGTTGAACTCGGCGCTGGAGGTCGGCTGGCCGTAGTGGCCGCCCCAGTTGTTGGTCGCACCGCCCGCGATGGCGCCCTCGGGCGACTGCAGCCACTCGAGGAACTCGAGCTGGGTGTCCAGGCTGGTCGACCAGTCGGAGCCGGCGGTCGGCGATTCCGGCGTCAGCGAGCCGTCCTCACTGAGCGCGTAGGCCGCCATGACGTTCTGGTAGCCCTGGTGAACACCCGAGCCGCCGATCCGGTAGGACCAGTCGCCGTTGATGCCCATGCCCCACGAGTAGTACCAGCTGATCAGGTAGTGGAACGAGTCCTTGCCGGTCGCACCCGGGCAGCTGGAGGCGTCGGTGCAGTCGCCGATCTGCTTGAAGTACTTGTCGGCGAAGGAGTACCGCAGGTAGTCGCCCATCTTGGAGGCCTTCTCCAGCGAGCTGTCGACGGCACCGGCCTGGCCCTGCTCCTCGGCCCACTGCTGCGCCAGCCACGAGGCCTGGATGGCCCGGGCGTCCGCGTCGGGGGCGTCGGTGTACTTCTCCTGCTGGGCGTACTGGTCGTCCCCGATGAACAGGTCGAGGAAGCCGTTCGGGCCGCCGAAGTCGAAGGTCTCGCACGTCGGCTGCGTGATGGTCTCCCAGGTGGATTCCTGCTCACCGCGCTGGAACGTGTTGATCCCCGACGGCTCGGTGGTGCCGTCGCCGCACTCGCCGAAGCCGTAGGCGTTGTCCAGATCCCAGATCCAGTGCATGCCGTAGATCTGGTTCGTCCCGTAGGTCGACTTCAGCTCGTTCGCGAGCGGGTCCTGGCCGACCGGGACGCTCGAGTCCAGGTCCGTCGGGTAGTTGCTCGGGTCGGGCTGCTCCGGGGCATACGTTGCCGGGGAGTTCGGGTCGTAGTTGCTCGGGTTCATGTCCGGGATCGTGTACTCGTCGATCCGGTCCCAGGCGTCGTTGAACGGCTGCCAGTCACCGGTGACCTGCCCGTAGGCGGCTTCGAGCCAGATCTGGTAGCTCAGCGCCTCGGAGGTGGTCTGGTGGCCGTAGTCCGGCGCCTCGACGATGAGCTCCTCGACCGAGTGGTACGGCAGGCCCGTCGCCTGGTGCAGGTACGGGGAGTCCGATCCGGTGAGCTGGTCGTACAGCTCCAGGAAGCGCTCCTCGTTCTGGGTGACCTCTCCGGTGTCCATGGCGGAGACGGTGACCTCGACCGGGTCGAAGCCGGCGGCGGCGACGGTGAAGGTCGCCGTGCCCTCGGCGTCGTCGGCCGCGGCGATGGTCACCTGCTGGGCGTCGTCCCAGTTGCTCGGGCCGAAGTTCAGCGAGGCGCCGGAGTCGACCGAGAAGGCGTCCGAGCCGCTGCTCTGAGTGGTCGTCACCGCGACATCGCTGTCGAGTTCGCCGGTGAAGGCGACGTCGAAGTCGACGGTGGCGCCGGGCTGGACCACCAGGTTGGCCTGCGAGACGTCGAGCGTGGGCTCGGCGGGGGTGATGTCGCCCTCGCAGGACTGGCCGTTGACGCTGAATCCGGTGGGCTGCGCGGCGTTGCCGGCGCCGATGAAGCCGAAGACCTCTCGGGTCTGGCCGGAGGCGATCGAGCCGTTCCAGCCGACGTCGGAACCGGTGAAGTGGCTGCCCGAGGTGTTCCAGTCGACGTTCCAGGCCGAGGACACCGAGGTGCCGGAGGGGAAGTCCCACTCGACGGTCCAGCCGTTGAACGCGTCGGTGCCGGCGGTGATGTCGACGGCCGCCTGGAAGCCGCTGCCCCAGTCGTTGGCGACGCGGTAGTCGACAGTGCAGTACTCGTTGGCGAACGCCTGGGGCGCCGCGATCGCGCCGAGGGCGCCGACCAGGGCGACCGGCAGGCCGATCGCGGCGCCGCGGCGCCATCGGCGGCGTCGCCGAGGCGGCGGCGTCGGGGTTTCGAGTTCCATTATGGTTACTCCTGAGAGCTGGTCTGAATGTCCGGTTCTGGTGGGAGCGCTTGTGTCGTCCCAGGGCCGTCATATGACGCGTGTGGAACGAAACGGACCTTCGGAAGGAAGCGCTCCCAAGCCATCGTCGCAAGACTCGGACCTGTATGTCAATACATTGACATCTCTAAATTTATTTTGGGCGCATTGTCCCGTGCCGCCGAGAAGCGCCGATTTCCCTGGTAGAGAGCGTGTCATCAACCAGTTACAGCGAGACATCTGAGAACGTCGATATCTTCGCACACGGCGACGAAGTAACAAAAGAGTAACTCCTCCCACAGCCGGGCTTGCGTCATGCGTCACGCTCCCGTAAGCTTCTGGTATCGCTCCCAAAGCGATGACATCCTCCATCACCCGGCCGGGCGCCAGCGCCCGTCCCTCGACCCCCGTGGTCGACCCCTTTCCAGACCGACGACTGCGACAACCCCTCCCACAACACGGCGCCCCTCGGCGCCCGGAAGGAAACCAGCAACGATGCATCTCCTCAACAAGCACCGCGGGAAGGCGGCCCTGGCGGCGATCGCCGCGGGCACCCTCGCGCTGAGCGCCTGCGGCGGCGACGACAGTGGTGACGACGGCACCACCGAAGACGGCAAGATCCAGCTCACCGTCCAGATGTTCGGCAAACTCGGCTACGTCGAAGCCGGCCTCGAAGAGAAGTACGAGGCCGACCACCCGAACATCGACGTGGTCCTCGAAGGCGACGGAATCAACTTCAACGACGACTTCCTCCCCGCCATGGAGGCGGCCCTCCAGGCCGGCTCCGGCGCCGGCGACGTCATGGGCATGGACGAGCAGGGCATGGCCCAGATGCTGGCCAACGAGGACTATTGGGCCGACCTCGCCGAATACGGCTACGACTCCCGCGCCGAGGAATACCCGGCGTGGAAGTGGGACCTCGGCCACACCCCCGGCGGCAAGCTCGCCGGCTTCGGCACCGACGTCGGCGGCATGGGCATGTGCTACCGCTCCGACCTCTTCGCCGAGGCGGGGCTGCCGACCAACCGTGACGAACTCGCCACGGCCTGGGCCGACTGGGACGGCTTCAAGACCGTCGCCCAGACCTTCGTCGACTCCGGCGTGGACGCCGACTTCCTCGACAGCCCCACGCAGCTGCAGAACATGCTGCTGGGCCAGGTCGCCGGACAGGGCGACGGCCAGATGTACGTCGACGCCGAAGGCAACCTGACGCTCGACTCCGAGGCCGTCCAGACCTCGGTCAACACCATCGTCGAGCTCAACGAGATGGGCGCGATCGGCAACTTCGTCTCCTGGAGCGAAGAGTGGATCGCCGCGCAGGCCGAGGGCGGCTTCGCCGTCATGCCGTGCCCCGCGTGGATGCTCGGCGTCGTCGAGGGCAACGCCGGTCCGGACAACGCCGGCAACTGGGACTTCGCCGCCGCACCGGGCGTCTCCGGCAACTGGGGCGGCTCGTGGCTGCTCGTCCCGGCCCAGAGCGCGCACCCTGAAGAGGCCGCCGAGCTGGCCGCGTGGCTGACCGCCCCCGAGCAGCAGGTCGCCGTCTTCGAGGCCGTCGGGCCGTTCCCGTCGACCTTCGAGGGCGCCGAGATGGTCGCCGACTACACCAACCCGTACTTCAACGACGCGCCGGTCGGCGAGATCATCGCCGCCTCGGTGGCCGACTTCCCGTCCCTGGAGTACACCGAGCTGCACCCGGCCGTCAAGGGCGCCGTGGAAGGGGCCCTCAACGGCCTCGTCGACGGCACTTACACCTCCGACAACATCTGGGACGCCATCCAGTCCGACTCCGAAGACGCGGTGGCGCTCGGCGGAATGTAACCCGAAGGCGCCCGTCACCCGGTGACGGCGCCAGTCGCCGCAGGGAGCGGTGATCCCCCAGGCACCGCTCCCCACCTCTTCGGCGACCAACGCTCCGGCCCGCCGACCCGCTTCCCAGCGACGGCACTCCCCCCGCGAGGAAGCGGTCGGCGGCACCGGCGCCGTGTCGGCCCGCCGCGCCCCAACCCGCGGCGGGCCGACTCCTTCGGACCGATGAGAGGAACCATGACCACCGCAGTCGACACGGCTCGAACGCACCGGCGCCGGACCTTCCGCAACCGGCTCCACCAGTTCGACCTCAAAGGCGTCCCCTATCTCTTCGTAGCCCCCTTCTTCCTGCTGTTCGCAGTGTTCGGGCTCTTCCCGATGGGCTACACCGTCTACGCCTCGCTCCACGAATGGAGCACCCGCAAACCCGACCAGACCTTCGTCGGCCTGGACAACTACAAATTCCTGCTGTTCGAGTACGAACGCTTCCCCTGGTCGATCGTCAACACGCTCGGCATGTTCGTCCTCGCCACCATCCCGCAGCTCATCGTGGCCCTCCTGGTCGCCAACGCGCTGAACAAGCGCCTGCGGGCCCAGCTGACCTGGCGCATGCTCGTGCTCGCCCCGATCGTCACCTCCGTGGTGGCCGTCGGCGTCGTCTTCGCCCGCATCTGGGGCCAGGAGTACGGCATGATCAACGGCTTCCTCGGCCTGTTCGGGGTCGACAACATCAACTGGCAGGCCGAGCGGTGGAGTTCCTGGACCGCCATCGCCTCCATGGTCGACTGGCGGTGGATGGGCTACAACGCCCTGATCTTCCTGGCCGCCATGCAGACCATCCCCAAGCAGCTCTACGAGGCCGCCGCGATCGACGGCGCCAACTCCCGGCAGCAGTTCTGGAATATCACCGTCCCCCAGCTCAAGCCCGTCATCATCTTCACCACGTTCATCTCCACGGTCGGCGGGATGATGCTCTTCGTCGAGCCGATGATGTTCAGCTCGGGAAGCTTCGACGGCGGCAGCAACGGCCAGTTCCAGACCACCTCGATGGTCCTGATCGACCTGCTTCGCACCTACGGCAACTACGGCATGTCCGCCGCGGCCGGATGGCTCCTGTTCATCGTGATCGTGCTGCTGGCCGGCTTGAACTTCCTCGTCGTCAACCGCATCCAGGGGAACAAATGAGCACCGTCCTCAAACCGCCCGCGCCCGCCGCCGCACCGACGGCGCCCCCGAGCAGGAAGCGCCCGAAGCGCCGCGGCGAGTCCGGCGCGCACGTGCTCGAGCCGACGGCGCTGACCCGCATCGGCCTCATCGCCGTCGTCGTGCTGTCGATCTTCCCGCTGTACTGGATGATCGTCATCGCCTCGCGAACCACCTCGGCCGCCTCCAAGTTCCCCCCGGTGCTCATCCCCGGTGGCAACCTGGGCCAGAACATCGAACGGGCCCTGACCGACCCGCAGGCGAACCTGCTGCTGGGCCTGCAGAACTCCTTCATCATCACCGGCACCGTCACCCTCGCGGTCGTGCTCATCTCGACCCTCGCCGGATTCGCCTTCGCCAAGCTCCGCTTCAAGGGCTCCAAGCTGCTCATGTTCGGCGTCATGGCGACGATGATGGTTCCGCTGCAGCACCTGGGCCTGGTCCCGCTCTACCTCATGATGGTCAAGCTCGACTGGCTCGACACCTACCAGGCCGCGATCCTGCCGTTCCTGGTCAACGGCTTCGGGATCTTCCTGATGCGGCAGTACACCCTCCAGTCGGTCCCCGACGAGATCATCGAGGCCGCCCGCATCGACGGCGCCACGACCTTCAAGATCTGGTGGCGCATCGTCCTGCCGGCGCTGCGTCCGGGCATGGTCGTGCTCGGCCTGCTCACCTTCATGCTCAACTGGAACGAGTTCCTGTGGCCGTTCCTGGTCCTGAGCAGTGAGACCCCGACGATCCAGCTGGCGATCCGCCAGATCTCCGTCGGCCTGTACTCCACGGACCTTTCGATGGTCTTCACCGGCACCCTGATCTCGATCATTCCCATCACGATCCTGTTCCTCATCTTCGGACGGCAGATCGTCAGCGGCATCATGGAAGGTTCCACCAAACAATGACCATCGACATCGACACCACGACGGAGGGCGACGGCATACTCGCCGCCCGGTTCCCAGCGGGCTTTTCCTGGGGCGCGGCCACTTCCTCCTACCAGGTCGAAGGCTCGACCACCGCGGACGGGCGCGGACGGTCCATCTGGGACACGTTCGTCGCGGAGCCGGGACGGGTCGTCGACGGGTCCAACGGCGACAAGGCCATCGACTCCTACAACAACATCGAGGGCGACGTGGGCCTCGTCGGCGAGCTGGGCCTCAACAGCTACCGGTTCTCGCTGTCGTGGCCCCGAATCTGCCCCGACGGCGACTCCCGCGTCAACCGCGCCGGGCTGGACTACTACTCGTCGCTGGTCGACGCGCTGCTCGATGCGGGCGTGACGCCGTGGGTGACGCTCTACCACTGGGACCTGCCGCAGGCGCTGGAGAACGCCGGCGGCTGGCCCAAGCGGGACACCGCCGAGCGGTTCGGGGAATTCGCGCAGCTGGCGCACGCGGCCCTCGGCGACCGCGTCAAGCACTGGATCACGGTGAACGAGCCGTGGTGCGCAGCGTTCCTGGGCTACGCCTCGGGCGAGCACGCGCCGGGGCGCCGGGAGCCGGCCGCGTCGATCGCGGCGGCGCACCACCTGATGGTGGGGCACGGGCTGGCCGCGCGGGCGATCAAGGAGGCCGACGCGGACGCGACGGTGAGCATCGGGCTGAACTTCTACCCGGTGTACGCCGCCTCGGACGCGCCGGCGGACGTGGACGCGGCGCGGCGGGTCGACGGGGTGCAGAACCGGTGGTTCACCGACGCGGCGCTCAAGGGCTCCTACCCCGAGGATGTCGTGGAGGACTTCGCGGCGGTGACGGACTTCTCGTTCATCGAGGTCGGCGACATGGAGCTGATCAACGCGCCGATGGACTGCCTGTCGGTGAACTTCTACAGCCAGTTCACGGTCACCGGCGCCGAGGGCGGGGCCTCGTCGGCGTCGGCGGCGCCGACGGGCGCGGGCTCGGCGTGGCCGGCGAACGAGCACGTCGGTTTCATCACCACGGGGCTGCCGCAAACGGACATGGGATGGGAGATCGCACCGCAGGGGCTTACTGAAACGTTGAAACGCCTCCATGCGAACTACCCTGGGGTGACACTGGCGGTCACTGAGAACGGCGCGGCCTTCCCCGACAAGCTCGTCGAGGGCCAGGTGCCCGACTCCGAGCGGCTCGACTACATCCGCGACCACCTCGGCGCCTGCGCCGACGCGGTCGAGGCGGGCGTGCCGCTGGTGGGCTATTTCGCATGGTCGCTGGCCGACAACTTCGAGTGGGCCTGGGGATATACCAAACGGTTCGGACTGGTTTATGTTGATTTCGAAACCGGACAACGGGTCGTGAAGGACTCGGGCAAGTGGTACGGCGACCTGGTGCGGCAGGCTCGTTCGAACGGTGAGGCAAAATAAAATCACGCAACGGAGCCCGAGGTGATGCACGATGACCGAGACCCGATCTGACGGACCCAGCACTGGTTCGCCGCAGCCCGCACGGCAGTCCCCGAACGGCCGGACCACCAGGCGCGCGCGCGGCGCGGGGCGACCCACGCTCGACACCGTCGCGCGCCACGCGGGGGTCGGTCGGGGGACGGTCTCGCGCGTCATCAACGGCTCCCCCAAGGTCGCCGAGGACACCCGGGCGGCGGTGCTGGCCGCGATCAAGGAGCTCGGGTACGTCCCCAACCAGGCGGCGCGGACGCTGGTGACGCAGCGGACCGACACGGTGGCGCTGGTCGTGACCGAGTCGCAGGAGTGGCTGTGGAGCGAGCCGTTCTTCGCGGGGGTGCTGCGCGGGATCACCGAGCAGCTCGCCGAGGAGAACATGCGGCTGATGCTCACGTTCGCGCCGCGCGACGGCGACCGCAGCCGCCTGGAGTCCTACCTGATGGGCGGCCACGTCGACGGGGTCATGATGGTCTCCAGCCACGGCGGCGACCCGCTGCCGGAGCGGCTGGAGGACGCCGGGATCCCGATCGTGCTGTGCGGTACGCCGGTGGGGTTCCGCCCGCTGGCGTACGTGGACTGCGACAACCGATCGGGGGCGCGCCAGGCCGTGGAGTACCTGGCCGAGCGGGGCCACAGCCGGATCGGCATCGTGGCGGGGCCGCAGGACATGGCCGTGGGCGTCGACCGCCTCAACGGCTACCGTGACGGGCTGCGGGGACACCGGCTGCCGGTCGAGGAGCGGCTCGTGGCGGTGGCGAGCGGTTTCGACGAGGCCAGCGGCATCAAGGCCGCGAGGCAGCTGTTCGATGACGCCGGGGAGCTGGACGCGGTGCTCGCGGCCTCGGACCCGCTGGCGATCGCGGCACTGCGCGTGGCGCGGGAGCGCGGCTTCTCGGTGCCGGGGGATCTGGCGCTGATCGGCTTCGACGACTCGCCGCTGGCGGAGGTCTCGGAGCCGCCGTTGACGACGGTGCACCAGCCGACCGAGACGATGGGCCGCGAGATGGCGCGCCTGCTGTGCGGGCGCGTGCGTGGCGAGGAGGCGGGACCGTTGGTGACGATCCTGGGCACCAGGATCGTGGTGCGGGAGTCCGCTTAGCGCTGGCGGTGTGAGCGATGCCGGTGTAGGGCGTTGGTCCGGTGTTGTCCTTTTTTGGGATGAGAGACCGGATCGCCTCGTTGCTGGTTGAGCGGTGGTGAGTGCCGTATTTACGGCAGGGTGTAGTTCGGTGCGCCTGGGGAGCCCGGCAATGGCCCTTCGTTCGCGGGCGGGGTCCCTCGTGTGCGTGGTTGCGGTGCGCTGCGGCAGCGACAAAGACGGGAGTGATCGTTTCGGTCCCTCTTCGGCGGTGGGGTACCTTTCGGTGCGGCTTCAAGCGGGCGGCGACAAAGACGGGACCTCTTCCCCTGGCCCCTCTCCGGCACCGAGGTTCACCTGTTCCTTGTGGAGTGATTGTGTGTGGCGGCCTGTTGCCTTGGGAGGGTTGGGGTTCGGGTCTGAAACATGAAACCTTTCGCATCCTTCGGGTGATGACGAACCGGCCCCCACCTGGGATCATTGGTGTATAGCACGAACCGCCGGAAACGGCAGGCTCGTACGGATCACCAAGGGAGGTGTGACATGGCCACAGCGAGGAAGCCCAGCCGCCAGGAGCGGACCGAGCGCTCGGCGGCCATCCACACCGAGCTTGACGAGTCGGCGGCCCTGATCAATCAGGTACACGCCAGCGTGCT
>NZ_AXWO01000035.1 GCF_000482705.1 Glycomyces arizonensis DSM 44726 | reverse complement strand
CCCAGACCGCTCCGAGCAGGGCGCGGGTCCCGGCCGCGACCAAAGCGACCAGGCGGATCTGTGGGTATCCGGCCCGGGCATGGCCGCCTGAATGCAGCCCGAACCGTTCGCGGTTGGCATCGGTGTCGGGAACATCGATCCCGGTGCCGTCGATCGCGCACACCAGCAGGCCCCGCCACCGCGCGGCCGCCGCGCCCGGCCCGGCCAGATGGCCGAACAGGGCCCGCAGCGGCGCGGTTCCGAGCCGTTTGCGCGCGTAATACAGCGCCGATCCGCTCGGCCGCGGCCCCGGCCCCAGGCCCGCGGTGAGCTTGTCCCACACCAGGCCCCATCCCAGATGCGCGAACAGCCCGCCAGCCAGCAGCAGATAGACGGTCACCCGAGCCGGGATCAGCCGCGTCCGATGCTGGGTCTTCCCGCACTCGGCGAGCACGGCATCGACCATCTCGAAGGGCACGATCCGGGTCAACTCCCCCAGATGCCCCGGAGCGAAAGCGCCACCAGCGGCACCGATGATGCGGGTTATGGCAGTATGAGAGGACAAGGGGCTCCTTGGAATGATGAACGTGTTGCGACACAACCGTTCTACCAAGAGCCCCTTCCCTCATGCCCACCAGTCAAAGCCAGGCTTGACACCCAGGCCACCGCACTAACTGAACGGCATTGGGCCTAGTACTGCTGCGGCACTTGGCGTTACTGGCTGCGAGGTTGGCTCGTTCTCTGGTCATGGAGGACGTGAATCTGGCTCCTTGGAGTGTGGAGTTCGAGGATCTGATGGGCCGGATCGGTCCGAGGTTCGCCAGGTCGGAGCCGCGTGAGCGGGCCCGGGACTACATCGTCGGGCTAGAGGCTTGCCGCGAGCCCTTCGCGGATCGAGGGGAACGCAGGAGCCCAGTCGAGGTCGTGCCTGGCCTTGGCGTTTGACAGCCTGATCCTGGTGGCGATCATGAGCGCGTGCAGATAAGGCAGGACGGCGAGTGCGGCGGCGGGCAGCGAGCCCGGGGCTGGTGCACCGGCGATCTCGGCCATGGTGCCGACGTAACGGCCGAAGTTGACCGGGTGGTCGTCGGCGATGTTGTACACGTGTCCCGGCCGTCCGCGTTCGAGTGCGGCGACGGTGGCCGAGGCCGCGTCATGCAAGTGAATCGGAGGGACGGTGCCCGCGCCGCGGATCACCGGGAGCCGACGCCGCATGACCAGTCCGAACAGCTTCCTGGTCATGGGTTCGGGGCCGTAGAACATCCCGTAGCGCAGCGCGATGCCGCCGGTGCCCAGGACCTGTTCCTCGTTGGCGCGCATCGAGCGCATGTGCCGATCGATGCCGCGGTGCCCGGTCGGCTCGGCGAAGGGATGCTCCTCGGTCAGCGGCTGCGCGCCATGGTCGCGATAGCCGTATCCGAGGAAGAACGACTGCGTGATGAAGCGCTCGGCCCCGAGAGCGGCGGCGACCCGCAGCAGGTTGGCTGTGCCCCGCTCGCGCAGGTCATCGGTGGCGTAGAGAGAGCGGTGGAACAGCGGCATCCCGGTGATCGCCGTCGCTTGGTGGACCACGGCGTCGGCCTGCTCACCGTCGAGCGCGCGCAGTAGGCCGTCCGCGTCCATCACGTCGGCGATGATGGGCCGGACTCCATTGGCCGCCAATCGGTCGGCGCCATCGGCGGACCGGGTCAGGCCGAGCACTTCGTGTCCCGCATCCCTCAGTTGCGGCACCATTGCGGACCCGATGGCGCCGGTCGCTCCCGCGAGCAAGACCTTCATGCGGAGGCCTCCTCGTCGGCGGGCTTGTTCCGCAGCGCCCGCAGCCTGACCGCCAGGCCGAGCGTGCCGATCGCCGACAGGACCAGCAGTATCCATGCGTCGCTCGCGTTGCCGCCCAAGTCAAGGTCTATCGCGTGGTTGAGGGCGTGGAACGTGTTGGTGAACACGAAGCCCGCCAGCACGACGGCGACGGCATCGCGCCACCACAGGGCGGCGAGCATCATCAGGCCGATGCCCATCTGGAACACGCCTGCGTCATGCAGGAAGTGCACGTGGTTCGGCCAGTTCGCCCACGCGGCGAAACGCTCCGGGGCCAGCCACGCCCATACGCCGGTCACCAGCATGGACAGTGCGGCGATCACGACGGCGAGGCTGACTGGCGGTCGTGTCTTCATGACACTCCTCCTAGGGGAGACGAACCGTATCGGTTCGTCAGCCTACTCCATCTGACGCACCGAGTCGACACGAACCGGTCCGTCTCTCCTTGGCGGTAGCATCGGGCGTATGCGAGCAGAGCGAAGCCCCGATCCCACCCGACGCAATCCCGAGTCGACCAAGGCGATCCTGGAGACGGCGCTCGCGCTCGCGCGGGACGAGGGGTGGTCCAAGGTGAGCATCGAGGGCATCGCCTCGCGGGCGGGAGTGGGCAAGCGGACGATCTACCGTTGGTGGCCCTCCAAAGGCGCGGTCGTGCTCGACGCCTACGCCGCGCGACTCCAAGACACGCCCTATATGAGCTCAGGCGCGACCGGCGACGGCGATCTGCGCGACGACCTGGCGCGCATGCTCAGGGAGACCTGGGACATGGTGAGCGACTCGCTGCCGCTGCTCGTCTCCCTCATCGGTGCGGCCCAGCACGACCCCGACCTGGCCAGTCGGCTCTGGGAGCGTCTCATCGGTCCCTCCAGCGAGCCGGTGCAGGAGCGGATCAAGCGAGCACAGGAGCGCGGCGAGATCGCACCGGACGCGGACCCCTTCCGCGCCGCCGAACTGATCTACGGCCAGATCTACCTGCGACTGCTCGTCACACCGAAGCCGATCGACACGGACTTCCTCGAAGACTGTGTCGATCTGGCGCTCCGGGGGCTTCGCGAACACAGCTGAACCCCCTCCATCCGCACCGAGCGATGCAGGGGCGGCGGGGTGCTCATCCGCTCGCGCAGCCGAACGGTTCGAGCCGGGCTCCCCCGCCCGGGGGAGCCGTATGGCTCGCCGGGGTGAGGACTGAGCATGTGCTGCCCGCAAGACTCGTCGCCATGAGCGACAAGGAGAACGAGCCGGCACTGGTCGGTTCGCACGTGTCACCGCGGCTGGTCCGCACCCGCCTGGTCGCGGGCTTCGCAGCTGCCGGGACGATGTTCCTGTACCTAGCGGTCAAGGTGGCATGGGTCATCGGCGCGCTCGCCGGAACCGTGCCGACAGCGTTCGAGGCGAACGTGCCCGCGTGGATCGCTCTCAACGCCGTCACCATCGGCATGGCCGCGTTCGGCGTGGCGCTGGGCCTGGCGCTCGCGCAGCCGTGGGGAATGCGGCTGCCGGCTGGGCTGGTGCTGCTCTTCGCATGGACCGCAAGCGGATTCCTCGTCTCCCTGCTGCCGTATTCGGCGCTCGCCGCGATCCTGAGCGCTGCCGGTGTCGGATCGGGTGGAGAGGACGGCACCGATACGAGCGGCGCATCGCTCCCCGCTTGGGAGACGGCCCTCATTTCGACCGGCTTCGCGGGCATGGCGATCGGACTTGTCGTCGCTGCCCCGATCTACATGCGTGAACGCTGGCCGCGCGCATTCACCGGCACGACCGCCGATGTCCGCCCGGCGGCGATCCGACCACGGCTGTCGGCGTTCGCACTGGCGGCAGCCGCCGTACCGACTCTGCTGTGGATGTATTGGGCGGCAGGCGGGATCGCCGGACTCAATCCCGCTGCGCGTGAACTGTGGGTGCTCGATTCGAGACTGCTCGTCGGCACCAGTGCCGTCTGGGCCTTGCTCGGGGCCTGGAGCGCTTGGACGTTGTCCGGGCGAGGCCGCCGGAGAGTGCCCCTGGGGCTGCCGATGACGGTCGGCTTCATCGCGTCGGGATCGCTCTTCGCCTGGAACACATGGAGGATCCTCTGGGCGCTACTGCCCATCACCGACCAGGAGCCGCTGCGAACACCGGCCGTCGCCGTCGCCGAGCACGGCACCGCGACGGCGGCAGGCATCGCGATGCTGGTCATCATCGTGCGTGCATACAGGAACAATTCCGTGTCTCCGAATCACCTCTCACGATGACTTCGTGGGAACAGCACGGCAGAGCCGCCGACCAGAACCGGCCCTGTGCCGTACGGCAAATAGGCCTGCCGCATGACCTAGGGCGTGTTTGAGAATTGAGAGAGCCTCCAGTTGGTTTTGTTGTGCTGCAACGAAACCTAATACTGAAGGCACTCAATGTCGAGGGTACCCGCTCATGCCCTACTCACCGACAACCAGTGGGCACACCTGCATCGATGGCTTCCGGCCCCTGCCGCGCTCGGACGCCCGATCACCCGACCACGCCGCGAACTGCTCAACGCGATCGCCTGGCGCGTCCGCACCGGCGCCCCATGGCGGTCCCTGCCAGCCGCTTTCGGGCCCTGGCAGACCGCCTACTGGCGCTTTCGCACCTGGCAGCTTGCAGGCATCTGGCCAATGCTGCTCAAAACCCTCCTGACCCTGCGCCACACCACCGGTCAACTGACCTGGACGGTCAGCGTCGACTCCACGGTGGTGCGGGCACACCAACACGCCGCCGGCGCCGGCCGACGGCCCGTACCCGGCGAGCCGGACGACCACGCCCCAGGCCTGTCGAAAGGCGGCAGGTCCACCAAAATCCATCTGGCCCTCGACACCAGCCAGAGCCCCTTGGCCATGACCCTCACCTCCGGCAGGGCCAATGACAGCCCACAGTTCCAGACCGTGCTCGACCAGATCAACGTCGCACGACACGGCCCCGGACGACCCCGAACCCAACCCACCCAAGTACTGGCCGACCGCGCCTACACCGCCCACAAACACCGGGTCTACCTGCGCGAACGCGGCATCAAGGCCGTGATCGCCGAGAAATCCAACCAGATCGCCGCTCGCAAGAAACGCGGCCGCCACAGCGGCCGCCCACCCGCCTTCGACTCCCAGGCCTACAAAGAACGCAACACCATCGAACGCTACTTCAACCGCCTCAAACGCTTCCGCGCCGTCGCCACCCGATACGACAAACTCGCCGTCCGCTACGAAGCCACCATCCAGATCGCGATCATCCTCGACTGGAAACCATAATTCTCAAACACGCCCCAGAGAACGAGCCAGCCTCACAACCGGTAACGCCAAGTGCCGCAGCAGGCCTAGTGGCACCCACCCCGAAGAAGCGCCCACGCTCCTCCTACATCCGCTTCGAAGCCGCCATGCCGGGCGGGTGCTGGCAGGCTGACTTCACCCACTACCGGCTCGCAGGCGGCGCCGATACCGAGATCCTCACCTGGCTCGACGACTGCACCCGCTACGCACTCTCCGTCACCGCACACGAGCGCGTCACCGGCCCGATCACCCAAGGCACCTTCAAAGCCGCCTGCGATCGGCATGGGATCCCGGCCTCGACTCTCACTGACAACGGCCTGGTCTTCACCACCCGCCTCGCCGGCGGCCGCGGCGGCAAGAATGCCCTCGAACACGAACTCGCCCGCCTCGGCGTCACCCAGAAGAACTCCCGACCGAACCGGCCCACCACCTGCGGGAAAGTCGAACGCTTCCAGCAGACGATGAAGAAGCACCTCGCCGCGCAGGCCTCGCAACCGGCCACGCTCGCCGAGCTCCAGGCACTCATCGACGCCTTCTGCAGCGAATACAACGAGCGCGGGCCCCACCGGTCGCTCCCGCATCACGCCACCCCCGCCGCGATCTACACCACCAGGCCCAAAGCCCCCCGGCGACCTCACCGCAACCACCGCTCCAGGCCGCGTCCGCACCGACACCATCGACAAAGCCGGGTCGGTCACCCTGCGCCACAACAGGAAACTCCACCACATCGGCATCGGCCGCATCCACGAAGGCACCCGCGTCCTGCTCATCGTCGAAAGCCTCGACATCCGCGTCCTCAACGCGACCACCGGCGAAACCCTCCGCGAGCTCACCCTCGACCCGGCCTGTGACTACCAACCCATCGGCCGACCCAAAGGCCCCACCAGACTTGCATAGCAAAACAGGCCGAACCCTCGCAGGTTCGACCTGTTTCCGATGTCTTGATACATCACAATGCAGGCCTCATCGAGGCCTATGGGAACCTGTTTCCGCAGGTTACGGCTCTGCACACCCGCCTGACCTCGCCGACCAGTGCCTAACCTGGGAACTCGGCACTGACTCCACCACCAGGGCTCACCTCACCGCCAGCGGAGCCCGAGAGCATCCTCCCGGCGGCGAACTGTCCGAGCACGTGCTGAGCTGCCCCCGAGGCGGATGGTCGACCAAGCTCAACCGGGCAGTCGACAGAGTCGGGTACCCGCTCGCCGCGACTGTTACCGCCGGTCAGACGCATGACGGCTCGCACATGTTCCCGTTGCTGGAGACCATCGCCGGTCCCCGGCTCGGCGGCGGCTGCGCCCGGTAGCCCCGATCAGGGTCCTCGCCGACCCAATCGCACCTGGCTGCGCAGTAAGCAGATCAAGACGACCATCCTGAACTGGCCGACCAGATCGCCGGACGCCAACGGCGCGGGGCTCAAAGCTTCCGACCGCTCACGTTCGAAGCTGGCCGGCATCGCTGCCGTTCTAGCATCGAACGTGCCATAGCCCATCTCAAACAGCACCGCGTCGTCGCGACCCGGTACGACTGTCCGATACCTGGCCACCGTTCACGTCGTCATCATCAACTGGCTCCGCGATACACAACACGGCCACGTTTCTTACTCTGCTGTACCACCGCGATCCGATCACGGTCGAAGCGGGTTGATTCTGGCCACTTCGTGGTCACCGCCGCCGCCCTGGGTGGCCAGACTGAGCACGCTTGCCACCGGGCTGGGCACGCGTACTCAGATTGAATGAGGCTCGAGTTCTCGGGTATCTTTGAGGAAACTCACTGGCGCGCGGTTTCGAAGACAGGGGCTCCCTAGGGTGATTCAAAACTACCATGAACTCTCTGATCGAGAGCTTGAGATGTTTGAGAAGCAAACGCTTCGAACAATTGTACAAGCTCTACAGCAGTACTCGCGTGAAGCTAAAGATATTTTCGACAATGCTATGGCCTCATCAAGTAATGAGGTGATTGTACTTGCAGAGGACTTGGTCCAATATGCACTCGAGGTTGCCGAAGTTTTTCCAATGAACAAGCGATTTGCCGGATTTATTGATTACAAACGCGCGAGATGGAGTCCATTCGTCTCGGGTCTCATGCCTCAGGTCTTGCTAGTCGATGCGAAGGCTTCGAAGGAAAATAATCGAGACACATTGCAAAGGTCGCAACTTCCAATGGACGCCGAATTTCGAAAATCGGATGGTTCAATTGGGAAGCTCGCCGCAGGAGTTCCTGGTCATCTTGAGATTCCATCGGCGACATCGGAGCCGATATACGCGGTAACCACAACTATTCTAGTTCACTATTATTATAAGGATAATTTGACCGGAATGCCGCCGTTTCGCGATCTACAGTCGATCTATGTGCTGGCAGTTCCACACGGTCGCTTGAAAGATCGATACAATCCCGATCCTGATACCACGTTTTTTGGAGAGGGTAAGCATTCCTCTGCGAGAAATGAAGATCCTCGAATTCGTGTGTACTTCTCTAGATTGAAGAAAGCGTGCCCCTGGAGACTCCAGGAATTGAAATTCCTCCCAGGGCATGATTTCTCCTCCCCCCGGTGGAGAGAAGGTGAATCACTAGAAGAGGAGATCTTGTTGCCTTTCTCGTACCTGCCCCGGTGAAGCAGAAACTCTCAGGTATTCTCTCATATATTCGGCCTTGAGGTCGACACCAATGAAGCGCCCACCAAGTTTGCGTGTTGAGAGTCCCGTGGTTCCACTTCCCATAAAGGGATCAAGACACGAACCGTTGGCGGGGAGTGTTGCTTGGAGTGTGAAGTCCGCAAGCTTCTGAGGCATGACTGCGAAATGGTCTGCACTGGATGCTGCAATTGCCACATCCAATACATCCCCCGGATTCTTCCCCATCGGATGGTTTCGAAAGACGTTGTCTCCGGTTTCAGTCTCCATAGCTTCATCGTATTCATCATCGAGCTCAAGAAGAATCTGAAGCTTTTGCCAAACATCGGGTGGAGGGAGGCGTGAACCGATTCTATCTGTTCGAAAATAGTGGCGAGTTCGCTCAAATGGCAGCTCTAGTTGTTCGGCTACCCATTTGATTGATTTTCCCGTCTCTTTAAGTGCTGCCTTGAGGTATCCCGCAAGCTCTACGGGATCAGGTGCGTTCGGACGTCGTTGAACACTTTTGATTCCATCGATGGTGGCACGATGTCGTGGAGAATTGAGCCATTTGCGTAGCTCGTCTTTGCCTTGGGCCTTGCCTGTCGCGTTACCTGATTCGGCACGGCGACGTTCAATGGAATCATCGGTTTGATGAGGAATCCGGACTCGATCGAGGTTGAAGTAATAGTGCTCTGATTTTGCAAGCAGGAATATCGGCTCCCATGTATTCGTGAGCCTGTCTTTCACGCTGGATGGCATTGCGTTGGTCTTTCTCCAAATCGCCGCGTTGCGAATCCACCAGCCATCTTCCTGTAGTGCAATTGCTACCCGAAAGGGTATTAGAGAAAGTTGCTTGCTTCGCTTCCAGCCTGTCCGTGGGGGTTTCCCGTTAACGGTGACAGAGCGACTATAGTAGCTATCGCCGATATTGAGCCAAGCGGTTCCGTCATCTGCAAGTGTTCTGTAAACTTCCCGAAAGACCTTGACTATTTTCTCCACATAGTCTTCCGCTTCGTCTTCCAAGCCAATCTGATCTGCATGACCATAATCGCGAACGGACCAGTAAGGGGGCGAAGTCAGAACAGTGTTTACACATGAATCTGGAATTTGAGACATCGCCTCGAAGATGTCGGACTCGTAAAGTGCATAATCGTCGCCAGCAAAGGTCGCATTGCTCTTGATGGCGGGCCAGTCATCGAGGCCTGCAGGTTGGCCAAGGTTACGATTACGCATGGTAGGTAGGGTACCCTGCACCCCCGACAACACGTGGCAACGCCTCACCTAGATGTGGGTTTACACTGCCAGTCTGCCTTCCAGGGCTGTGACCTTGCCCGATGAGTTGAAGTAGGGCATCGCTGGACGCACCGAAGCTGGCGGCCGTGCTGGTTAGCGCGTCGAGGGTGGCGTCGTTTTGGGGAAGGGCGTGGCTGCGAACGGACCGACCTTTGGTTAGGTGGTCTGAGATTGTGGTGAGCTTGAGCATCTTTGGCTCCTTACGAAAGTTCGTTGAGTGAGACGGGCGGGACGAGTTGGAGGGATCACGTTCAGCCCGTCGGGCCCACGTCTTGGGGGCGGGGCACGCCGCCCACCCGGCGTGCCCCGCAGAAGGGAGAAAGCTAGAGGCGGCCTTCGGTCGCGGCTTGGGTCAGGATCGCCTCGGACTCGCGCCGCCAGCGGCGCTTGCGGTCTTCAGGCGTCGACTTCCAGCCGGGGCGGGGTGCCAGGCCGCAGATGCGGCCATTCTCGTGGAGGAGATCGGCCACGGGAGCGAGGCCTCCGGTCACGTTGATGACGCTGAGGATCGCGTGCTCGGGTGCGAGCGTTGGTTCGACGGCGAACCGGAAGCCGTCGATGTTGAAGGTGCCGAGGACGCTGGGTGGGAGTTCGGCTTTGAGCGCTGGAGGCTCGCCGGCATGGCGGGCAGCGATGAGTGCCGTGATTTGGCTGCGCTGTTGGGACTTCCACGCGTCGGTTTGCTCGGTCCAGAGGCCCTCCCAGCGGACCTCGCGGACCACCCCTCCTGCGTGGAGTGCGCGACCGATCTTCACCGGCTGGCCGTGGTTCGACAGCCATACGGAGGCGTAGCCGGTTCCTGGTCGGGCCAGCAGCGTGAGTCGGTTTCCATTGTCTGTCAACCACTCTCCGAGCACTTCTGACTTGACCGTCCCGGGTTGTGTTGCGGGTTGCGCCATCATCGGTCTCCCTTCATCCGATCGGATGGTTTCGTCTACGCCGCCCGGCCTTGACCTGGTGAAAAACGGCATACAAAGGATGGTGCTTGACAGACGGGGACGTTAGAACTACACAATGGGACGCGAAAAGACGTCCTCCGCAACTGAACTCGTCCCTGGTCGGGAGTCCTCATGCCGAACGAGAGATTGAAAGACGCCATGCAGGCCGCGGGGGTTACGCCCGAGGCTCTGGCTGAGGAGCTCGAGGTCGATGCCAAGACGGTGCGGCGCTGGATCAGCACGGGGCGGACGCCGTACCCGCGGCACCGTTCGGCCCTCGCTGCGATGCTTGACGAGACCGAGGAGTACCTCTGGCCGAACATCGATACCGCTGAGCGGCAGACGCACGTCTCGCAGTCGGAGGTGATCTGCACCTACCCGCGCCGGTTCCAGGTTCCAAGCGACCTCTGGCGGAGGCTGTTCGACAACGCTACTGAGCGGATCGGCATTCTCGTCTATGCAGGGCTCTTCCTGCCTGAGCATGATCCCGACCTGATCGACGCGCTGAAGGCGAAAGCGGAGGCGGGTACCAAGATCACGGTGCTGCTGGGCGATCCCGACTGCGACGCCGTCGCCACTCGAGGACGCGAGGAAGGCATCGGTGAGGCGCTTGCCGCCAAGATTCGCAACGTCTTGTCCTTCTATGAGAAACTGCGAGAGATCGAGGGCGTCTTCGTGGGGTTCCACACTGCGACGTTGTACAACAGCGTCTATCGGTATGACGACGAGATGCTGGTCAACACGCATCTCTACGGGTTCCCAGCCGCCCATGCCCCCGTACTGCATCTGCGCAGGCTCGCAGGCGGGACCCTGTTCAACTCATACGCCGACAGCTTTGATCGGGTCTGGTCCGCGTCTCGCGATGCCTGGACTGGCGGTCATGGGAAGGTGAGGCCATGAGCCGTATCGACCACATCAACAACCCTGATGCTCCAGAGCCCAACAGCGTTGTGCCGTCAACGGTCGCCTTCGTGACTGATGACGAAGGCCGGGTGCTGCTCATCCAACGCTCCGACAATGGCGACTGGGCTCTGCCGGGTGGCGGCCATGATCTCGGTGAGCGCATCGCGGACACAGCTGTGCGAGAGACCAGGGAAGAAACTGGGATTGACATCGAGGTCACCGGGATCATCGGGTTGTACACCGATCCCGGTCACCTCATCGAGTACGGGGATGGCGAAGTTCGCCAGCAGTTCTCAATCGCATTCCGAGGCAGGCCGATCGGGGGCCAGTTTGCTACGAGTGCTGAATCGGTCCGCGTTGCCTGGATCGCGCCTGAAGAGCTTGACGGTCTCCCGATTAACCCGTCCATGCGGATGCGCATCGCTCATGGTCTGCAGCAGTTGGCGGAACCCTACATCGGTTGAGATGGCGGGAACAGGGCCTCAACCCGCTTCGCCACTTCGTCGAAGGTTCCGGCGCTTCGGTCAATGAATTCCCGAACTACTGAGCTCGGCCCGTAGCGCTCGCGAACCTCCTCGACGCGCTCCTGGACCGAGAAATCCTGGCCATCCGGGCCGGTAGTCAGGTCGCAGAACCACAGCAGGTCAGTAACAGGGGAATCCTCCCGATCAAATTCGGCGAGGAGGTCGGCGTCGAGACCACGCAGCTCAGCTTCTACGACGGCGTTTGTGTGGTGAGCGACGAGCGCCGCTACTCGGTCTTCGAACTTGATCGACCGCAGCCATCGGGCCCCGTCGAGCGGGTGAAAGCCGGTTTCCGTGACCATGGGCGCGTACCCGACGTCATGGAGTACTGCGGCGGCTACGAGGGCGTGTCGGTCGCGCTCAGCGGGCAGCAGCGGGGCGAGACGCTCGGCCTTCGCGGCTACCGCGGTGACGTGCCTCCACCGGCGCGGCAGCGATTCACTCAGCTCCCGCTCGGCGAGCGCCCGCGCTGCGTTGACCAGACCCGTCTGCACCCGCCGATCCTAACCATGGGACCCGGGAATAGGTAGTTCTGGAGAGGATACGAAGCAGCCCAAGGGGAACGGGGAGGTTCCAGTCAGCGGGCCGGACGGCCCACCCCTTTCTTTTTGCCTGGGGGATATGTATATGTCGGGCTGGCCAGTAACCGCGAACTCTGCCATTGACCTGCGCATACGTCGGGCGGTCGGAGTTCGCTAGCGGCTGGGGCAGTCCGCGATCCTGCCTTGGGGTCGACCATCAGGGGTCAACCTCCGGGTCCCAATCCCAAACGATCGGCCGATTCGCGATCTCCTCGGAAATCTCGGGCAGCTCCCCGAGGCTGGCTGGCAGGTCGCGGCCGAGCACGTTCCAGCGCGGGTCGTCGAAGGGATCGGGGAACGTCTCGGGCCTGGTAAACGTACGCTCGGCTGAGGTCGCGGCACTGACGGCGACGGTGAGCTTGCTGAGGCGGGTATTGCGGAGATGGCTCTCATCCCACAGCTCAGTGACCAGCGGCAGGAGGTTCGCCAGTCGGCCGGCGGTAGGAACCTCAATCAGCAGTACCGCCTTTTCGTAGTGATGGTTCGAGACGTGCTGTTTGTAGCTCGAGACCTTGGCGGCCAGGCGTTGCAGCGTCTCGGTGCCCCGGTCGTGCTCGAACCAGAACCAAAGCTGACGTCCGTCGTTCCAGGTGAGGGTGACACTCGCGTCGGAACGCATGCCGCTATAGGCGCTGTATGGCTCGAACTGCCAGTCGACTTCGACATCGCCCCGGGAGCGGGCAGCGCGCATGAGGCGGCAGTAGAACGCGTTGATGCCCTCGGTGTGGGGACGATGCGCGGAGAGGAAGTGCTGTTGGGCCTTGAATGCCGCGTTGGCCTTGGTCGGAGGCTTCTCGTCGGTGCGCATCGCATGGAGGTACTGCCCGCGCCAACCCAGGACGTAGCGGTAGGCGCGGCTGGAGGGATTGCGCCATCGCGACAGGATGCCCATCTCGTACAGGGTCAGAAGGCGAGCTGCCGCTGAGTGGGCTGAGGGGAAGAACAGTGCCTCAAGCATCCCGGCGGTCATGATCTTGTGGCGTGCGAGGGTCTCGATGATCGCGAAGTCACGCTCCATCAACCGACCAGCGATCTCGTCGAAGTCTCCGGTGTTCTTGCCTGGGGTACGCCTAGCGGCCAAGCTGCACCTCCCATCTGCTCGCGCGCTGAGCAATCTCTCGAGTCGACCTGATCAGCGCGGCAGGAGGACTCATAGGGAAAGAACATCGAGTAACCGGTCTTGAGGCGAGCGCCTGCGCACCTGGCGGTTACCGGCGCCGCTGCCTTCGGAAAAAACGTTCGAGGGGCGGTTACTGCCTTGCGATGCTGGGGCGGTTACTGACCGAGCTGCAGCGAACGTGAGCAGTAATTAACTCGGAGTGATTCATGCTGTAAGATGGTTGGTCACCAGAGCTGGATTCGCGATGCCGGTGAGACACCCGTTGTGGAACACCGCACCTCATCACTCGTCTTTTTCCTGCCCTTTTCGCGGCGCTTCCCGCACCTGATCCGGAGTCGGTTCCTCCGTTCGGAGCCCCGTACTCCGGGGTGCTTGATGGCCCCGTGGAGTCGGCCTACCGTGGCATCAACCCGCCGCTACCCCGGTGCCGGGCGGTGACTGCCATGGGTGCCGGAGACATCAGGATTCGCGTGGTCGGAGAACTGCGTGAGGAATTCGACGTTCGATCGCTCGCCGCGACGCTAGTCGACGCTGCCCTTGCGATCGCCGAGCGTGATGACGAGTCCGAACGTGTGGCGGGCTGTACCGATGACGACGATCGGAAGGCCGACGGTTCATGAGTGAAACCAGCAAGAAGAAGCGAGCGGTGCTGTACCTGCGGGTGTCCTCCCGCAGCCAAGTCGACACCGACTATGACCCCGAGGGGAACTCCATTCCAGCGCAGCGCAAAGCCTGCCTGCGGAAGGCTGAAGAGCTCGGGATGGAGGTCGTAGAGGAGTACGTCGAGCCAGGTCGATCGGCGATGACGGTCGATGGGCGACCGAAGTTCCAAGAGATGATGGCGCGAGTCAGGAACAGCAAGGACGTCGATGCGATCGTGGTCTACGCCCGCTCGCGCATGCACCGCGACACCACCGACGCGGCGATCACTCGCCGGGAGCTTCGGAAGCTCGGTGTGCAGTTGGTCTCGATCATGGATTACACCGAGGACAGTTACATCGGCGACTTGGTGGCCGCGATCCTCGACGGCGTCAACGAGTACCAGTCCCGCGCGTCCGGCGCGGACGTCGCCTACAAGATGGCCGCGAAGGCGTCCCGTGGCGGCATCCCCGGTATTGCTCCGCTCGGATATCTGAACGTGGGGGAGAGGATCGACGGCCGCGAAGTGCGGACAGTCGCCGTCGATGCCGAGCGAGCGCCTTTCGTCGTAACGATGTTCAAGCTCTACGCAACAGGGCGCTACGGCTTCAAGGACCTCCAGCGCGCGGTGACGGAGGCGGGGTTGCGGACTCGCCCGAGGAAGGATGTGCCCAACGGTCGGCCGGTGACCATCGAGACCATCGGCCGACTGCTCCGCGACCGGCGGTATCTCGGACGAGTCGTGTTCAAGGGCAAGGAGTACGACGGCCGGCACGAGCCGTTGGTCAGCCAGGAGTTGTTCGACCGGGTCCAGGACGTGCTCGTCAACCAGCGTGGCGCTGGCACTCGTGAGCGCGTCCACGACCATCCGCTGAAGGGGCTTCTGTGGTGTGCAAACTGCCGCACGCGCTTCTACCTCGACACGGTGAAGAACCGGCGCGGCATCGTGTACTCGTACTTCCTATGCAGCGGCAAGGCAGGAAAGCACTGCCAGACGCCCAGGATGCCTGTCGCGAAAATCGAGGCTGCGGTCGCCGCGCACTATGCGACCTTGAATGTCCCGCCATCAACTGCGGCAGAACTTCGGGCCGCTATCGACAAGGCGCTGCGGGAGAAGGGCTCGCTGTCGGCTTCGCTGAGGCGGAACCTGGAGGCCGAACACGACCGGCTGGTCAGCCAACAGGACCACCTGCTCGATCTGGTCGGGAACCCTGAATGGCCGCAGGACCGGCTCGAAGTCAAGATGCGGCGGGTCCGCGATGAGCTGGCGGCAATCGATGAACGTCTGGCTGAGGTTGGCGAAACCAAGGTGGAGCGTGCTGGCGAGGCGATCGCGATACTGCTGCAACTGCTGGATGATCCTCGGCGGCTGCTAAGGACGGTGCCAGAGGATTTCCACAAGACCTTCCACAGGTCCTTCTTCAAACGACTGTTCGTCTACGTCGATGAAGCGACCGGCGAGCCAAAGGTCAGCGCCGATGAGATCCGGTCGCCGTTCACGCCCCTGCTGCCCGAGCAACGCAGTCATTTGGGGCCCGAAATGACGAACACCGGGCCGTTCATCACGGCCCGGTGTTCGGATAATGCTGGTCTTGCAGGGGCGACAGGACTCGAACCTGCAACCCTCGGTTTTGGAGACCGATGCGCTACCAATTGCGCCACGCCCCTTCGCCAGACCCGTTGCCCGGCCTGGCCGCAACCATCTTACGTGTCGCGTCCTGGCCGGTGCAACCGGGTTGGGCCGGGCCTCAGGAGGCCGGGATGACCGATCCGTCGGTGTAGGTCTGCTCGATGAACTGCTTCACCTCGTCGGACTGGAGCAGCTCGGCGAGCTTGAGGACGTCCTCGTTCTCGGCGTTCGCGGCCGTGGTCACCAGGTAGTTCGCGTACGGGTTGCCCTCGGCGGACTCGCTGTACAAAGCGTCCTCGGCCGGGCTCAGGTCCGCTTCGAGCGCGTAGTTGCCGTTGATGACCGCCGCGTCGACGTCCTCGAGCGTGCGCGGCAGCTGCGGCGCCTCGACGGGCACGATCTCGAGGTTCAGCGGGTTCTCGGCGATGTCGTCCTCGGTGGCCACGGTCACGTCCACGCCCTCGGCGAGCGTGATCAGGCCCGCGTCGGCCAAGAGGGCGAGCGCCCGGCCGCCGTTGGAGGCGTCGTTCGGGATCGCCACCTGCGCGCCCTCGGGGAGCGTCTCGAGGGTGTCGACGCTGCTGGAGTACAGCGCGAGCGGCTCGATGTGCACCGGCGCGATCTCGGTCAGGTCGGTGCCGTGCTGCTCGTTGAACTCCTCCAGGTAGGGGAGGGTCTGGAAGTAGTTCGCGGTCACCGAGCCGTCCTCGGTGGCCGGGTTGATCTGCGCGTAGTCGCTGAACTCCTCGATCTCGATCGTGAGGTCGGCGTCCGCGGCGAGTTCGTCGCTGATGAACTGGAGGATCTCGGCGTGGGGGACGGAGGTCGCGGCGACGGTGACCGTCCCGTCGGTCTCGGCCGGCTCGTCCGAGTCGGAGCCGCAGGCGGTCAGGGCCAGCGCGGTGGCGGCGGCGATGGAGGCGCCCGCGAGGGCACGACGAGTGGACATGGTTTTCTCCTTGTGGGATGGGAATTACTGGTTTATCGGCGGTCGAGGGTGCGGGCGCACCGGTCGCCGAGGATCTGGAACAGCTGCACGAGCACGACGAGGATCACCAGCGGCCAGATCATGTACGCGGTCTCGAACCGCTGGTAGCCGTAGCGGTAGGCCAGGTCGCCCAGCCCGCCGCCGCCGACGATCCCGGCCATCGCCGAGTACGAGACGACCGCGACGAGCGTCACGGTGAAGCCCCGGATGAGGCCCGGCGTCGCCTCGGGCAGCACCACGCGCCACACCAGGGCCGTCACGCCCGCGCCCATGGACCGGGCCGCCTCGATGAGGCCCGGCTGGACTTCGAGGAGCGCGGATTCGACCAATCGCGCGTAGAACGGGATCGACGCCACCGCGAGCGGCACGATCGCCGCCTCGGTGCCGATCGTGGTGCCGGTCAGGGCCCTGGTCAGCGGCACCACCGCGACCATGAGCAGCACGAACGGCGCGCTGCGGCCGACGTTGACCGCCAGGCCCAGCGGCGCGTTCACCGCGGCCAGCGGACGGGGCCCGGTCTTGGAGGTGACGTAGAGGACCGTGCCGAGGAGCAGGCCGCCCAGCAGCGTCCAAGCGCCGGAGACGCCGACGATGTGGAGGGTCTCCCAGAACGCCTCGGTGAGGTGCTCGCCGAGCCGGTCGTTCATCGCACGGCCTCCTCGCCGAGCAGGCGCGCGGCCAGGCGCCGCGCCGAAGAACCCAGGCGCGTGGCCGGGTCGGCCAGGAGCTCGGGCACCGGACCGGTCTCGGCGAATCGCCCGGCCTCCATCACCGCGGCGCGGTGGCAGATCCGGGTGATGACCTCGAGTTCGTGGGTGATGAGCAGGACCGTCAGCCCGAGCTCGCGGTTGAGCCGCGCGAGCAGGTCGAGGATCTCGTCGGTGGTGTCGGTGTCGAGCGCGCTGGTGGCCTCGTCGGAGAGCAGCACCGCCGGTTCGGCGGCCAGGGCGCGGGCGATCGCCAGGCGCTGGCGCTGCCCGCCCGAGAGCTGCCCGGGGTAGGCGCGGGCCTTGTCGGCCAGGCCCACCAGGTCGAGCAGTTCGAGCGCTCGGGCGCGGCGCCGGGCGCGGGGGGTGCGCGCCAGGCGCAACGGCAGCGCCACATTGGACGCGGCGTTGCGGTTGGACAGCAGGTTGAAATGCTGGAAGATCATCGCGGTCTTGGCGCGGGCGGCCCGCAGCTCGCGCCCGGACAGGGCGGTGAGCTCGGCCCCGTCGACGCGGACGGTCCCCGCGTCGGGCCTGGTGAGGAGGTTGACGGTGCGCAGCAGCGTCGACTTGCCGGCGCCGGAGCGCCCGAGGATGCCGAAGATCTCGCCCGGCTGGACGTCGAGGTCGACGCCGTCGAGCGCGACGGTGTCGCCGAAGCGCTTGCGCACGCCGGACAGGCTGATGCTGGGCTCAGACATGGGAGGAAGGATCGCTTTCGCTGTGGGTTCGCTGCCGCTTCGGGGCGCGGCGGACGTGGGGGCCCTCAGCGGCCGCACATTCGGCAGCACGAGGCCGCGGCGCGTCGCGCGTCGCGGTGGCGGGTCGTGTGCTGCCTGTTCACAGTTCGCAAGTGAAGCAGGTGCACGCGCGGGATCCAAGTTTCTGTGATCAACAACGCGCGGTCGCGTGAGATAGGGTCTGGCCATGACTGTTGCGACGATTCCCGCACCGGCGTTCGCGATCGAGACGTTCCGCCTCGACAACGGACTGCGGGTGGTCCTGGCCCCCGACCCCGGCGCGCCGGTGGTCGGCGTGGCGGTGGTGTACGACGTGGGCATGCGCTCGGAGCCAGAAGGCCGGACCGGATTCGCGCACCTGTTCGAGCACATGATGTTCCAGGGCTCGCACAACGTCGGCAAGGCCGAGCACATGCGCCACGTCCAGTCCGCGGGCGGCACGTTCAACGGCTCGACCCACATCGACTACACCGACTACTTCAACCTGCTCCCGGCCAACGGCCTGGAGCTGGCCCTGTTCCTGGAGGCCGACCGCATGCGGGGCCCGGCCATCACCGAGGAGAACCTGGAGAACCAGGTCAGCGTCGTCAAAGAGGAGATCAGGGTCAACGTCCTCAACCGCCCCTACGGCGGCTTCCCCTGGCTCAAGCTCCCGCCGGTCATGTTCGACACCTTCCCCAACGCCCACGACGGCTACGGCTCCTTCGGCGACCTGGAGGCCGCCACCGTCGACGACGCGCAGGCGTTCTTCGACGCCTTCTATCCGGCCTCCAACGCCGTCCTCTCCGTCGCGGGCGACTTCGAGCCCGAGACCGCCCGCGCCCTGGTCGAGCGGCACTTCGCGGGCGTCGAGGCCCGCACCGCGCCGGTGCTGCCCTCCTTCGCCGAGCCGGACCTGACCACCGAGCGCCGCGAATCCTACGTGGACGAACGCGCCACGCTCCCGGCCGTCGCCATGGCCTGGCGCGTCCCCGACCCGGTGACCGAACTGGCCGACTTCCTGCCCTACGTCGTCCTCGGCGAACTGCTCACCGACGGCGACGCCTCCCGCCTGGTCGAGCGCCTCATCCACCGCGACCGCACCGCCACCGCCGTCGCCGCCCACGCCACCTTCATGGCCGAGCCGTTCGCCTCCAGAGGCCCCACCGCCCTGCTCATACAGGCGTTCCTGCCGCCCACCGGCGACGCCGACACCGTCATGGCCGCCGTCGGCGAAGAGCTCGCGCGCGTCGCGGGCGGCGTCGACGAGGCCGAGCTCGGCCGCATCAAGGCCCGCGTCGCCGCCCAGCTGCTGCGCAGCGACGACTCGGTCATGGGCCGCGCCCGCCGCCTCGCCACCGCCGAGGTCTTCCACGGCGACGCCCGCTACGCCACCCGGTTCGCCACGCTGCTCGGCGAGGTCACCGCCGAGTCGGTCGCGCGGGCCGCCGAGGCCATGACCCAGAACCGCCGCGCCGTCATCGAAGTCGTTCCCGGAGGAAACCAGTGAGCACCGCCGTTCCCGGCCTCGCACCGGAAGTCCCGCTCGCCCTGCCGACGCCGGTCGAGCGCGTCCTGCCCAACGGCCTGTCGGTGACGCTGGTCCGCCGGCCCGGCGTCCCGATCGCCGAAGTGCGGCTGTCGATCCCCGCCGCGCACGCCGACCTCGCCGTCGCCGACGTCCTGTCCGCGGCCCTGTTCGCCGGCACCGAGTCGGCGACGATGACCGAGATCGCCCAGCGCCTCCAAGGCGTCGGCGGGAGCCTGGGCGCCGGGGCCGACCCCGACCGGCTCGCCGTCTCCGGCACCTGCCTCGCCAGCGGACTGAGCGAACTGCTCGACATCCTCGGCGACATCCTCGTCGCCGCCGACTACCCCGAGGCGCCGCTCGCCGTCGAGCAGTCCCGCATCATCGACGGCCTCTCCGTCGCCGAGCAGCAGCCCGACTTCCAGGTCTCCCGCGCGCTCGACGCCAGGCTGTGGGGCGACCACCCGTACGGCCACCAGCAGCCGACCGCCGCCGAGGTCGCCGCCGTCGTACGCGACGACGTCCGGGCGCTCCACGCCTCCCGCCTCCACCCGGACGGCTCGCGCCTGGTCATCGTCGGCGACATCGACCCCGACGCGGCCCTGGCCGCCGTCGAGAAGTCGCTGGCCGCCTGGAACGGCTCCGGCGAGCCGCGGCACATGGAGCCGCTGCCGAGCCTCGTGCCCGGCCCGGTCGTCCTGGTCGACCGGCCCGGATCGGTCCAGTCCGCGATCCGCATCGCCTACCCGGCCGTCGGGCGCACCCACGACGACAACGCCGCCCAGCACCTGGCGAACCTCATCTACGGCGGGTACTTCACCTCGCGCCTGGTCATGAACCTGCGCGAGACCAAGGGCTACGGCTACTCGCCAAGATCCAGAGTGGACCACTCGCCGGCCGGATCGGTGCAGCTCACCAGCGTCGACGTCGCCACCGAGGTGACCGCGCCCGCGCTCGCCGAAGTCGTGTCCGAGCTGCGCGGCATGGCCGAGCGAGCCCCGGACGAGGCCGAGCTCGACCTGGCCCGCCGCTACGCGCTCGGCTCGGTCAAGCTCGCCACCGCCACCCAGTCCGGCATCGCGAACTACACGTCCGCGCTCGCCGCCTGCGGCCTGCCGCTGTCATGGCTCGCCGAGCACTCCGAGCGGCTGCGCGCGGTCACCCCGGCCGACATCAAACGCGTCGCCGCCGAGCGGATGAGCCCCGACGGCGCGGTCACCGTCGTCCTCGGCGACGGCGCCGAGGTCACCGGGCCGCTGTCCGAGACCGCCGAAATCGAGGTCCTGTGAACCGCCCGCCGTTGGCGGTCGAGGCGCTCGACCGGCACGCCGAGCACCGCTGGGAACCCGACTGGCTCGCCGACGCCTGGACCCGGGCCCAGATCGTCGCCTGCGACCCCGAGGCCGACCGCATCGACGCCGACGAAGACGGCCTGCACTACCACGACGCCGAGACCGCGCCCGAAGGCGAGCGCGTCTACCTCGGCGGCGAGGACCCGCCCGTGTTCGCCGTCATCACGGCCGTCCCCGACGGCCTGCGCACCCGCTGGATCGGCGGCCACTGGGACCGGCGCGACCTCGCGGTCGCCGTCGAGGCCATCGCGATGATGCACTGGCGATCGGCCTACCGCTACCATCCGACGACCGGGGAGGCGCTCGCCCCGGCCCAGGCGGGATGGGAGCTGGAGACCGGTGCGGGCGACCGCGTCTTCCCGCGCACCGACCCGGCCGTCATCGTCCTCATCGACGACGGCGCCGACCGGGTCCTGCTCGCCCAGCACCAGCGCTACGGCGGCGCCAAGCCGCCGCAGGGGTCGGTGCGGCGCGCCGCCCGCTACGCGTGCATCGCCGGGTTCGTCGAACCGGGCGAGTCCGCCGAGGCCGCCGTCCACCGCGAGGTGGGGGAGGAGACCGGCCTCAAGCTCGACCGGCTCGCCTACGTCTCCAGCCAGCCGTGGCCCTACCCGCGCTCGCTCATGCTCGCCTACCGGGCGAGCGCCGACCCGAGCCAGGAGGTGCGCGTCCAAGAGGACGAGATCGTCGACGCCCGCTGGTTCACCAGGGAAGAGGTGCGCCGCATGTGGATCGAGACCGATGAGGACACGCCGAGCGCGATACGGATCTCGGTGGCCCGCTTCCTCATCGAGGGCTGGCTCGCCGAAGGCTAGACCACCGCTTCGGTGAGCTGCTCCTCGGCGGGGGCGCGGCGCTTCGCGACGGCCCGCTGGGCGGTGACGACCCCGGCGACGACGACCAGGCCGCCGACGATCTGCGGCCCCGTCAAAGCCTCGCCGAGCAGCAGCCACGCCGACAGCGCGGCCACGACGACCTCGGCGTACCCGAGCGCCCCGGCCACCGGCGCGGACAGGAACCGCAGCCCGGTCAGGCCGAGCACGTACGCGACGGCGGTGGAGGCGACGAGCGCGACGAGGCTGACCACGCTGGTGGTCTCCAGGCCGCCGAGCGACACCGGCGAGGACAGCGACGCCCAGTCCAGCGCCCACGGCGCGGCCAGCGGCGCGAGGGCGAGGGCCCCGACGGTGAAGCCGACGGCGAGCATGACGCGCACGTCGACCTTCGCGGTGAGCCGCTCGCCGGAGAGGAAATAGGTGGCCTGGCAGGCCGCGGCGGCCGACCCGGCCAGTAGCCCGACGGCGTCCAGCCGCAGGCCCGACCAGACCTCGACGACGATGCACAGCCCCGCGAGGCTGAGCAGCGCGCCGATCACGGCGGCGCGCGGCAGGGGGCTGCGGCGCACGAACCGGACCCACGCGACCACGACGATGGGGCCCATGAACTCGAGCAGGAGGGCGATGCCGACCGGGAGGCGCTCGACGGCGATGAAGTAGCAGGCCTGGACGCCCGCGACGGCGGTGAGCCCGAACAGGACCAGCGTCGCCAGCGGCGGCCTCGTCCCGCCGCGGCGCAGGCGCAGCAGCGGCCAGGCAGCGGCGGCGACGGCGATGAGGCCGACGCCGACGATGCGCAGCCACGTCACCTGGACCGGTTCCAGGCCCGACTGGATGACGGTCTTCCCGAACGGGCCGCAGACGCCGAAGAACACCGACGACAGCATGATCAGGGCGACGCCGAGGGCGGCTCGGGGCGACGACATCGGGCGGCTCCTCATGGCGGGCGGGGGCGACGGCCTTGGCCGGGAACGGGTTCGGGGCGTCCGTCGCGCTGGCGGATCCGGGGCAGAGAAAAGGCCCGGGACGGATCCATCCCGGGCCTGAATGCTTGGCTGCCACCCCTCGAAGCAGCCAAGCAAGCTTGACGACTCAACTATAGAGCATGTTACCGGCTCTGTGTCCTAAACGTGACCATAGTCTCGGCATGTGGCACAAGTCAAGCGCCGGGCTCGACTTTTCCCGCGTCCCGGTGCGCCGCAGCAGGGCCTCACACCCGCGGATCGGGGAAGGCGTACCAGCGCACGACCACCGGGACGGCGCCCTCGGGCGCGTCCTCCGGAGGATGGAGGTAGCGGTGCAGCAGGGCGAGGTACTCGTCGTGGAACGCTTGGAGCTCCGCCTTGGTCGCGTACCCGCCCGAGCGCGAGCCTTGAGCGGCGTCCCGGTCGCGCTCGGCGATCTCGTAGCCGAGCTGCAGCAGTTCGAGGTCCTCGGCCATCATCGAGCGCCGCAGCGCCGCGGCGGCCAGGCGGTCGTCCTCGGACAGCGAGGCCGGAGCGGGCATCCGCCGGTCGCCGCGCACGACGCCCCACCAGCGCTCGCGGCCCTTGGCGCGCTCGGGGATCTCGCGCACCAGCCCCGCGTCGGCGAGCACCCGCAGGTGGTAGCTCGTGGTGCCGGTGCTCTCGTCGACGGCCCGGGCGATCGTGGTCGAGTTCCCCGGCCCGTGGACGCCGAGGTGGTGCAGGATCTTGCGGCGCAGGGCGCTGGAGAGGGCCTTCAAGGCCGCCGGCGAGTGTTCGATGGGCGCCTGGGACATCACTCGATCATAGGCGGACGGCGGAGGCGGGTCGGGCGGCGAAAAGGTTGCAGAAAAATACTTGCATAAAAAATTCTGCAACTATACGCTCGAGGCGTGACCACCAAGAACCCGAAACTCACCCGTGCCGCGGGCGCCTCCCTCGTCCTCGCCCCGATCGGCGTCCTGCTCGGCTGGGCCGCCATGCGCCTCGGCGGCGAAGGCGGCGGCGAACCGTACTGGACCATCGCCCACCTGATCTGGCTGCCCGGCTACCTCATGCTCGTGGTGGGGTTCGCCGGGATCCACCGGACCATCGGCGCCCGCAGCCTGGCCGGGCGCCTCCTCGCCGGATTCGCCCTCGCCTTCACGCTCATCGGCGGTGCCGCCGTCACCGCGCAGATGATCGTCGACCTGTGGAACGGATTCGCCACCGCCACCCCGGCCGAGATGAGCGCGCACTCCGACCAGGTCACCGCCAACCCCCTCGTCGAAGCGGCGGTCTACTCGGTCGTCCCGTCCCTGCTGTTCCTCGGCCTGGTGATCCTGTCCATCCAGGCGGCCGCGCTGCGCCGCGTCCCCGCCCTCACGGCCGTCCTCGTCACCGCCGCCATCGCGATCGGCGCCGGCGAGGCCGCCGTCGAACTGCCCTACAGCGGCAACATGCTCCTCACCGCGATCGTGCTCTGGATCGCGCTCGCCCCCGTGGGGCGCCGGATGCTGCGCCAGGACGAACCCGCTTCGCCCGAAACGAACGCGGCCCCCGCCACCGTGCGGTGACAGGGGCCGATGCGCGTCAGATGTGAGAAAGGGACCGCGTCGATGGGGCGCGGCCGTCCCGGCCTCAGACGCCGAGCGCCGCCTTGATCTGGCTCACACTCGGGTTGGTCAGCGCGAACTCCTCGCCCGACGGGGCGGTCCCCCGCACCGTGGGCACGGTCTGGTTGCCGCCGTTGACGCCCATGACCCACTCGGCGGCCTCCGGATCGTCCTCGATGTTGACCTCCTTGTACAGGACGCCCTCCCGATCGAGCCCGATCTTCAACCGCTTGCAGTAACCGCACCACGTGGTGCTGTACATGGTGATCATGGATCCTCCTTCGTCATGAACCCTAACGCCGTGCGCGCCCGCGGCATTCCGCGCGCAGCCGCGCGAGACGTGGCGGCGCGCACACCCCGCCGCGGACGGGGCCCCGGGTCCTGTCACAGGGCTCTGCGACACTGTCGGGGTGACTTCGCGCGACCGGGAACTCGATCACCTCCTAGCCGATCTCGACCCTGAGCAGCGCGAGGCGGTGACCGCCGACGCCGGGCCGGTGTGCATCCTCGCGGGCGCCGGCACCGGCAAGACCCGCGCCGTCACGCACCGGATCGCTTGGCGCGTAAGGCGAGGCGACCTGCGAGGCCAGCACGTCACCGCTGTGACCTTCACCGCGCGGGCCGCGGGGGAGATGCGCGACCGGCTGCGCGGGCTCGGCGTCACCGGCGTCAACGCCCGCACCTTCCACTCCGCGGCGCTGCGGCAGCTGCGCTACTTCGGCGCCCGGCACTTCCGCGGCGGCATGCCCGAACTGGTCGACTCCGCCCTCAAGTTCGTCGCCATCGCCGCCGCCCGCACCGGACTCAAGACCTCCCGCGCCAAGAACTTCGACCTCGCCACCGAGATCGAATGGGCCGCATCGTCGCTGATCGGCCCGGACGACTACGCCGCGACCATCGCGAAGCTCGGGCGCGACGCCCCCGCCGCCCCCGAGGACGTCGCCAAGGTCTACGCCGCCTACGTCGAGGGCAAGCAGCGGGCCGGGCTGATGGACTTCGCCGACGTCCTCGCCCACACTGCCGACATGATCGGCGAGGACGAGGCCGCCGCCGACCGGATCCGCAGCCAGTACCGGTTCTTCGTCGTCGACGAGTACCAGGACGTCACCCCGCTCCAGCAGCGGCTGCTCGACGCCTGGCTCGGCGACCGGGACGACCTCACCGTCGTCGGCGACGCCAGCCAGACCATCTACTCCTTCACCGGCGCCACCTCGCGGTACCTGCTCGACTTCACCCGCCGTTACCCCGACGCCGCCCTCGTGCGCCTGGTGCGCGACTACCGGTCCACGCCGCAGGTGGTGGGCCTGGCCAACAGCATCATCGGCGAATCGAAGGGCCGCGAGGCGGCGATGCGGCTCGAACTGATCGGCCAGCGCCCGTCCGGGCGCGAGGTGTTCGCCGAGACGTTCAAAGACGAGGCCGAGGAGGCCGAGATGGTCGCCCGGCGCTGCTCGCAGCTCATCGCCGACGGCACCAGCCCCTCGCAGATCGCGGTGCTGTACCGCACCAACGCCCAATCGCAGGCATATGAGGAGGCGATGGCCTCCTACGCGGTGCCGACCGTGGTGACCGGCGCGGCGCGGTTCTTCGACCGGCCCGAGGTGCGCCAGGCCGTGGTGGCCTTGCGTGCGGCGGCCAAGAACGACATCGGCGAGCTGCCGCTGGCCGAGGCCGTCCCGGCGGCGCTGGAGGCGGTCGGCTGGCGGCCGGGCGCGGCGCCCTCCGGTGGGGCGCAGCGCGAGCAGTACGAGGCGGTGGCGGCCCTGGCGGGACTCGCCGATCAGTTCGCAAGGCAATACGAGGCAAGCCGCGAAGACGAGAGCACGGCCGACTCCGAAGGAGAAGACCGAGGCCCGACCCTGGAGGAGTTCTGCGCCGAGCTCGGCCGCCGAGCCTCGGAGCAGCACGCCCCCGCCGTCGAAGGGGTGACCCTCGCGAGCCTGCACTCGGCCAAGGGCCTGGAGTGGGACGCGGTCTTCCTCGTCGGCCTGGCCGACGGGACGCTTCCGACGACGTTCGCCCGCACCGACGAGGCCCGGGAGGAGGAGCGGCGGCTGCTGTACGTGGGCATCACGCGCGCCCGCGAATGGCTGCAACTCTCATATGGGCTGTCGCGCAACCCCGGTGGGCGCGAACGCAAGCTCAGCCGCTTCCTGGCCCCGCTCGGGCTCGGCGGGTTCCCCCGCGCGCCGGAGCCCTCGGCGGCCGGTCCGCGCCAGCGGACCAAGAAGCCCGCGAAGGTGCTCGACTGCTCGGGCTGCGGCAAGCCGCTGACCGACGCGCGCGACCGCAAGCTCGGACATTGCGCCGACTGTCCGGCGACAATGGACGAAGAGCTGTTCGAGCGGCTGCGGGAGTGGCGCGTCACCATCGCCAAGGAAGGCGGCAAGCCGGCCTTCACGGTCTTCACGGATGTGACCTTGATCGCCATAGCGGAGCGCTGTCCGGCATCCGACACTGAGCTCGCCTCCCTCCACGGCATCGGCAAATCCAAACTCGACAAGTACGGCCCCGCGGTGTTGTGCCTGGTCAACGGCGGCACTGTCGAGGAAGCGGTTGCGGTCTCAAGTGACGGGAACTGACACCGATGATCACTTGCAAGAAAATTCTTTGACGACTCCCCGAAAAAGGCGTTGCGCTCCCGAGGCAAGCGGGCGTAGCGTTGCGCATGCCGGGGTGAGGTATGCGCCTCACCAGCGGCAAGAGGAGATGTAGACCCATGACGACCACGGACGAAGGAAGGAGAGGCTGACAGTGTTGCTGACAAATGACTTCCCAGGCACGCGCGCGGAGACGATGCTGCCCACTGGCGCCGTCTATTGCCGGCTCGCACCCGTCCCCGCTCCGGTCCGTGGCATCACTCTGCCCTCTGCCGTCCTCGAACTCACGACGGTCGAGGGCACGACGAATGTCCACAGCACCGATATGGGCGCTGTCGCGTTTATCGGACGCGTTCGGGACGGCTCCGCCGTCGGCATCGCCGACTGGCAGGCCCAGCCGAGCGTCGGCCTCAAGCGCCACGGCGCCACCCGCGGGAGACCGCCTCGAGAACACCTGAGGGGCTTATTCAGAAGCCCCATCGGACCTCTCGAGGCCGCGACTCCCGCCACAGGGATCGCGGCCATTTTTTATGGCATCAGACCAGGTCGCGAAGCCCACAGCAAGGCAAAGAACGAAAACGAGACAGATTGCGAAGCAATTGAGTCCTCAACAAGTACGGACGCGACCGACTTCATCGAGCACGATGCCGATCGAAATGAGAGAGGAGACCGAGTTCATGACCGACACCCTCATCGGACCTGAGCTCCGCGAGCAGGCCTGCGAGACCGGCAGCGACCTGCCCTGCCGCGAATACGACGCGGACCTGTGGTTCTCGGAGTCCCCGACGGAACTCGAATTCGCCAAGTCCCTGTGCGCCGACTGCCCGGTGCGCGTGGAGTGCCTCACCGGGGCCCTCGAGCGCCACGAGCCGTGGGGCGTCTGGGGCGGCGAGATCTTCGAGAAGGGCGCCGTCGTCGCCCGCAAGCGGCCCCGCGGACGGCCCCGCAAGGACGCCGCCGTCATCGAGCAGGCGGCGCAGGCCGAGCTCGACGCGCGGACCGCCGAACTCGCGTTGGCGGGGGTGAATGTGTCGTGACGGTCGATTACCTGAGCCGCCACCTCAAGCGTGACGTCGGCTCCCAGGACTTCGAACTGCCGATCAGGGAGGTCGAGGCAGGTCGGGCCGTGGGCTCGGCGAACCTGCTGTTCGGACGCGTCGGACGCATCCGGATGCGGAGTCTGTGGAAGGAAGCCGGGCATGCTCGAACCGAATTTACGGCTCGCAAGCACCGCCGTGGCAGGCTTTGAAGCCGCAACGAATGCGTTGGCTAGAGGGGTCCATCCCGACAGGGATGGGCCCCTCTCGTTGTATCCGGGCGGCGATCGCCGCAAGGCCCCTGTGGGGCTCGCTGCGCCGACCTCGCCGGTTGGGATGCGGCCGGGCATCACAGGCGGGCGGGGGAAGGCGTTTCGTGTGGGCGGGGGTGTCGGCCCGTCCGGACGGGCCGACACCCCCGCTTCCCCGGGGGAGGGGTCCTCTGCAGGCGCCGCGCGCGGGAGCTACCCGCGCGCGATCTTCTATGGCGGTGTCCGCGGATCCCACTAGCACCGCCGGCCTACAGAGGACGAGTAAAGCCAGTTCGAGGTTTTCGCAAGATCATCACCCGAGTTGTCAAGAGGGCGCAAGGAAAAGTTTTCGGCCTGTGGATAACTTTTGAGGCCAGTGATGTCTTCGCTGGTCAGGACAATAAAGAGAGACCGGAGTGAGTAACTGTCACTCCGGTCGTGCCTGTGGACAACTCCAGGGGGCCCTCCGGTCACGTCTCCAGCGCGGGGCCCGGGATTATGGGCGGATCGTCGACGAGCGCTCGGGTCACGCCTCCAGCTCGGGGGTGTCGTCCTCTTGGCCGGGGTCGGCGAAGCCGGGGAGCCAGGTTTCGAGGATGTCCCGCCAGCGGCCCCGGGCGCCGAGTTGGCACAGCACCCCGATCGAGCCCATCGTCACCCGGTGGATCAGCAGATACGACGGCGGGAAGCTCAGCTGCTTGCCCAGCTTGTACGCCTCCGACTTCTGGTTCGTCAGCCGCGTGCTCTCCTTGCGCAGCCACTCCCGCGAGAACTGGAACTCCTCGACCCCCAGCGGTTCGAGCATCGGCAGCAGGAAGTCCATGATCGCCGGGGCGTCGATCTCCAGGTCCGCGGGGACGAAGCCCTCCCTGCGCAGCCCCTCGACGACCTCCTCGGACTTGCCCTCCAGTGTGAGCTTCGTCAAACGCCCCACCTGGATCGGCATGCCGCCCGGCATCCGCGCCGCCGCGCCGAAGTCGTAGACGATCAGGCGGCCGTCGTCGCCCAGCGCGAAGTTCCCCGGGTGCGGGTCGGCGTGCAGCAGCCCGGCCCGCTTCGGCGCCGAGAAGTGCAGCGTCGCCAGCAGCAGCCCCGCCCGGTCCCGCATCTCGGGCGTGCCCTCGGCGATCACCTCCGCGAGCGGCGTCCCGCTGACCCACTCGGTCACGAGCACCTCGGAGCTGGCGTGGACGACCTCCGGGACGCGGATCTGCCCGTCGCCGCGGTAGGCGTCGGCGAACTGGCGCTGCGCCTGGGCCTCCAGCTCGTAGTCGAGCTCTTCCAGCAGCCGCTCGCGCAGCTCCACGGTGAGCTTCTTGACGTCGAAGTTCGGCTGCAGCACCTTGAACAGCGGCGCGATCCGCGCCAGCTGGCGCAGGTCCGACCGCAGCGCGTCGCCCGCGCCCGGGTACTGGATCTTGACGGCCACCTCGCGCCCGTCGTGCCACACCGCCCGGTGGACCTGGCCGATGCTCGCCGCCGCGGCCGGGGTGTCGTCGAAGGAGGCGAACCGCTCGCGCCAGTCATCGCCGATCTGCCGCGCGAGCACGCCGTGGACGCTGGCGGCCGGCAGCGGCGGCGCCGCGTTCTGGAGCTTCGTCAGGGCCTGCCGGTACGGGGAGGCCAGATGCTCGGGGAGCGCCGCCTCGAAGACCGACAGGGCCTGACCGAGCTTCATCGCCCCGCCCTTGAGCTGCCCGAGCACGCTGAACAGGTGCTCGGCGGTCCGTCGCTGCGCCTGCTCGCCGAGGATCTCGTCCGCCAGGCCGGTGACCCGCTTGCCGAACCCGACGGTTGCGCGTCCGGCCAGACCCAGCGGCAGGGAGGCGAGCTTCATGCCCCGGGAGAAGGCCCGCCGAGGAAGGTCGTCGCTCGAATGGGTGTTTCCATGCCTGTCGCTCACGTTCCCCATGCTCTCACGCCGACACCGTATTTCGCCCCCCGTGCGGGTGAGGCTCGCGTTCGGGGGTACCCCACACGGGTGAAGCGGCGCGGCGGGACTTACAGCTGTGAAATATGTGGCATTCTGAGGCCAGGCGGTCGCACAGCGTGACCGTTGACAGCAAGGGGGATACCAGTGGCTCAAGCTACCGAGACTTACAACGGCTACTGCGTCAAGTGCCGTCAGAAGCGAGACTTCGAGGGCCATGTGGTCGTGTCCGACTCCGGGCGCCGGATGGCCAAGGGGACGTGCCCGAAGTGCGGCACCAAGATGAACCGGATTCTCGGCAAGGCGTCGTGACCACGCTCGCGCGGGTCACCTTAGGACCCGCTGCTTTCGCCAAGGACGCCCTCCCCCTCGCTTCGTCCCGGATACCGGGAAACTGGCGAGGGGACTTTCGTGATGTTTACGGCATGACCCACATAATCTCGACTTTCGTGTTATGCGATTGTCACTCCTAGGGATTAATGTGCGGTCATGGCGCGCAAAGTGCATCCCCCCGTTGAAGTGCGGCGCTCATCCCGGCGCCGTGCCACCGTGGCGGCCTACGAGGAACGAGGCCGCGTCGTCGTCATGATCCCCAGCACCTTCTCGGAGACCGAGGAGCGCGAGTGGATCGACCACATGCTCGAACGACTGCGCCGCCGCGAGGCCCGCGACGGCCGCGCGAGCGACACCGCGCTCAGAGCCAGAGCCGTCAGACTCGCCAGGCGCTACTACCCCGACCACCCCGAGTGCGCCCTCCCCGTCAGCGTCAAATGGGTCGACAACCAGCAGCGGCGCTGGGGCTCGTGCACCCCCGACGACGGCACCATCCGGATCTCGCGCCGGATCACCATGATGCCCTCATGGGTCATCGACTACGTCCTGCTCCACGAGCTCGCGCACCTGGTCCACCCCGACCACTCGCGGCCCTTCTGGGACCTGGTCAGCCGCTACTCCAAGGCCGAGCGGGCACGCGGCTACCTCGAAGGCATCGCCGACGCCGAAGCGTCGGCCTGAAGACCGCTCCGGACGCTACTTCTCGTCGTCCTCGTCCTCTTCGGGCGGCTTCGGGTCGTTGACCGCCAACTGGTCGAATATCGACATGTCCAGGTCGCCCAGCGCCTCGGACACCGTCGCGAAGCCCTCGGGATGCTCCAGATCGACCGCGCTCGGCATCAGATCCGGGTGCGCCCACACCGCTTCGCGCCCCTCGATGCCCCGCGCCTCGGCCAGCGACCTCCACAGCCGCTCGGCCGCCACCACCTTGCCCTGGTCGAGCTGCAACCCCACCAGCGCCTCGAACGTCTGCTCCGTCGGGCCGCCGGTCGCCCGGCGGCGCCTGGCCGACTCCAAGAGCCGATCCATCGTGGGCAGCCGCTCACCAGCGGCGTCGGCGACCACCACGTTGATCCAGCCGGTGATGAGCGCCAGCGTCGTCGCCAGCCGCGACAGCGCCGCCTTCTGCTGCTCGGTGTCCTCGGGCTTGAAGACCTCGCTCAGATCCATCGTGGCCGCGGCCTCGGGATCGGTCGGGTCGATGTCGGCCATGGCCTCCTCGATGGCGGCCTCGTCGATGCGGATCTCCCGCGCGTACGCCTCGAGCGCGCCCAGCAGGTGCGAGCGGAGCCACGGCGTGTGCGTGAACAGCCGGTGCGTCGCGGCCTCGCGCAGCGCGACGAACAGCCGGACCTCCTCGACCGGGAGCTCCAGGCCCTCGGCGTAGGCGGTGAGGTTGCCCGGCAGGATCGCGGCGACGCCGGTCTTCCCCAGCGGCAGGCCGACCTCGGTCGAGGAGAGGACCTCCCCGGCGAGCTTGGCGAGCGCCTGCCCCATCTGGGCGCCGAACAGCGCCGAGCCGACGCCCTTCATCAGGTCGGCCATCGGGCCGAGCATCCCCGACATCTCCTCGGGCACGAGCGTCTGCATCGCCTCGCCCATCTGGCCGGCGAGCGGCTCGGCCAGCTGCTTCCAGGAGTCCTCGGTCTGCGAGATCCACTGCTTGCGCGTCCAGGCGTCGGTGGCCGAGACGCCCGACGGCCAGTCGGTGACGCCGTCGAGCCACAGGTCGGCCAGGCGCACGGCCTCGGAGACCGCGGCCTGGTCGGCCGGGCCGACGGTGTTCTCATCGGCCAGCTCGGACTCGGCGAGCTGCTTGGCCAGCTGCCAGTTGACCGGGCCGGAGGACAGCGACTGCGCCATCATCTGTTGGAGTTGCTGCATCATCTGCTGCACTCGCGGGTCGTTCGGGTCAGGCAGGTCGCCGCCCAGGTTGCCGAAACCGAATGGAATGTCGGAGCCCATGCGCCAACCGTACGTCAGAGACTCCCCTGATAACCACGGCCCGGCAATCTCAGGCGCCTTATGCCGTCCGCTTATAGCGGAATGGGCCGCATCGAATTAGGGAATCGCCACGCTGGGTTTTCCGTGCCTCATGGACGCCATTCCCGCGAGTCCGCTTCGCGGACCTTCCGGCCATGCTGCGCTTCTCGACTTCACGGCCGGAAGCCCACATGGCTGCCGCCATGTAGGTCCCGCCCTCCTGCGTCGGGCGCGAGTCCGCTTCGCGGACCTTCCGCCCATGCTGCGCTTCCCGACTTCACAGCCGGAAGCCCACATGGCTGCCGCCATGTAGGCTTCCGGCCATGAAGAGGCGCGGAATAACAGTCCTCATCGGCGCGGCGCTGGTAGCCCTGCTGACCTGGCAGTCGCTGTCGATGGACGTCGCCTACGTGGTCATGGGCCCCGGCCCCACCGAGGACGTCCTCGGCGCCGTCACCGACGAGGACGACGTCGAACACCAGATCATCACCGCCGACGTCTCGTACGAGACCTCGGGCGAGCTGCGCCTGACCACGGTGCGCGTCAAGCAGAGCGTCACCCTCGCGCAGGCCCTGCGCTACTGGATGTCCGATGAGCACGCCATCATCCCCCGCGACCTCATCTATCCTCCCGACCAGAGCCAGGAGGAGATCACCGCCGAGCAGGAGGCCGACTGGGTCGAGTCCCAGTCCAACGCCGAGCAGGCCGCGCTCGCCTACCTCGACCAGCCCGCCGAGATCCGCGCCGCCGCCGATGGCGGCGGCCTCAGCAAGGGCGACATCCTCCTCCAAGTCGAAGGCACCCCCGTCGACGACCTCACCGATCTCGAAGATTTCGCTGAAGGCGAAACCGAGGTGACCGTCGACCGCGACGGCACCAAGACCACCGTCTCGGCCGCCCTCGGCGAGGCCGAACTCCAACTGAACCGCGAAGACCCCTACGGCATCGAGATCGACACCTCGGCGCTCAACATCGGCGGCCCCTCGGCCGGCATGATCTTCGCCCTCGGCATCGTCGACACCGTCACCGAAGGCGAGCTCACCGGCGGCCTCACCGTCGCCGGCACCGGCGAGATCGACCCCCAGGGCAACGTCGGCGGCATCGGAGGCATCCAGCAGAAGATCATGGCCGCCGCCGACGCGGGCGCCGAAGTGTTCCTCTCCCCGGCCACGAACTGTGCCGACGCCGTCTCGGTCGCACCCGAGAACATGACTATTGTCAAGGTGGAAACCCTGACGGACGCGGTCGCCGCACTGGAGTCCATCACCGCTGGAGAAGCAGTGGCGACCTGTTGAACACCACTCGTCGTTGCGATGAGACACAAAGGAGTTGCTTAGAGTGGCGAATCGGACGCCCACGCCCCCACGGATGAGCCGACGAGGACGCTATGTACTGATCCTCATCGTGGCCGCCATCGTGCTACTGTCGGTGCTCGGTTGGCTGGTCAGCCTCCGCACCAACTACCTCTGGTACGACTCGGTCGGGTACACGGCCGTCTTCTCGACCATGATGTGGACCCGGATCGGGCTGTTCGCCGTGTTCACGCTCGCCATGGCCGCCTGGACCGGCCTCAACCTCTACCTCGCCTGGCGCTTCCGGCCCGACACCTGGCCGGCCACCTCCGAGCAGGAAGGCCTCGAACGCTACCGGGAGATGATCGCCCCCCGCGCCGGATGGTGGATCGGCGGGATCGCCGTCGTCGTCGGCATCTTCGCCGGCATGTCCGCCCAGTCCCGCTGGGAGACCTGGCTGCTGTTCCGCGCCGGAGGCGACTTCGGCTGGACCGACCCGGTCATGCACATGGACGCCGGCTTCTACGTGTTCCGCCTGCCGTTCTGGCAGTTCCTCATCGGCTTCGGCTTCGCCGCCGTCGTCGTCGGCATCATCGCCTCTCTGGGAGCCTACTACCTGTACGGGGCGCTGCGCTTCTCCGGCCAGGGCGAGCGCATGACCAACGTCGCGCGCATCCACCTGTCGATCCTGGTGGCGCTGTTCCTCGGCCTCAAGGCCGTCGCCTACTACTTCGACCGGTTCAACTTCACCACGCAGGAGAACGAGGTCACCAACATCGTCGGCGGCGGCTACACCGAGATGACCGCCCTGATGAACGCGAAGAACGCGCTCATCTGGGTCTCGGTCGTCGCGGCGCTCGTCATCCTCGTGTTCTCCTGGGGTTTCACAAGATCGTTCATCCTGCCCGGGGCCGCGCTCGGCCTGGTCGTGGTCACCGCGATCGCCGCCGGCGGCATCTACCCGGCCGTGGTCCGCAACTTCCAGGTCGAACCCAACCGGCCCCAGCGCGAAGGCCAGTACGCCCAGTACACCATCGACGGCACCCGCTACGCCTACGGCATGGAGGAGCTGGAGCGAGAGACGTACTCCGTCGCCTCCACCCCCGACGCCCAGCAGCTTGAGACCGACACCGGGACGGTGCCCTACACGCGCCTGATCGACCCCTTCATCGTCTCCGACGCCTTCACCCAGCGCCAGCAGCCGCGCAGCTTCTACGACTTCAACGACAAGCTCGACATCGACCGCTACACCTACACCAACGCGGACGGCGAAGAGGTCACCGAGGACTTCGTGGTCGGCCTGCGCGAGCTCAACCCCGACCAGCTGACCGGCGAGCAGCAGGACTGGACCGTCCAGCACACCGTCTACACCCACGGCTGGGGCTTCGTCGCCGCGTCGAGCACCGAGAACTGCAACGGCGGCCCGTACTTCATGAACGGCGTCATGCGCTCCGACGACGCCGAGGCCGGGCAGTGCGAGGCCACCGAGGACTTCCTCGACGTCGACCGGCCCCAGATCTACTACGGGCTGCTGACCGACGAGAACCAGTACGCGATCGTCGGCGTCCCCGAGGGCGAGACGCCGCGCGAGTACGACCGCCCCGCGGACATCGCCGTCACCACCGAGGACAGCGACGACTCCGAGGCCGAGGAGATCGGCTCGGACCGCTACACCACCTACCAGGGCGGCGGCGGGGTCGACATCGGCTCGTGGACCACGCGCCTGCTGTACGCCTGGGAGTTCCAGGAGCCGCGGTTCCTGCTCTCGGGCCAGATCAACGACGAGTCGCAGCTGCTGTACAACCGCAACATCCGCGACCGCGTCCAGGACGTCGCCCCGTTCCTGACCATCGAGGCCGACCCGTACCCGGCGGTCGTCGACGGCGACATCGTGTGGATCGTCGACGGCTACACCACGACGAACGACTTCCCCTACGCCGACCGGACCAACCTGGCCGAGGCCACCAACGACACCTACTCCGGCCAGGGCGTGGCCACGCAGGAGTCCGAGGAGGTCAACTACATCCGCTCCTCGGTCAAGGCCGTCGTCAACGCCTACGACGGCTCGGTCAAGCTCTACGAGTTCGACGACGAGGACCCGATCCTCAAGGCCTGGAACGAGGTCTACGGCGGCGACCTGATCACGCCGAAGGAGGACACGCCGCCGGAGCTGGTCGAGCACTTCCGCTACCCGCAGGACCTGTTCAAGGTCCAGCGCAACATCCTCCAGCGCTACCACGTCGACGAGGCGCGGACCTTCATCGAAGGCGGCGAGGCCTGGGCGACGCCCGACGACCCCTCGCAGGGCAACGGGGTCTCCCAGCCGCCCTACTACGTCTTCGCGCAGTACCCGAACCAGGACAGTTCGCACTTCCAGCTGACCGGCACGTACGTGCCGCGCAACCGCGAGAACGCGCTGGCGAGCCTCATGTCCGGCTACTACGACGAGAACGGCGACCCGCAGCTGGTGCTCTACGACGTCTCGGGCGGTGACGACCAGTCGGTGGGGCAGGTGCACCAGATCATCACCTCCACCACCGACGTCGCCGAGGAGCTCAGGCTCTTCCAGCAGCAGGGCACCGACGTCGAGTGGGGCAACCTGCTCGCGCTGCCGGTGGGCGACGGCATCCTCTACATGGAGCCGATGTACCTGCGCAGGCAGTCGGGCGGCGAGGGCACGACGCTGCCGCTGCTGCGGCGCGTCGCGGTCAGCTACGGCGGCTATGTCGGCTACGCCCAGGAGTTCACCTGCGTCGACCCCGACGACCCCGAGCGCAGCTGCGACTTCGAGGAGACGCCGATCGAGGAGTACCCCAGGGACCAGTTGGGGGCGCTCGAACAGGTCGTGCAGGACTACCTGCAGGGCAGGCCGACCGCCGCCGAAGAGGTCGAGGAGGGTACCGAAGGCGAGGGGACCGAGGAGCCGACGGAGGAGCCGACCGGCGAGGCGCCGTCGACGGAGGCCCCCGCCGGCGGCGAGGAGCCGCCCGAAGTGGCGGCGGCGATCCAGGACGTCCTCGACGCGCAGACCGCCTATGAGGAAGCCCGCGCCTCGGGCTCCGAAGCCGAGGCGGGCGCGGCCCTGGACGAGTTGTTCGCGGCGCTCGACCGGCTCCAAGAGGCGAGGGACGCGGCCGGCCAGTAGGGCCGGACAGTGGCAGAGGGCTCCCGGCCGCGGCCGGGAGCCCTCTGCCGTCTATGGCGTCGGGTCCGTCGGCGGGGGCGTCTCGTCCGACTCGGTCTTGCACGATGCGGCGTCGGCGGCCTTCTGGACGGTGAAGTGCACCGTCGTGCCGGGGTCGGCCTGCGTGTTCGCGCCGGGGATCTGGTTGACGACGCCGCACGAGTAGTCGCCGGTGCCGCTGCTGGGGTCCGCGGCCGCAGTCAGCCCGGCCTCCTCGATCCGCTGGCGCGCCAGCGCCTCGGACAGCCCCGATAGGTCGGGGACGGACACCGGCTGCGGCGTGGGCGAGGGGCTCGTCGCGCTGGGAGACGGCGAGGTGCTGGCGCCGCCGGTGGGCTCGGCGCCCTCGGCCGGTGCCGTGGTCGGCCCCTCGCTCGGTGTCTCGGTCGCCGCGGAGGCCGAGGCCGCATCGGATTCGCCCTCCGGGGCGGGCAGGGCGCCCTCCTCGCCGTCGCCGACCGGCTCGTCGATGTCCTGGCCGTGCACGTCGGTGACCGCGCCGCTCGCGGTGGCGGCCGCGACGCCGGGGCTCGTCGCGTCGTGCCACGGGCTGGCGGCGGCGATCGCCCCGGCAGTGGTGATCACGACCAGCGCCGAAGCGAACGCGACCCACAGCCGCCCGCGGCGCCGCGGTGCTGCGGTGCCGGGCGGGGCCACCGCGGTGGGGGCGGCCGGTGGCATCGGGTGCGCGCCGGTGTGCGGCCCGGTGTGGAGGGTCGGCGCGTTCGGGGGCGTCTGCGGCACCGGCTCGACCGGCGGCGACGGGTGGCGCGGCGGATCCACCGCGGTGATCATCGCGCGGATCTCGTAGCAGGCCCGGGCGAACGAGGCCCCGTCGGGCCAGCGGGACGAGGGGTCCTTCTGCAGGGCCCTGGCGACGATGGCGTCGACCTCGCGGGGCACGTCGGGCGGCAGCGACGGCGGTGCGTTGCGCAGGTGCGCCGAGAGCACGCCGAGCGGCGTGTCGGCCTTGAACGGCGGCGACCCGGCGAGGCACTGGTGGGCGACGACGCCCAGCGAGTACAGGTCCGAGGCCGCCGTGAGGTTCTCGCCCGCGGCCTGCTCGGGCGACATGTAGGTGACGGTGCCGAGGACGACGCCGGTGGTGGTGAGGGTGAGATTGTGGCCGGCGCGGGCGATCCCGAAGTCCACCAGGACGACCGAGCCGTCGTCGCGGACGAGGATGTTGCCCGGTTTGATGTCCCGGTGGACGATCCCGGCGCCGTGGGCGACCTGGAGCGCCTCGGCGACGCCGCCGATGATGCGGAGCGTGTCGGCCGAGCCGAGCTTGCCCCACAGGCCGAGCAGCCGCGACAGCGGCTGGCCGTCGACGAACTCCATGATGAGGTAGGCGATGGCGGCGTCGCCGTCGTCGGTCTCGCCGTAGTCGTAGACCTCGACGACGCCAGGGCCCTTCATGACGGCGATGGCGCGGGCCTCGCGCCGGAAGCGCTCGCGGAAGCCGCGGTCGTCGACGAGGTCGGCGAGCAGGATCTTGACGGCGACGGTGCGCCACAGGACCGTGTCGGTGCCCTCCCAGACGTCGCCCATGCCTCCGCCGCCGACGCGGCGTTCGAGCCGGTACCGCCCGTCCAGGACGTCGCCTGCTTTGAGGTTGCGCGTGCTCAGCATCCGGCGGCTTTCCCCTTCGCGGCGAAGCCGGCCGGCCGTGGACTCGCCTTCGCGGCGACGCTCGGGAGCCGTCTCTTCGCCCAGAGTCGTTTCTTCTCTCAGGGAATAACGACCGTGATCGGCTGAGGCTACGCGCTAGGCGGCGCTCTTTTGCCGCTGCTGCCGGGCGGCGAGCTGCCGTCCTCGCGCGCGGATGGGGGAGGGTTCGCTCATCCGGGACTCGGGGACCGGCCGGGGTCCGGTCGCGCCGCTCATGGGTTCGGCGGCGCCGGGGAGGCCGACGGCCTCGCCGAGCTGGCCGTCCCAGCACGCCCACGAGTGGCAGGGCCAGGCCTGGCCGCAGTGGCCGCAGACCGGCCGCCTGACGCTGCGCTGGTCGAGCGCGGGGGTGTGCCGTCGCCACCATCGAGCCTGGACGCGCCACAGGCTCGGTACCGGCACCCCGCTGGGGGGCTCGTCCGGGGGCGGGTTGTCGAGTGTGTACGGACTTCGCAACGCGGGCTGCCTTTCGTGTCGTATCGGTGCCGGGTCTCGCCTGCGCGAGTGGAACTCGGTGCCGCCCTTCCGGGTGAGGCCGGTCGGTTTCGAGTCGCGGTGTCGAATCGGTACAGTCGGACGAGGCGGATGACCCCTCCGTCAAGTAGAATTGCACATGCAGATTTTCGATGCAAGGGGTATAACCGGATCGGGTGGCGAATTCTTCGTAGTCTGACCTCGGTGACGCCCGCACCGTCGTGAATGTGCGACCACAGCGGACCGCGGCCATGGCGGCCTAGGCGACCCTTGGGGAGCCGCCGTTCCGGCGGACCTGCGAAACCTTAGATTTGTACGACGCACCGGTGAGCGACCAGAAGTCCTCCCCGGCCGGTGCGTCCTCACCGAAACCGGAGGGATCAGGGTGTCAAATGGGAACATCGAACGACGACGCTGACAACGATCTGCCGAAGAGGTTGGGGGGCAAGGCGATGCCTTCAGGCGGCAGTCCCACCGTGCGCCGCAGGCGCGCGGGCAAGATCCTGCGCCAGATGCGCGAGCAGTCCGGAAGGGACGCCCAGGCGGCGGCCGACGCGCTGGAGGTCACCACCTCCACGATCTACCGCATGGAGCTCGGCCGCGTGGGCATCAAGCCGCGCGACGTCATGGCGCTCACCGGCGTCTACGGCGTGACCGACGCCGCGCAGATCGAGGAGCTGGTGCGCCTGGCCCGCGACGGGCGCAAGCGCGGCTGGTGGGCCCGCTACTCCGACACGATCTCCCCGCCGTACGCGACCTATGTGGGCCTGGAGCAGGACGCCTCCAGCCTGTACCTGTACGACGGGCTGATCATCAACGGGCTGTTGCAGACGCCCGACTACGCCCGCGCCACCTTCGACTTCTCGCTGGAGCAGTCGCGGCGGTTCATGGAGGAGCGCATCAACCTGCGCATGGAGCGCCAGGCGCGGCTCCGCGACGATCTGAAGATCTGGAACGTCATCGACGAGGCCGCCATCCGGCGGGTCCTGGGCGGACCGAAGGTCATGATCGACCAGCTCCAGAACCTGCTCGAACTCGCGGCGCTGCCGAACGTGCACCTCCAGGTCCTGCCCTTCGACGGCGGCGCCTATCCCGGCATGCTCTCCTCGTTCACGATCCTGGGCTTCGGCGAGGTCGACGGTGAGGTCGACCCCGGGTACCGGCACCCCGACGTGGTCTACATCGAAGGCCACAACGGCGACGTGTACGAGGAGGGCGATGACGTCGCCCCGTTCCACGAGGTGTTCGGCAACCTCCGCTCGGCGGCCCTGGGCCCGGGCCGGAGCCTGGAGTTCATCGAGCAGCAGGCCGGCCGCCTCAAGGCGATGTGAGCGCCCGAGGCGCCGCGCCGGGGCGCTGAATGGGCTGATCCGCCCGCCGCGTTCCGCGGCACTGACACGATGGCGGGGCGGTCGCGGCGACAGCCGCGACCGCCCCGCCATCCGTCTGGTTACCGGCCTTCTTGGTGCAGCAGCGACAGCCAGTCAGCTTGGCTGGTCCGCAGGATCGGGCTCTGGGCGAGCTTGGTGTCCCTGATCTCAACGACACCTGATGCGAGCCTGACCTCGACGCAGGCGCCGTTCGGGCCTGATCTGCTGCTCTTCCTCCATGTGTGGGTCAACATGGATCTCCTCCTTCCAAGGAGCATTCGAGTCCCCAGGTCGGTGTTTACCATAGTCAACACATCCAATGGCGGACGTCACATATTTGTCACTATCGGCTTCCGGACATGCCCCTGATGAATCTCACCATGCGGGCCGGTCGCACGCGTGGTCGGAGCTCCCCGGTTCTATTTGGACGGTGGTGTGATCGATCCCGAAGCGCGTGGCCAGTGTTTTCTGCGCGTCGGTGAGGACGGCGCCCGGATCGGCGCCCGACCGCAGGGCCAGATGCACCGTGGCCACGTCCATGCCGGAGGTGAGCGTCCAGAGGTGGAGGTCGTGCACTTCTTTCACCCCATCGAGTGTCTTCAGGGCGTCCTCGACCTCCGCCACGCTCACGCGGACCGGCGCGTGCTGCAACAGGATCCGCAGCGCGTCGCGCCCCAGCCGGGCCGCCCGCGGCAGGATGAACAGGCCCACGGCCACGGCGATGACGCTGTCGACGTAGTACCAGCCGGTGAACCAGATGACCAGTGCCGCGGCGATGACGCCCAGCGAGCCGATCGCGTCGCCCATGACCTCGAAGTAGGCCCCGCGCACGTTGATGGACTCGGCCGCCCCCGAGCGCAGGAGCACCAGCGAGGCGACGTTGGCGGCGAGCCCGACGACGGCGACCGCCAGCATCGGCAGCGACTCGACCTCGGGCGGGTCGTCGATCCGCATGACCGCCTGGACGACGACGAAGCCGGCGACGCCGAACAGCAGCACCGTGTTCGCCAGCGCGGCGAGCACTTCGAGCCGGTACATGCCGAAGGTGCGGCGGGGCTTGCGCGCCTCGCCGAGGCCGCCGCGGGCCGCCGCGTCGCGCTGGACGGCCGTGATCGCCGCCAGGGCCATGGCGATGCCGAGAGTGTCGCCGGCGATGTGGGCGGCATCGGAGAGCAGGGCGAGCGAGCCGGTGTACCAGGAGGCGACCGCCTCGACGAGCATCACGGTGACGGCCAGGCCCAGGGCCAGCCAGAGCCGCCCGCGGTGGCGGACGCCGAGGCCGGCGGCGCCGTGCGAGTGGTCGTGTCCCATGTGGGTGTTCCCTTCCCCTGCTGGAGCCGGTGGACCGGTCGGCCGTATGCGGCGAGGCGTGCCCCGCGACGAAAGAATGCTAACATGCGCATCTGTGCATGAGAAGTGCCCCGGAGATGTTCGCGTCAAAGAATCGCCGCAAATGCCGGGAACCGCCCTGGTCTATTTGCGCAAGGGGGATCATGAATGCCCACCGGTAGTGGAATAATATTCGTGAGGGATACATCAACACTGGTCACGGGGGGTGACGATGCAAACCGCCATTGAAGTGGCAATCGCCTCGTTCGGAGCAGTCGTCGCGATCGTCCTCGTCTTCGCCGCCGTTCTCGGACTGCGATCGAGCATCGAGACCAGGAGGCGCCGGAAGGCCCGCGCCAAGGCCGACGCCGAGGCATGGACCAGGCTCCTCGGCAACCAGCTCGCCATCGCGCCGGGCCGCGTCGCCGACGCCGAGGCCGCCGGCGCGCTCGAGCGGGCGCGCAAGCTCCACAGCAACGCCGACGAGATCCTCAAGACGGCCAAGAAGACCAAGCAGTACCTGCGGATCCGCACCTACGCCCTGGCCGGGCTCCACAATCTCAACGTGGTGCGCCAGCGCCTCGGCAAGGCGCCCGGGCCGCAAGGCCCCATGCCCTTCAACGACGCCGCCTACACCGGCCTCGACCGGGCCGGAGACCGCTCCGACATCCAGAAGGACACCTCCGCCGGACTCTACTTCTACTGAGGACGGCGAAGCGCACGCCCCGGGCCTGTCCTGATTCGCGGGACAGGCCCGAGCGGTCCCTCAGCGCCCCGCCCCCTTGCGCCGCGGCAAGATCAGATCCAGCACCCACATCGCCACCCAGACGATGATCGCGCCCCAGAACGCCGCCCAGAACCCGTCCACGGCGATGCCCACCTCGAACTGGTCCGAGACCCAGCCCATCAGCCAGAACATGAGGGCGTTCACCACCAGGCCGAACAGGCCCAGCGTCAGCACGTACAGCGCGCAGCCGATCGCCATCACCAGCGGCTTCACGAAGGTGTTCACCACCGTGAACACCAAAGCGGCCACCACCAGCGACAGGACCTTCGCCCACGTCGAATCGCCGAACACCGTCAGACCGGAGAGCAGCGCCGTCGCGATCCACAAGGCCACCGCGGTGAGCAGCAGACGTATCACAAAACTCATGGCGTCAGTATCGCCGCAAACAGGGCCGGACGTCCAGCGACCCGCGCGACGGGCGCGACCGGGCCCGCGAGACGCTCTCGCGCCCTCGGATTCACCCGCCGTTCACCGAAGAGCGGGCTCACCGCTACCCGCGGCGTCTATCGTCGCCACAGCCCCGACCGCTTCCGGCCAGCTCCCCGCAGAGGAGAAACCCATGACGAGCGACCCGACCATGCCCGGCGCCGGCCCCACCGTCAGCCCCCGCCGCATCGCCGCGGCCCCCGAGGCCGCGCCCCGGCGCGCCCCCGCAGGCATCGACGGCCCCACCGTCTTCGACATCCGGGACGTCAACGTCTTCTACGGCGGCTTCCACGCCGTCAAAGGCGTCGACTTCACCGTCGCCAAGAACGAGATCACCGCGCTCATCGGCCCCTCCGGCTGCGGCAAGTCCACCCTGCTGCGCTCGCTCAACCGCATGAACGACCTCATCCCCGGCGCCCGCGTCCAGGGCACGGTCGCCTACCACGGCAAGGACATCTACGAGGCCGGCGTCGACCCCGTCGAGGTGCGCCGCCGCATCGGCATGGTCTTCCAGAAGGCCAACCCGTTCCCCAAGTCCATCTACGACAACGTCGCCTACGGGCCCCGCATCCACGGCGTCCCCCGCTCCGAACGCGACGGCATCGTCGAGGACGCCCTGAAGAAGGCCGCGCTCTGGGACGAGGTCAAGGACAACCTCAGAAAGAGCGCCCTGACCCTGTCCGGCGGCCAGCAGCAGCGGCTGTGCATCGCCCGGACCATCGCGCTCCAGCCCGAGGTCGTCCTCATGGACGAACCGTGCTCGGCGCTCGACCCGATCGCCACGGCCCGCATCGAAGAGCTCATGGTCGACCTGGCAAAGCAGTTCACCATCGTCATCGTCACCCACAACATGCAGCAGGCCGCCCGCGTCTCCGACAAGACCGCGTTCTTCTCCACCGAGGTCGACGAGGCCAGCGACACCCGCACCGGCGTCCTGGTCGAGTTCGACGACACGCAGAGGATCTTCACCACCCCCGCCGACGAGCGCACCGAGAACTACGTCACCGGCCGCTTCGGCTAGACCGCGACCGCACCGGCAAGGCCCCGCCCGAGCGCGGGGCCTTCGCCGTCCCCGGCAGACGGCGCAACGCCCCCGCACCGGCGAACCGGCGCGGGGGCGTCAGCGCATCGACCGGCCGCGGGGCCCGGTCAGCGCCTGTCGACGGCGAAGCGCGAGGCGATGACCCTCGCCACGATCGTGAACAGGAAGACGATCGCGATCAAGGCCAAGGCCGCACCCCAGGCGCGCTCCTGCGAGGCCTCGAACGGCTGCGTCGCGTTGCGGTAGATCTGCGCCGCCAGCGTCGTGTTCTGCCCGGCGAACAGATCCGGCCGGTAGAGGTAGGTCAGGCCCACGGTGACGATGATCGGCGCGGTCTCCCCGGCCGCGCGCGCCACCGCCAGCAGCGCACCGGACGTGATCCCCGACGAGGCCGTCGGCAGCACGACCGACAGCGTGGTGCGCCACTTGCGCGCCCCCAGCGCCGCCGAGGCCTGGCGCAGCTCATCGGGGACCAACCGCAGCATCTCCTCGGTCGAGCGGATCACGATCGGCAGCATCAGGCACGCCAGCGCCAGCGCCCCGCCGAAACCGGTCCGCTCCTCGATCACCACCACGTACACGACGTAGATGAACAGGCCCATCACGATCGACGGGACACCGGTCATGACGTCGGCCATCGTCCTGATGAACCGCGCCAGCGGCCCGCTCTTGCCGTACTCGTTGAGGTAGACCGCCCCGAGCACGCCGACCGGGATCGCGATGAGCGCGGCCATCCCGGTGATCAGCAGGGTCCCGACGATGGCCGGCCCCATGCCCCCGCCCGCGGTGCGGTAGTTGCGCGGGATCTCCTCGACCAGGAACCCGAGGCTGAGCGCCGAGCCGCCGCGCACCACCACCTGGTAGGCGACCAGGATCAGCGGGAAGGCGGCGACCAGCACGCACAGGCCGATGCCGACGGTGGCGGCGCGGTTCGCCGCCGCGCGCCGCAGCGAGAGGTTCCTGCCCGACAGGTCCGGCGGGGCGCCGTGGTGCACAGTGGTCATGAGTGGGCTCCTCGCATCTTGGTCTCGGCCCGGCGGACGACCCAGCGGGCGGCGAAGTTGATGATGACGGTGATGGCGAACAGCACCACGCCGATGCCCACCAGCGCGTCGGTGTGCAGCCCGGTCGACTCGCCCCACTGCTGGGCGATCACCGCGGCCATGGTGTTGCCGGTGTCGAACACGTTCGCCGAGATGTGGAACGAGCCGCCGATGACCAGCGCCACCGCGATCGTCTCGCCCATGGCCCGGCCCAGACCCAGCATCGAGGCGCCCACCAGTCCCCCGAAGGAGTGGGGGAGCATGGCGCCCTTGATCATCTCCCAGCGGGTCGCGCCCAGCGCGTAGGCCGCCTGCTTGTCGGTCTCGGGGACCGTGTCGAAGACCTCGCGGGCGATCGAGGTGATGATCGGGATCGTCATGATCGCCAGCACCATGCCGGCGGTGAAGTAGTTCCGGCCGGTGTTGGACTCGTCGAAGACCGACGTCAGGACCGGCACCGGTTCGACCAGACCCGCCAGGCCCTGGTACCAGTCGTCGATGAACGGGACCACCACCAGCACGCCGACCAGGCCGAAGACCACCGAGGGGATGGTGGCCAGGAGGTCGACGACGGTGACGATGTACTTGCGCAGCCGCCGGTGGGCGATCTCGGTGGTGAACAGCGCGATGCCGATCGAGACCGGCACCGCGACGACCATGCCGATCAGCGAGGTGACCAAGGTCCCGTAGAGCATCGGGAAGGTGCCGAAGACGTCCTCGTTCGGCGCCCAGCGCGTGCCGGTGATGAAGCCCCACAGGCCCTCCTCGCTGAGCGCGGGCATGGCGCGGAGGGCGGTGGCGACCAGGATCAGGGCCAGCACGACCAGGACCATGAGCCCGGCGAGCGTGACCAGGCCCCTGAAGCCCCGGTCGGCCCCCCGGGCGCGGGAATCGCCGCCGAGGTCGAGGTCCTCGGAGGTCTCGGGTGATGCCGTAGCGGTCAAGATGGAAACTCCGGTTTCGTTCGCGGAACGGCCGAAGACCCCACCGGCGCCAAGGGCGCCGCCGGGGCCGTCGGACACGGATTCCTAGTCGGCAATCGTCTCGTTCAACGCGTCCATGGCCTGCTGCCGCAGGCCCTCGGGCAGCGGCGCGAAGTGGTTGTCGGCGGCCAGCTCCTGGCCGTCGGTCAGCAGGTACTCCACGAAGTCCTTGACCGCCTGGCCGACGGCCGCGTCCTCGTACTCGGTGCGGATCAGCAGATAGGTCGGCGCCGTGATCGGGTAGGCCTCGGGGCCGGCGGCGTCGAGCGGGTTGTACGACAGGTCGTCGTTGACCACGGCGCCCTCCAGGCCCGCCGTGGTGCCCTCCAGGGTCGGCTGGGTGAAGTTGCCGTCGGCGTTCTCGATCGAGGCGAAGACCAGGCCGGACGCGGTGGCGTCGGCCAGGTCCACGTAGCCGATGGCGCCCTCGGTGTCCTGGATGGTCTGGGCCACACCGGTGTTGCCGTCGCCGCCGACCGAGTTGGACGGCCACTCGACGGTGTCCCCGGCGCCCAGGGTCCAGGACTCGGTGGCCTCGTCGAGGAACTTCGAGAAGTTGCTGGTCGTGCCCGAGCCGTCCGAGCGGTGGGCGACGGTGATCTCGACCGCGGGCAGCTCGGCGTCGGGGTTGTCCGCCGCGATCGCCTCGTCGTCCCAGGAGGTGATGTCGCCCTGGAAGATCTGCGCCAGGGTCTCCTGGCTCAGCTGCAGGGCCTCGACCTCGGGCAGGTTGTAGGACACGGTGATCGGGGCGGCCACCGTCGGGAGGTACTGGTAGGAGCCCTCCTCCGGTCCGTCGCCCTCGCCGACCAGCGAGTCGGTGCCAGCGAAGTCGTTCAGACCCTCGCCGAAGTCGGACTTGCCGGTGCCCGAGCCGACCGCGTCGTAGGTGACGATCGCGTCCGGGTTGGCCTCGGCGTAGCCTTCGATGGCCGCGGCATAGAACGCGTCGGGGAAGCTCGCGCCGGTTCCGTTGATCTCCGGGACCGAGTCGCCACCGTCATCGCCGCCGCACGCCGCGAGGCTCAACGCGAGGGCGCCGGCGGTGACCGTGCCGAAGATGGCCCTGCGGTTCAGTTTCATGTTCACAGCTGGTCTCTACTCCGTCTCCCGGTCGCACACCGGGTCACTGCTTCACTGTTCGCGACCAATGAAAACCAGAGCCGGTGTTCACCCGGCGACTTGGAGTTGAACTCGAGGTGAACGCCTGAGCGCGATTCGCGACAACGGCGCGCGCCAGTACGCACACACCGTTGTGAGCAGGAGATGCAATCGGGGCGGCGCCCCGTCGTGACCAGAACGTTATGAACGGTCCAGGTGAACATCACCCGTCACCAGATACACCACCTGATGCGACACGCGCACCGCGTGATCGCCGAACCGCTCGAAGAACCGCGCCAGCAGCGCCGCGTCCACCGCCGCCTGCGGCCCGTACCCGAAACCGGGCAGCTGCTCGTGGATGCGCCGCTGGACCGCGTCCAGCTCGTCGTCGTCCAAGCCCAGCTGCGCCGCCCCGAGCCGGTCGTGCTCGGCGAGGATCCGCACCAGCTTCTCCGAGATCCGCACCGCCGCCCGGCTCATCGCCGCGAAATCCTCGCGCAGCGACTCGGGGATCGCCGCGGCCGGCGAGCGCATGACCACCGTCTTCGACACGTGCTTGGCCAGGTCGCCCATCCGCTCCAGGTCCACCGAGATCCGCACCGCACCGAGAATGAACCGCAGGTCGGAGGCCACCGGCTCGTACTGCGTCATCAGCGCCACGATCCGGTCGTCGACCCGGAACTGGAGCGCGTTGATCTCCTCGTCGGCCGCCACCACCGCCTCGGCCGCCGCCGCGTCGGCCTCCAGCAGCGCCGCCCCGGCCCGCTCCATCGCCGCACCGGCGCGGCGCGCCATGTCGACGAGCAGCCCGTTCAGATCATCGAGGTGCCGGTGAAAGACGTTCGCCATGATGGCCCAATCGCGGGTCGGAGACAGGGCCCCAAGGCCCGTACCCGCACAGTCTAAGCACAACCGGGCACAAGTCCCACTCGCGTTACCAGGCGACACGATGTGGCCGGGCGACGTTACAGTGAAGACGAACCCATGATCGATCCCCGGGAGTGAGCGAATGTCGTACCCCTCTCAGCCGTCCTACACGCCCCCGTACGGACAGCCCCAGCCGCCGCGCCAGAACAACCTCTGGCTCATAGGGGTCGCGGTCATCGTGGTGCTCATCATCATCATGACCGTGACGCTCCTCATCATCCAGCGGAGCGACGACTCCACCGACACCGGCGGCGGCACCGACCCGACCACCTCGGCCGAGGCGGACCCCACCACCGAGGACGAGCCCACCACGGAGGAGACCACGCCCGACGACGGCGGCGACACCGGCGGCGAGTTCGCGGGCTTCACCGAGGAGACCTGCTCCGCCTACGACCTCGCCACCTTCGAAGACGTCATGGGCGAGCCGGTCGACCCCTCGCAGACCTACACCTCGGCGTCCTCGAGCGGCGAGACCGGAACGGTGAGCTGCTACTTCTACACCGAGAGCTACTGGACCGTCTCGATCTACGTCGACGTCACCGACGACCCCGAGTTCAACATCGGCTGGGTCGAGGACGAGCAGGTGACCCAGACCGAGGACGCCAACCTCGAAGTCACGGACTACACCGCGATCGGCGACGCCGGCTACATGTCCATATCCGACGACCCCAGCTACCAGACGATCCTCATCGACGTCGCGGTGAGCAACATCGAGATCTCGGTCGACACCACCATCGACACCGCCCAGCAGGACACGGACGCGGCTGTCGCCATGGTCGAAGACCTCCTCAATCAGTCCTACACGCTGTTCGCCGAATACGAGATCTGACACGGACGACCGTCGACTCGCGGAATGAACCGAGAAACGGCCGGTGCCCACGGGCACCGGCCGTATCGCCGCGCGAGGCCGATCTGCTCGGAGCGGGAAACAGCAAAGAGGCCGGGCGTGAGCCCGGCCTCTGTCTGCATGTGTTGTGCGCCGCCAGGGACTCGAACCCCGAACCCGCTGATTAAGAGTCAGCTGCTCTGCCAGTTGAGCTAGCGGCGCTTGATGATTGAGCAGTTCGGGGCCAACCGGCCCGTGTCGCTCGCACGAGGAGAAACTTTAGCACGTCCCACGGGCTCCCGCTCCAGGGGGCCGACCGGTCGTTACGCTTGGTCAGTGACAAGTTTTGTTGACCGGGTGAACCTGCAGGTCATAGCCGGTAAAGGCGGGAACGGCTGCGTGTCGGTCCACCGCGAGAAGTTCAAGCCGCTGGGCGGGCCCGACGGCGGCGACGGCGGGCACGGCGGCAACGTCGTGTTCGTCGTCGACCCCAACGTCCACACGCTGCTCGACTTCCACTTCCAGAGCCGCCTGCAAGCCGGCAACGGCAAGCACGGGAAGGGATCGAACCGGGACGGCGCCACCGGCGAGACCCTGCACGTCGCCGTCCCCAACGGCACCGTGGTGTACGCGAGCGGCGAGCAACTCGCCGACCTCACCGGCATCGGCACCGAGCTCACGATCGCCAGCGGCGGCCGCGGCGGCCGCGGCAACGCCTCGCTCGTCAGCTCCAAGCGCCGCGTCCCCGGCTTCGCCGAACTCGGCGAACCCGGCGATGAGCTCGACATCACCCTAGAACTCAAGAGCGTCGCCGACGTCGGCCTCGTCGGCTTCCCCTCCGCGGGCAAGTCCTCGCTCATCGCGGCGATGTCCGCCGCGCGCCCGAAGATCGCCGACTACCCCTTCACGACGCTGACACCGAACCTCGGCGTCGTCTCCGCCGGCGAGACGACCTACACGATCGCCGACGTCCCCGGCCTCATCCCGGGAGCCGCCCAGGGCAAGGGCCTCGGGCTGGAATTCCTCCGGCACATCGAGCGCTGCGCCGTACTGGCGCACGTCATCGACTGCGCCAATCTCGAGACCGACCGCGACCCGGTGTCGGACATCGACGCGCTCGAACACGAACTCGCCGAGTACGGCGGCCTGAACGACCGGCCGCGCATCATCGTGCTCAACAAGATCGACATCCCGGACGGGCGCGAACTCGCCGAGTTCGTCCGCCCCGACCTGGAGAAGTACGGCTGGCCGGTGTTCGAGGCCAGCGCCGTCAGCCGCGAGGGGCTGCGCGAGCTGTCCTTCGCCTTCGCGCGGGCGGTGGAGGACTACCGGGCCAAGCAGCCGCCGATCGAGGCGACGCGCGTCGTCATCCGACCGGCCGCCATCGACGACTCCGGTTTCGAGGTCCGCAAGCTGACACCCGCCTACGAGGGCGATGTCGAATTCGTCATCACCGGACAGAAGCCCGAGCGGTGGGTCGGCCAGACGAACTTCGAGAACGAGGAGGCCATCGGGTACCTCGCCGACCGCCTGGCCAATCTCGGCATCGAAGAGGAGCTCGCGAAGCAGGGCGCCGTGCCGGGCTCGGTGGTGCGGATCAGCGAGACCGAGTTCGAGTGGGAGCCGACCGACCCGTCGATCATCGCCACGGTCGGCCCGCGCGGGACCGATGCCAGGTTCGAGCGCACCGACCGCAAGAGCGCGGATGAGCGCCTCGCCGAGCGCAAGGGCCGACGGACCGAGTTGCTCGAACGTGTCGCCAAAGAAGAGGAGGCCCGCGGCAAACGACGCCGCGGCTAGCCTCAATACCGGCATTGAGCTGCGATAATGCGGGGTTTGCAAGGGTGTGGCGCCGGACACGCACCCCCCTTGTAAACCCCGGTTCCGCATCGCGTAAATTAGTTCTTGCCCGCAGGGGAAACGGACAGGAAAGCCGAAAGGCCCTGGACGATCCGAAAGGGCAAAACTCCGAACGAACAGATCGGGGCCGATAACGGCCAAAAAACTGATCTGGTAAGTTTCTGGAGCCGCTCTGATCAGAGCTGGAACATCCAAGATGTTTACAGACTGGTTGTGGCGTGTTGTTTGAGAACTCAACAGGGTGTTTGGATGGTCAGCGTGCGGGCTGGCTGGATTGCTTGGTCTAGGTGCTGGGTGGTTTGGTTGGTACTGTTTTTGACTGTCTTTTCCTTGGGGCTGCTGGTCTGCTGAGATCGGTGGTTCCGGATAATCGGTCAGGGCATGCTTCGACACATACTTGTTTCAAGTTTTGGTTGGAGAGTTTGATCCTGGCTCAGGACGAACGCTGGCGGCGTGCTTCACACATGCAAGTCGAACGGAAAGGCTCCTTCGGGAGTGCTCGAGTGGCGAACGGGTGAGTAACACGTGGGTAACCTGCCCCCATCTTCGGGATAACTGCTGGAA
>NZ_AXWO01000034.1 GCF_000482705.1 Glycomyces arizonensis DSM 44726 | reverse complement strand
AACGAGTACGGTCATTTGGCGCCGTTGTTCGTGGAGTTGGCGGGGTTGGAGGCGGGTGATCCGCGGCATGCGGAGGTGCGGGATCGGTTGGTGACGGGGTATCTGCCGTTGGCCGAGCATATTGCGCAGCGGTTCTCGGGGAAGGGGATCGCGAAGGATGATCTGGTGCAGGTGGCGTCGGTGGGGTTGATTCATGCGGTGGATCGGTTCGATCCGGCGCAGGGGGCGGATTTTCTGTCGTATGCGGTGCCGACGGTGATGGGGGAGGTGCGGCGGCATTTCCGGGATACGTCGTGGCCGATGCGGGTGCCGAGGCGTTTGCAGGAGTTGCGGTTGGCGATCAATCAGGGGAATGCGGAGTTGGCGCAGGAGTTGGGTCGTCCGGCGTCGGCTGAGGAGTTGGCGCGGCATTTGGGGATCAGTGTCGCTGAGGTGGCCGAGGGGTATGAGGCGCGGCAGGCGTATCGGGCGGTGTCGTTGGATGAGCCGCCGTTTGAGGATGCGGAGCGGGCGTCGTTGGCGGAGTCGGTGGGGTCGGAGGATGCGGCGTTGGAGTTTGTGGAGAATCATGAGTCTTTGGTGCCTTTGTTGCAGGGGTTGCCGGAGCGTGAGCGTCGGATTTTGGCGTTGCGGTATTTCGGGGATATGACGCAGACGCAGATTGCTGAGGAGGTGGGGATCTCGCAGATGCATGTGTCGCGGTTGCTCAACCGGATGCTCAACGACCTGCGCGAAGGCCTCACCAACGCCACCACCTGACCTCCGCCTCACAGAGACGAGCCGAAGCGGCGGCCCCGAACTGGGGCCGCCGCTTCGGCTCGTCACGCCAGGGGAGGCGTCAGACGTCGCGCCCGCTCAGCGCGTCGCGGATCTTGTCGATGAATCCCACGCCGGGAGCGAGGATGCGGTCCGCCGGGGGCTTGTCGGGTGCATTGGGGTGGGGACGCGTGGGGGCCATCTCCTTCGCCCTGGTCACCTTCTCGCCGAGGTCCTGAAGCTCCTCTTCCGTGCAGGCCTCCTGCAGCCGCGGCAGCAGGTCCGTCTCCTCGTCCTTGACGTGGTCGCGGATGATGTCCATGAGCCTGCCCAGCATCCGCTCGAATTCCGCGTCCTCGGGGACGAGCCCTTCGAGCCGCTTCATGACCTCCTCGGCCTCAGTGTGCTCGTGGGTCTCGTGGTCGGCGAGCTTGTTGCCGTCGGGGAGGTTCGCCCGAGCGGCCGGATACATGTACTCCTCCTCGGCCACGGCGTGGCGCACGAGCTCGGCGATGACGTGGTCGGTCAGGTCCTTGCGGCCGTCGGACCGCCCCCTGTGCCGCTCCAGTTCGGTGAACGCCGCCTCGACCTCACGGTGGTCTCGGATGATGACGCTGATCAGGTCGGTGCCTTGTTCGGTGTGCGGCATCGGTCCTCCAGATGTGATCGGTTCGAACGGTTCTCGGCGTACCCCCGCCCGACCGACCGAAACGGAGGTGTCGCCGCGCCGCGCTCCGGGTACCCGCCGGCGAACTGCGGTGACACCCGACGAAGGAGCACGAGATGACGCCACGCGCACTCGGCGCCGAGCGGTTCGTCCCGCCGTCCGAGGACCTCGGACGGCTGCGGGAGGCCTCTGAGACCTGCGAGGGATGCGACCTGTTCCGCGACGCGACCCAGACGGTGTTCGGCACCGGTCCCGAAAACGCCCGCCTCGTCCTGGTGGGAGAGCAGCCGGGCGACGACGAGGACAAGACCGGCAGGCCGTTCACCGGCCCGTCCGGCGGCCTGCTCGACCGCGCGCTCGACCAGGCCGGCATCGACCGCGACGACGCGTACGTGACCAACGCGGTCAAGCACTTCAAGTTCGCCCAACTCCAGGAGGGCGGACGGCGCATCCACAAGAAGCCGACGCGCGGAGAGACGACCGCCTGCCGCCCGTGGCTCATCGCCGAACTCAACGCCGTGCGTCCCGAGCTGGTGGTGGCCCTGGGCGCGACGGCCGCGCAATCGCTGATGGGCCCGGAGTTCCGGGTGACCACGCAGCGCGGCATCGTCCACGACCTGGAATTCGACGGGCTCGACGAGTCCACGAGCCTCCTCGCCACCGTGCATCCCTCCTCGGTGCTGCGCCTGCGCGACTCGGAGCGCAAGGCCGCCTTCGCGGAGATGCTCGTGGACCTGCGCAAGGCCGCCGAGTTCATCGGCGCCGAGCAGCACCACTGAGCTCGATTCCACATACGACGACGGGCACCGTGCGAATGGCGCGGTGCCCGTTCGACGTTCCTCTGCGAAGCGGCCCGTTACGGCTGCGAGATCGACCCCACCAGCTCGCCGGTGGCCGGCTCCGGCATCTGCCGGGCCACGTCGGCCAGCGCGATGATGCCCACCAGCCGGCCCTCCTCGATCACCGGGACGCGGTGCACCTGCGCCTCGCGCATCTTCGCGATCGTGGCCGCGGCGTCCTCGTTGGCGTCGGCCAGGATGAGGTGCCCCTGCGGCAACCGGTCGACCGTGTACCGCTCGGGGTCCTTCCCATTGGCCATCACGCTGACCACGAGATCGCGGTCGGTGACCATGCCCTTGATCTTCTCGTCCTCGGCGCCGCAGACCGGCAGGCAGCCCACGTTCATCTCGGCCATCATCCTGGCCGCGTTCGCGGCGGTGTCGTCGCTGCGGACGCACGTGACGCCCGCATGCATGATGTCTTTCGCCGTCGCCATTTCCCTCAGCTCCCCCTTGTAGCTCCGCTCATATCCGGTTCTGCCGAGGCGGATCTGCTCCAGCACCCGCCCCGGCCCGACCGGTGCGCACCGGGAATACCCCCCGCCCCGGCGTCTACTCCTTGGCTCACGCCACGAGCTGCTGCGCGGCGTGGACGATCGCGTCCGCGTCGATCCCGGCGGCGGCGAGCTGCTCGGCCGGGCTCGCCGAGGCGGGCATCCCGCGCACGCCCAGCTTGGCGAACCTGGTCGACGGCATCTGACCGGCGATCACGTCCAGGACGGCGTCGCCCAGGCCGCCGACCGGCCAGTGGTCCTCGACGGTGAGGATCCGGCCGGTGTCGGCCGCGGCCTGCCGCAGCGTCGAGGTGTCGATCGGCTTGACCGAGTAGGCGTCGATGACCCTGGCCGGAATGCCGACGTCGGCGAGCCGGTCGGCGGCCGACAGCGCCTCGGAGACGGTGATCCCGGCCGCGACGATCGTGACCCGGTCGTGCTTGGAGGCCACCAGCGTCCGGCTGCCCCCCACCGGGAACAGCTCCCCGGGCCGGTAGATCACGGGCGTCTCGCCCCTGGTGGTGCGCAGGTAGCTGATGCCCGGCAGATCGGCCATGGTGGAGGTCAGGTGCGCGCACTGGTTCGCGTCGCACGGGTACAGCACCACGCTGCGCCACAGCGGACGCATCATCGCCAGGTCCTCCAGCGCCATCTGGCTCGGCCCGTCGCGTCCGATGGAGACACCGGCGTGCGAGCCGACGATCCGCATGTCGGCGTTGCCGATCGAGGCCATCCGCAGGAAGTCGTGGGCCCGCGTCAGGAACGCCGCGAACGTCGATGCGTACGGCACCCACCCCAGCGCCTGCATCCCGACGGCGTTCGCGACCAGCTGCTGCTCGGCGATGTAGCACTCGAAGAACCGGTCGGGGTGGGCGTCGGCGAAGGCCTGCGTGCGCGTGGAGTCGGCGACCTCGCCGTCGAGGACCACCACGTCCGGACTGGCGTCGCCGACCGCCTTGAGCGCCTGACCGAAGGCGTCCCGGGTGGCCACCTTCGAGCCGACCTCGAACTCCGGCAGGTGCACCGCGTGGCCGGGCCGCTCGGGCCTGCCGCCGCGGTCGGTCGGCTCGGCGACCCGCACGCGCAGGTTCCGCACCCCGCCCAGCTCCGCGACCGCCTCATCGGGGTCCTTCAGCGGCTTGCCGTGCTTGCCCTCCTTGTTCTCGACGGCCTCGACGCCCTTGCCCTTGACGGTGCGGGCGACGATCGCCGTCGGCCGGTCGGGCGTCTCCTCGGCCTCGGTGTACGCCCGGTCGATCTGCGCGGTGTCGTGGCCGTCGATCTCGACGGTGTTCCACCCGAACGCGCGCAGCCGCTCCGCATAGGTCCCGGTGTCCCATCCGTAGCGGGTGGGCCCGCGCTGGCCCAGCCGGTTGACGTCGATGATCGCCGTCAGGTTGCTGAGCCCCTCGAAGGACGCCGCGGAGAACGCCTCCCACATCGAGCCCTCGGCCATCTCGCTGTCGCCGCACAGCACCCACACCCGGTACGACACGTCGGCGAGGCGCCGCCCGGCCAGCGCCATGCCGACGCCGTAGGGAAGCCCCTGGCCGAGCGAGCCGGTGGCGACGTCCACCCAAGGCAGGCGCGGCGTCGGGTGGCCCTCCAGCGGGCTGCCCAGGCGCCGGTACGTCATGAGCTCATCGTCGTCGATGACGCCCGCGGCGTGGTACATCGCGTACAGCAGCGGCGAGGCGTGCCCCTTGGAGAAGATCAGTCGGTCGTTGCCGGGCAGGTCGGGATTGTCGAAATCGTATTTGTAGTACTTGGCCAGCAGCACCGCCATGAGATCGGCGGCCGACATGGAAGACGTCGGGTGCCCCGACCCCGCTCGGTTCGAGCAGCGCACCGCGTCCACGCGCAGCTGCTGGGCGAGTTCGGCCAGGTCGATGGTGCGGCTTTCGGTGGTGGTCACGTCGGGGATCCTTCTCATCCAGACTTCGGCCTCGCGGCCCTAGGACCGGGGGCTACCCGACGCCTCGGCGGGTGAAACCGCTTCATCCCGCTGCGGCCCAGGTGTCGTGGGCGCTCAGCGGGGTACTCGCCGAGCGGCGGCGACCGGCCCCCCGGGGCCTGCCATTGCGTCGCCGCCGCGCAACGAGGAGGCGAAGACGATGGCGAAGGCACAGCACCACCCGCACGCCCGCGTCGACAAACGGAACACCACGCCGGTGCAGAACGCGGCGATCTTCGTGGCACTGGCGTTCGTGCTGGTGGGAGTGCTGGGATTCCTGCCCGGCGTCACCACGGACTACGGCGATCTGGAGATCGCCGGCCACCACTCCGACGCGAAGCTCCTGGGGCTCTTCGAGGTGTCGGTCGTGCACAACCTCGTCCACCTGGCCTTCGGCCTGATCGGCATGTTCATGTCGTGGTACGCGATGGGCGCCCGGGTGTTCCTGGTCGGCGGCGGCCTGCTCTACCTGGTGCTCGGCGTCTACGGCTTCTTCGTCGGCGAGGGCGACGCCGCCAACTTCCTGCCGGTGAACACCGCCGACAACTGGCTCCACATCGTGCTGGCCGCGATCATGATCCCGCTCGGGCTGGCGCTGCGCACCAGACCCACCGAGCACACCTCACACGACGTCGACACGGCACGAGGACCCGCCGGCTGACCGTCCGAGGAACGACGAGGCGAGGGGCGGCCCGGATCGGGCGCCCCTCGCCTCGTCGTTCACGGCCGCGACGGGCCGGTCGCTTCCGTCAAGCAGCCGAACCGGACCGCCCCCTGCGAACCGAGTGGGGCCGAGCGGACGGCCGGGCCGCCGACTCGGGCTTCCCCTCATGCGAATCGGGCAGCGAGCAAGCCGCCGGCCCGGTCCCGACCTTCCCCCTTCGGTCGGATCCCGGGCCGGCGGCACCATCCCCCGTGATGGCCCCCGTTGGCTATGCGCGGCTTCAGTGGTGGCCGCCGGGTTCGGAGACGGCGCTGACGACCCCGCCGACGACCGGCTCGGGGAGGGAGCGGGCGACGTCGGCCTGCGCGATGATGCCGATGACGATGCCGTCCTCGATGACCGGCACGCGCCTGATCTGGCGCTCGGACATCTTCGCGAGCGTCATGTCGGCGTCCTCGTCGGCCTCGGCCAGGACCAGGCTCTGCGTCTGCGGCAGGTCGCCGACCTCGTAGCTCTCCGGGTCGTAGCCGGCGGCCATCACCTGGACCGCCAGGTCCCGGTCGGTGACCATGCCCTTGATGCGGCCCTCGGCGTCGCAGATCGGCAGCGCCCCGATGCCGTACTCCGCCATGGCCCTCGCGGCGTTCGCGGCCGTGTCGTGGCTCTGGATGCACTGCGCGTTCGGGTGCATGATGTCGCGTGCGGTAGCCATGTCCAGACTCCTCCCGTTCGGTTTCGCAACGTCCTTGACTCTCGGGACGTGACTACCCCTCGGGAGCGGAAGTATGCGCGTCGTCTCGGAGCCGTGGCTCACATCGCGGTGGTGTTGAACGACAGGGAGAACGGGTCGAGCGTGGCCGGCTCCGGCCTGCCGGTGTAGAGCGGATGCCCTGAGGCGAGCCGATACTCGCCGTGCCGCAGCAGCCGCGCCAGAGCGCTGGTGACGGTGAACAGCGTGAGATTCTCGGCCGGGCAGCGGGCGGGCCCGCCGCTGAACGGCACGAGCGCGGGGTCGGCCTCGGCGGTGCCGTCGGTCCAGACGTCCGGGGAGAACCGGTCGGCGAACGGCAGGCGCTCGCGGTCGCGGTGGAACAGCGGCGTGTAGATGACGAACGAGGTGCCCTCCGGCAGTGTCTCAGGGCCCCAACGGGTCTCGGTGGTGCTCTCGCGCAGCAGCAGCGGCGTGGTCGGCCACAGGCGCAGCGACTCCAGGACGCAGGCGCGCAGGTACGGCAGCTCCTCGGGCAGGTCGGGGGCGGAGGCGCCCAGCTCGCAGCGGGCCACGTGCCGGTGGCCCCGGTTCACGGCCAGCAGCGCGAGCGTGCGCATCAGCGCCATCCCGGCGGCGTCGAACGCGAACAGCCAGTGCGCGACCTGGTCGGCCGGGTGGACCGCCGGGTCGGGGTCCTCGCGGGCGATGGCGGCGGCCAGCGTGCCGCTCTCGGCGCGGTCGAGATACTCGCGCAGGCGCTCGGTGAGCGCCTCGCGGATCTGTTCGCGGCGGGGGGTGAGGTACGCCCAGTTCGCGCTGCGGCGCAACGCGTTGAGCGCGGCGGTCACGGCGCGGTCGTCGGCGGCGGCGTCGCCGAAGACGACGCGGCGGACCAGCCGGTTCCAGGAGCGCTGGAACCGGCGCCAGTCGAGCCTGCCCGCGGCCTGCGCCTCCTCGGCGAGATGGTCGCACTCCTCGTTGATCCTGGCGAGCATCGGCGCGGCGAGGTGGTGCAGCGGCCGGTGCTCCTCCAGGACCGCCTCGTTGAAGCGGCGGCGCTCCCGGCGCGGCCGGTTCCGCGAGACCAGCGAGCCGTGCGGCTGGAACTTCCCGAGCGCGGCGTGCTTCTCGACCGTGTCGGGGCTGAACGGGTCGGGGGTCTCGGCCAGGACGCGGGCGACGTCGTCCGGCGACAGGAGCACCACGATCGTCCGGCCCGGGACGGCCAGGCGCAGCGGCCTGGAGCCGTGGTCGTCGCGCAGGCGCTGGAGCAGCCGGATCGCGGACCGGTCGACCTGGAAGCGCTCGGCGAGGGCCATCATCAGCGGTCGGCGCTTGACGACGCCGACGGCGACGGTCGGCACGACGACCCGCGCGGCGACCTCGAGCGTCTCGAAGACGCTCGCCTGCGACGGACGCACCACCCGGTCCGTCTCGGCGGGGTGCGGCATGGTCTCGGTCATGAGGTTCCTCCCAGTGCCTTCGAGTGCGCGGCCTTCGAGCGCGCGGGCCGACCCGTCGGGTTCCCACCGGAACGGGGCGGGAACCACCGATGCCCTCGCGTGCGCGGACTGATTTCTTCGGACGGCGGATCGGAGTGCGCGCATCGCGTGATGCCCTCGCGAGCGCGGGCGATCCGGGTACCCGTGGCGCGAGCGGCGAAACGACACGTCGGGCCCGGCTCCCGCCGAGGCGGCACCGCTTGCCGCACCGCGTCACTGAAGCGCCCACCGCATGCCGCCACCGCACGTTGCCACCGCATGCCGCCACCGGCCGCCGGAGTGTCCGATACGGCGAGGTTTTCTGCGCCGGACGCGGGGAACCCTCACAGCCGGAGGTGACAGGCCATGCCGCAACAGCACTGGACTGCCAAAGAAGAACGGCAGTACAAGGACATCAAGAAGAGCGAGAAGAAGCGCGGTGCCAGCAACGACCGCGCGGAGGAGATCGCCGCGCGCACCGTCAACAAGCAGCGCGCCCAAGCCGGTGAGACCAAGACGGCCAGCCGCACCTCGACCGAGGACATGTCGGCCTACAAGCGCGGCGGCAAGCGCTCCGGCAACAGGACCGGGCCGCAGGGCCGCACCAAGGCGCAGCTCTACCAGGACGCCCGCCGCGAGAACATCAAGGGCCGCTCCAAGATGAACAAGGACGAGCTCAAGAAGGCGCTGAAGCGCCACCACTGAGCGCTCGAGGAGAGGGAGTGACGATGGAGGTTCGACGCGATCCCGAGGGGATGACCTTTCGAACCGACGAGCAGCACGACGACACCGCCGCCAGGCGGCGGGACTGGGAGGAGCGCGACCGCTCCGTCACCGACCTGGTCGGGGACCTGACCTCGCAGGTCGCACATCTCGCCCGGGTCGAGGCCCAGCTGGCCGCCCGGGAGGTCACCGACAAGGCCAAGCGCGGCGCCATGGGCGGCGGGCTGTTCGCCGTCGCCGGAGTCATCGCGATCTACGGCGGGGCCGCCCTGGCGAGCGCCGCGGTGTTCGCCCTGTGGCTGGTGTGGCCGGGCTGGCTGGCTGCCATCGTCGTCGGCGTGGCGCTGTTCATTCTGGCCGGCATCATCGCCATGGCCGCCCGCTCGAAGCTGAAGCGCGCCATGCCGCCGACCCCCGACGAGACGATGGACAACGCCCGCGAGGACGTCCGGGCCATGAGCGGAAGGATGGAGCGATGAGCGGTTGGACGGTACCGCCGGGCGAGGCCGTGCCCCCCAGCGCGGGCGTCTCGCCCCCGCCGGCCGTGGGCATGCACAAGGAACCCGAGGCAGAGGACCCCGAGCGCTCGCCGACCCACCGCAGGTGGGCCCGCGAGGACGCCGAGGCCGCCCAGCACGTCTCGACTTCTGACCTGCGCCGCGACGCCGATCGCACCCGCGACCGGCTCAACCAGGACGTGGTCGACCTGCGCCACAGGTTCGGCCTCGGCCACGGGGACGCGGACGGGTCCATGACGGCCTCCGGCCCCTTCGCGCCGGTGCGCCGCCACCCCCTCACGGTCGTCGTCGCGGCCGCGGGGGCGACGACCGCGGTCCTGATCGGCATGAAGGTGGTCCGAGGCCGCCGCAAGGACGGCAAGGACCGCATGAAGGACGCCGCCAAGCAGCGGCGCAAGGAAGCGCAGCGCCGACTCGCCGACGCCAAGGGCATGGTCGCCTCGGTGACCTCCCGGCGGATGCCGCGCCGCGGACGGTCGGGACTGAGCCGCCTGATGCACGGTTGAAAAGTGCGCTGCTGAGACGCCGGCCGACGGACCGGCCGGGGAGCATCCACCCGGTCCGACCGCCGGCCGAGCAGTGCCGAGCCCGGATGCCGACACGGCATCCGGGCTCGGCAGTGTCCGCCTTGTCCGCCCGCTTCGCTGCCCGAGGCCGAACGGGGTAGACCGCCGCTCGGCCGGACCACTCGGCTGTGCCACTCGCAACGGCGGCTCAGCCGGGCATGGTCTCCCCGCCGAGTGCCGCGATGACCTCGCCGCTGTAGTACGACGAGAGCCGGTTGGCCGCCAGGAACACGTACGAGGGGGCGAGCTCGTCCGGCTCGGCCGCCCGACCCAGCGGCTGGTTCTCCCCGAAATGCTCCACGTGGCTCTCCGAGAGCGTCGACGGGATCAGCGGCGTCCACACCGGACCGGGCGCGACGCAGTTGACGCGGATGCCCCTGGGCGCCAGCACCTGCGCCATCGAATACGTCCACGCGATGATCGCGCCCTTGGTGGCCGAGTAGTCGATCAGGCTCTTGTTGCCCCGCAGGCCGTTGACCGAGCTGGTGTTCACGATCGCGTCGCCCTCGCCCAGATGCGCCAGCGCGGCACTGGTGACCCGGAAGTAGCTGTGCATGTTGACGTCGAACGTGTGCGTCCACTGCTCGTCGGTGATCTCCTCGGGGCGCTCCACCGGATGCTGCGTGGCGATGTTGTTGACCAGCAGGTCGAGCCCGCCCAGCGCCTGCACGGTCTGGTCCACCACGCTCGCGCAGTGCTCGGCCGAGGCCAGGTCGCCCGGCAGCAGCGCGCATTGGCGCCCCTCGGCCTCGACCAGCTCGGCGGTCCGCTCCGCGTCCTCCTGCTCCTCGAGATAGGCGATGGCGACGTCGGCGCCCTCCTTGGCGAAGGCGACCGCGACGGCCCGTCCGATCCCCGAGTCCCCGCCGGTGATCAGGGCCCGGCGGTCCTTCAGCAGCCCCCGGCCCTCGTAGTCCTCCATGGAGTCGCGCGGCTGGGGCCGCATCTCGGAGGTGCGGCCGGGAGGCTCCTGCTGCTGTGCGGGCTGGCTCATCGAAACACCCTTCCTGTCCGAAGCCGGACCTCCTGCCGGTCCGGCGCCGTGCGCCGGATACCCGCGGCCCCAGCCGCTAACCGCGCCGCGAACTGCGGCGTGCGGGGGCCCCGGGCCGCCGGTGGAGGGAGGCGTGTAGGGCCCCAGGGCAGGGGTACCCGCCGCACTCGACGCACAGGGAAAGCTCAAGGGGGAGCCATGCAACACGATCACTTCATCGGGCTCGTGCAGGACCGGGCCCGCCTGCCCAGCCGGGGCGCCGCCGAGGGCGCCACCCGCGCCACGCTCGAGACGCTCGGCGAGCGCATCCCGGACCATCTCGCGATGCACGTGGCCGCGCAGCTGCCCACCGAGATCGGCGAGCACCTGCGGCGCGCCGCCAGCTCCAGCGGCGAGGGCACCGGCGAGCACTTCGGGTTCGACGAGTTCGCCCACCGCGTCGCCGCGCGCGAGCACACCGACGAACCGAACGCGATCTACCACAGCCGCGTCGTGTTCGAACTCGTCGACCAGGCCACCACCGGGGCCGTCATGGACCGCGTCCGCGACGCGCTCCCCGACGACCTGCGTCCTCTGGTCGATTCGGGCAGCACGGGCGACATGCGGCACGAAGGGTGACGAACCAGGCACTGAGCGGTGCCGGTTGGCAACGAGCGCAGGCGGGTACACGGCCCGCATGGATGGACTGCACATCGCCGTCACCGGCGCCACCGGCAACATCGGCACCAGCCTGATCAGGCTGCTCAGCCGCGACGACCGCGTCGCCTCCGTGCTGGGCATCGCCGAGCGGGTGCCGCAGTGGCACGTCGCCAAGACGTCGTTCGTCGGCGCCGACCTCACCGAGGACGACCTCGCGCCGCTCCTTGAAGGCCGCGGCGCGGTCGTCCACCTCGCCTGGCTGATGCAGCCCACCCGCGACCCCTTCACCACCTGGCGCACCAACGTCCTCGGCTCCAAGCGCCTGTTCGACGCCGTCGCCCGCAGCGGCGCCAAGACCCTGGTCCACAGCTCCTCGGTCGGCGCCTACTCCCCGCGCGTCGACCACCGCGCGGTCGACGAGACCTGGCCGACCGACGGCTGGCCCGGCGCCGCCTACACCCGCGAGAAGGCCTACGTCGAACGCCTCCTCGACCTGTTCGAGGCCGCCAATCCCGAGGTCAGGACCGCGCGGATGCGCCCGGCGTTCGTGTTCAAGCGCAAGGCCGCCGCCGAGCAGCGCCGCCTGTTCGCCGGCCCGCTCCTGCCCGGCCGCCTCGTCCGCCCGCGCCTGGTCCCCGCCATGCCCGTCGTCGACGGCGTCCGCTTCCAGGCCGTCCACGCCGACGACCTCGCCGAGGCGTTCCGCTCGGTCCTGTTCGGCACCGCCTCGGGCGCCTTCAACGTCGCGGGCGAGTCGATGACCGACATGCGCGCCGTCGCGGCCATGCTCGGCGCCCGGCCCGTCCCGATGCCCTTCGCCGCCGCCCGCGCCGCCCTGGCCGCGGCCTGGCGGGCGCGGATGGTGCCCGCCCCGCCCGAACTGCTCGACCTCATCAAGCGCCTCCCGGTCATGGACACCGCCCGCGTCCGACGCGAGCTCGGATGGGTGTCCCACCACACCGCCGACGAGGCGCTCGGCGAGTTCATCGCGGGCCTGCGCACCGGCGCGGGCGGCCCGACGCCGCCGCTCCAGACCGAGATCGAGGGCGGCCGGCTCGCCGAGTTCGCCACCGGCGTCGGACAGCGGCCTTGAGGTCGACCACGCCGCACTCGGGCACGTCCCGACCCAGGAAACGGTCAGAGCACGGAGAGAGTTAACCGCGCCACACTCCGGCACGTCGGGCGGCCGCCTGGTGGACGGCCGCCGCACCGGTTGTGGTCCGGGGCCTTCATATGCGTTAAGTTGTGGGGTATTCACCAGTGCGCAATGATCGACATGTCGCCTCAACCAGGCAGTGTGAACGGTCAACCGAATATGTGGTTCACCCCCAAGGAGGCTTGAATGACCGGCAGCGACACCGATGCCGTTGCTATCGGGATCGACTTCGGCACGCTCTCGGGCCGCGTCGTGGTGGCGTCCGTCGCCGACGGGCGCGAGCTCGCCAGCGCCGAGCACGTCTACCGCCACGGCGCCATCGAAGAGCGCCTGCCCGGCACCGATGAGCGACTCCCCCGCAGCTGGGCGCTGCAATCGCCCGACGACTGGCGCGACGTCCTCCGCCACGCCGTCCCCGAGGCCCTGGCCGCGGCCGGAGTGAGCGCGGACCGCGTCATCGGCGTCGCGACCGACTTCACCGCCTGCACCGTCCTTCCCACCACCGCCGACGGCACCCCCCTGTCCGAGCTCGACGAGCTCGCCGCCCGCCCGCACGCCTGGCCCAAGCTGTGGAAGCACCACGCCGCCCAGCCCCAGGCCGACCGCATCAACGCCCTCGCCGCCGAGCGCGGCGAGACCTGGCTGTCCCGCTACGGCGGCAAGATCTCCAGCGAATGGGAGTTCGCCAAGGGCCTCCAGGTCCTCGAGGAGGACCCCGAGGTCTACGCGCGCGCCGACCGCTGGATCGAGGCCGCCGACTGGATCGTGTGGCAGCTGTGCGGCGAGGAGACCCGCAACGTCTGCACCGCCGGTTACAAGGGCATCTACCAGGACGGCAAGCGCCCCAGCAGCGACTACCTGGCCGCGCTCAACCCCGGCTTCGCCGACTTCTGCGACAAGCTCGACTTCCCGCTCTCGGCCCTCGGCGACCGCGCCGGCGGCCTGAGCGCCGAGGCCGCGGCCTGGACGGGCCTCAACGAGGGCACCACCGTCGCGATCGGCAACGTCGACGCGCACGTCACCGCCGCCAGCGCCAAGGCCGTCGGCCCCGGACAGCTCGTCGCCATCATGGGCACCAGCACCTGCCACGTCGTCAACGGCGAGCAGCTCACCGAGGCGCCGGGCATGTGCGGCGTCGTCCGCGACGGCATCACCCCCGGCCTGTGGGGCTACGAGGCCGGCCAGTCCGGCGTCGGCGACATCTTCGCCTGGTTCACTCGAACGGCGGTGCCCGGCGAATACGTCGCCGAGGCCGCCGAGCGCGGCCTCTCGGTCCACGAGTACCTCACCGACCTCGCCGCCGGGCAGGCGGTCGGCGAGCACGGCCTGGTGGCCCTCGACTGGCAGTCGGGCAACCGCTCGGTCCTGGTCGACCACGACCTCTCCGGCGTCATCGTCGGCCTGACCCTCGCCACGCGGCCCGAGGAGATCTACCGGGCCCTCGTCGAGGCCACCGCCTTCGGCACCCGCGTGATCGTCGAGACCCTCGTCGAGTCCGGTGTCCCGATCGACGAGTTCGTGGCCGCCGGCGGCCTGCTCAAGAACAAGTGGCTCATGCAGACCTACGCCGACGTGCTGCGCCGCCCCATCACGGTCCTGACCTCCGAGCAGGGGCCCGCCCTCGGCTCGGCCATCCACGCGGCCGTCGCCGCCGGGGCCTACCCCGACATCCAGGCCGCCTCCGAGGCCATGGGCAAGGTCGAGCGGGCCGCCTACACGCCCGACGAGGCGCGGGCCGACGCCTACGACGAGCTGTACGCGATCTACGCCGAACTGCACGACCACTTCGGCCGCGGCGGCTCGGACGCCCTCCACAAGCTGCACAGGATCGCGAACGAGGCGGGCCGATGACCGGAAGACACCACAAGACCATGAGCGAGGCCGGGAAATGACCTTCAAGACGACCGCGGCCGTCGAGGAGACGAAGGCCGAGGTGTGCGCCCTGCACGCCGAACTCCTCCGCTGGGGCCTGGTGACCTGGACCAGCGGCAACGTCTCCGGGCGCGTCCCGGGGACCGACATCGTCGTCATCAAGCCCAGCGGGGTGTCCTACGACGACCTGCGCCCCGAGCTGATGGTGGTGACCGACCTCGACGGCAAGGTCCTCGACGGCGACCTCTCGCCCTCCTCGGACGCCGAGAGCCACTCCTACGTGTACCGCCACATGCCCGAGGTCGGCGGCGTGGTCCACACCCACAGCCCGTACGCCACGGCCTGGGCCGCCCGCGCCGAGCCCATCCCGTGCGTGCTCACCGCGATGGCCGACGAGTTCGGCGGGGAGATCCCGCTCGGCCCGTTCGCGCTCATCGGCTCCGACGACATCGGCCGGGGCATCGTCCAGACCCTCGAAGGCCACCGCTCCCCGGCGGTCATCATGCAGAATCACGGCGTGTTCACCATCGGCAAGGGCCCGAAGGCCGCCGTGAAGGCGGCCGTGATGTGCGAGGACGTCGCCCGCACCGTCCACATCTCGCGCCAGCTCGGCGAGCCCGTCCCGATCGCGCCCCAGCACGTCGACGCGCTCTACGACCGCTACCAGAACGTCTACGGCCAGCAGCCGGCCCCCGAGGAGAAGTAAATGCAAGCCAAGCAACTGTGGTTCGTCACCGGCAGCCAGCACCTCTACGGTGAGGAGGCGATCGGCCAGGTCGCGCAGAACTCGGCCGACATCGTCGCCGGGCTCGACGGCGCGGGGGCGATTCCCGTCCAGGTCGTCGCCAAGCCCGTCCTGACCACCCCCGACGAGATCCGCCGGGTCATGCTGGAGGCGAACTCCGACGAGTCGTGCATCGGCGTCATCGCCTGGATGCACACCTTCTCGCCGGCGAAGATGTGGATCGCCGGGCTCGGCGTGCTCCAGAAGCCCCTGCTGCACCTGCACACCCAGCACAACGTCGACCTGCCGTGGGCCGACATCGACATGGACTTCATGAACCTGAACCAGGCCGCCCACGGCGACCGCGAGTTCGGGTACGTCCTCACCAGGCTCCGCCACCGCCGCAAGACCGTCGTCGGGCACTGGGCCGACGCGGCCGTGCAGCGGCGGATCGGCGACTGGACCCGCGCCGCCCTGGGCTGGAACGAGGCCCAGCACCTCAAGCTGGTCCGCTTCGGCGACAACATGCGCCAGGTGGCCGTCACCGAGGGCGACAAGGTCGAGGCCCAGATCAAGCTCGGCGTCGAGGTCAACACGTACGGCGTCAACGAGCTCGCCGAGCGCGTCGGGCAGATCGAGGACAAGGCGATCGACGGCCTGGTCGCCGAGTACGAGGACCTCTACGACGTCGTGGCCGAGCTGCGGTCCGGCGGCGGGCGCCACGACTCGCTGCGCGAGGCGGCCCGCATCGAGCTGGGCCTGCGCTCGTTCCTCGAAGAACTCGGCGCGAAGGCCTTCACCGACACCTTCGAGGACCTCGGCGCGCTGCGCCAGCTCCCGGGCATCGCCGTGCAGCGGCTCATGGGCGAGGGCTACGGCTTCGGCGGCGAGGGCGACTGGAAGACCGCCGTGCTCGTGCGCCTGATGAAGGTCATGTCCACCGGCCTGGACGGCGGCACGTCCTTCATGGAGGACTACACGTACAACCTCGGCGCGGAGTCCCCGCAGATTCTGGGCGCGCACATGCTCGAGGTGTGCCCCTCGATCGCCGCGGCCAAGCCCACGTGCGAGATCCACCCGCTGGGCATCGGCGACCGCGAGGACCCGGTGCGCCTGGTCTTCACCGCCCCGCCCGGCCCGGCGCTCGCCGTCGGCCTCATGGACCTCGGCACGCGGATGCGCCTGGTGGCCAACGAGGTCGACGCGGTCGAGCCGGAGCAGGACCTGCCGAAGCTGCCGGTGGCGCGCGCCGTGTGGGAGCCCAGGCCGGACCTGGCGACCTCGGCCGAGTCGTGGCTGACCGCGGGCGGGCCGCACCACACCAGCTTCACGCAGGCCTTCGGCCGCGAGGTCATGGAGGACTTCGCCGAGATCGCCGGGATCGAACTGGTGACGATCGGCGAGGGCACCACGGTCGGCGAGTTCAAGCAGCAGCTGCGCTGGAACCAGGTGTACCACCACCTGGAGGGCTCGCTCTAGCGCTGATCGTGCAGACGGGGGCTCTCGGCGGCGCATGCCGCCAAGGGCCCCTTCGCCGTCCTCGCGGGGCGGTGTCGCGAGCCGGCGAACTTCATCCGCCGCCCGGGGGCCGAGGGCCTTCGCGGATCGACCGGAAGAACGCGCGGCGACCGATGGGATCCCCGTTCGGGGCCGACCGCCCGATCCGGCTCAGAGCCTGCTTCCGAGCCATTCCGGTGTCAGGACCTCGTCGAAGGCGATCTCCGCGGCTCCTCTCAGCGGGCCGATCTCGCCGACTGTTCCCGCCACGATCGGGGGCGCTTCGCTCCTTCTGAACGCCATCAGGCCCGCCTCGCACGTCTCCTCTATGAGGCTCCTCCGCAGTCTGATCAGGTCCACCCCGAGTCCTGAGAGGCTGATCGCCTCCGGGTCCAGGGCGTTCGCCAGCGCGCCCAGTCCGCGTCCCAGCGCGGCGGCGTTGTCGTCCACCGCCTTGGCCGCCTTCGCGTCCCCTTCCTCCGCCCGCCTCAGCACCTCTCGGCCGAGCTCCCTCCCCGCGCCGTACCCCGGCGCCTTGCCGAAGCGGCGCATCAGCGCGTTGGTGCCCACGTCCAGGCTCCAGCATCCGAGCGCGCCGCACATGCACCGCAGCGGCGAGCCGGTCAGCGGCATGTGCCCGAACTCTCCGGCGATGTTGTGCGCCCCGCCCTGCGAGTCCCCGGCGAGCAGCAGCGTCCCTCCGATGTCGAAGTCGATGTGGAAGTGCATCGCCGTCCCGGTGCCGCGCAACGCCCCCCGCCGCGCCTCGGCCAGTCCCGCCAGGCGCGCGTCATTGCCGATCACCGTCGGCCACGCGTCGCCGAGGTGCTCGTCGAGGTCCACCGCGTCCCAGCCCAGGTGCGAGATGTGCAGCCACCGCCCGTCCCAGATCGGCCCCGCTATCGCGATGCCCACCGCCGCGAGCCGGTCCGTCGCGTGCCTTTCCACGGCCTCTCTGATCTGCGTGAACACGGCCGGAGTCCGATCGTGCTCGCCGCTCTCGAGCTCGGTGAGCTCCCCGCCGAGGGCGATCTGCGCGAGCGTCCAGGAGTCCTCGCGGATGTCGGCGGCGAACGCGAGCGGTCCTTCGGGGTGGGGGACGAGCAGCGTCGTCGGGCGCCCGCGTCCGGTCGACGCCGCCGGGATCTCGTGCAGCAGGCGGGCCCGCTCCAGTTCGCCGACGAGCGCGCCGGCGGTGTTGCGGCCGATGGTGAGCAGGCGGGCCGCGGCGGCCCGCGTCAGCGGCTCGGGGGCATCGTGGACGGCGCGCAGCAGTCGCGCCTGATTGTGGACGCGGAGATCAGCGCTCGTCATGGTCGCCATGGCACGCAGTATGTCCCATCCTTCGAAACGGGCGACGCCGCCATCGGCATCGCCATTGCGGGCGGCCTTCCCCCATGTTATGTTCTCAGTAAGAACAAAACAACCGCTAGGACCCACATGAATCCCGACACCGCCGGCCTCAGGCGCGCCAGGATCGGCGTCTTCGGATGCTTCGCCACCTCCGGCTTCGTCATGGGCGCCTGGGCCGCCGCGCTCCCCTCCGTGGACGCCCGCCTCGGCCTCGGCGAGGCCCGGCTCGGCACCGTGCTGCTGCTCATCCAGGTCGTCGGCCTCGGCACCATGTTCATCGCGGGCAGGATCGCCGACAAGATCACCACAAGACGACTGCTCCGCTGGATCGGGCCGTTCACGCAGCTCGCGCTCGTCGCCCCCGCCATCGCGCCCACCTACGAGACGCTCCTGGCGGGCGCCGTCGTCTACGGCCTCGGCGTCAGCTTCGTCGAAGTCGGCACCAACGCCCACTCCGTCGAGCTCGAACACTATTACGGGCGGCCCATCATCTCGTCCTTCCACGGCTTCTGGAGCCTCGGCGGCGCCGCCGCCGGAGCGCTCACCTCCTTCGGCCTCACCATGGGCCTGGGCAGCGAGGCCATGCTGGTCACCGCCGGGATCGCCTCCGCGGCCGCGTTCGCCGGTTTCGCGCGGCCGCTGCTGCCGCCCCCGAGCGAGGCGACGGGCGGCGCCTCGGGACGCGCGGGGCGCATCGGCGCGGGCCTGCTCGCGGCGATGTTCGCCCTCGGCGCCGCAGGGACCCTCATCGAGTCGGGCGCGAGCGACTGGGCCAACCTCCACGCCGCCCGCGTCCTCGACGCCGACGCCGCCCTCGCGCCCCTGTCCTACACCGTGTTCGGCTGCGTCATGACCGTCCTGCGCCTGGCGGGCGACCCCATCCGCGCCCGACTCGGCCCCGGGCCCACGATGTTCTGGGCCGGTGCGGCCGCCACCGCCGGGTACGCCCTCGTCCTCGCCTCCGGTGCGGTCGGCGGCCTCCCGCTCGCCTGGGCCGGATGGATCCTCGCCGGGTGCGGCATCGCCATCATCGTCCCGGTCCTGTTCAGCGCCATCGGCGAGGCCGGAGGCTCGCCCTCGCAGATCGCCGTGATGTCCATGTCCGGCGGCGCCGGGCTCCTCCTCGGCCCGGCCGCCATCGGCTACCTCGCCGAAGGCACGAACCTCACCATCGGCCTGATGGTGCCCGCGGCCCTGTCGGTCTTCACCCTCGCGGCGGGCCCGATCACCATGCGCCGGGTCCTGCGCCGCCCCGACCGTGGGGCACCTCACGAGCCGGTCGCGGCCGCCGCATCGAGGGACGGCGTATAGTCGAGCGCGCAGAAGGGGAGTAGCTCCCAACGTCGCGGTCGACACACTGGCAATCCGCCCGGCCGTGCGGCCTCCGCGAGGAGGCGAGCGAGACCTTCGACCAAGGCAATCCGCCGGGTCGAGGTCAGCGCTGCCCTCTCCCGGCCGTGAACTGGGAGGACAGCCCCTATGGAAGCACTCTTCACCGCCGTCGGGCTCGGCTTCGGCGCCATCTTCGTCGGCGAGATGGGTGACAAGAGCCAGCTCATGGCCCTCACCTTCGCCACCCGCTACCGGCTCCGCAGCGTCATCCTCGGCATGTTCATCGCCATCGCGATCCTCATCGGCCTCTCCGTCGGCGTCGGCGCCGCTCTCGGCAACTTCCTGCCCACCGATTGGATCCGCCTCGCCGCCGCCGTCCTGTTCATCGGCTTCGGCCTGTGGGCCCTGCGCGGCGAGGACGACGATGACGACGAGCACGCCGTCAAGGAGCGCCGGTCCGGCCTGCTCACCGTCATCGGCGCGATGCTCCTGGCCGAGCTGGGCGACAAGACCATGATCCTGTCGATGGCCCTCGGCAGCCAGAACAACCCCTGGGGCGTGTGGATCGGCGCCACCGCAGGCATGCTCGCCGCCGACCTCCTCGCCGTCTTCGCCGGCGCCTGGGTCGCCAGGCACATCCCCGAGCGGTTCATCCGCTGGGGCTCGGCCGTCGTCTTCATCGTCATCGGTGTCTTCCTCGGCATCGAGGCCACCCTCGCCCTCACCGGCTGAGCCGTGCCCGACACGGCGGCCCGGCGGCGGAGCGGGGCCGCCGCGGGCGGGTTAGGCTTGCGATCATGCCGAAATCGGACGATCACGAGGACATCGCCGTCATCTACACCGACGGCGCCTGCTCGGGCAACCCAGGCCCGGGCGGCTGGGGCGCCTACTTCAAGTGGGGCGGACACGAGAAGGAGCTCTACGGCTCCGAGAAGGCCACCACGAACAACCGGATGGAGCTCACCGCCGCCATCCAGGCGCTGGAGACCCTCAAGCGCCCCATGACGGTCGTCCTCTACACCGACTCCTCGTACGTCCGCAACGGCATCATGTCCTGGATGGACGGCTGGAAGCGCAACGGCTGGATCAACTCGCAGAAGCTGCCGGTCAAGAACGCCGACCTGTGGCGGCGGCTCGACGAGGCCGCCGCGCCCCACGACGTCGACTGGCGCTGGGTGCGCGGCCACGCGGGCGACCCCGGCAACGAACGGGCCGACCGGCTCGCCGTCAAAGGACGCGACGAGGCCGCCGGCCGGGGCTGACCGGGCCCACACCGCCGCATCCCCGAACGCAGGTCACCAACCGGAATGGGAAAATCACGACCATGAGCGACAACGTACCGTCACGATTCTCCGGCAGCGCCGTTGACCTGAGCGCCCTCGCCGCCCAGCAACAGCAGCAGCACGCCGCGGCCCAGCAGCCGGGTGCCGCTGCCCCGGGCGGTGCCCCCGGCGCCGCGCCCGGCGTCGTCGCGCTCGACGTCACCGACGCCACCGTCCAGAGCGAAGTCCTCGAGCGGTCGCTGAACACGCTCGTCGTCGTCGTCTTCTGGGCCGACCAGGCCCCCGAGAGCGTCGAGGCCCGCGACCTGCTCCAGCGCCTCGCCCACGCCGACGGCGGCGCCTGGACCCTGGCCAAGGCCGACGTGCAGTACAACCAGCAGCTCGCCGCCGCCCTCCAGCTCCAGACGCTGCCCGCCGTCGTCGCCATCGCCGGGGGCCGCCCCGTCGACCTCGTCCAGGGCCCGCAGACCGAGCAGGGCCTGCGCCAGTGGATCGCGAAGCTCGCCCAGGCCGCCGGGGTCGACGTCCCCCAGCAGGTCGACCCCGAGCTGGCGCTCGCCGAGGACCACATGGTCAACGGCAACCTCGACGCCGCCGAGACCGCCTTCGACAAGTACCTCAAGAACAACCCCGGGTCGTTCGAGGCCGAGTCCGGCCTCGCTCAGGTGCGGATGCTGCGCCGCGCCGGGGCCCTGCCGCAGGACGCCGTCCGCATCGCCGACGCCGATCCCGGCAGCGTCGACGCCGCCTTGGCCGCCGCCGACCTCCAGATCCTCTCCGGCCAGGCCGAGGAGGCCTACGACCGCCTCATCGAGCAGGTCGCCCGCCTCGCGGGCGAGGACCGCGAGCGCGTCCGCAAGCGCCTGGTGGAGCTGTTCAGCATCGCCGGGCCCGACGACCCGGCCGTCACCAAGGCCCGCCGCAAGCTCTCCTCGGTCCTGTTCTGACAGAACATTTGCACACAGAGACGACATTCAGAACACCGATCCTGGTCACGCGGTGTCCGCTGTGATTAGCTAGCGTGACCGGCCGAGCCGACATCTGCGGCGCGCAGATCGGCCGAGCCCGGGCCGGGGGAGGTGAGCGTTGGCGATGACCAGGTCCAAGCGCGTCGCCGTACTCGACGCACCGTCGAACCTCGGCCTGCGCCCGCCGACCCAGCACACCGTCCCCGGCTGCGCGAAGGCGCCGGGGGCGCTGCGCGACCACCGCCTCCTCCACCGGCTGGGAGCGCTCGACGCGGGCTGCCTGACGCCGCCCCGGTTCGACGCCTCCGGCTGGCGGCCCGGCGACGGCGTCGGCCAGGCGAAGGCCATCGCCGAATACACCAGGCGGCTCGCCGATCGCGTCGAGCGGCTGTGGCGCGAACGCCGATTCCCGCTGGTGCTCGGCGGCGACTGCTCGGTCATGCTCGGCCCCGTCCTGGCGGCCCGGCGCCGCTCCGAGCGCGACGGGAGGACACGAGGGCTCATATTCGTCGATGCCCACTCCGACTTCAGGCACCCGGGCAACTCCAAGTACGTCGGCGCGGCCGCCGCCGAGGAGCTCGCCCTGGCGACCGGCCGCGGCCAGCCGGACCTGACCGACATCGGCGGCCTGCGCCCGTACGTGGACACCGACCACCTGGTCATGCTCGGCCTGCGCACCGACGACACGCACCGCGTCGAACTGGAGGCCACCGGCGTCGGCATGCGCACCGTCCCCGAATTGCGCGCCGGAGGCGTCGGCCGCTCCGCCGAATGGGCCCTCGACGCCGTGGGCGAGGTGGCCACGTTCTGGCTCCACGTCGACGCCGACGTCCTCGACCCCTCGGTGATGCCCGCCGTGGACGGCCCCGCGCCCGGCGGCATCTCGCTGGGGGAGCTGAGCCAGATCATCACGACCTGCGCCGCCGACGAGCGGTGCGCGGGGCTCGACCTGACGGTCTTCGACCCCGATTACGACCCCGACGGCGAATACGCCAGGTCCCTCGCGGACACCCTCGTCGAAGCCCTCCAATGACCGCTCAGGCGGGCGGGCGCTGCTGGAGCGACCACACGGTCTGCTGGAGGTACTGGACGTCCTCGGGGCGGCCCGCGGAGGTGCGGACCTTCTTCTGCGTGCCGTCGGCGCGCAGGCGCACGAGGTTCGCGCCGTCGAAGACGATCCGCTCGCTCTTGATCGCCCCCCACTTGCGGACCCGGCCGCCGAACAGGTTGTGCATGTACAGGTTCCCCTGTGCGATGTCGAAGGTCATGAACGGCGCCGAGCGGGACAGGATGCCCGCGACGATGAACAGCGGGCCGATGGCGATCCACACGGAGAACCGGTCGGCGAACAGCAGCGCCAGGCTGAGCGCCAGCAGGACCGAGCCGAAGACGATGAACAGCACGCTGTTGGACGGCTTGTGCCGGACCGTGATCAGCGCAGGGGCCTGCTGGGGGTGGGTGGGGTGCATGGTCGCTCCTGAGTCTGGCGCCTCAGCGACGGGAGTGGCTGCTGAGGCTCGTTCGCACGACGATACCAACCGCGCCTCAGTAGTTGCGCCACTCGTCCTTCACGATCTCCAGGATGATCGGGTGCATGAGCGTCGACGGCTCCATGTCCATCCGGTCCCGGTCGGGCTGGAAGACCTGGGCCGCTTCGAGCAGCTCGGGCGTCAGGGACCTGAACGGCCCCACGCTCTCGTCCAGCGAGAGCTCCGGCGCCGTCCCCGACGCCTGCACCGCGAGGAAGCCCCAGTCGCCGAACGAGGGCACCGAGACCCAGTAGGGCGTCGACGCGTAGCCGGCCTCCCCGAGCGTCGCGGCGATCGTCCAGTAGGTCTTGGGGGCGAAGTACGGCGAGCCGCTCTGCACGACCATGCGCCCCTCCTCGCTCAGGTGGGCCCCGGCCAGCGCGTAGAACTCCACCGAGTACAGCTTCGCCGTCTCCGTCGAGTCCGCGTCGGGCATGTCGACCACGATCACGTCGTAGGCCCCGCCGTGCTCGCGCAGCCACGTGAAGGCGTCCGCGTTCACCACGCGCACCCGCGGGTCGCTCAGGGCGTCGCCGTTGAGCTCCACGAGGTCGTCGAAGTCGCGAGCCAGGTCCGTGACGGCCTCGTCGAGGTCGACCAGGGTCACCGACTCGACGTCGGGGTACTTGAGGATCTCCCGCAGCGCCAGCGCGTCGCCGCCGCCCAGGACGAGGACGTCGCCGCGCGGGCCGTCCATGACCGGGTGCACCAGCGCCTCGTGGTACCGGTATTCATCCACTGAGGAGAATTGAAGGTCGCCGTTGAGGTACAGCCGCAGGTCGTTCTCGCCGAACGGCGAGGCCGACTCGGTCAGCACCACCTGCTGGTACTGCGAGTCCTGGCTGTAGACGATCGGGTCCTCGTACAGCGCCTGCCGCGCGGCCGTCTCGAACCGGTCGGTGTAGACGAACGCCCCCACCAGCAGCACCGCCATGACCCCCGCCGCCACTGCCAGCAGCTGCTTCGACGCCTTCGACAGGTCGCCGCGGAACAGGACGAACACCAGCACGACGCCCGCCACCGCGTTGACCGCGCCGACCAGCAGCGCGCCCCTGATCTGCCCGAACACCGGCAGCAGCAGGAACGGGAACGCCAGGCCGCCGATCAGGCCGCCCAGGTAGTCCGCGGCGTTCAAATCGGCCACCGCCGCCCCGGCCGCCTGCTTCCTGATGCGCTGGAGCAGCTCCATCAGCAGCGGGATCTCCGCCCCGACCAGCAGGCCGATCACGAACGCCACCGCCACCAGCGGCAGGCTGTAGAGGCTGGTGAACGCGAACGCCGCGTACAGCAGCAGAACGCTGAACCCGCCCAGGAAGGCGAGCGCGAGCTCGATGACGGCGAACGACAGCGCCGGGCGCCTCTGGAACGGCTTCGCCCCCAGAGCGCCCAGGCCCATCGCGAACACCATGACGCTCAGCACGATCGACGCCTGCGTCGCGGTGTTGCCCACCAGGTACGAGCCGAGCGTGATCAGCGCCAGCTCATAGACCAGCCCGCACGCCGAGACCGTGAACGCCGCCGCGAGCAGGCCGGTCCGGGCGAACCGGCCCCGCTTCGGCGCCGCTTTCGCGGCCTCGGACGGTGCGGGCGCGGCCTGCGCGCTCAAGACAAAGCCATGGCGATGACGCCGCCCAATGCCAGGTGCATCGCCGAGTTCACCCACACCGCGGGCTGAGTCTCGTCGGAGCAGACGATGTCGCCGAGCTTGCCGGGCGTCAGCAGGTCCAGCACGATGAACGCGACCGCCATGGCGACCAGTCCGATCACGCCGAACACCAGCGTGGAGACGATGCCCTCGGCCAGGTTCCCCTCGGAGGCCCAGATCGCGCCGACCACGATCAGCCCCACGCCGAGGGTGTTGGAGGCCAGCAGGAGCGCCGCGTTGCGGTTGCGCTCGGACCAGATGAGCTCGCCGAGCTTGCCGGGGGTGAGCCAGTCGACGATGAAGAAGCCGAGCACCATCAGCGCGATGCCGACGGCGCTGTAGGCGAGGGCGCCGGCGACGGCGTTGCCGAAGTCTTCGAACATGAGGCTGCCTTTCAGGTTGTTTCGGGCTTATTTGCCGCTGCCGGGGCCGCCGCCCCGGAACGGCGACGGGGGCGAGGACGACCAGCCCCACAGGAGGAACACGGATGAGTAGTGGTGGTAGCCGTCGCGGTACTTGAACAGCAGGATCTTCGAGCCGTTCCGGTAGGGCTCGACGGACACGATGTTGTCCTTGTACTGCAGGAAGTAGGTGTCGCCCTTCTTGCGCTCGTCCCTGGCCTCCTCGGCGTCGTCGATGTCGTCGGCGACGCTGGCGGGGGACAGCGACGAGGTGTAGGCCTTGCCGCCGCCCTCGTCGAGGTTCGAGGCGCGGGTGTAGGTGCTCTGGATGTAACCGGTCGGGTTGCTGAAGTCGACCATGGTGAATGCCAGGCCGCCGCAGCACAGGGCGAGTACGACGCCGATGACCGTCCAGTGCTTCCAGTTCAGGCCGCTCGAGCGGCGAGGGGCCGGTTCGTCGCCGTTGGTGTGCATGGATGTGTCCTTCGAGTGGTGGTGTCGTGCTCAGCCTACGGGCGCGACGACGCCGGTGGTGGTCACGGTCTGGCCGTGCTGCGGATAGGTGTGGACGGTGCGCCAGGTCAGCGGCGCGGTGCCCGTGACCTCCAGGGCCGTGACCGCGTCGGGCCGGTCGCCGAACACGCCGATGAGGAGATCGTCCTCCTCGCTCCGGGCGTGCAGCTCCCGCACGCGGGCGCGCAGCTCGGGCACGGTGAGGTGCTCGACGGCACACGTGTAGCGGTGCTGCCAGGCGCCGACGCGCTGGCTGAACTGCTCGGGCAGGTCGGGCGCGAGGTCGTCGCGGTAGGCGAGGGTCTCGGCGATGAGCCCGTCGGGGGTGGCGACGACGGCCTGGTGGCTGGCGCCGAGCAGCCGCAGCGACAGCCGGAGGGGTCCGGCGTCGCGGTCGATCTGGTCGAGCACGGGCATCGAGGGGGCGTCCGGGCGGAACGTCAGCGATCCGGCCGAGACGTCGACGTAGGGAACGGTGAGTGAAGTTATCAAGATTCGCTTTGGTGGTAGATGGTGATCTGATTCCGGTCCAGGGTAAGGCCCTTCGCCAACTCCCACCTGGCTCCGTCGCCGAAGGCCTCGAACGACAGCTTCTGGCCCGCCGGTCCGGCGTAGTCGTGGTAGCGCAGCGTCCCGGTGTCGGCGAGCCCGGTGGTGGCCTCGCTGGTGTAGCGGGCGGTGCCCTGCTCGTCGGAGCGGTACGACTCGCCCTCGAAGCTGAGCTCCCGGGGGCCGGGCCGGAGGTCGGAGTCGGGGACCTCCTCCCACAGGACGAGCTCGACGTCGGGGTCGGCCTCGACCGACAGCCAGCGCTTGACGCCGGTGCCGGTGTCGAGGAAGTGCTCGGACCACGCGTAGTCGCCTTCGCTCAGGCGCAGCGTGCCGCGCACGGCGAGCGTCTTGCCGTAGGCCTCGACGAGGTCGCCGGCCTTGACGCGCGTGGGGTCGCCGCGCAGGACGTCGGTGTCGGTGTCGGCGAACGGGTCGACCGGCCGGTTGGCGGCGGCGGTCTCCTCCTGCTCGCGCTCGTGCTGGCGGCGGCGCCACAGCCACCACCCGACGCCGGCGATGACGGCGAGGACGATCAGTACGCAGAGCCACTCCATGAGGTCACCTCGAGGTTTGGGGGAAGGCTTCCATGATCACTCTACATACGGGCCGGTCGTTTCGCTGTCAACAGCGTGCCCAGGCGCCCCAGGAGGAGGCGCCGCGCACTTCCACGCTGCAAGTCTTTCGGAGACGCATGGGATCCATACACTCGCTCATAGAACTCGTCCGCAATGGTGTGGGCGCAGTCGATGCGACTTGGAGTGTCCCGTGTTCTCTGCTGGTTTCGGCGCCTGGATTGCAGTGGCGTTCGCGGTGCCCACGGCGACGGTCGCGGTCGTCGCAATCGTCGCCTTGCGCGGCAGCCGCCCTGAACAGCGTGCGGAGATCCTTCGGGCACTCGCTGATCTGGCAGCCGCAATCGTCCGCTTCGGAGCGTTTCCGAAGTCGAGACCAGCAAAGAGACGATCTACTGCGGTGGTCCGCGCTGATCGGCACGGGCGGGAAGGTTAGACGCCGCACTTCGCGGCAGGCCCCCTGCGCGCTCGGCGCCGTGCGATCCTATGTTGGAGCCGGTTCACAACGACGTGGACCGAGTCGATTCGAGCTGGAGACGAAACGTGTTGGCGTTCATCGGTGACGAAGAGTTCCGCGAGACCCTGCCGGATAGGGAGGAGCTCCTCGCCGAAGCGGCCGGCCTCGCCGGCACCGACGAATCACTGGCCAGGCTGGTCGAGCTCTACTGGAGCCTCGTCGCCGACGACGACCTGGTCGGGCGCAGCGCCCAGCAGCTGTTCGACACGACCGCCCGCCACCGCCGTCTCGCCGAGCGGCGCAGCCCGGGCGAGGTGTGCCTCGAACTCGACTGCCCCGCCGACGCCGAAGGGCCCGACGCGTCCGCAAGCACCCGCGTCGACATCGTCTGCGCGGACATGCCGTTCCTCGTCGACTCCCTGACCGGCCTGTTCAACCGGCACGGCATCGACATCAACGTGTTCGTCCACCCGATCGTCCCGGTCCGCCGCGACGAGGACGGCGAACTCGTCGGCGCCCCCGCCGTGGCGATCGAGGGCTCGCAGGCCACCCCGGTCGAGCCCCACGACGCCGCGCACGCGCCCTCGGACGAGGGCGTCGAGACCGAGAGCTGGATGCACATCGAGCTCCAGCGCGTGGCCGACGCCGACTTCCTGTCGATCCTCGAATCGGAGATCCTCGCCGTCCTCGACGACGTCAGCGCCTGCGTCGCCGACTGGCAGCCGATGCGCGAGCAGGCGCTCGGGATCGCCTCCGAACTGGAGGGCAAGTTCCTCCCGGTGCCCGACAAGGACATCGACGACACCATCGAGCTGCTGCGCTGGCTCGCCGACGACAAGTTCACGTTCCTCGGCTTCCGGCAGTACCGGCTCACCGGGGAAGGCGAGGAGCGGGCGCTCACGCCCGTCGAGGGCACCGGCCTCGGCCTGCTCGCGAAGGCGCCGGTCGCGCCCAGGCGCCTGGACACCTTCAACGCCGACGCCCGCTCCCAGATCGGCACGAAGCGGCTGCTGGTCATCACCAAGTCCAACGCCCGCTCCACGGTGCACCGCACCTCCTTCATGGACTACATCGGCGTCAAGACGTTCGACGCGAACGGCGAACCCGACGGCGAGCTGCGCTTCCTCGGCCTGTTCACCTCGGCGGCCTACCTGTCGTCGGTCACCGAGATCCCGGTGGTGCGCCGCAAGGTCCAGGACGTCACCACCCGCTCGGGCGTGACCCTCTCCTCCCACTCCGGCAAGGACCTGGTCACGGCGCTGGAGACCTACCCGAGGGACGAGCTGTTCCAGGCCCGCACCGAGGACCTGTACCGCACCGCGATGGGCGTGCTGCGCCTGGCCGGGCGCCGCCGCCTGCGCCTGTTCCTGCGCCGCGACGTCTACGGCCGCTTCTACTCGTGCCTGGTGTACCTGCCGAAGGACCGGTTCAACACCGACAACCGCGTCAAGATCCAACAGATCCTCAACCGGCGCCTGGGCGGCATCGGCGTCGACTACGACACGCGCGTCACCGAGTCGGTCCTGGCGCGGCTGCACTTCGTGATCCGCATCGACCCGTACGCCGAGACCGAACCGGTCGACGTCGACGCGATCCAGGCCGAACTGGCCGACGCCACCCGCTCCTGGGACGCCGACCTGGCGCTCCAGCTCGACCACCACGTCGGCGAGGGCCAGGCCCGCGGCCTGTTCAAGGCCTACGCCGAGGCCTACCCGCCCGCGTACAAGGCCGAGCACACGCCGCTCGACGCCGCGAAGGACATCGCGAAGCTGGAGATGCTCCACGACAAGGGCGACATGGAGCTCCAGCTGTTCCGCCGCGGCGGCGACGACACCGACGTCCACTTCAAGGTCTACTCGTTCGCCGAGCCGGTGGGCCTGTCCGGGGCGCTGCCGGTGCTGCGCCACCTGGGCGTCACCGTCGCCGAGGAGCGCCCGTACCACATCGAACGCTCCGACGGCACGATCCACCTGCACGACTTCAGGCTCGAACTGCCCGGGCGGGCCGCCGAGTCGGTGCCGCAGCTGCGCATCCGCTTCGAGAACGCCTTCCGCGCGGTCTGGACCGGCGAGGCCGAATCGGACCGGTTCGACGAGCTCGTGATCGCCGCCGGGCTCACCTGGCGGCAGGTCGTCGTCCTGCGGGCCCTGGCGAAGTACCTGCGCCAGTGCGGGTTCGTGTTCTCCAAGGACTTCATCGCCAGCACCCTGTGCGCGAACCCGGTGATCTCGGCCGACCTGGTGCGGCTGTTCGAGGCCAGGTTCGACCCGCGCGTCGGCGACGACCGCGACACCGCCGTCGAGCGCATCGACGAATCGCTCGCCGAGGAGCTCGCCGCGGTCCCGAGCCTGGACGCCGACCGGATCCTGCGGGCCTTCCTGACGCTGATCCGCTCGACGCTGCGCACCTCCTACTTCCAGCGGGGCGCGGCCGGGCGCCCGAAGAAGTACGTGTCGTTCAAGTTCGACGCCCGCGACATCGAGTTCCTGCCGAAGCCGCGCCCGGTCTACGAGGTGTACGTGTACTCCCCGGACTTCGAGGGCGTCCACATGCGCTACGGGAAGGTCGCGCGCGGCGGCCTGCGCTGGTCGGACCGCCGCGAGGACTTCCGCACCGAGATCCTCGGCCTGGTCAAGGCCCAGGAGGTCAAGAACACGGTGATCTCGCCGGTCGGCGCCAAGGGCGGCTTCGTGCTCAAGCGGGGCCCCTTCGCCGACCGGGTCGCCCACCAGGCCGAGGGCGTGGCCCGCTACCGGGAGTTCATCTCCTCGCTGCTGGACATCACCGACAACCGCGACGCCGACAACACCGTCGTCCCGCCGCCCGACGTGGTCCGCCACGACGGCGACGACCCGTACCTGGTGGTCGCCGCCGACAAGGGCACCGCGACGTTCTCCGACATCGCCAACGAGGTCGCCGCCTCCTACGGCTACTGGCTCGGCGACGCGTTCGCCTCGGGCGGCTCGGTCGGCTACGACCACAAGAAGATGGGCATCACCGCCCGCGGCGCCTGGGAGTCCGTCAAAAGACATTTCCGTGCGATCGGCGTGGACACGCAGGCCGAGGACTTCACCGTCGTCGGCATCGGCGACATGTCCGGCGACGTGTTCGGCAACGGCATGCTGCTGTCCGAGCACATCCGGCTCGTCGCCGCGTTCAACCACATGCACATCTTCATCGACCCGGCCCCCGACGCCGCGTCCTCGTTCGCCGAGCGCCGCCGCCTGTTCGACCTGCCGCGCTCGACGTGGGCCGACTACGACGCCTCCCTCATCTCCGAGGGCGGCGGCGTGTGGGAACGCTCGGCGAAGTCCATCCCGGTCTCGCCCGAGGTCCGCGCCGCGCTCGGGCTCGACCCGGCCACCACCGAGATGACCCCGCCCGATCTGATCAGCGCGATCCTCGCCGCCCCGGTCGACCTGTTGTGGAACGGCGGCATCGGCACCTATGTCAAGTCCTCGTCCGAGAGCGACGCCGCCGCGGGCGACAAGGCCAACGACGCGGTCCGCGTCAACGGCGCCGACCTGCGCTGCAAGGTCGTCGGCGAGGGCGGCAACCTCGGCTTCACGCAGCTGGGCCGCATCGAGTACGCCCAGGCCGGCGGGCGGCTGAACACCGACTTCATCGACAACTCCGCCGGAGTGGACACCTCCGACCACGAGGTCAACATCAAGATCCTGCTGCGCTCGGCCGCGCTCACCGGCCGGATCGAGCCCGACCGGCGCGACAAGCTGTTCATGGACATGGCCGACACCGTCGCCGACATGGTCCTGGGCGACAACTACGGCCAGAACATGGCCCTGGCCACCTCGGCGACCCTGGCCGTGCGGCTCTTCCCGGTCCACATCAGATTGATGAAGCACCTGGAGCGGCACGCCGGGCTCGACCGCGAGATCGAGGGCCTGCCCAGCGACAAGCAGCTCAAGGAGCGCACCGCCGCCGGGCAGGGACTGACCAGCCCGGAGCTGTCGGTCCTGCTGTCATACGTCAAGATCTGGGCCAAGCGGGCCGTCCTCGACTCCTCGCTGCCCGACGAGTCGTGGACGATGCCGGTCCTGCACGAGTACTTCCCGCGGCCGCTGCGGGAGGCCTACGCCGACCTCATGGCCGAGCACCCGCTGCGCCGCGAGATCGTCACCACCGCCGTCGTCGGGGAGGCGGTGAACCGCGGCGGCACCACGTTCCTGTTCCGCATCGCCGACGAGACCGGCGCCGACGTCGCCGACGTCGTCCGGGCCTACGTCATCATCCGCGACGCGTTCGCCCTGCCCGAGCTGTGGCGGCGCATCGAATCGCTCGACAACCAGGTGCCGCAGGCCGCGCAGGTCTCCGCGCTGCTGGTGATCAGGCGGCTGCTCGACCGCGGCGTGCGCTGGCTCGTCCAGCACCGCCGCGGCCCGCTCGACGTCGCCGGGGAACTCGACCGGCTCCGCCCCGGCCTGGCCGTCCTCCAGCCGCAGCTGCCCGACCTGCTCATCGACTCCGAGGCCGTCGGCTTCGAGCGGTTCTGCACCCAGCTGGCCGAGCAGGGCGTGCCCGCCGCGCTCGCCGCCGACGCCTCGGCGCCGATCTTCGGCTTCGGCCTGGTCGACGTCGTCGAATGCTCCAGGCTCCTGGGCACCAACCTCGTCGAGACCGCGGAGGTCTACTACGGGATCGCCGCGCAGCTGCACGCCGACGAGATCCTCAACCAGATCTCGGCGCTCCCGAGGCGCAACCGCTGGCAGACCCTGGCGCGCTCGGCGCTGCGCTACGACCTGTACGGCGCTCTGGCGGCCCTGACCACCGGCGCCCTGCACGCCAAGCCGGGCGCGCTCCCGGCCGAGGCGGTCGAGCTGTGGTCCGAGCGCAATGCCGCCGAGATCGGGCGGATCCACGCGGCCACCGACGAGGCCGAGCGCTCCGACGAGAAGCTCGCCGTCCTGTCGGTGGCGCTGCGCCAGATCAGGGGCCTGGTCGAGACCGAGGTGGACTGACCGCGGAGCGAGCGGTGCGCGGCGGCGGGGCGGGCGCCTTGTGGATAATGTTGGCTCGGAGGAGCTGATCGAATGCCGAAGAGCCACACCCCAGGGGTGCCCAAGCTGCTGCGCGTCCTCAACGACCAGGCGGCGCTCAAGCTGCTGCTCGACGACGGGCCGCAGACCAGGGCCCAGCTCGCCGAGCGGACCTCGATGTCCAAGGTGACCGCCTCGCAGATGATGGAGCGGCTCCAGAGCCGCGGCCTGGTCGAGGTCGTCGGCTCCAAGTCCGGCGGGCGGGGGCCGAACGCCTCGCTGTACGCGGCCGTGCCCTCGTTCGCGCACGTCGTGGGCGTCGAGGTCGGGGCGGTGTCGGCCAAGGGCGCGTGCGCCGACTTCACCGGGACGATCGTGGGCCGCGCCGAGATCGACATCGAGGGCTCGACCGACCCGGTGTCGGTGGTGCGCCGCGTCGTCACCGACGCCGTCGCCGACGCGGGCGTCGAGATGGCCAAGGTCCACCGCGTCGTGCTCGGCACCCCCGGCGTCATCGACCCCGCCAGCGGCGAGATCGGCTTCTCGTGGAACCTGCCGGCCTGGCACCGCGGCCTGCGGACGGCGCTGAACGAGGAGCTGGGCCCCGAGGTCGTCATCGAGAACGACGTCAACCTCGCCACGGTCGCCGAGCAGCGCTCCGGCGGCGCGGGCGGGGCCTCGGACTTCGTGTACGCGTGGTTCGGCGGCGGTCTCGGCCTCGGCGTCATCCTCAATGGACGTCTGTACCGCGGCGCGAGCGGCGCGGCCGGGGAGATCGGCTTCCTGCCGGTGCCGGGCGGCGAACTGCCGACCGGCGGCGTCGTCACCCGGCTGTCGAAGGGCTCCTACCAGCGCGTCATCGGCGGCGACGCCGTGATCGAGATCGGCGCGAAGCACGGCTGGGGCGGCGCCGAGCCCGAGGACGTCGTCACCGCCGCCGTCGCCGCCGCCGAGGAGGGCGCGGCCTGCCTCGACGAGATCGCCCGCGGCATCGCCCTGGGCATCGTCGCCGTCTGCGTCCTGTTCGACCCGACCGTGGTGGTCCTCGGCGGGCCGGTGGGCTACGCGGGCGGGCTCGAACTCGCCGGGCGCGTCGCGGCGCACACCTCGCAGCTCGCGCCCGTCAACCCGAGCGTGGTCGCCGGCGCGGTCCTCGACGAGCCGATCATGCGAGGAGCGATCCTGCACGCGCTCGACGACGTCCGCGCCGGCCTCTTCGACTGAATCAAGCCGCGTCCCGCTTGGCGAACGACCACGTCGCCAGCCCAGCGAACACGAGCATGATCGCGCCCAGGAGCAGCCCCGCGTCGGTCGCGGTCAGCACCATCGGATCCGAGGCCCCGGTGACCGGGTCCCAGTGGTCGAGCCGCATCCGGCCCTCGATCCAGGCGCCGATCCACGTGTAGAGCGAGAGCAGGTCCGGGTACTTGATGCCGCTGGCGCCGAACCTGACGAAGGTCACCAGCAGCTCGCCGACGGTGAGGTAGCCGACGATGACGCCGCCCGCGATCGCGGTGTGGCGGCCCAGCATGGCCAGCGCCGATCCGATCACGGTCATGCCCAGCGCCAGCACCGCGGTGCGGCCCACCCGCGCGAGCGTGTGCTCCCACCACGGGCCGTCCATCGTCCCGGTGTCGCCGCGCACGGAGGCGGTCAGGTACAGCAGGGCGAACGCGAGCACCAGCATCGCGGCGACGGCGACGGCGCACAGCACCAGCGCGGCGGCCAGCTTGGCGCCCCACACCTTCAGCCGGTTCGGGTGCCACACCATCAGGTTCGCCATGCCGCCGCTGGACCACTCGGCGCCGATCGCCGAGGCGGCCAGGAGCATCACCAGCAGGCCGGTGACGATCGCGACGCCGATGAGCAGGAAGACGCCTTCCTGGTCGAACTGGAAGGTGTAGACGTAGATGAAGTCCTCGGGCTGGGAGTCGCCCCAGAACAGCTCCGCGCACGCCTGCTCGTGCGGCATCTCGCCGAGCACCGGGTCCTCCTCGACCCAGGAGTACTCCGAGTCGGGCGCGGCGAAGTAGTCCTCGTCGGCGGCGCAGGTCTCGTACTGCGCGTTGGCCGCGTCGGCCATCTCCTGGGCCGCGGCGAGGTCGGCTCCGCTCGGGCCGGTGGAGGAGTTGAACCACATGATGGCGGTCATGACCAGCAGAGCGCCGACGGCGAGGAGCCCGAAGAGCAGCGTCAGGCGGCGGCGCGCGATGCGGTGGAGCTCGGCTTTGAACAAATTCATCGCTGGTCGCCTCCGATGGCGGTCTCGGCGGCGGTGGCGGCCGCGGCGGGGGTCTCCTCGGTTCCGGGGACGGGCTGCCCGACCTGGACGGCCTGACCGGCCTGCGGCGCGGTCCCGGTCAGCTCCAGGAACACCGACTCGAGGTTCTTGGTCTCGGTGGTGAGCTCGGAGAGGTAGAGCCCGGCGTCGGCGAGGGTCTTGGTGACCCAGGCGGCCTCGGGCGCGCCGGTGACGACGAGGCGCTCGCGCTCGGCGGCGACCGACACGCCGCCCTCGGCGCCCACCAGGACCTCCACGGCCTCGCGGATCTGCCCGGCGTCGGCGAGGCGGACGCTCAGCTGGGAGCCCGAGTGCCCGGCGATGATGTCGGCGACCTTGCCGTCGACGATGCGCCGTCCCCTGGAGACGATCGTCATCGAGTCGCACAGCTGCTGCACCTCGGACAGCAGGTGGGAGCTGACCAGGACGGTCACCCCCTGCTCGTGGGCGAGCCACTGGAGGAGCGCCCTCATGTGGTGGATCCCGGCCGGGTCGAGGCCGTTGGCCGGCTCGTCGAGGACGAGCAGCTCGGGCTGCTTGAGCAGCGCCTGGGCCACGGCCAGGCGCTGGCGCATGCCCAGCGAGTAGCCCTTGACCGACTGCTTGGCCTGGTCCCGCAGGCCGACCTGTTCGAGGACCTCGTCGACGCGGGCGGGCGCGAGGCCCGCGCTCTCGGCCAGCAGCTGCAAGGTGAGCCGCCCCGAGAAGTGCCTGAAGAACTGCGGGGACTCCACGACCGCGCCGATGCGGGCGATGACGTGGGGGAGTCGGCGCGGCACCGCCTCGCCGAAGAGCCGCATGGTCCCGCCGTCGGTGCCGATGAGGCCCAGCAGCGCGCGCAGCGTGGTGGTCTTCCCCGATCCGTTGGGGCCCAGGAAGCCGTGGACCTGCCCGGCGGCGACCTCCATGTCGAGGCCGTCCAAGGCGTTGTGGGGCTGGCGCAAGAGCTTTCGATACGTCTTGCGCAGCCCCGAGATCTCGATGACTGAGGGCATGGGCTCACTTTCTTATAGCGCGGCCGTTCACCGGCGCGGCCTGAGCGGGGCACCGTCCAGAATGCCACCGAATATACCGGGTATAGTGTCGCGCCACCGACCGACCCGGCCGCAGACGAGCCGCCCCGACCGCCCCGTGGTTTCATTGACCCGTGGCACAGTCTGAACGCGTCCTCGACCTGTCCGGCGTCACCGTCCGACGCGGCACCAACCAGCTCCTCGACCGCGTCGACTGGCAGGTCGACGCCGATCAGCGCTGGGTGATCCTCGGCCCCAACGGCGCGGGGAAGACGACGCTGCTCAACCTAGCGGCCGCCCGAAACCACCCGACATCCGGCACCGTCGAAGTCCTCGGCGAGCGCCTCGGCCGCGTCGACGTGTTCGAACTGCGGCCCCTCATCGGCCTGACGACCACCGCCGTCGCCGAGTCCATCCCGAACGACGAGTCCGCCCTCGACGTCGTCCGCACCGCCGCCTGGGGCCGCGTGGGCCGCTGGCGCGAGGACTACGAGGACCTCGACGACGAGCGCGCCATGTCGCTGCTGCGCTGGCTCGGCGTCGCCCCGCTCGCCGAGCGCCGCTACGGCACCCTCTCCGAAGGCGAGCGCAAGCGCGTCCAGATCGCCCGCGCCCTCATGACCGACCCCGAGCTGCTGCTGCTCGACGAGCCCGCCGCCGGGCTCGACCTCGGCGCCCGCGAGGCCCTCGTCGCCACCCTCTCGGGCCTGGCCAAGGACCCAGCCGCCCCGGCGATGGTCCTCGTCACGCACCACGTCGAGGAGATCCCGCCCGGATTCACTCACGCGCTCGTGCTCTCCTCCGGCAGCGTCGTCACCGCCGGACCGCTCGACGAGGCGCTCACCTCCGAGTCGCTGTCGAAGGCCTTCGGACTGCCGCTCACCTTGACGGCCAACGGAGACCGCTACACCGCCGTCGCCGCTTAACGGTTGATCGGAGGGGCCGCAGTGACGACACGCGAGACCCGCCGCCAGCGTTCCCCGGCGGCCCGCCGACGCCCCGACCGGGCGCCGCGGCGCCGCGCGCGCGATTCGCGCCTGCTCGACCCCTCGGCTACGCTGTTGCCCGTGAGAATTCGGTGGTGGCGCGCGTCGGTCCTGCTCGTGGCCGTGTCGGTGGCCCTGGTGTACCTCGCCGGCGTCACGCGGCTCGGCGAGGCCGAGGCCGAGTCCCTCCACGCCGTCCCGACCCTCAGCGGCGACGTCGACGCGCAGGTCGCCGAGCTCCGCGCCGCCGCCCCCGTCGCGGGCGAGGACCCCGGGGCGGCCCTGGCCGCCGCCCTCGACGACCCCGGCCTCGCCGCCGAGCTGGTCGCGGCCGAGCCCGACCCCGCGGGCAGCGACCTCGCCGCGGCCCTGGCGACCCTCGAATCGGCCTCCGGGGGCCTCGACCCGGTCGAGGTCGGCGCGTTCTTCGACGAGCTCGGCGAGGCGAACACCGCATGGCTCTCGGTGCTGTACCCCGGCGTCGTCGCCTACCTGCCCGGCGCGCCCTTCGAGGCCCGCATCGACGCCAACAAGCTCGTCATCGAGGCCGCCACGCAGGCCTCGGCGTCCTTCGCCGGACCGGACCGGCCCTGGACCGAGAACACCGACCGGCCGGTGCGCGCCGAGCTCGGCCAGCTGGAGGGCTCCGACCGCGAGTTCATCTCCCTCGACCCGTACAACAACTCCGGCGGCGGCTCCTGGATCGAGCTCTTGGGCGATCTGGAGACCGCCTCGCAGGTCACGGTGCTCGTGCCCGGCGGATCGGCGGAGCTGTCCAGCGAGAACTTCAACCTCTACTACAACCGGGCCAAGACCTTCGTCGACGCCGCCGGCGGCGAGCTGGCGGTCGTGGTGTGGGCCGGCGCCTCGTGGCCGTCGGGCTGGATCGAGGAGTCCTGGGCGTCCTGGTCGCAGGTCGCCGCCGAGAGCCTCGCCTCGTTCACCTTCGACCTGCGCGCCCAGATCGGCGAGGACGTCCCGATCACGCTCGCCGGGCACTCCTACGGCGGGGCCGTCATCGGCCTGGCCGAGACCTACGAGCTCGTGGCCGACCGAGTGCTGCACATCGCCTCGGCGGGCATGGGCTACGACGTCTACAGCGCCGACGACCTGACCGAGCCGTGCCGCCCCAGGTACTCGATCACCGCGCCCGGCGACCCGATCTCCTACGTCCAGGGCATGCCGTACGTGCCGCTGCTGGGCCACGGGGCCGACCCCGACGACTTCCCCGGCACGGTGGACCTGGCCACCGGGAACCTCTCCGACAGCCCCGACGCGGTCGACGACTACGGCGTCAGCCTGGCCGAGCAGGGCATCTTGGGCAAAACCGTGGAGGGCGTCCACTCGCACTCGGAGGTCTTCTACCCCGAGTCGGACGCCTGGAACAACATCCTGGCCGTCATGCTCGGCGAGCAGCCCGAGCCGGCCGACTCCCAACCCGAGCCGATGCCCGGCTGCTAATCGCTTTCGAGCAGCAGCGGCAGGTGCCGCTCGACGACCGGCGTCACCTCGTCGACGGTGACCTCCCGGCCCAGCTCGGCCGACAGGCTCGTGACGTCCGCGTCCGTGATCGCGCACGGCGCGATCCGGCTCCAGGCGCTCATGTCCGGGTTGCAGTTGAGCGCGAAGCCGTGCATCGTCGTCGCCCACCGCACCCGCACGCCGATCGCGCAGATCTTGCGCTCAGGGCCGGAGTCGTCGGCCGGGAGCCAGACGCCGGTGCGGTCCCGCAGGCGCCCGCGGGCCGAGGTCACCCCGAACTCGTGGCAGACCGCGGCGATCATGTCCTCCACGCGCCGCACGTACGCGACGACGTCGACCTTCCGGCGCATCTTCATGATCGGATAGCCGACGAGCTGCCCGGGGCCGTGCCAGGTGATCTGCCCGCCCCGGTCGACGGTGACGACCGGCGTGCCGTCCTGCGGCAGCGCCCACGCCTCGGTGCGCTTCCCGGCGGTGTAGACGCTCGGGTGCTGGAGCAGCAGGACGGTGTCGTCGATCTCGTCGTCGATGCGCCGCTGCTGGAGCAGCTTCTGGTAGTCCCAGGCCTCCTGGTACTCGACCAGTCCGCGCTTCTCGACCGTGATCCTCTTGTCGACTCCGTCAACCGTGACACCTGCGGTCTCCACTGGCACGCTCATGGTTCGACACTAGTCCGATCCGATGCCGCCCACCAGCGTCCGCGGTGTGATCCGGCGGCGCACCCGGGGCCTACGACGCGAGCGTGCATCTTTACGTTGCCGTTATCCAACTGCCGACTTCTCGCGTCCCACCGCGGCCCCGTCGAGTCGCGGTGAGCTGCCACACTAATATTCCAACGGTAATCAAGCCGTATCCGCTCGCCCCGTGCTCGACGAGGGTTCACAACCAGCAGGGACACGAATGGAAGAGACGCAGCCGAAGACCCCCATGGTCGCCATCTCCGGGGTCAACAAGTATTTCGGGGACCTGCACGCGCTGCGGGACATCGACCTCACCGTCGACGAGAGCGAAGTCGTCGTCCTCATCGGACCATCCGGGTCCGGGAAGTCCACGCTGTGCCGCACCATCAACCGGCTGGAGACCACCGACTCCGGTTCGATCACCGTCAACGGACGGCCCCTGCCGGAGGAGGGCCGCGCCCTCGCCGAGCTGCGCGCCGACGTCGGCATGGTCTTCCAGCACTTCAACCTCTTCGCGCACCTGACGGTCCTCGAGAACGTCACCCTCGGCCCGATCAAGGTCCGCCGCCAATCCAAGGCCAAGGCCGAAGAACGCGCCCGCGCGCTCCTCGACCGCGTCGGGCTCTCCGACAAGGCGTCCTCCTACCCCGCCCAGCTCTCCGGCGGCCAGCAGCAGCGCGTGGCGATCGCCCGCGGCCTGGCCATGGACCCCAAGCTGATGATGTTCGACGAGCCGACCTCCGCGCTCGACCCCGAGATGATCAACGAGGTCCTCGACGTCATGCAGGACCTCGCCCGCGAAGGCATGACGATGGTGGTCGTCACCCACGAGATGGGCTTCGCCCGCCGCGCCGCCAACCGCGTCGTGTTCATGGCCGACGGGCAGATCGTCGAGACCGCCACCCCCGCGGACTTCTTCGACAATCCGCAGACGGAGCGCGCTCAGGACTTCCTGTCGAAGGTAATGACCCACTGACGGACGAACCAGGTCCCCGACACGCAATGCCGGTCGGTGCCTCAAGGAAAGGAAACACGGAATCATGCGTATGTTCCGAAGAAGCGTCATCGCGGGCATCGCGGTCGCGACCATGGCCCTGGCCGCCGCCTGCTCGGGTGAGGCCAGCAAGGAGCAGGAGAAGGAGGAGGACGTCCAGGAGTCGGTCGGCGACTACGCGATGGAGCAGGCCGCCGAGCTCCCGGCGGGCTTCATCCAGGACATCAAGGACAAGGGCGTGCTCGTCGTCGGCTCCAAGTTCGACCAGCCGCTCATCGGCCAGCGGGACACGGCCACCGGCAAGATCGAGGGCTTCGACGCCGAGATGGCGCGCCTGCTGACGCTGCGCATCTTCGGCACCGTCGACGAGGAGGGCGACGACGCGAACCTCAAGTTCGTCGAGACGACCTCCGAGAACCGCGAGACCTACGTCAACGACGGCACCGTCGACGTGGTCATCGCGTCCTACTCGATGTACCCCGAGCGCCTGCCGAACTTCGACTTCGCCGGCCCCTACTTCGACACCGGCCAGAACGTGATGGTCGCGGCCGACAACACCGACGTCCAGTCGGTCGCCGACCTCGCCGGCAAGCAGGTGTGCATCGCCGAGGGCTCGGGCTCCATCGAGAACATGCAGGAGGAGAACCCCGACGCCGAGGTCACGACCCTCGCCGACTACGCGGCGTGCGCCGAGGCCCTCGCGAACGGCCAGACCGACGCGGTGAGCACCGACGAGACGATCCTCTACGGCTTCACCGTCGACAGGCCCGACGCGTTCCGCGTCCTCGACAGCTCGAACATCTTCACCGAGGAGCCCTACGGCATCGCCATGCCGCTGGGCGAGACCGACGCGCGCATGTTCATCAACGACATGATCGACGAGGCGCTCGCCAACGGCGACTGGGAGAAGGCGTTCAACCTGACGTTCGGCGCCGCCGGCATGCCGATGCCGGAGACGCTGCCCGAGCCCAACCGCTACGAGCCGTTCTAGTCCGAGAGTAAGCGTCACGGTGGCGCCTGCCTGGTAGCAGGCGCCACCGTTCGCCTCATGGAGGAGTCCACTTGTTCGACAACTTCGATCTGATGGTGGCCGCCCTCTGGGACGGGCTGTTCACCACGATCTGGGTGACCCTCGCGAGCTTCGCGATAGCCCTAGTGATCGGCGCGATCCTGGCGGTCATGCACGTCAGCCCCGCCCCGCCCGCCCGCTGGGCCGCCAACGCCTACACCCAGACGTTCCGCAACGTCCCCCTGCTCGCGGTCCTGTTCATCCTCTTCTTCGGCTTCCCCAAGATCGGCATCTCGGCCGAGAACTGGGTCTGGGCGCTCGTCGGCCTCGGCACCTACACCGGCGCGTTCGTCGGCGAGACGCTGCGCAGCGGCATCAACTCGATCCCGCTCGGCCAGGCCGAGGCGGCCCGCTCGATCGGCCTGACGTTCGGCCAGTCGCTGAGCAGCGTGATCCTCCCGCAGGCGTTCCGGTCGGTCATCGCCCCCATCGGCACCCTCCTGACCGCCCTGGTCAAGAACAGCGCCCTGGTCCTGGCCATCGGCGTCCCCGAACTCAGCGCCCAGGCGCAGCGTCTGATCAACGACAACCGGGACCGCTTCGACCTGTGGGCGGTCATCATCGGCGTACTGATCAGCTACCTGATCGTCAACCTCATCATCAGCTACTTCGTCCGGCTCGCTGAGAAGCGCGCCGTCTTCGTACGGTGAACCGGAGGACACCCATGAGCCGACCCCAAGAGAGCACCGTCCTGTTCGACGCGCTCGGCCCGCGCGGCCGCATGCGTACGCGGTGGGCCTCGATCATCTCGATCATCGTCCTGGCGGCGATCGCCGCTTTCGCGGTCTGGAAGCTGGCGGCCGAGAGCTTCTTCGAGCAGTCCCGCTGGATCAACCCGCTGGACGCGCTCATCGTCGAGACCACCTGGATCCCCGACCTCCTCAACACGTTGACGGCCTTCGCGCTCGGCTCGGTCGGCGCGCTCCTGCTCGGCGTCGTCGTCGGCTTCGGGCGGGTCTCGAAGAACCCGGTCGTCCGCTTCCTGTCGATGATCTACGTCCAGTTCTTCCGCGCGATCCCGCTGCTGCTGCTGATCTGGATCCCCTTCACGATCGACGGCGCCTTCGGCTTCACGACCGACACGCTCGGCTTCGACGTCGAAGGCCGACGCCTGACGTTCCTCGTGGTGGGCCTGGCCGTCTACAACGGCGCGGTGCTGGCCGAGATCATGCGCTCGGGCATCAACGCGCTGCCGCCGGGCCAGGCGATGGCCGGGTACGCGGTGGGCCTGCGCCACGGGCAGGTCATGCGCATCATCGTGCTGCCGCAGGCCATGCGGAACATGCTGCCCGCCGTGCTGGCCCAGCTGGTGATCCTCCTGAAGGACACCGCGCTCGGCTACGTCATCACCTATCCGGAGCTGCTGCACGGCGCCCAGAACATCGGGCGCGACTACGCCCAGTCGTTCCTCCAGGCGCTGCTCATCGCCGCGTTCATCTACTTCGTGCTGGCCTACGCGCTCTCGAAGGTCGTGGTCCTGGTCGAGCGGCGGATCAGCCGCAAGACCGCGTCCTCTTCCAAGGCCGTCCGCCACGTGGAGGCCGTGGCCTCGGAGTGAGCGCATGACTCGAGCGGCCGGTCGGGATGACTTCCGACCGGCCGCTTCGCCTTCCCCTGTCGACGCGCGAGTCGTAGAGTGAACCTGGCGAATCCGACGAATCGGGGGAGAGGGAGCACATGCACGGTCTGACCGCGCGCCTCGCCGTGATGCTGGCCACTGTCCTGCTCGCGGGGTGCGGCACGGCGGCCGAACAGGGGCCGCCGGAGAGCGGCCCGCTGGAGACCATGGTCATGGGCACCGGCCCGGTCGGCGGCACCTACTACCCGCTCGGCGGCGCGATCGCGCAGATGTGGAGCGACGAGGTCGACGACCTGACCGTCTCCACGCTCGCCACCGACGCCTCGGTCGACAATCTGCGCGCGTTGGACGCGGGCGACCTCCAGCTCGGCATGGCCGTCAGCGGCGTCGCCTCGCACGCCGCCGCCGGGGAGGGCGAGTTCGACGGCGACGCGCTCGACTTCACCTTGATCGGCAACCTCTACCCCGAGGTCGTGCAGATCGCGGCCGCGCCCGGCTCGGGGATCGAGACTCTCGCCGATCTCGACGGACGGCGCGTGGCGGTCGGCCCCGCCGGGTCGGGCACCCGCGCGATGGCCGAGGCGATCTTCCGGGCCGCGGGCGTCACTCCGGTCGAGACCGTCGAGGAGGACTTCGGGGAGGCCGCCGTCGATCTCGGCGAAGGCGCGGTCGACGCGGCCGTGGGCGTCCTCGCCTTGCCCGACATGGCGATCGGCGAGACCGCGAAGGGCGCCGACATCGAGCTGGTGCCGATCCCGGGCGACGTGCGGGCCGCGCTCGCCGCCGCCGACCCGACGCTGAGCGAGACCGAGATCCCGGCGGGGACCTACACCGGGGTCGACGCGTCCGTCACCACGCTGCGGACCTGGGCCGCGCTCTACGCCATGCGCGACCTCGACGAGGACCAGGTCTACCGGCTCACCGAGGCGCTCTACGAGCACGGCGGGTCGCTCGACAACTCGACCGCCGGGGCGATCGACGCGACCACCGCGACCGAGGGCCGCGTCGGCGTCGACCTCCATCCCGGCGCGGCCAGATACTACGAGGAGCAGGTCCTTCACTGAATCGATCCATATGAGGCGCAATCACATTGGGCGCCTGCTACTCTCTTGTTGATATTAGAAACCATTTTCAACAAGTGGAGGACTCTCCGATATGAAGCTCGCCTTCGTCGGTAAGGGCGGTTCGGGCAAGACCACGATGGCGTCGCTGTTCGCGCGGCGCGCGGCCGGCCTCGGCCACGCCGTGATGGCCATCGACGCCGACATCAACCAGCACCTCGCCGCCGCGCTCGGCCTCGACCCCGACGAGGCCGCGATCGACCCGGTCCTCGGCGAGCGCCTCGGCGACGTCAAGGAGTACCTGCGGGGGACCAACCCGCTGATCCCCTCGGCCGAGCTGATGCTCAAGACCACCCCGCCCGGCCCCGGATCGCGCCTGCTGACGGTGGGGGAGTCGAACCCGGTCTACGACGAGGTCTTCCGCGACGTCGAGGGCATCCGCTTCGCCGCCACCGGCGGCTTCGTCGACGACGACCTCGGCGTGGCCTGCTACCACTCCAAGGTCGGCGCCGTCGAACTCATGCTCAACCACATGATCGACCGCGAGGACGAGTTCGTCGTCGTCGACATGGTCGCCGGAGCCGAGGCCTTCGCCTCGGGCATGTTCACCCGCTTCGACCAGACGTTCCTCGTCTGCGAGCCGACCCTGCGCAGCGTCGGCGTCTACCGGCAGTACGCCGGATACGCCGCCGACTACGACGTCGACATCGCCGTGATCGGCAACAAGATCGACGATGCGGACGACGTCGACTTCCTGCGCGAGCACGTCGGCGAGGCCCTCCTCGGGTGGTGCTCGCGCTCGCGCTACATCAAGGCCGCCGAACGCGGGAGGATCGGGCCGATCGATGAGCTGGAGGAGGACAACCTCGCCGTGCTCGACGCCGCCCGCGAGCGGGCCGTGGCCGCGGGGAAGGACTGGGAGAAGTTCACGCGCCAAGCCCACGAGTTCCACCGCCGCGCCGCCGAGTCGTGGGGCAACGACCGTGCCGGAATCGACCTGGCCGACCAGATCGTCCCGGACTACATCCTCGGCGAACACCTCCTGCGGGCCCAGACGGTCTAAGGGATGCGCTCGCGAGCCGAGGCGCGGCTCGGCGAAATCAGTGGCCGGGGACGAAGTCCCCTCGACGGGCTCGCGGCCGAGTCCGGCCCGACCGTGGGCCCCGAGCGCTCCACCGGGTCGAGGGTGCACCTGCGCCGAAGGGCGGCCTGGCCGCGACCCGACCGGCGAGCAGGTCCGAGACGCCGAGGCGCGGCCCGCGCTGCGCAACGCCGTCAGGGTGCTTGAGCAGGGGACTTCCGCGCGCCGCGTCGCCGGCGCTCGGCGCCCGGTCGTTCCTCCTTCTCACACAACCTGTCTAGACGAATTGCGCATGAAACCTGAATACGTCGATTACCCGACAGCGGAGAGTCACGATTCCCCGCACAATGAACCGGATCCGAACCGAGAGGAGAACCGCATGTCCCTTGACGTCTCAGAGGACCTGCTCGCCAAAGCCGAGGAGGGGGAGGTCGGCGACGCCGAATTCATCGACTGCGTGAAGCACTCGCTGCCCTTCGCCTGGGAGCTCGTCACCAAGGTGGTGGCGGACCTGAAGAGCGGCGTGTCGTCGTCGACCGGCTCCACCCAGTTCGCGGACAACACCGTGCCGCCGCCGGACGAGCAGGCGAGGGGCCAGCTGCTGCGGGCCCTGGCCTCTGACTCCATGCGGGGGGCGCTGGAGCGCCACTTCGGGGTGAAGCTGGCGTTCCAGAACTGCCACCGGCTGGCCGCCTTCCCGCCTTCGGAGGTCGACTCCGACACGTACCGCAAGTTCATCTCCCCGCGCGGGCAGCTGCTCAACCAGTCGCCGGAACTGCGCGACTGCTAGGGGACAGGAACGCCGGTGGGGCCGGGGGAGGCAATGCCCTCGGCCCCACCGGCCCCGCTCACTCGGGCCTCCTGGTGATCAGGAAGTCCCGCACGAGCTCCTCGCCCTGCTTCACCAGCGGCCGCAGGATCCGCAACCGCGAGAGCGCCACCACGCGGGCCGCCAGCGGCGCCGTCCGGCGCGCCAGCTCGCGCGATTTCTCCTGGTCCTCCGAGGCGTCGTAGACCCAGTACAGGACCACCACCATCTGGTGCAGCCACAGCATCTCCGGCAGGATGTCGGCCATGTCCTTCGGGACGCGCGTCTTCGAGCCCTCCAGCACCTCGCGGTAGAGCGCGACGTCCCGCTCGCGGCTCTCCGATGAGTCCTCGGAGAACGGGCTCAGCGGGCTGTTCGGGTCGGCCGCGTTGCGGAAGAACTGGCCGGCGAAGTCGTGGTAGGGCCCGGCGATCTCCAGCCAGGCCAGCAGGGCCGCCTCGATGCGCTCGGCGAGGGTCTCCTTGCCTTCGAGCGCCGCCGGGGTGATCGCGGCGTGGCGCATGGTGGCCTGCTCGTAGAAGCCCTGGATCAGGTGCTCTTTGGACTTGAAGTAGTAGTAGGCGTTCCCCACCGAGACACCGGCTTCGGCGGCGATCGCCCGCATGGTCGTGCCGTCGTAACCGCGCTCGGCGAACATGTCGAGCGCGACGTCCAGAATGCGCTGGCGCGTCCGCTCCCCCTTCGAGGAAGGACGGGCGGACGCGTCGTTCGAAGCCGCTCTGCTCACGAGCGCAAGCCTACTTGGGTCAGGCGCCGTATGCCTGCGGTCGCTGCGGGGGCTCAAGAGTGGCAAGGGTCCTCGCGTCGACGTGGGCGTGCTTGCGGAAGGCGTTGAGGACGATCACGTTGACCACGTGCAGGACGCCGAGCACGAGCAGGACCGCGCCGATCTTGAGCGCCACGGTCTCGAAGACGCCGCGGGCGTCATCGATCGGTTCGGCGGTGCGCAGCCACAGGGCCACGAACCCGAAGTTGAGCAGGTAGAAGCCGACCTGGAGCAGCTTGTTCACGGCGTGGGCGAGCTGCTCGTCCCCGGCGAAGACGTCCTTGATGAAGTGGAACCCGTTGGCCCCGAGGGTGCGGGCCACCCAGACGGTCAGCGGGATGGCGACGACGAGGTAGGCGATGTAACCGACGACTGCCATGTCCATGACAGCGCTCCGTTCTCTCCGAGGGAATGGAATAGTTGAACATGTTCAACTCCTGAGTTCACGCTACTCGGGGTCTTGAACATGTTCAACTTTCGTTCCGGAAAGGTCGCGCAGAACACATTCGGGGAGCTCGGCGTCCTACCTATAGGAGGCCGCCCTCCTTGGCGGCGTACGCCGCCTTCTCGAGCGGGAGCCGGACGAGGGCCTCAATCGTCGTGCCCTCCCGCTCGGCCGCATCCTTCAGCTGCTGGTACGCGAGATCGGAGATCTCGACCGTGATCGTCTTCATAGGTGCGTTCATGACAGCAAGCGTGATACCCGGCGCCAAATCGAACGGGGACCGACACGCCCCACCCTGTAGGCTTTTCGCGTGACTGTTGCGGTACGCGTGATCCCCTGCCTCGACGTCGACGCCGGGCGCGTCGTCAAGGGCATCCAGTTCGAGAACCTGCGCGACGCGGGCGACCCCGTCGAGCTCGCCGCCGCCTACGACGCGGCCGGCGCCGACGAGCTCACCTTCCTCGACGTCTCCGCCTCCTCAGGCGGCCGCGCCACCATGTACGACGTCGTCGCCCGCACCGCCGAGCAGGTCTTCATCCCCCTCACCGTCGGCGGCGGCGTCCGCACCCCCGACGACGTCGACCGGCTCCTGCGCGCCGGGGCCGACAAGGTCGGCGTCAACACCGCCGCCATCGCCCGCCCCGAGGTCATCTCCGAGATCGCCGACCGCTTCGGCAACCAGGTCCTCGTCCTCTCCGCCGACGTCGCCTCCGGCCGCGGAACCGACTCCGGCTGGGAGGTCACCACCCACGGCGGCCAGAAGCGCCCCACCGGCCTCGACGCCGTCGAATGGTGCGCCCGCGCCGCCGAGCTCGGTGCCGGGGAGATCCTCCTCAACTCGATCGACGCCGACGGTTCCAAGGCCGGGTTCGACCTGCCGCTCATCGCCGCCGTCCGCGCCGCCGTCGACATCCCCGTCATCGCCTCCGGCGGCGCCGGCAAGGCCGCCGACTTCCCGCCCGCCGTCGACGCCGGGGCCGACGCCGTGCTCGCCGCCTCGATCTTCCACTTCGGCGACGTCGCGATCGGCGAGGTCAAGCGCGAACTCGCCGACGCGGGCCACCCCGTGCGCTGACCGAAGCGCCGAAAGCGGTTTGGCAACCGTCGTACGCGCGAGGCATCATTGCAGGCGGCCGCTTGCCTGCCGTACGGCAAGTACCGCCCCGCGCCCACCACCGGAGAGCCCCATGACCGACGCTGCCGTCGATTCCAGCATCCTTCGCCAAGGGCTGAGCAACATCGGCGACATGATCAAGATCGAACCCAAGCGATTCACCGTCGCGGTCGTCGGCGCCATGGTCAACACCGCCATGCAGATGACCGTCGCGTTCATCATCGGCTGGGTCGTCTCCCAGGTCGCCGTCCCCGCCTACGAGAACGGCGAGGTCGGCACCGGCTCGGTCGCCATCGGCGTCGGCGCCCTGCTCGGGATGTCCATCCTGCGCTTCTCCAGCATGTGCGCCCGCCGCATCGGCTCGGGCACGCAGATGTTCCAGGTCCAGGCCCACTGGCGCCGCAAGGTCACCCGCCGATACCTGGCCCTGCCGGTCTCCTGGCACCAGAAGCACCCGACCGGGACGCTCCTGTCGAACGCCAACGCCGACGTCGAGGCCGCCACCCGGCCGCTCGCGCCCCTGCCGTTCGCCTGCGGCACCGTGTTCATGCTCGTCCTCTCGATGGTCGTGTTCTTCACCATCGACTGGGCCATCGCCCTGGTCGCCCTCGGCATGTTCCCGGCCCTGTTCACCCTCAACGCGGTCTTCGCCTCCAAGATGGCCCCGCGCGCCAAGCGGGCCCAGGAGCTGCGCGCGGCCGTCTCCGCCGACGGCCACGAGTCCTTCGACGGCGCCCTGGTCGTCAAGGCCATGGGCCGCGAGGCCGCCGAGACCGAGCGGTTCACCGTCACCGCGAACGAGCTGCGCGACGCCATGATCGGCGTCGGCCGCCTGCGGGCCGCCTTCGAACCGCTCATCCAGGGCCTGCCCGAGCTCGGCACGCTCCTGGCGCTCCTGGTCGGCCTCACCCGCTACCAGGCGGGCGCGATCGGCCTCGGCGAGCTCGTGACCGTCTCGTTCATGTTCTCCATCCTGGCCTTCCCCGTCCGCGCCATCGGCTGGGTCCTCGGCGACCTCCCCACCTCCGTGGTCGGGCGCCGCCGCGTCAACGGCGTCCTCGCCTCCACCGGCGACATGACGTACGGGACCCGCGAACTCGAGGGCACGGGCCCGGCCCGCCTCGAATTCGACTCGGTGGCCTACACCTACGCAGACGGCTCCGAAGCCCTGACCGACGTCTCCTTCGCCGTGGAGCCGGGCACGACCGTCGCGCTCGTCGGCGCCACCGGCTCGGGCAAGTCGACCCTCGCCCACCTCGCGGCCCGGCTCACCGACCCCACCTCGGGCGCGGTCCGGTTCGACGGCGTCGACCTGCGCGAACTGACCCACCGCAGCCTCGCCGACACCTGCGCCCTCGTCCAGCAGGTCCCCTTCGTCTTCGACGACACCGTCCGCGCCAACCTCTCACTCGACCGCGAGGGCATCGACGACGCCCGCGTCTGGCAGGCGCTCGCCGCAGCCGGGGCCGACAAGTTCGTCGGCGACCTCGAAGCCGGTCTCGACACCGAGCTCGGCGAGCGGGGCACCACGCTCTCGGGCGGGCAGCGGCAGCGCCTCACCCTCGCCCGCGCCCTCGCGGGCAGGCCGCGGCTCCTCGTCCTCGACGACGCCACCAGCGCCGTCGACCCCAAGGTCGAATCGGAGATCCTGGCCAGGCTCAAGGGTTCGGCCGACGCCGCCGGGGTCCTCGTCGTCGCCTACCGCAGGGCCACCATCGCCCTGGCCGACGAGGTCGTCTTCCTCGACGGCGGCCGCATCACCGCCCGCGGCACCCACGCCGAACTGCTCCAGACCCACCGGCCGTACGCCGACCTCGTCACCGCCTACGAGCGGGCCGAGGCCGAGCGCGAATTCGACGAGGAGAACGCCGCGTGAGCACCGACACCGCCCCGAAACGGAACGAGCCCGCCTCCCCCGAGGAGAAGGACGAGCCCGGCCCGTTCGAGACCCTCGGCCGCGGCCTGCGGCTCTCGCCCGAGCTGCGCAGCGGCCTGGCGTTCACGCTCGTCCTCGCCGCGATCACCTCGGTCGGCCGCCTCGTCGTGCCCGTCTCGGCCCAGAAGGTCCTCGACAACGGCCTGTTCGGGCCCGGCGGCCCGAACGTGGAGTACGTCCTGGGCGTCACCGCGGTCGGCGTCGGGATCCTCGCGATCACGACCACCTCGAACTACCTGATGAACAAGCGGCTGTTCATCGTCACCGAGACGGCGCTGGCGAACCTGCGGCGGCGCACCTTCCGCCACATCCACGACCTGTCGATGCTGCACCAGCAGTCGGAGCGCCGCGGCTCGCTGACCGCCCGCGTGACCACCGACATCGACACGGTCAGCCAGTTCCTCCAGCAGGGCGGCATGCAGATCGTCACCTCGCTGGCCCAGATCGTGGTGGCCACCGTGGTCATGGCCGTCTACTCCTGGCAGCTGGCGCTCGCGGTGTGGATCGTGTTCGTGCCGGTCAGTCTGCTCATCAAGTGGCTCCAGAAACACCTGGCGAACGCCTACTCGAACGTGCGCAAGTCGGTCGCGGCGATGCTCTCGGCCGTCTCGGAGTCGGTCGTGGGCGCGGGCGTGGTGCGCTCCTACGGGGTCGGCGCGCGGACCTCGGAGCGGCTCGACGCCTCGATCGAGGAGCACCGCCACAACCAGGCCAGGGCGATCCGGCGCTCGGCGTTCTCCTTCGGCGCCGGCGAGATCGTCCACTTCGGGGTGTACGCGGTCGTGGTGGTCCTGGGCGCCTACCTGGTGGCGGGCGAGACGATGACGGTCGGGCAGCTGACGGCGTTCCTGTTCCTGGTGACGCTGTTCATCCAGCCGATCGTGACCGCCACCGAGATGCTCAACGAGGCGCAGAACGCGGTCTCGGGCTGGCGCCGGGTGCTCGACATCCTCGACACCGAACCCGACGTGGCCGACCCGGCCGACGGCACCGACCTGCCGGACGGCCCGATCGGGGCGCGCTTCGAGAACGTCCGCTTCGCCTACCCGGGCGGCGAGGAGGTCCTGCACGGCATCGACGTCGAGATCCGCCCCCACAGCAAGGTCGCCGTCGTCGGCGAGACCGGCTCGGGCAAGACGACGTTCGCGAAGCTCCTGACGCGACTGATGGACCCGACCTCCGGACAGGTGGTGCTCAGCGGCAGGCCGCTGACCGGCGTCACGTTCGCGTCGCTGCGCTCGCGGGTCACGATGGTGCCGCAGGAGGGCTTCCTGTTCAACGGCACGCTCGCCCACAACGTCCGCTTCGCGAAGCCGGAGATCGGCGAGGCCGAGATCTACGTGGCGTTCTCCGAACTGGGACTGGCCGAGTGGGTCGACGGTCTCCCGCACGGCCTCGACACCGAGCTCGGCGAGGGCGGCGCGAACCTGAGCGTCGGCGAACGCCAGCTCGTCTCGCTCGTGCGCGCCTACGTGGCCGACCCGGACCTCATGGTCCTCGACGAGGCGACCAGCGCCGTCGACCCGGCCACGGAGCTGCGGCTGTCGGCCGCGCTCGACGCGGTCACGCGCGGGCGGACCACGGTGATCATCGCGCACCGCCTGTCGACGGCCGAGACCTCGGACGAGGTCCTGGTCTTCGACGACGGGAACCTCGTCCAGCACGGCCCGCACGCCGAACTGGCGGCCGAGGAGGGCTCGGTCTACGCGGGCCTCCACGGCTCCTGGATCGAGCAGACCCGCTCGGCCTAGATGATTGATTCCTAACCCGGTCGGGTCGTGACCAGCAGGAGAGGGTCTCGTTGAGTGAAGTGTGAACAATACTCAGGACATCGAGACCCTCTTGACCGCACTCTACGTGGTCGTTGACGATCACGTCATCCCCCGGGAGGGGCGAAAGCCCGGAAAGCCGAAGGAGCTCAGCGACGCCGAGCTGGTGTGCCTCATGGTTGCCCAGCACCTGTTCCAGGTCAAAGGCGAGCGCCGCTGGGTTCGTTACGCCCGCAAGAACTTCCGACACCTGTTCCCGTACATTCCGAACCAGTCCG
>NZ_AXWO01000033.1 GCF_000482705.1 Glycomyces arizonensis DSM 44726 | reverse complement strand
CCGATGCCGCGAACGTCTTCCCCACCGGGCTCTACCCCGACGAATGGGGACCAGGCATCAAAGCCGACCTGAACGAGACCGCCGAACAGATCGAACAAGCCAAGGTCGAAGCCGACATCAAAGCCGCCCGAGCACGGGTACGCGCCCGCTTCGCCACACCAGCCACCAGGCAGGAGGCGACCGGCACACCCGAATGGGCCACAGTAGATGAACCTGCGCCGGGCACGGCAGCCGAAAGCGAGCAGGCCAGGACAGGCGAAGACGAGCAGACCTCACTCCCACCGGATCGGACCACCCTGACACCGGCAGGAGTGACCGGCACCACTGGGCCGGACGACCCCGTTCCCTTCTTACCCTGCCCGCCGCAGGCAACTGCGGCGGGGAAGGAGCACCCATAGGCGCTCAGCCCGGAACCCCGACAGGGACCGGGCCCTTCCCCGTGTCCACAGCCCCGCCCAGGCCTCACACCACCCCACCGAAGCCCCCAGAGCGGGCACCGCATCCCAGAGCAGACACCGCACCCGGAGCGGGCACCGCACGAGGCCGCCCCACGACCACCCTCCGCGCCGACAGGCCACCCCGGCACCCGCTCACCGCTGTATCGCCGATACGCCTGAAGCCCAACCGAAGATCACCCCAGGGACACAGCACCAACCTCAGCACCTGCCTACCTCGCGGTCGCCGACCGCTTGAAGCCCTACCCGACCGCGCCTCCACGCCGACAGGCCACCCCCGACACCCGCTCACCGCTGCATCGCTGCAATGCCTGAGGCTGGACCCGAGCACAACCCCGAAGACACCAAGCCAGCCCCGCCCCCCACGCACCTCGCGCTCACTGCTCGCCTGAAGCCGGGCCGAAGAGACAACCCCGAAGACCACTGACCGACTCCGACGCAGGGGCGCCGCAGAGCGCCCCGCCGGCGCCCGGGGCGCTACTCCGCCCCTCTGTACCCACCCACCGCCGTCCTGCACACCACGAAAGTCCTCGCCAGCCTGACAGACGCCCCAAAACCGGTCAAGGAAAAGTTTCTGGGCCTGTGGATAACTCCCCGAGATGGCGTGGTCCACCTGCGGATACTCGGGAAACGGCATACCGCCTTCGAGGACCCGCCCTGCCCCTCCACTCCCGTCTTTGTCGCCGCCCGCTCGAAGCGCAACCGGCAACGACCCCGAAGCCACAGCGACAACCCCAGCCCCTTCCTACCTCGCGGTCACCGACCGCTTGAACCCCTACCCGACCGCGCCTCCGCGCCGACAGGCCACCCCTGGCACCCTCTCACCTCTGCATCGCTGATACGCATGAAGCCCGACCCAAGACCACCCCGGGGACACAGCACCAACCCCACCACCCGCCCCCCTCTCGGTCGCCGATCGATTGAAGCCCCACGCGATCTGGCCTTCGTAGTCCGCTTCGAGGCCGCCGCGCGGTTCGGGTGAGAAGACGACCAGGGTGCCGTCGCCGCGCCATTGTTCTTCCAGGAGGCGGATCGCTTCGGGGTGCCATGAGTCGGCGTTCTTCGCGCGGGGCAGGGGCCCGGCGAGGAAGACCGCCCCCGCCCAGGTTTCGGGCGGGGTCTCGTTGGCGTGCACGACGATGACGTCCTGTGGCATGGGGCGGCTCCGATCGGTTCCGGACGGCGGACTCAAGCAGTGTAGGCGTCCGCAGTGGATCGGCGCTCGGTCCGTTCCCGATCTCCGAAGCCGCCGGCGAGGAGGATCCAGACGACGAGGACGAGGAGCGGAGCGAGTTCGAGCAGGTTGACCGACCAGCGGTCGAAGCCGCCCTGCTCGACCAGGAGGGGGTACGAGAACGTGCCGATGACGAGGTTGTTGCCCGCGTGCGCCAGGCACGGGACCCAGATGCTCCCCGAGCGCCGGAACAGCCACGACAGGACGATCGCCCCGGCCATGATCTGCGCCGTCCAGGTGACGATGGTCAGCGCGTGATCGGAGTCGCCGGAGTAGTCGGTGAACACCAGCGGGTAATGCCATGCCGCCCAGATGAACCCGGTGATGAGCGCGGCGGCGAGCGGACCGCGGCCCACCCGTTGCTCGAGGTAGCCGCGCCAGCCGGCCTCCTCGCCCCAGAACACCGGCATCGCGAGTGCCGACGCGGCCAGGCCGATGAGCGCGACCAGTCCTGGGTGCAGGTCGGCGCCGAGGGCCGATTCGCCCAGGGACGCGAGGTCCGGGCGGTAGCCGCCGACGGCGGCGGCGAGGGCGACCGTGGCGGCGAGCACGACGACGGGCCCGAACCATGCCAGGAGGTAGTACCGCCGGGCGGCTTTGAAGCGGGGCCGCGAGCCGGCGTCGGCGAAGCCCTCACGGGTCACCCACCTGCGGACGGCGAGCGCGCCGATCGCCGGTGCGAACGCGATCGGCATCTGCAGCAGCGGATTGACCATCGACAGGTCCAGTACGAAGGCGGCCACGAAGATCGCGCTCCAGGCGATGCCGAAGGAGATGAGGAGGAAGGCGATGACGCCTTTGGTCTTGAGTGTCATGGCGACAGTTCACCGCGGTTGCGGCCGTGAGTCATTGGGTCCAGCTGTCGTTTCGGGGTATGGCTGGGCATACCCCGAGGACTCCCCTCAGCGTCATGGAGGGTGCCGTGCCTGCGATCTATCGTGGACGGCATGTCGAAAGAACGTCCGAATACCGCGCTCGAAGCGCTGCGCCGGCCAGGGTTGCCGGTGAGCGCCTGGCCCTGGCGTTCGATCGGCTACCTGCTCACGACCCTGCCCTCGGCGGTGGCGGCCTTCGCGACGCTCGGGGTGCCGTGGCTGGTCCTGGCGGTCCGGCTGGCGCAGGGCCGGGCGCGGGCCGGCGAGGTGGCGGTGCTGGTCTTGATCGGCGTCTCTCTGGCGGCGGTGCCGGGGCCGTTGGCCGCGGCGTGGTTGTCGGGGCGGGAGCTGCGGCGGTTGCGTACGGTGGACGCCCGTCCGGTCCAGGCGCGGTTCCGCTCAGGGAGGCGGTTGCGCTCCAGGTACACCGATCCCCTGGCCTGGCGCGAGGTCGGCTACGTCCTCCTGCTGGCGACCGTGAGCCCGGTACTCGTCCTCGCGGTGATGGCGATCGCCCTGATGGCCGTGACGTTCGCGGCGAGCCCGATCATCCTCGGAGCGCAGGGAGCCGGGGCCGGGCCGGTGACCTTGGTGTTCGGCAAGGTCGACTCCGTGGTCGGGACGGCGCCCTATGCGGCCGCCGGCGCCGCGCTCCTCCTCCTGCTCCCCTATCTGGCGACGGCGCTGGCGGGTGCGCACGCCGCCGTGGCGCGGGCTCTGCTGACGGGCGGGGCGAGCGAGCGGCTGCGCGCCGAGCTGGTCGAGGTGTCGCGGTCTCGGACCCGGTTGGCGGACGCGTTCGAGGCTGAGCGGCGCAGGATCGAACGGGATCTGCACGACGGCGCGCAGCAGCGGCTGGTCGGCTTCACCCTCAAACTCGGGCTGGCGCGGCTGGACCTGCCTCCCGACTCGTCGGCCGCCGCGCTCGTGGACGAGGCCCATGGTGAGGCGAAGCAGCTCATGGCCGAACTGCGCGAACTCATCCACGGCATCCGACCGCAGATCCTCACCGATCTGGGCCTGCCCGCGGCCCTCGGCGAGCTCGCCGACCGGTCGACGGTTCCGGTCGTGGTCGAGGCGGACGTCCCCGAACGGCTTCCCGCGCTGGTCGAGAACACCGTCTACTTCGTCGTCGCCGAAGCGCTCACCAACGCCGCCAAGCACAGTCGCGCCACCTGCGTGACGGTGACGGCCCGCGTCAAGGGCGGCGCGCTCGACGTGGAGGTCCGCGACGACGGCCACGGCGGCGCCGATCCGGACCGGGGCTCGGGTCTGACCGGGCTCGCGGACCGGGTCGCGGTGACCGGTGGCAGGATGTTGATGTCCAGTCCGGCAGGGGGACCCACGGTCCTGCGCGTGGAGGTGCCGTGCGATCCAAGTCCGTCGTCCGAGTAGTCCTGGCCGAGGACGGCGTCCTGCTGCGGGAGGGCCTGATCGGGCTGTTCGAGCGCTTCGGGTTCCGGGTGGTCGAGGCGGTCGGCGACGCCGAGGCGCTCAAGGAGGCGGTCGCGGTGCACCGGCCGGACCTGGTGGTCACCGACATCCGCATGCCGCCGGGTTTCACCGACGAGGGGCTGCGGGCGGCCGTGGAGTTGCGCCGCATCGACCCCGGGCTCGGCGTGGTCGTGTTGAGCCAGTATGTGCAGCACCGGTACGCGGCGGAATTGATCGACACCGGCGGCGGGTACGGTGTCGGCTACCTCCTCAAGGACCGGGTCGTCGACGTCGAGGCCTTCATCGACGCGCTGCATCGCGTCGCCGACGGCGGCACCGCGGTCGACCCCCAGGTGATCAGCCAGCTGCTGCGGCGCCGGAGCGGCCCGCTGTCCGCGCTCACCACCCGCGAGCGGGAGGTGCTGTCGCTGATGGCAGAGGGGCACTCCAACGCCGCGATCGCCCGGAGGCTTCACGTCTCCGAGGCCGCCGTGGGCAAGCACACTGGGAGCATTCTGTCCAAACTGGACCTCTCGCGGACCGACGACACCAACCGCAGGGTCCTGGCGGTGCTCGCGTATCTCAACGGCGACCGTTAGCCTCAGTTATTCTGCGGCCCACCGTCCTTGATGGAACCTGACGAGGAAAGATGCCCGTTCACCTGCGAAGATACGTGTGCTTAGCCACCAGGCAGGAGGCGACCGGCACATCCGAATGGGACACAGTAGACGAACCTGCGCAGGCCACGGCAGCCGAAAGCGAGCAAGCCAGGACAGGCGAAGACGAGCAGGCCTCACCACCAGCCGACCGGCAGACCCTGACACCAGCAGGAGTGACCGGCACCACCGGACCTGACGACCCCATCCCCTTCTTACCCTGCCCGCCGCAGGCAACTGCGGCGGGGACAGAGCACCCATAGGCGCTCAGCCCGGAACCCCGACAGGGACCGGGCCCTTTCCCCTGCCCAGGCACCGAACCGACCCCACACGCCATCCCCCCAGCCGCCGCCACACCCCGAGAAGGAAGAGAACCAGGCGGAGCCCACCGACCCACCTCCGCGCCGACAGGCCACCCCAGGCACCCGCTCACCTCTGCATCGCCGATACGCCTGAAGCCCTGACTAAACGGACCTCCACGCCGACCGGCCGCCCCGAGCTCTTCCCCGCCTTCCATCGCTGACTCGCCTGAAGCCCGACCGAAGGCCACCCCGAAGACACAGCACCAATCTCAGCACCTGCCTACCTCGCGGTCGCCGATCGGTTGAACCCCTACCCGAGCGAGCCTCCGCGCCGACCGACCACCCCAGACGCCCTCCCACCTCTTCATCGCCGATCCGCCCGAAGCGCAACCCAACACAACCCCAAGGCCACATACCCGACCTCAGCTTCCGACTGCCTCGCTGTCGCTGTTTCGCCTGGAGCCAGGCCAGTACGAACCGAAGGCCAATGGCTCACCTCACGGCAACCAATCCCTTATGGTCGCTGACTTGTTCGAAGTCGGTTCATCACGGTTCTGGCAGTCGAACGTCCACGCAAGACGATCGATACCTTATAACCACTACTCCTCTTGCAGCGCAAGACATACAGCCACATCGTCAGAGATTCCTCCTGGTCGGACATGAATATGGATGCCCGAATGACCTTCTCTCGCGGCAAGGGATGAACCCACCAGTGCAGCGGTGGCCCCGGCACAGGTGATGTGCTTGCTGCCTCTCGGTTGCGACATGGAATTACACTTATCGATACGAACCGGAACCCACCACTGGCCACCCCGCTCCAGACCGATGGGACGCTTCTATGACGCAACAGCATCCCCCGACCGAGTCCCAGCCCGGACCGCCGTTTCCGCACCAGCCGGGCCCATTCGTCGGCGGCCACTCGCCGGCCGGTCCGCCTGTTCATTCCCCTCCTATGCCGAAAACCGGGCGCCGGATCGCCGCTCGGGCCATCGATCTTGCGGTCTTGTCGCTGGCATTGTTCCTGCTGGCGGCCTTGACTATCGATGCGATCACAGAGAAGGCCACGCACGTCCTGCCGGAGCAGGTCATCGGCGCGGTCACGAACGTGCTCTTCTCCGCGGGCGACGTCGGGGCCGCGACCGATGAGGTCGGGGACTCGGCCTGGAACCTGATCGTCTCGCGGGTCCAGACCTCGGTGCTCATTCTCATCGGATTCCACTTCGCCTACGAGACGGCCGCCAACCTGTGGCAGGGCCGCACCCTCGGCCGCATGCTGCTCGACCTGCGAATCGTCGGCCCGGGCGGCTCCAAGGCCCGCTTCGGGCGGTCGCTGTGGCGCGCCGCGGTGACCGTCGTCTGTACCGGGGGCCTGTACGGACTGGCCTGGATCGCCCTGCTGCACGGCAGTTTCATCGGCGGCTTCGTGCTGTGGCTGCTGGCGGTCGCTGTTCTGGTCGCCTATGTGGCACCGGCGCTGTTCGGCTCCGCTCGGCGGTCGCTGGGCGATCTGGTCGCCGGGACGCGCACCGTCCACGCCGGCGCCTACGCCACGGCCGGGCGAACGGTGTTGCGGGCCGCCCAGGCGGGGTCGTCAGCCGCGCGGAACGCCGCCCAGCGGGTCCCGGTGCAGCGGCTGGCCGACTCGTATCAGGTCCGCCGCGCCAAGGAGACCGGCGGCCGATGGGCCGCCCGGGCCGCCGACAGCGAGCAGGGCCGACGACTGCGCCAACTGGGCGCGACGGCGGGCGATCGGTTCAAGGACGTCTACCGGCAGCGGCGCGGCGGCGACGGGTCCACGCCGCCCGATCCGCAGTGAGTCGCCGGGCGGGCCAGACTTGACATAAGATAGTCATATTCGGATACTTCTATATAATTGTCGAGTTTTCGGAGCGTATCGGTTGGGTGCGCTGCCGCCTACCCCCGTTCGGGAGCCCCGATGAACCGAATTCCCAGCCTCCGAAGGACACTCACCGCCCTCGCCGCGGGATGGCTGCTCGCCGCCGCCCTCGCCGCCCCGGCCGCCGCCAGTCATCCCCAGTACGCCCCGACGCCGTTCAAGATCGGCGACGTCGGCGAGGACCTCTGCACTTACTTCGACACCGAGGGCGAGGCCTCGTGGCCCGCCGTCCACGCCCCCCAGGTCCCCTCGGTCGAGATCAGCGGCACCGCCGTGATCAGCCACGCCCCGCCCGAGACGATCTGCCTGAGCGTGGTCCCCTTCCCGCGCCACATCGAGTTCATCGGCTACATCAGGGACGAGCCGGTGGCCGAGCACGCCGTCCCGTTCAAGGTCGCCGACGACGGCGGCGGATTCCCCGGCTCGGGATTCGAATACGAGTTCTCGCTCGTCGCCCCCTCCGGCAATCCAATCGACTACGTCACCGCGGCGATCTGCAAGGACGGGATCGCGGACGACTCGTCGTGGGAGGACGACTGCACCGAAGCGGTCGTCATCGTCCCCGGCGGACAAGGGTGAGGCGCGGCGGCCGACCCGGAGACGGGTCGGCCGCCGCGCATCAGGCGGACCAGACGCGCCAGGTCTCGATCTGCTCGCGCACCCGCGCCAGCTGGTCGGCCACGGCCTTCGGGCCGGTCGAGCCGGGCGTCGTGCGGGCCGCCAGGGCGCCGTCGACGTCGAGCACCTGCTTCACGCCCGGGTCGAGATGCGCCGAGATGCCCGCGAGGTCGGCGTCGTCGATCTCGTGCAGCTCGATGCCGCGCGCTTCGCAGTGGGCCACGCAGGCTCCCGCGATCTCGTGGGCGCCGCGGAACGGGACCCCCTTGCGCACCAGCCAGTCGGCGATCTCGGTCGCCAGGCTGAAGCCCTTCGGCGCGGCCTCGCGCGGCACGTCCGTGTTGAACCTGAGCGTCTCCACCATGCCGGTGACGGCGGGCAGCAGCAGCTCCAGGTTGTCCAGGGAGTCGAAGACCGGCTCCTTGTCCTCCTGGAGGTCCTTGTTGTAGGCGAACGGCAGGCCCTTGAGCGTCACCAGCAGACTCGTGAGGTTGCCGACGAGCCGCCCGGACTTGCCGCGCGCGAGCTCGGCGACGTCGGGGTTCTTCTTCTGCGGCATGATCGACGAGCCGGTCGAGAACGCGTCGTCGAGCACGACCCAGCCGAACTCCTGGCTGGCCCACAGGATGAGCTCCTCCCCCAGGCGGGAGAGGTGCACGCCGACCATCGCGCACACGAACGCCAGCTCGGCGGCGAAGTCGCGGTCGGCCACGCCGTCGATCGAGTTCGCGGCCGGGGCGTCGAAGCCGAGTTCGGCGGCGACGGCGGCCGGGTCGAGCGGCAGCGAGGAGCCCGACAGGGCGCCCGAGCCCAGCGGCGACACCGCCGCGCGCTTGTCCCAGTCCCCCAGGCGCTCCAGGTCGCGCAGGAACCCCTGGGCGTGCGCCAGGAGCTGGTGGCCCAAGGTGATCGGCTGGGCGTGCTGGAGGTGCGTCATGCCCGGCGCGGGCGCGTCGGCCACCCCCTCGGCCTGCTCGGCCAGCGCCGCGACGAGGCCGGTCAGATTCGCGGCCAGCCCGCGAGCGTGGTCGCGGCAGTACAGGCGCAGGTCGGTGGCGATCTGGTCGTTGCGGCTGCGCCCGGCGCGGAGCTTGCCGCCGAGGTCGCCGAGGCGTTCGACCAGGCCGCGCTCGAGCGCGGTGTGGACGTCCTCGTCGGCGACGGTGCCGGTGAAGGCCCCTGAGGCGACATCGGCGGCCAGATCGTCGAGCGCGGCGAGCATCTCGGTGAGTTCGTCGGCGCTCAGCAGTCCGGCTCGGTGCAGGACGCGGGCGTGGGCCTTGGAGGCCTTGATGTCGTACGGCGCCAGCCGCCAGTCGAAGCCGATCGAGGCGTTCAGGGCTTCGAGGGCGGCGGCGGGGCCGCCCGTGAAGCGGCCCCCCCACAGTTTCGCCATTACGCGGCCTTGGCCCGCTCGTTCCGGGCGGCGGCGAGCTTGGCCGGGAGGCTCCACAGCTCGACGAAGCCGCGCGCGTTGGACTGGTCGAAGGCGTCGCCCTCGTCGTAGGTGGCGAGGTCGAAGTCGTAGAGGCTGGTCTCGGAGCGCCGACCGGTGACGGTGGCCTTGCCCGCGTGGAGGGTCAGCCGGACCTCGCCGGTGACGTGGGTCTGGACGTCGTCGACGAACGCCTCCAGGCTGTTCTTCAGCGGCGAGAACCAGAGGCCGTCGTAGACGAGCTCGCCCCAGCGCTGGTCGACGGTCCGCTTGAACCGGGCCTGGTCGCGCTCGATGGTGACGTTCTCGAGCTCCATGTGCGCGGCGATGAGCGTGATGCCCGCCGGGGACTCGTAGACCTCGCGGGACTTGATGCCGACGAGTCGGTCCTCGACCATGTCGATCCGGCCGATGCCCTGGGCACCGGCCCGCTGGTTGAGTTCCGAGACGAGCTCGAAGGCGGACTTCTCGACGCCGTCGAGGGCGACCGGGCGGCCCTTCACGAAGGTGATGACGACCTCGTCGGCCTCGCGGGCCTCGGCCGGGGACTGCGTGTAGTCGTAGATGTCCTCGATGGGGCCGTTCCAGATGTCCTCCAGGAAGCCGGTCTCGACGGCCCGGCCCCACAGGTTCTGGTCGATCGAGTACGGGGACTTCTTGGTCACGTCGATCGGGAGGCCCTTCTCCTCGGCGAACGCGATGGCCTTGTCCCGGGTCCAGGCGAAGTCGCGGGCGGGGGCGACGACCTTGAGGTGCGGGGCGAGGGCGGCGAGACCGGCCTCGAAGCGGACCTGGTCGTTGCCCTTGCCGGTGCAGCCGTGGGAGACGATCGTGGCGCCGTGCTTCTCGGCGGCGGCCACGAGGTGCTTCACGATGAGCGGCCGGGAGAGCGCGGAGACGAGCGGGTAGCGGTCCATGTAGAGCGCGTTCGCGGACACGGCCGGGAAGCAGTACTCGGCGGCGAACTCCTCGCGGGCGTCGACCACTTCGGCGGCGACGGCGCCGCAGCCGAGGGCCCGCTGCCGGATGACCTCCATGTCCTCGCCGCCTTGGCCGACGTCGATGGCCACGGCGATCACCTCGGCATCGAGCTGCTCGGCGAGGTACGGGATCGCCACGGACGTGTCGAGGCCCCCCGAGTAGGCGAGCACTACCTTCTCAGTCATTGCTGTTCTCCTTGATTTCAGTGGTGGTGTAAGGGATGGCGGTCTCAACGGAGGTGTCCGCGGTGGGGGCCTTGCCGGCCCACTGGAGCATCCGGTCGGCGACATGGCGGCCGGGCACGCCGTCGCGGGCGATGACGGCGATGGTGTCGTCGCCCGCGATGGTGGCGATGACGTCGGCCAGGCCGGAGCGGTCGATGGCGCTGGCGAGGTACTGGGCGGCCCCGGGAGGGACCCACAGCACGGCCATGTTGCCCGAGTAGTCGGCGCCGACGAGGAGTTCGCGCAGGAGCCGCTTGAGGCGGTCGGGCGCGGCCTCGGCGTCGCGCAGGGGCCGCTCGCCTTCGGGGAAGATCGAGTAGACGGCGCCGCCGCCGTCGGTGCCGCGGACCTTGATCGCGCCGAGCTCTTCGAGGTCGCGCGAGAGGGTCGCCTGGGTGACCTCGATGCCGGACTCGGCGAGGAGCTCGGCCAGTTCGGACTGCGACTTGATGGACTGCATCGAGATGAGCTCGACGATGCGGGCCTGGCGCGCGGCCTTCGTAGTCGGCTGGTTCATCGGTTGTCACCTCCGATGAGCCAGGCGAGGAGGGCCTTCTGGGCGTGGAGGCGGTTCTCCGCCTGGTCGAAGACCCGCGACTGGGGGCCGTCCATGACCGCGTCGGTGATCTCCTCGCCGCGGTGCGCGGGCAGGCAGTGGAGGACGATCGCGTCCTCGGAGGCGTGGCCGAGGAGCTCGGCGCCCAGCTGGTAGGGGGCGAGGTCGGCGATGCGCTGCTCGCGGTCGTCCATGCCCATCGACAGCCACGCGTCGGTGGAGACGACGTCGACGCCGCTCACGGCCTTGACGGGGTCGTCGGTGACGGTGACCGACCCGCCGGTCTCGGCGTTGATCTCGGCGGCGCGTTCGAGGACGTCGTCGGCGGGCTGGTATCCGGCGGGGGCGCCGACGCGGACGTGCATGCCGGCCATGGAGCAGGCGATGACGGTGGAGTTGCCCATGTTGAACGCGGCGTCGCCGACGAAGGCGAGCTTGGTGCCGCGCAGGGTGTGAAGGGTCTCCTTGCGGTGCTCGGCGATGGTCTGGAGGTCGGCGAGGAGCTGGCAGGGGTGCCAGCCGTCGGTGAGGGCGTTGACGACCGGGACGGTGGCGTGCTCGGCGAGTTCGGCGATGCGGTCGTCGCCGAAGGTGCGGATGACGATCGCGTCGACGTAGCGGGACAGGACCTCGGCGGTGTCGGCGACGGTCTCGCCGCGGCCGAGCTGGCTGGTCTGCGCGTCGAGGATGACGGGGTGGCCGCCGAGTTCGGCGATGCCGATCTGGAAGGACAGCCGGGTGCGGGTCGAGGGCTTCTCGAAGACGACCGCGACGGACCGCAGGCGGCCCTGGTGGTTGAGGCTGTCGAAGCCGTGGCGGTCGTCCTTCATGGCCGCGGCGAAGCGCAGCAGTTCGGCCTGTTCGGCCGGGGTGATGTCGTGGTCCTTCAAGAAGTGCCGGGTCACGGTCGTCCTCCTGGTGCTGGAAGAACGTCGTCGAGCGCGGCGATGAGTTTGTCGCAGAACTCGGCGAGTTCGGGGGCGGTGATGGTGAGCGGTGGCGCGATGCGGACGGTGTCGGCCCGCACGGCGTTGGCGAGCACGCCGTCCGCGGCGAGGCGGGCGACGACGTCGGCCGCGACCGGTTCGGTCAGGGCGATGCCGCGCCACAGGGCGATGCCGCGGACTTCGGCGATGCGCGCGTCGGCGGCGAGTCGCTCTTCGAGGTGCGAACCGAGCGCGGTCACGTTGTCGAAGAGGTGCTCGCGTTCGATGGTGTCGATGACGGCCAGCGCGGCGGCGCAGGCGATCGGGTTGCCGCCGAAGGTGGAGCCGTGGGTGCCGGGGGTGAGGGCCTCGGCGTAGGGGCCGACGGCGATGGCGGCGCCGATGGGGACGCCGCCGCCCATGCCCTTGGCGACGGTGATGACGTCGGGGGTGACGCCTTCGGCGTGGTGGGCGAACCAGGCGCCGGTGCGCCCGAAGCCGGACTGGATCTCGTCGACGACGAGGGCGGCGCCGTGCGCGGCGGTGAGCTCGCGCGCGGCGGCGAGGTAGCCGGGGGCGGCGGTGACGACGCCCGCCTCGCCTTGGACGGGTTCGAGGAAGACCGCGGCGGTGGTGTCGTCGACGGCGGCCTTCAGCGCCTCGGCGTCGCCGTGGGGCACGAATTCGACGTCGCGGCCGAGCGGCTCGAACGGCTCGCGGATCGCGGCCTTGCCGGTGATGGAGAGCGAGCCGAGGGTGCGGCCGTGGAAGCCGTGCTCGGCGGCGACGATCTTGGTGCGGCCGTTCGCCTTGCCCGCGAGGAGGACCAGTTTGAGGGCGGCCTCGTTGGCCTCGGTGCCGGAGTTGCACAGGAAGACCTTGCCGTCGACGGCGGCGAGTTCGAGGAGCTTCTCGGCGAGTTCGACCTCCTTCTCGTGGAGGTAGAGGTTGGAGGTGTGGGCGAGGCGGGCGGCCTGCGTGCTGACGGCCTCCACGATGGCGGGGTGGCTGTGCCCGAGGCTGGAGACGGCGATGCCGCCGATCATGTCGAGGTAGGTCTCGCCGTCGACGTCGGTGACGTGGCGGCCCTCGCCGTGGCTGATGGCGACCGGGGGCAGCCCGTAGTTGCCCATGAGAGCGGCCTGGAACCGGCCCTTGAGTTCGTCCGAATAGGTCATTGTTCCTCCACGACCATGGTGCCGACGCCTTCGGAGGTGAAGATCTCCAGCAGCGTCGAGTGGGGGACGCGCCCGTCGATGACGTGCGCCTGGGGGACGCCGCCCTTGACCGCGCGCAGGCAGGCCTCCATCTTGGGGACCATGCCGGCTTGGAGCTTGGGGAGGAGCTCGGCGAGCCGCGAGGTGGTGATCTGCCGCAGCAGCGAGTCCTTGTCGGGCCAGTTCGCGTAGAGCCCTTCGACGTCGGTGAGGATGACGAGCTTCTGCGCGCCGAGGGCCTCGGCGAGCGCGGCGGCGGCGGTGTCGGCGTTGAGGTTGTAGAGGACGCCGTCGTGGTCGAGCGCGACCGTGGAGACCACGGGGATGCGCCCGGCGGCGATGAGGTCGTCGATGGCGGTGGTGTTGACGCTGGCGACGTCGCCGACGCGGCCCACGTCGACCCGTTCGCCGTCGACGTCGGCCCAGCGGCGCTTGGCGGTGAACAGGCGGGCGTCCTCGCCGCTCATGCCGACCGCGTGGGGGCCGTGGTTGTTGATCAGGCCGACGAGTTCGCGGCCGACCTGGCCGACCAGGACCATGCGGACGACGTCGGCGGCCTCGGGCGTGGTGACGCGCAGGCCGCCTTTGAACTCGGAGGCGATGTCGAGCTTGGCGAGCATCGCGGAGATCTGCGGGCCGCCGCCGTGGACGACGACGGGCTTGATGCCGACGTAGTGCAGGAACACCATGTCGGCGGCGAAGGCGGCCTGGAGCTCGGGGTTGATCATGGCGTTGCCGCCGTATTTGACCACGACGGTGCTGCCGGTGAAGCGCTGCAGCCAGGGCAGGGCCTCGATGAGCGTCTCGGCCTTGCCGAGCGCGTCCTTGAGATGCGGTGCGAGGTCTTCGATGCTCATGTGGAATACGCCGAGTTCTCGTGAACGTAGTCGTGGGACAGGTCGTTGGTCCAGATCGTGGCCGACGCGGCGCCGTTGTGGAGCTCGATGTCGATGGCGACGTCGCGGCCCTTGAGGTCGACGTCGTCGCGGCTCTCGCCCGCGGCCCCGGCCTTGCAGATCCACACGCCGTTGACGGCGACGTCGACCGCGTCGGCGTCGAAGGGCGCCTTGGCGACGCCGACGGCGGCGAGGATGCGGCCCCAGTTGGGGTCGCAGCCGAACATGGCGGTCTTGACGAGGCTGTCGCGGGCGACGCAGCGGGCGACCTCGACGGCGTCGTCCTCGGTCTCGGCGCCCGAGACGGTGATGGCGATGTCCTTGGTGGAGCCCTCGGCGTCGCTCTGAAGCTGCTTCGCGAGGTCCTTGCACAGCTCGGTGAGCGCGGTGATGAACTCGTCGGCCTCGGCGCGGGCGCCGGAGGCGCCGGAGGCGAGCAGGAGCACGGTGTCGTTGGTGGACATCGAGCCGTCGGAGTCGAGCCGGTCGAAGGAGTACCGGCAGGCGGTGCCGAGCGCCGTGTCGGCGAGTTCGGTGTCGACGGCGGCGTCGGTGGTGATGACGACGAGCATGGTGGCCAGGCCGGGGGCGAGCATCCCGGCGCCCTTGGCGATGCCGCCGATCGTCCAGCCCGCCTCGCTGGTGCGCACGGCGTTCTTCGGGACGGTGTCGGTGGTCATGATCGCCGTGGCGGCGTCCTCGCCACCGGTCTCGGTGAGCGCGGCGACGGCCTCGTCGACACCGGGCAGGAGCTTGGCCATCGGGAGGCGCTCGCCGATGAGCCCGGTGGAGCAGACGGCGACCTCGGCGGCGCCGCAGCCGAGGGCGGCGGCGGTCTTCTCGGCGGTGGCGTGGGTGTCGCCGAAGCCCTCGGGACCGGTGCAGGCGTTGGCGCCGCCGGAGTTGAGGACGACGGCCTTGAGCCTGCCGTAGGTGAGGACCTGCTGGGACCACTTGACGGGCGCGGCCTTGACGCGGTTGCCGGTGAAGCGGCCCGCGGCCACCTGCGCGGGGCCGTCGTTGACGACGAGCGCCAGGTCGGGCTTGCCGGACTCCTTGAGCCCGGCGGTGACGCCGGAGGCCCGGAAGCCCTTGGGAGTCGTGACGGTCACGGCGCGACTCCGTTCACGCTCAGGCCCGCGGCCTCGGGGAGGCCGAGCATGAGGTTGGCGCACTGGACGACCTGCCCGGCCGCGCCCTTGCCGAGGTTGTCGATGGCGGCGCAGGCGATGATGCGACCCGAGTCGAGGTCGACGGTGCCCTGGAGGTGGGCGGCGTTGGTGCCGTAGGTGGAGGCCGTGGCGGGCCAGGCGCCCTCGGGCAGCAGGCGCACGAAGTGCTCGCCGTCGTAGGCCTTGGCGAGCGCGGCTCGCACATCGGCGGGGGTGACGTCGGCGGCGGGCTTGGCGGTGACGGTGGCGAGGATGCCGCGGGGCATGGGCGCCAGGAGCGGCGTCATCGACAGGCTCGCGGCGCCGGTGGCCTGCTTGATCTCGGGCACGTGCTGGTGGGCGCCGACCTTGTAGGGGCTCATCGAGCCGATGACCTCGCTGGCGAGCAGGTGCTTCTTGGCGGCGTTGCCCGCGCCGGAGGTGCCGGAGGCCGCGACGGCGACGACGTCGGCGGGCTCGGCGATCCCGGCCTCGATGAGCGGGTGGAGCGCGAGGATGGCGGCGACGGCGTAGCAGCCGGTGGCGGCGACGCGGTCGGAGGCGGCGATGGCCTCGCGCTGGCCGGGCAGTTCGGGCAGGCCGTAGGTCCAGGTCCCGGCGTGGGGGCTGTGGTAGTAGGACTCCCAGGCGGCGGCGTCTTCGAGCCGGTGGTCGGCGCCGAGGTCGACGATCTTGGCGTCGGCGCTCAGCTGGGCGGCCAGCGGGCCGGACTGGCCGTGCGGGAGGGTCATGACGACCAGGTCGGCGCCCGCGAGGGCCTCCGGGGTGGTCTCGCAGAACCGTCGATCACCGTAGGCGGCGAGGTGCGGGTGGACGGCGGTGATCGGCTGACCGGCCTGGCTGTGGGCGCTGGCGGCGATCACGTCGAGCTGCGGGTGGTCGGCGAGCAGCCGCAGCACCTCGCCTCCCGCGTAGCCGCTGGCGCCTGCCACGGCGACCTGGTACGTCACTGGAAACCTCCCGATTGAATGCTTATGCAGTAAACTGTATCAGCATTCAATCAAGGGCTCAATGCGATATTCCAGTTCGTGGGATGAGTCATCGATCCCGCTCGCGGGCGTAGATGGCGGCCTGGACACGGCTGCCGAGATCGAGCTTCGCGAGCACACGCGTCACGTGCGATTTCACCGTGGACTCGGCCATGCCGAGCTCGGCGGCGATCTCGGCGTTCGACAGGCCCTCGCCGATGAGGGCGAGGACCTCGGTCTCGCGCGGGGTGAGGGACGCCAGGCCCTCGCCGTCGACCGGGATCGGGGCGTAGGAGGGGCGGGCGCGCCCGAACTCGGCGATGAGGTTCCTGGTGACGGCCGGGGAGATCAGGCCCTCGCCGCGGGCGACGACGCGGACGGCGTCGACGAGCGTGGCGGCGTCGGCGTCCTTGAGCAGGAAGCCGCTGGCACCGGCGCGGAGCGCGTCGAACACGTTCGCGTCGTCACCGTAGCTGGTCAGCACGAGGACGTCGGCGACGCCGCGCAGCTCGGCGGCGGCCGCGATGCCGTCCTTGCGGGGCATGCGGACGTCCATGACGACCACGTCGGGGTCGAGCAGCCTCGCCTGCTCGACGGCCTCGGCGCCGTCGGCGGCCTCGCCGACCACTTCGATGTCGTCGGCGCTGTCGAGCAGCATGCGCAGCCCGGCGCGGACCGCCGCGTGGTCGTCAGCGAGCAGAACGGTGATCACTGTGCTCTCCTGTCGGGATCTCGGCGCGGACGCGCCACCGGTCGCCGTCGGGACCGGCCCGGACGGTGCCGCCGAGCAGCCGGACGCGCTCGGTCATGCCGATCAGCCCGGCCCCGCCGCCCGGGACGGGGGCGGCCTCGGCATCGACGGCGTTCGCCACCTCCACTGTCAGCCGCTCAGGACCGTAGGCGACGGCCACGGCGGCGTCCGAACCGTACTTGAGCGCGTTCGTCAGCGCCTCTTGGACCACGCGGAAGGCGGCGGTCTCGACCTCGCCGGGCAGCTCGCGTACGGGGCCGTCGACCTCGTAGTCGATCTTGAGGCCGACCCGGCGCATCCGGTCGACCAGCTCGGGGACCTGGTCCAGCCGGTAGGAGGCCAGGTCCTCGTCGGTGTCGACGGTGCGCAGGAGCCCGATGATGCGGCGCAGCTCGGCCAGGCCCTCGACGCTGCTCTGGCGGATCGCGGCCACCGACTCGCCGACGGTGGCCGCGTCGGGGTCCTTGCGGGCCTGGAGCCCGGTGGCCTGGAGGGCGATCGCGCTCAAATAGTTGGCGACGGTGTCGTGGAGCTCGCGGGCCATGAGGGTGCGCTCGCGCAACACCGCCTCGCGGTGGCGGGCGTCGGCCAGGCGCGCGGTCTGCTCGGCCCGCTCGGCTTCGAGGCTGGCCCGGTCGTGGGCCTGGCGGACGATGATCGCGGTGCCGATCGGCGAGATCAGGACGAGCGCGGCGACCGCGGCGGCGCTGAGCACCGCGCCGGCGCCGTTGCCCTCCACGGCGGCGAAGACGACGAACGCGACGATGACCACGCCTTGGGCGGCCAGGAGGAGCCTGGTCCGGTTGCGCGGGCCGTAGCGGGCGTACGCGTAGAGGTTGTCGGTGAAGATGCACACCGTCGCCAGCGACAGCCCGACGGCCAGTTCCGTCCCGAAGCCCACCGCGCCGAGGGCCAGGCACCAGCCCGGGAGCGCGCGGCGGACCGCGACGCCCGCGCACACCAGGGCCAGCGGCACGAAGCGGAACCAGGGGGGGACGTCGGCGATGTACCGCTCGTAGCTGCCGAGCGCGATGAGGGCGCTTCCGGCCGCGAACAGCGCGACGGCGGCGACGAGGTCGGCGCGTCGGGCGCGGCGGAGCGGGCTGGCCATGCCCCAATCCCATCACGGACGACCGGCCGCGACGTCGACCTCGGTGCCGAGACCGGCCTCCTACTTTGGTCGCAGACGCGGCGACACCTTGGTGGCAGGGGGATCTCGTCCCGCCAGTCGATGCGCCCGGCGCTTCGCGGACCGAGCATTGAGGCGTGCTGGTTCATGTGATCATCGCCTGCGAGGTGGGCTTCTGGCTCGTCGTCGCCGCCGGGCTCGGCGCGCGGTACTTCTTGAAGTGGAAACGGGTCAGCGCGATCCTGCTGCTGTCGACGCCGTTGATCGACCTGACGCTGCTGGCCGCGTCGGTGTGGGACCTGCGCTCGGGCGGCGAGGCCGGTGCCCGCCACGCGCTGGCGGCGGTCTACCTCGGATACACCGTGGTGTTCGGACACCGGACGATCAAGTGGGCGGACGCGAAGGCGGCCCATTGGCTGGGGCGGGGCCCGGCTCCGCAGAAGCCGCCGACGGAGTGGCTCGCGCGGGTCTGGTACGAGACGAAGATCTGGTTCGGGATCGTGGCGCTGTACGCGATCGCCTGGGCCGTGACGGGCCTGTTCGTGCTCGTGGTGGGCGACACCGAGGCCACGCGGCCGGTGGTGGAGCAGATGGCCGGGTGGGCCGTGGTCGTCGGCATCGCGGCGCTGTGGCCCGTGAGCTACCTGTTGTCGCCCTCACGCCGGAAGGCGGCGCCCGAAGGGGAGCATGCATCATTGTCGCGTGAGTGAACGTGAGCAGGCAGGCCGCAAGGCGGCGCCGATGAAGCCCGAGTGGGCCGATTTCACCGGGGCCGCGCGCCTCTTCGTCATGTGGAACGCGATCTTGGCGTTCGCGCTGGAGCTGGCGCTGTTCGCGTTCGTGATCTGGTGGGCGCTCGCGCTCGACGTGGACCTGTGGCTGCGGCTGCTGATCGCCGTCGGTGCGGTCCTGCTGCTGGCCGTCGCGTGGGGAACCCTCGTCTCTCCGCGGGCGCGGTTCCGCCTGCCGGCCCCTCTCCTGCTGGGGACCAAGGGAGCGCTCTTCGCCGTCGGAGCAGCCGCCCTGTGGGGTCTCGGATACCCGATGGCGGCCGTCGTCTTCCTCTTCTTGACCATGTCCAACGCCTCGATCGCCGCCATGGTGCGCGCAGACATCAAGTAGGGAAGTCGCTGGGCCAGTCCGAGGGGAAGTCGCTGGGGCCGCTGCTGGGCCAGTTCGACGGGTCGGAGATCTCGTCGACGAACGGGATCCAGATCGAGAAGAACAGCAGGACGTACAGGATCCAGAAGACCACCGAGGCGACGCCGATCCAGCCGAGGACGATGCCGGTGACGGCGAAGCCGTCGCCCTGCTCGCCGGTCTCGCGGATCTGCCTCCTGGCGATCGTGCCGAAGATCAGGCCGAGGATGCCGATCGGGTTGCAGGCGCCGACGATGCCGACGACCATCGCGGCGATCGCCATGCCGTTGTAGGGCCGCTGCGGGACCATCGGCGGGTACGGGTAGCCGTACGGCGGTGGCGGCGGATAGGGGTGGGCGGACGGCTGGGCCGGGACGTCCGGCTGCTGCGGGTCGGGTGGGGGCTGGGAGGACATCGGTTCCCTCTCGAGGGGCGGGCGGGGGGACACCGCAACGGTAAGCCGCTTGTGGCGCTCGGCACCTCCCCGGTCCGTGCCAAGTCGTCGGGTTCGCGCGCGGATCGCTGCGAGCGTTCCAGTCGCAGCATCGTCCCGAAGGCCCACCAGCACAGCAGCGTCACTCCGAGGCCGGTGGCGACGCCGCCGAGCGTGTCGGTGAGCCAGTGGGCGTGCTGCCAGGTGCGCGCCCACATCATCGACAGCACCAGCAGCGCGCCGACCGCCCACCACCAGTACCTGGCGGCGACGGGGATCGCGACCACGGCGAGGAGGACGACCACGCAGGCGGCGCGGGAGGAGTGTCCCGACGGGAAGGACTGCGAGGTGACGGTGACCATGACGCTGTCGGGGCGGGGGCGGTCGGCGATGTGCTTGAAGACCTCGGTGACGGCGTAGGTGGCGAGGAAGGCGGTGATGGCGAACAGCGCCGACCGCCAGCGGCGCACGGCGGTCAGGACGACGGCGAGCACCATCAGGGCGACCGCGGAGAAGCGGCCGCCGCCGTGGTTGAAGGCCTCGGCCGCGGCCCACGGGAGGCCGTCGTGGGGGCCGCCCATGAGGCGCAGCCAGTCGTCGTCGAGCCCTTGGAACGGCGGCGAGGCCGGGTCGGCGCGGACCCACAGGGCGACGGCGAGCACGGCCAGCAGCATCGCCGCCGCTGCCGGGACGGCGAGGCGCGGCTTGGGAAACTCCCGTGGAAGCATTGAAGAACATTAGCGGACACGGCACCGTCCGCGGGCGGGACTCCACTAAGAGCAGGGCGGTTCGAACCAGCCGCCGCAGTCTTCGGGCGGCTCCTCGGTGGTCGGCTCGGGTCGGGTCGGTTCCTGCGTCGGCTCCTCGGTGGTCGGTTCGGGGTCGGTCGGTGCTTCCGTGGGCTCCTCGGTGGTGGGTTCCTCGGTGGGCTCTTCGGTCGGCTCCTCGGTGGGCGCCTCCCCGCCGCAGGCGGCGGCGTCGGGATTGGCCTGGCAGTACTCGCTGTCGGGGTCGATCGTGCCGTCGTCGTTCTCGATGTCGTCGGTGAGGTCCGATCCGGCGCCGACCGCGCCGGGCCACGATTCGGGCTCGTACTCCATGACGTCGATGGCCGAGTCCATGACCTGCTTCCACACCGGGAGCCCGGCGGTGCCCTCGGATTCGGCGTGGCCGACCCAGGCCGCGACGCTCAGCTGCGGGATCGCCCCGACGTACCAGGACTGCGAGGACTCGTCGTCCCAGGTCCCGGCGAGGCCGAAGAAGTCGCGGCCCTCGATCGCGTCGCCGGTGCCGAGGCCGACGTACTGGAGGTCTCTGGCGGTCTCGGGCTTGACGGCCTGGGAGGTGGGGATGCCCCGGTCGGCCTCGACCGTGTTGCCCGCGTCGTCGACGACGCGCTCGATGAAGTGGGTCTGGGCGTGGACGCCGCCGCCCGCGATGGTGGCGTACACGGCGGCCATGTCGAGGACGCTGACGGCGTAGGAGCCGAAGTCGACGGGCTCGAACGCGTTGACCGCGTCGCCGGGGTCGCCTTCGGCGAAGGAGTGGGCGGTCCCGGCCTCGTCGCTCATCGCGGTCACGCCGAGGCCGATCGCGGTGTCGAGGACGGCCTCGGTGCCGTACTTGACGGCGATCGCATCGACGGCCTCCGAGCGGGACTCGCGGACGGCGTCGGTGAGCGTCACGTCGGTGTCCCCGTCGCTCCACCACGATTCGATCGAGGCGCCGCCCTCCAGCGCGGTGGCGGCGATGACCATGTCGAACACCGAGGAGGTCGGGTGCGGGGCGGCGGCGCCGACCTGGTCGGTGCCGGTGGCCTCCTCGCCGCCGTAGTAGCACAGGACCGCGCCGCTGCCGGGTTCGACGGCGGCGACGCCCGCGGAGGCGGCGGTCGCCTCGGCGGCCTCCTGGAGTTCCCGGTCGAGGGTGAGGACGACGCGGTAGCCGGCGGCGCCGTCGTAGAGCTCGCCTTCGGTGAGCCCGTAGCGCGCCTCGAGTTCGGCGTAGATCTGCTCGCTCAGGCCGGTGTGGCGCTCGGTGAAGTCGCCGGGCACCGCCTCGCCGTTGGAGTACAGCAGCGGCGCGGCCTCCTCGTTCCCGGCGCTGTAGCCGGGCTCGTCGCCTCCGAGGACGCTCGCGCCGACGGCGACGCCTCCGGCGATGACGAGGCACCCGGCGATGGCGGCGATGATGTGGAACCTGCTGGGCTGGAACGGCAGCGCTCCCGCCGCGCGGTGGCGTCCCCCGCTCGGGGCACTGGAGCCGTTGGACTCGGCGCGGTGGCTGCCGCGTCCTCCGCCGGCACGCCGCCGCCCGCCGGTGATGCGAGAGGGGTTCCCGTTATCCACATATGTAGGTTAAGAGGCGCGGACCACCCAATGCGCCCCGGCTCCCCACTTTCGCCGCATATCTGTCCAAAAGAGACGGGCCAGCGGGTGTCCCCGCCGGCCCGGTCCCGTCGAAATCCCTACTCGCGGATGGTCGCCCCGAAGCGCTCGGCGGCCGCTGCCACGGCGGCGTCGCGGATGGCGACGCCCTCCTCGTTGGTCAGCGTCCGGTCGACCGCGCGCAGCTCCATCTTGAACGCCAGCGACTTCCGGCCCTCGCCGAGCTTCGCGTCGCGGTAGACGTCGAACAGGCGCAGCCCATCGAGCAGCTCACCGGCGCCCTCGCGCAGCGCGGCCCCGACCTCACCGGCCGGGACGGCCTCGGCGACCACCACGGCCACGTCGATGAGCGTCGCCGGGTAGTGCGAGATGACCGGTGCGGGCGCCAGGTCCGGCACCGGAATCGCGGTCAGGTCCAGCTCCATCGCGGCCGTGCGCCTCGGCAGCCCGAGCGACTCGCACACCTCCGGGTGCAGCTCCCCGGCGTGGCCGACGACCTCGCCGTCGACGCGCAGTTCGGCGCAGCGGCCCGGGTGCCACGGCGCGGCCTCGCCCTGGGCGGTCGCCAGCGTGACTCCGGCCGCCTCGGCGACGATCTCGGCGGCCTCGACCGCGTCGGCCCAGTCGACCTGGCGGCCGGACCCTTCGACACCGGCCGGGACGGCCGTGCCGCACAGGATCGCGGCCAGGTGCCTCGGCTGGACCGGCAGGCGCCGGATCGCGGCCGTGATCGCCTCGTCGCCGGGGCGCCTGGAGACCGGCAGGTCGACGAGGTCCCTCTCGCTCCAGCCCTCGGCGGGCTCGAACACCAGGCCCTCCTCGAAGACCGCGAGGTCCCTCGTGCCGCGCGCCAGGTTCGTCTTGACGGCGCCCACCAGGCTCGCGAGCACCGTGGTCCGCAGCAGCGGCGCGGTGTCGTCGAGCGGGTTGAGCACCGCGATGGCGTCGCGCTGCGGGTCCTTCTCGTCGAGCCCGAGCTCGTCGGCGCGCTCGCGCGAGACGAACGGGAACGTGTAGGTCTCGATGAACCCGTTGTCCGCCAGGGCTCGCGCCACGCGGCGGCGACGCCGCTGGTGCGGGGTCAGCCCGGTCCCGGCGATGGCTCGCGGGATCGACGAGGGGATGTGGGCGTAGCCGTGGAGGCGCGCCACCTCCTCGACGAGGTCGGCCGGGTCGGTCAGGTCGGGACGCCAGGTGGCGGGAGTGACGTGGAGGACGTCGCCGCCCTCGGCAGTGCTGTTCTCAACAGTGCAGCCCGCGGCTTCGAGCATCGCGACGACCGTGGCGCGGTCGTAGTCGACGCCGATGGTCCTCGCGGGCAGGCCGACCGGCAGCTCGATGGCCTCGACCGGCGCGCGGTGGTCGACGTCGGCCACCTCTTCGGCGAGCGTGCCGCCGCCGTACTCGACGAGCAGGTCGGCGGCGCGCTGGGCCGCGAGCAGGCTGATCGCCGCGTCGGCGCCGCGCTCGTAGCGCTTGGAGGCCTCGCTGGTGAGCTTGTGCCGCCGCGAGGTCCGCGCGATCGAGACCGGGTCCCAGTGGGCCGCCTCTATGAGCACGTTGCGGGTCTCGGAGCTCACCTCCGAGGACTCGCCGCCCATGACGCCGGCCAGCGACAGCGGGCCGGAGTCGTCGCAGATGACCATGTCCTCGGCGTCGAGCGCGCGCTCGACGTCGTCGAGGGTGGTGAGCTTCTCCCCGGCGTTCGCGCGCCGCACGACCAGGTCGCCGGAGAGCCGGTCGAGGTCGAAGGCGTGCAGCGGGTGGCCCAGCTCGAGCATCAGGTAGTTCGTGACGTCCACGGCCAGGCCGAGCGGGCGCATCCCCGCCTGCGTGAGGCGCCCCGCCATCCACGCGGGGGACTCGGCGTTCGCGTCGACGCCGCGGACGGCCCGCAGCGTGAAGCGGGTGCAGCCGTCGGTCTCGACGCGCAGCGGGTACGGCGAGGCGGCGGTCGGCTTCGGCTCGGCCGCCTTGGCGACCGGGTCGGTGAAGGCGACGCCGAGCCGGTGGGCGACCTCCCGGGCGACGCCGCGCACCGAGAAGCAGTAGCCCATGTCGGGCGTGATGGCCAGCTCGAACACGACGTCGTCGAGGCCGACGACCGGGCGGGCGTCCTCCCCGACCGTTCCTTCGGGGAGGACCATGATGCCCTCGTGGTCCTCGGAGACGCCGAGCTCCCTCGCCGAGCAGATCATGCCGTCCGAGAGGCGCCCGTAGGTCTTGCGGGAGGCGATGGCGAAGTCGCCGGGCAGGACCGCGCCGGGCAGCGCGACCACGACGAGGTCGCCCTCGGCGAAGTTGCGGGCCCCGCAGATGATCGAGCGCGGCTCGTCCTCGCCGACCTCCACCTGGCAGTGGCGGATCGGCTTCTTGAACTCGGTGAGCTCCTCGATGGAGGCCACGCGGCCGACGACGAGCGGGCCGGTGACCCGCTCGCGCAGGTCGTCGACCGCTTCGACCTCGAGGCCCGCGTCGACCAGGGCCGCGTCGAGCTCGGCGGTGGACAGGCCCTCGGGCAGGGCGGCGTACTCGGACAGCCAGGAGACTGGGATCCGCATCGGTTACTCCTCCACTCGCAGGCCGGCGGGGAAGCGGACGTCCCCGTCGATGATGTCCCTCAGGTCGGTGATGCCGTGGCGCAGCATGAGCGCGCGCTCGACGCCCATGCCGAACGCGAAGCCCGAGTAGACGTCGGGGTCGATGCCGCAGGCACGCAGCACGCGCGGGTTGACCATGCCGCAGCCGCCCCACTCGATCCAGCGGCCGCCGTCCTTGTGGGCGGAGAACCAGACGTCGACCTCGGCGCTGGGCTCGGTGAACGGGAAGTACGACGGTCGCAGGCGCGTCTTGGCGTCGGGCCCGAACACCGACTTCGCGAAGTGGTCGAGGGTGCCCTTGAGGTCGGCCATCGTGATGCCCTTGTCGACCACGAGACCCTCGGTCTGGTGGAAGACGGGCGAGTGCGTGGCGTCGAGCTCGTCGGTGCGGTAGACGCGGCCGGGCGCGACGGTGTAGATCGGCGGCTCCTTGGTGAGCATCGTGTGGATCTGCACGGTCGAGGTGTGCGTGCGCAGCACCATGCCGGAGCCGAACTCCCCGTCGCCGTCCGCGATGTGGAACGTGTCCATCATGGTGCGGGCCGGGTGGTCGGGGTGGATGTTCAGCGCGTCGAAGTTGAACCACTCGAGCTCGACTTCGGGGCCCTCGCCGATCTCGTAGCCCATCGCGACGAACAGGTCGGCGATGCGGTCCATCTGGACGTTGATCGGGTGGCGGGCGCCGATGCGGCGCCTGGGCGTGCGGGCGGTGACGTCGACGGTCTCCTCGCTGAGGATCCGCCGGGCCTCGGCCGCTTCGAGCGTGGCCTTGCGGGCCTCGTAGACGGCGGTGATCTGCTGGCGGGCGGCGTTGACGTTCCGTCCGGCCTCGCCGCGCTCGCTGCCCGGGAGCGACCCGATGGCGCGGCGGGCCAAGGACACCGGGGCCTTGTCGCCGAGGCAGGCGGATTTGGCGGCGGCCAGCTCGTCGAGGCCGTCGGCGGCCTCGATGGCCGCGCTCGCTTCTTTGACGGCCCCGATCAGGGCCTCGGGCTGGAGCAGGCCAGCCTGGTTGTCGTTGTCTGTGCTCATTCGCTCTTCTCCTGGCGGGACCTAAAGGAGTGTAAGGAAGCCGCGCGGCTCGGCCGCAGCCCGTCAGGAGAGAAGTGGACAGCTAGCGCCACAGCCCGCACCCGGCGGGCTGGATAAACGAGTGGCAGCTGTATGACATGGCTCGATCATAACGCCATACGCTGTGCCGAAGCGCTCGCATATAGGCACACGCCCGCGGCCACGGCGAGGTTGAGGCTCTCGGCCCTCCCCCAGATGGGGACGCCGACGCGGCGGTGGGCCAGGGCGGCGGTCGATTCGTCGAGGCCGTGGGCCTCGGAGCCGAACAGCCAGACGGTGGGCGCGTCGAGCTCGCCGCGGGCGGCGAGCGCGAACAGGTCTTCCCCGCCCCCGGCGGCGGCGAGGATCTGCGTCTCGTTGAACACGTCGAGCAGCTCGGCGGTGTCGGCGCCGCGGATCACCGGCAGGTGGAACAGGCTCCCGGCCGAGGCGCGCACGCATTTGCCGTTGTACGGGTCGACCGAGTCGGTCCCGAAGACGACGCAGTCGGCCCCGGCGGCGTCGGCCGCGCGCAGGATCGTCCCGGCGTTGCCCGGGTCGGTGATGCCGTGGAGCACCGCCACGAGGTTCGCCTCGACCGGCAGGCGCTGGTCGGGGAAGCGGCAGGCGGCCACGAGGCCCTGCGGGGTCACGGTCTCGGCCAGGGTCTCCAGGGCCTCGTCGGTGACCGGGTGCAGGTGCGCCCCGGCGGCGTGGGCCGCGTCGATCAGCTCGTCGTGGCGGGCGTCGGCGTCGATCGTGTAGAACAGGTCGTCCACGGCCCCGGCGCCGATCGCCTCGCGCACGGCCTGCGGGCCTTCGGCGAGGAAGCGCTCGGCCTTGTCCCGGCCGCGTCGGCGCTGCAGCTTCCTGGCAGCGACAACCCGGGACGATCGCGGCGTGAGCGCGTCCGTCCCGGGTTCGGCACCTGGCATCTACTGCTCGACCGGGGCGTTGACGTCCTCGGGGAGGGCGCCCTTGGCGACCTCGACCAGCGAGGTGAACGCGGCCGCGTCGTTGACGGCCAGCTCGGCGAGGATCTTGCGGTCGACCTCCACCTCGGCGAGCTTGAGGCCCTGCATGAAGCGGTTGTAGCTGATGCCGTTGGCGCGGGCGGCCGCGTTGATGCGGGTGATCCACAGCTTGCGGAACTCGCGCTTGCGGGCCTTGCGGTCCCGGTAGGAGTAGGTGTACGAGTGCAGCAGCTGCTCTTTGGCCTTGCGGTACAGGCGGGAGCGCTGGCCTCGGTAGCCCTTGGCCTCCTCGAGTACGGTGCGGCGCTTCTTCTTGGCGTTCACCGAACGCTTAACGCGTGCCACAGTTCTTTCTCCTTGCGATAAAGCGGATGTGAGTCAACGGGGAGAGGGGGCTAGCGGCCCAGCAGCTTCCTGACCTGCTTCTGGTCGGCCTTGGACACCTCGGTGCGGCCGTCCATGTTGCGCTTGAGCTTGGAGCTCTTGCGCAGCATCATGTGGTTCTTGCCGGCCTTGGTGCGCATCAGCTTGCCGGAACCGCTGACCTTGAACCGCTTCTTGGCGCCGCTGTGGGACTTCATCTTCGGCATCGTGCTTCTCCTTCAGTGCTTCAACGGCCGTGCCGGTAGCGGGCGCAGTGCGCCCGCTTCGGCTCGGCTGGTGGGCGGTCTACTCCGCGGGCGCTTCTTCCGCGTCGCGGTCGCGGCCGCCCTTGCGGCCGCCGCCTTTGACATCGCCCTTGGGGCGGTGCGGCGCGACCACCATGACCATGTTGCGGCCGTCCTGCTTCGGGGCCGATTCGACGGACCCGAGGTCGGCGATCTCCTCGGCGAGCTTGTCGAGCAGGCGCCGACCGAGCTCGGGGCGCGACTGCTCGCGTCCGCGGAACATGATGGTGATCTTGACCTTGTCGCCGGCCTTGAGGAACCGCACGATGTGACCCTTCTTGGTCTCATAGTCGTGCGTGTCGATCTTCGGCCGGAGCTTCATTTCCTTGATGACGGTCTGCTGCTGGTTGCGGCGCGAGGCACGGGCCTTCTGGGCGGACTCGTACTTGTACTTGCCGTAGTCCATGAGCTTGCAGACCGGCGGTCGGGCGGTGGGCGCAACCTCGACCAGGTCCATGTCGACGTCGGCGGCCAACTGCTGGGCCTTGTCGATCGGAACGATGCCGACCTGCTCACCCTGCGGGCCGACCAGGCGCACTTCACGTGCCCGGATCTGGTCGTTAACGCGCAAATCGCTGATGGGGCCTCCTTGTTTCGCGATTCTCGCCGGTGCCTGGCACCGGCGCCCCTCTGGCTGTTCGGGCCGTCGCCCGCGGCGGGTGCCGCGGCGACCGATCGCGCAAGCGATACCCAGCACGCCTCGGGAAGAGGTCCCAAAAAAGAAAAGACCTCAGCATTGCAGCTGAGGTCCACTCCAGGGCACGGCGGCGTGAACCGCCGTGTGTGACCCGGTCGCCGTCGGCGCTTCCGGGGAAGCTCGGCTGCGGGTGGGAGCTGGACTCCGCTTGCTGCATCGCGCGTGGCGATGCGATCGACAAGCAATATTAGCACTACCGGCGGGACTGCTCCAAAAGTGCCCGCAGATGCTTGACGGCGGCCACAGCCCGCTCCTTGTCGGTCATCTGGATGGCCATGATCGCGATCTCCTCGTCGTCGGCCAGTTCCAGGGTGGCCCACTGGACCCGCTCGGGCACGGAGATGGCGGTGACGACGCCCCAGGGCAGGCGGTGGGTGGCGGCGAAGTTGCGGACCTCGATGCCGTTCTCGTCGGCGCGGACGCGCAGCCGCAGGAACCACAGGATGATCGCGCCGCCGATGAGGCCGAGGCCGATCATGGCGGCGTGGTCGGCGGGCTGGACGGTGCCGCCGCCCTCGGTGCGGGCGCCGAGGGAGAACGAGAGCGCGATGAACGCGCCGGCGAACATGACTCCGCCGATCCACGCTCCGATGCGCGACTTGCGCGGCTTGTATTCGAGCGGGCCGACCTCGGTCATGGGCTTCTCCTGTACGGCGTGCATGCGTCTTCCCTCTCGGGTGGGTCCGCGTCGGGGGTTCCCCTCACGGCAGCTGGTCTATCTCCAGACCGGAGTCGAATGCCAGCAGTGTCTTCGGCTCGCCGGTCACGATGGGCCAGCCGGGGCGCTTCAGCCCGCACCAGGCTACGTGCCCGGCGGCGATGTTGCCGTGCTGGCGTGAGCGCGAGAGCATCAGGCCGACGTCGCGCGCGGACTTCTGGTCGAGCTCCATGACCACGGTGACGGGCAGGCCGAGCAGCACCAGGAGGGCGTCGCGGTCGCGCCTGCGGGCCTGGGCCCAGGCCTCGGCGAGCGCCCCCGACGGTATGGCGAGGACCACGTTCTGCTCGAGCGCGGTGAAGACCACGGCCTGCGGGTAGGGCATGGAGGTGGCGAAACCGACGATGGCCGACACGTCCAGGATTCGGCCACCGATCACTTCTTGCCCTCGCCTTCCTCGTCGCTGACGCCGAGGACTTCGCGCGCCCACGCCAGGTGCTCGGCTCCGGGGGCCTGGCCTTTGCGTTCGAACAGGTCCTGGAGCTCGGTCAGGGACCGGTCGCGTTCGAGGCGCTCGGCGACCGCCGCGACGACGTACTCGGTCACCGAGTCGGCCCGGCCGACCGCCACCAGGCGGCGGATCTGCTCGAGCTGGTCGGCCGGCAGGGAGACGCTCGAACCGGGGGCGTCGGCCCCTGGCGCGGGAGGAGGGTTGAGCGACGAGTTGGCGCGATCGGTCACCGTCTCAGGTTAGCGCCGGCGGGCGGTGGGCCGGGACCCGACATGACCGCTTTTGGGTGCCCCGCCCGGGGGTACGGTCGGGGGGAACGCTTGAAACCCGAGCCGAAGAGAAGGACCTGCGATGGCTGAGAAGAAATCCGGCGAGCGGCCGCACGACCCGAAGTTTCCCGAGAAGTTCCTCGAATTCATGCGTTCGGGTTGGGGCCCTTCCGACCTCCAGGTCACCGAGCTCGAGCGGGCGCCGTACTGCGCGCGGCGGCGCGAAGCGGTGTCGGCGGCCTTCCCCGGTGAGACGGTCGTCGTCCCCACCGGCGCGGAGAAGGTGCGCGCGAACGACACGCACTTCCGCTTCCGCGCGGGCTCGGACTTCGCGTGGCTGACCGGCGACCTCGACCCCGAGGGCGTGCTGGTCCTGCACCCGAGCGGCTCGGGCCACGACGCGGTGCTGTACCGCAGGCCGCGCAAGGGCACCGACTCCGACGAGTTCTTCCGCTCGGCGAAGTACGGGGAGCTGTGGATCGGCCGCAAGAACTCGCTGGCCGAGACCGCGACGCTGCTGGGCGTCGAGTGCCGCGACGTCGAGCAGCTCGGCGGGGTGCTTGACGGACTGCGCCGCTCGCAGGTGCGCGTGCTGCGCGGCATCGATCCGGCGATCGACGCGCGCTTCGAGGCGGAGCGGGCCGAGGAGGGGCTGACGCGCGACGCCGAGCTGGCGGCCGTGCTCTCTGAGCTGCGGCTGGTCAAGGACGCGTGGGAGCTGGCGCAACTCCAGGACGCGATCGACGCGACGGTCCGGGGCTTCGAGGACGTGGCGCGGGTCCTGCCGCAGACCGGTTCGATCGCCGAGCGGCTGCTGGAAGGCGTGTTCGGGATGCGGGCGCGCGTGGAGGGCAACGGGATCGGCTACGACTCGATCGTGGGGGCCGGGTCGCACGCGACGACGCTGCACTGGATCACCAACGACGGGCGCACCGAGCCGGGCGAGTTGATCCTCATGGACATGGGCGTGGAGAACAACCACCTCTACACCGCCGACGTCACACGCACGCTGCCGGTGGGCGGGACGTTCACGCCGCTGCAGCGGCAGGTGTACGAGATCGTGCACGCCTCGCAGCAGGCGGGCATGGACGTCATCAAGCCGGGCACCGAGTTCCAGGAGATCCACCGCACGTGCATGCGGGTGCTGGCCGAGGGGCTGGCGGACCTGGGCGTGCTGCCGGTGTCGGTGGACGAGGCGCTCGACAAGGACTCGCTGGTCTACCGCAGGTGGACACTGCACGGCTTCGGGCACATGCTCGGCCTCGACGTCCATGACTGCGCGGCCTCGCGGGCCGAGCACTACTACAAGGGCCGGGTCGAGGAGGACTACGTGCTGACCGTGGAGCCGGGGCTGTACTTCCAGGCGAACGACGAGCTCGTGCCCGAGGAGCTGCGCGGGGTCGGGATCCGCATCGAGGACGACGTGCGGGTGACCGCCGAGGGCTGCGAGAACCTCTCGGCGGGGCTGCCGAGGGCGGCCGACGACGTGGAGCGGTGGCTCGCCGCCCAGCGCGAGGCGGGGCCGCGGCTGCCGTAGGGCGCTCGGCCGTTCGGCGGGAGGCGATCCGCGCCCCGCGCGGCGGGCCGAACGCGTGCCCGGTATCGCCACGGCGTCCTAACTGTATGGAGTATTCGCAGGTACGGAGGCCTAGGTCAGGGCGGTTGCAAGGGCCGAAAATCCACCGCGTATAGTCCGATTTAAGGCTTATATCCACCGCACCGGGCCGGCGGCGGCGATCAACACCGCACACCAACCGCCCGTCGCCGCCGGCCTTTAACCCGCCCGGTGCGAGTGGCCCCCCTCCTTCCCCGTCGCCATCGGACCCCTCGGCACCAGTGCCCCCTTTTCCCGTGTTCGGGCGTTCGCGCGCGCCTAAAATCAGCGTGGTAAGGTTGTCCTCGTTAAATAAGACGGACGTACTGTTTACTTGTCGGCCCGGCTGTGCCGCCGCTCCCCTCTCGCCCGACCTCCATCGTCGGCGTCCGACGCTGCGGCAGACTGAGTCCGACAACTCAGATGAGAATCAGGAGCTCTAATGGTGAGAACAGACTCCTTCGGCGCCCGCGAGGCCCTGCGGGTCGGCGAAAACGAATACGACATCTACCGCATCGACAAGGTCGAAGGCCACGACCGGCTGCCCTACAGCCTCAAGGTCCTGCTCGAGAACCTGCTGCGCAACGAGGACGGCGCGGACATCACCGCCGACCACATCCGCGCGATCGGCTCGTGGGACCCCGCCGCCAAGCCCAGCACGGAGATCCAGTTCACGCCCGCGCGCGTCATCATGCAGGACTTCACCGGCGTGCCGTGCGTGGTCGACCTCGCCACCATGCGCGAGGCCGTCCGCGACCTCGGCGGCGACCCGGGCCAGATCAACCCGCTCGCGCCCGCCGAGATGGTCATCGACCACTCGGTCATCGTCGACTTCTTCGGCCGACCCGACTCCTTCAAGCGCAACGTCGAACGCGAGTACGAGCGCAACCGCGAGCGCTACCAGTTCCTGCGCTGGGGCCAGACCGCCTTCGACGAGTTCAAGGTCGTCCCGCCCGGGACCGGCATCGTCCACCAGGTCAACATCGAGCACCTCGCCCGCGTCGTCATGACGCGCGACGGCGCCGCCTACCCCGACACCTGCGTCGGCACCGACTCCCACACCACCATGGAGAACGGCATCGGCGTCCTCGGCTGGGGCGTCGGCGGCATCGAGGCCGAGGCGGCCATGCTCGGCCAGCCGATCTCGATGCTCATCCCGCGCGTCCTCGGCTTCAAGCTCACCGGCGACCTCCCGGCCGGCGCCACCGCCACCGACCTGGTCCTCACCATCACCGAGATGCTCCGCGACCACGGCGTCGTCGGCAAGTTCGTCGAGTTCTACGGCGAGGGCGTCGCCAGCGTCCCGGTCGCCGACCGCGCCACGCTCGGCAACATGAGCCCCGAGTTCGGCTCCACCTGCGCGATCTTCCCGATCGACGAGCGCACCGTCGACTACCTGCGCCTGACCGGCCGCAGCGACGAGCAGATCGCCCTGGTCGAGGCCTACGCCAAGGCACAGGGGATGTGGCACGACCCGAAGAGCGAGGCCGCCTACTCCGAGTACCTCGAACTCGACCTGTCGACCGTGGTGCCCTCCATCGCCGGGCCGAAGCGCCCGCAGGACCGCATCCAGCTCGACAAGGCCGACCACCAGTGGCGCCGCGACGTGGCGAACTACGTCACCCTCGACGAGGGCAGCAAGGAGTCCTTCCCGGCCTCCGACTCCCCCGCCGTGGCTCCCAACGGCGACCGGCCGCACAACCCGCAGACGGTCAAGACCGAGGCGGGCGTGTTCGAGGTCGACCACGGCGACGTGGTCATCGCCGCGATCACCTCCTGCACCAACACCTCCAACCCGTACGTCATGGTCGGCGCGGGCCTGCTGGCCAAGAACGCCGTCGAGGCAGGGCTGGAGACCAAGCCGTGGGTGAAGACCTCGCTCGCGCCCGGCTCGCAGGTCGTCACCGGGTACCTGCAGCGGGCGGGCCTGTCGTCCTACCTCGACAAGCTCGGGTTCAACCTCGTCGGCTACGGCTGCACCACCTGCATCGGCAACTCCGGACCGCTCCCGGAGGACATCTCCAGGGCCGTCCAGTCCGGCGACCTCGCCGTCACCTCGGTGCTCAGCGGCAACCGCAACTTCGAGGGCCGCATCAACCCCGACGTCAAGATGAACTACCTGGCGAGCCCGCCGCTGGTCGTGGCGTACGCGCTGGCCGGGTCGATGGACGTCAACCTGACGACCGACCCGATCGGCAAGGGCAAGGACGGCCAGGACGTCCACCTCAGCGACATCTGGCCCAGCAGCGAGGAGATCCGCGAGGTCGTCGACGGCAACATCGGCCGCGACATGTTCCTGCGCGAGTACGCCTCCGTGTTCGACGGGGACGAGACCTGGCAGTCGCTGCCGATCCCGACCGGCGACACCTTCGAGTGGGACGACGCCTCGACGTACGTGCGCAAGGCCCCCTACTTCGACGGGATGCCCGCCACCCCGGCGCCGGTCCAGGACATCACCGGCGCGCGGGTGCTGGCGAAGCTGGGCGACTCGGTGACGACCGACCACATCTCCCCGGCGGGGTCGATCAAGGCCGACTCGCCGGCCGGCGAGTACCTGAAGTCGCAGGGCGTGGGCCCGGCCGACTTCAACTCCTACGGCTCGCGGCGCGGCAACCACGAGGTGATGGTGCGCGGCACCTTCGCGAACATCCGGCTGCGGAACCAGCTGGCGCCGGGCACCGAGGGCGGCTGGACGCGCGACTTCACGCAGAGCGACGGGCCGGTGGCGACGATCTACGACGCCGCGCAGCACTACGCCGAGGCGGGCACGCCGCTGGTGGTGTTCGCGGGCAAGGAGTACGGGACGGGCTCGAGCCGCGACTGGGCGGCGAAGGGCACGGTCCTGCTGGGCGTCCAGGCCGTCATCGCCGAGTCGTACGAGCGCATCCACCGCTCGAACCTGATCGGGATGGGCGTGCTGCCGCTCCAGTTCCCCGACGGCGAGACGCACCAGAGCCTGGGCCTGACCGGCGAGGAGACCGTCTCGATCAGCGGCATGACCGCGATCGACGAGGGCATCCCGGACACGGTGACGGTCACGGCCACCGCCCCTGACGGGAACGAGACGACCTTCGAGGCCCTCGTCCGCCTGGACACGCCCGGCGAGGCGAGCTACTACCGCAACGGCGGCATCCTGCAGTACGTGCTGCGGGGCCTGCTCGCGAAGTAGCGGAACGACGATGAGGGGCGGGCCGAGGCCCGTCCCTTTCGCCGTCCGCGCCTTGACCGGCGCGCGGGCGGCTGGCAGGCTCGACGGATGGCAGCATCCCCCGCCCACCACCTCGCGCAGCTCAACATCGCCAGGATGCTCGCGCCCCTCGACACCCCTGTCATGCGCGGCTTCGTCGACAAGCTCGACGAGGTCAACGCCGCCGCGGACGCCGCCGACGGCTTCGTGTGGAGGCTGATCGACGACGGCGGCTCCGCGGCCACCGACTTCCGCTTCCGGGGCGACGAGTGGCTCATCCTCAACATGTCGGTGTGGACCTCGCCCGAGGCGCTCAACGCGTACGTCTACGGCGAGGCGCACCGGCCGGTGCTGCAACGGCGGCGCGAATGGTTCGAGCACTTGGCGGAGGCCTACACGGCCATGTGGTGGGTGCCGGTCGGGCACGTGCCGACCGTCCCCGAAGCCGAGAAACGCCTGGCGCTCCTGCGCGAGAAGGGGCCGACGCCCGAGGCGTTCACCGCGAAGCGGCAGTTCCCGGCGCCGTCCTGAAGCCGGTGAGCGGCCTCACGGAATCGGGACCACCGCGGCGCGGTTGCAACGGACATGGAGCGCGAAGTCGAAGTGGCCGTCATCGGGGCCGGTCAGGCCGGTCTGGCGGCCGCCCACTCGCTGCGCCGGTACTTCGAGCCCGAGAGCGGCTTCGTCGTCTTCGACCACAACCCCGGCCCCGGCGGGGCGTGGCAGCACCGCTGGCCGACCCTGACGTTCAAGACCGTCAACCGCGTCTACCAGCTGCCGGACATGGCCGTGCCCGAACCGGACGAGGACACTCCGGTCGCCGACGTCATCCCCGGCTACTTCGCCGAATACGAGCGGGCCTTCGACCTGCGCGTCCAGCGCCCGGTGTCGGTGGAGGCCGTCCGCTCGCTTCCCGACAAGCGGCTGGCGGTCGAGACCGACCGCGGCACCTGGACCGCCCGCGCGCTCATCAACGCCACCGGCACGTGGGAGCGGCCCTTCTGGCCCCGATACCCCGGCCAGGAGGCGTTCGGGGGCCGCCAGCTCCACACCGCCCAGTACCGCGGGCCGGAGGAGTTCGAGGGGAAGCGCGTGATCGTGGTCGGCGGCGGCATCTCCGGCATCCAGCACCTGATGGAGATCGCCCCGCTCGCGGCCGAGACGCACTGGGTGACCCGCCGCCCGCCCGAGTGGCGCGAGGGCGAGTTCGACTCCGAGTACGGCCGCGAGGTCGTGGCGAAGGTCGAGGAGCGGGTGCGGCGGGGCCTGCGGCCCCGCAGCGTCATCAGCGTCACCGGGCTCCCGCTGTCACCGGAGGTCCGGGCCGCGCGCGAGGCGGGCGTCCTCGACCGGCTGCCGATGTTCGACCGGATCGAGCCCGATGGTGCGCGCTGGGAGGACGGCCGCTTCGTCGAGGCCGACACGATCATCTGGGCGACCGGCTTCCGCGCCTCGCTCGACCACCTCGCGCCGCTGAAGCTGCGCGGGCCGAGGGGCGGCATCGCGATGGACGGGACGCGCGTGGCGGCCGATCCGCGGATCCACCTGGTCGGCTACGGGCCGTCGGCGAGCACCATCGGCGCGAACCGCGCCGGGCGCACCGCCGTCCGCGAGATCCGGGAGCTGCTCGCTACTTGAGGCTGACCAGTGCCTGGACCGGCCAGTGGTCGGAGGGCGGCAGGCCGTCCTCGGTGCGGGTGTTGACGGCTGCCCGGTGGACTTCCATGTCCCGCACGAGGATCCAGTCGATGCGCGGCCCGCCTTCGACCGGGGCGCGCCGCCAGCCGTTGAACGTGCCCCACGAGGCGGGTGTGAGCCGCTGCTCGGCGGCCTCCCAGGCGTCGGTGAGACCGGCGCGGGTGAGGATGCGGTGGGCCTTGGAGCCGGCGTCGCAGTTGAAGTCCCCGGCGACGACCACCGGCGACCGGAAGCGGGCGACGGCGTCGGCGTTGATCTCGGCGCCCTTGCGCCTGGCCCGCTCGGAGCGGTGGTCGAGGTGGTCGTCGACGACGTAGAAGTCCCGGCCCGTCGCCAGGTCCTCGAAGTGGATCCAGGTGAGCATCCGGACGGTGCGGCTGCCCCAGCCGCGGGAGCCGATCAGGTGAGGGTGGCGCGAGAGCCACAGGTGGTCGTACTCGAGCGGCTCCAGGCGCCGCTCGTCCCACAGGATCGCGGTGGACTCGCCGCGGCTGCCGCCGTCCCGGCCGAGGTGGAGCCAGTCGTAGCCGCCGAGGTCGGCGCGCAGGTCGCGCAGTTGGCGGAAGCGGCCTTCCTGGGTGCACAGGACGGTGGGGCGCTCGTGTTCGATCAGGGCGGCGACCGCGGTGCGGCGCTTCGGCCACGGGTGCGGGGAGCGGCCGGTCGCGGTGCGGAGGTTGTAGGTCATGACGTGGAGGTGCGGGGCTTCGGCCCCGCCGATGAGCGGTACGTCGCGGTCCGTTTCCTCTCGCGTTGCGCCCATGGTTGCGACGATAGCCGCTCGGGGCGGTGCTGTCGGTCGAACGCGGCGGCGCCGGCCCCGGGCGGCGCGTCAGCGCCCGGCGTGGGCGTCGAGGTAGGCGGCGACGGCCTCGGGGGCGTCCTCGCCGGCCCAGCCGATGTAGCCGTCGGGCCTGACGACGCGGGCGAGGCCGTCGGGTTCGGCCGAGGCCGCGGCGACGGCGCGGTCGTCTTCCACACTGCTGTCGAGGATGACGAAGCGGCCGCCGCGCAGGGCCTCGTACAGCCGCGAGCCGTCCTTGAGGCCGATGTCGGCGGCGCGGCGGCCGACGGTCTTGTCGTGTCCGTAGTGGATGCCGATGCCGCTGATCATGCCGATGGCGCGGTGGGCGATGGGCTTGACGCGCATGCCGAGGGCGGCTCCGGCCTCGCCGAGGACCTCGACGACGCGCGACCTGGTGGAGGCGAAGCGGACCAGGGCGCCGCTGAACTTCAGGACCGCCTCGCCGACGGGGTGGCGTTCGTCCTGGTAGGTGTCGAGGAGCTTGTCAGGCGCGCCGCGCAGGACGGCGGCGAGCTTCCATGAGAGGTTGGCGGCGTCCTGGAGGCCGGTGTTCATGCCCTGGCCGCCCGCGGGCGAGTGGCAGTGCGCGGCGTCCCCGGCGAGGAAGACGCGCCCGTCGCGGTAGTTGGGCACCTGGCGCTCGTCGGAGTGGAACCGGGAGATCCACCGCGGCGAGTGCATGCCGAAGTCGGTGCCGAAGCAGCGGCGCGTCACCTCGGAGAGCTCGTCGAGGTCGACGGGGGCGTCGTCGGGCTGCTGGTTGTCGTGGTTCCAGGCGACGACGCGCCAGTAGCCGTCGTCGAAGTCGGCCACGAAGCCGAACGCGCCGTGGGCGCCCTGGATGGCGGGGTTGTGCTCGGGGGGCTCGTCGAGCTTGACGTCGGCGAGGATGAGCGAGCGCAGGACGGCCTCGCCGGGGTAGGGCATCCCGATCGCCTGGCGGACGGCGCTGTGGACGCCGTCGGTGCCGACGAGGTAGGCGCCGGTGACCTCGCCTTGGGAGGTGGTGACGGTGACGCTCGCACCGTCTTGGACGACGCCGGTCACCTCGGTGTCGTAGCGGATCTCGGCGCCCGCCTCGATGGCGCGCTCACGGAGGACGGCTTCCACGTGGTACTGGGGCGCCACCAGCAGGTACGGGAAGCGGGATTCCAATTCGGACAGGTGGAGGGTAGCGCGGCCGAAGAGGCTGACGGAGCCCATGCGGGCGCCGCCCTGGGCGAGGACCTGGTCGGCCAGGCCGCGGGCGTCGAAGGTCTCGAGGGTGCGCGCGTGCACCGCGAAGGCGCGCGAGAGATTGGACAGTTCGGCGGCGCGCTTCTCGAGGAGGACGACCTCGACGCCGGCCTCGGCGAGATCGCCGGCCAGCAGGAGGCCGGTGGGCCCGGCGCCGACGACGATGACTGCTGCTTGCTGGTTCGACATGGTTGTCTCCCTTGGAGGTGGTGGCCGAACTACGTAATTCATCGTGTGATGAATTAACGGTAGCACCAAACCGGAACCGGCAGAAGGCACACCGCTTGCGGGAACGAGATGATCCGGAACACACAAGGCAGTGCACACAAAAACGGGGCCGCGGGAGGTGAGTGCCCGCGGCCCTGAACGTACTGCCGAATTAAGGTTAGCGTGACCTAACTCACCATCGCAGGAACGCCCCCACGCCGCCGGCCTGCTCGGGCAGGCGCGCCTCGTCGCTCAGGATCGACACCGAGGCGTCCGTGGAGAAGGCCATGTCGATCATCTGCTCCCCCAGCTGCGCCTGCGCCACGGCCGTGGCGGCGTCGGGGTCGTCCTGGACGATCCCGTCGGCCAGGACCGCCCCCGGCGGGATGCGCTGCCCGCTCCAGACCGAGTCGCGCTCGAACAGCAGCCGGTCGACGCGCCCGGTCTGGAGCGCGTCGAGGACCTGCGTCGAGCCCATCGCGGCCTTCGGCGGGGCCTCGGCGAAGTCGGCGGCGAGCCGCTCGTCGCGGCGGTGCCTGGCCCGGGCCATCTCGTCGGCCAGCGTCTGCTGGATCTGCGCCGCCGAGAGCTGGCCGACCACCTGCTGGGCGGCCACCACCTCGGCCTTCAACGAATTGCTGAGCGACTTCGAGGCGGCGTCGACGAGTTCGGGCTCGCCGGTGACGACGAGGATCTCCCAGCCGAACGCGTTCACATGCGACTCCAGCGAGGTGTGCGCGGCGGCCAGGAACCTGGCCAGGTGCTCGGCGATGCGGAAGTCGAACAGGTCCCGCTGCGTGGCCATGGTCTGCTGACCGTTGCCCCAGGCGCCGCGCGACCTGACCGGTCCGGCCATCTCTCGCCACTCGTCGGTGTCGAGTTCGAAGGCGAGGCCGGAGATCTCCTCGCAGCGGCCGAAGCGGCTGTCGAGGATGCGCATCCCGCGCCCGTCGACGACGGCGATCCCCATGGGGGAGCCTTCGGCCCAGGCGGCGAACATGGGCGTGATGTGGGAGCGGCGCGCGAGCGCGACCCGGTCGGTCAGCGGCGTCTGCATCGCGACGCTGAACGTCTCGCCGTCGCTGAGCGGCACGAACAGGGCCCGTCCGATGCCGGACGAGCCGGGGCGCATGAACTCCTCGATCTCGAGTTCCATGTCGTGGAGTCGACGGTCGAGGACGCCGCGGGTGGGGGCGTCGACCGATTCGAGCAGCCGCTTGACGCTCTGCTCGAACCGGTTGCGCCATGGCGGCTTCGACCCCTCCTGCTGGGGGTCGGCGTTGATGTAGAGCGAGAGCACGCCGGTATCGTCGCGCAGGTTGACCAGGCGGAGCCGTGTCTCGCGGTCCATCGGCATGGTGGCGACCTCCTCTTCGATTGGCGATGTTCGCCTCAGACTATTCCGGGAGGAGGCCGCTCGTGAGGGATTGCTAAACGGCGCACCCCTCGGGCCCGCACGCCTCGGCGTCGCCGCCGAGCACCACCGGCTTCCTTTCGTCCCACGCCTTCTCGAGCACCTGGGCGAACACCTCGGTCGGCTGGGCGCCGGAGACGCCGTACTTGCCGTCGATGACGAAGAACGGCACGCCGGTCGCGCCGAGGCTCGCGGCCTCGGCCTCGTCGGCGCGGACGGCGTCGCGGTAGGCGGCGGGATCGTCGAGCACCGCCTCGACCTCGCTCTCCTCGAGCCCGGCCTTGACGGCGACCTCGGTGATGCGGTCGCGGCTGAACAGCGACGCCTCCTCGGCGAAGTTCGCGGTGTAGAAGGCCTGCCACGCCTCGTCGGCGAGCCCGCGCTCGGCGGCCAGGTGCAGCAGCCGGTGGATGTCGAAACTGCCGCCGTGGTCGCGGCCCTCGGCCCGATACTCAAGGCCCTCGGCGGCGGCCAGGCCTTTGAGCCGTTCCTCGCCCTCCTGGGCCTGCTGTGCGCTCATGCCGTACTTCTTCGAGAGCATCGCGACCACCTGCTCGGTCTCCTCGGTGCCGCGGTGCGGATCGAGCTCGAACGACCGGTGCCGGACCTCGACCTCCCCACCGAACTCCTCGACGGCCTTCCCGAAACGGGCCTTCCCGACGTAGCACCAAGGGCAGGAGATATCCGACCACACATCGACACGCATCATCTGAGTCACGGCATCTGCAACAACACCGGCGCCTCTCCAATTCCACGGAGAAGACCCTGGACTCGCGCGGGGGCCCGCATTCAGGTACCCTTTCTCACGCTCGGCCCGCCCTCCCGGCGCGCCCGGGGTGCTTAGCTCAGCGGTAGAGCGCTGCCCTTACAAGGCAGATGTCACTGGTTCGAACCCAGTAGCGCCCACAGAATCAGACATACAGGCAGTTACACCTCATGTTAAACGATCCAGTTTTGGTTATGACGGGTTATGGCCAGAACTCCCCTGACTCCCCGTCCCTCGTGATCGCAAGGTGGTCTCCGATTCGGTGTTTCGAGGTACGCGCTCGTCTCCGACGCTGGGTATCGTGAGGGCATTCCCCTTGCACGGCCGGACGCAGCTCTCATCGTGATCCACCCATGCAGCGCCGCCACCTTGGCGGTCTCGCTTACAACACCGCCAAGGCCGCCGTCATCAAATGGGTCGACGCCAGCGTCGCAGCGAGTTTCAGCGTGTGGCTGCGGAACCGAGGATTTGGGCCGAAACTTGTGCCCGTTCGAGGCGCCGCTACCCTCCACTGCGACGGCGCCAAGCGCAAGGCGAGTGCGGCTACGAGGCGCAACCGACTGCCCAGCCGTGGCGCGGTCACGCTGATGCTTGGCGGCGGGTCAGTGCGTCGATCATCTGCGCCGACATCGTGTCCAGTGACGCGGACTCCTCATCCTCGACGGCCGTCAAGGTGTTGACCTCCCCATCGGTCAGCTCGGCCGCGACGTCGAGCGCGCGGATATTGTCCGCCAGGTGCTCCAGGGACTTGGTGCCCGGGATCGGGATGATCACGGGCGAACGTCGGAGCAGCCAGCCCAGAGCCACCACCGATGTCGAGACGCCGAGACGCCGAGCAGGCTGAGTGAGCGCCGCGAGGTCGCCGAGCGTGCCGGTCGCGAGGGGGAAGTAGGGGACGAAGGCGATGCCATCGCGTTCACACGCCTCGAGCACCTCGACGCCACTGCGATCGATCAGGTTGAACCGGTTCTGTATCGCCGCGATCGGCGTGAGACGCTGTGCCCGCTCCAGCATCTCGGGCGACGCGCCGGAGAGACCGATGTGGCGGACCTTTCCCTCGTCGCGCAACTCGATCAGGGCCCCGAGCGCGTCTTCGAGCGGCACCTCTTCCGCAGGGGAGCTCCCCGGTGCCTGACTGTCGCCCCACAGACGCAGATAGGTGAGCGGGCTGACCTCGGCTCGCAGATCGAGCAAGGCGTCCTCGACCTGGGTGCGCACGGTCGCCGGGCGGCTGTCGATCAACCATTCGCCGGCGGGACCGCGCCAGGCGCCGACCTTGTTCCCGATCATGACGCCGTCCTCGAACGGGCTGAGTGCCCGCCCGATGACTTGGTTGACCGTGCGCGGCCCGTAGGCATTGGCAGTGTCGAAGAACTGCACCCCCTGTTCCACCGCGCCGCGGAGCACGTCGATCGCGCCGCGTACATCGTCGGGCAGTCCGATGACGCCCCGACCGGCCAGCCGCATGGCGCCGTATCCGAGGCGGGATACCCGGTCCGTCCCTCCCAGCAGAAGGGTGGGCGCGAACGCCTCGTTGGTGGACGTGGTCATCTCTCCGCTCCTTGTTCCCGTGCGTCTTGTGCGGGCGTGACATGTTCGATGAGGGTGCGCAGCCATTGCCGCAACAGCGCCTCCTCTGCCGTGGTGAACAGCCCAGGAGTCGATCCGAGCCGAGCGAGCAGCAGCGCTGCGGCGTGGTCGGCGGGACCGAGCTCTTGCGCGTGCCCTGTCAGCTCGGACATCAGCGCCGTACACATCGTTTCGGCGAGTGGTCCGGTCGCTGATCCGCCGTCATAGAGCAGCCGGGTGACGCAGCCGATCGCCATCGCGGTAGTGAGGGCGACCGCCTCGTCCACGTCCATGCGGAGCAGTCCCGCGTCGGCGAGGCGTTCGAGACCGCGGCGCAGTTCAGCTTCGGCCGTCCGTGCGACGCGGGACCGCCGGTGGCCCGCACGGCCGTACATGAGTGCATACAGGGCAGGGTTCTCCACCCCGAAACCCACGTGCATGTCCCAACCCGCTGCGAAGTCGGCGAGCAGATCACCGGTACGGGGAACCGTGCGCTTGCGCTCCAGATATTCGGCGAACGCCTCCTCGGCCACGGCCTGCAAGAGACCGTCCTTGTCCCCGAAGTGGTGATACAGCGTTGGAGCGGCGACACCTGCCGCCTCATACAACTCACGAGTGCTCGGCACACGCCCCGGCTGTTCCGTCAACATCGAACGCGTCGCCTCGATCAGACGGCTCCTACCCGACTCCATGTATACCTACGATACACCACTGTTCTATTTTTACGAATCACTGATATAGGTTGACCGGCGGAGAACCGAGAGGGCCGCTGGTAAGAGCGGAAACACCGTAGTAGGCAACCGCGCGACGCGAACCGCGCTCAAACATGGCGACCGGTCACCGCAGTCTTCAGAACCGGCAGCAAGCAGGCCGAACCTCAGGGCGCCGTGTCCGAGGCGATGACCGCCGAAGAACAGCCACCCGAAAGCGTGCCCCGCCGCCGAGCGGGCACAAGCCGGCACACGCTCCGGAGGCCGATCCCGTACTCGGCAGCCAGCCGCTTCTTGCAGGCCCCGGCGAGAACGGCCTCGACCAGGCAGGCGTATTCGCCTGGGTCACCGCACGGCTTTCACGAGATAAGCACATTTGGAACTCGTGTTTGATGTCGGTGATGCCGAGGACGGTGAGTGGGGCCGTATAGGGGTGGTTGCCGATCCGGTCTCTCGATGCGGTGATGCCCTTGCCGCCCAGGCGCTTGAGAATCGCGATCGCGGCGGCGCGGAGGCTGGCGAGGTTCGCGGTCAAGTTCCCGGCGGTCGCGGTCGACCGGTCCTCACCGAAGACGACATCCTTCGTCCAATGCCACGACTCGACACCCCGATGGGCACAGATGGCCTCGGCGAACCGGGCCGGCCGCAGCTTCACCGTGTTCCTGCTGGTCAGTTAGAACATGACGTGATGGGTCACCTCGCCGGTGGCCTCGTCACGGGTCCAGCGACGGATCCGGGCGATCTGGGCCAGGCCCGGGAACGGCAGCCGCACCCCGCCCCCGGCGGCCAGGATCTTCACCGTGCGCGTCTCCGATCGCCCGTGACCGGACTCGCGAGACTCATACGACGGCAGCGACCACCACGCCGCGTCGCCGACCTCCAGGCCGATCCCGCACAGCGTCCGCACTACCGCGTCCGGGGCGTCCGCGGCCCACCGAACCGGAGTGTTCCTCCCGCACAGCAGCCCGGCCAGGGCCACCGCGACGAACGCCGACAACGGATACCAGCGGCCCTGCGCCCCACGCGGATCGGTCAGCTCGGCCACACGCTCCTCGAAACGCGCGAGGCCAACCACTTCAGCGAGATCCTTGCCCGGCAACAGCTTCCCCATCAAGACACAGCGTGTACGAAGGTCTCAACAAGCAAGCTCGGCCTCATGATACGGCCCAACCGGCAAAAACACCGACACGACCACTTCTCGTGAAAGCCGTGGGCGCCGGCCGTCCCGAGCGTTCACCGAGGAGCGCCGGGAGGTCTCATCGGTGCCATGACCGAAAGATTTAACCTATTCCTAAGTGGTCAGGGAATATAACGGAAAATCACGACATAAACACGATGAATCTCGCCTGAGGCTTCACCATTTCGATCATAGATATGATCTTTCCTCACTCCAGGTATTGACGAACTTCGTCACCTCAAAATACCGTGAACATTCACGGAACCGAGTTCGCGAAGGAGTGAGCGTGAACGCCATGAACGTGGAGCGCCGCCGCACGGCACGCAAGGGATCGCAGCCGTGACGGCGGCAGTGGACGCGCGGCGCGCGACACCCCGCGAGCGCCGCCGGCAGGCCCGCGGCAGGAACCTGCGCCGGCACTGGCAGCTCTATCTGATGCTCGTCCTCCCCGTCGCCTTCCTCGTCGTCTTCCAGTACATACCGATGGCGAACAACGTGATCGCGTTCAAGGACTACAACGTGGTCGCCGGAATCTGGGGCAGCCCCTGGGCCGGGCTCGACAACTTCGAACGGTTCTTCGCCAACCCGGTCGCCTGGGACCTCATCCGCAACACGCTGATGCTGAGCCTGTACGGCCTCCTGGCCGGCTTCCCCGTCCCGATCATCCTGGCGCTGGCGCTCAACGAGGTCCGGGCGCGCTTCTTCAAGCGCACCGTCCAGATGGTCACCTACGCGCCGTACTTCATCTCGACCGTGATCGTCGTCTCGATGCTCATCCTGGTCTTCTCGCCCCGGATCGGCTTCCTCACCGAGGCGCTCGGCTTCTTCGGCATGGACGGCAACGTCCTCGCCGACCCCGACGCCTTCCGGAGCGTCTACGTCTGGAGCGACGTCTGGCAGACCGCCGGGTACTCGGCGATCATCTACATGGCCGCGCTCGCCGGGATCGATCCGAGCCTGTACGAGGCCGCCCGACTCGACGGGGCCAGCCGCCTGCGCAAGATCTGGCACGTCGACCTGCCCGGCATCGCGCCCACCGTCGTGGTGGTCATGATCCTGAGCGTCGGCAACGTCATGGCGATCGGCTTCGAGAAGGCGTTCCTGCTCCAGAACCCGCTCAACCTCTCCCAGTCGGAGATCATCGCGACCTACACGTACAAGATCGGCCTACTCGGCGCCGACTTCAGCCTGGCGGCGGCGGTCGGGCTGTTCAACTCGGTCATCAATCTCATCCTGCTGTTGATCGTCAACACCGTCTCCAAGCGCGTGACCGGCAACGGGCTGTGGTGAAGGGAGCCCATGCAATGACACTCCAGACCGCGAACCGGGCCGAACCCCGAACCGAGCGCCGGAGGCCGAGTCGCCGCCGGGCCGCGCGGGTCCAGGACACCCGGGGGGACCGGGTCTTCATGGTCGCCGTCTACCTCCTGCTGGCGACGTTCCTGCTCGTCGTGCTGATCCCGCTGATCAATATCCTGGCGAGCTCCTTCTCCAGCCCCGCGGCCGTGTCCGGCGGGCGGGTGCTCCTGTGGCCGGTCGATTTCACGCTCATCGGGTACGAGGCGGTGCTGTCCAACGAGGCCGTCCTCACCGGGTTCGGCAACTCGCTGTTCTACACCGTGGTCGGCACGATCGTCAGCATCGTCCTCACCGTGCTGATCGCCTACCCGCTCTCGCGACCCGAGCTCATGGGCCGGAAGGTCTTCATCGGCGGCGTCCTGTTCACGATGCTCTTCAGCGGCGGCCTGATCCCGACCTACATGGTCGTGCGCGCCCTCGGCCTGCTCGACACCCGGTGGGCGCTGATCCTGCCGACCGCGATCGGGGCCTGGCAGGTGCTCATCGCGATGACCTTCTTCCGCTCCACGATCCCGAGCGAGCTGTACGAAGCGGCCCAGCTCGACGGCACCTCGGACGCCCGCTTCCTGTGGTCGGTGGTGCTGCCGCTGTCGAAACCGCTGCTGGCGGTCATCGCGCTCATGTACGGCATCGGGCAGTGGAACTCCTACTTCAACGCCCTGATCTACCTGCGCAACGAAGAGCTCTATCCATTGCAACTGGTGCTGCGCGACCTCCTGATCGTCAACAACAGCGGGGGGACGAACCTCGCCGACCAGTTGGCGGCCGAGCAGATGGCCGACCTCATGAAGTTCTCCCTCATCGTCGTCTCCACCGTGCCGCTCATGCTCGTCTACCCGTTCGTGGCGCGGCACTTCAACAAGGGCGTGATGCTCGGCTCCGTCAAAGGCTGATTCACGGCTCGCAAGCATCGCCGCGGCCGGCCGACCCGCGCCGCCTCCCCTCAGAAGCGTCAACTCCTCACCGAAAGGCAGTCAACGATGACCAGTAGATTCGCAAGAGCGGCGGCAATGGGCGCGGCACTGACCGTCGCGGCCGGCGCCTTCGCCGCGTGCTCCTCGGAACCGGAGACCACTCCGGACGACGTGATCACGATCTTCGCCCCGCAGGACGCAGGCCAGGGACAGGACCTGGAGGACAACGCGTTCACGACGTTGCTCGAAGAGAAGTTCGACGTCGATCTCCAGTTCGAGACCACCACCTGGGACGGGAACGCGGCCGCGGAGAAGCGGCAGATCTCCCTCGCCAGCGGCGACTACCCGGACGCCTACATGCTCATCCCGTGGGTCGACCAGTTCAGCAGCGAGGAGCTGGTGGAACTCGGCGGCCAGGGCGTGATCGTCCCACTCGACGACCTGATCGGCGAGGACACTCCGAACCTCGTCGCCGCGTTCGAGAAGGAGCCCGGCTTCGAGGAGCTGGCGACCTCCCCGGACGGGAACATCTGGGGCATTCCCGCTTGGAACGACTGCTACCACTGCTCGTACCCGTCGAAGCTGTGGATGAACTCCGCCTGGCTGGACGCACTGGGCCTGGAGCAGCCCACCACGACCGAGGAACTGCGCGACGTCCTCGAGGCGTTCAAGACCCAGGACCCCAACGGCAACGGCGAGGCCGACGAGATCCCCCTCTCCGGAGCGGGCGGCGCCACGCTGCTGTCGTACCTGCTGAACCCGTACGTCTACACCGCCGAGATGTACGCGAACGCCGAGGGCGTCAACCCGGCCAGCCTCGGATTGCAGAACGGGCAGGTCACCCTGCAGCCGACCCGGAACGAATGGCGCGAGGGGATCTCCTATGTGGCCTCCCTCTACGCGGACGGCCTCATCGACGAGGGCGCCTTCACCCAGAACGGCGAAGCCCTCACCGCCGAGGGCGCCACCGAGGACGTCATCCTCGGTTCGGTCGCCGTCATGCACCCCTGGTTCGTCACCGCCGACCAGGAGGACGGACGCTACACGCAGTACGACGCGGTCCCGCCGCTGACCGGGCCGAAGGGCGACGACACGTTCTGGAGCGGCGGCGGTGCGGGTGCCGCCCCCGGCGCGACCTTCGTCATCACGAACCGCTCCAGCGAGGCCAAGCAGCGCAAGCTCATGCAGATCCTGGACTTCATGGTCTCCTACGACGGCCACCTCCAGGGGGAGTACGGCATCGAGGGCGTCAACTGGATGCGGCCCGAGGAGGGCGACGTGGCCCTCGACGAGACCCTCGAACCGAACTTCAAGGTCATCACGCAGCCCACCGAGGAGACGCTGCAGAACTCCTGGGGCCCGATCGCGCAGTTCTTCAGCGACGCCGAGTTCCGCAACAGCCAGGTCACCGCGACCGACATCTACAGCGCCGAGGGCTACGAACGCCGCCTGTTCGAGGCGACGACGTTCTACGAGGGCCACGAGTCCGACGAGCTGTTCCCCTACTGGGAGGTCGATGTGACCGGCGAGACCGCGACGGAGCTCGCCACGATCCAGACCAATGTGGAGAACTTCATCGTCCAGGCGAGCGCGGAGTTCGTCACCGGCATCCGCGATATCGGCGGCGACGAGGACTGGGCCGAGTTCCAGCAGAACCTCACCGACCTCGGCGCCGACCGGTACGTCGAGATCTACCAGGAGGCCTGGGACGCGTCGCAGTAGCCGCCGACCGTTCCCCGAGGGCCGCCTCCCATCGAGCGAGGAGGCGGCCCGCCTCCGCAATCACGACCGAAAGGCCACCACCGCATGGTCCGCGAACAGCGATTCCTCAACGACGACTGGACATTCGACTACGGCGAGCATCCCGGGGCCGAGACCGGGCCGCCGGACCCCGACTGGTACGACGTCGGACTGCCGCACTCCTTCGGGCTGCCCGACTTCCGCGAGCACCGCATCTACGTCGGGCACGGCTGCTACCGGCGGACCCTCGAGGTGGACCCCTCGTGGCTCGGCCGGTGGATCGCGCTGGAGTTCCTGGGGGTCTTCCAGGTCTGCGAGGTGTTCGTGAACGGCCGATCGGTCGGGCGCCACGCAGGCGGCTACACGCCCTTCACCGTCGACGTCTCCGACGCCGTGGCGGCCGGACCGAACGACGTGTTCGTCCGGGTCGACAACCTGTGGAACGCGCGTCTGGCGCCGCGCGCGGGTGACTACAGCTTCTCGGGCGGGATCTACCGCGACGTCGGCCTGATCGTCGCCGACCGCGTCCGCATCGACTGGTACGGCATCGGGGTGACCACCCCGGAGGTCGACCGCGAGCGGGCGACCGTCGCCGTGTCGATCGAGGTCGTCAACGACGAGTCGCACCCGGTCGAGGCCGTCCTCACCGCCGCGGTCGCCGGTCCCGACGCTGCGGAGGCGAAGCTCGAACCCGTCCGCCGCACCCTCCCCGCCGGAACGACCGCGGTAGTCGAACTCGAAGGGGCCCTGACGGACCCGCTGCTGTGGCACCCCGACCGCCCGCACCTGTACGAGCTCACCGCCTCGGTCGCGGTCGACGGCGTCGAACGCGACGCCCAGTCCACCCGGTTCGGCGTGCGCCGGTTCGAGTTCACCGCCGCGCAAGGGTTCTTCCTCAACGGCGAGCACCTCGACCTCCACGGCGCCAACGTGCACCAGAACCGCGGCGGCTGGGGCGACGCCGGGACCCGCGCCTCGATCCGCCGCGACATCGCGATGGTGAAGGAGCTGGGCATGAACATCGTCCGTGGCTCCCACTACCCGCACCACCCGTTCTTCGCCGAGGAGTGCGACCGCCAAGGGCTGCTGTTCTGGTCCGAACTCCACTTCTGGGGCACCGGCGGCGAGAACGTCGAGGGCTACTGGTTCGCCAGCGCCTATCCGGTCGACGAAGCCGACGAGCCGGAGTTCGAGGAGAGCCTGCGCCGCGCCCTGCGCGAAATGATCCGGACCCACCGCAACCACCCGAGCATCATCACCTGGAGCATCGGCAATGAGGCGTTCTTCAGCGACGACCGCGTCGTCGACAAGGCCAAAGCGCTCACCAGGGAGCTGGTGGCGCTGGCGAAGGAGCTCGACCCGACGCGGCCGGCGGCCGTCGGCGGGGCGCAGCGCAAGGGCTTCGACGTGCTCGGCGACCTCGCCGGCTACAACGGCGACGGCGCCGAGCTCTTCCCGGACCCGGGCTTCCCGAGCGTCGTCACCGAGTACCACGGGGTGACGGGCCACGGCCCCGGCGAGTACGAAGTGGAGTGGGAGCACGGCGTCGGCAACGACCACCCGTGGCGCTCGGGCAAGATATTCTGGTGCGCCTTCCACTACAAGACGGTGGCGCCGGGCGCCGGACTCAACGGCCTGGCCGACTACTTCCGCAGGCCCAAGCGCGCCTACCACTGGTACCGCGAGCGGCTGCTCGGCATCGCCCCGCCCGCCTTCCCCGGCCCCGGAACGGCGGCCGAACTGCGGCTGCGCACCGACACGGTGGTGATCCCCACCGACGGCACCGGCGACGCGCGGATCGAAGTCGAAATGGTCGATGCGCAAGGCGTCCGCGTCGCCGACGACCGGCCCGTCCGTTTGACGGTGGTCGAGGGCGAGGCGCTGTTCCCCTCTGGAACGAGCATCACCCTGTCTCCTGAGACCCACAGCCTGTGGGACGGGGCCGGAGCGATCGAAGTGCGGTCCTACACCCCTGGGCCGCAGCGCGTCCGCGCCGTCGCCGACGGCCTCCCGCCGGCCGAGGTCCTCCTGACCGCGACCGGCCCGGCGAGACCCGACCGGGGGACGGCCCGGCGGCTCCCTCCGCCCGCCCCGTACCTGACCGAGCCGCCGCCGGGCAGCGGCTTCATGTCGCTGGCCGCGTACCGCCCGGTGAAGGCCAGCAGCGCCGCGCCCGGCCACGCGGGCGGCAACGCGACCGAACCGGGTCGCGCGTTCTGGCGCGCGGGCGAGAACGCGCCGGGCCAGTGGATCACCGCGGGCCTCGAATATCCCTACTGGATCAGCCGCGTCGAAGTGGTCTTCGCCGAAGCGGCCGATCGGCCCTGGCTCCTCGAGTCGGCTCCGGACGGGCACGACTTCGAACCGCTGCACCGCGGCGAACCCGGCGGGGAACGCTCCGTGCGCGTCGAGTTCGGAACCCGGACGTCGACGGCCGTCCGCCTCGCCTTCCCCGAGGGACCGATCGACGTCGAGGAGATCCGTGTCTTCTGAGGCGACCGCGGGCGGTCCCGCGCCGCGGGACCCGCGCCGTGGTCCTGCGGCAGGGGTGCGGCGCCCGCGCCCGGACGCGGGCGCCGCGGGCGCCGATAGCATGAGCGGACACGGAACAGGAGCGGTCGAGTGGGCAAGCGAGTGACGATCCTCGACGTCGCGGCCGAGGCCGGGGTGTCGCGCCAGACGGTGACGCGCGCGGTGAACGGCATGGGGGACATCAGCGAGTCGACCCGCCGCCGGGTCCTGGAGGCCGTCGAACGCCTCGGCTACCGCCCGAGCCGCTTCGCCCGGAACCTGGTCACCAGGCAGAAGCAGCACGCGCTGGGGCTGGTGGTGGCCTCCTTCGACAACCCGTACTACACCGACATCGCGGCGAGTATGCTCTCGGCCGCCGCCGAACGCGGCTGGCAGGTGATACTGGCGTCCGCCACCGACGACGCCGTGCCGAGCATGCTGTCCTCGCAAGTCGACGTCGTGGTCATGCACTACACCGGGTCCGCCGTCCGCGAGACCGTCGGCGGCCCGCCGATCGTGTACCTCGAGACCGGGCACCCCGACGTCCACGCCGTCGAACTCGACATCGAGTCGGGCATCGTCGCGATAGTCGACGCGCTCCGCGAACGCGGGGCCCGGCGCTTCGGCATGGTCGACTCCGGGCACCTGCGCCGCACCCACGGCAACTACGTGCCGACGCCGAAACGGCAGTGGTTCGAGCGGGCCGCCGGCGATCAGTTCGTCGGAGCCGCCGTCGGCGAGGAGAGCATCGCCGACGGCGGGCGGGCGTTCGGCGAACTGCTCGAGCGGCACCCCGAGGTCGACGCCGTCCTGGTCTTCAACGACCTGATGGCGCTGGGCGCGGTGCAGCACGCCCACGCGCACGGGGTCGACGTCCCCGGAGCGGTCCGCATCGTCGGCATCGACGGCCTGGCCTTCGGCGAGGCCGTCAGCCCCCCTCTGACCTCGATCGCCCTCGACCGCCACGCCCTGGCCGCGAATGCCCTCGAGATCGCCCAGATCCTCGCGGAGGCCGATTTCGGGAGGATCGACCCGGTCCACCGCAAGGTGCGCTCCGACATCCTGTGGAGGGAGTCCGCCTGAGAACCCGGCCGGGCGCCGGACTCAGTCGTGGGTCCCGGCACCCGTCCGGGCCGCCCAGTAGGCCCCGTCGGGGAAGGCGAACCGGTCGACCGACGCCTGGTGCATCCGGGCCGAATATCCGGGCGCCTCGGGCAGGACGTAGTTGCCGCCCTCGACGGTGCACGGGTCGGTGAAGTGCTCGTGGAGGTGGTCGACGTACTCGGTGACGCGGTCCTCCAGGCTGGCCGAGACGGCCACGTAGTCGAAGATCGACAGGTGCTGGACGAGTTCGCACAGGCCCACGCCGCCGGCGTGGGGGCAGACCGGGACGCCGAATTTCGCCGCGAGCAGGTAGACGGCGATGATCTCGTTGACGCTCGCCAGTCTCGCGGCGTCGAGCTGGAGGAAGTCGATCGCCTCGGCCTGGAGCATCTGCTTGAACAGGACGCGGTTCATGCCGTGCTCGCCGGTGGCGACGCCGATGGGGGCGACCGCGCGGCGCACGGCCGCGTGGCCGAGCACGTCGTCGGGGCTGGTGGGCTCCTCGATCCAGTGCGGCTTGAACTCGGCGAGCGCCCGCACCCACTCGATGGCCTCGGGGACGTCCCAGACCTGGTTGGCGTCGATCATGAGCTTGGCGTCCCAACCGATGATCTCCCTGGCGATCGTCAGGCGCCGCCGGTCGTCGTCCA
>NZ_AXWO01000032.1 GCF_000482705.1 Glycomyces arizonensis DSM 44726 | reverse complement strand
GGCTGCTTTTTTTAGGAACGCGACTTCCATCTCGAGTTCACGGATGCGTTGTTCGGCCCGACGCATCTCCGGTGATTCCATGGACATGGACTCACTGGTTTGATCGGGAGTTGCGCCGGTAATCCGTCGCTGCTTGCGGGCTTGCTTCACCCAATTCCGGAGCGTCCACTCGTTGATATCGAGTTCCGCGGCCACCTTGGCAACGGATTTGCCGCCATCGAGCGCCATATCGATGGCCATCTGCTTGAACTCGGGCTTGTAGGTGCGTCCCTGACTCACAATTCCTGCTTTCCGTTCTACCAGCGATCGTAACGCTGGCTGTCCAGAAAACCCGAGGCCCCTCAGGCCGAGGCGTCGGGCCCCGGGGGTCGGCTAGTTGGTGAAGCGGATGCGCCCGGTGCAGGACCGGCTTGGGCAGTCGAAGCCGAACGGGTCACGGCCGGTGGCATCGCGGAAGTGCCACTCCCGCGCTCGGCTGTCCGGATTGGGCGTGAACAGCAGCGCGCCGTGCTCGGCGGTCCATGAGGCGGCGCATTGGTTGCAGGTGGCGGTGATGCGGTCGATCTGCGTTTCCGGAATTGCCGTGACGGTGTCGGCGCTGGGGACGCTGGCGATTCGGCAGGCCGCGCGAAGCCTCCAGCTGTACCAGGTGCTGTTGGCGCAGGTCAGGTAATGCCCGGCTGGCAGGACTACCGAGCCCAACCGGCGGCAGGAGCCCGGTGCTGGGGCTTCGATCAGACTCAGCGCCAGATGGCCTCGCTGGGGATAGCTGGCGGCGGTGATGCCGACGGGTTCGCCGATGCTGAGCACTCCGATGTCGCGGAGGTGTTCGCAGAAGGTGCCGTGCCCGCCGTCGTGGGCGAGGTGGGTGTAGGTCACGTCGAACCCGGCTCGGACCAGCCCTTCGGCGAGGCGGTGACTATCGGTGAACCATGGCCGATCCAGGTCGACCGGCGGTAGTCCCGAGTCGAGGGCGAGCTCGTTCGCGGTGAGCGGCCGATCGGGGCGGTGCGCGAAGAGTTGCCCGCCTGCGTGTTCGCTGTATTCCCAGATGCGCTCGAGTTCGATCGCCGGGCCGGTGCCGAAGGCCGACGTGAAGCGCGCGTACGTCGATTCGGCGTCGATGACCAGGCGGTGGGCCTCGATGCGGATCGTGGCAGGCGGTTGGGCATCGTTGTGTTGTGGATGGTTGCGGTTGTGCATGGCTTGCCTTTCGCGGTGTGGAAATGGAAGTGGCCGAGACCCTTTCGGGTCTCGGCCGTGTCGTCGGTGTCGTGCTGGCTCGGTCAGATCAGGGTCCGGTCGCGCTGGTGGGAGGTGGTGATCGCCTCGAGGACCGTCCGTGCCGGGCCGGAGTGCGGCATGGTCGCTGGTTGCACGATGGCGACGGCGGTGTGCTGGTCGTAGTCGCCGCCGTATTCGGTCCGGCGCCAAATGCGGCTCCAGGCCAGGCGCAGTTTGTGGTCCTCGCCGTCGGCGTGGCGGAGGGCCAGAGCGAGTGGCCCGTACCGGTCGCACAGGTCGGCGACGTGCTCCCCGATCAGGACCGGGCCGCCTTCGGTGATGCCGACGCGGCACCGGTGCAGCCGCCACGCGGTGAGCGTGACCGGCTGCCAGGGCCGGTCGGCGTCGTCGGCGGCCCATTGGGTGAACTTGTCGGCCAGGTGGCCTTCGCGTTCGGGATTGATCTGTTTGGACAGCCGTGTCACGACGGTCTTGCCGACCCGGTAGAACCCGTCCTGGTTGGGGACGAGCCGCGGATCGGCCAGTGGCAGGCCGTGCAGGCTCCAGATCGCGGTGCGGTCGGTGGCGAAGGTGCCGCGTTCGTCGTGTTGGAAGACGACCTCGCGGGGGTCGTGCCACAGTTCAATCAGCCGCGGACGTTTGTTGTTGCGTCCCATCGTGTTTCCTTTCTAGTGCGGTTTCGTGGTGTGGAAGCTGGGCTTGTCGGTGGCCGGGTTTGCGGGTGGCATGGCGTGCACCGGCCGCAGCCGGATCGAGCAGGTTCGATCCGGCTGCGGCTCCCCGTGTTCGGCGTGTTCAGGCGGTGTCGGCTTGCCTGGCGGCGTGCCCGCATTCGCACCGGCATGCCTCGCCGGTTTCATCCGTGGTGCGGTGCTTTCGGCAGGCGCCGTGGAGTCCGGCGGCGCAGGCGAGGCTGTGGTCCTTGAGCGGGGCCGCCTCGCGGATGTCGTGCGCGATCGGGACGGCTTCGAGACCGAGGTCCAGGAAGTGGGTGACGAAGACGCGGCGTCGGTAGCGGTAGCAGATCGCCACGGTCGAGCAGGTCTGGTACTCCCAGGGCTGCAGCTCGTTCCGGTCGCGGTCGAGCAGGTCGGGCTCGGGGAACTCCACCGGGAGCGCGCTGATGGCGACCGCCATGGCCCCGATCCCGGAGGCGCGGATGATCTCCTGGAGGAGCATCCCCGGCGAGAACGGCATGGACTCCCCGTGCCGGTACCAGCGGATCGCCGCCATCGCTTCGGTGAGCCGGTCCCGGTCGCCGGGAGCTTCGCTGTAGTCGCGGCCCAGATCGGTCCAGCGTCGTTCGGCCCCGTCGTCGAGACGTTCGCTCATCCAATACCCGGTGCCGTCGTCGTTGCTCGGGTTCGCCTCGCCCGGCGCCTCGTCGGACGGTTGTGGTGTGCTGTTCATGGCAGCTCGATTCCTTTCTTCGTGTTCGTGGAGATGGGTTGCCTGCGGCCGGAGCCCGGGTTGGCATCAGGGCTCCGGCCGCTCGTTCACCGGCTCGGCCGCTGCGGCGGGACGTGCCGGTCGCTACCGCGGCCGTGATCGGCCTCGGCGATATCACTGCCGGGCATGGCCGGTGGTTCGGTACCGGTCACAGCCGGTCGTCTGCCCCGCTGCTGGCGGGTCCGGATACGGCGCCTGGGACGGACTTCCAGGCGTCGATGAGGTCGCCCAGGTGCTCATACCCCCAGATCTCCAGACCGGTGGCCGACAGGGCGGCGGTGTCGAGGTCGGCCAGGTGGAGGCGGGTCCAGGCGCCTTCGACGGCCCAGTGGACGAGTCCGGACTTGCCCGCCGGGTGCGGGAAGAGCGTCCCGTCGGCGCCGAGCTGGGCGGAGAAGACCGCGTCCTCGCCGATCACCGGATCGACCAGGTCGGCCTCGACCAGCAGCGCGACCGCCACGGCCAGGTCCGCCGGGTGCGCGGTGTCGTCGTGGGCGAAGTCGGGGGCCGGCCCGTGTTCGAAGCGGATGGTGCGGTCTGCCGGGTCGAGCTCGAAGCCGCAGGCCCGAACCGCGCACTCGATGCGGGACCAGGCGGCCTGGCCGATCGCCTGAGCCGGGTGCGCGCCCTGGGCGTGTTCGACGCGGACGGCGCAGGCGCCTCGTCCGGCGTGCCCGGCCCATACCGCCACCGTGGCCGGGAGCGTGAGTTGGCCACGCTCCTGGTGGCGGGTGGAGTGCCCGTGTCGGTCTGCGAACAGCTCCCGTCCGTCGTGGACGTGGAAATGGACCGCGTCGAAGTCGTCGGCGTTCTCGGCCAGGTCGATCAGCGCTCGGCCGTAGCGGCGGAAGTCGTGCGCGGACCAGAGCATGAACGCCGAGGCCCGGTTCACGCTGGCGAGTTCGACGACGACCACGGCCAAGTCGAGACGGTAGGACGTCGGCGACGCGTTTGCCGAGGCCCAGGACCGTTCACGCTGGACGATCAGGCGCGCGAGCGCCGTCTCCCCGCTCATGGGCTGATCGGGATCGGTGGCGATGGTGGCGCGGTGCAGCACGATGGTGCGAATGCACTCTGGGCAGAGCTCTCGCTGCAGACGAGCGCTGCGACCGCACAGCCGACACGGCATGGCGTGTTGGTCGTGTTCAGACATGGTGATGGTTCCTTTCTTGTGGTGTTGCAAAACGGAAGCGGTCGTCACCCGGTGGGTGCCGACCGCTTGGTGACCGCCGCTGGGGCGGCGGGCGGGTTCACGATTCGTGCCAGACGTAGAGCCGCTGGCCGAGCAGGGCGGCGTCGTAGCCGCCGTGGTCGAGCTGTTCTTGCCCGAGCCCTTCCCAGTCGAGGTGCGGGGCGAGGGCCTGTTGGACCTCGTCGGGCAGGCTCTCCCAGCCGACCAGGTCGGCGCAGTAGTCCATGCCGAAGTCGCGGATCGACTCGAACGCGCCGACGTAGTGGTCCTCGAACTGCCGGGCGAGTGCGCTGTCGACCGCTTCGTCGATGGTGGCGGCAAAGGCGGCGAACGCGGCGATGCGGTCGGGCTCGATCTCGACTAGGGCCTCGACTACCTGCACGGCCGCTTGCAGCGATTCCCCGATCGCGTCCGTGAACAAGGTGAGGTCGCCGTTGAGGTCGAACACGCCGAGTTCCTCGTGCTCGGTCGGATCGAACCGGTCGGGTGCGCTGGTGCGGCCGAGTGGTTCGCCGCGCTGGTGGACGTCGGCACTGGTGGGGCGCTCGTCGGTGAGGTCGAACCAGTCGCCGACCAGGCGGCCCTCGGTGTAGCAGCGCCAGCACCCGATCCACGCGGACAGGCCCGTCATGTCGATGCTCCACTCAGGCCGTTCAGTGCGAGACCGTCGGTGGCGGTCTCGATGTGTCTGGTGTGCGGCGTCAGTCGCATCGCTGCTCCCGTGCTGGCGTGGTGAAGAGTGTCCGGCCGTCGCAGATCTCGACGCTCATCGACCGGCGAGCCCGGGCTGCGGCCAGTGCCTGTTGGGTCTGGTCGCTCTCGAATGCCTCGCTGCTGAGCGCCAGGTTCCAGCGTCGGCCGGTGTCGGTGCTGCTGATGGTGATGACGACGGTGTCGGCATCGGTGAGTCGCCGTTTCGTTTGGGGGCAGAACAACTGCTGGTCGACGAAGGCGACGATGGCTGCCATGTCGGCGGCCTCGTCGGCGGTCTTGCCCGCGCTGAGCGCCTTCCGTACGATCCGTTCACTGCGGTCCATTGATGTGGTCCTTTCGAACAGCGCCGGGCAGTCACGCGGTGCGTGACTGCCCGGCATAGCGGTATTGGGGTTAAGCGGCAGGGGCCTCGGCGATCGACCGGTAGGTCTCGACCTTGGCGTCCCGGACCGGCGCGATCAGGCCGTTCCCTTGCAAGGCGACCAGCACGTTCTTCACCGCACCGGCCGAACGCGGGTGGCTTCCCCGGGCGATCGCCTCGCTGGCTTTGTCCGCCATCTCGGTGTCCTCGGGGCAGCGTTCGGCCCAGGTGGTCAGCCAGTCGAGCATCGCCCCCGACCGGCATGCCTCCTGGAGGTCGCCGAGCAGGCGGGTCGGCGTGCGCACCGCCGGGTCGTCGTTCTCCTTCGTGGGGACGAGACTCGGTGCCTGGAGTGCCCACGCTTTGATCATGAGCGGCAGTGAGCCGATCGGCAGCGGTGTGCCGCCGTCGTTGGTCTCCTTCCTGGGAACGCCCTTGGTGGCTTTGCCGCCGGTGCTGCGGCCGCCGCGAGTGGCGATCGCCTGACCGCAGGCCGCGCAGCCGATAGCCGCAGGTGCGTCACCGAGTTGCGCGAGGGGGGCGTTGTCGAGCGTGCCCTCCGTGGCTTTCCAGGTGCCTCCGTCGGGCCGGTGGAGATCGGAGCATTCGACGAACCGGCAGGCCCGCAGCGCCCACAGCGCCTGGAGGACCACACCCGAACTGTGTCCGGTGAAGGCCGCGACGCGTTCGGCGGTGAGCTGCTCGCCTTCCTGGTCGAGGACCATGGCGACGAACATGATCACCGGATCCCTGCGGTGGCCGGGGTCGGTCGACCGCTCGGTCAGCCGTGCGGGCACCGGCGCGTCAGGGTCGAACGGTTTGACCGGCCCGACCGTGCCCTGCTTGTAGTTCAGGGCCGCGTCGTGCCCGCAGTCCGGGCAGGTCACCCTGCGCGGCATCTGGGACATGACGACCTGACGGAGGTCGTCCATGTTCGCCTCCTCGGTCAGGCGCCACTGGCCGCGATCGGGCCGCCACGGCGCCGTCGACTGCGCCAAGCCGGCCTGGCGCATGCCCCACAGCGCCTTGGTGATGCGCGTGGCGGTCATGGCGCCGCCGGTCAGCCTGACCAGGTAGCCGATGTCGATGCCGGAGTCGGCATCGTGCGTGGGCAACATGTTGAACACGCACAGCACCTCCAGATCGATCGCGCCGAACTGGAAGCTCGGCGATGTCTGAGATGCCGTCGAGCCGCGACCAGGCACCGCCGTGTCGTCTTGGCTCTCATCGCTGCAGTCGAGCGCTTCTTCCTCGGAGAGTGCCTCGGTTTCGGCGATGCTTTCGTCCTCGTCGCCATGGCCGGCGACGGTGTCCACTTCGATGTCGTCGGCTGCAGCGCTGCCGGTCTCAATGGCATCCAACGCCGGAGCCGGGTGCAGATCGAGCCGCCACCGCTGGGTCGCGCCCTTGCCCTCGGAGACGACCTGCCCAGCCTCTTGCAGGGTAGTGAGCACCTCGCGGACGTCTTCGCGCTTCAGCTCGGTGCCTTTGGCGATCTGGGCGACCACGCGCCCGGTGTGATCGGTGTCGTTCTTGTCGAGCCATTCGATGATCGTGGCCATGGCCTCTGGTGCGATCGACATGATCGGTATGTCCTTTCCTTGATGTGATTGCGTTGCGCCCTGGTCAGGGCATGGAACAGCGGCGAGACCGCATGACCTCGCCGCTGTAGCGGATGGGATAGGGAAGGCGAGCGCGCACTTGCGCGCTCGCCTTCGTCGGAATCGGGGAATCAGGCGCGCTGACGCGGCGCGACTGGGCCCCCGGCGTGCGGTGGCGAGGCGGCCCGGAGCCCGAGCGCGTTGATGCTCGCCGCGGCGATGCCGGTCTCCAGCAGGCCCCAGACCGTCCAGGCCAGCGCGCATTCGTCGTCGGCCTCGAGTGCGGCTTCGGCCGCGGCCATGGCGAAGTCCTCGCCGCCGGTCCAGGCAGCCAGGGCCGCCAGTGCGCAGGCGACGGCCCGCTCAGTGCCCTCGCAGTGGGCGGCGACCTCGCACCACAGGCGGCTGTCGCCGTCAGCGATGTGGAGGAGGCGGTCGACCAGCCACGAGCGCAGTTCGGCGTTCGCGGCCGCAGCGATGCCGACGGCGATCACCTCGCCCTCGGACCGCTCTTCGGCTGCCGCGCATGCCAGGTACAGCTGCACGTCGGCGGCAGTCCGCTCGTGAGGGTCGCCGACGGCATCGCGGTCGCGGCGGATCTGCTCGGCGCGGCAACGAGTCCGCCGCATCGACTCCGGACCGAGCGGGCGCAGCCGCCCGAGTTCGCCGAATCGGCGCACCGCGGCTCGGACCGCGAGCGCCTCGACCACGGCGGTCGCCTCGTCGCCGCCGAAGGCGACCGGCCGCAGCCGCTCGTGCCCGTCGAGCAGATCATGGGCGTAGGCCCACCGCCCGGCGGTGGTGACCAGGCACCGGTAGGCATCGACCAGACCGGGCTGGGCCGCCGTCAAGGCGGCCATGACCTGGCCGATCACGGCCGCGCCGCTCCGGCGGTCGGCGGTGACGGCGACCAGGTGGAGCGCCTGGGCCGGTGACCGCTGCCAGTACTCGCCGAATTGGGCGGCCCCGCCCACCTCGGCGAGGGTGGCCAGGGGCCAGACGACCGCGTCGACCGGGTGGCCGTCGCGGGTGCCGACGGCGACCAGGTCGCCGTCGCTGAATTGCGAGCGCAGGTATGGTGCGAGACCGGCCAGCACGGCCGGGTCGAGGGCATCGAAATCGGTGCCGAACGCGTAGGATCGCATCGGATCCTTCCTTTCGTAGTTGGTTGGTTGGGTTCTGGTGCGGCCGAGTGAGTTCGCGTTCATCTCGGCCGCACGCCTAGGCCGCCAGCGGATCGCGCTGACGCAGCGTGCGGAAATGCCACCGCCGGTCTTCGACGTAGCCGAGCCGGACGATGTGGTTGTGGGTGCGGTAGAGCCGGCCCCGATCGAGCCAGTCGCCGACTGCCACGGCTTGTTCGGGCACGACGCCGACACCGGTCCGTGCCCCGTCGAACGCGTCGCAGGCGAACAATGTGCCGTGTCCAAGCTCGACGGTTTCGCCAAGCCAGGGCATGGACGGCACGATGCCGCGCGAAGCGTCCTCGGCAAGGACCGGGCCGCGCAGGGCGATCACGGTGGCGAGCAGCCGTACCGTCTTGCCCACCGGGACCCGGTCGAAGTGGACCCACCGGTTGCCTTCGGCCATCAGCCCTACCGCTTGGGCATGCTGGAAGGCGACCATGGCCGGGTCCTCGGCCGTATCGGCCGACCAGCGCAGCACGCCTTCCCCGAACGTGTGGAAGCGTCCCATTACTGCTCACCGCCCCGCTGCCGGGGAATCGGCGCCTCGGGCAGCTCCCGCATCTCCCGTGGTCGGCGCAGTTCCAGGCGCACCCACCGGCCGCTGGCGCGGGCGAGCGCGGCCGGGTCAAGCCAGAGACCCTGGCGGCCCGGATAGTCCGGTTCGACGCCGATGGCCTGTGCGATACCCGGCTGGTCGACCGAGGCCGTCCAGGGCCGACCGGCACCGAGCCGGACGGGGACCTCGACGCGTCGCTCGCTGATGACCCGACCCGGGCCGCACCAGCGGCGGCGGCTGCGGCGGGCGTACACGCGGCGCACGACGGCGATCAGCACCGCGTGCGTGCCGATCGGGATCCCGGTGAGTGCGACGATGCCGCTCTCGTCTTTGAGCGCGACCGCACCGCGCAGCGCACCGTCGCGCTCGGCGTCGAAGACGTAGAGGATGCCTTCGCCGAGCGGGTAGACGACGTCGACGCTCATGAGGCCTCCCCGCCGACGAACCACTGGTGCCGCCGACCCGGCTCGCACGGGCACGGCCAGGCCGGGTGCGCTTCGAGCAGGACCGGCGGCCCGGCCATGTCGGCCCGGCTCGGCACGTGCAGCCACCCGGTCAGGCGGCCTTGATCGGGGCAGACCCCGACGGCGACGCCGGGCCGGCCCTGCCACTGCGAGCGTTCGCAGAAATACCGGCCCGCCCCCAGCAGGTGGGTCCGGTCGGCGCCCGGCTCGATCGGATCCGCGCCGGGCAGCAGGCTCGCGGTCAGGAACCGCCGCCCACCAAACTCCGCTTTCCGGAGGGCGACGGGATGGCCCTGCCCGTCGACGATGAGGACCGTTCCCCATCGGCCGGAGTCGATCTCTCCTTGTGGCACGACCACTCGTCCCACGCCCAGCGCGTGGGGCGGCAATCCTTGTGCTTGTTGTTCCATGTGTGGTTTTCCTTTCGCGCGCAAGACAGCAGCGCCGCCGACACGGCCCGGGTCAGGGGCGCGCGTCGACGGCACTGCTGTCTTTATTGGATGGAGCCACCGGCGGCGATTGGCCGCGGTGGCCGGACTCGGTCCGGCATCGGGCCGGACCGAGGGCTTCAGCGGCCCGTTGGCCGGGCTATGAACCGGTGACAGCCCTCAAACGCCATCGGCCGTCGTTGATCTGCTCGATCCAGCCGCGGTGCTGGAGCCGCTGGAGCGCTTCGGTTGCCGCGTCGACCGGGACGCCCGCGGCGGCGGCCAGCCGGGTGTCTTCGGCTATGAAACCGCGCGGCATGGCCTCGACCAGCCACTGTTCGACGGCGGTCAACGCCTCGAACGGCGTGACATCCGCTGGCTGCGATCGTGTGCTGTCGGTTCGGCCGGTGAGGTCCTCGATGACCTCCTCGGCGCGGGTGACCAGCCGGGCGCCCCGGTGCTGCCGCGCCAGACGGTGCACGCCTTCGGAGAGCGATGAGGTCACCGGACCAGGCGTGAACATCACCACCCGCCCCAGCCGGGCCGCGTACTCGGCCGTGTGCAGCGCCCCCGATCGCCGGGCGGCCTCGACCACGACGACCCCGGCCGTCAAGGCGGCGATCACGCGCATGCGAGCCAGGAACCGGTGGCGGGCCGGTGCCGTACCTGGCGGCCATTCACTGACCGCGAGCCCGCGTTGGACGATCAGGTCGAACATCGCCTGATTGGCCCGCGGATAGGGCCGGTCGACCCCGGCGGGCAGCACCGCCACGGTCGACCCGCCACGACCCAGCGCCCCCTGATGTGCCGCCCGGTCGATGCCGAGCGCGCCACCGGAGACGACGGTGTGGCCGGCCTCGGCGAGGTCGGCGGCGAGCCAGCCTGCGATGTGCTTGCCGTACTCGCTCGCCGCCCGGGCGCCGACGACGGCGACCGACCGGCGGCACACCGCTGCGAGGTCGCCCTCGCCGCGCACCCACAGGCATCGCGGCGGACGCAGGTGCGGGTCGTCGTCCTCACCGAGGCGATACAGGTCGCAGAGCCGAACAGGCCAGTCCGCATCACCGGGGATGAGGACCCGCGCACCGCACGCCTCGGTCGCCTCCTGCAACGCCGCCGCACGCCTGGCCGGGTCCGGGCCGGCGGCGACCGTGGCGCCGGACAGGCGCGCCAAGCGCTCGGTGACCTGACCGGACCACAATGCCTCGACGGCACCGACCGGACCTGCCTCGCCGATCAGGTCGTCCAGATCGGCATCACCCGGTTCGACGATCGAGGACAAGACCATGAGCGCGGCTCGCGGGTTATCGAGCATGGTGTTCACGAATCCTCCTAGTGGATCGGGTAGCCGAGGCGCAGTTCAACGGCCGCGTCGACGTCGTCGGACGTGGGTTGTGCTTGTGCGCGCAGGTCGGCGAGTGTCCAGGCGATGCTGAGGATGCGGTCGTAGCCGCGGACCGTGATCCGTTCCCACCGCAAGAGGCCGTCGGCGGTCTTGGTCGCCTTCGCGGGCAGCCGCCAACGCGCCGAACGCAGTGCCTGGCCGGGGACGTCGCTGTTGAGCCGCCAGGACTCCCCGGTCAGACGCCAGCGGGCGGCGGCGATCTCGCGAGCGCGTCTGACCCGTGCGGCGGCCGACCGTGCCGACTGGAGTTCCAACCAGTCGGCTTGGGCCACGCCAGAGGACGCGTCGACCTCGCAGTGCAGATCGATCCGGTCCAGCAACGGCCGCGCCAGCCGTCCCAGATAGCGCCGCCGCTCACCGGCCGAGCATCGGCATTCGGTGCCAGGGCTCGGCGCGCACGGGCACGGTGTCGAGGCCAGGACCAGCAGGCATCGCGCCGGCCACCGGACCGTGGAATTGGCGTTGCGCACCAGCACCTCCCCGCGCTCAAGGGGCCGGAGGAGGGTGTCGAGGACGTGTCGTCGCCATTCGGGGGCTTCGTCGATGAACAGCACGCCCCGGTGCGCCAGCGCCAGCGAGCCGGGCCCGCCGGAGTGGCCACCGCCGATGAGCGCCTGCGCGGTCATCGAATGATGCGGTGCCTCGAACGGCGCATGGCCGATCAGCTCGGTCGAGCCGCCGATGAGCCGTCCGCGCAGCGAATGCAAGGCCGTCACCTCCACGGTTTCGGCCTCGGACAGCGGCGGCAGGATCGAGGGGAGCCGCTCGGCCAGCGCTGTCTTGGCCGCTGCGGGCGGGCCGACGAGGAACAGGTGGTGTCCGCCCGCGGCGGCGACCTCCAGCACGCGCCGTTCCCTCGGGCGCGCGTGCAGGTCCGCGAAGTCCGGGAGCGGGTGCGCCGGTGTGCCTGGGTTGCGGCGGGCCGGTTCTAGCTCGGTCTGGCCGTGCAGCCATGCCGCGAGTCCGGACAGGTTGGACGGCGCCAGGACGGTCATCCCTGCGACCAGGGCCGCCTCGGCGGCGTTGTCCGGGGCGACGATCGCGGTGCCGAAGCCCGCCTTGCGGGCGGCGGTCACGGCCGGGAAGGCGCCCGGGACAACGCGTAGGCTGCCGTCCAGGCCGAGCTCAGCGAGCAGGACCGCATTGGTCAGCCGACCGGCGGGCACCATTCCAGTCGCGCTCATGATCGCGACCGCGACGGCGAGATCGGCGGCCGAACCGGTGAGGCCGTGCGCGGCCGGGCTGATGGTGATCGTGACCGACTGGTGCGGGAAGTGCAGCGCCGAGTTGGCCATGGCCGCGCGGACCCGGACCTGGATCTGGTTGGCGATGTTGTCGGCCAGGCCCGATACGCGGACTTGGCGGTCATGGTCCGACGCCGGGGCGGCGAACGAGGCTTCGACGGTCAGGACAGTGCCGGCCGTGCCGAGCATGCCGATGGTGGTGGTGCGGCTGTCACCCATGGTGGTGGTTCCTCCAATGCGATACGTGATGGATGCGGTGGTCGTCGATGGCGAGCGGCGTTGCTGCCCGGACATCTCCTGGTGGGCTCATCGGGTTCGTTCCTTTCTTGTTGGGCCCTCATGCAGGGCACGAAAAAGGCGGCGCACCGAGTCGGTGCGCCGCCTGATAGGGGTGCGTCTAACAGTTGAAGCGGATCACCGGTCGTTCCTTCGCCGCTGCGCTGTTCGGGCGGCAGCGGCGAGCGGCGTCGGCGAGGGCGTCTTCGAACTCGCCCAGGACGCCGTCGCGTTCGACGGCGTGGTCGAGGAGCTGGTCGGCCGGGCCGGTGGCCCAGTCATCGCTGCCGTCCTGCTGATCGCGTGCCCCCTGTTGCTCGGTGCCGTCGATGCGGCACCGAAGGACGTCAAGGCGCTCCATGAAGCCGCGGTCGAGTTCGTCGAGCCGGGCGCCCAGGCGCAAGATCGCCTCGGCCAAGGCCGGTTCGTCGCCGATGAGACAGTCGGCGATGTCGCGGTAGCTCATGGCGCAGACTTCGTAGCTGCGGCGAGCGGCTGTCAGGTTCGGGGCGGTGTGGTGGTGGTTGGACATGGCGGTCATTCCTTTCACGGCGTGTCGCTCGAATTGCCCGAGCACGAAAAAGGCGGCGCACCACGCGGGTGCGCCGCCACTGGGAATTTCGGGTGGACTCGTGGTCCTTGCCCGCTGGTCTGCTACCGGTTGGCCTGCTTCCTCGGGCGCCCCTGCGCACCGGCCGCGGGCGGCGTCGGCGGTTTGGGGTCGGCCGGGAGGTGGGTGATCAGGCCTGCGATGGGCGCCCACCGTCCGGTGGCCTCGGCCAGGTGGATGCGGGCCTGCTCGGGCAGGGTCCGGCCCCGTCCGGGGATGTGGTGGTAGGCGAAGCCCGCCACCGGCAAGAACACCGGAGCGAGGGCGGCCAGGGTCTGCGCGATGGCGCGCGCCACCTGTGCGGGCGAGGCGACGGGGTCGCCCTTGCTGGTGCAGACTGCGTCCCTGCACGCCTCGGCGGCCTGCTTCAGGGCGATGAGCGGGTCGGCGTGCCCGACCGACGGGGCCGGATCGACCGGTGCGGCCACGTCCATCAGCCCGGCGGTGAGCGCGGTGTGCTTGACCGCCTCCCACAGGTGCTTCGCGGCCGGGTCGGCGTATTCACCGGCCAGGCTGCTCCAGTGCTCGGCCACGTAGGCGGCCGTGGCGTCCCCCATCTGCGCCAGTGACGCGGTGACGGCGGCGACGGTGTGCGCCAGACGCGCCGGGGCGTAGGCCCCCGGGTTGGCGGTCACGAGCTCGGCGCAGCGGCGCGTGCGGGCGACCAGGTCGGTCAGCGGGTCGGCGTCGGTGCCGCAGACGGCGTCGACGAAGGCGTCGACGGTGGCCTCGGCGACAGCGGGCGGGGGTGCGACGTTGTCATCGCTGGTGTTGTCGGTGGTAGTGGTGAACCGGTTCTTGAAAAAGCGCAGCATGGTGCGCCTCCTTTCAGGTGAATGGAGGTTGTCGACAGAAAGAAGCGCTGTGTGGAGCGCACAGCGGCAGCTGCGCAAGGCAGCACGGAATACCGCGCGGAGCGCGGCGGGAAGGCCACGGTGGTGGCTGGTCCGCTTGGCGATTTGAGCGGCCCTCGGGCGGCTGCAGTGCCAGACCGGGATGCCGGTTGGCGGCTGTCAGCGGATGCCCGGAAGGGCTCGGCTCTCGCCGTAGCGGTTATGCATCAAAAATTCGTGTGATGCTTCGACGCTACCGCCGACAAGGCGCATTTGCGCTGGTTGTGCGGGTCGGCCACCCGCACACACCCGCACAGACGCCGGTTTGTGCGGGTGAACGGTCTGCGCTGCTCCGTGAGGAGTCGGGGTCAAGTTCGGTGGATCGGGCCAGGATGCGAGGGTGCGGTGGACATTCTGATCTTGATGTCGTTCTCACCGTGGCGGGTGACTTCGTGCAGGCCGAGGCGGCGGTAGAGGGCCTGTGCTCGCTGGTTGACGACGAGGACGTCCAAGATGAGGTCTTGGCCTTGCTCACGGGCCTGGCGCAGGAGGTCCCGGATGAGCTGGCTGCCGATACCGCGCCCCTGGTAGTCGGGGTGGATCGAGATTCGTCTCAGGTAAATTTCGGTGGCCCGGTGCTCGACGTCGAGAATGCCGGCCTGCGCGCCGCCGACGGTGATGATCTGCCATTGGCCGGGGGTGAACGCACGGGCATGGTAGTCGCGTTGGAGCTCTTCGTCCCAGCCCCAGATGGCGGTGACGTAGGCGCCCATGGCGGCTTTGTGCAACTCGAAGCAGCACTCGCTGTCTGCAGAGGCGGTCGGCCGCAAGTCGATGGTCGTCATTCCACTCACTTCCGACGATTGAACTCGAACGCGCCGTACGACACCTTGGCATCGATACCGCACTCAACGCAACCGCGGTGAAAGTCGAGTTGGCAGGTGCTGCGATCGTAAGTATCGGCGGGCCGATCGCGACCGGCAATCTCGTTGTCGGAGCCGCAGGAGCCGCAGGAGCCGCATTCGCAGCGCTCAGTGTCCGTCACGAACATGCCAAACAGCGTTCGGCACTGGTACGGAACTCGCCGGTTGAGTACCTGTGGAAAGTTGACCGAATGTTGCGGCCGCGGTCGCTGTTGCAGCGTGTTTTGATGCGGTAGGGCTGGAATTGTCCGGTAAGAATCTCGTATCGTCTGCTCAACAGCGGACAGGCACATGACCGGTCTCCGACGACGGCACGGCCGTCGCCTCTCACAACCACAGACCTGATTCAAGCCCCTGTGCAGCAACAGCTCTGGCGGCTATGCCGAAATCGTGCAGTTCGCATGCGGCATCGTCTCATGATCTCCTCAGATCGTCTTCAAGGAGGACTCATGAGATCGAACAGATGGGGCCGCAACCGGTCACGGCTCGCGGCAGTGCTGCTAGCGATGGTGGCCGCCATCGGTCTGTCAGGCCTGATCGCAGCCCCCGCACAAGCTGAGTACAGCAACTGCGTCGGTGACGAAACCGGGGCAAGGGTCTGCTTCGAACCCAAGGGCGAGTGGTTGCGGGTGTGCGACACCGACGGCGACGGACGCCACGCCTCGGCGGCCGTCCGCGGCTCGGCCGACAGCCGCTGGTTCGAGGTTGGCGCCTATGACGGTGACGGTTCGTGCCAGTACTACAACTTCGACATGCCCGAGGACAGCACCATCTGCTATGTCGCCATGGTCGTGGAAGGAGAGCAGGTTCAGTACTACTACGTTCCCTTCAGCGGAAGGGTCAGTGCCGGCAGTGGCACCGTGAAGGGCTCGTGCCCGTACTTCGATCCCGACACCGTGCTCATGGACTAGATCCTGAACGGTGGAACGAGAGCGGCGGCGGATCGCTTCGAGGGCTCAGGCGCTCGACGACCGCCGCCGCAAGCGTTTTGTCCGAGCCGTAGGCGCCGCCGAAACCCGTTGCTACTTGGAGCATGAACCAGAGAATGCCCTGCACCGACGCGATGATCTGGGTGGGCGGCCGATGTTGGCCGCCCTTGGGTTATCACGATGTGGGATCGGTGAGTCGATCGAGCCGCCGGAGACCCGGCCGGTGGAGGATGCGCCAGATCGCCTTGGTCGGGTCGGTGGTGCGGTCGGCGGTCGCGGTGGCGACGGTGAAGTGCGGCTCGGTTCCGGCGAGGGCGGCGTGGAGGTGGTCTTCTCTGGCCTCACTGGTGAGTTCGAAGACGAGCGCGCGGTGCAGGCTGGGCAGTCGGGTGCGGTAGCGGCCGACTTTCTCGACCACCCGGTGCAGCGTTTCGGTGCCGCGGTCGTGCTCGAACCAGAACTCGACGGGGTCGTCTGCTCCGGTGATGGTGGCGGCGGCGTCGGGGCGGACCAGGCCGCCGGTGAGCGCTCCGGCTTCGCTCTCGGAGAGCCACTCGTGCAGCGCGAGGTCGGGGCGGTCTTTGGTGGCCTGGGTCAGGCGGGCGAAGAAGTCGTTGACGGCGAGCCGGTGGCTCAGGTTCGCTGAGGCGACCAGTTCAGCCTGTTGGTGTTGGAAGGCGACTCGTCGCGGTACGGGCAGGCCGCGGGCGGCGCTGTACAGGTAGGCGCCGGTGTAGCCGAGGGTATGGCGGAAGGCTTGGCTGCCGGGGCGCTGTGCGGTGCGCCACCGGTCGATCAGGTCGAGGTCCAGCAGCCGCGTGATGCGGTTGCGGGCCGAGCGGGTGGAGGAGAACAGCAGGCCGGTGATCTGGTCGATGGTGAAGACCCGATGCCGGCCGAGCAGATCGATCAACGTGAAGTCGCGATCGGTCAAGTGAGGTGCCGGTGGGTCGCTTCCCAGGTGCGGACCTGGTGCTGGTCGAGACCGACGCGGCCCTTGGCCTGCTGGGAACGACTCCTCGATCGCCCAACGGGCGCCGGCGAGGAAAGACCAAAGAAGAGATCATCCGGATCCTCAAACGCGCCATCGCCCGAGAGGTCTGCAGGCTCCTAAAACCCACCACAACCACCCCTTGACAGACATAGAAACGTCCTGCTCGCCGGTCGAGAGGTGCCGGCGGACCAGGAGGTAGTGGTGGCCGGTGGTCTCTTCGGCGACGGCGAGGTCGAGCCAGGCCCACGAGTATTCGCGCAGTCCTTTGGCGTCCTTGCCGATCGCGTGGATTTGCCAGTTCCGGGTCGGGATCGAGGCGGCCAGCTCGTCGGCCCGCGCCGGTTCGATGAGCGCATCGGTGCGCAGCTTCGTGGAGGAGGCGCAGGCCAGCACGAACGGCAGGCTCGCGTCGTAGAGGCTGCGGCGCAGGTGCGGGGAGTTGCCGTAGATCTCGTCGCCGGTCGCGGACACGGCCGAGGGCCTGGCGGGGCCGGCCAGGAGTCGCCGGAGCATCTCGGCGGCCTGCTGGTCCTTGGTGCGCTTGGCGACCGGGCCGGGCGCGTGCGCTTCCCCGAGCCGGGTATCGCCTTCGGCGAACCACTCGGAGTGGAGGTAGACCTCGTAGTCGATCAACGCGTGACCGGCCGCGGTGGCCCAGACGGCCCAGGTGGAGACCTGGGCGTTCTCGACCCGTCCGGCGGTGCCGGTGTACTGGCGGGCGGCCCCGAGCGAGGCCCGTCCCTTCTTGAGGTCGCCGGTCTCGTCGAAGATCAGAACGCCGTCGCCGCCGAGGTGCTCGACGGCGAGGGCGCCGAGGCGGCCCCGCAGCTCCCGCTCGTCCCAGACCGCGCGTTCGAGCAGGTAGTGCAGGCGGTCCGGGCTGGAGTGCCCGGCCCACTCGGCGATCGTGACGCAGTTCTTCCGCTCCAGGCTCGCCAGCAGCCCTCTCGTGTAGTCGCGGGCGCTCATCCGGCACGGCCGCGAGCCGAACATCCGCCATCGCAGCGAACACTGCCTGCCCGGCAGCGCTGAACGCCTCCTGCGGTATCCTGGCCTCCGCAACCGCTCTTCTGTTTTCCTGTGCCACAACCGGAACCACGCGAGATCGGCTGCTTCTGCCGCACCCAAACCCCGTGAGCCTCTACGGCATCGAGGCGTCACACTCCTCGAACGCCAACGATCATAGATGGAGTACTAGGATAAGCGGATGGTGGAAGCTGAGGTGCCTGATGCGCGGGTCGGGTTGCGTGCGTATGCAATCGAGGAAGGAGCGGTGCCGCTGACGGTGCCGACGCGGAATTCGCTTGGCGGCTGGCCCTTCCTCGCTGAGGATCAGGAGTGGCCGAAGTGCTTCTGCGGTGAGCGGATGGCGTTGTTCTTCCAGCTCGACATCCCCTCGGACGTGGAACCGTTCGGCGGAGACCACCTCGCGGTGTTCCACTGCCGAATGCACAACGACTACGCCGACCCGCCCTTGACCGAAGGCCGTCTTGCAGACCGGTACTGGGAGGCTCCACAGATGCCCGGCCCGAGTCCGTTCTGGAAAGTGCTGGTCCAGCGCCAGGCGACTCTGCCAGCGGCGGAGCGCGAACCGTCCGTGTGCGCTCTACCGCTTTCTCTGCGCCCCTTCGAAGATGTCCCCGACGCGAAGGGGCTGGGATCTCAGATTTGCAAAGTGGGTGGTGCGCCGTCTTGGGCGCAATACCCCGAGTTGTACCGGTGCGCGTGCGGAGCGGATCTGGTGTATCTCTGCCAGGTAAAGGAAAACTGGGAGTTCGCCGTATACCCCGGCGCGCCGGAGCAGCCCTACAGCTGGGGCGGGACCTACAACCTCTTCCTCGGCAACGAGGTCTACCTGCTGGCGTGCCCGGACCATTGCGACCCGGCCGCAGTCTGGCCGGTGAACCAGAACTGAATCCCGGTACCCCCGATTTCCGAAGCGCCGTCCACCTCATCGCCAGAAGCGACCTCACAAATCACGGACGGAGTGCTAAGCCGGTCCACATTGCCCTGCTTGGCAACGGAACCATATTTTATCAATCATAAGCCGACAAAACGGTGCTCAATAACTTCGATATGCAACAAATACGCCCTCACCTACTGTCAGGATTCCTGACATAGCATTGCAGTCGAGGTGGCGCTGGTAGCAACGCCGTCCCTTTGGGGCGTTCGGTCTGGTCAGCGGTTGCGTCACTAGGTGGTGCAGGCGTGGGCTTCATCGGCCCTTGGCGCGATGAATTGATAGCTGTGCCTGTGCCTCTTTCGCAGTGAAGTTCTTCCCTGCCGGAGTTCGGTCAGCTTGCAGGCCGATTCTCAGGCCGCTCTGAAAGCATCCAGGAATCTTATTCATGAGTCCACCTCTGAGCATTACTGATACACCTGAGGTTCAATTATGTTCCGTAGTATCTGAGTGTCTCACGGCAAGAGCCGGTCAACGAAACTTTCCACCTTTCAGGGGAGCTGAGCGAGCAATCGAGACGCTAATCTAAGGTGGATTGATCTGCTTCGTTGAGAGGGCACACCCCCGTTGGACCCTGTTTCGATTGCCATCACCGCCTGGGTGGCCAAGAAGTTCGCCGATCAAGCCGCGGCCCGAACGACCGGAAAGGTGTTGGACCGCGCCGCGAGCGCGTTGCACCGCGGGGAAGACTCCCCCAAAGTGCGAGCAGCCCTGACCGCCGCGATCGCCGCGGCGGTCGACATTGCAGTCGCCGAAGTCTACCCTGATGACGTTGAGGAGCAGCGCTATGCGGCCGCAACGCTCTTGGAACGCAAGGACATCCTCCCAGTCGTCGACGGCACCGACCTGATCGAGCTTGATCACGCGGTCATCCGCTGGGTCGCGGTGCTCGAACCCCCGCTCGGGGATGACGGCGAGTCGACGGCGATCGACCCGGACCACTCACTCCCCGGTCTACTGTGCCGGACGATCCTGGAGCAGATCCGCCGCGAGGCCACCCGCACCGGCCACGTTCTCCACCCGCTATGGGCTGATTTTCAGATCATGTGCCTCAAGCCGCTGCTTTCCCAACAGGGAGCACGGCTGCGCGACTACTGGCACCCCCACACGACCGAGGACGGCTTCATCGGCCGCGAGCGGGAGCTGGCGACGCTCGCCGCAGCACTCGAACCGGAACCCGACAGCGGCCGCTTCGTCATGCTCGGAGGCATCGGCGGCATGGGCAAGACCAAACTGGCCACCGCCTTCGCCCATGATCATGGCGACCGCTACGACGGCCGTATCTTCTACGACTTCGAGTCCTACACCGTCGGCCACGCTCCCGGCACCGCTGATCAGGCGCTGGTGAGAATCCTTCCGACAGTCCGCGAGGACCTGTCCAGCAACAGCGTCCAGGCCATGTCCGAGACCGGTCGCCTGAGCGCGTGGGAGGAGACGACCAGTGGACGTCGGCTGCTGGTCGTGTGGGACAACGTCAAGTCCGTCGATCAGATTCGCCCGTTGCTGCTGCGCCATGGAGGGTGCGCCACCATCGTGACCAGCCGCGACCAGATCGACCTCGACTCCGATCGGCTCTGGCTGGGCGGGCTCGACCCTGAGACCGCCTGCAGGCTCTTCACCGGCATCGCCGGTGACCACCATGACCCGGCGCAGGTCCGGCGGCTGGTCGAAGCCGATCTGCTCATCCCCATCCTCATCAAGACACACGCCCGATCGATCCAGACCGGACGGCGCAGGCTGGCAGAGATCCTCGCCGAGCTTCCCAAGGCCACGATCGAACCGCGGCCGCGGACGCAAGAGGCCATGTTCGAACTCCTCGCCGGCTCATATGAACACCTCGATCCCGACCAGCAGTACGCCTTCCGAATTCTCGGCGCCCATCCCGGCCTGTTCATCACCGCCGATGCCGCGTCGGCACTCCTCGGGTGCGATCTCGACGAGGCGCTGGGCCTCATGGACGACCTCGTGGACGTCGGCATGGCCGAGCGGCACCACCTCGACCTGGCCGATCCGCCTCGCGAACTGATCAGCTACACCGCGCACGACATCCTGCACGCGTATGCCGCTCACCTGGCCGACAATGAGCGCAAGCTCGCCAGCGTGCGGTCCGAACTCGTCGCCTACTACCAGGGGGCCTTGCGGAGCGGCCGGTTCGATTCCGACTGGCGCAATGTCGAACTCGACAGCATTGCCGCCACCGCGATGACCGGGACCACATGGGCGCACGCCGACCTCGCACAGGCTGCGGGCGACGAACTGTTCGCGCTCGGCCGTCTCACCGAGGCGAGTGCCGTGTACGGGCATGCCGCCGAGATCTACCGAGACACCGGCACAGTCGAGTACGGCTACGCGCTCGTTGGCCTGGCGGAGGCCGCCCGCCGGCAGAGCGACCATCAGCGCTCATTGGACTTGTGCCGTCAGGCGGTCGCGATCTTCACCGCCGCTGACGACGACCACGCCGGAATGATCAAGGCCTCCATCGCCTTGGGGCATGTGGCGAGGCTCAGCGGCCAGAAAGAAGAGGCGCTCAGGGAGTTCGACCATGCGGCCGACCTCGCCTCGGCGGTCGGGAACCGGGTGTCGCAGTCGCGAGCACTCGCCGGGGCCGGGCACACGCTCCGCCTCATGCGCCGCTACGACGAAGCCGCCGAACGCTTCCAGCTGGCGATCGAGCTGGGGGACCCGATTCGGCGGGCCGACGCGCTCCGTGGATACGGCGACATCCTGCGGGCCATGGACGATTCGGTCGAGGCCGATCGATGCTACAACGATGCCAACGCCGTCTACCTCGAGTTGGGTGACCGCAACGGACAGGCCAATGCGCTCCTCGGACGTGGCGCGATCGCACTGATCGATCACGACTGGGACGAGGCGAGCCGCCGATACAGGGCCGCCGCCGACATCTTCACCGACATCGGGAACCGGGTCGGACTCGGCACCGCGCTCAAGGGCCTCGGTGACGCGGCTCTGGAAGCGGGTAAACCCGATCTCGCCCGCCCGCTCCTCCAAGAATCCCTCACCGTCTACGCCGAACTGCAATTCCCCCGCGCCAGGCATGTGCGCAACCGACTATGGGAGCTCGAAAACCGCTACTCGGCCTGAAGTGCCGGCGCCCTCCTGTCCCGTACCCGCGGAACTGAAGATAAAGAACGGAGCAATATGGGGATTTTCGGAAGCCGTGAGGAGATCAACTTCTCTGAACCAGGCGAGATCTCAGTCGATCATCAGATCGCAAGCCGCCTCCCCGACTCGGGCGAATTCCTACTCTCATTCCTATCGGATATCCATCCTGATTCCTACCGCACACTGGAAGCGGAAATACAGCGCGTGCGCCACTCAAACGGCTCCATTCCTCACTCCAACCTCAAGGGCATCAAAATCCAGGACTGGAAGAGCGGCCCACTGACGCACCTGGTGTGGATGACGGCGAAAGACCGCATCATCGTCGGAGTATGGGCGTCTTTCGGGTTGAGTGGCAAGGACAGAAAACTAGTGAGTAGCACCGCTGAGAGGCTCGTCGATACCCAGGGCATCCGAGCGGCCGCGACTTGGTCGGTCGCCACCAGAACTCCTGGCCGACTCGATGTCGACTCGCTCGGCGAACAATTGACGAACTCATGGAGAGAGTCAGCAGGGAATATCCGAAATGGGGATGTCATAAAATCATTCCGCAAATGGCAGCGATAGCTCGCTACTGCTGACGATAAAAAGAAACTCCTTGATATGGAATCACGCAAGGGGAACGTGACTAGCCTCGATTCGTCTGTGTTCTGTGTGGTTTGAGCCACGGCTTTCACGAGGTGTGGTCGGGTTGATGTTTGCCGTGGTGAGGCCGAGTCTTCGGCTGGGGTTTCCTCGTTGAGTGGTTCGAACACGCTGTTGCTGAATGGGGGAAGTCGTTGCCGCGTATGGATTTCGGTGAGGTGTTTGGCGTGGCTCGGTTCGAGGAGTGCGTGGCGGAGTTGACCGATCCGCGTGGGATGCAGGGCCGGTGTTATCCGCTGTCGGTGTTTGTCGCGGTCGCCTTGGCGGGCCTGCTGTGCGGGAGGAACACGCCGCTGGAATGGGCCGGGTGGGCCGAGGACGCGCCCGAGGAAGTGGTCAAGGCTCTGGGCGGGATCGGCCTGGAGGTCGGTGGCGCCTCGTGGTGGTCGCTGCCATCGTACAACCGCATGGTCGAGGTGCTGTCCCTGCTCGATCCCGACGAGGTGGCCCGGTTCGCGTCCCGGATCGTTCCCGCCCACGAGGGTCCGGGCCCGGTCGTGCCGGTGCGGATCGACCGGAAGCGCCCAGTGAGCGCCGGGCGTGTTGCCGGGGACGGCTCGAACCTGATCCTGGTGGGCGCTCTGGCGGGCCGGGACCGTCTTGTCGGCCAGGTCGTCGTGGATGACGGTGATGAGATCGAAGCGCTCCGGGTGCTGTGCGAGCGTCTCGACGCGGAGGGTGCCCCGGTGAGCGCGGACGCGTTGCACTGCAACGAGGAGACCGCGCGGGCGGTCCTCGATGCCGGAGCCGATTACTGCCTCGCGTTGAAAGGCAACCAGCCGACACTGCACGCGCTGGCGAAGCACCTGCCGTGGAACGAGGTCGACAACGCCTGCCAGACCAGCGAGAGCGGGCACGGACGCAGCGAGACCCGCACCGTCAAGGCCCTGGCCGCCGGCGGCGGCGTGCGGCTGCCGTTCCCGGGCCTGGCCCAGATCGCCCGCATCAGGCGCTGGACGCGTGAGGAGGCCACCGGTGAAGTGGCCCACCATGTCACGTTCTATCTGACCAGTCGGGAAGCGCGCGGTGTGCGGCCGGCCTGGTTCGCTGACGCGATCCGCGGCCATTGGGGCGTGGAGTCCTGGCACCGGGTGCGCGATGCGGTCTTCGACGAGGACCGGTCCACGGCCACGGCCGGAAACCTGGTCGCGAACCTCGCCAGCCTTCGCGCCGCCGCGATCGCCATCCTCAAACGCCTCGGCCGTATCAAGGTCAAGGGCGGCAACGGTGTCACCGCTTGGCGCGACCGGATCGGCTCCCAGGCCTACACCGCACCACTCGCGATCCTCGGGATCGCCGACATCAAACAACAGTTCCAAGCGTGCTTATCTCGTGAAAGCCGTGGCTGTCCGCCACGTCAGTGCTGAGAAGTCTGCGGGTGACCTGCCGCCGGCTTCCGCGCACCGCCGAACTGTGCATCCTCGGGAACGGAGCTGTGCCGCGGCAGGCGGTGATGACGCTCGGCGATCTCACCGGAGCCCATGACGGCTTCAGAGACGACCATCCACCAGGGCGGTACCGGAGGCGGCCGCTCGCTCCCTAGTTCGTGCCAAGTCCTCAGTCAAAGAGACCCCACTGATCATGTTTCACGCCACTGGACTTCTTTCGCAACAATGCTGCATCCCAGGGAAAGTGAATATGCCTAATATTTTGAAGATGTAGCCACCGCCGAGCCGACGGTGTTCGCAGGTCTTCAATCGGAACGGAGCGACTGTGGATAATGACAACCCCTTCGCGAACATCGCCGGGCCCGAGGACGCACGGGCCGCGCTCGCGGACTGGAAGGAACGCGCCGAGCAGCGGGCCGCCGATGCCATCGCCGCCTCCGAGGCCGTCCAGGAGCTGACCGCGACCGGCATGGACGCCAACGGCGTCGTGGTCGTCAAGCTCAACTCCTCCGGCGCCGTCATCGGCGTCCAGTTCGCCTCCGAGTTCCAGCGGATGCAGCTGCGCCACGCCGAGCGCCAGTTCATGGAGGCCTACGGCAACGCCGGCAAGGCCCTCCTCGCCAACGCCCGCGCCGCCGTCGAAGCGCGGCTCGATCCCAGTTCCCCCACGGCCCGCGCCTTGGTCGACAGCATCAAGATGCGCTTCCCCGAAGCGGAGGAGCGGTGAGCGATCGGTTCTCGGTCGTCCCCGACGACCTGCGCGGCCACGCCGCCAACATCGACGCCGTGCGCGAGCGGTTCAGCGCCGTCCTCAGCGCGATCGACACCGTCTCGCAGGACAACGAGGCGTACGGGATCATCTGCCAGTTCCTGCCGCCGATCCTCGCCAACAGGCAGGACGAGCAGAAGGAGCTTGCCACCCTGGCGCAGGAGAATCTCGAACTCTTGGCCGAAGCCGTGCGCAGCACCGCCGACGACTACGACGCCGTCGACGAGGCCGTCGCCGGGGAGTACAACAGCATCCAAGGCGAGATCTGAGGCGAATCGGTATGAGCGACCTTGTAGCCACCGCATCCGACGTCCCAGCCCAACCCGGTGCCGGCTTCACCGGTGCCGGCATCGTCGAGTCCTATGCCGGGCTCGCGATGGCCATCGACTCCGGCTCCTGGATCGACGCCTCGGTCGCCGGGTTGGGGGTGGCGCTTGAGACCGTCGGCGCGGTCATCGATCCGATCGGGACGCTCGCATCGGCCGGGGTGGGCTGGCTGATCGAACACGTCCAGCCCCTCCAAGAGGCCCTCGACATGCTCGCCGGGAACCCCACGCTCGTAGAGTCCCACGCCATGACCTGGGACAACGTCGCCAATGAGTGTTTCGCGATGTCGGAGCAGATGACTTCGATCCTCGCCGACGTCCAGTCATGGACCGGCGCGGCCTCGGACGCCTACCGCGGCATGTCCGACGCCAATGCCGAAGTTCTGGCCTGCGTCGGCGGCACCGCCCTGTCCCTCGGCACCGCCACCCGCGGTGCGGGGCAACTGGTGTCGATGGTCCGCGAATTCGTGCGCGACTTCGTCGCCGAGTGCATCGGTTCCCTCATCGCCTGGGCGGCCGAGGTCGCCTTCACGGTAGGTATCGGAGCGGCCTGGGTGATTCCCAAGGCGGTCATCAAGATCACCGAGTGGGTCGGCAAGATCTTCGGCTGGATCACCGGCCTCATCGACTCCATCACCGCCCTCCGCGACCTCCTCTTCGGGTGAGCACCATGCGCCGACTCCTCCGCCAAGCCGTTCTCGTCCCGATCCTGTTCGGACTCCTCGGCCTCCACCGCCGCCGGCCGCACACCGATGTGGATGTCGATGTGGACACCGGCCGCCCGGACACCGACACCGACACCGGCACCACCCACGTCCGCAGCCCGCTCCCCGGCCGCAGCCACTCCGACGACGCCGCCGAGACCCGCACTCGCATCACCGCGGCCCGCCCGAAGCAGCCGGGCCCGCCCGCGCAGCACCCGCACCGGCGCAAGCGAAAATTGGACGACGGCACCGTCCTGGAGATCCCGAAGAAGGGCTCGCCCGATCGACCGAAGCAGGAGCCCGACTACTCCTCGGGGTTCACCAAGGACCTGGACCCGCCGACGCAGAACCGGGACGGCTCGTGGAACATCAACCTGCGCAAGCATGAGGACTGGGACCAGGCCGACTTCGACGCGAAGGCGAACCACCTCAAAGAACTCGGCGACAACGATCAGCTGACGAAGAAGACCGGCGACGGCGACGAGCGCGGCAGCACCGTCGACCAGTGGCGCCGCGACAAGGAGTATGAAATCCTGCACACCTCCGAGACTCAGGCGGAGGTCAACCAGCGGCTCCAGGAACTGGACCGGCAGCAGATCGACCACGCCCACGAACTCCAGCTCGGCGGCAAGGACAACCAGGACAACATGTGGGCCATCGAATCGGTCACCAACCACGGCATGGGCGGGCAGATCAACTCGCAGCTCCGGCAGGTCCCGGACGGGGCGCTGGTCAGAATCAACATCGTAGAGTGAGCACTGCCGTACCGCGAACCCATGAAGGAGACGCACCATGAACCACCGCGACGCGATGGCCCGCAAGATCGCGCTGCTGCGCTCGACCGGGGCGGCCGAAGCGCTCGAACGCCGCTGGGAGGAGGCCGACGAGGACCCGCCGTACGCGACCTACACCGTGCTCGAGATCGCGGACGGCGCCGAGCCGTCGCGAGCGTGGCCCGGCGGCTTGGGTGACTTCTACCGTTTGACGTCCGCGGCGAGTTTCGGCGGCGTGGACGTCCGGCCCGAGGACCAAGTGACGGCGTCGAGGCCGGTCGATGCGGACGGTGAGCCGATCGATGACAGGACGTGGCTGCGGATCGGCGACATCGGTTACGAAGACGCCCTCCTCATGGATGAGGCCTCAGGTGAGGTCATCGTCTACGTCAACTCCTACTTCAAGTACGGCTGGGACTCGCCGGTGGTTCTCACCTGCGCCGACGTCCCCGAGTTCATCGACACGGTGGCGCTCGGCCCGCGCCACAAGGAGATCCGCGGCCCCGTGGACCGGCAGCGCGAGCCCTGGTGGGAGGCCGACCCCTGGTACGCCTACCTGGTCGAGTCCGGGCTCATCGAGGAACGGGAGGCGCAGTGACCGACAGCGACGCGTATCTGCGGGCGTGGGAGCCTGACAACGTCATCCGCTTCCCAAGGGACCAGTGGATGCGTGAGTTCGCGGCCCCGGCGGCCTCCTACCCCGAGGTCGACTTCCTGCCCATCGACATGTCCGCCGTCTACACCTCCTACCTCACCGGCCGGTTCGAGCTCTACTCGACGATCAATCTCGGCGGAGAGGAGACCATGCGACTCAAGGTGATCGGCGCGGTCCCCTCCGACCGGGAGAACATGCTGTTCTGCCTCGACACCAAGACCGGGCGCGTCCTACTCCTGGGCGTCGCGGAGGGCACGCTCGAACTCGTCAACGCCACGTTCAAGGCCTTGACCGAGTTCCTCTACCACTTCGCCCTGTTCGTCGACGCCGACACCGGCGCGGCCGGGCGGTCCCTGCGGGCCAAGGCGCTCCGCGCCACCCTGAACGCAGTCGACCCCGGTGCGTTCGCCGACCGGGAGTCCTGGTGGTCGATCGCCCTCATGCAACTCGAAGGCAACCTGCGATGAGGACGGTGTGATGGAGTACCCGCGCGAGGCCTGGATCGCGAAGGGAATCGACCCCGCCGCACTGCCCGACGACCTCGAGGTCCCCGACGGCGTTCCGGGCCTGTTCAGCACCGAGCTCCCCGAAGGCTTGCGGGCGTTCGACCAGATCCGGGTCAGCGCCGACGGCACCGACCTCGACGTCAAGTTCATCGTACTGGGCGCCGTCGAACCGCAGTCCAGCCTGCTGTACGTGCTCGACCCGGCAAGTGCGGAGGTCCTCCAGTTCGACCCTGCCGCTGTGGCCGTCCGCGGGGTCAATTCGAACTACCGGTGGTTCGTCGAGTTCCTCCGCCGGATCGGCGCGGCGGTCGAGTCCGCCAGCGCCGCGGACGTGCGCGCGGTCCTGAACCGGGGCATGCGGTTCACGCTCCGGGCCGTGGACGAGCGGGCCTTCGAAGAGGGCGCCTGGTGGCCCAAGGTCTTCGGCACCCTCGGCAGCTGAGGTCCTAGCCTCGATCATGGGCATGATGAAGAACGAGCCGGTCATCGTCGGGATCGAGTGGCGCAAGCCGATCGAGGTGCGGCTGTTCGCACAGGTCGTGCTCGATGCGGCAGCCAAGCGGCTCGCCGAGGAACGCGAGGCCGAAGTCCGCGACAGCCACTCGGCGATCATCGAGCCGGAGCCGACCGACGGGCCTCTCGGATCAGTTTCTTGACGCTGGTCAGGCCGATGCCGTAGCGGTCGAATCGGGTCTCCAGATCGCCGCCGCAGTCGCTCCAGTCTCGGTATTTGTCGACCAGCCAGGCGGCCAGTCCCGCTGGGGAGTCGACCAGTGCCGCGGTGATCGTGTCGGGCCGGGTCTTCATGATGGCGCTGTATCCGCCGTCGAGCTTGTCGTACGCCGTCTCAGCGTCGAACCAGGCCTGCTCGGCCGGTGTCGGGGGCGGGTCGTCGAAGCCGGCGGGGAACGGGGGGTGGATCAGATGGACGCCGGTGACTTGTTCGGGGTGGAGTGCGCCGAGCCATGTGGTTGCGACACCGCCGATGTCTCCGCCGAAGGCGCCGTAGCGCTCGAATCCCAGGACATCGGTCATCAAGCGGTGGAGGGTGTCGGCGATCGCAGCTCGGGTCAGGTGCCCGTCGGGCAGGTCGGAGTGGAGGAAGCCTGGCAGCGACGGCATGATCAAGACATGGCCTCATCCGGCCCAGACCGGTTGCATCCACATGCCCGTGGCGCCCGTACTCGACGTTGTAATCCTCGCCGGAGTCAAAGCTCTGGCGTCTCCGAAGTCCTCGGTGCGCCCGATTTCGCGGACCCGATTCCGCCTCTTGCTGAGGTCGACGCTTCGGCGCAGTGGTTACCGAGCCGGACAGCCAGAAGACCTCCACGGACGTGGAGAGCACGAATCCGACACAGGAGGTCATCGCACAGGGGACGTTCGTCGTGGACGTCGATGAGACCGACGACCCCCATCCGGGCCACTGGTCGGTCCTTGCGATGCGGGCACCGCGAGACCATCGCTATGACCTCAAGGAAGGGCCGCTGATAAAGGCCATGGTGTTCACCTGGGACAGGAGCCGCAAAGCGTCGCCATCGGACTGTCGCACACGGCGGCGGACGGCTTGGGGATGCAGGCGTTCCGAAAGGAGCCGGCAGCGCTCCTGGAACCTGCCGCGGAAGGCCCCGCCCCGGCGTACGCGGGCGCATGGCGGCCCAGCGACCGGCTTCGGTACGAGCGAAGGCCCGCCGCGGTCAGGCACGGCGAACGGTGCCTGGCACACCATGCCGAGCAGTTCCGGAACGTCCCCTCCGCCATGTTCTGGGGAAGGCGCGAGCGGGCCGAGACACCGCGGTACCGCTCCGGAGGCCTGCGTCCGCCCGCGCTGCTTCCCGCTGTCGCCAAGATCTACAAGGCGCGCGGCGCGACGCCCTCTTCCGCGATCTTCACGGCGTTCTCGGTGGTGATCGGGGAGCCGACCCTCCATGATGGGAACTCCATGTTCCTCATCTACTCCAATGGGGACCGCGGCAACGTGCGCTCCGTCGCGAACTGCTCGCAGACGGCGCCGATCGGCGTCCGTCTGCGGACGGAATCGTTCTGGGGACTCCTGAAGGACACGCATCGGGCGATGCTCAACGCTTGCCGGCACGCCTCGTACCCCCCGAGGAGCAGCGCGGGTCGAAAGCGGCCGTTGGAAACGCTCGCGGGATCACCATCCTGGAGGACTGCGTCTACAACCCGCGATGGTGGGCGACGGGCCCGGAGCTCGAAGCGCACGCCGAATCCGGCCCTGACGGCGAGGCGCCGGTACCGCCGAGCACCTTCACCTGGAACGACGGGGCCGATCGCGGGCTCGTCCTGTACTTCGGCGTCAGAAGGAACACGCTGGCCCTCACCGCCGACACGAAGTTCTTCGCCCTCGACGCGTTCGAACCCGCGTCGAAGCGGGTCGAAGCCCTCGTCCTCAGAGGCGCGAGCGACGACTTCAACCTGCGAGTGCCGCCCCGCTGGCGAAGCGCCATGGTGCCGCAGCGGTTCACGGGGCCGGCGACGCCGACCCGGAGCGCTCTTCAGCGCCTGGGCGGTGACGTCGTCCGATGCGAGGGGCGAAGCATGGCGGCGCAGTGACTTCCGCGAGGGCGACCGCCTCGCTTCCGACGGCGCCCGGTGGTGGTCTCGCATCCTCCGGCGCTGCTGACGGGGGACGTTTCCATTTCCGGCATATCTATATTACATTTATAGATGTCAATGTAGCATCTTATTGGGAGCGCTATCATGCTCAGATCGAGAAAACACCGCCTCAGAAGCCTCATCCTGGCATTCGCGGTGGCGGCCATGGCCGGTGCCTCGGCGCTGTTCTTCACCACCCAGGCGGCCTCCGCACACGGCACGGCGACCTCGCCGGCGTCGCGGCAGTACAGCTGCTGGGAACGCTGGGGAAGTGACCACATGAATCCCGACATGGCCACCGAGGACCCCATGTGCTACCAGGCCTTCCAAGCCAACCCCAACACCATGTGGAGCTGGATGAGCCTGCTCCGCGAGGGCATGCAGGGGCAGCACGAGCAGCTCATCCCGGACAACAAGCTCTGCTCCGGGGACAACGCCCAGTACGCCTCGCTTGACAATCCGGGGAACTGGCACACCACCTCGCTCGACAACGACTTCACACTCCACTACGAGGACCAGGCGACGCACGGCGCGGACTACTACTGGGTGTACGTCACCCGGCAGGGGTACGACGCCACCACCGACGCGCTCGACTGGGGCGACCTCGAGCGCGTCGTCGAGACCGGCGTCTACCAGCCGGGCGAGCCGGTCGACATCCCGGTCAGCGCGCCTGGTCGGACGGGGCACCACGTGGTCTACGTGATCTGGCAGGCCAGCCACTTCGACCAGACCTTCTACTCCTGCTCGGACGTGTGGTTCGGCGGCGGCTCGCAGCCCGACCCGGGCGACGACCCGACCGACGACCCCACCGAGGACCCGACCGAGGACCCGAGTGACGATCCCACCGACGACCCGACCGACCCGCCGGCCGACGGCGAGTGCACCGCCACCTACACCGTCGCCAACGCCTGGGGTGGGGGTTTCACCGCCAACGTCGAGGTTGCCAGCACCGGCGGCTCCGGATCGTGGGAGGTCAGCTGGACGTGGCCGGGCGACCAGCAGGTCACCAACAGCTGGTCGGCCACGCTGAGCCAGTCCGGATCGTCGGTCTCCGCGACCGGCGCGTCCTACAATGACACGCTGGCCTCCGGGCAGTCCACTTCGTTCGGGTTCAACGCCACGTACGGCGGCTCGAACACCGCTCCGGACCTGACCTGCACCATCGGCTGACAGGCGAGCGGATGTCAGGCGGTCCCGGCCCCAGCGGCCGGGGCCGCCCTCGCCTTGGGTCCTGCCCGACTACAGTCCAGATCGACTCGACCGGCCAGTGTCCAACCGGGTTGCCCGGCCCGACGTGCGGATTCCGGAACCGAAGCACGCGCTTCGCTGAGGCCTCACCGAATCCCTGGCCTGCGCCCACGCTTGTTCAGGACTCCCGCTGAACTTCCCGAGCGGGCCAAGCGGCATCCTGCGCGAAACGAGCCCATAGAGCGGCAAGCTACTCCACGATGGAAACACTCACTGCCGATCCCCACACCTGCGACATGCGCCCGTCAAGCCGGGACAAAAGGCGTTGACTCCAGGGCTTGTGCTGACGCCGATGGGACCGCCTGCCCGGGGTCCCCGGCCTCGGCCATTGTTGTATACGCGAATACCGGCATCGACCATGAGCACTCGCCAGCGGTCACGCGGGAGCGGCCGGTCCTGCTCGGTCAAGATCCCGCTCGGCCGTCGTACCGATCGGCGAGTTCGAGTAGGGTCACGTCCGGGCGGTCGGCCGAGTGCTGCACAGCGCCAGTTTCGTGTGCTCGGTGTCAAAGCGGTTCGACAGCAGGCCGCGGAGGTGCTCGAGTCGTTCGAGATGTGCCTTGCCCATGGTCTCGTTCAGTTTCGCCTCGCCGATGGCCAGGAGCGTCTCGCCGCCGTCGTCCCCGGCCTCGAAGGCGGCGCGGCAGTCCGGCGTCTTCCAGCACGTGCAGCGGTGGGCGATGTCGCTGGCTTTGCTGTGTCTGCGCTTGCAGCACGGTCGGCCGCTGCGGTTCGGGGACGATACCGATTGGGGCCCATATTCATCCTGGGTACGGCCGCTGCTCCTACTGGAGGCGGGACGCCGCGAAGCGGCGCGAGCCGCGCTGCGTCGGACGCCGGTGCCGACGGGTGATCTGCTCATGGAGGCGATGTGGGCGCTCACCGGTCGAGCGGCGGTCACCTTGGGCGACAAGGCGATGATGAGGAAGGTCGAAGCGGCGCTCGCCCCTGCGATAGGCGAGCCGGCCGGGGCGGGAAGCGGGATGCTGACCGTAGGCCCGGTGTCAAGGCCGCTGGATGCGTTTCGATGAACTCGACCATGCACCGCCCACCGGCTCCCACCCGCCATGAGATGGTTGCCTCGTGGGAGCGGTGACCGTAATCGATGGCGGCGCCGATCAGGGCCTGCTCTTCGGAGGGCGTGAGCTTGGTGCCCTCCCCGGTCTGGCGGCCGGGCCGGTCCGAGCGGAGCGCGTCGAAGCCGCCGGCCTCGAAGCGGGCCTGCCAGTTGCGGATCGAGTCCTTCGAGACCCCGAAGACAACGGCCGCCTCATCGGGCTCCATGCCGCCGGTCACGAAGGCGCCCTCATACGCCTTACGACCGAGCGACTCCCGCTCACTGGCACACCCCGGCCGCGCTGGCTCTGGATCTGCGCCTGCGGCCTCGACACTGATCTGCTCGATGCGCTCTGGTCGGCTTGGCTGCGCGGGTTCGACGTCGAGCACGCCTTCCGGTTCCTCGAACAGACCCTGAGCTGGACCGTCCCCGGCTCATTGCCCGCTCCGACCAGGCGCCGCAATCCTCGAAACCAGGCTCCGGACGCCGCAACCGGCACAAGGCACTGGTCGGCGACCCAGGCAGGAAAGCATCCATGACGGCCCGATGCCAGGCCGAGCAGCAGGCGGCTGGTCTCCCGCTGTGATGCCGGGAGAAAGGCGAGGCCCTGCTCGTCCCGTCGAGCGGCATCAGGACTCCAGCAGCGAGGGCACGAAGATGTCCTCACAGGTCAGCAGTTCCTGTACCAGGCCCTGCTCGTGGGCGTAGCGCAGGAAGGTGTCGACGGCGGTACGGTTCTTCTCCACACCGTAGGGCCACCAGTCCTCTCCCAGTGTCCGCAGGTTCTCGGCGAACAGCTCGCTGAACCACGGCGTCATGAGGGCCATGTGCTGCTTGGAGGCCTGGGCGCGGTAGTGGGCGGCCTTCGCGTCCTTCGCCTGAAGGAACGCGTCGTAGATCGCCTTGGGCGCCTGGGGATGGTCGGCGAGGTAGTCCTTGCGGATGGCGACCACGTGCATCATCGGGAAGATGCCGGTGCGCCGGTAGTAGTCGCGCTCGACGGCCTCGTAGTCGACCCACAGGCGACGCACCCGCGGGTCACCGGCGAGGATCTGCTGGGGCACGTCGACCGAGATGAGGGCGTCGATCTCGCCGGAGAGCAGCATCGCCCCCAGTGTCTGCCCGTCACCGGCGTGGCGGACCGTGACGTTGTCCGGCACCGGCTGGGGAATCCACGCGAACGGCGGGATCGGGAAGTTGGTGCCGCCGATGACCCAGCTGCACTGGTCGGCGGTGACGCCGTACTCGTCGGCGAGGACGCCCTTCATCCACACGCCCGGGTCGTGGCCCCACAGCGCGAACTCGCCGACCGTCCTCCCGGCCAGGTCCTGCGGCTTCTCGATGCCGCTGTCGGCGCGGACGAAGACCGAGGCGTGGCGGAAGTTGCGGTTGGGGAAGATCGGCAGCGCCAAGAACGGCGACTCCGCCGTGTTCCACAGCCGGACGAAGTAGGTCAGGCCGAGTTCGGCCGCGTGGTATCCGCCCTGGACCATGTGGTGGAACAGGTCGGAGACGAGCCCTTCGGTTCTCACGTCGGCGTCGAATCCCTCGACGCCCACGCTGCCGTCGAACAGCGCGTCGGTGTGCTCGTAGTGGTAGGTGCCGAGTGTCAATTTCGGCTCGGTCATGAGATGCCCCCAAGTCATCCGTGAATGGTTGTTCACTTTGATGGTGTCTCGGGATGCTAGCCTTGTCAAGGTGAACGATCATTCATTTTGGATTGCGTCCCTGGAGTAGCCCATGCCACGACTCACGCCCGCGAACCGGGAGGCGCGCCGCGCTGACATCGTTGCGGCCGCTCGGCGCTGCTTCTCGCGAGACGGCTTCCACCAGACCTCGATGCCCGACATCGCGGCCGAGGCCGGCGTCTCGACCGGGGCGCCCTACCGGTACTTCGCGAGCAAAGAGGAGATCATCCTCGAGATCGCCCGCCAGGCGTTCCGATCGGTCTTCGACCCGGTGATCGACGCGGCCGAGGGCGTCGGCGGGACCACCATCGCGGGCATCGCCGACCTCGTCGACCTCGCGGTACAGCCGATGCACCAGGAGACCGCCGGTGCCACGCCGACATCGGTCGCGGAGCTCTTCCGATGCGCCGTCCAGACATGGGGCGAGCTCCTGCGCCACCCACAGCTACGAGCAGAGGCCGTGAGCGGGTTCGACGAGGTGCGCAACACCCTCAGCGCGGCCCTGCGGCGCGGCCAGGAGACCGGCCGAGTGTCCGCCGCCATCGATCCCGAAGGCGCCGCCCGCGTCACCATCGCCCTCATCCACGGCATCCTCCTGCAATGGGTGGCCTTCGGCCTTGAGGACATCCGCGGGCTGGCCGAGCAGGTCCGCACCCTCCTCGCTCGGTAGACCTCCCGGATGAGGTAACGCTTCAGGTACCTGATGATCTCCTTTTTGGATTTGCCGTCTTCGGTTCGGCGGACGACGTGGGCGCGGGTCGGTTCGTGATGTCGCATGCGAACGATCACCGCTCGGTAGAGCCGGTGGCATCCGTCGGTCTCGCGCGGGCCCGCTGGGATCGGGCGCAGCCCGCCAGGGCGGTCGGCTCGGCGCAGGTGCCGGTGAGGTCGTCGACGGACATTGTGCGACACGCCGAGGCAGGGTCTCCTCCTTGCTGGCAGATGCGGAGGCTGGCCGGCGCGGCCGTTGGGTGGTTTCGCGTCGTCACTCCTGATGAGAAACGCCCGCCGGCTCAGGGCTCGAGAACCTGCGGCCGTAGGGAGCGTGGCGTTGAGATTGATTCGACAGATTTTTGATCTTGCGCCGCTGACTCAGATCGGTATGTTGAACTCATACATACGTTCGATGTTTCACGGGGGTCGAGGTGTCGAAGGACGTGACCGCGGCCGCGCTGGCCGCCCAGCTCGGTTTGCGCACGGCAGGCGAGCTCGCGCCCGCCGAGCGGGCGTCTGGCGGGGTCGTCACCTCCTCTCGGTCCATGGTGCCGGTCACCTCCGACATCGCCCGGCTCCTGCCTTACGGCGGCCTGGCCGCGGCGACCGCGCTCGCCGCGGCACGGGTCGGGGCCACGTCGCTGCTGTGGCGTCTGCTGGCGGGCCCCACCAGCGCCGGGGCGTGGTGCGCGGTGGTCGGCCTGTCGGGGATGTACCCGTCAGCGGCGGCCGCGGCCGGTGTCGACCTGGCGCGGCTCGTCCTGGTCGAGGCGGACGGGCCGCGGCTGCTCGATGCGGCCGCAGCCCTGGCGGGCGGCGTCCCGGTCCTGGTGGCGCCGAGCGCGGCGTTCACGCCCATACAGGAGCGTCGCCTGACCGCCCGGGCTCGCCGTTCGGGGACCGCGATCGTGTGGTGGCAGACCCGGCCCGTCGCCGGAGCCGACGCCCGCCTGGAGGTGACCGGGGCGCACTGGCAGGGCCTGCGCGCCAACACCGGGCGCCGATGGGGCGCCGGTCGCCTCAACGCCTGCGGGTTGGAGGTGGCCGCCAGGTGGCGCGGCGGCGCCTCGCGGCAGGCCACCATCTGGCCCTACGGCGGCGACCGGCCCGGCAACGTCATCGATCTGCGGAGGCGCCGATGACGCCCGCCCGCACGGTCGTGGCCTGGCTGCCGGACTGGGAGAGCGAGGACCAGGCCGCGTTCGAGCCGGTGCTTGAGGCACTCGACCGCATCACCCCGTACATCGAAGTCCTCGAACCCGGTCGTGTGGCGATCCCGCTGCGGCCCCTGGCCGGGGACGAGGCCGTCTTCTGCGAGGCGCTCATTGACACCGTCCAGGGCCTGGTCGACCAGGACTGCCTCACCGGTGTCGCCGATGGTCTCTTCGCCGCCCTGATGGCCGCCGGGACGGGCCGGATCGTCCCGCCCGGCGGCGACGCGGCGTTCCTCGCGCCGCTCGACATCGCGAACCTGACGGCCACCGGTCTGGTCGACGAGGAGACGGTCGAGACGCTTCGGCACCTGGGCATCGGCACGCTCGGCGCCTTCTGCGCGTTGCCGGGCGCGGCCGTGGCCGAGCGGTTCGGCGCCGCGGCTCGCCAGGCACAGCAGTTGGCGGCCGGGGACCTGGCCCGTCCGCTCGCGCTCCGGCGGGCCGAGGCGGAGCTGACCGTCCGCGTCGATGCCGCCGAGCCTTACGCGACGGTCGAGCAGGCCGCGTTCGCCGCCCGCCCGCTCGCCGAACGGCTCCTGGCGACCCTCACCGGCCGGGGCCTGGCCTGCACGCGTGTGACCGTCACCGCCCACACGGTGCGCGGCCTGGCGCGGGAGCGCACCTGGCAGGTCGATCCCACCGCCGACGCCGTCGACCTGGCGCGGCGGGTCCGCTGGCAGCTCGACGGCTGGCTCACCGCAGGAGGCACCGACGCGCTCGCGGCGATCGAGCTCGCCCCCGGTGGCCTGCTCAACATCATGGACGCGGGACGCGGCCTGTGGGAGACCAAGGACGCCGCCACCGCCCGCGCCGAGGCCGCCCTGCGGCACGCCCAAGGCCTCCTCGGGCCCGACAACCTGCGGATCGTCCTCCAAGCCGGCGGCCGCGACCTGGCCGAGCAGTACGACCAGATCCCCTGGGGCGAGACCGTCCCGCCGCATCGGACGCGGCCGTGGCCCGGTGCCCTGCCCGACCCGCTCCCGACACGGGCCGGAACCGGCGAGCACGTCGCCGTGCTCGACGCGGCGGGGTCCGCCGTCGCGGTGGCCGCCCGGGGTGACCTGTCGGCCGCTCCGGTACTGGTGGCCGTGGACGGCGAGCGGACCCCGATTCTCGCGTGGGCCGGGCCGTGGCCGGTGACCGAACGCTGGTGGGACCCGGAGCGGGCCCGCCGCTACGCCCGGCTCCAGGTGCTGCTGGCCGACGGCCGCGCCGCGCTCCTGTATGTCGAGAGCGGACGGTGGAGCGTGGTCGGCTGGTATGACTGAGTACGCCGAACTGCACTGCCACTCCTCCTACTCCTTCGCCGACGGCGCCGACTCACCGGCCGTACTCGTTGCCGAGGCCGTCCGGCTCGGTCTGCGCGGCCTGGCACTGACCGACCACGATGGCCTGTACGGGGTCGCCGAGCTCGCCGTGGCCGCCGCCGAGCACGCCCTGCCCACGGTCTTCGGCGCCGAGTTGAACCTCGGCATGGACCGGGCCCGGCGCGGCCAGGCCGACCCCGCCGGGCAGCACCTCATCGTCCTGTCCCGTAACCCGGTCGGGTACCGGCGGCTCTCGCGGGCGATCACCGAGGCGAAACTGGCCGGCGGTGAGAAGGACCTGCCCCGCTACGACCTGGCCCGGCTCGCCGATCACGCCGGTGGGCACTGGATGGTCCTGGCCGGCTGCCGCAAAGGCCCGGTCACGACCGCGCTCGAGACCGGTGGCGCCGCGGCCGCCGAGCAGGCGTTGCGGGAGCTGGCCGAATGGTTCGGGCCCGGCAACGTCGCCGTCGAGGTCACCTGCCATGACCTGCCCGAGGACGCGGAGCGGATCGAAGCCCTCGCCGCGGTCGCCCGCCGCTGCGGTGTTGTGGTGGTGGCGACGGGCAACGTCCACTATGCCGAGCCGCGGCGATCGAAGGTCGCGGCCGCGCTAGCGGCGGTCCGGGCCAGGTGCACGCTCGACCAGGTCGACCCGTGGCTGCCCGCCAGCAGCGGTGCGCATCTGCGCAGCGGCGAGGAGATGGCGTTGCGATTCGCCGACGTCCCCGAAGCGGTCACAGAAGCCGCCCGAATCGGTGCCGAGTGCGCGTTCGACTTCCAGCTGCTCGCCCCCCGCCTGCCCCGCTTCCCCGTCCCCGGCCTGCACGATGACGTCTCCTATCTGGCGACGTTGACCATCGCCGGGGCGCGTGAGCGCTACGGGCCGCCCGAGGCCGAGCGGGTCGCGGGGGCGTGGCGGCAACTCGACCGCGAACTGCGCGTCATCACCGGGCTCGATTTCGCCGGGTACTTCCTCATCGTCGCCGACATCGTCGCGTTCTGCCGCGAGCACGACATCTACTGCCAGGGGCGCGGGTCGGCCGCGAACTCCGCGGTCTGCTACGCCCTCGGCATCACCAACGTGGACCCGGTCGCCTTCGGGCTGCTGTTCGAGCGGTTCCTCTCAACCGAGCGCGACGGCCCACCCGACATCGACATCGACATCGAGTCCGGCCGACGAGAGGAGGTCATCCAGTACGTGTACGGCAAGTACGGCCGTGACCGGGCCGCGCTGGTGGCCAACGTGGTCACCTACCGGCCGCGCTCGGCGGTCCGCGACGCGGCGAAAGTCCTCGGATACGGCCACGACCAGGCCGTGGCGTGGTCGAAGCGGCTGCATCACTGGCACGGGCTCGACCCCGCCGAGACCGAAGGCCTCCCCGCCGACGTCCGACACCTCGCCGCCGAACTGGCCGACCTCCCGCGGCACCTGGGCATCCACCCCGGCGGGATGGTCCTCACCGAGCAGCCGGTCGCCGAGATCGTCCCCGTCGAACCGGCCCGCATGGCCGGCCGCACCGTCCTCCAGTGGGACAAGGAGGCCTGCGCCGACGCCGGACTGGTGAAGTTCGACCTGCTCGGCCTGGGCATGCTCGAAGCCCTGCACCACATGGTCGACCTGATCGCCGAGGCCCACGGCGACCGGATCGACCTCGCGATGCTCCCACCGGACGACACCGACGTCTACGACATGCTGTGCCGGGCCGACACCGTCGGGGTCTTCCAAGTCGAATCCCGCGCGCAGATGGCGACACTGCCGCGGCTGCGGCCCCGCGAGTTCGCCGACCTCGTCGCCGAAGTGGCGCTCATCCGGCCCGGCCCGATCCAAGGCGGCGCCGTCCACCCCTACCTGCGTCGCCGCCGAGGCGAACCCTGGCGCGACCAGGTCCCCCAGATCCTCCACGCCGCACTCGAGAAGACCTACGGCGTGCCGCTGTTCCAAGAGCAGCTGATGCGCATGGCGATCGACGCCGCCGGGTTCGACGGCGGCGAGGCCGACCGGCTGCGCCGCGCCATGGGCGCCAAACGCTCCACGATGCGCATGGAGCAGCTGAAGGGGCGCCTCTACACCGGCATGGCCGAACGCGGCATCACCGGCGCGCAGGCCGACCAGATCTTCGAACAGCTCAAGTCGTTCGCCGACTTCGGCTTCCCCGAATCCCACGCCGCCAGCTTCGCCCACCTCGTCTACGCCTCGGCCTGGCTCAAATGCCACTACCCGGCCGCGTTCTACGCCGGACTCCTCGCCGCCCAGCCGATGGGCTTCTACTCCCCGGCATCGCTGATCGCCGACGCGGGGCGCCACGACATCACCGTCCTCGCCCCCGACGTGAACGCCAGCGGCCCGATCGCGTCCCTCGTCGACACCGGCACCGCGCCGGTCTTCCCAGCGCGGGGGACCGCGGCGATCCGGCTCGGGCTCGACCAGGTCAAAGGACTCGGCCCCGACCCGGCCGGACGCATCGCCGCCGCCCGCACCGAGGCGCCCTTCCGCGACATCGCCGAGCTGGCCCGCCGGGCCGGTCTCGGCAAGGCGCACCTGGAAGCCCTGGCGATCGCCGGTACCCTGGCGAGCCTCGAACCCGACCGCAGACGGGCACTGTGGACCGCCGGAGTGGTGCGCGAGGGGCCCGGCATGATCCCCGGCACCGGACCGGCCGCCCCAGCCCCGACCCTGCCGGGCATGGACCGCGCCGAACTGGCCCGCGCCGACTACGCCGGGCTCGGCCTGTCCACCCGCACTCACCCGATCGCGCTCGCACGAGCAGCCCTCACCGCCGCGGGCGTGGTCCCCATCGACCGCCTCCCGGGCATCCCGGACGGGACGCGCGTCGAGATCGCCGGTGTGGTGACCCACCGGCAACGGCCGCCGACCGCCCGGGGCGTGACCTTCCTGAGCATCGAGGACGAGACCGGCATCGGCAACGTCATCTGCACGCCGGGACTATGGGCGCGTTGGCGAACGGTAGCGGCAGGCGCGAAAGCCATGCGCATCCGGGGCACCGTCGAGCACGCCGCCGACGCGATCGACGGCGCCATGCCGAACCTCATCGCCGACAAGCTGGGACCGCTTGACCTGCAGACGCCGACAGGCGGCTCCAGGGACTTCCGGTAGCCGCAGGGGCCGCTGCGTGCGCCGGCCCTCCTTCAGTTGGAGCGAACGGCGTGCCCTTGCTATATCCCCTGGTAACCCGCCCGCACATCACCACGAAGAGCCGGAAGGAGGGGAGCACAGCTGGTGCTCGATTTCGACGACAACCTTGCGAGGCGCGGAACCGGTGGCACCCGTTGATCACCGCTGCCGTGAACGCCGCCGACTCCTGCTGCGACGACTCCAGCACCCTGGAGTACTCGATCCCCGAGAGGGCGATCGACCCCGAACGGTAAAGACGGTCGGCCATGTCGCGGACCGCGGCTTTCGTTGGGTGCAACGGCCGGTTCGTATGCGAAGCCTGGTCATGATCGAGGCTCATGATGCTCCATCAGCCGGTAGGCGGCTCGGAAGGCCGGGTCACAGGGCGATGGCATGGTGATTCGGCAAGGCAGCGGCACAGTCGCTCTTGTTCCGGGACTTCTGATCTGAGGCCTGGTCGAACGCTTCCAGCCAGCGCCGCTGAGCGAGTCACGGGCGACCGCCCTCGGCTGGCTGCTCGGCAGCCTTGTCGGGGCCGCGGGCCTGTGGTGGTGCAACCGACGGCTGCGGCAGACACCTGAAGTCGATGTCGACCCGCGAACTGGACAGCGCATTGCCTACGAGCGCGAGGACTCGTTCTTCTTCGTCCCGTTGTCGGCGTTCCCGTGGCGGTACCGCATTCCGGCCTTCTTCGCGACTATCGTCCTGGTCAAAGGTCGAACCGGCGCCGCTGGGTCGTTGAGCGGAGCATCGCGCGCCCGCGGTCGTGGAAAGTCCTGAAGACCGGCTACCGCCGTCCGCTCCGCAAGGCCGACCGGACGCTGCAGATCGTGCTCGAACTCCAGATGCACCGCCGTCGCTCGAAAGCGGCTTTTTGCATGAGCTTCCAGGTGACGACCTCCCGGTCGACCGGCAGGACACAGCGGCATGTGACATTGGCGGACAAGCGAAGCCGTTGTGGGGCAACGGTGTTGTGCGGTGACTCCATTGTTCACCAGAGGGCTTCGTCAGGGCGTGGGCGAGAGCCGGAAGCGCTGGTACCGGTGTGATGCCGATGAACCGCAGCGGGCTGTGGTTCAGTAGCGTTCGGCGAGGTGCTCCCGCCCGGCCGGTGGCTCGTATGCCTCAGGCCAGAAGTCGACAACGCGGACGACCCGTCCGGCCTCGTCGAATTCCAGCCAGACGCAGGCGTCCTGGTGTTCCTTCGCCACCCGCGCATCGATCCAGGCAGCGGCCCGCCGTCCTTCGGCGACGAGGCGGTACACGGCCAGATGCCAGTCGCCGGGGTACTCCTGATTGAATCGGAGGAACCTGTCGCGGCCGGTGATGCGTTCCCGGGTCTGGGGCATCTCGTAGACCACCTCCTCGGCGAGCAGGCCGGTCAAGGCCGTCCAGTCACGGGCTTCAAGGCTGTGGAAGTACGCTTCGGCAGCGGTTCTGGCATCGGTCACAGCACCACCGTAGCGAGGGCCATCGACCGCATCTCGCCAAGGCCGCACGACGCGACGACCGAAGCCCCCATGGTCCTCCAATGCACCGGAAGCGCGCCAAGGCCGTCATTTCAGGCATCCCCCCGCGCCACAGGGCTTCGTTGCACCTCAGGGGATCTCATCACGAGCAGTCACGAGAGCCTTGCCGGGAAAGGCTCAGTGGCGACGGCGGGGCCGTGGTGGATCCGCCACGAGGCTGAGGTCCGGGCCGTCCCGTTGCAGTGAAATCGGCAGATGCTGAGCGGGGTCAGGTGAGGAGTCGCCGCAGCGTGGCCTCGCCGAAGGGTTTCCAGTCGGCTTTGCCTCCGGCCCATCCCATCTCGCCCGAGTAGCCGACCTCGATCTGGAGGAGGGCCCGGATGAGGCCCCAGCCGAGGGACCTCGGTGTGGAGCGACGTCATCGCCGGGTACTGCTCGATGTTCGCGAGGCGCTGCTCGACGTAGGCGGTGATCGCATCGAGCGGGCGGCCCCGGTGGCCGTCCACAGGGGCGCTTGCAAAGCGACCCTGCCTCGAAGGCCTCGCAGCTTGAACAGGAGAAAGCGGTCAGTTCACTGCCTCGATCGCCGCAGGGGCAGGGTCATGGGTACAATCGTACGCAACTCGTGTACGGTCGTCCTCATGGTGGACGGTGAATATTTCGCGGGTGACGATCGGTCGATGCGTGAGCGGATGCTGGCCGGGGACTTCTATATCGCCGACGACCCCGAACTCGAGGCGCTGATGCGGCGCGCGGCGGTCCTCGCCGAGCGGTACCGGGCCGCGTTCGCCGAGGATTACGACACCGCCCGCGGGCACCTTGTCGCACTCCTCGGCGAGCTTGGCGAGGAGGTCTTCATCCGCCCGCCGCTGTATGTCGACTACGGCTCCAACCTCCGGATCGGGGCGCGGTCATTCGTGAACTTCGGGCTCATGGCGCTCGACGTCGCCGCCATCACGATCGGCGAGGACTGCCAGATCGGGCCGAACGTGCAGCTGCTGACTCCCACCCACCCGGTCGAGGCCGGGCCGCGGCGCGACAAGCTCGAAGCGGCCAAGCCGATTACGCTGGGCGACAACGTGTGGCTCGGCGGCGGCGTCATCGTCTGCCCCGGCGTGACCATCGGGGACAACACCGTGGTCGGCGCGGGCGCCGTCGTCACCAGCGACCTCCCCGCGGATGTCGTCGCGGTCGGCAATCCCGCCAAGGTGATCCGCACGCTGGGGACCGGCCATGAGTGAGCCGGGGCGGCGGCGCCGCCATGATCCCGACCGCCGCGAGCGGATCATCGACGCCTGCCTCGACGTCATCGCCGAGGAGGGCGTCGCCGGCACCTCCCACCGCAGGGTCGCGGCCGCCGCCGATGTCCCGCTGGGCTCGATGACCTACCACTTCAGCGGGATGGACGAGTTGCTCCAGGAGGCGTTCACCCGCTTCGCGACGGCGGTGAGCGACGAGTTCGAGCAGCACATGGCAGCGGTCGCCACTCGCGAAGACGCCGTGGAAGCGGTCGTCGCGATCATCGCCGACACCGTCTTCGCCTCCCCGCGCGACCTCGTCCTCACTCACGAGCTGTACACCCTCGCCGCCCGCGAGCCCGCCTTCCGGGCGCTCACCAACGCCTGGATGACCCGCTCCCGTACCGCTCTGGAGCGCCACTTCGACCCCGCCACCGCTCGCATGGTCGACGCCCTCATCGAGGGCCTGACCATTCACCGCGCCCTCGACACCGAGCCCCACGACGCTCAGGTCGTCGCCGAAGCCGTCCGGCGCATCACCGCGATCGGCACCTGACCCGCACCACCGTCCACCAGTCCATGAGCGGAGGAACCCCGATGGAGAGCATCACCGAGAACCGCCAGACCCCCGAAACCCTCAAGGCCATGATCGCCAAAGCGTTCGGGCCCGACCGGGTCCCGGCCGGCGAGGACTTCGCCGAGGAGCTCGGCCACGGCTGGTTCAACGTCGCCTACAAGATCCGGCTGCGCGGCGGGCGGGACGTCGTGCTCAAGATCGCGCCCCCGCCCGGGGTCGAGGTGATGACCTACGAGCAAGGGGCCATGGACATCGAACTGGCCTCCCTCGCGCTCATCCGTGAGCACACCGACGCCCCCGTCCCCGAGGTCCTGTTCGCCGACACGAGCCTGGAGGTGTGCGACGCACCCTACTTCTTCATGCCCTGCATCGACGCCGACAACATCGGCATCATCGAGGGAGCGCTCTCACCAGGGGAGCTGGCCGACTACTGGGAGCAGCTCGGCGCCCGCAACGCCGAACTCGACGCGATCAAGGGCACCGGCTTCGGGCCCTTCCTCGACCCGCGCTTCTCCACCTGGCGGGCCGCGTTCGAGCAGAGGTGCGAGGACGTCCTGCGGCGGCTTCGCGGTGCCGCGTCGCGCCGAGTCGGCCGCTACGGCAGTCAAGTCAGGTCAAGGGCGGCCGCAACTCAGTGGCGAGTCGGCTGATCGCTGGGGAGGAGTTCGGCGATGAGGTGTTCGATGCGGATTCTGATCTGGTCGCGGATGGGGCGGACGGCCTCGACGCCCTGCCCGGCGGGGTCGTCGAGTTTCCAGTCGAGGTAGCGCTTTCCGGGGAAGACGGGGCAGGCGTCGCCGCAGCCCATGGTGATGCACACGTCGGAGGCCTCGACGGCGTCGATGGCGAGGATCTTCGGCTTCTGGTCGGCGATGTCGATGCCGACTTCTCTCATGGCCTCGACGGCGGCGGGGTTGACCTGATCGGCGGGGGCGGAACCGGCGGAGCGGACCTCGACGCGGTCGCCCGCGAGGTGGGTGAGCCACCCGGCGGCCATCTGGGAGCGGCCGGCGTTGTGGACGCAGACGAAGAGGACGGACGGCTTGGCGGACATGGCGGGTGTTCCTTTGCCTTCGGGCTTGCCGGTTTCGGTCATGACTTGGCCGCCCGGAGTTCGAGGGCGGGGAAGAACCGCCTGGCCCACAGGCTGACGTAGACGAGGCCGACGAGGACGGGGACTTCGATCAGCGGCCCGACGACACCGGCGAGGGCCTGGCCGGAGGCGGCGCCGAAGGTCGCGATGGCGACGGCGATGGCGAGTTCGAAGTTGTTGCCCGCCGCGGTGAACGCGAGCGTCGGGGAGCGCTCGTAGCCCAGGCCGATGCCCTTGCCGAGGGCGAGGGACCCGGCCCACATGAGACCGAAGTACACCAGCAGCGGGACGGCTATCCGGACGACGTCCCAGGGCCGGGCGATGATCGCCTCACCTTGAAGGGCGAAGAGGACGACGATGGTGAACAGCAGTCCGTAGAGGGCGAACGGGCCGATCTTCGGCAGGAACCGGTCCTCGTACCAGACCCGTCCCCTGCGGCGCTCGGCGGTGACCAGGCCGGTGGCCTTGAGGACTTTGAGGTGGTGGGAGATGGTGGGGGCCTTGAGGTCGAAGGCGTCGGTCAGGTCGCACACGCACAACTCGCCGCCCTCGTGTGAGGCGATGAGGGACAGCAGCCGCAGCCGGACCGGGTCGCCGAGGGCCTTGAACGCGGGCGCGAGGCTCTCGGCCTGCGCGGCGGTGAGCGGCTCGGCCACGAGCGGGACCCGGCAGCCCGCGTCGTCCACGAGCGGCAGGTGCTGTTTCGACATGCGTCTATTTTGACAAGTGTCTAGGCAGTCGGCAGCCGCCGCCCCGCCCGCCCCGAACCGGGACACTGCATTTCCCCGCAGTCAGCCGCAGCCGCCGCCGCTGGCCTTGACCTGCGGGAGTTCGATGCGCTGTCCGGCCCGGCCGTGCGGGACCCCGGTCGCCAGACCCCGGGCCGGAACCGCCACCGGCTCCTTGGACGCGGGCGTGCCCCAGGCGGACGCGTCGGTGTCGCACCCGGAGTCGGCCTCGTCCGCTTCGGCGGTCGCGGTGCTGCCGCAGCACCCGGACGCCTCGGCGGCGTCGGCGATGCTGGTCGCATCGAGGGCCCGTGAAGAGGAGCAGACGCCGGTCTCGGGCAGGTCGAGCTCGACCCGGTCGGCCGCTTCGCGGTCGCCGGCGAGGGCGGCGGCGATGGAGCGGACCTGCTCGTACCCGGTGGCGAGGAGGAACGTCGGGGCCCTGCCGTAGGACTTGACCCCCGCGATGTAGAAACCCGCGTCCGGGTGGGTGAGGTGGGCCTCGCCGTGCGCGGGGACGGTGCCGCAGGAGTGGAAGTTCGGGTCGATGAGCGGCGCGATCTGCGCCGGAGCCTCCACCACGCTGTCGAGGTCGAGGCGGACCTCGCGCAGCATCTCCAGGTCGGGCCGGAATCCGGTGGCGGCGGCGATGTTGTCGACTTCGAGTTCGACCGCGAGGCTGCCGGTCGCGCCGCGGATCGCCACCGATCCGTCGGGGCGGGTGGTGAACGATCGGATGGTGAAGCCGGTGACCAGCTCGACCGCGCCCGATTCCACGAGTGAGCGCAGGCGGGTGCCGATGGTGCCGCGCGCGGGGAGGGCGTCGGCAGCGCCGCCGCCGTAGACCTTGCCCGGGTCGGTGCCGCGGATCGCCCACATCACGCTCGTGCCCGGCTCGGTCTCGGCGAGCTCGGCGAGGAGCAGGAGCGTGTTCGCCGCCGAGTGGCCGGCCCCGACGACCAGGGTCCGCTTGCCCGCGAACCGGTCCCGCTCGGAGCCGAGCACGTCGGGGAGTGGTCCGGCCTGCCAGGGCGCGTCGGGGGTTTCACCGACGGCGGGAAGCCCGTGCGCGCCGAGCGGGTTGCGGTGGGCCCAGACACCGGAGGCGTCGATGACCGCGTCGGCGACGACGTCCTCGACGCCCGCCTCTGCGGCGGTGCGCAGCAGGTAGGCGCGCCCGTCCCGGTCGATCGTGTTGGTCTTGTCCACACCGAGTCGGGCGACACCGGTCACGCGGGTGCCGTAGCGGACGTGCTCGTCGAGGGCCTTCGCCAGCGGCGCCAGGTAGTCCTCGATCAGTTCCGCGCCGGTCGGCAGCCGGTCCTCGTCCGGCGCGGTCCAGCCGGTGGCTTCGAGGAGGCGGCGGGCGGCGGGGTCGATGTCGAACCGCCACGGCGAGAAGAGGCGGAGGTGCCCCCACTGGGCGATCGCCGCTCCGGGGCCGTCCCCGGCCTCGAGCACGATCGGGGTCAGGCCCCGCTCGACCAGATGCGCGGCGGCGGCGAGCCCGACCGGGCCCGCGCCGATCACGGCCACGGTGCGGATGCGGGAGCCTTCGAGGTTCGACATGGTGTCCTCCGGTATCGGCAGCGGTCGCGCGTCTCGCGACTGCATCAACTGATCTAAGTAATATCAGTATCTACTGTTGATGGCAAGTTCCGTGGTTTAATTGACGGATGGACACCCAGATCGATCGCAAGCCGAAGCCGGTCGCCGCCGGGCCCGACGGGGCCCTGATCGACCGCGCCCGCGACCTCGCACCCCAGTTCAAAGCGCTGTCGGACGAGAACCGGCTCGCGATCGTGCTGCTGCTGTCCGAACGCGACCGGACCGTGCGCGAGCTCACCGAGGCCACCGGCCTGGCCCAGACCCTCGTCTCGCACCACCTGGCACCGCTCCGGGAACTCGGCCTGGTCACCGTGACGCCTCAGGGCCGCAGCAACGTCTACGCGCTGTGCTGCGACGCCTTCACCGCCCCCATGCGCGCCCTCGCCGGACTCTCCAACGCCACCGAAGCCGCCGGGTGCGACTGCTAGAGCGGACGCGGCGAGGACTCTTCGACCCTGCCGCCCTCGCGTCCGAGCCGGAGCGGGGCGGGCGGCGCGGCGGCCGGTGACGGGGTGCAGCATCCGTCCGCGCACCCGGCGTCCTCGGCGCTGTCGGCGGTCGCGGCGAGACCGGCGGGGGCGCAGCAGTTGTCGCCCTTCCAGGCTTCGCGGCCTTCCTTGACGGCGACGGCGGCGATGGCGAGGGCGGCGACGGGGTCGGCCCACCACCAGCCGAAGAGGCTGTTGACGACCAGGCCGGCCAGCACGACGGCGGACAGATAGGTGCACAGCAGGGTCTGCTTGGAGTCGGCGACGGCGGTGGCGGATCCGAGTTCCCGGCCCGCGCGCCGCTGGGCCCAGGACAGGAACGGCATGACCGCGAGGGAGACCGCGGCAAGGACGATTCCCGCGGCAGAGTGCTCGGCCTGGTGACCGGAGTACAGGGCGGTGGCCGACTCGTAAGTGACGTAGGCGGCGAGGGCGAAGAAGGACACGGCGATGACCTTCAGGGCGCGATGCTCGCGCGCTTCACGGGCCGCGTGGTCGCGAGCGGAGAACTGCCAGGCGACGGCGAGGGCCGAGGAGACCTCGACGACCGAGTCGAGGCCGAAGCCGATCAGCGCGGTCGAGGAGGCGAGCGTCCCGGCCCACAGGGCGATGACCGCTTCGACGACGTTGTAGGTGATCGTGGCGGCGACCAGCGCGCGCACGATGCGGGTGAGGCGATCGCGGCGGCCGGGCGTGATCGGAGCGAGAGGGAGCCGGGCCATCAGCAGCAGCCTTCCTCGGCGGTGGCCTCGCACGCCTCGGGGTCCACTGCCAGGGCCACACCGAGGAGGTCGGTCAGGGCGTGCCCGAGCTTCGCGTCGGCGAGCTCGTACCGGGTCCGGCGGCCCTCGGGGACGGCGACGACGAGCCCGCACCCGCGCAGGCAGGCGAGGTGGTTCGACAGCGACTGCCGCGAGACGCCAAGAGTCTCGGCCAGATCGGCGGGATAGCCGGGGGCGTCGCGCAGGGCCAGGAGGATGCGCGAGCGGGTGGGGTCGGAGAGGGCGTGACCGAAGCGGGCCAGCACCTCCCCGTATGTGAGTACAGCCATGACTGAACAATACACTGATCTGTGTATTCACCAAGAGGTGTACTTTTATTGCGGAAGTGCGGGACCGCGACGCCCTCGCTTCAGCGGCAGCCGTCCGAGCGCCGGAGAGCGCGACACGCGGCAAGGCCCCCTCCATTCACGATCAGCCGCGCATGTTGTGCACCATGCGGACGTAGTCGCCGAAGGTGTGGTCGACCATGTCGACGTCGAGGCCGTAGTGGGCGAGGCTGTACTCGTGGCCGCGCTTCATGCCCGGACGGGCGAGGACGTCGCGCAGGTTGTCCTCGTCGGCGCCGGTCCATGGCATGCCGAGCTTCGCGAACAGGCCTGGCAGCTCGCTGTAGGGGTTGGCGGTGAGCTGGTGGTAGGAGACGTCGACGACGCGCTCGCGCGGGAGTCTGGCGCGCACGTCGCGTCCGATGCGGACCATGTCGCCGAGCATCTCGAGCCAGTCGCGGCCGATCTGGTGGGGATCGTATTCGCGGTTGCACAGGGCCACGCCGGTCTCCATGAGCGAGCACCACGAGCCCATGACGGTGCCCGGGTCGCGGTGGGTCCACATGATCGTCGCGTCGGGGAAGACTTTCAGGAGGGACTCGAGGTGCTCCATGTGGTACGGGGACTTGAGGACCCAGCGTTTCCGAGGCCCGCCGAACTGGAGGACCTGGAGCACTTGGCGGTAGTACCGGTAGTCGGGCAGGAAGTCGTGCGACGCGAGCCAGTCGCGGTATCCGGGCATGCGGAAGCACACCAGCCAGTTGCGGCCGTGGGGCAGCGCGAAGACGCACTCTTCGGGCGATTCGGGTTCCATGGGGTGGATCTGTGGCAGCACCGGTGAGAAGCCGTGGCCGAACTTGGCCGCCTGGGTGGCGACCTTGATGCGGCGCTTACGGATCGCCGGGTCGATGTCGGCGCGGTCGGTGGCCTGGAGCTCCCACATCAGCGGGGCCCGGTTGGACTCGGGCCTGGCGAGGATCTTGTGGGCGAGGGTGGTGGCGGTGCGGGGCAGGCCGGTGACGATGATGGGCCGCTCGATCGGCTCGTCGGCGATCTCGGGGTGCTCGGCGAGCAGGCGGCGGACGCGGAAGCGGTTGGTCATGCGTCCGCGGATGTCGCCGACGATGCCCGTCCAGCCGAGCCCCGAGACCGTTGGGACGGCCGCGATCTGGCGCATCAGGAAGCGGTATTCCTCGACGAAGGCCTCGTCGCCCGCGGCGCTGCCGCCCGAAGCGGCCTCGGCCCGGCGAACGGTCTTGTCGAAGACGGCGTCGACGTCGTTCCTTTGGCGGTTGGACGCCGGCTGCATCACCGCGTTGATGGGGCGGACCATTCTTGACACACGTCGCATTGAAACCGTGTCCTCTCAGAGGCAAAGGTGAGTCCACTGCGCATCCTGACACAGCCCGAATCACAGCCCGCCTCCCGGGGTCGGGGTGTTGGCCGCCCCGGCGAGCGGTGCTTACCAGCGTTCGATCGTGTCCAGCCGGTTCCGGACGGCGTCTGGTGCGGTGGCGTGGTGGTCGATGGCCGACCACGGATCGGTTTTTTGCGCCAGGCGGTTGCGGATCGTCGCGGCGGTGTGGCCGTCGGGGGTGGATCGGCCGAGCTCGTGCCAGTCCAGGGGCGTGGCCACCGGTGCGCCGGGCCTGGCGCGCAGCGAGTACGGCGCGATGAAGGTCTGGCCGTAGGCGTTGCGGCCCGCGTCCAGGAAGATCCGGTCGCCGCGGCGCTGCTTGCGCTGTGCCGTGGTCAGCAGGTCGGGGTCGCGCGCGGCGAGGCGGTCGGCGATGTCGGCGGCCAGGTCGCGGACGAACGCGAAGTCGGCGGTGCGGTCCAGCGGCGCGGTCACATGGTAGCCGCGTCCGCCGGTGGCCTGCACGAACGGCGTGAGGCCGATCTCGGCGTACAGGTGCCGCGCTCGGCGTGCCACCGATCGGAGCACGGCCACCGGGGTCTGGGGCGGCGGGTCGATGTCGATCACCAGCCGGTCGGGGCGATCCAGGTCATCGATCGTGGACAAGGCGATGTGGAATTCGATGGTGGCCTGGTTGGCCAGGTACGCCAGTGCGGCGGCGTCGTCGCACACCACGTGGTCGACCGAGCCGCCGCCGCGCTGGGGCACCTCGACGGTGTGCATCCAGTCGGGGAAGTAGTCCGAGGCGTCCTTTTGGAAGAAGCCTTGAGTGCCGATGCCGTCGGGGTAGCGGCGCATGGTCAGCGGGCGACCGGCGAGGTGGGGGAGCATCGCCTCGGCGACCGACCGGTAATGGTCGATCACCTCGCCCTTGCTGACGTGGTCGTCGGGGTAGAACTCCTTGCCCAGGTTCGATACGTCGATATCGCGGCCGGAGACGCTGATCGTGCGCGACGCCATCTCGACCTGCCTTTCAAGACGTCCCTCACTGGCTTGCCGCGGCATGTACCCGACCGGAGGCGACGGCAAACCGACGTCCCCTTCCGCGGCATCGCCGACCCGGCCCGCGCCGACCACGCCGGGCTCGGCCCGGTGGTCGGCCCGCGGTCGGGCCGGGACCCACCGGCGCGGGCGTTCCCGCTGCTCGTCGGTCAGATACTCGCGCCCGGACAGACGTGCCGAGGAAGCCTCCCGTTGTCCGAATCTTATTGCCGCACCACGGATTCAGCAGGGGCTTCCCGGTGGCGCTCGGACAGTCGCCGGACGCGGAGCGCCCGCCAGCCGAAGAGATGGCCCGCGGCGCACAGTGCCGAACCGATCGCCATGCCCGGGTTCGCGACCGCCGCGGCGATGGCGAAGTCGCCGAGCTGCGCGACGGCGCCGACGAGGAGCAGCGGTTCGAGCGGCCGAAGCCCGCGCGCGCCGGCCAGGAGCGCGATTGCCATCCCCAGAGGGATCGCCCGCGCCGCGTACGCCGCCGCATAGAACCCCGCGCCTGCCTCGGCCGGGGTGCCGTTGAGCAGCAGCTCGGGTCGCCACAGCGCGAGGAGCGCCGAAACCGCGGTGCCCGTGGCGAGCACCAGGTTGAGCATCAGGGCGACTCTCAGGACGCGAGCGTCCGCATTCGATGCAAGAGTTGAATCATTCATATTGTGAATCATTATTGCAATGTATCATTGCCGTCATGTCCAAGCAATCGCCCGCTGAGCTGACCGGCACCCTGGCGTTTCAAATCGGCGTACTCGGCACCACCATCACCGACCTGTTCGCCGCCCGCATCGCCCCACTCGGCCTGAAACCGAAGCACGCGGGCCTCCTCGCGCTCCTGGCGAACCAGGGCGCGCGCTCGCAGGCGGAAGCGGCCGAGGCCATGGGGGTCGCACCGAGCCTCCTCGTCGGCCTCGCCGACCGGCTTCAGGACCTCGGCGCCCTCACCCGCGAGCGCGACCCCGGCGACCGCCGCCGCCAGGTGCTCGCCCTCACCGCCGACGGCACGGCGCTCCTCAAGTCCTGCAACCGGATCGCCGAAGCCATCGACACCGACCTCACCGCCGACCTCGATCCCGCCGACGCCGCGGCCCTGCGGCGCGCCCTCGCCGCGATGACCGGGTTCGAACCCCGCCGCGTACTGAGCTAGCCCGGTCCGGGCCTGAGCGGTTGCCGCGCCACCCCGTCGACCCGCTCGGCAAGGAGATCGCGCTGCTCGGTGAGTTCGGCGATCCGGCGTTCGAGCCGGTCGAGGCCGTCGTCGAGGACCGCCCGGGAATGGTCGCAGTGCCGCAGGCCCTGCTCGCACAGGCAGGGCATGAGCTCGCGGATGGCGCGCGTGGTCAAACCGGAGTCGAGGAAGCCCCGGATCTGCTCGACCACGGCGGGGGCGTCCTCGGCGTAGGTGCGGTAGCCGTTCGAGTCCCGTTGCGGCACCAGCAGCTCCTGCTCCTCGTAGTAGCGCAGCAGCCGGGCGCTCACCCCCGTCCGACGCGACAGCTCGCCGATCAACATCATGTCCTCCGTCACCTCTGCTGGACCTTCACACTGGTGTGAAGCCATAACGTCGGCGCCATGACGAACATTTCCGCGAACCCTATCGCCCTCGCCACCGAGATCACCGGCTCCGGCCCCGGCATCGTCCTCGCCCACGGCGCGGCAGGCAGCATCGAGTCGAACTTCGGCTCGCTCATCCCGCTGCTCGCCGAGGACCACACCGTCACCGCCTCCGATTACCCCACCGACGACACGCCACTGGACCTCGACGGCCTCGCCGACGCCCTGGTCGATGCGGCCGCCACCGAGCGCTTCGCGGTCATCGGCTTCTCCCTGGGCACCGCCGTCGCGGTGCGGGCGGCGACGCGGCACCCCGACCGCGTCTCCGGCCTGGTGCTGGCCGCCGGGATCGCCCGGGCCGACAACCGGCTGCGTCTGGCGTTCGACCTGTGGTCGGCGCTGCTGCGGGCGGGCGACCACGACGCCTTCGCCCGGCTCTTGCTCCATGCGGCCTTCAGCGCGGACTTCACCAACGGCCTGGCGCCCGAAGCGGTCACCGCGGCCGTCGAGGCGCTCGCGGCGAGGGTCCACGACGGCATCCCCGCCCAGGTCGCCCTCGGCCGAGCGGTCGACACGACCGCCGACCTCGCTTCCGTCGCGGTCCCGACCCTGGTGATCGCCGCGACCGAAGACCTGCTCGTCGATCCGGCCAACCACCGCTATCTGGCCGACCACGTCCCCGGCGCCGAGTACGCCCAGATCAAGGCCGGCCACGTCCTCATGGCGGAGCAGCCCGACGCCTGGCACCGCACCGTCCTGGACTTCCTCGACCGCCAAGGCCTCTGAGGCCGGTGTGAGGACCGTCGAGCAAGGACGCCTGACGGGTTCGGTCATCCTTTGATGGCGCCGGTGATGACGGCTTTGGTGAAGTGTTTTTGGATGAAGGGGTACATGATCACGATCGGGATGATGGTGCAGACGACGGCGGCCATTTTGAGTGAGGCGGCCGGGGCGTTGTCCATGCCCGAGGAGATGGCCGCGGCCGCGGCGGCGTTCTGGCCGGCCGGCTGGGTGGAGGCGATGAGCCATTGCTGGATCAGTACCTGGATGGGTTTGGTCTCCAGTCCGGGTGTGTAGAGCACGGCGATGAAGTAGGTGTTCCAGTAGCCGACGGCGTAGAACAGCCCGATGACCGCCAGGATCGCCTTCGACATCGGCAGCACCACTTTGAACATGGTCCGGAACTCCCCGGCGCCGTCGATCTTGGCCGCGTCGATCAGCTCGCCGGGGACGCTGGTCATGAAGAAGGTGCGCAAGACGATGAGGTTCCACGCCGAGAAGCAGACCGGCAGGATCAGC
>NZ_AXWO01000031.1 GCF_000482705.1 Glycomyces arizonensis DSM 44726 | reverse complement strand
GGCCCGCGACGGCAAGACCCTCCCGGAGATGGTGTTCCTCATCGGTGACAAGGGCTTCGACGGCCGCGAATGGCACCAAGCGATGAACGAGCTGAAGATCGTCTTCGCCCGCCCCGACAAGAAGAACGAACCGTTCAAACACGGCAGCCTCGGCGGTGTCCGACAACGCATCGAGGCGATCATCGACACATTGAAAGACCAGCTCACCCTCGAAGACCACGGCGGGCGCACCACCGAAGGCGTCTTCGCTCGCGTTGCCGCCCGCATCCTCGCCCTGACCGCCGCCATCTGGAACAACTGGAGGACCGGACAACCGGTCCTCCGCTCCCTCACGGCCTACGACCATTAGGAATCAATCATCTAGCCCGTCAGCGAACCGGGGAGCTCAGGGGATCAGCAGCAGCTTGCCGGTGGACTTGCGGCTCTCCAGCGCCCGGTGGGCCTCGGCGGCCTCGTCGAGGCGGAAGCTCTCGCCGACGCGGATGAGCAGGTTGTCGTCCTCGATCATCCCGAAGACGTCGGCGGCCCGCTCCAGGTACTCCTCCCTGGTGGCGATGAAGTCGTCGAGCTTCGGCCTGGTGAGGATCAGCGAGCCCTTCGCGTTGAGCACCTGCGGGTCGAACTTCGCCACCGCGCCGCTCGACTGGCCGAACAGCGCCATCGTCCCGCGCCGCCGCAGCGCCGACAGGCCCTCCTCGAAGGTGTCCTTGCCGACGCCGTCGAAGACCGCCGCCACGCCCTCGCCGCCGGTGAGCTCGCGGGCCTTGGCGCCGAAGTCCTCGTAGAACAGGACGTGGTCGCAGCCGTTCGAGCGCGCCAGCTCGGCCTTCGCGTCCGTGGAGACCGTCCCGATGACCTTGCCGCCCTTGTACTTCACGATCTGCGTCAGCAGCAGCCCCACGCCGCCCGCCGCGGCGTGGACGATCACCGTGTCGCCCTCGCGCACCGGGTAGACCGTGTTGCACAGGTACTGCGCCGTCAGGCCCTGGAGCATGGCCGCCGCGGCGGTCGCCGTCGACACGCGGGAAGGCACCGGCACGAAGTCCGCCTCCCTGCCCACGACGATGTCCGCATAGGAGCCCGGCACCTGCGCCCAGGCGACCTCGTCGCCCGGTTTGAACTCGGTGACGCCCTCGCCCACGGCCACCACGGCCCCGCCGCCCTCCATGCCGGGCGTGAACGGCAGCGGCAGCTGGTAGGCGCCCGAGCGGTGGTAGGTGTCGATGAAGTTCACACCGGCGGCCGCCACCCGGACGGCGACCTGCCCGGGGCGCGGGCCCGGGTCGTCGCCTTCGAGCAGCCGCATCACGTTCGGGCCGCCGGTCTGCTCGACCACGATCGCCTTCATGAGGATTCCTTCCGTGGTGGGGGTCAACCCACAACCTAGCAGTGCCGTCCTTGTCCAGGCACGCGAGCCGTGGCCTATTCCTCCTGGTTCGAACGCCGCTTCGGCCCGAGGCCGAACCGCAGGCGGCCCCGGTACCAGCGGTTGCCCGTCTCGTCCGACCGCGCGCTGACCTCCTCGCCGACCATGCGCTGGATCGCCTCGCGAAAGCCCTTGTGCCGCAGGTGCTGGCGCAGCGGGTTCGCGCTCGGGTCGCCGTAGAGCTCCTTCACCAGCGACACGCACAGCACCAGCATGACCAGCACGAACGGCAGCCCGACGATGATCGTCGCGTTCTTCAGGCCCTCCAGGCCGCCGCTGAGCAGCAGCACGGCCGCCACCGCGCCGGTCACGGCGCCCCAGAACACGACCAGCCGCTTCTTCGGCGCCAGCGAACCCCGGCTCGACAGCGAAGCGGTCACGATCGACGCGGCGTCCGCGCCGGTGACGAAGTAGATCGCCACCAGCAGCATCGACAGCCCGCCCATGAGGCTGTAGAACGGCAGCGAGTCCAAGAGCGCGAACAGCGCGTACTCCTCGCCCTTGGCCACCGACGCGCTGTAGTCCGAGACGCCGTTCGACTGCCGCCAGATCGCCGTGCCGCCCAGGATCGAGAACCACACCGTCGAGGCCGCCGAGGGCACCAGCAGCACCCCGACGATGAACTGGCGGATCGAGCGGCCCCGCGAGATGCGGGCGATGAAGGTGCCCACGAACGGGGCCCACGACAGCCACCACGCCCAGTAGAAGATCGTCCACGCCGCCATCCAGTCCTCGCCGCCGAACGCGCCGGTGACGCTGGAGAGCTTGACCAGGCTCGACAGGTAGGACCCGATCGACGAGGGCCAGGAGTCCAGGATGAACAGGGTCGGCCCCGCGATGAACACGAACACCAGCAGCGGCAGGATCATCAGCGCGTTCGCCGTCGAGAGCCACTTGACGCCCCGGTTGACCCCCGAGAACGCCGAGAGGACGAACGCCGCGGTCAGCACCGCGATCACGAACAGCTCGAGCTGCGTCGAGCCGGGCACGCCCGCGACGAGGTCGAGCCCCACGGCCACCTGGAGCGCGCCGAGGCCGAGGCTCGCGGCCGTCCCGAACACGGTGGCGAAGATCGCGAACACGTCGATGGTGCGGCCCGCGGCCGGACCCCAGCGCCTGCCGCCGATCAGGGGGGCGAAGGCCTCGCTGAAGCTGTTGCCGCGGCCCTTGCGGAACGTCGAGTACGCCAGCGCCAGACCGGACACCGCGTAGATCGCCCACGGGTGCAGTCCCCAGTGGAAGTAGCTGTAGACCATCGAGCCCCGCATCAGGTCGTCGTTGTAGAACGGCGAGGCGGGGTCGAGCTCCAGCGGCGGCGGCGCGTTGAGGTAGTGCGTCAGCGGCTCGGTCACTCCGTAGAACATGAGCCCGATGCCCATGCCGGCGGCGAACATCATCGCGATCCACGGCAGCGTCTTGAACTCGGGCTCCTCGTCCGAGCGGCCGAGCCGGATGCTGCCGAAGCGGCTGGCGGCGAGGTAGATCGCCAGCACGAGGAAGACGTTGGCGGCGATGACGAACAGCCATCCGAAGTGGTTGATCACCCAGTCCAGGGCCGTGGTCGAGGCCTCCTCGAACCCGTCGGGGAATATGGCGCCGACGGCGATGACGGCCAGGACGACCACGGCGCTGATGCCGAAGACGATCTTGTCGACCGGGCGCGTCGCCTCCCCGGATTCGGCCTCGGTCTCGGAGGCGCCCGGCATGGGCTGGCCTTCGGCGGCCTCATCGGAGGTGTCACCCGGGGGTGGTGCGGGTTCGGTCATCGTCGACTCCAATCCCTGTGCGAAGGCCTACGCCGATGCGATCACCCTAAGGGATATTTCAGGCATATGATGACGGAAACTCGCGCCGGTACACCATCAATACGATTTGCCCGATCGGACGCGCCTCCACCAGACGCAGCGGGCGCCGCGGCGACTGCGGGAACAGCGCCGGGCGGACGAACCGCGCCCCGCCCCGCTCGCCCAGCAGGAACGGCGCCACCGCCAGATGTGCCTCGTCGACCAGGTCCGAGGACAGGAACGCCGTGTGGACGAGCCCGCCGCCCTCCACCAGCAGCCGCCCCACGCCGCGCCCTGCCAGGTCGGCCAGCGCCCGCGGCAGGTCGACGGCGTCCTCGCCGACCGCCACCACCTCGGCGGCCAGATCGGCACCGCGGCGCGCGCCCGCCTCGCAGGTGTAGACGATCGGAACCGGCTCCCCGCTGTTGAACAGCCGCGCGGAGGGATCGAGCCGCCCCGAAGGGGAGAACACCACCCGCAGCGGCGAGGCCGGCCTCCCCGACGCCGCCCGCGCGGCCCGCCGCCCCTCAGAGCGCACCAGCAGCCGCGGGTCGTCGGCCCGGACGGTCCCGGCCCCCACCGCGATCGCGTCCACCCCGGCGCGCACCTCGTCGACCCGGTCGAGGTCGGCCGCGTTCGAGAGCGTCAGGCGCTTGTCGGAGTCGTCGTCGAGGAAGCCGTCGATGCTCATCGCGGCCGAAACGATCACATACGGACGATTCATGCCCGCAAGAATCCCATGATCCGCCCACATCCGGCCCCGGGTGGCGGGCCCGTCACCGAACAGGTCAGAATCGGTAGACGTGGAAGGCCGACAGACCAGCGAGGACGCCATAGCGGACCTCAAGTTCAACGCCGACGGGCTCGTGCCCGCCATCGCCCAGCAGCACGACACCGGCGAAGTCCTCATGCTCGCGTGGATGGACGCCGAGGCCCTGCGGCGCACCGTCGCCACCCGCAAGGCCACCTACTGGTCGCGCAGCCGCGGCGAGTACTGGGTGAAAGGCGAGACGTCCGGCCACCACCAGGCCGTCAAGTCGGTGTCGATCGACTGCGACGGCGACACCGTCCTGCTCCAAGTGGAGCAGACCGGTCCGGCCTGCCACACCGGCACCCGGACCTGCTTCACTGGAAGGCAGATCGCATGACGCCAGCATCGATGCGGGCCAGGACCGTCCTGGTCGGGCTCGCCGCCACCGGCGCCGCGGCGCTCGCCGTAACTCGCGAATGGGCCTCCAAGACCGTCGAGAACGCCATGGGCATGACCTCCACCGCCTCCGAGACCGGCGGCGACCTGGTCGCCTGGGCGCTGCCGTGCGCGCTGGCCGCGGGGGCGGCGTTCCTCGCGATGCTCGCCGTCGGGCGGCGCGCGCGCCGCGTCGTCGGCGCCCTCGCCGCGCTCGCCGGGCTCGCCGTCGCCCTCGGCGGCGCCCTGCACCTCGACAAGGGCATCGCCCCGATCGGGCTCGCGGCGGCCGGGCTCGTCATCGCCGCCGCCGGGGCCGCCGCGACGGCCTACGCCGGGCGCTGGCCCGCCGCATCGGAGGCGCGCTACGAGCAGCAGCCCGCCGCCCGCTACGATTCGAAGTCCGTCGATGGCGATGCCATAGCAGAGGATCCGGTCAAGCTGTGGAACGCCCTCGACTCCGGCCAGGACCCCTCGTCGCCTAATATCACCGCATCGGCGCAGGAGAAGGGACGATCTTAGGTGAACGTGCTGGAACAGATCATCACCGAAGTCCGCGCCGATCTCGATCGGCGGCAGCGCGAAGTCCCACTCGAGGCGATCCGCGAGGCGGCGGAGCGAGCGGAGGGACCGATCGACGGCTACGCGGCCCTCAACGGCGGCGGCGTGAGCGTCATCGCCGAGGTCAAGCGCGCCTCGCCCTCCAAGGGCGCGCTCGCCGACATCCCCGACCCGGCGGTGCTCGCCGCCGAATACGCCGCGGGCGGCGCCTCGGTCATCAGCGTGCTCACCGAGCCGAACTACTTCAAAGGCAGCCTCGACGACCTCGACGCCGTGCGCGACAAGGTCCAGGTCCCCGTGCTGCGCAAGGACTTCGTCGTCTCCCCCTACCAGGTGCACGAGGCGCGCGCCCACGGCGCCGACCTCGTGCTGCTCATCGTCGCCGCCCTCGACCAGGACACCCTCGTCTCGCTCCACGAGCGCGTCGAGGGGCTCGGCATGACCGCGCTGGTCGAGGTCCACACCGAGGCCGAGGCCGACCGGGCGCTCCAGGCCGGGGCGAAAGTCATTGGCGTCAACGCCCGCGACCTGTCTACGCTCCAAGTGGACCGTTCGGTGTTCGAACGGATCGCCCCCGGCCTGCCTCGCGACGTCGTCAAGGTCGCCGAGTCCGGCGTCCGGGGCACCCGCGACCTGATCCGCTACGCCTCGGCCGGCGCCGACGCCGTGCTCGTCGGCGAGGGCGTGGTCAAGCAGAAGAGCCCGCGCGAGGCCGTCGCCGAACTGGTGACCGCCGGGTCCCACCCGGCCACGCCGCGACCGATCTAGGAGGAGAGAACCGTGCCGCAACCGGATGTGTTCGGTCACTGGGGCGAGTTCGGCGGACGGTTCGTCCCCGAGGCGCTCATCGCCGCGCTTGAAGAGCTCGACATCGCCCACGCCAAGGCGCTGGAGGACCCCGGGTTCCAGGCCGAGTTCGACCGCCTGCTGCGCGAGTACGGGAACCTCCCTTCGCCGCTGTACCGCGCCGACCGGCTCTCCGAGGAGGCCGGCGTCGAGATCTGGCTCAAGCGCGAGGACCTCAACCACACCGGCGCGCACAAGATCCGCAACGTCCTCGGCCAGGCCCTGCTGACCAAGCGGATGGGCAAGACCAGGGTCATCGCCGAGACCGGCGCGGGCCAGCACGGCGTCGCCGCCGCCACCGCCGCGGCCTACTTCGGCTTCGACTGCACCGTCTACATGGGCGAGGAGGACACCCGCCGCCAGGCGCTCAACGTCGCCCGGATGCAGTTGCTCGGCGCCGAGGTCGTGCCCGTCACGACCGGCTCGCGCACCCTCAAGGACGCCATGAACGAGGCGCTGCGCGAATGGGTCGCCACCGTCGACAACACGCACTACCTCATCGGCTCGGTCGGCGGCCCGCACCCGTTCCCCCGGCTCGTGCGCGACTACTGCCGCGGCATCGGCGACGAGGCCCGCGCCCAGCTGCTCGAGCGGGCCGGGCGCCTCCCGGCCGCCGTCGCCGCCTGCGTCGGCGGCGGCTCGAACGCGATGGGCGCCTTCACCGCCTTCCTCGACGACGACGTCAAGCTCTACGGCTTCGAGGCCGGAGGCGAGGGCCTCGACACCGGCCGCACCGCCGCCGCCATCAACTCCGGCGGCATCGGCGTCCTCCACGGCGCCCGCACCTACGTCCTCCAGGACGAGGACGGCCAGACCAAGGAGTCGCACTCGATCTCGGCCGGGCTCGACTACCCGGCGGTCGGCCCCGAGCACGCCCACCTCGCCGCCACCGGCCGCGCCGTGTACGAGGCGGTCACCGACGCCGAGGCCATGGACGCGCTCGAGAAGCTCGCCCGCACCGAGGGCATCATCTGCGCCATCGAATCGGCCCACGCCGTCGCCGGGGCGCTCCGCATCGCGCCGAGCCTCGATCCCGGATCGATCGTCCTGGTCAACCTCTCGGGGCGCGGCGACAAGGACATGGGCACCGTCGTGGACTACTTCGGATTCGGCGATGCCGACAACAAGGGGGACCAGCAGTGAGAACGGCTGAGGCATTCGCCAAGACCAAGGCCGAGGGCCGCGCCGCGCTCGTCGGCTACCTTCCGGCGGGCTTCCCCACCCTGGCCGACTCCATCAAGGCCATCGACATCATGATCGACCACGGCGCCGACATCATCGAGGTCGGCCTGCCCTACTCCGACCCGGTCATGGACGGCCCCGCCATCCAGCGCGCCGCCGACCGGGCCCTGGCCGCCGGGTTCCGCACCAGGCAGGCCTTCGAGGTCGTCGAGGCCGTCGCCGGGCGCGTCCCGATCCTCATCATGACCTACTGGAACCTCGTGGAGCGCTACGGCGTCGACGTCTTCGCCCGGGACTTCGCCGCCGCCGGGGGCGCCGGGCTCATCACGCCCGACCTCATCCCCGACGAGGCCGAGGAGTGGCTGACCGCCTCCGACGCGCACGACCTCGACCGGATCTTCCTGGTCGCGCCCTCGTCCACCGAGGAGCGCATCGCCGCCACCGTCCGGGCCTGCCGCGGCTTCGTGTACGCGCAGTCGGTCATGGGCGTCACCGGCGCCCGCGCCGCCACCTCCACGGCCGCCCCGGCGCTCGTCGAGCGCACCCGCGCCCACACCGATCTGCCGATCGGCGTCGGCCTGGGCGTGCGCGACGGCGACCAGGCCGCCGAGGTCGCCTCCTACGGCGACGCCGTCATCGTCGGCTCGGCCATCGTCGGCTGCTACCTGGAGACCGACGACATCCCGTCGGGCCACCAGCGCCTCGCCGACCTCACCGCCGACCTGGCCGCCGGCGTGCGGCGCTGAGCACCGGCCTGCCGCAAGCCGCACTCGGCCAACCGATAGGTTTAACCGTCGTGGACCTCGCATTCATACCCAGTCCGAGCGAATCCGTCTGGCACCTCGGCCCGATCCCCATCCGCGCCTACGCGCTGGCCCTCATCGCGGGCATCGTCGCCGCCTGCTGGATCACCGAGGCGCGGATGCGCTCGCGCGGCGCCCCGAAGTGGGCCGTGCTCGACATCGCCGTGTGGGCGGTGCCGTTCGGCATCATCGGCGGCCGCCTCTACCACGTGTTCACCAGCCCCGAGGCGTACTTCGGCGCCGACGGCGACCCGTGGAAGATCGTCGCCGTCTGGGAGGGCGGCCTGGGCATCCCCGGCGCGATCGTGCTCGGCGGCGTCGGCGTGTGGCTCGCCAGCCGCCAGATGAAGCTGCCGTTCGCGATGATCGCCGACTCCCTCGCGCCCGGCCTGCCGGTCGCGCAGGCGATCGGGCGGCTCGGCAACTGGTTCAACCAAGAGCTCTACGGCAAGCCGATGGACGCGTTCTGGGCCGTCGAGATCGACCTGGAGAACCGCGTCAACGGCTACCGCGAGTACGCGACGTTCCACCCCACCTTCCTGTACGAGCTGCTGTGGAACCTCGGCGTCGCGCTCGTCGTGTGGGCCGCCGACCGCAAGTGGAAGTTCGGCGCCGGGAGGGCCTTCGCCCTCTACGTCGTCCTCTACGGCATCGGGCGGTTCTGGATCGAGGGGCTGCGCATCGACCCCGCCGAGGCCTTCGCCGGGCTGCGCCTGAACCAGTGGATGAGCGTCATCGTCATCGTCGGCGCGGTCGTCTACCTGCTGCGGGTCCGCGGCAGGAGGCAGGTCTTCGTGCTCGAGGGCGACCGGCCCGTCACCGTCGACTGGGACTCCGAGGAGGCCGAGGAGGCCGGGTACGTGCGCGGGGGACTCCCCAAGGGCACCGAGTCGCCCATTCCGGCGGCCGACGGCACCGGCAAGACCGACGGCGCCGAAGACAGCGCGGCCGAAGACGACGGCAGCGCTGACGACGGCAGTGCCGATGACGACAGTGCCGATGACGGCAGCGGCGCCGAAGCGACCTCAGAGGAATCCACCGAGGCGGGCTCCACCCGCGACGACCGCTGACCTCCACCGCTTCCCCCGGGCAGGTGCAATGTGCATAACCGTAGAGCCGTAGTCGTCGGCGCCGGCGTCGCCGGGCTGGCCAGCGCCATCGTCCTGTCGAAGCTCGGGTGGCGGGTGGCGCTGCTGGAGCGCCGCGAGCGGCTGCGGGGCGACAACCTCGGCATGATCCTGTGGGCCTCGGGCGTCAGGGCCCTGCGCGCCCTCGGCCTCGACGCGACCCTCGACGCCGGAGGCACGCCCGTCGACCGCTTCGAGATCCGCTCCGAGGAGCGCCTCGCCGGGTCCTTCTCCGCCGCCGTCCTCGGCGCCGACGACGGCTCCCCGTCGGTCATGGTCCACAACGCGGTGCTCTACGAGGCGCTCGTCAGCCACCTCGGCCGGGACGTCGAGGTCTACCCGGCCACGCAGGTCTCCCGGATCGACCTGGTCGACCTCGCCGCGGGCGACGCCACGCGCCGCTGGGACGCCGACCTGGTCGTCGCCGCCGACGGCATCGACTCGCCCACGCGGGAGGTCATCGCGAAAGGCGCGCCGACCGTCGACGCCGGCGTGGTGGCCTTCCGCGCCACGATCCCGGCCCACCGCGCGCCCGAGCGCGACTCCGACGCCGTCGAGATCTACGGCCCCGACCGGCGCCGCTTCGGCTACGGCGACCTCGGCCAGGCCGGGGCCTGCTGGTGGGCCACCGTCCCCGGCGGGATGCGGCCCGAGTCCCCGCAGATCCAGCACGAGCTCATCAACCGCTGGTTCGCCGACTGGCCGGCGCCCGTGGGCAAGTTCATCGCCGCCACCAGGCCCTCCGAGCTGACGCAGCAGCCCATCAGGTACGTGTGGCCGCTGCCGTCCAGGCTCCACTACGCCGAGGGCAACCACGGGGTCGTGCTCATGGGCGACGCGGCCCACGGCGTCGCCCCGATCCTCGCCCAAGGGGCGAGCCTCGCCTTGGAGGACGCGGTCACGCTCGGGTGGGCGCTGCGGCGCAGCCCCGAGTCGATCCCCGAGGCGCTCCACGCCTACGAGCGGGCCAGGGCGGCGCGCATCCGCCGCGTCGCGCGGGTGGCCAGGCGCGTCCACACGGTCGCCTCCGGCGGGCCCGGCGTCGCCCGCGGCATCCTGCGGGCCATCCCCGACTCGTGGCTGTCGAACCGGATCTCGTCGCTGTCCGACTGGCAGCCGCCGCGGTGACGGGGAGGCCCTCCCGCCGCCCACCACCGCCCGAACCACTCGCCGCCGCGCGGCAATCCGCCTACCGCGCCGATTCAGGCGGGAATCGAACGAATATGCTGGCAGGCATGCGGATTCGTGACGCCGAAGCGGACGACTGGCCCGCCATCTGGGCCTTCGCGCAGCCCATCATCGCAGCCGGGGCGACCTACCCGTGGCCCCGCGACACGCCCGAGGCGTGGACCAGGTCGTTCTGGATGGACAAGGAGCCGCCCGGCGCCACCCTCGTCGCCGAGATCGACGACCAAGTGGCCGGGACCGTCGAGATCCACCCCAACCACCCCGGCCAGGGCTCGCACGTCGCCAACGCCGGGTTCATGGTCGACCCGGCATTCCGCCGCCGCGGCGTCGGCCGCGCCCTCGGCGAGGCCGCGATCGCCCGCGCCGCCGCAGACGGCTTCCTCGCGATGCAGTTCAACGCCGTCGTCGAGACCAACACGCAGGCCGTGGGGCTCTGGCACTCCCTCGGGTTCACGACGCTCGCGATCGTCCCCGAAGGGTTCCGCCACCCCGTGCACGGCCTGGTCGGCATGCACATCATGCACAGAAAGCTGGGATCATGAGCGAACTGCGCGCCTCAACGGGCGCCCTCGGCATCGACGACGCCGAGGCCGCCATCAGCGTCCACGCCCTCCTCGGCTCCGACCCGGCCCTCCTCGCGCACGCCGGCGAGCTGCCGCGCGCCAGGGCCGACGTCCCCGCCTGGGTCAAGTCGACGTTCCTCAATGCCGACAACCCCCTGTTCGGGCTCTGCGAGCACGCCGTCGAGACCAGGCTGGGGGAGCGGCCCGACGAGCGGGTCGACAAGGTCCTCGCCAACCTCACCGTCCGCCCCCGCGTCCTCGACGACCTCCGCTCCAGGTCCGGCCTGGCCGCCGTCGACGCCGAGGCCGTCCTGGCCCGCCTCGCCGACGCCGGGCTCGTGCGCGCCGATGCGAACCCGCTCGCACCGGAAGACCCCTTCTGGAGCGTGGACGACCGGCTCGCCCGGTTCTACTACGCGATGATGGCCCCGCACCTGGAGCGGTGGCGGCGCGGCCGCATCACCGACAAGCTGTGGCGCATGAACCACGCCCGCTTCGACCGGTACGTCTGCCGCGCCGAATACGCCCGCCTCGCCCGCGAATGGGCCCTCGGCGACCCGGCCGCCGCCGAGGTCACCCGCGTCGTCGTCCCCGACCCGCGCCACCGGCAGCTGCGGACCGTCGAGGTCGCCGCCTGGGACGCCTCCGGGGGCCTCCTCGCCCTCGGCACCATCCGCTGGGCCTTCATCATGCGCTACCAGCAGCTCCAGCGGCTCAGGCACGTCAGGCGCCTGCTCGGCGACCCTCCGGCGCGCCTGTACTGCATCGCCCCGCGCGTCGATCCCGGCATCGCCGCCGACCCCGACCCCGGCCTGTTCAGGGTCGGACCGGCACATCTGCTCAAAGGTGACTGAGACCCCATTTCCCGACTGGTGGGCCCCGAAGTCGCCCGGGTAGGCTGAAGGCTCCCTGATTCCCGTACGAATGCATGAGGAGTGACGATGGCTGCAGGCGTGGACGCGGTAGTGGCGGGAGCCGGTGGGTTCATCGGCGGACATCTGGTGGCCGACCTCCTCGCCGAGGGCAAGACCGTGCGCGCCGTCGACGTCAAGCCGCTCGACGAGTGGTACCAGGTCCACCCCGAGGTCGAGAACCTCCAGCGGGACCTCGCCGACCTCGGCGCGTGCCGCGAGGCCGTCGGCGACGGCGCCGGAGAGGTCTACAACCTCGCCTGCAACATGGGCGGCATGGGCTTCATCGAGAACAACAAGGCCCTGTGCATGCTCTCGGTCCTGCCCTCCACCCACATGCTCATGGCCGCCAAGGACGCCGAGGTCGGGCGCTTCTTCTACTCCTCCTCGGCGTGCGTCTACGCCGGGTACAAGCAGACCGACGCCGACGTCACCGCCCTGAAGGAGGAGGACGCCTACCCCGCCGACGCCGAGGACGGCTACGGCTGGGAGAAGCTCTTCTCCGAGCGCATGACCCGCCACTTCCGCGAGGACTTCGGCCTCCAGACCCGCGTCGCCCGCTACCACAACATCTACGGCCCCGAAGGCACCTGGGACGGCGGCCGCGAGAAGGCCCCCGCCGCCACCTGCCGCAAGATCGCCGTCGCCGCCCTCACCGGCGAGACCGAGGTCGAGATCTGGGGCGACGGCGAGCAGACCCGCTCGTTCACCTACATCGACGACTGCGTCCACGGCACCAAGATGCTCACCCGCGGCGACGTCACCGAGCCGCTCAACCTCGGCTCCTCCGAGCTGACCACCATCAACGACCTCTATTACCTCGTCGCCGACATCGCGGGCATCGACATCAAGCTCAAGCACGTCGACGGGGCCCTGGGCGTGCGGGGCCGCAACTCCGACAACACGCTCATCCAGAAGCACTTCGGCTGGGAGCCCTCGGTCACCCTCCGCGAAGGCATGGCCAAGACCTACGCGTGGGTCTACGACCAGGTCAAGGCCAAGTACAACTTGTAGGACGGGCAACCCGTAATGGCCGACCCCAAGCTCCGCCGCGTCGACGTCCTCGGCGTCGGCGTCTCCACGATCAACCAGGCCATGGCGCTGGCCGAGATCACCCGCTGGATCGACGCCGCCGAACGCCACTACGTGTGCGTCACCGGCGTCCACGGCGTCATGGAGTCCCAGCGCGACCCCGAGCTCAAGGCCATCCACAACGCCTCCGGGCTCACCACGCCCGACGGCATGCCGATGGTGTGGGCCGGGCGCAAGGCCGGGGCCGAGTGGATGGACCGCGTCTACGGGCCCGACCTCATGCTCAACGTGCTCGGTCGCGCCGCCGAGCGCGGCTGGTCGTCCTTCCTGTACGGCGGCAAGGACGGTGTCCCCGAGCTCCTCGCCAGGAAGCTGGCCGAGCGGATCCCCGGCGTCAAGATCGCCGGGTCCTACTCGCCGCCGTTCCGGGCCTTGACCGAGACCGAGGACGCCGAGGTCGTCGCCCGCATCAACGACTCGGGCGCGCAGCTGGTGTGGGTCGGCCTGTCCACGCCGAAGCAGGAGCGCTGGATGGCCGCGCACCGCGAGCGGCTCACCGCCCCGGCCCTGTTCGGCGTCGGCGCCGCCTTCGACTTCCACGCCGGGCTCGTCCCGCAGGCCCCGCCGTGGATGCAGCGCAATGGTCTCGAATGGTGTTACCGGCTCGCCAAGGAGCCGAGGCGGCTGTGGCGCCGGTACCTGGTCAACAACCCGGCATATCTGCGCGCGATGCGGCGCAATCCGCCTTATCTTCGCGACTAGCAGAGGATAATGTGAGGGCCATGGTCGACATTCCCAAGGAGATCACCGAGACCACGCACCACCACCGGGTGGCCGTGGTGTGGTCGGTGCTGTCGGCCGAGATCGAGCGCTTCGCCTGCGGGACCGGCGCGCGCATGCGGATCGTCGACGTCGGCGGCGGCTCCGGCGGCTTCGCCGTCCCGCTCGCCGAGCTCGGGCACGAGGTCACCGTCGTCGAGCCGTCCGCGAACGCGCTCGCCTCGCTGCGGCAGCGCGCCGCCGACGCGGGCGTGACCGACCGGCTCACCGCCGTCCAGGCCGACGCCGACGAACTGCCCGACGTCGTCGAGCCCGGCACGGCCGACCTCGTGCTGTGCCACTCGGTGCTGGAGATGATCGACGAGCCCGAGGCCGCCCTCGACGCCCTTGCGGACGCGTGCGCGCAGGGCGGGGCGGTGAGCGTCCTGGTGGCCAACCGGATCGCCGCCGTCTTCGGCAAGGCCCTCACCGGGAACTTCTCGACCGCCCTCGACCTGCTGGTCGACGTCGACGGCATCCTCGACGGCAAGGACACCATGAAGCGGCGCTTCGAGACCGCGACCCTGACCGCCCTGATCGGCGCGTCGGGCCTGGTCACCGAGCAGGTCCACGGCGTCGGCGTCGTCGGCGACCTCATCTCCGCGTCCATCGCCGGAGCCGAGGCCGGCTCGGGGGAGGAGCTGCGCGAGTTCGAGCTCGCCACGGCCTCACGCATCCCGTTCAGGGACATGGCCGCGCAGATCCACCTGCTCGCGCGCAAGCCCATACGCTGAGGCGCGTACGCCCGCATACGGCTCCGGGCCGAGGGCACCGCCGCCCCGCGGCCGTAGTCTGGAGCCGTGACCACGCAGCGCAATGAGACACGGCCGACACGCCTGGCGATCCTGGGCGACGTCGGCATCGCCGTCGTCCTCGCCGTCCTCGTCTCCGCGGCGACGTTCGGCGCGGGTGGCGGGCACCACCCCGGCGGCGGCGCCCTGGGGCTGATCTGGCTGTGCGCGGCGACGCTGACGGTGCGCCGCGTCTGGCCCGAGGCGGCGCTGTTCGGCTCCATGCTCGCGCTGTGGTACTTCGTGGCCCTGGGCTACCCCGAGGGCCCGATCTACGTGCTGCCCGCGGTGGCGGTGTTCTCCTACGTCATGGCCAGGCCCCTGAAGACGAGCCTGATCCTGCTCGGCGTGCTCCTGGTGGCGTTCCCGGTCTTCTACGAACTCGTGCTCGACGACCCGAACAGCCTCGTCGTGAACATCTCGATCACCCTCATCTACCTCGCGGTCCCCACCGTCGGCGGCGTGATCGCCCGCGAGGCCCGCCACGCCCGCGCCCAGGCCGCCGCGGCCAGGCGCGACCGGCACCGCGCCGACGAGCGCGTGGCGATGGCCAGGGAGATCCACGACGTGGTCGGCCACAGCCTGGCCGTGGTCAGCATGAACGCGGGCGTGGCGCTCCACGTCCTGGAGAAGCGGCCCGACGCCGCGCCCGGCGTCGTCGAGAACCTGAGGGCCATCCGCGACACCTCCACGCGCGCCCTCGACGACCTGCGCGCGACCCTCGTGCCGCTGCGCCAGGGCGAGCAGCCCGAGCTGCGCCCGGCCTTCTCCCTGGTCGACGTCCCGACGCTCGTGGCCGACATCCGCAAGGGCGGCCTCAAGGTCGACTGCGCGATCACCGGCGACGCCGAGGCCGTCCCGCCGCGCATCGCCGCGACGGCCTACCGGGTCGTCCAGGAGGCGCTCACCAACGTCATCCGCCACGCCGAGGCCACCGCGGCGACGGCCAGGATCGACTGCGGCGCCGACCGGCTCGCCATCGACATCGACGACAACGGCCGCGGCGGCGAGGTCGACCCCGACCGCGTCGGCCAGGGCATCACCGGGATGATGGAACGGGTCCAGGCCCACGGCGGCTCGTTCCACGCGGGCCCGGCGAGCGGCGTCGGCTTCGCCGTCCACGCCGAACTTCCTTACGCCCGCAATGGAGGAGGCAGCGCATGATCGAACTCGTCGTCGCCGATGACCAGTCCCTCATCAGGATGGCCCTGCGCACGCTCATCGCCGACGAGTCCGACATGCGGCTCGCCGCCGAGGCCACCGACGGCGAGCACGCGTGGGAGCTCATCCGCGAGATCCAGCCGGACGTGGCGCTGCTCGACATCCGCATGCCCGGCCTCGACGGCCTGGAGGTCCTCAGGCGCATCAGCCGCGACTCCAGCCTGGACGCGACCCGCGTGGTGATGATGACGACCTTCGAGATCGACTCCTACATCTTCGACGCCCTCTCGAACGGCGCGGCCGGGTTCGTCATGAAGGACACCGCGCCCGAGGAGATCCTGCGGGCCGTCCGCCTGGCCGCCGAGGGCGACTCGCTGCTGTCGCCGGACGTGACCCGCAAGGTCATCGACGCCTACGCCGAGGGCCGCAGCGGCCCGTCCAGGCCCCACCCGAGGCTCGGCGAGCTGACCGAGCGCGAACTGGAGATCCTGCGCTGGGTGGCCACCGGCCTGACCAACGACGAGATCGGCCGCCACCTGTTCATCAGCCCGGCCACGGTCCGCACCCACGTGGGCAGGCTCCTGTCGAAACTCGACGCGAGAGACCGCGCCGGCCTCGTGGCGATCGCCTACCGAAGCGGCCTGGAGATCCCCGAACCCTGATCGGGCAGGTCGTGAACGTTGCGCTGACGCAGATCCCCGACCACATCGGCGACGGCCGCATAATCGCTGTCGTCGTGCAGGACGGTGACGCCGTGGTAGGCGGCCGTGGCCGCTACGGTGAGATCGACGACCGAGAGGCCCTTGTGCTTGCCCTTGCCGGCGAGACGGTACTGGGCGGCATCGATCCACCGGTGGGCCGACTTGTGCACCGGCACATCGGGATACAGGCGCTCGAACATCTCGGTCATCTGGTCGAACTCGTCGCGGTCGCGTGCGGAGCGCCGGAACTCGGTTCGCTGGGGATGGCAGGAGCCGACCGCCTCGGCGACGATCACCGTTTCCCAGGCGCGGCGCACGGCCGGATCGCGAAGGATCCGCCACAACGCCGAGGAGTCGATGAGGTACCGGATCACTCCAGACCGGCCTTCTCCCGGTCGTGGAGGGCCTTCCACGACTCGTAATCCCAGTCTTTCCCCATCTCCGAGTAGTACTCCAGGGCGGCGATCCGCTCGTGGCGCTCGGCGTATTCGTGCAGCGCGAGGTTGACGGCGTCCTTCTTGGTGCGCACGCCGGAGAGCGTGAGCACCTTCTGGAGCACCGAGTCGTCGAGATCCAAGGTCGTAACACTCATGACGCCTCCTTTATATAAAGCAATCAAATACTTTATTCATGATACATGAATCAGTCGTGGCCGCCGCCCCTCCGGCCCGAGCCGGTCCCGGCTGCGTGGCGGGGTGCTCACTTGACCGGATAGCCTCAGGGCCATGCGTTCGAGCCCGCACCTTGAGCCGCTTCGGCCCGCCTACGGCACCGGCACTCTCGCCGACGTCATGCCCACCGCGCTTGCGGCCCTCGGGGTTCCAGACGGCGCGAACGGCGTGCTGCTGCGGGACGGCGAGCTCGCGGGAATCCGGCGCGTCGCGGTGCTGCTGCTCGACGGCTTCGGCTACCACCTGCTTCATCAAGCCGGGCAGGCCAGCGCCACCATCGAGGCCATCCGCAACGGTGACATCGGCACCCTGACGCCGATCACCGCCACCGTGCCGTCCTCGACGCCGATCAGCCTCGCCTCGCTCGCCTGCGGGATGCCGCCGGGGCTCCACGGCATCATCGGCTTCACCGTCCGCGCGCCCGAGAGCGGCGACCTCGTCACCCACATCCGCTGGGACGGCAGCCCCGACCCCGAGACGTGGCAGCCCGAGCCGACCTGCTTCGAACGCGCCGAGGCCGACGGCGTCGCCTGCACCGTCGTCTCCGACGGCGCCTTCCGCGACACCGGCCTGACCAGGGCCATCTACCGCGGCGCCGACTGGCTGCCCGCCGCGGCGCCCGACGAGGTCGCCGAGGGGACCGTCGCCGCGCTCCGCCGCGGCCCCCGCAGCCTCGTCTACGCCTACCTGCCCGACATCGACACCGCCGGGCACTTCCACGGCATCGGCTCGCTCAAATGGCTCGAGGCCGTCGCCAGAGTGTCCGAGGCCGTCGACGGGATTCTCACCGACCTGCCGAGGGACGCGGCCCTGTTCGTCACCGCCGACCACGGCATGGTCAACGTGACCGAGCGCCTCCGCGTCGACCGGCGCCCCGACCTCCTCGAAGGCGTCGAGGCGATCGCCGGGGACGGGCGCATGCGCTACCTCTACACCCAAGGCGGCGCCGATGCCGAAGTGGCGGCCGCGTGGAGCGCGGCCGTCCGGGACCGCGCCGAGGTCATCGGCCGCGACGAGGCGGTCGACCGCGGCTGGTTCGGCCCGGTCGTCACCGCCGCGGCCCGCGAGCGCATCGGCGACCTCGTCGTGGCCTGCCGCGACACCTTCGCGGTCGTCGGCGTCGAAGGCGAGCCGCCGCACGTGCCGCGCCTCATCGGCCACCACGGCGGGCTCACCGCCGCCGAGATGGCCGTCCCGCTGTGGACCTACCGCACCGGTTAGGGCCTGGTTGGGAACTCGGGGCGAGGCGGTATCCGAGCTCATTTGTTCGCTCGCAAGGCGGAAGGCCCTCCAGATCCCGGTGTTGGATCTGGAGGGCCGACAACGCAGCGAGCGGGCAAATGGGCCGGATAGCGCCCGTTCGGAGTTCCCAACCAGGCCCTAAGCGCCGCCGAATGTCGGAGCCGCCGACTACGCTGCACAGGTGGACAGTGCGTCGAGCCCGTTCATCGGTCCTGATCTGCCCGATGACAACCTCAGTGTCATGCATGTCGACATGGACGCCTTCTTCGCGTCCGTCGAGATCGCCCGCGACCCCTCCCTGCGCGGCAAGCCCGTGATCATCGCCGGGCTCGGCCCCCGCGGCGTCGTCGCCGCGGCCTCCTACGAGGCCCGCGAGTACGGCGTCCACTCCGCCCTGCCCACCGCCGTCGCCCGCCGCCGCTGCCCCCACGGCGTCTTCATGAAGCCCACCACCTCCTACGGCGAGGTCTCCCGCGCGGTCATGGCGATCTTCCGCGAGTACACCCCGCATGTCCAGCCGATCTCGGTCGACGAGGCCTTCCTCGACGTCGCCGGCGCCCGCCGCCTCATCGGCACGCCCGCCCGGATCGCCCGCGACATCCGCGGCCGCGTCACCGCCGAGCACGGCATCACCTGCACCGTCGGCATCGCCTCCACCAAGTTCCTCGCCAAGCTCGCCTCCGAGGCGTCCAAGCCCGACGGCCTCGGCGTCGTCCCGCGCGAGACCGAGCTCCAGTTCCTCCACCCCCTGCCCATCCGCGCCGTCTGGGGCATCGGCGAGAAGACCGCCCAGAAGCTCGAACGCCTCGGCATGCGCACCGTCGGCGACCTCGCCCGCCTCCCGGTCGACCGCCTCGCCGCCTCCGTCGGCACCTCCTCGGCCGAGCACCTGTACGCCCTCGCCCGCAACATCGACCCCCGAGCGGTCCGCCCCGAACGCGTCGAGAAGTCCATCAGCGGCGAGACCACCTTCGACCGCGACGCCCCCGACGCCGCCGCCTGGGGCCCCACGCTGCTCGAACTCTCGCGCAAGGTCGCCTCCCGCGCCCGCGCCGCGGGCTGGGCCGGGCGCGGCGTGACGGTGAAGATCCGCTTCGGCGACTTCCGCACCATCACCCGCTCGAGGATGCTCGCCGCGCCCACCGACGTCGGCCACGAGATCCACGCCGCCGCCCGCGAACTCGCCGACGCCGCCGCCACCGCGCCCGTCCGCCTCATCGGCGTCCGCCTCGATCACCTGGTCGAGGCCGCCGCCGTCGGCCGCCAGGTCGCCCTCGACGAGCCCGAGCACGGCTGGCGCGACATCGAGACCGCGATCGACGTCGCCACCGCCAAATACGGCAAGGGCGCCGTCGGCTCGGGCGGCCGGCTGCGCCGCCCCGCTCGCGAGTAGACACCCGCCCCGGTCGTCTTACACGCCTGCGAAGGCGGTTAGCTCCTCGGTCGTGCGGGTATCCCCGCTCACGAAGGCGGCAACGGACAGATTCAAGGACGAACTGCCTTCCGACTTGAGCGAAAGCCTCGTAGACTTGAAGCACAAGCACCCAGGCCCGCCGCTCCGCCGACGGGCTGGCCGAGACTAGTGCAGGAGGAGTGTCGTGCCGCTCTCCGACCACGAACAACGGCTGTTCGAAGAGATCGAGCAGTCCTTGTCCGAAGATCCGCAGTTCGCCTCTGCTGTGCGTGCGCACGATCCCGCGCACGTGACCCGCCGCAGGCTCATCCTCGCAGGCATCGTCTCCGTCATCGGCATCGCCGTCGTCATCGTCTCCGTCATCGCCGCGGCCCCCATGTGGGTCGTCCCGATCGGTGCGGTGCTCATGTTCGGCGGCCTGATCTTCGGGCTCTGGGCCCAGCGCCGCGGTGCCAATGGGAAGCTGAAAGCGGTCGACGGCAAGGCCACCCGCACCACCGGGCGCGGCGGCTCCAACAAGGCCCCCAAACCCGGCGGATTCACCTCCCGCATGGAAGAGCGCTGGCGCCGACGCCGCAACGGCGGCGACCTCTTCTGAGCAGGGACCTTCTGACTGCGAACACGGTTGTGCGAACTACAGACGACAAGACGGGCCGCACCGAGGTGCGGCCCGTCTGCTGCTGTTCCGACTAGCGCCCGCGGAGCATCGCCCGCCGCGCGCCCTTGCCGGCGTTCGCGCTGGTCGGGATCGGGCCCTTCGGGATCGCCATGCCCATGCCCAGCGCGTCGAGGCGCTTGGCGACGTGGTTCGCGCCCTTGGAGTCGATGTTGCGGGGGAGCTTCTGGAGCCGCTTGCGCACCTCGGTCACCGAGAAGTCGTCGCCGCCGGTCTCGCCGACCATGAACGTGTAGATCGGCGTCGAGCCGACCACCCGCGAGATCCGCTTCTTCTCCTGCCCCAGGAGCTTGCGCGCCTTGCCGCCGCCCTCGGCCAGCAGCACCACGCCCGGCTTGCCGACCGCGCGGTGCACCATCTGGGTCTCCGAGACGGCCGCGACCCCGGGCGTCACATGCCAGCCGCGCATCCCGTCGATGAGCGCGTAGGCGGCGCCCGGCTTGCCGATCGCCTCCGCGTTCACCACCTTGCTGGTCCGCATGTTCAGCACGATCATGCCGGCGAGCAGTGCGACGAACACCGCACTGACGTACCACAGCATGTGGAAATCGAGGAAGACGATCAGCGCCGTCACGGCGATGAACGGCAGCAGAACGGCGACGGCCTCCAACGGCAGGAACCATTTGTCCCGTTTCGCCGTGAATTTAATCGCCAGGCCGATGGTCTTCAGCCTCGACCCGAATGTCTCTTTTTCCTGCTGCTTTGCCATGCTCTCAAGTCTACGGTGCGATGCGCGGGACCACGGGAGGGGCCGATTCACGGCTCCCGGGCCCCGCTGGACTGGTCTACGGCTCGCGGGCTTCGCCGAGGGTGCTGATTCACGGCCCGTGAGCCATGGACCGGCCTGCCGAGGGGCTGCTTCACCGCTCGCGCGTTCCGGCGGGACCGGCTCACGGCTCGTCAGCTTCGTGAGGCCGACTTACGGCTCGCGAGCTTCGCCCCTGAGCTGAATCAACGGCTCGCGAGCCCCGCCGAGGCCGGAGCCTCGGCGCGCGCTTCGATCGCCTGCCGGTACAGGCGGCCCGCCCGGTACGAGGAGCGCACGAGCGGTCCGCTCATGACGCCCGCGAAGCCGATCTCCTCGGCCTCGGCCGACAGCTCCACGAACTCCTCGGGCTTGACCCACCGGTCCACCGGGTGGTGGCGCTTGGTCGGGCGCAGGTACTGGGTGATCGTGATCAGCTCGCACCCGGCCGCGTGCAGGTCGCGCAGCGCCTGCGAGATCTCCTCGCGGGTCTCGCCCATGCCGAGGATGAGGTTCGACTTGGTGACCAGGCCGTCCTCGCGGGCGGCGGTGATGACCCGGAGCGAGCGCTCGTACGTGAACGCCGGGCGGATCCGCTTGAAGATCCGCGGCACGGTCTCGACGTTGTGCGCCAGCACCTCCGGGCGCGAGGAGAACACCTCGGCGAGCTGCTCGGGCTCGGCGTTGAAGTCGGGGATGAGGAGCTCGACGCCGCAGCCGGGGATCGCCTTGTGGATCTGGCGGACGGTCTCGGCGTACAGCCACGCCCCGCCGTCGTCGAGGTCGTCGCGCGCGACGCCGGTGACGGTGGCGTACTTCAGGCCCATCGTCTTGACCGAGTCGGCGACCTTCATCGGCTCGAGCCGGTCGAGCGGGGAGGGCCTGCCGGTGTCGATCTGGCAGAAGTCGCAGCGCCTGGTGCACTGCGAGCCGCCGATGAGGAAGGTCGCCTCGCGGTCCTCCCAGCACTCGTAGATGTTGGGGCAGCCCGCTTCCTGGCAGACGGTGTGCAGCCCTTCGCTTTTGACGAGGCTGCGCAGTTCGGTGTATTCCGGGCCGGTCTTGGCCTTGACCTTGATCCAGGAGGGTTTCTTCTCGATCGGGGTCTCGGCGTTGCGCGCTTCGAGGCGCAGCATCCGGCGTCCCTTGGGCTGTTCGGAAGTCACGGCCCCAGCCTACGCCGCGGCCCGCTCGGACGGCAGGTGTCGCTGGGCACAGCCGGGCCGCGACACCGCCGCCGCGGGCGCCGCCCGCTGCTCTAATAGGCTGGAAGTCCAGCGACAGGGGAGCAGCAGTGGAACTCATTCACCGAGGCAAGGTCCGCGACGTCTACGCCGACGGGGACGACCTCGTCCTCGTCGCCTCCAACCGCGTCAGCGTCTACGACGTCGTCCTGCCCACCGAGATCCCCGACAAGGGCGCATTGCTGACCGCGCTCAGCCTGTGGTGGTTCGAGGCCCTCGGCGACCTCGTCCCCAACCACGTCGTCTCCGTCGACGACGTGCCGGGCGAGTTCGCCGGGCGCGCCGTCCGCGTCATGCGCCTCGACATGGTGCCCGTCGAGGCCATCGCCCGCGGCTACCTCACCGGCTCCGGCCTGACCGAATACCAGAAGTCCGGCACCGTCTGCGGCATCGCGCTCCCCGGCGGCCTCGTCGACGGCTCGCGGCTGCCCGAGCCGATCTTCACCCCCAGCACCAAGGCGGCCGTGGGCGACCACGACGAGCCGATCACGTTCGAGCAGACGGCCGCCGCGCTCGGCGCCGAACAGGCCGACCGGATCCGCGACCTGACGCTGTCCGTCTACAAGACGGCCGCTCTGGTCGCCGCCGAGCGCGGCATCATCATCGCCGACACGAAGTTCGAGTTCGGCACCGACGCCGAAGGCACGCTGCGCCTGGCCGACGAGGTCCTCACCTCCGACTCCTCCCGCTTCTGGGACGCCGCCGGATGGGAGCCGGGCCGCTCGCAGCCCTCGTTCGACAAGCAGTACGTCCGCGACTGGGCCCGCTCCACCGGCTGGAAGCCCGACGCCGGAGACGCCCCCGAGATCCCCGCCGACGTCGTCGAGGCCACCCGCGGCCGCTACGTCGAGGCCTACGAGCGCCTCACCGGGCGCCGCTGGTGACCGCGAGCGGCACCCGCAGCCGGAGCCACCAGCCGCCGTCGTCGCTCGGGCTGTAGTCGAGCCGGCCGCCCAGCAGCTCGGCCCGCTGCCGCAGCCCCATGAGCCCGTACTGCGAGCTCGGCAGGTCGACCACCGGCCGCCGCGCGGCGGTGTTGGACACCTCGACTTCGACGCGGTCGCCGTCGGTGTCGACGCGCACCGACGCCGTCGCGCCCGGGGCGTGCTTGCGCACGTTGGTCAGCGCCTCCTGCACGGTCCGGTAGACCGCCCGCTGCAACGGCGGTTCGAGCTCGGGCAGCTCCCCGATCTCCAGGGACGCGTCGATGCCGCTGTCGCCCACGAGTGTTTCGAGCTGCGCGATCGTCGGCTGCGGCGCGAGCTCGGTGGCCTTGACGCCCGAGGCCCGCAGCACCCGCACCATGTGGCGCAGCTCTTCGAGCGTGGTGACGCTGAGCCGGCGGATCGTCGAGGCCGCCTCCTTCGCCTCGCGGTCCTTCGTCTGCATCCGCAGCGCCCCGGCCTGCACGGCGATCAGGCTGACCTGGTGCGAGACGACGTCGTGCATCTCGCGCGCCAGCTGGGCGCGCTCGGCGGCCAGCACCTGCTGGGTGAGCAGCCGCTGCTCGTGCTCGCGGGCCTCGGTGATCTCCTCAAGCCGCCGGGACAGCTCGTGGCGGGTCCGCTGGAGATAGCCCAGCATCATCGAGACCGACGCCATGAGCAGGTAGTACAGGACCTGGCGCAGCGCCTCGACCTGGAAGGAGTCGAGGCCGAGCAGGATCGGATCGCCGTAGCCGTTCATGAGGTTGGCCTGCAGCTCCTGGTCCGCGTTCACGAAGCAGCAGGTGGTGAGCAGCACCGCCGCGCCCGGGAGCAGCGGACTGCGGTACCGGTAGGCCACCGCGTACAGCGCGAACAGCGTGGCCAGTTTCTCGTTCACCATCGCGGCGGCCGGGATCGTCACCGCGAACACCGTGAGCGGAAACCGGTGGCGGAAGGCCAGGGCGGCGACGCCGAGGATCGCGAACGTCGCCGCCGGCTGGTTGTCGATCCGCAGGACCTGAAGCAGGTGGGCGGTGGCGAACACCAGCACCGCCGCGTCATACGTCCACTGCGGCAGCGCCGGGAGCCTCATCGCTCCGGCTCCGCCCTGAGCAGCCCCGCCCGCTCGGCGATGAGCGCGGCCTGGACGCGGTTGGCGACCTCCAGCTTCGTCAGGATCGAGCTCACGTGGTCCTTGACGGTGCCGATGCCGAGGAAGACCTCGGCCGAGATCTCCCCGTTCGACTTCCCCTCGGCGAGGAGGACGAGGATGCGGCGCTCGCGCTCGGTGAGCCGCTCGACGAGCGGATCGGCCTCGGCGTCCGGCGCGCTGGACAGGTACCCGGCGATGATCGTCCGCGCGACCTTCGCCGACAGCGCCGACCCTTCGGTCATGAGCGAGCGCACCTGGTAGATGAGGTGTTCGGGGTCGGTGTCCTTGAGCAGGAACCCGGCGGCGCCCAGCCGGAGCGCGGCGTCGACGTACTCGTCGGTGTCGAACGTGGTCAGCACCGACGTGATCGGCGGCCGGGACAGATCGCGCAGCCGCTTGAGGATGGTGAGCCCGTCGACGTCGGGCATGCGGATGTCGAGCAGCACCACGTCCGGGCGCAGCGCGATGATCTTGTCGATCGCCTCGCCGCCGGTGACGGCCGCGACCACCTCGATGTCGTCGGCGGTGTTGAGGATGTGGGTGAAGCCCGAGCGTATGAGGGCTTCGTCGTCGACGATGAGCACGCGGATCACGGGCGGGCCGCTCCTGTTCTACCGGGGGATTTTCGAAGCGTACTCAATACGTCCCGGTTCGCCCATCCGTTGCCCGGCGATCACCGCCGCCACCCGGCGGTTCGATTCCAGCCGATCGGACGGCGGCCGCCGCCGACAGGAGGGGAGCGGCCCACATCGGGCGGCGGCGTTGCCGGATGCCGCCGACAGGCCGATTCACGACCGCCGAGGGGCGTCACCGGGCACGGCGCGGACCAGCATGAGAACTCCCACTCATACACGGTTTTCATAGGAGCGCCCATGTGCGGATTCGTCGTCCGAATCGGAGCCGGCCCCCGCCCCGGCGAACCCGAGCTCGCCGACCTGCTCGAGCTGCTCGACCACCGCGGCCCCGACGAGACGGCCGTCGACCCGGCCGGACCCGGGGTCCGCATGGGCTTCAAGCGCCTGTCGATCATCGACGTCGCCGGCTCGCACCAGCCGATGCGCATCGAGGACGGCCGCCTCGCCATCGTCTTCAACGGCGAGATCTACAACTACCTGGAACTGCGCGACGAGCTCGTCCGCGAGTGCGGCGCGGCCTTCGACACCCGCGGCGACACCGAGGTCGTCCTGGCGGGCTACCGCCACTGGGGGCCCGACGTCGTCCACCGCCTGCGAGGCATGTTCGCCTTCGTCGTCCACGACCGCGACGCCGACCTCCTCTTCGCCGCCCGCGACCCCTTCGGCGTCAAGCCGCTGTACTGGACCCGCCACGGTTCGGCGCTGTGGCTGGCCAGCGAGAAGAAGGCCCTGCCCGGTGCGGGCGAGGCCGACCCGATCGACACCGACGCGCTGGGCCACTACGTCACCTTCCAGTACCCGCCCGAGCCCGCGACGCTCCACCGGGGCATCCACCGGCTCGAGGCCGGGCACTACGCGCTGTTCGGGCCCGGGGCCGATCCCAGGCCGCAGCGCTACTTCCAGCCGATGTTCCGCCCCAGGAGGACCGACGACGCCGAACGCCTCTACGGCGAGATCACCGAGGCGCTGCGCGAGTCGGTGCGGCTCCACATGCGGTCCGACGTGCCGGTCGGCGCGCTGCTCTCCAGCGGCATCGACTCGACCGCGCTGGTCGCCCTCGCGCGCGAGACCAACCCCGGCATCCTCACCTTCACCGCGCAGTTCGAGGGCGCGGGCGACGAGCTCGGCGTCGCCGCGGCCACGGCGGCCGAACTCGGCGTGGCGAACATCGCCGCGCCGGTCTCGGTCGACGAGGTGATGGCCGAACTGCCGAGGATCGTATGGCACCTGGACGACCCGGTCGCCGATCCCGCGCTGGTGCCGCTGTACTTCGTGGCGAAGAAGGCCGCCGAGCACGTCACGGTCGCCCTCGGCGGCGAAGGCGCCGACGAGCTGTTCGGCGGCTACGCGATCTACCGCGAGCCGCGCTCGCTGCGCTCGGTCACCGCGCTGCCCGAACCGGCCAGGCACCTGCTGCGCCGCGCCTCCCGGGCGCTGCCCGACGGCGTGAAGGGCAAGAGCTTCCTCGAGCGCGGCACCGCCGAGCTCGAGGAGCGGTTCGTCGGCAACGCCAAGATCTTCACCGACGAGGCCAAGGAGGCGCTGCTGCGGGGCCCCGTGCCGGACCACCGCGAGGTCACCGCCCGCGTCTGGAGGGAGTCGGCGCACCTCGACCCCGCCACCCGGATGCAGTACCTCGACCTGCACACCTGGATGCGCGGCGACATCCTCGTCAAGGCCGACCGGATGTCCATGGCCCACAGCCTGGAGCTGCGCGTGCCGTTCCTCGACCGGGGCGTGTGGGAGACGGCCTCGCGCATCCCCGTCGAGCACCGCCTCGCCGGGACCCAGACGAAGGTGGCGCTGCGCCGCGCGGTCGAGAAGCTCGTCCCGCCCGCGATCGTCGAGCGCCCCAAGATGGGCTTCCCGACCCCGTACCGGCAGTGGCTGGCAGGACCCATGTTCGAGTGGACCGACGAGCTGCTCGCGGGCGCCGCCTGCGGCCACCTGATCGACCTGGAGTACGCGCGGCGGCTCCTGCGCGAGCACCGCGAGGGCGCCGACCGCGCCCGCAAGGTCTGGACGGTCATGGTCTTCTGCCTCTGGTACGCCCAGCTGGGCGGCGGCGCGTCAACGGCCGCTGCCGACGCGGCTCGCGGCCGAAATTCATTGCTCAAATGAGATATATCGACATCGAGGTTTTCCGGATCGGTGCCCAACCGCCGCCGATCGACATCGTCCTTCGCGCCCGCCGATACATCAGCGGCGGACCGAGCCTGTTTCGAGGCGGCCCGCCGTGAACGCGGCCTGCTCGCGGGGAGGCGGCAACGCGCCCACCGGCCGAACGCGCGAACACGGCAGGGGCCCCATCGCGAAACGATGGGGCCCCTGCCGTTTACGTCGAACTACGCGGTTTGGCGCTGTGCTTCACGGTTCACTCCGCCTACGGCTTCGTGAACAGAACCGCCGCGTTGTGACCGCCGAAACCGAAGCCGGTGTTCATCGCGGCGTCGAGGTCCTTCTTGCGCGCCTCGTTCGCCGCCACGTCCAAGTCGAGCTCCGGGTCCGGGTTGTCGAGGTTGATCGTCGGCGGGATGACCCCGTCGCGGATCGCCAGGATCGTCGCGATCGACTCGACCGCTCCGGCCCCGCCGAGCAGGTGCCCGGTCATCGACTTGGTCCCGGTCAGGACCACGTGCTCGCCGATCTCACGCTTGACGCCCTTGACCTCGGCCATGTCGCCGACCGGCGTCGACGTCGCGTGGGCGTTGACGTGCCCGATGCTCTTCGGGTCGATCCCGGCCTGCTTGATGGCGGCGCGCATGGCGCGCCCGCCGCCGTTGCACTCGGGATCGGGCTGCACGATGTCGTAGCCGTCCGAGGTCAGGCCCGAGCCGGCCACGACCGCGTAGATCTGCGCCCCGCGGGCCTCGGCGTGCTCGCGGCGCTCCAGCACCAGAGCGCCGGCGCCCTCGCCCATGACGAAGCCGTCGCGGTCCCGGTCCCAGGGACGCGAGGCCCGCTCGGGGTCGTCGTTGCGGGTCGACATCGCCTTCATGGACGCGAACCCGGCCATCGGCAGGCCGCCGATGACCGCCTCCGCGCCGCCGGCGATGGCGACGTCGGCGCGGCCGACGCGGATCATGTCGGCCGCCCACGAGATGGCCTCGGCCGACGTGGCGCAGGCGCTGGTCGGGGCGTGCACCCCGGCCTTCGCGCGGTACTCCAGGCCGACCACGGCCGCGGGGCCGTTGGGCATGAGCATCGGGACGGTGTACGGGGAGACCCGCCGCGGTCCCGTGCCCTCCAGGATGTCGTCCTGTTCGAGCAGCGTCAGCGCACCGCCGATGCCCGAGCCGAACACCACGCCTAGACGTTCCCTGTCGAGGTCGTCGCTCAGACCCGCGTCGTCCCACGCCTGCTGGGAGGCGATGAGCGCGATCTGCTCGGAGCGGTCGAGGCGACGCAGCCTGATCCGAGGCAGCACCTCGGAGGGCTCGACGGCGAGTTGGGCCGCGATGCGCACCGGAAGTTGCTGCGCCCACTCCTCTTCGAGAGCGTTGACGCCCGATTTCCCGGCGACGAGAGCTTCCCAGGTCGACGGCACGTCCCCGCCGAGCGGGGTAGTCGCGCCGAGCCCGGTGACGACTACCTCAGTCACTTCAACCCTTCTCGATGTAGGAGACGGCGTCGCCGACGGTCTTCAGGTTGGCGACCTCGTCATCGGGGATCTTGACGCCGAACTTCTCCTCGGCGGCCACCACGACCTCGACCATCGCCAGCGAGTCGACGTCAAGGTCGTCGGTGAAGGACTTGTTGTCGGCGACGTCGTCGGGGTTCACGCCCGCGACCTCTTCGAGAATGTCGGACAGCCCTTCGCGGATCTCGTCACGAGACATGTGTTTGTTCCTCTCGATAATTACGGGCAGCGGATGACTTGCCCGGCATAGGTGAGCCCGCCGCCGAACCCGAACAGGAGAATCGGGGCGCCGGAGGCGACCTTGCCACTTTGTACCAATTTCGACAACGCCAGCGGCACTGATGCCGCGGAGGTGTTGCCCGAATAGACGATGTCGTCGGCGATGACGCAGTCCTCGCTGAAGTCGAGCCGTTTGGCGATGCCCTGGATGATCCGCAGGTTCGCCTGGTGCGGCACGAACGCCGCCAGCTCGGAGACCTTGAGGCCCGCCCGCTCGGCGACCTGCTCGACCAGCGGCGCGAGCTGCGTGGTGGCCCAGCGGAAGACGGTCTGCCCGGCCTGCTTGATGAACGGTATGTCCTCCTCGATGCGGATGACGTCCTTCATCTTGGGGTCCGAACCCCACACGACCGGGCTGATGGCCAGGTTCGGGTCGTCGGTGCCCTCGACCACGACGGCTCCGGCGCCGTCGCCGAAGAGCACGCAGGTGGTGCGGTCCTCCCAGTCGGTGATCGCCGTCAGCTTCTCGACGCCGATGACGAGGGCCCGCTTGGTGGTGCCGGTCTTGACGGCCATGTCGGCCTGCGCGAGGGCGTACTCGAAGCCCGAGCAGGCGGTGTTGACGTCGATCGTGGCGGGCGCGCCGATGTCGAGGGCGTCGGAGACGCGGCATGCGGTGTTCGGGCAGCGGTCGGCGGCCGAGACGGTGGCGACGATGACCATGTCGATGTCGGCGGGGCCGTACCCCGAGTTGGCGAGGGCCTGCCCGGCGGCCTTGATCGCCATGTCGGCGACGGTCTCGTCCTTCGCGGCGATCCGGCGCTCCTTGATGCCCACGCGGCTGACGATCCACTCGTCGGTCGTCTCGACCATCTCGGCGAGATCCGCGTTGGTGAGGACCCTCTCGGGCTGGTAGTGGCCTGCGCTGATGACGCGCGATCCGATGACGCTCACTGGACTCCTTCACTGGCGGCGAGTTCGGCGGCGGCCGCCAGGTCCTCGGGGGTGTTGACGTTGAGCCGTTCCACGCCCTTGAGTGCCCGTTTGGCCAGGCCCGTGAGCGTCCCGGCCGGAGGCAGTTCGATGACGGCGGTGACGCCCAGCTCTCCAAGCGTACTCATGCAGGCGTCCCATCGGACCGGAGAGGTGACCTGGTCCACCAGCTGCCGCAGCGCCTGGGCGCCGGTCGGGACGGGCTTGCCGTCGCGGTTCGACAGGAAGGTGCGCAGCGGGTCGGCGGTGGCGACCTTGTCGGCGACGGCTTCGAGGGCCGCGTGGGCGGGGGCCATGTGCGGGGTGTGGAAGGCCCCGGCGACCTTGAGCGGGATGATGCGGGCGCGCTCGGGGGCGTTCCGGGTGAGCTTCTCGATGGCGGCGACGGGCCCGGCGGCGACGATCTGGCCGGCGCCGTTGCGGTTGGCGGGCCAGGCTCCGGCGGCCTCGATGGCCGCGAGGACGTCGTCCTCGACGCCGCCGAGGACGGCGGCCATGGTGGTGGGCTCGATGTCGCAGGCGGCGGCCATCTCGCGGCCGCGGACGGCGGCGAGCTCGACGGCGGCCTCTGGGGTGAGGATCCCGGCCAGGGCGGCGGCGGTCAGCTCGCCGACGGAGTGCCCGGCGACGACGCCCGCGCGTTCGACCGGCAGCTTCTCGGCGGCGAGGAGCCCGGCGGCGACCAGCAGCGGCTGCGTGTTGGCGGTGTCGGTGATCTCGGCCTGGTCGGCCTCGGTGCCGAGGCGGACGAGGTCGAGGCCGATCAGGTCCGACCAGTCGCGAAGCTTCGCGGCCGCGTCGGGGTCGGCGTCGATCCATGGCGTGAGGAACCCGGGCTTCTGCGAACCCTGCCCGGGAGCGAGAATGGCAAGCACATTTAGACTTTCGCTCAGTGAACACCCGAAACGGGAGCAGCTGGAAGACTGAAAGCCCGTTCGGTTCTTGTAGGAAATCTACAATACTCGTTGTTAACTGCGGGAACGCCTCGATGTCGGCGAGCTCTCCAGGCGCCCTATGGTCAACCCCACACGCAGCACGAAGGCCTCATGCGGATCGGTGGGGGAGAAACCGGTCACCTCTTGGATGCGCCTGAGGCGGTAGCGCACCGTGTTGGGGTGGACGTACAGCTCGCGCGCGGTGCCCTCCAGGACGCCGCCGGAGGCGATGAACGCGTCCATGGTCTCCAGCAGCTCGCCCCCGGCTCGCCGCAGCGTCACGTGGACGCCCTCGCGCAGCTCCAGGCGGGCGGCCTCGTCACCGGCGATGGCCCGTTCGGGCAGCAGCTGGGTGGCCGTCACCGGGCGCGGCGCGTCGGGCCAGGCGGGCGCGGCGCGGTGCCCGGCCACGGCCGCCAGTGCGGAGGTCGAGGCCTCGGCCAGGCCGGTGACGGTCGGCCCGACCACGATCGGGCCCTCGCCGAACTGGCCGGTGAGCTGCTGGACGATCTCCAGCGGCTCGGCGACGCCGCCGAGGAGGATGACCAGGCGGGCGCCGTGGACGCCGGCGAGGACGTCCAGGCCCAGGCGCCGGGCGGCCCGCTGGACGCTGTGGAGGACCAGGGTGGCCTCGCCGCCGGGCGTGTTGCCGCAGACGACGGTGATGGACTGCGTCTCGGACCACCCCAGGGCCGCGGCGCGCCCGATCAGCTCGTCGGAGGAGTCGCCGCGCAGCAGCGAGTCGACGAGCATGGCCTGGAGGCGGGCGTCCCAGGCGCCGCGGGTCTCGGCGGCGCGGGCGTAGACGCGGGCGGCGGCGAAGGCGATCTCGCGGGAGAACCGCAGGACCGACTCGCGCAGCTGCTCCTCCTCGCCCTCGGCGGCGAGCGCCGGGACCTGCTCCTCGACGACGTCGATGACGACCTGGATGAGCGCCACGGTGTGCTGGAGGCTGATGGCGCGGGCCAGCTCGACCGGGGCGGCCTCGAAGACCATGTCGGAGCTGCCCAGGTCCTCGCCGCTGGCGCGCAACCACTCGAGGAACTGCCGCACGCCGGCCTGAGCCACCAGGGTCACCATCGAGCGCTGCTCGGCGGGCAGATCGCGGAACCAGGGGAGTCGTTCATCCATTCGGGTGAGCGACTGGGTCGTGAGCGCTGACGAGGAGCGCTCGATGTTCTGAATGGTGGTGGCCAGATCCATGCCCTACAGCCTGCCAGACGTGGCCCGCGCCTCGCGCCGACGTCGGGCGGAATACCGCACTTGCCACTATCGTTGCCCGAATAGCACCAGAAAAAGCCACGACAGAGAGGCGGCCTGATCTATGGCCACGGTTGCACTGAACAAGGACACCTTCGAGGACACCGTCACCGAGAACGACATCGTGCTGGTCGACTGGTGGGCGGATTGGTGCGGTCCCTGCAAGCAGTTCGCGCCGACCTACGACGCCTCGAGCGAGGAGCACGGCGACATCGTGTTCGGCAAGATCGACACCGAGGACCAGCGGGAGCTGGCATCGGCGGCGGGCATCCAGTCGATCCCGACGCTGATGGCGTTCCGCGACGGCATCCTCCTGTTCAACCAGCCGGGCGCGCTGCCCGGCGAGGCGCTGGAGGAGGTCATCCGCCAGGTGAAGGCGCTCGACATGGACGAGGTCCGCGAGCAGATCGCCAAGGAGGAGGGCGCCGAGGACACTCCCCAGTCCTGAGGCGATCGCATACGACGTGACAGGGGCGGGCGCGGACGGCGCGCCCGCCCCTGCTGCTCCTCTTCGGAACGTGTTACGTTGTCACCTAGGTCAGCGAAGCGAAGCCGAACTCGTCGAGGAGATTCGCAACGTTGCCCGAACTCGCCCCCGAACCGCGCCGCCCCTCCGGCCGCCGGTTCGAACTCCCCCTCACCGCCAAGCGCGCCCTGACCGCCTGCCACGTCGTCGGCGGCTGCGTATGGCTCGCCTACATGGTGTTCGCCCTCGTCCTGTGCGTCTGGGTCAGGGCCTCCGACGACCCGTCCTCGGCCGAGGCCGCCTGGAAGGTCCTGTCGTTCTTCAACGGCCTCGGCGTGGGGGCGGTGTCCTTCCTCGTGCTCGGCTCCGGGATCGTCCTCGGCGCGACCGGCCGCTGGGGCGTGGTCCACCACTGGTGGACGGCCGCCAAGTTCGCCGCCACCTGCGCGGTCATCGTCGGCGGCCTCCTGGTCCTGCGGCCCAGCGTCATCGCCTTGGGCGAGGGCAGCGGCGGCGACGGGACGCAGTGGGCCCTCACCGCCGGGACCGTCTTCGGCGCCGCGCTGCTGGGCTTCGCCGTCGTCGTCTCCTACGTCCGGCCCTGGGGGCCGATCCGCGCCGGGGCCGTCCAGCCCATGGACGACGGCCGCTTCGACGTCCGCGTCCGCCGCGCCGTCCCCATCGCCGAGCGCGTCCACTCCATCGAACTCGTCGGCCTCCGCGGCCGCCTCCTGCCGCCGTTCGAGGCCGGCGCGCACGTCGAGATCGAGCTGCCCTCCGGGCTGGTGCGGCAGTACTCGCTGGCCTCCGACGCCGCCGACCGCCTCGCCTACCGGATCGCGGTCCTGCGCGAGGACGCGGGCAGGGGCGGCTCCCGCGAGGCCCACCGGCTGCGGCCCGGCGACATGGTCCGCATCTCCAAGCCGCGCAACATGTTCGCCCTCGGCCTGCACCCGGGCTACCTGTTCGTCGCCGGGGGCATCGGCATCACGCCGATCAGGTCCATGATCGCCCAGGTCGAGCGCGCCCGCATGCCGTGGCGGCTGGTCTACACCGGCCGCGACCGCGCCGCGATGGCCTTCGCCGACCAGCTCGCCACCACCTGGCCGGGCAACGTCGTGCTCTACCCCACCGCCACCCACGGGCGGGTCAACCTCGTCGCCGAGGTCGCCGGGCTGCCCAGCGGCACCGGCGTCTACGCCTGCGGCCCCGACTCGCTCATCGGCGCCCTGGCCGCCACCATCGCCACCGCCGCGCCCCACCTGGAGCTGCACACCGAGCGGTTCACCGCGGGCTCGGGCCCGCGCGAGCCGTTCGAGATCGTCGCCAAGCGCACCGGCGCGATCGTGGCCGTCGGCGCCGAGCAGAACGCCCTGACCGCACTCGCCGCCGCCGGGGTCGAGGTCGACTTCTCGTGCGAGATCGGGGTGTGCGGCACGTGCCGCCTCGACGTGATCGAGGGCCGCCCCGACAACCCCGCGCAGGTCCCCGCCGAGTTCGGCCCCGACGGCACCCCGCGGTTCTTCCCGTGCGTGGCCCGGGCCAAGGGCCGCCTCGTCGTCGACGCCTGAACACCGACACCTGAAACGCCGTGTCCCTGAAACACCATGCCTCTGAACACAAATGGGGGCCGGGAAGCGATCGCTTCCCGGCCCCGCTCTGTTCGGTGTGGGTCTATCGGCTGGGGTCTAGGAGTCCCCGCCGGCCTCGCCCGCCTCGGCGGCGGTCGGGTCGGTGATCTGGTACTTCGCCGCGGCCTGGGAGGCCAGCTCCGGCTTGACCTGGCCGAGCGCGGCCAGTTGCTGGAGCGCCGCCACCGCGACCGACTCGCCGTCGACGTTGAAGTAGCGCCGCAGCGCCCCGCGCGTGTCCGAGTGGCCGAAGCCGTCGGTGCCCAGCGAGGTGTATTCCCCGGGTACCCAGCGGCTGATGAGATCCGGCACCGACCGCATGTAGTCGCTCACGGCCACGAACGGCCCCTCGGCGCCCGACAGCTTCCGCGTCACGTACGGGACGCGCTTCTCGGCCTCGGGGTGGCGCAGGTTGTGCTTCTCGGCCGCGACCGCGTCGCGGTTGAGCTCCGACCACGAGGTGACCGACCAGACGTCCGCGGCCACGCCCCAGTCCGAGGCGAGCAGTTCGGCGGCCTTCTGCGCCCACGGCATGCCCGAGCCCGACGCGAGCAGCTGCACGCGCGGTCCCGAGACCGAGGCGGTCGACACCCGGTGCAGGCCCTTGAGGATGCCCTCGACGTCGACGCCCTCGGGCTCGGCCGGCTGCACGATCGGCTCGTTGTAGACGGTCAGGTAGTAGAAGACGTGCTCGCCCTCGCCGTACATGCGGCGCAGGCCGTCCTGCACGATGTGCCCGATCTCGTAGCCGAACGACGGGTCGTAGGACAGGACCGCCGGGTTGGTGTGGGCCATGAGGATCGAGTGGCCGTCCTCGTGCTGGAGGCCCTCGCCGTTGAGCGTGGTGCGCCCGGCCGTCGCGCCGACCAGGAAGCCGTTCGACAGCTGGTCGGCCGCCGCCCAGATCGCGTCGGCGGTGCGCTGGAAGCCGAACATCGAGTAGAAGATGTAGAACGGGATCATCGGCTCGCCGAGCGTGTCGTACGCGGTGCCCGCGGCGGTGAACGCGGCCACCGACCCGGCCTCGTTGATCCCCAGGTGCAGCAGCTGCCCCTGCTCGGACTCCTTGTACGACAGGAACAGGTCACGGTCGACCGAGAGGTACTGCTGCCCGTGCGGGGAGTAGATCTTCGCGGTCGGGAACATGGCGTCCATGCCGAAGGTGCGGGCCTCGTCCGGGATGATCGGCACCCAGCGCTTGCCGATCTCCTTGTCGCGCATGAGGTCCTTGAGCAGGCGGACGAGCGCCATCGTCGTGGCGACCTTCTGCTTGCCCGAGCCGCGCTTGGCGGACTTGTAGGCGTCGTCGCCCGGCAGGTTCAGCGGGATGACCGTGTTCTTGCGCGCCGGAAGCGAGCCGCCCCGCTCGGCCAGGCGCGCGGCCAGGTACTCGGCCTCCGGGCTGCCCTCCTCGGGGCGCAGGTACGGCGGCAGGTACGGGTCGGCCTCCAGCTGGGAGTCCGGGATCGGCATGTCCAGCGAGTCGCGGAAGCCCTTGAGGTCCTCCAGCGACAGCTTCTTCATCTGGTGCGTGGCGTTGCGGCCCTCGAAGGTCGAGCCGAGCTTGTAGCCCTTGACCGTGTGGGCCAGGATGACCGTCGGCTGGCCCTGGTGCTCCATCGCGGCCTTGTAGGCGGCGTAGACCTTGCGGTCGTCGTGGCCGCCGCGGCGCAGGTCCCAGATCTCGTCGTCCGAGAGGTGCTGGGCCATGGCCTTGGTGCGCGTGTCGCGCCCGAAGAAGTGCTCGCGGACGAACGCGCCGGACTCGGCCTTGAACGTCTGGTAATCGCCGTCGGGCGTGGTGTTCATGAGGTTCACCAGCGCGCGGTCGGCGTCGGCGGCGAGCAGCGGGTCCCACTCGCGGCCCCACATGACCTTGATGACGTTCCAGCCCGCGCCGCGGAAGTAGGCCTCGAGCTCCTGGACGATCTTGCCGTTGCCGCGGACCGGGCCGTCGAGGCGCTGGAGGTTGCAGTTGATGACGAAGGTGAGGTTGTCCAGCTCGGCGCCCGCGGCGAACTGGAGCGCTCCCCTCGACTCCACCTCGTCCATCTCGCCGTCGCCGAGGAAGGCCCACACCTGCTGCTGCGAGGTGTCCTTGATGCCGCGGTCGTGGGCGTAGCGGTTGAACATCGCCTGGTAGATCGCGTTGATCGGTCCCAGGCCCATCGACACGGTCGGGAACTGCCAGTAGTCGGGCATCAGTCGCGGGTGCGGGTAGGACGGCAGGCCGCCCTGCGGGCGCGAGACCTCCTGGCGGAAGCCGTCGAGCTGGTCGGCCGTCAGGCGTCCTTCGATGAAGGATCGGGCGTACATGCCGGGCGAGGCGTGCCCCTGGAAGAACACCTGGTCGCCGCCGCCGGGGTGGCTGCGCCCACGGAAGAAGTGGTTGTAGCCGACCTCGTAGAGGTTCGCGGCCGAGGCGTAAGTGGAGATGTGGCCGCCGACGCCGATGCCCGGGCGCTGCGCCCGGTGGACGGTCATGGCGGCGTTCCAGCGCACGAACGCGCGGATGCGTCGCTCGACCTCCTCGTCGCCGGGGTAGTGCGGCTCGTCTTCGACCGGGATGGTGTTGACGTAGTCGGTGGTCGTAGCCGCGGGAACGGCGATCTGCCGTTGGCGCGCGTGCTCGATCAGCCGCTGCACGACGTAGCGGGCGCGGTTGTGCCCGCCGGCGTCAAGGAGGCCGTCCAGGGATTCCAGCCATTCGCTGGTCTCCTCGGGGTCAGTGTCCGGTACTTGGGTCGGCAATCCGTCACTGATGGGCGGCCGGTTCTGTTCCGTGGTCACGGGCGATCCCTCGTTCTTAGACTGCACTGTCGATAGGGCAGAGTGTCATCGATTTCTACCATCCTCCCCCGAATCTACCGCGACCATCGCCCGCCCACCCGGCTTGATGCGACCGCGCCCACACTCCCGGCCACCTCGAACGTCGCTCACCTGCGCTATCGCGGGGAGGGGTCCGCATCGAAGATCACAACTCCGTGAACGTGTGCTCACCTTCGCGGCAACCGGTGTTGCGTCCGGCTTCATCTCGGGGTGGCACCATTCGGGCCGCGCGGGCGGGCGCCAAGCCGCGCAAGCGCCCCATATGCTGCACCTCATATGCTCTACTTCATATGCTGTGCACAAGCTCAGATGGAAACACGGATGGAGGCGACGACGTGAACGCTCCGGGCAGCCCGGTGGATGGAAGCAGCGTGACGCAGAGACTGGGACTCGACGGCGTCGAGGCCGTCATGGAGATCGGCTTCGACACCGACGTCGACGCGACCCTGCGGGCCGCTGTGATCGAGGCGGTCGGCGAACTGCTCGGCGAGGACTCCGACGAGATCGTCGAGGCGGTCCTGCTGTGGTGCCGGGAGGAGGACGGCGACCTGGTCGACCTCCTGCTGGACGCGCGCGACCCGCTCGCCGACGGGGGCACGGTGTGGCTGCTGACTCCCAAGGCCGGGCGGGACGGGCACATCGACCCGGTCACGATCGAGGAGTCGGCGGCCCTGGCGGGCCTCCAGTCGACCAAGACGCTCAACGCCTCCCCGGACTGGGTGGCCTCGCGGATGGTCGTCGCCCGAAGGTAGAGGACGCGCCGGGCATGCTCCGCCTGAGCCATCGCTCTCAGGCGGTCTCGCGCATGGCCGCGCTTCGAGCGCCCGCCCGCGGCCGCTCGGCGGCATTCAGGGCTGGAGAGCCCGGTACCCCGCACTCACGTGCGCGGCGGCGGCACCGCGCCTTGGAGCCGTAGCGCCGCGACCGCCCTGCACCCCCCGGCGGCTGGACCGAAGTGGTGCGGCGGCGGCGGCTCGACGTCCGCGTCCGTGCGCGCCCGGCGCCGCCCGAGGAGTCCCTCGACGGGATCCCGCCCTCGGCGTCGCCGAGTTGTTCGACGTCGCAACTCGATCGGGCCGCTTCGTTCGCGAAGGCGGCTCGGCTAACGTCGAGCCGTCAGACCACCGACGGCCCTCCTCGCGGGGGCCGGCATCGCGTAAGGAGCACCCATGCCGATCGAACCCGGAACCGCCGCCCCGGACTTCACGCTCAAGGACCAGAACAACCAGGACGTGACGCTCGCGGACTTCCGCGGCGACAAGCACGTCCTGCTGGTGTTCTACCCGTTCGCGTTCACCGGCGTCTGCGAGGGCGAGCTGTGCGGGATCCGCGACAACCTGGACGCGTACCAGTCCGAGGAGGTCCAGGTGCTCAGCGTCTCGGTCGACTCCCCGTTCGCCCACAAGGTGTGGGCGCAGCGGGAGGGCTTCGAGTTCCCGCTGCTGAGCGACTTCTGGCCGCACGGCGCGGTGGCGCAGGCCTACGGGGTCTTCAACGAGGACAAGGGCATGGCCAACCGCGGCACGTTCGTCATCGACAAGGCGGGCGTCGTCCGCTTCAGTGAGATGAACATGCCCGGCGAGCCCCGCGACCAGGGCGCCTGGCAGAAGGCCCTGGCCGAACTCCAGGGTTAACGGCGAACCGAGCCGCCGGGTCGGTCCCGGCGGCTTTTTCGCGCCCTGCCGAAGCCCCGGAAACGCGGTCCCCGAGCCGCCGAACCGCTCGTTCGGCGACGCCGTCCCCGCTCGCTCACTCCATAGACGCCTCCTCGAACGCGCGATGACGCTGGTCGGCGTTGTCCGACCCGCCCGTCACCCGAACCGGGCGCTACCGCCGCGGCCGGAGGCACGGCTCACGATTCGTCGAGACGGGGAGCCGGGAGGCTGAGGCGGAAGCGGCAGCCGTCTCCGGCCGGGCCGGGGACCTCCACCGTCAGGTCGCCGCCGTGGGCCTGGGCGATCTGGCGGGCTATCGGCAGCCCCAACCCCGTCCCCGGCGCGTCCTCGCCGTGCCAGAACCGCTCGAAGACCCGCTCCCGCTCGACTTCGGGGATGCCCGGCCCGTGATCGGTCACCGTCACCGCCACCGCCTCCCGCGAGCGCTCCACGCCCACCTCCACCGCCGAGCCCTCCGGCGCGTGCTTCACGGCGTTGTCCACCAGGTTCGCTATCGCCCGCCGCACCGTCGCCTCGTCCGCCGCGCACTCCACCGGCCCGCCGCCCGGCCCCGCCAGCTCCACCGACCCGGCTGCCGCCGGGGCGGCGAAGTCGCCCAGCACCGCCCGCGCCAGCGCCACCAGGTCGACCGGCCGCCGGTCGATCCGGCGCGCCCGCCCCCTCGCGTCGGTCAGCAGCTCACTGATCGTCTCCCGCAGCCGCCCGGCCGAGGACCGCGTCCGCTCCAGCCCCTCCCGGTACAGATCGAGGTCCGGCGACGGATGCTGGAGCAGCACCTCCGCATTGGTGATGAGGACCGACAGCGGCGTGCGCAGCTCGTGGCTGGTCTCCTCGATGAGCCGCCGCTGCACCCCCGCGGCGTGCTCCAGCCGGTCCAGCATGGCGTCGAAGCTCGCCGCCAGTGCCACCGTCTCGCTCGGGCCGCTCGCCAGGCCGATGCGCAGGCTCAGGTCCGAGGCCTCGATGTGCTCGGCGGCCGAGCGGATCCGCTCCAGCGGCCGCACCGCCCGCCCCGACCACCACCACGCCAGTGCCACCGCGACCGGCCCGAGCGCCACCACCGTCAGCACCGCCCAGCCTGAGGGCGCCATCGAGGAGTCGGTGACCGCGTAGCTCTCGCCGTTCGGGTCGAGCTCGGTGATCTCGCTTTCGGTCACCGAGGTGATCACGAACACCAGCAGCACCGGCAGGTAGATCGCGAGCGCGCCCGCGAACGTCAGGCGGGCCCGCAGCGAGCGCATGGCGCGGATCATGCCGCAGCGCCGACGTGCTCGGGGCGCTCCTGCGCGAGGGCCGCCTCTTCGAGGGAACAGCCCCCGCTGGGGCTTGACAACATCATGGCGACTCCTTCAGTTGGTAGCCGACGCCGGTGATCGTCACGATCGGGGCCGGCGCGCCGAGCTTGCGCCGCAGGCGGCTGAGGATGACCCGCACTGAGCCGGTGAACGGGTCGGCCTGGGAGTCCCAGACGTGCTCGAGCAGGTCCTCGGCGGAGACCGCCTGGCCCGGATGGTGCATGAAGTAGCGCAGCATCGAGAACTCGCGCGGCGTCAGCGACAGCTCCGCCCCGCCCCGCCAGGCCCGGTGCCCGGCCAGGTCGAGCCGCAGCGCGCCGACGGTGAGGACGGCGCTGCGGGTGTCGGCCCGCCGGGCCAGCGCCCGCAGCCGCGCGGCGAGCTCCTCGAAGCTGAACGGCTTGACCAGGTAGTCGTCGGCGCCCGCGTCGAGGCCCGCCACGCGGTCGTCCACCGCGTCCCGCGCCGTCAGCACCAGGATCCGCCGCGGGCGCCGCAGGTGCGGGTCGTCGGCGAGCCTGCGCACCAGCTCCATGCCGTCCCCGTCGGGCAGGCCCAGATCGAGGCAGGCCACATCGAAATCGTTGCAGCACAGCAGCTCCTCGGCCTCGGCGCAAGTCGAGGCGAGATCGACGGCGTAGCGCTCGTTGCGGAGCCCCAGGGCGACGACCGCCCCCAGGTCCGGGTCGTCTTCGACCAACAGGATGCGCATGGTCAGGCCTTTCAGTCGTGCACGGTGTCAAGACGCGCGGTGTTGCGAAGCGCGGCGTCAGGAGTTCCGGTGGGCCTCGACCGTGCCCTCCGGGCCGGTGACGGTCATCAGATCGCCGTCGAAGACCGCCCGCACCCCGAGCCCGGCGCCGTCGAGGCGCTCCTGCCGGTATTCGCCATCGCCCACGGGCACCAGCGTAAACACCGGAGGCCCGGGGTCGAGCAGGACCGCGGCGACCGCGCCGTGCTCGTCGAGGGCGTACCAGGCGAGCGTCGTCTCGTCGGCGGTGATGCTCACATAGGTCCGCAGTTCGCCGTCCTCGACCACGGTGCCCACGGCCGCGACGTCCCGGACGTCGCCGATGTCGGCCTCCAGAGTTTCGAGCTCCGCCCTGCCCGCCTCGGTCTCGCCGCCCAGGAGCGCCAGGACCGCCTGCTCGTGCCGTTCGAAGTCCTCGGCGGTGAAGCCGCCGGTCGGCACGGACAGCGCCGCGACCGCGTCCGCGCCGTCCGCCGCGACCGCGAGGCGGCCGTCCTCGGCCTCGACGGTGAACACCGAGCCCGACTCCAGGCTGTACGTGCCCTCGGCCGCCGCGAGCTCGGCGGGATCGGCCTCGACGCCCTCGTCGGGGACCGGAATCGGCTCGCCCGCCGCCAGCGCCGGGCCGATCGCGTCCAGCAGCTCGGAGGCGATGACCGCCGAGGTGTTCGACGTGATCGCCAGCGCGGTGTGCGTCTCGGGCAGCCACGCGACGACCGCGTTGTGGCCGGTGTCGCCCCCGCCTCCGGCCACCGTGTAGACCGGTGTGCCGTAGACCGACGCGTCGAAGGCGACCCAGCCGGGCGCCTCGACCGAGCCGTCGCCGTGCTCGAACACGGTGCCGGTGAGTTGCTCGACCGCCTCGGGGGCGATCACCTCGCCGTCGAACATGGCCTCGGTCCACGAGGCCAGGTCCGCCGCGGTCATGGCGAGGTCCCCGTTGCCGGACATCGCCCAGTGCGGGCCCGCGAAGTCGCCGAGGGACTCGGCCCGCTCGCCGTCGACGTAGCCGATCGCCTTCGGGCCCGCGGGCGCGGGCTCGCCGTCCCAGAACCCTCCGGCCGCCTCGTCCCGGCCGGGCAGGCGCAGGATCGCATCGGCCATGTAGTCCCGATAGGACTCGCCGGAGACCTCGTCGATGATGAGGGCCAGCAGTGTGTAGCCGCTGTTGGAGTACCCGAAGTCGGTGCCCGGCTCGAAGGCCGTGTCCAGTTCGCTCAGGGCGGCGACGGCCTCCTCGCGCCCGAGCGGCACGTGGTCGTCCCCGTGGGTGCCGGTCAGGCCGCTGGTGTGCAGCAGCAGCTGCTCGACCGTCGCGTCGGCGGCGGGCCCGGCGAGTCCCGCCACCAGGTCGCCGGCGCGGTCGTCGAGCGCCAGCTCGCCCGCGTCGATCAGGTCGAAGATCGCCGCGGCGGTGAACGCCTTGCTGACCGAGCCGATCGCGAACACGGTCTCGGCGGTGTTCGGCGTCCCCGACTCGGCGTCGGCCAGTCCGAACGCGGCCGTGCAACCGAGGCCCGCGTCGCTCGCGAACGCGATCGAGCCGCTGAACCCGGCCTCGGCCCAGCTGCTCAAGTCGCGCACCAGAGCGGCGTCGCAGCCCGGCGGCTCCTCCGTGCCCGTATCGCCGGGATCGGCGGCGTCGGCGGTGCAGGCGGCCAGTGCCATGGCCGCCAGGATCGGAATGATTCGTCTCATGCGGAGCACCGTACGGGCCGTCCTGTGAACCGGATGTGAACGAAAGAGGGAACACCGAATTGCTCGAGTCGCGAAGGACGGTGCGCAACAATGGGAGCTGACCGTCACGAAGCAACACGGATGCGGGGACGCCCATGGCTGAGGCACCGTTCGTCATCGTCGGAGGCGGCCTCGCCGCCGCCCACGCCGCCAAGACGCTGCGTGAGGAGGGATACGAGCGCGACCTGGTCGTCGTCGCGGCCGAACCGCACCGGCCCTACGAACGACCGCCGCTGTCAAAGGACTACCTGCGCGCCGAGGCGGACAGGACCGTGCTGTTCCCGGTGGACGAGGCCTGGTACGCCGACCACGCCGTCGAGCTGCGCACCGGGACCGGCGCCGTCGGGCTCGACGCCGCGGCGCACCGGCTCGCGCTCGCCGACGGCACCGCCCTGGACTACGCGAGGCTGCTGCTCGCCACCGGCTCCGAGCCGCGCCCGCCGCGCCTGCCCGGGGCCGACCTGCAGGGCGTGCTGGTGCTGCGCACCGTCAAGGACGCCGACCTGCTCGCCGCCTCCCTGCGCGGCGCGAAGCGCGAGGGCACGGGCCGCGTCGCGATCGTCGGCGACGGGTGGATCGGCATGGAGGTCGCCGCCTCCGCCCGCAGCCTCGGCCTGGAGGTCACCCTCTTCGGCAGCGGCGAGCGGCCGCTGCGGGTCCTCGGCCCGCGCATGGGCGAGTTCTTCGCGCGCGTGCACGCCGATCACGGCGTCGACCTGCGCCGCGGTGCCGAGGTCACGGCTTTCACAGGTGCCGACGGGCGCGTCACGGGCGTGCGGACCGCCGACGGGGAGACCACCGAGGCCGACATGGTGCTCGTCGCCATCGGCGCGGCGCCGAACCTCGGCCTGGCCGCTTCGGCCGGGCTCAAGCTGCGGGGCGCCGAGCTCGGCGGCGGGATCGCCGTCGACGGCGCGCTGCGCACCAGCGACCCCGACGTGTTCGCCGCGGGCGACATCGCCAGCGTCCCCTCGCCGCACTACGGCAGGCCGCTGCGGATCGAGCACTGGGACATCGCGCTCCACACCGGACCGCACGCGGCCCGGGCGATGCTCGGCTCCGAGGAACCGTACGACCGCCTGCCCTACTTCTTCACCGACCAGTACGACGTCGGCATGGAGTACCTCGGGTTCGCCGCCGACCCCGGCGGCGACCTGGTAGTCAGCGGTTCGACCGACGACCTCGAGTTCGTCGCGTTCTGGACCGGCGACGGGCACGTCCTGGCCGCCATGGCCGTCAACACGTGGGACCGCATGGGCGAGGTCGAGGACCTCATCCGCTCCCGCCGCCGGGTGAGCGACGACGAACTCGAGGCGTTCCGCGGCTAGCGGGGCATGTCCTGGAGGACGACCTCGCACGCGTAGTGCTGGGAGGCGGTCATCGAGCCGCGGAACCACAGCAGCGGGATGCGGGCGGGGTCGCCCGGCGCCACGATCGGCCGCAGGTTGTCGGCCTCGGACTCCTCGGTGACCGGGGTCCACTCCCAGCTCGCGCCCGCGTCGGCGGTGCGGGCGTGGAAGATCTCGCGGTGCGCCAGCGCGCCGCCGTCCCGCGGGTCGACCGGCGTGGAGACGTAGACCGAGTCCAGGTCGTAGGGGTCGATCGCCGCCAGGCCGGTGTAGTCCTCCTCGTGCGGCATCAGGCCCGGGCCCGCCAGGGCGAGCCGGTGCACGGTCCACTTCCCGCCGGGGGCCATGCGCGCGTAGAAGAAGCGCAGGTCCGGCACGGGCCGCTCGCGGAAGAAGCTCGTTTCCGGGTCGACCCCGGCGCGGGCGGTGAGGACGGCGGCGACCGTCCCGTCCTCGCCGCGGCGGATGTCGGTGGTCCAGCAGTGGGAGATGCGCAGGCCGTCCCATTCGGATCCGGCCGCGAGCACGGTCGTCAGGTGCTCCTGCGAGAACGCCTCGCCGTCGAGCGCGGCGGGGTCGAGGACGCCGCCGTCGCTGCGGTGGAGCGCGCCGCCCTCCAGGTAGCCGTGGTAGATGGAGTTGTCGAAGTCGCGCGGGTGGTGGTCGGTGGTGACCAGGTCGATGCGGGTCCCGCTGGAGGCGTAGCGGGTGTAGCCGTTGACGTAGCCGACCTTCGGCCTGGTGAAGAGCTTGCCCGCGTAGGCCCACGACTCGCCCTCGTCGTCGGAGACCAGGGCGCACTGGTCGTCGTTGACGGCCCTGGCGAAGCAGTAGAGCCGCCCGTCCAGGACGTGCAGGTTGGAGTAGGTGACGCCGCGGCCGCCGGTCAGGGCGCTCCAGTCGAAGGTGCGCTCCTCGCCCCACCGCGTGGGGTCGCCCGGCTCGCTGATGCGCCAGCGCGTCAGGTCGTCGCTCTTGTGCCTGGTGTAGACGGCCAGCCAGCGGCCGTCCGAGCGCCGGTGCAGCGCCGGGACGTCGTGGTCGTCGTTCTCGAGGCGCTCGTGCAGCACGACGATCTCGCTCGTCCCGGTCCGCAGGTCGACCACCGCCAGTTCGACGTTGCCCGAGCGGGCCTCGCCGCCGGGGCCTTCGGGGGCGGCGATCGAGCCGACGACGAGCGTCCGCGCCTTCGGGTCGACGAGCGCCCGCTCGTCCTGGAACCAGCACCACGCGCCGTTGTCGTTGACGACGCGCGGCCCGGCGGCTCGTTCATCCGGTCGGTTCATGGGGGTGGTCCCTTCATCGTCGGCGTGCTCGCGAAGCGCGGCCCGCGGGCCTTGCCCACAAGCGCTTGGTAAACGCTTGCAATTCTGCTCTCGGAGCTTGACGCTACCCGAGCACCGGCGCGCCCGCGAACGCGACGGCCGCCGGAAACGGCACCGGGAGGCGCCCTTTCCCCGCCGCACCGGCTTTCCCCACCCCACTAGGATCGAGCCGTCGCCCTCCTTCGATCCCCTAGGACCACCGTGATGAAAACGGCCGAAACCGAAGCCCCGCCCCGCAAGCGCCGCCGCTGGCTCCGCGTCTCCGTCATCGCCCTCGCCTCGGTCCTCGTGCTGGCCCTCGGCGCGCTCGGCGGCGCGGGCTGGTACTTCTCCGGCGAGGTCGTCAACGTCGACCACGGGCCCGACGAATACTCGCTCACCGCCCTCGCCGTCGACGAGAAGACCGTGACCCTCCCACTCGGCAAGGACACCGAGAAGCCCGGCACCTGGGGCCTGGCCTGGGAGGACGGCCAGGCCGTCATCGGCGACATCGTCGAGGCCGACGACGAGACCGTCACCCGCTCGATCGAGAGCGTGCTCTTCGGCGAGCTCACCGAGGGCACCGCCGTCCGCATCGACACCTACGCCTACCGCGGCGACCCCGCCACCGCGCTCGGGCTCGACTACGAGAACGTCGACATCCCCACCGAACTGGGCGACGCGCCCGCCTGGTACCTCCCCGGCGAGAAGGCCACCTGGGTCATCACCGTCCACGGCCACAACGCCGAGCGCGCCGAGACCCTCCGCGCCGACGAGATCTACAACGTCCTCGGCTACCCCGTCCTCGCCGTCACCCACCGCAACGACGAAGGCGCGCCCGCCTCGCCGAGCGGGCTCCTCAGCCTCGGCGAGGACGAGAGCGACGACATCGTCGACGCCGTCGACTACGCGCTCGCCAACGGCGCCGAGGACGTCATCCTGCACGGCATCTCCATGGGCGGCGCGATCGTCGCCACCGCCGCCCGCAAGCTCGCGGGCACCGGCGAGGTCGCCGGCCTCGTGCTCGACTCGCCGGTCGTGGACTGGAACTCGACACTGGACATGCAGGCCGAGGACCGGAACGTCATCGCCCCGATCACCTGGACCGCCAAGCGCATCGTCGAGTTCCGCGCCGACATCGACCTCGACGACCTGGACCAGCGCAACTTCGCCGACGAGTTCGACATGCCCGTGATGCTGTTCGTCGACACCGACGACCACACCGTCGACCACACCGCCACGCTCGACTTCGCCGAGATGCTCCCGCCCGACCAGGTCACGGTCTTCACCACCGCCTCGGGCCACACCGCCTCCTGGAACGAGGACCCCGTCGCCTACGCCGGAGCCCTGGAGGACTATCTGGCCGCCCTCTAGCCCCTCGCCGCGCCTTTCACGGCGAGTGAGCCGGGCATGTGGGCACTGAGGGGCGCCGGCGCCGACCGCCGAGTCCCGCGGGAGCGGCGAGCCGGGTGGAACTTCTTTCACGTCTTGGCTTTTCAACCCTTTATCTATGGGTTAGATTTATGACCGTCGCAAACGAGAGTCGGCGTCCCCGCCGACGCCCGATCGCGGAGAGGTGGATCCGGCGTCCGCGGCCGCATCATCCCGCCGGTGATGCGGCCGGCACCCACCGCGACCGCGAACTGCTACCTCGGCCGGAAACACCTCTACGAGATGAACCTCCAAGGCGGAAGCGCTGGTGTCACGTGACTGATCTGTCCACTACGGATGTCGAAAGCGGCTCGGTTGGAAAAGCCTCGGCCGAACGCGGTTCGGTCGAGCTGGGGCCCGCGGGGCTCGTGCTCGACGGCCGGGAGGAGGCGCTGCTGTGCGCGTCGCTGTTCTACTTCCGCCTCCCGCGCGAGGTCTGGGAGTCGCGGCTCGCGCGGGTCCGCGCCACCGGCTACCGCGCGATCGACGTCTACCTGCCGTGGAACTTCCACGAGACGTCGCCGGGCGTGTGGGACTTCGAGGGGCGCAGGGACGTCGGGGCGTTCCTCGACCTCGCGCACGAGGCGGGCCTGGCGGTGATCGCGCGGCCCGGGCCGTACATCTGCTCCGAATGGGACGGCGGCGCCCTGCCCGCGTGGCTCCCGCTCGAAGCGGGGCTCGAACTGCGCCAGGCGGAACCGCGCTTCCTCGCGCACGTGCGGACCTGGTTCGACCGCGCCATGCCCCTCATCGCCGCGCGCCAGTGGGGCCGCGGCGGCAGCGTCGTCGCCGTCCAGCTCGAGAACGAGCTCGACTTCTTCGACACCCGCGACCGAGGCGCGTACATCACCGCGCTGCGCGACATGGCGATCGAGCACGGCATCGACGTGCCGCTCATCGCGTGCGCGGGCCAAGGCGACCTGGTCGGCGCGACCGGCGGCGTCGAGGGCGTCACCCCGGCGTTCAACTTCTACCCCGACGACCGCTCGCCGTTCGTCGAACCCGAGGTCCGCCGGTACGCGGACCTGATGGCCGATCGCGGCGAGCCGCTGCTGATCACCGAGACCAACCGGCGGCACGCGACGCTGCGGCGGCTGCTCGCCAGCGGGGCGACGCTGCTCGCGCCCTACCTCCAGGCCTCGGGCTTCGACCTCGGGTACACGCCGTCGGTCGGCAACTGGGGCGGCCCGGGCGGGTTCATGACCCACGACTACGACTTCAACGGCTACCTGTCACCGGTGGGCGAGGTGCGCCCGGAGGCGGCGGAAGCCCGCGTCCTGACCGCGTTCGCCCGAACCCTCGGCCCGGCGCTCACCCGGGCCACGGCCCGTGCCGCGGACGACATCGCACACGTGACCGTCCCGACCAGCGCGTCCGCCTCGCAGCTCGTCCTCGACGGCGGCGGCACCGTCACCGGCGTCCCGAACCTCGGCGGGGAACCCGGGACGGCGACGATCGCCGCCTCGGGGGACCTGCCCGAGATCGCCGTCGAACTGGAGCCCTCCTCGTGCGCGCTCATCGTCCGCGACCTGCCGCTGGCGCGCTTCGGCCTGCCGGGCACGCTGCGGTTCGCCTCGGCCGACCTCGTGGGCGCGGGCCCCGACGGGCTCGAACTGGCCGCCCGCACGCGCGGCGCGGTCGCACTCGATGGCGGCGACGGCGCTCAGCTCGTCGAACTCGACGCGCCCGCCCCGGGCGAGCCCGTGCGGGCGACCGTGCGCTCCGGCGACACCGAGTGGAACGTCGTGGTCCGCCATCCTGACGACGTGGACGCACCTGCGAGCGCCCCAGCCGCGACCGGTGAAGCGGAAGCCCTCACCGGCGCGGTCCGCCTCGACCTGGAGACCCGCTCAGGGCGGACGTCGGCGCACGAGTCGGCCCCCGCGTCCGAGACCGTGGGCGTCCACCGCGGACGCACCCACTACGCCGCGTCGCTCGCCGGGGTGCGGGAATTGCTCATCGAGGGAGCGGGCGACATCGTCGACCTCGCGCTCGACGGGCGTGCGCTGCCGAGCCGCGCGCCCTACGGCGCCGCCTTCCTGGTCCCGGCAGGCGGCGCCGACCGGCTCGACGCCGTCGTCGAGACCTGGGGCCACTCGAACTTCGACGACGCGCGCCTCCCCGGCCTCGCGCTCGGATCGCTGCGCGGCCTCGGACGCGTCCGATCGGTGGCCGCGCGCGAGGACGTCGGCGCGCTCTGGACCGTCGACGGCGGCGAGCAGTGGGCCGCCGAACCGGCGCCGCTGCGCGGGCTCGGCGGCTGGAGCAGCACCCGGATCGGGCGTCCGGCGACCTACCGGCGCGCGCTGCCGGTGGACGGATCGAGCCATCACGCGCTGCACCTGAAGGGCCTCACCGCGGCCTGCACCGTCGTAGTCGACGGCGAGACCCGCGCGGTGAGCCCGGACGACCCGTGGGTGCACCTGGCTCCTGGCGAAGGACGGGAACTCGCGGTCACTTTGGCGCACTGGCCGGGGTCGGTGGACGGCGCGGAACTACTCCGCCTGGCGCCGGTGGGGGAGTGGCGGGTCGAACCGCAGTCCGACGAGGCCCTCCTCGCCCTCGCCGGGCAGGAGGCCACCGGCCGGGACCTGGAGCTGCCGCTCGAACTCGCCCCCGGCGAGGAGACCTGGCTCGACCTCGCCGTGCCGCCGGGAGGCCGCTCCCTGCGGTTCGCGGGCGCGCAGGTGCGCATCAGCGCCTTCGCCCGCAACGAACTGCTCGGCCGCGTCTGGTTGGACGACGCGGCCCGCCCCGAGTTCACCGGCGGCGACCCGGGCCGGCTGTGGATCCCGGGTGCGTGGAACTCCGGCACGGTCCGGCTGCTGGTCCGAGGGACCGCCGGAGGGGAACCTCCGCGGCTCGAACGCGTGACCGCCGCCCCCGCACCGGAATGAGCCGAGCGGAGGCGCCCGCGGCCGCGGGCGCCTCGCACGTTACGCCGGGGGAGGATTCAAGGGAAGCCAGTCCTCGAGCCGCGTCTCGGAGATCTGCGCGCCCTCGACCGGGATCAGCGTCTTCTCATCGATCGGCGCACCGTAGTAGAAGGCGTCGTCGTCCCGGACGACGGTGCGGGCGTCGCCGCGGAACCGCAGGCCGCGGCGGACGAACTCGTCCAGCCCGAACCGCTCGGGACCGGCGACCTCGACGTCGCCGACCGGCGAGCCCTCCGCGGTGCGGGCCACCGCGGCGGCGACGTCCTCGGCGGCCATGGGCTGCACGAGGCCGCCGGGGAGCCGCACCGTGTCCCCCTCGGTGGAGATGTCGGCGATGCCGCCGAGGAACTCGAAGAACTGCGTGGCGTGCACGAGCGAGTACGGAATCCCCGAATCGCGGACGAGCTGCTCCTGGGCGCTCTTCGCCGCGAAGTACGGGATGTCCTGCGGGCGGTTCGTCCCCACGATCGTGAGCGCGACGTGGTGCCGCACGCCGGCCTCGCGCTCGGCGGCGAGCAGGTTGCCCGTCGAGGTCGTGAAGAACTCGAGTACCGCCTCGGCCTCGAACGAGGGCGAGTTGGAGACGTCGACGACGACGTCCGCGCCGGTGAGCGCCTCCGCGAGGCCCTCGCCGGTGATCGTGTTGACTCCGGTGCCCGGCGCGGCGGCGACGGCTTCGTGCCCGTCCGCGGAGAGCTTGGCGACCACCTTCGACCCGATGAGCCCGGTGCCGCCGATGACGACTGTCTTTGCCATTTCCTTGCCTTTCCGATTCGCGGAACGTCCTCATTGACGCTCGCAGGTCTGCGGGGGTGGTGCGCCGGTTCGCGGCGACGGGGGTTTCGTCGGGCGTTCAGCCGCCGGTGCGGCGGAGCCAGTCGTCGAGCCGCGTCTCGAAGAGCCGGGCGCCCTCGACCGGCAGCAGCGTCCCCTCCTCGATCACCGCTCCGAAGTACGGGGCGTCGTCGTCCCGGACGACGGTGCGGGGATCGTGCCGGGCCGCCAGCACGCGGCGGACGAACTCGTCCAGCCCGAACCGCTCGGGACCGGCGATCTCGATGTCGCCGTCGAGCGGCGGACCGACCGCGACCCGCGCGACCGCCTTCGCGACGTCCGAGGCCGCGATCGGCCGGGTGAGCGCGCCCGGCAGGCGCACCTGCGAATCCACAGTGGAGACCTCGGCGATCGTCCCGGCGAACTCGAAGAACTGCGTGGCGTGCACGAGCGAATAGGGCAGGCCCGACTCCCGCACGAGCGATTCCTGCGCGGTCTTCGCCTCGTAGTACGGGATGCCGTGCCTGCGGGTCGTCCCGACCGTCGTGACGGTCACGTGGTGCCCGACGCCCTCCGCGGTCCCGGCGGCCAGCAGGTTGGCGGTCGAGGTGGTGAAGAACTCGAACACCTCGTCGTCTCCATAGGACGACGGCGGCCGGGCCGAGTCGATGACGACGTCCGCGCCCGCGAGTGCCCGCGCCAGGCCCTCGCCGGTGACCGTGTCGACGCCCGTCCGCCGCGAGGCGGCCGAGACGTCGTGGCCGCCCGCCGACAGTTCCCGCACGATCCCGCTGCCGATGCGGCCGCTGCCGCCGATCACCACGAATCTCGCCATAGAGCCACCTTTCCACGCGCGCGTGCCGGTCGCCGTCCGTTTGTGACAGACGGATCCCCCAGCCGCACTGGCCCGCCCGGTCAGGTGGCGGCGACGATGACGCGGACGACAGCGCCTCCATCGCGTGCAGCGCCGCGGTGGCCACGGTGAGGGGGCCGCGCTCGCGGATGGCGTAGGCGAGCTGGAGGACGGTGGACCCGCCGTCAAAGAGCAGCACCTCGCCGTCGCCGATGCGCTCGGCCGCCCGCGCGCTGATGGCGGTCTTCTGGGCGGTGGACTCCCGCAACCGCTCGCCCAGCGACGACTCGGAGTGCGCGGCGGTGGGGATGGCGCCGCCGTAGGTGCGCGCGAGGCGCCCGTCGGCGTGCAGGCGCGCCAGTGGATTCGGCCGGTCAACCGATCGGTGGATGCCGTCCCTATGCGGCCGGCAGGTTCGCCTCGAAGCCGTCGAGCAGGTAGGCGAGCCCCGTCTCGAACGTCTCGGCGGCGTCGAGGTGCCTCGCCTCCTGCACGGCTTCGGCCAGCGTCTCGTAGCGGCCGGTCGCCAGCATCCGCTCAAGGTACGGTCCCGAGGCGGCCTGCCATTGGGACACGTTCTGGCCCGTGGCCCGTTCGGCGCGGCGCTCGGCGACCTCTTTGCGGACGGCGCCGTTGAGGAACAGCGACAAGGTCTCGGCGATCCGCATCGCCGTGTCGATGTCGGGGACGCCCGGGGCGGCCCGGATCGCCGCGAGCAGGGCGTCGCCGTGCGCCATGGAGGCCGGTCCGAGCCGGGGGCGGCCGCCGAGCAGGTCGGCGAACCACTCATGGGCCAGCGCCGCCTCGCGCATGCCCTGGGCGGCCGATCGCACGGCCTCGCGCCAGGTCCGCCCCGCGGGGGCCGGGATCTCGGCATAGACGGCGTCGACCATGAGCTCCAGCAGCTCCTCCTTGGTGTCGACGTACCGGTAGAGCCGCATCGGCCCCGCGTCCAGCTCGGCGGCGACCTTGCGGATCGAGACCGCCCCCAGCCCCTCGGCGTCGGCCAGGGCCACCGCCGCGGCCACGATCCGGGCCCGGCTCAGCGGGCTCGGGGCCGGACGCTCGGGCGGTTCGGGCCGCTCCCACACCGGTGTGCTGCTCGACAACTCGCACCTCCTCGGCCTTGTACCGTACACCGCCTCGAATGATACGGTGTATTTTTCAATACGATGTATCAAGGAGTGGTCATGATCGCCGTCATCGGCGCCGGCCCCGGCGGCCTCACCCTCGCGCGCGTGCTCCATGTCCACGGCATCGAAGCCGTCGTCTTCGAGCGGGACGCCTCCCGCGCCGCCCGCCCCCAGGGCGGCATGCTCGACATCCGCGCCGACAGCGGCCAGATCGCGATCCGCGAGGCCGGACTCGAAGCCCCCTTCCGCGCCGCGGCCCGGCCCGAAGGCCAGGACATGGTGCTGCTCGACCACACCGGGACCGTGCTGCTGCGCGAGGACACCCCCGACGACGCCCCGCTGCTCATGCCCGAGATCGACCGCACCGACCTGCGCGGCCTCCTGCTCGACTCACTGCCGGAGGGCGCCGTGCGGTGGGGCAAGGCCCTCACGGCGGCGGAGCCGCTCGGCGGCGGCGGGCACCTGCTGCGCTTCGCCGACGGCACCACGGCCGAAAGCGACCTGCTCGTCGGCGCCGACGGCGCGAACTCCCGCGTCCGCCCGCTCCTGTGCGGCGACCGCCCCGCCTATTCCGGACTCACCCACGTCGAGGGCGCCATCCGCGACGCCGACCGGACGCGGCCCGAGCTCGCGGCGCAGGTCGGCCGCGGCAACTACTGGGCGCTCGGCCCCGGCCTGCATCTCGCGGCCCAGCGCAACGGCGACGGCACCGTCAGGGTCGGCATCGGCGCCCGCTGCCCCGAAGGCGCCCTCGACGGCGTCGACGGCCCCGAAGCCGCGGCCGCGCTCCTCGACGGCTGGCACCCCGACATCGTGCGGCTCATCCGCGCCTGCGAACCGCCGTACGCGATCCGCTCGGTGAAGGTGCTGCCGATCGGCCTGACCTGGACCCCGCAGCCGGGCGTCACGCTCCTCGGCGACGCGGCGCACCTCATGCCGCCCACCGGGTTCGGCGCGAACCTCGCCATGCTCGACGCCGCCGAACTGGCGCTCGCCATCGCCGCCCGCCCCGGCGACCTCGGCGGCGCCGTGGCCGAATTCGAACCGGCCATGAGGGACCGCGCGACGGCCAGGGCGAAGCTGTCGACGTCCCTCATGGAGATGATGACGGCCGACGACGCGGCGCAGAACATGCTGCGGTTCTTCAGCGGCAGAGGATGAGACCCGGCGAACACCCTCGCGCCGTCCCCGACCGGTTCGTCAGCGTGCGGCGAAGATGCGGGCGGCTGGGCCCGCGGGGACTTCGATCGCCGGTACGCCGTCGGTGGTGCGGATCGTCCAGGCCGGTAGGGCGGACGGATAGATCTGTTCGAAGGTCCGGTCGCGCAGTCCCGGCAGGGTGGCCGTCGTGGCCGCGCCGCGGGACCACAGGGCGAGCAGTGATTCGGTGCCGGCGTCCAGTTGCAGTGCGATCAGGTCGTCCTCCCAGCCCGGGAGGCCGAATGGCCATACCGGATGGGCCCGGGCGATGCGGTGGCGCCAGTCTTTGTGGAGGGCGACGGCCTCGCGCACGAGCGCGAACCGCTCGGCGCCGAGTTCACCCAGGAACCCGGAGAGGTAGAGCCGGCCCATGACGCCCGCGGTCATCGCGAACGCCGTCTCCTCGATGCTCATCGACACGGCCGGATAGGCCCAGTTGCCGGCCTGTTCGGGGAGGACGCTGGCGGGTGCGGCGGCGGCGATCGGCGCGTACCGCCGGAAGTCCTGCTGGTCGCTGGTGGACTGGAGATGCGCGACGGACAGCAGGTGGTAGTCCATGCGCATCCCGCCGGAGGAGCAGCTCTCGAACAGGACCCCGGGGTGCCGCGCCTGGGCGTCGACCAGCCAGTCGCGGAAGGCGCGGGTGTGGCCCAGGAGGCCGGCGCCGGGCCCGTCGGCGTCCGCGTCCGTTCCGACTCCGGAGTTGATGTTGTAGTCGAGTTTGAAGAACGAGAGCCCGAATTCGTCCACGAGCCGGTCCACGGCCTCGTCCAGGTGCGCGCGCGCCGCCGGGTGGCGGAAGTCGAGCTGGAGGTGTCCGTTCACGCTGACGGGGCGTCCGAACCGCTGGAAGAACGCCTCCTCGGGCAGTTGCCGCGCCACCGGCGAGTCGATGCCGACCGCCTCGGGTTCGAGCCAGAGTCCCGGCCGCATCCCGCGGGCGCGGATCGCGTCGAAGACCGAGCTCAGGCCGCCGGTGAACCGCCCGGGGGCCTCGTGCCAGTCGCCGGCGTCCGTCCACCAGTTGCCCCCGCCGAACCAGCCGGCGTCGACGCAGTAGTACTCGGCGCCCGCTTCCGCCGCCGCCTCGATGAGCGGCAGTTCCTTCTCCGTCGACGGACCGGCCATGAGCGTGTTCATGAAGTCGTTGTAGACCACCGGAAGTCCCGCCTCGACCGGACGCGTCTGGCGGATGGCGCGCCGGTAGCCGGTGAGCGCCGCGAAGGCCGCGTCCCGTCCGCCGTCCGCGACGCAGAACCCGGCGGGCACCGTCGTGAACGACGCCCCGGGCGCCAGTCGCTCGGTGAACTGGTGGTGCAGGTCGGTCGGGCCGTAGACGCCGATGAGGACCGTGCCCTCGATCTGCGTCGTCTCCCAATGCCACCCGGCGCTGGTCTCGACCTGCCAGGCGAGCGAGGGCCCGCCGTCGGCCGCGAGGATTCCGGTCGGCAGGAACTCGCCGGTCGAGAAGGACCCGCGGCTGGTCACCGCGAAGTTCCCGCGCGGGCGCCGGCCGTGGAACTCCGCGTTGACATCCGGCATCAGCTCCGCGAGCGGACGCTGATGCCAGCGCCCTTCGGCGAGCCATTCGCTCTCGCCCCAGAGCAGGTCGCGCGCCCCGTCAGGGACCGCCACGAGCGCGGAGCTCACCGCGAGGACGACGAGGTCGTCCGCGGCGCCGTTGCGCACGGTGTGGCGGATCTGGACGCCCGGCCCGGCCGCTCGGAAGACGCTGGTCACCTCGAGGCCGCTCCGCGGATCGCGTTGGTGGATCCGCAGCTCCTCGCCGAGCGCTTCGTGACCGGTGTGGCGAAGCCGCTGGCCGGCCCCCCAGTGCAGATGGCTCTGGTCGTAGCGGGAGCGGCGCTCCCCGGCGGTGTCCACGTCGACGATCGCCGAGGGCGCGACCGCGGACGCCGCGTCCGGGTCGGCCGCCCAGTGGAGGAGACGGACCGGGTGGTCGTCGCCGTGGTCGAACCGCAGGTGCAGTCCGGGCTTGGCCCATTCGATGACGGGTCGGGCGGTCGCTGCCATTGTCTACTCCACTTCGGATTGTCGGTACAGACGGAGGCGGATCGGCCGTTTTCGCCGATCGGGCCCTAGCGCCCGAGCCAGCCGCCGTCGACGGGGACGACCGCGCCCGAGACGTAGTCGGCGGCGGCGCTGGCGAGGAACACGGTCGCACCGGCGAGGTCGCCGGGCCGGCCCCAGCGACCGGCTGGAATCCGCTCGAGGATGGCCCTGGACCGGTCGGGGTCGTCTTGCAGGGCTTGGGTGTTGTCGGTGGCGATGTAGCCGGGGGCGATCGCGTTCACCGTGACGCCGCGGGCGGTCCACTCGTTGGCGAGCGCCCGCGTGAGTCCCGCGATGCCCGACTTCGCCGCGGCGTAGCCGGGCACGTTGACACCGCCCTGGAAGCTCAGGAGCGAGGCGGTGAAGATGATCTTACCCCGGCCGCGCTCGAGCATGGACCGGCCGACGGCCCTGGCGAGGGCGAACTGGCTGGTGAGGTTGACCTGGAGCACTTCGTCCCAGTAGGCGTCCGAGTGCTCGGCGGCCGGCGCTCGGCGGATGGTCCCGGCATTGTTGACGAGGATGTCGACCGGTTCGGCGGCGAGCCCCGCGGCGAGGGCGGCGACGGCCTCGGGGTCGTTGAGGTCGGTCGGCAGGGCCCGGAAGGAGCGGCCGAGGGCGGACACCCGCCGCTCGATCGCCGAGCCCTCGGGTTCGAGGGTGGCGCTGACGCCGATGACGTCGGCTCCGGCCGCGGCGAGGGCTTCGGCCATGGCGAATCCGATGCCGCGCTTGGCGCCGGTGACGACGGCCAGGCGGCCGGTGAGGTCGAAGGGGTTCATGCGGGCTCCTGTCCGGCCTGGACGTCGACGAGGATCTTCATGGCCTCGCCGCGGGCGAGGGCGTCGAAGGCCGACTGGATCTCGCCCAGGGGCACGGTCCCGGTGATGAGGTCGTCGGCCGGGATGTCCCCGGCGTCGAGCAGCGCGACGGCCTTCTCGAAGTCCTCGCGCCGGTAGACGCGGGCGCCGAGGAGGCGCAGCTCGCGCCAGAAGACCCGCTGGAGGTTCACCGGGCGGGGCTCGGGGTGGATGGCGACGACCACGACGGTGCCCCGCACCTTCGCGTGGTCGACCGCGCCGAGCACGGCGGCGGGTGCGCCCGAGACCTCGAAGACCGCGTCGGCGCCTGCCCCTCCGGTCCACTCTTCGACATGGGCGACGGTGTCCTCTGCGGGGTCGAGGACGGTGAAGCCGAGCCGGGCGATGCGTTCGCGGCGCCCTGAATCCAGTTCGATCACGACGACGTCGCCGCCGAAGGCCCGGGCGACGGTCGCGATGAGGACGCCGATGGGACCGCCGCCGATGACGACGGCTTTCTGGCCGGGTGCGAGTTCGGAGCGGCGCACGTCGTGGACGGCGACGGCGGTGGGTTCGACCAGAGCCGCGTGCCGGAGCGAGAGCGAGGCCGGCAGCGGCACCAGGAGACCGGCGTCGACGTTCCAGCGGCCTTGGAGCGCGCCGGGCGAGTCGATGCCCACGAAGTCGAGGTTCTGGCAGATGTGGCCGTGCCCCGCGAGGCAGGCGGGGCAGGTCCCGTCCCAGGCCAGCGGCATGACGGTGACCGGGTCGCCGATCGCGTGGCCGTCGACGCCTTCGCCGAGCGCGGCTATCGTGCCGCTCATCTCGTGGCCGATGACCGCGGGGACGTCGACCCGCGCGTCCATGTGTCCGCTGAGAATGTGCAGGTCGGTGCCGCAGATCCCGTTGTAGGCCACGGCGATCTGCACCTGGCCGGGAGCCGGCGGGACCGGGTCGGCGGCGGCCACGGCCATCGTGCGGTTTCCGGTGTAGTACGCGGTGAGCACGGCGTCCTCCTCGGAACATGAGTTGAGCAATCGTTTGATCCGAGGATGTCACACGTCCCTCGAATGCGCAATCGTTTGTTCGCGACCGATCGGCATAGGCGATACTTGGCGGATGGCGAAACTCAGTGACGTGGCCGCTCGGGCCGGCGTGTCGGTGTCGGCGGCCTCCAGGGTCCTCTCCGGCGACCCCGCCGCGCGCCTGAGCGAGGAGACGCGGGAGCGGGTCCGCCAGGCGGCCTTGGAGATCGGCTACCAGCCGAACTTCGCCGGGCGCGCGCTCAAACTCGCGCGGACCGACGTCATCGCACTCGTCGTGCCCGACGTGACCAACGCGCTGTTCACCGAGCTCACCCGTGGCGTGGAGGACGAGGCCGTCGCCCGCGGCTGCGTCATGCTCCTGGCCCGCAGCGAGGACATGCAGCCGGGCGGCGAGATGTTCGGCCGCCTGGTCGGCGAGGGCCGGGTCGACGGCCTCGTCCTCCAGCCCCGGGACGGCGCGGACCCCAAGGCGCTCGCCGCGGCGCTCGGGAAGCGGTCGCCGGTGGTGACGATCCACCAGGCCCTCCCCGACGCCAGCTCGGTCGTCGTGCCGGACGCGCTCGCCGCCCGGCGGGCGGTCGAGCACCTGATCGCCTTGGGGCACGAGCGGATAGGTTTCGCGGGAGGGCTGACATCCTCGCCCACCGCGCAGCGGCGCGCCGAGGGCTACCGCGAGGCGCTCCGCGCGGCGGGCCTGCCGTACGACCCGGCACTGGTGACCTGGCGCGGCTACCAGGAAGCGGACGGGCGCGCGGCGGCGGCCGAACTGCTCACCAGGCGCGAACCGCCCTCGGCCCTGATCGCCGCGAACGTCAACGCGGCGGTGGGTGTCCTCGCGCAGTCCCGGGCCCAGGGCCTGGCCGTGCCCGAGGACCTGTCCGTGGTCGCGGTCCACGACGCGTGGACCGCCGAGCACACCTGGCCGCCGCTCACCTGCGTGCGCCTGCCGCTCTACGAACTCGGGCGGACCGCGGTCGAGGCGCTGGCGAACGCGATCGCGGGCGGCCCGGTCGCGCACCGCTCGGTCGACTCGCCCGGGCCGGTCCTCGTCGAACGCTCGTCCACGGCCCGTCCGCACCGCTGACCGGAACGCGGCGGCCCGGGTCTTGCGGCGCCGGGCACGAAGGGCTATCGTCGCCATGGTCAATCGTTTGCGCATCGAGAGGCCGCGGCACGAGCCCGTCACCTCGACCCCGTGGAGACGGTCGTCCGGCCGCCCCGCCTCCGCCGCGCCCCGACACGACCTCGCCGACGTCGGCTCCCCGAGACCGGCACCGGCGACAAGGAGCACGCATGCCCTTCATCGAAGCCGTTGAAGCCCACGACATCCGTTTCCCCACTTCGCTGAGCATGGACGGCTCGGACGCGATGAACGGGGACGGCGACTACTCCGCCGCCTACATCGTGCTGCGCACCGGGGACCCCGAGCTGTCCGGATACGGCTTCACCTTCACCATCGGCCGCGGCAACGACATCGTCACCGCCGCCGCCCTCCAGCGCGCCACGCACCTCGTCGCACGCGACGTGGAGACGATCGTGAGCGACCCGGGCGCGCTCTACCGGGAGTTCCAATCCGACTCGCAGATGCGCTGGCTCGGACCGGAGAAGGGCGTCGTCCACATCGCCCTCGCCGCGGTCATGAACGCCGTATGGGACCTCGCCGCCCGTGCCGCGGGCAAGCCGCTGTGGCGGCTGCTGTGCGAGATGACCCCCGAACAACTCGTGGACGCCGCCGACCTGCGCTACCTCTCCGACGCCCTCACCCGCGACGAGGCGCTGGCGATCCTGCGCGGCCGGGAGGCCGGGCGCGCGGCCCGCGTCGCCGAGCTCGAAGCGCGCGGCGGGTACCCGTGCTACACCACCAGCGCCGGATGGCTCGGCTACAGCGACGACAAGCTGCGCCGCCTCCTCCAGGAGGCCGTGGACTCCGGCTACCGGCACGTCAAGCTCAAAGTCGGCGCCGACCTGGACGACGACCGGCGGCGCCTGACGATCGCCAGGGAGATCATCGGTTGGGACGCCAAGCTCATGATCGACGCCAACCAGGTCTGGGACGTCCCCGAGGCCATCGAGTGGGTGCGGGCGCTCGC
>NZ_AXWO01000030.1 GCF_000482705.1 Glycomyces arizonensis DSM 44726 | reverse complement strand
GTGATCGATATGACCTGCGCGGCGGCTGCTATTGGGGGGTGCGGGGTGCGGGGTGCGGGGTGCGGGGTGCGGGGTGCGGGGTGCGCGATCGCTGGTGGCCGGATTGGCGCACCGCGCTGGGATGGCGGTGAGGGCGCTGATCGGACGGGATGGTGGTGATGGCGATCGTGTCGGTGTCTGGGGCGGCGGTGATGGTGGGGGACTGGAGCAGTGGCGGGGATCGGGAGAGTGGTGTGAGGGTGGTGCCGGAGGGCGGAGCGCGGGCTGTTACGGGGTTGGTTGATGTGGGTGGGGGCTGCCGTACGGCGGCGTGGCCGGTCACCGGCCGTGGGTGTGGGTTGGCGCAGGGCGGGCGAGATGGCCTGTCTCGCCCGCCCGCGCCGTTTCCCGCGGGACCTCTGTAGGCGCCGCGCGCGGGAGCTACCCGCGCGCGATCTTCTATGGCGGTGTCGGCGGATCCCACTCGCACCGCCTGCCTACAGAGGCAGAGGAAAGTCAGAGACGAACTAACTGCTGTATCCGTTTTTGTATGGAGACTGTCACGCGAAGTCAAGACTTTCAAGGAAAGATTTTTAGCCTGTGGATAACTTTCCGACCCTGTGGTGTTTCAGCTGTTCAGGGTGTTTTGTGGGAATTTTTCGGGATGTTTTGCCTGCGCGGCTGCCTGTGGATAACTCTGTTGCCGGGGTGGGAAGTGTGCGGTGGCGGGGTCTGCGGGCGTGGTCCCTCGGTGTGCTCGCGGCTTCGGCGCACGCGTTCGATCGTCAGGGGAGCTTGGAACACCGGGATCGCGGCGGTGTCGGCGCTGATGCCTCGGTCGTGGTTGTCGGCGGGGACAGGTGCTCGCCAGCGGTGATGATCCGCTTGCCGCTGGGGATGGATGGCGTGGGGCGTCTCTGGTGGCGTCCCGTTCGAGGTTGTGCTCGGTGTTGGACGGGCGTCTTGGCTAGTGGCCCGGGCTTGGCTGTGGTCTGGTGGCTCTTGGGTTGCGGCTCTCTGTTCTGATTCTTGCGCGCGGGTTTTTATCCTCGGGTAACCGTTGGATTCTCACCAGGGCCTCTGCCGCCGCGTGCAGGCCCGACGTGAATCTCGGGTTGGCGCTCATCGCCGGTTCGGCCCTCGCGATCGCCCTCCAGGCGTCGTCCTTGTATGTCTCGTCGCCCGTCTCCTGGGAAGCCTCCAGCAGCGCGGCCGCGGCCAGGGCCCAACCCGAGGCGGTCGGGCCGTCGTGCACGTCCGCCGGGCGCGTCACCAGCGCCTCCGCGTCGGCCGCCGTGTCGTAGAAGCCGCCCATGCCGTCGGTGAAGTGCTCGCGGATCTGCTCCAGCAGCACCGTCGCCCGGTCCGTCCACACCCCGCCGAGGCGCAGGAAGCCCAGCGCCACCGCCGCGTAGTCCTCCAGGATTCCCGGCGCCTCCGAGGCCGTCCCGTCCAGGGAGGCCCGCGCCAGGCGGCCGTCCTCGCCCATGTGGAGGCGCGCCAGCGTCTCGGCGGCCCGCTCGGCCGCCAGGAGCGCGTCGCGCCGGCCCGTCCGCGAGCCGTATTCGGCCAGCGCCGCGATCGCCAGGCCGTTCCAGGCGGCCACCACCTTGTCGTCGCGGCCCGGCTGCGGGCGCCGCCGCCTGGCGGCCAGGAGCCGGTGGCGGATCGCCGCCAGCCGGGCGTCGTCGGGCACGTCGCGGGGGAGGAGCAGCACGTTCGCGCCGTGCTCGAAGTTCGGCTGGCCGGCCGACAGGCCGAAGGCCTCCGCCGCCCAGGCCGCGTCGTCCACGCCCAGCGCGTCGGTCAGGTCCTGGAAGGTCCACGCGTACGTCAGGCCCTCGACGCCGCCGGTGTCGGCGTCGAACGCCGCCGCGAAGCCGCCCTCGTCGGTCGTGAAGTGCTCCAAGAGGAACGCGGCGGTCTCGTCGGCGATACGCGCGAACAGCTCGCCTTCGCCGTACAGCCGCGCGTACAGCCACAGCAGTTCGGCGTTGTCGTACAGCATCTTCTCGAAGTGCGGCACCACCCACGCCTCGTCGACGCTGTAGCGGGCGAAGCCGCCCGCGAGCTGGTCGTAGATCCCGCCCCGCGCCATCTGCTCGGCGGTGCGCCGCACATGGTCCAGCGCCGCCTCGTCCCCGGTGCGCACGTAGTAGTCCAGCAGGAACCGCAGGGCCGGGACGCTGGGGAACTTCGGCGCGGTCCCGAAGCCGCCGTGCTCGCGGTCGGCCGAGGCCAGCAGGGCGCGGGCGGCCGCGTCGAGCATCTCGGTGCGCACCGGCGGGGCCGGCGGGCACGGCCCGTCCAGCGGGCAGGCCGCCGTGACGTCGGCGAACGCCGGGCCGTTCTGCGCGCTGGCCTCGACGATCGCCGCGCCCTGGTGGCGCAGTTCGGCGCGCTGCTCGGTCCAGGCGGTGTGCACGGCGTCGAGCAGCCGCAGGAAGTGCGCCTTGGGGAAGTAGGTGCCCGCGAAGAACGGCGTGCCGTCGGGGAAGGCGAACACGGTCATCGGCCACCCGCCCTGCCCGGTGATGGCCATGGTCGCCTGCATGTACACCGCGTCGAGGTCGGGGCGCTCCTCGCGGTCGATCTTGACGGGCACGAACCGGTCGTTCACCGACGCGGCCACCGTCGCGTCCTCGAACGACTCGTGCGCCATGACGTGGCACCAGTGGCAGGTGGAGTAGCCGATCGAGAGGAGCAGCGGGACGTCGCGCCGCTCGGCCTCGGCGAGCGCGGCCGGGCTCCACTGGCGCCACGCGACGGGGTTGCCGGCGTGCTGGCGGAGGTACGGCGAGAGTGCGTCGGCGAGCTCGTTCATGACTCCAGCCTGACACACGCGCGAGCACCTGGAGCGGAGCCGCCGCGCGGCGGCCCGCTGGAGGGCGGCGGTAGGGCTGGCTGTACCCCGGCCCGGGGGCTGGCAAGGCGGTGAAGTGGGCCGCTCGCGTCACTGCGGCAAGCGCGTTCGGCGGCGAGCCTTGATGCATGAGTTCACAAGCCCCGCAGCAAGCTCCCGACATTGTCCTCAAGCGACTGACGACGGCCGGGTTCGCCGGTCTCGGCCTGGGCCTGATCGCCATGGTCGTGCTGCACGCGACCTCGGGCCTGAACCCGATGAAGGTCGTCATCAGCCTGCACCTCTACACGCCGCTGGGCTGGCTGCTGCCGGTGTCCCTGGTGCTGCTCGGCACCGCGGCTTGCGCGTTCGCCGCCGCCGCGCGCCGGGCCGGCGCGCCCCGCTGGATGAGCGGGATGCTGGTGGCCTGGGCGGGCTTCCTGGGCCTGGTCGCCCTGTTCCCGACCGATCCCCCGGGGCTCCCGGAGGTCTCGCTGATCTCGCAGATCCACCGCTACTCGGCGTTCTGCGCCTTCGCGACGATGGCGATCATGGGCGTGGCCTTCTGCCGCTGGGCGAAGGCCGCGGACCGGTGCCCGCCCTCGATGCGGCGGGCGGTGGCGGCCTTCAGCTGGTTCGGGGCGGCGGCGCTGGTGTCGTGCTCGACGCCGTACGTGATGGAGTGGTTCGGCACCCCGCGCGTGCCCGGCGCCTACGCCGCGGGGCTCTTGCAGCGCCTGACGGTCGGCTCGGAGCTGGTCGCGCTGGCCGTGCTCGGCGCCTGGCTGCGGGGCCCGGCCTCAGTAGGAGCCCACGTTCTCGGAGTGCTCCCAAGCCGCGCACGGCGTGTCGTACTTCCCTTGGATGTAGCCCAGGCCCCACTTGATCTGGGTGACGGGGTTGGTCGCCCAGTCGTCGCCTTCGGAGGACATCTTGTGGCCGGGGTAGGCCTGGGGGATGCCGTAGGCGCCGATCGAGTTCTCGGCGAGTTCGTTCCAGCCCGATTCCTTGGTCCAGAGCGCTTCGAGGCAGCCGAACTGCTCCAGGTCGAAGCCCCAGTCGAGGGCGATGGCGCAGCCGGTGGCGCGGTTGCCGGAGAACTCGTCGCAGCTGGAGGGAATGTCCACTGAGGTGGGGTTGGTGTGCTGGGCGGCCTGCTCGGCGGCCTCCTCGGCCGCCTGCTGCGCCTCTTCCTCGGCGTCGTTGAGGCTGTCGGCCTTGTCGGCGGCGTAGTCGGCGACGGCGGCGGCCTTGGTGGTGACGTCGGCGCCGGCGGTCTCGGCGATGTAGTTGACGTGCTCTGAGCGGATCTCGTCGTACTGGTCCTCGACCTCGCCCTGGAGTTCGGCGGCCGCCTGGCTGGGGTGGTCGGCGTCGTCCTCGGCGGGGTCGTCGGTCACGGCGCTCGCGACGATGACCGCCCCCAGGGCGAGGACGAGCAGGGCGGCGAGCCGTGAGCCGTATCGGGTCAGCTTCGGGATCATGGTGCGGCTTTCAGTCGGGGGCAGGGGCGTTGCGAGGGGTGTGTCAGTACCAGCCGTTGGACTCGGAGTGGTTCCAGGCCGAGCACGGGTCGCCGTAGCGGCCCTCGATGTAGCCCAGGCCCCAGTTGATCTGGGTGACGGGGTTGGTCTCCCAGTCGTCGCCTTCGGAGGACATCTTCGAGCCGGGGAGGGCCTGGGGGATGCCGTAGGCGCCGATCGAGTTGGCGGCGTACTCGTTCCAGCCCGATTCCCTGCTCCACAGCGCTTCGAGGCAGCCGAACTGCTCGAGGTCGAAGCCGTGGTCGAGGGTGATGGCGCAGCCGGTGGCGCGGTTGCCGGAGAACTCGTCGCAGCTGGACGGTATGTCCACTGAGGTCGGGTTGGTGTGCTCGGCGGCCTCCTGCGCGGCCTGCTCGGCCGCTTCCTGGGCCGCTTCCTCGGCGTCGTCGAGGCCCTGGGCCTTGTCGACGGCGTAGTCGGCGAGGGCGGCGGCCTTGGTGGTGACGTCGGCGCCGGCGGTCTCGGCGATGTAGTTGACGTGCCGGAACCGCACTTCCTCGTACGCCGCTTCGGCTTCGGCCTGCTGCTCGGCGGCGGCCTGACTGGGGTGGTCGGCGTCCTGCGCGGCGGGGTCGTCGGTCACGGCGTTGACCGTGATGACCGCTCCGAGGGCGAGCACGAGCACGGCCGCGAGCTTGGCGCCATAGCGGGTCAGCAACGGGATCATTCGCTCAACTCCTGGGTCGCAGGCGCGTGTCCACACGCGCCCGCGACCCAGCATGCCAGAGCGGGGCCGCTAGCCTTCGAGCAGGTTGGTGACCATCTCCGCGATCTCGGAACGCTCACTGCGCGTGAGCGTCACGTGCGCGAACAGCGGGTGGCCCTTGAGCACGTCGATGACGGAGGCGACGCCGTCGTGGCGGCCGACCCGCAGGTTGTCCCGTTGCGCCACATCGTGAGTGAGGACCACCTTGGACCCTTGCCCGATGCGGGACAGGACGGTCAGGAGCACGCCGCGCTCCAGCGACTGCGCCTCGTCGACGATGACGAACGCGTCGTGGAGGCTGCGGCCCCTGATGTGGGTCAAGGGAAGCACTTCGAGCATGCCGCGATCGAGGACCTCGGTGATGACGTTGTCGTCGGTGACCGCGCCGAGCGTGTCGAACACGGCCTGGCCCCACGGGCTCATCTTCTCGCCCTCGGAGCCGGGCAGGTAGCCCAGCTGCTGGCCGCCGACGGCGTACAGCGGCCGGAAGACGATGACCTTCTTGTGGACCTCGCGCTCCAGGACCTGCTCGAGCCCGGCGCACAGCGCCAGCGCCGACTTCCCGGTGCCGGCCTTGCCGCCGAGGGAGACGATCCCGATGTCGGGGTCGAGCAGCAGGTCGAGCGCGACGCGCTGCTCGGCGGAGCGGCCGTGGATGCCGAAGGCCTCCCGGCCGCGGATGAGGCGGATCTTCTTGTCGGAGGTGACGCGGCCGAGCGCCGAGGCGCCGTTGCCGGTCAGGACGAGCCCGGTGTGGCAGGGCAGCTCGGCCTCGGGCGGCAGGTCGACCTCGCCGCCCTCGAAGAGCCGGTCGATGTCCTCGTCGGCCACGGCGAGCTCGGTCATGCCCGACCAGGTGGGGTCGGCGGCCTGGCCGTGGCGGTAGTCCTCGGAGGGCACGCCGACGGCCGCGGCCTTGACGCGCAGCGGCATGTCCTTGGTGACCAGGACGGTGTCCGCGCCCTCGGTGCCGAGGCTGTGCGCGACGGCGAGGATGCGGGAGTCGTTGGCGTCGACGGCGAACCCGGCCGGGAGGCCGGAGGTGTCGACGTGGTTGAGCTCGACGCGGAAGGTGCCGCCCGATTCACCGATCTCGATGGGCTCGTCGAGGCGCCCGTGCTTGATGCGGAGCTCGTCGAGGCGCCGGAGGCATTCGCGGGCGAACCACCCGAGTTCGGGATGGTGGCGCTTCGCCTCCAGTTCGCTGATGACGATGAGCGGGACGACCACATGATGTTCGTCGAACCGTGAGAACGCTCCAGGATCCGATAGCAGAACCGAGGTATCGAGGACGTAGGTGCGCTGTGCCAGCACGGTCGCCTCCCGGGTGTCGATGTGGGGGGACTGGCCTCGGCGACGCCTGCGAGCCGAGTCAGGAACCTCGGCGATGCTTGCGAGCCGTAAATGAGGCCGGCCCCGTTGGTACTCACACTCTAGTTGGGATGTGTGTCACTTCGCTACCGTTAAATGCGTTGAAAGCGTAACTCCAGGTCACTGCCGCGTCGGAAATCCGACAAAATAGACACGCCGGGTTATGGCCCGATCACGGAAAGTCGACCGTTTTTCGGTGAGAATGAACATCGTGTCCACCGTGAGCGTCGCCGAACTCAAAACGGCCATCGCCGCCGCCCTCCAGCAGGTCCGCGACGGCCAGGCCGCCATCACCGCCGCCAGCCAGAACATCGAGGCCGCCCAGGGCAGCCTCTCGGCCGTCACCGCCGGTTCGGGCCACGACGCCGTCGCCACCGCCCAGGCCGCGCTCGCGCAGGCCGCCACCGAGCTCGAGCAGTCCCTCGCCGCCACCTTCGCCGCCGCAGAGCAGGCCGAAGGCTACGCCTCCACCCTCTAGAACGGAGACCCGAGTGGACGTCGCCGCCCTCGCCAGCAGGCTCCGCGTCCTCGCGGCCGACCTGCCCGCCCCCGGCCTGGCCACCGCCGACGCCCACCTCGACCGCGCCCTCACCGCACTCACCGAGGCCGCCAGGGAATCGGGCGCCGAGGTCGGCCTCCACCGCCTCGGCGCCGCCCGCGAGCACCTCGCCGCCGCCCGCACCCGCCTCGCCGAGGCCGCCTGCGCCGTCGACGACTACCTCGACGCCATCGGCGCCGCGGGCACCGTGAACCGCCGCGCCTCCGCTCCGTCCGGCCCGGCCACCGCGAAGGCAGCGCCCGTCGACGCCCGGCAGTGGTGGACCGACCGCGTCGACGAACTGTGCCGCCGCTCCGGCACCCCCGAACCCGCCGCCACGACCCCCACCAAGCTGTTCAACGAGCTCCTGAAGGCCGCCGCCGACGGCTCGGCCGACGCCTACCACCGGCGCCTGCGCGACGCCGGACCCGAGACCGGCGTCCGCCTCCCCGGCCTCGCCTGGCCGCTCGTGCGCGCCCTCGCCGCCGAGCACCTCGGCCGCGCCCCCGCCGCCCGCGACCTCCCCGTGCTCGGCGGCCGCTGCGCCGACCGCGTCCGCGCCCTCGTCCCCGGCGCCGAACCCCAGCACCTCGACCGGGCCCTCGCCTCCGCCTGCGCCCTCGGCCCCGCGCGGGGCGAGGAGACCGGCGACGCGGCCGCGGCCGCCGCCCTCGGCCCCGCCCTGGTCGCCGCCCTCCACCGACTCCCGCGGCGCAGCCCGGGCGACCACCGACCCGAGCGGAAGAGGCCACGATGAGCAGCTGGCGCAGACGACTGGTGGCCGCGATGGCCGACGAACTGGGCACCGCCCGCGGCGAGGCCCGCCTGCTCGCCGACAGCACCGCCGCCGCGGCCGAAGCGGTGCGCACCGAGACCGACGAGGCCATCGCCGCCGCCGGACGCAAGCAGGCCGGCCTCACCGCCGTCCACGACCGCATGCTCGCCACCCTCCAGGCCAGGAAGGAGCAGGCCGTCCGCGCCGAAGCCGCCGCCGCGTCGAACGAGGCGAGCCTCGCCGCGCCCGTCGCCGCGGGCGCGCCGTGGCCCGGCTGGATCCCCTACCCCGCCCTCACCAAGGGCCCCGCTCCGCTGCTGCGCGTCGGCACCATCGACGACGCGATCGCCCTGCCCGCCCTCGTCGCCCTCCTCGACCGCGACCACCTGCGCGTCGCACCCGACGCGGCCGAGGCCCTGCCCGGCCTGCTGCTGCGCGCCGTCGGCGCCGCCCCGGCCGGAGCCGTCCGCCTCCACGTCTACGACCCCGAGCACCTCGGCGGCGCCCTCGCCTCGTTCGCGCCCCTGGGCAAGGCGGGCCTGTTGTCCTTCGTCGGGCCCTCGGGCCTGCGCGAGACGCTGGACGCGCTCGTCGAGGACGTCAGGCGCGTCAACGCCGACGTCCTCGCGGGCGACCACGCCACCCTCGCCGCGCTCGCCGCCGCCACCGGGCGCCGCCCCGAACCCTGGCGCGTCCTCGTCCTGCTCAACTCCGACATCGCCTCCTGGCCCGCCCACGAGCGCGCCCAACTCGCCCGGCTGCGGCGCACCGGCGTCGGCGCCGGAGTCCACCTCGTCATCGCCGAGAACAGCACCGTTGGTGACGATCCCAACGGCCTCGGCGACCTGCCGTGCCTCACCGCCACCGCCTACTCCGGCCTGCCCGGCGCCCGCCTCCGGCTCGACCCGCCCCCGCCCTCGCGCACCGTCACCGCCGCCGCCAAGGCCGTCGCCGAGAAGCACGCCGCGGGCCGCGAACCGGCCCGGCTCATCGACCTGCTCCCCGACCGGCTGTGGGCCGCGAGCTCGGCGACCGGCCTCGACGTCGCCCTCGGCGAGCGCCCCACCGGCGACGCCGCCCGCGTCGTCCTCGGCGACAACCCGCCCCACGCGCTCGTCGGCGGCCCCTCCGGCTCGGGCAAGACCAACCTCCTCTACGCCTGGATCGCCGCCCTCGCCTCCACCTACCACCCCGACGAGCTCGCGCTGTACCTCCTCGACTTCAAGGAGGGCGTCTCCTTCGCCCGCTTCGCCGAGGGAAGGCGCGACCCCACCTGGCTCCCGCACGTCCGCCTCGTGGGCGTCAACATCAACGACGACCGCGAGTTCGGGCTCGCGCTCCTGCGCCACCTCAAGGCCGAGCTGCGCCGCCGCGCCGAGGCCGCCAAGGCCCACGAGGCCACCAAGCTCGAAGAGCTCCGCGAGGCCGACCCCGGCGGCCACTGGCCCCGCATCGTCGCGGTCGTCGACGAGTTCCAGGTCCTCCTGGAGGCCCGCGACGCGGTCACCGACGAGGCCGTGGGCCTGCTCGAAGACCTCGCCAGGCGCGGCCGCAGCCAGGGCATCCACCTCGTCCTCGCCTCCCAGGACATCGCCGGGATCGAGGCGCTGTGGGGGAGGCCGAGCCTGGTCGCCCAGTTCACGATGCGCATCGCGCTGCCGAAGGCCCGCCGCGTCCTCGCCGAGAACAACCACGCCGCCGACACCGTCCCGCGCTTCTGCGCCATCGTCAACGACGAGTCCGGCGTGGCCTCCGCCAACAAGACGGTCGCTCTGCCGAACGCCGGGCACGCGGGCGCCTGGGAGCCGCTCCAGCGGCGGCTGTGGGAGGCCAGGCCGCGCGGCAACACCCCGCCCGCCCTGTTCGACGGCGACCACGTCCCAGCGCTCACCGAACTCGTGCCCGAGACCGAGACGGTCCTGCTCGGCCAGACCATCGACGTCGAGGCCCGGCCCGCCGCACTCGCCCTCCACCGCGCGCCCGGCCGCAACCTCGCCGTCCTCGGCACCCGCACCGCCGAGGCCGCCGACGTCCTCGCCGCCGCCGCGCTCACCGCCGCCAGAGCCCAGACCGTCGGCGTCGACCTGTGCTGCCTCGAACCCGACGCCGCCCCCGGCGCCCTCGCCCTCGCCGCCGCCTTGGAGACCGCGGGCGCCGAAGTGGCCTGGCACGACAGCCTCGCCGAGGCCTGCAAGGACTGGGAGAGGCGCGCCGACGGCGCCTTCCGGCTGACGCTGCTGTACGCCGTCGACGCCGGCTCGCCCCGCCTCGACGCCGCCGAGGCCGCCGCGTTCCGCTCGATGCTGTTGGACGGGCCCGAGCGCCACCTCCACACGCTCGGCTGGTGGCGGTCGGTCCCGCGCCTGCGCGAGGACCTCGGCGGCTTCGCGGCCCGCTTCGACGCCGTCGACGCCTGGCTCGCCCTCGACGTCCAGGGCCCCGAGCTCGCGCCGCTCTCACCGACCTCCGGCGGCCCCGCCTGGTACCCCAGGGAGCGCCGCGGCCTGTACTTCGACCGCGCCCGCCACCGCGCCCCGCACGTCGTCATCCCCTACCGCACCGCCGAAGGCCTGCCGAAACCGGAAGCCGTCCTCGACGGCCCGCTCACCTGAGAGGCGCCATGGACACCGCATACGCCGACGCCGTCGCCCGCTACCTCAGCGAACGCGACGAAGCCGAAGCCGAGACCCGCGCCGCCCGAGGCGCCTACGAGACCGAGACCGCCGCGCTGGCCGCCGCCGTCGACACCGCCCGGCACCGCCGGGACGAGGCCGACCGCGCCGCGGGCGAGGCCGCCGCCCTCGTCGAGGAGACCGACGAGACGGCCGCGGCGCTGTGGCGGACCCTCGGCGGCTTCGTCGGGCAGCGGCGCACCGGCCCAGAGCCCTACCGCGTCGCGGGCGAGGCGGCCGAAGCCGCCGCCGTCCGAGCCCGCCTGGAGCGCGCCGCGCGCCTGCTCGACCTCGCCCGGCAGGGTGAACTGCCCATCGACGCGCCCCGCCACACCGAGGCCACCGCCGTCGGCATCGGCGCCGCCGTCGCCGCGGCCGCCGTCGCGCTCGCCGCCTGGATCCTCACCGCCGACCCGGTCGGCGCGGCCACCGCCGTCCGCCGGGCCCTGGCCGCGGCGACCCTGTTCGCGGGCGTCGCCGCCGGGCCGGTCGTCCTCGGCTCCTGGCTGTCGTGGCAGTACCGGGTGCGCCCGCGCCCCACCCAGGTCATCGGCTGCGTCACCGCGGCCCTCGCCGCCACGTGCGCGCTCGCGGGGGTCATGCTCAGGGGGATGTGACAGGCGGGTTGCCGCCATGGGGTACACCTGATGCGTCACCGAAACGTGAGGAGACCGGTCCATGGCAGGCATCGACGACACCAGCTCGTGGCATTACGGACCCCTGCCGTCGACCGACGACGCCCCCGCCTGGATCTTCGGCATCGTCCCCGACGGCTGGATCGCCGGCATGCCCGAGGTGACCGTCGACCGCGACGAGATGATCATCATCTGCCCGCTCCCGGTCCCCGACCACCCCGGCGACGCCACCGAGTCCGACCGCGCCGCCACCGAGGAGGGCCGCATCTCCCGGTTCCGCGAGGCCACCCGCGACATGCGCGTCCAGATCGCCCAGCAGCTCCAGTACCGCTACCACCGCCAGGCCTCCTGGGGCGCCAGGTGCGGGGCGACCACGATGGTGTTCACCCACCAGTCCATCCCGGTCACCACCAGGCTCCGCCAGCCCGAGCGGCTCGTCCTCGACACGCTCGTCGGCTCCGGCGTGGCCGCCTCCCGCTCCGACGCGCTCGCCTGGTGCGTCCGGCTCGTCGAGCAGCACGCCGAGGACTGGCTCAAGGAGCTGCGCGAGGCCATGGTCAGCGTCGACGACCTGCGCCGCCGCGGCCCCGCCGTGTAAAGAGCCCCACTGTTCAGCGAGCGCTGTCGTTCAGCGAGCCCTGCCGTTCGAAGAGCCCTGCCGTTTGAAGAATCCTGCCCTCTAGCGCAGCGACAGCACCGCCGCCACGGCCGCCAGCGCGAACGCCGCCAGCACCGCCGAGGCGATCGCCCACGTCTTGACGCGCTGCGCCCTCGACGCGTCCTCGTGCTCCCTGCGGTGCGCCATCGCCGTCTCCGATGCTCGATCTGCGGTGGGTATGCGCTCGATGCTCGTACAGCTCGCCGCGCCGTGCCGGAAAACGACCGAATACCACCTTCAACAACATGTTCGACCGGTTGGCAGCGATGCGTTAACGCGCTCATTCGATGATCGAAAGCGCTCCGCTTCGTTGAGGCAGTGAACCTAATTCATGCATCGATGATCGGTCATGCTCACTGAAGTATGAAGTACAGGTAGATCTGCTCGTTTCGAGCTTGAATAAGCACGTTGTGGGAATCGTCATGAGAAATCGCTGCTCAAGTCGTCTTCATTCGCGCATTCAGGCCCGCCGGGGGGCCGGTGGTCCCGTAACGTCCAAAGCACCGGTCCCGGCCGGTGATCCCGCCCGAGACCACGACCGCGCCCTGAACCGAAGGAGCGACCATGAGCACAGTCTCAGACACAGCGGAACCTACGACGGGGCTGACGAACCCGCCGACCCGGCACGCGCGCCTGCTCGCGTGGGTGGCCGACGTCGCGGACCTCACCAGCCCCGACCAGATCGTGTGGTGCGACGGCTCCGACGCCGAATGGCACCGCCTGACCAGTGAACTCGTCGCGTTCGGCACGCTCGAACCCGTCCCGGCCAAACCGGACTCGTTCCTCGCCCGCACCGACCCCGACGACGTCGCGCGCGTCGAAGAGCGCACGTTCATCTGCTCGAACGACCCCGAGGACGCCGGTCCCACCAACAACTGGACCGCCCCGGACTACATGCGCGAGACCATGACCGAGCTGTACCGCGGCTCGATGCGCGGGCGCACCATGTACGTCGTCCCCTTCTGCATGGGCTCGCTGGAGGCCGACAAGCCCATGTTCGGCGTCGAACTCACCGACTCGGCCTACGTCGCCGTCAGCATGCACATCATGACCCGCATGGGCGCCCACGTCCTCGACGCCATGGGCGAGGACGCCGACTTCGTGCCCTGCCTCCACTCCGTCGGCAAGCCGCTCGAACCGGGCGAGACCGACGTGCCGTGGCCGTGCGACGAGACCAAGTACATCTCCCACTTCCCAGAGGACCGCGAGATCTGGTCCTACGGGTCCGGCTACGGCGGCAACTCGCTGCTGGGCAAGAAGTGCTACGCCCTGCGCATCGGCTCAGTGCTGGGCCGCGACGAGGGCTGGCTCGCCGAGCACATGCTCATCATGCGGCTGACCAGCCCCGAGGGCAAGGTCTACCACGTCACCGGCGCCTTCCCCTCCGCCTGCGGCAAGACCAACCTCGCCATGCTGGAGCCGACGATCCCCGGCTGGAAGGTCGAGACGCTCGGCGACGACATCGCCTGGCTCCGCTTCGGCGAGGACGGGCGCCTGTGGGCCTCCAACCCCGAGTACGGCTTCTTCGGGGTCGCCCCCGGCACCGACTACACCACCAACCCCAACGCGATGCGCACCATCGAGCGGGGCCACAGCCTGTTCACCAACGTCGCCCTCACCGACGACGGCGACGTCTGGTGGGAGGGCATGGGAGAGCCGCCCGAGCACGCCGTCGACTGGCACGGCCAGTCGTGGACGCCCGCGTCCGAAGGCCCCTCCAGCCACCCCAACAGCCGGTTCTGCACGCCGATCAAGCAGTGCCCGGTCCTGGCCAGGGAGTACGACGACCCGCGCGGCGTCCCGATCGACGCGATCCTGTTCGGCGGCCGCCGCGCCACCACCGTGCCGCTGGTGACGCAGGCCCGCGACTGGGTCCACGGCGTCTACATGGGCGCGACGCTCTCCTCGGAGACCACCGCCGCGGCCACCGGCCAGGTCGGGCTCGTGCGGCGCGACCCGATGGCGATGCTGCCGTTCATCGGCTACAACGCCGCCGACTACTTCGGGCACTGGATCGAGATGGGCAAGTCCGCCTCCGACGCCGCGCTCATGCCCGAGGTGTTCTACGTCAACTGGTTCCGCCGCGGCACCGACGGCCGCTTCCTGTGGCCCGGCTTCGGCGAGAACTCGCGCGTCCTCAAATGGGTCGTCGAGCGCCTCGAAGGCCGCGCCGACGCCGTCGAGACCCCGATCGGGCACTGCCCGACCCCGGAGTCGCTCGACGTCACCGGGCTCGAGATCGACCCGACCGACCTCAAGTCCGCGCTCGAGGTCGACCGCGACGAGTGGATCGCCGAGATCCCGCTCATCGAGGGCTGGTTCGCCCGCTTCGGCGACAAGCTCCCGACGATGCTGTGGAGCGAGCTCGACGCGCTCAAGAACCGCCTCGACCTGCGCTAGGGGCGTCCGGCGCACCAGTGTGGCCCGCGGGGCCGCCGTCACCGGACGTGGCGCGGTCCGCGGGCCATGACTTGGCGCCGCCAGGGCGCCGATGAGGCGGGCCTACAATTGTCGGTCGTGGCGATCGCAAACCTGCTTTACCGCATCTACGAGCGCCGGCTCGCGAACGAGCTGGCGGGCAGGCCGCTGCCCAGACACATCGGCGTCATGGTCGACGGCAACCGCCGATGGGCGCGCGACATGGGCCTGACCGACCCCAACGACGGCCACCGGGCCGGGGCCAAGCACATCGAGCGGTTCCTGTCCTGGTGCGAGGAGCTCGGCGTCGGGCACGTGACCATCTGGCTGCTGTCCACCGAGAACCTCTCGCGGCCGGCCGACCAGCTCGACCCGCTGCTCGACATCATCGGCGACCTCGCCGCGGAACTGGCCGAGCCCGCGCAGCGCTGGCAGCTGCGGATGGTCGGCGCGCTCGACCTGCTCCCGCCCGAGCACCAGGCGAGACTCAAGGACGCCCAGCAGCGCACCGCCGACAAGCGCGGCGTCCGCGTGAACCTCGCGGTCTGCTACGGCGGGCAGCGGGAGATCGCCGACGCGGTCCGCTCGCTCCTGCTCGAACACGCCGAGGCCGGGCTCAGCCTGGAGCAGGCCGCCGAGGCCGTCGACGCCGAGGCCATCGCCAGCCACCTCTACATGACCGGCCAACCAGACCCCGACCTGGTGATCCGCACGTCGGGGGAGCAGCGGCTGTCGGGATTCCTGCTGTGGCAGTCGGCGTACTCGGAGTTCTACTTCTGCGACTCGAACTGGCCGGACTTCCGCCGCGTCGACTTCCTGCGCGCCGTCCGCTCCTTCGCCACCCGCAGCCGCCGCTACGGCAAGTAGCGCCCGCTCAATACAAGCGGACCTCGATGGTCCTCGCTCCCCGCTTCATCTTGCCGTCGGTCGTCACCAGAGGGCAGTCGAGATACTCGGCCAACGCGACGTAGCTGGCGTCATACGCGGTGAAGTTGTCGCGCAGCGTCCAGGCTCGCGGGCCGGTGACCGAAGCCGGATAGCGAGTGAACTGCATGTCCGCCTTGATGATGAACGCCCCCTCGGCCCGACTCGGAATGATCTGCCGCCCGAGCACCATGCCCCGGAGCGCATGGGTGAACTCGTAGTCGAGGAGATGGGGGATGTGCAGGTCTTGGCCGACCAGTTCGTCAAGGAGCGCTTCGGATGCGGAATCGACCGTGAGCGCGTCGACCAAGGCTGAATTGTCGAGGACGATCACGATTCGCGCGCCTTGCGCACCGCTTCGATCACCTGCTCGTGAGTAGCGCCTCCTCCGAGTTCGCGAAGCGCCTTTATCCGCTCGAGAAGTTCGTCGGGAGAAGGCCGGGAAACCGCTTCGGTGAGGATTTCACCGGCATAGGTGGACAGGGACTGGCGGGCGCGCGCGGCGCGCGCCTTGAGTTCGGCGACGACTTCCTCGTCGAGATCGCGGACCTGCAGGTTCTTTGACATCGTGCTCTCCAATGGCATGCCCCGGACACTACCGATTCCGATGGTACATATGCGGGATATGCGACCGGCGTGTCGCGCGTGTCGTGCCGCCGAAGCGGCGGGAAAACCCGAGCGACACGCGCCGCGACACCCGAAATTCGCTCTTCAAGCCGGGATCCCGGGGATATGGCGCAGACGAAGCGATGATCACGATGCGGGTGTCCAGGGCGAACCGCGATGCGCTCGCCCGGTCGGCGGAGTCCGAGTACCGAGGGGCGACGCTCAACGAGGTGCTGGGCTCGCTGCTGTCCGAACACCGGCGCTGGCGGATGCGGCGAGCGGAGGCGCCTAGCGGATCGTGACGCCCGCTTCCTCGAGCTCGGCGAGGGCCGCGGTCCTCGTCTCCTCGGCCACGGCCGCCGTGTAGTCGAGCAGGACCGTCGTGGCGAAGCCCTCGCGGGCCGCGTCCAGGGCCGTGGCCCTCACGCAGTGGTCGGTGGCGATGCCGACGACGTCGACCGCGTCCACGCCGCGCTCGCGCAGCCACTCGGCCAGGCCCGTCTCGCCGCTGGAGCCCTCGAAGCCGGAGTAGGCCGCCTCGTAGGCGCCCTTGTCGAACACGGCCTCGGCCACCGAGTGGTCGAAGTCGGGGTGGAAGTGCGAGCCCGGCGTGCCGACCACGCAGTGCGGCGGCCACGAGTCGCGGAAGTCCGGCTCGGCCGAGAAGTGCAGGCCCGGGTCGATGTGCCAGTCGCGGGTGGCCACGACGTGGTCCCACCGGTCCCCTTCGGCGCCGATGAGGTCGGTGACGCCGCGCGCCACCGCGGCCCCGCCCGCGACGGCCAGCGAACCGCCCTCACAGAAGTCGTTCTGGACGTCCACGACGATCAATGCCCTGCTCATGTTTAAAGCCTAGCGAGCGGGGTAAGCGTGTGTCAGGGGTGGGACCTGAAAAGGGCCCGGGGAGTTCGCTCCCCGGGCCCTTTCCGCGTGCTTTTAATGCCCCTTGGTCTCCTTGACCAGGTGGCCCCACTTCTCGTCGAAGACGGGCCGCTCGGAGCGGATGCGCGGGATCCGGTCGAAGTTGCGCAGCGGCGGCGGGCAGCTCGTGGCCCACTCCAGCGAGGCGCCGTAGCCCCACGGGTCGTTCGTCTCGACCAGGCGGCCGGACTTCCAGGACTTGAACATGTTCCACACGAACGGCAGCGTCGACAGGCCCAGGATGAACGCGCCGATCGTCGAGACCATGTTCAGGGTCGTGAACCCGTCCGACTCCAGGTAGTCCGCGTACCGGCGCGGCATGCCCTCGTTGCCCAGCCAGTGCTGCACCAGGAACGTGGTGTGGAAGCCGATGAACGTCAGCCAGAAGTGGATCTTGGCGAGCCGCTCGTCGTACATGCGCCCGGCGACCTTCGGGAACCAGAAGTAGATCCCGGCGAAGACCGCGAACACGATCGTGCCGAACAGGACGTAGTGGAAGTGCGCCACCACGAAGTAGGAGTCCGAGACGTGGAAGTCGATCGGCGGGCTGGCCAGCAGGATGCCCGACAGGCCGCCCAGGAGGAACGTCACCAGGAACCCGATGCTGAACAGCATCGGCGCCTCGAAGGTCAGCTGCCCCTTCCACATGGTGCCGATCCAGTTGAAGAACTTGACGCCGGTGGGCACGGCGATCAGGAACGTCATCAGCGAGAAGAACGGCAGCATGACCGCGCCGGTGGCGTACATGTGGTGGGCCCACACCGCCATCGACAGGCCCGCGATCGCCAGCGTGGCCGCCACCAGCGTCTTGTAGCCGAAGATGGGCTTGCGGCTGAAGACCGGGAAGATCTCGGAGACGATGCCGAAGAACGGCAGCGCCACGATGTAGACCTCCGGGTGCCCGAAGAACCAGAACAGGTGCTGCCACAGGATCGCGCCGCCGGTCTCGACGTCGAACACGTGCGCGCCCAGCTGCCGGTCGGCGACCACGGCGAGGAGCGCGGCGGCCAGGATCGGGAACACCAGGAGCATGAGCAGGCTCGTGATGAGGATGTTCCAGGTGAAGATCGGCATCCGGAACATGACCATGCCCGGGGCCCGCATCGTCACGATCGTGGTCGTCATGTTGACCGCGCCGAGGATGGTGCCCAGACCCGAGATGGTCAGGCCGACGAACCACATGTCGGCGCCGATCCCGGGGGAGTTCACCGCGTTCGACAGCGGCTGGTAGGCGAACCAGCCGAAGGCCGCCGCGCCGCCGGGCGTGATGAAGCCGGCGACGGCGAGCGTGGAGCCGAACAGGTACAGCCAGTAGGCGTAGGCGTTCAGCCGCGGGAACGCGACGTCCGGCGCGCCGATCTGCAGCGGCACCAGGTAGTTGCCGAAGGCGAACACGATCGGCGTGGCGAACATGAGCAGCATGATCGTGCCGTGCATCGTGAACAGCTGGTTGTACTGCTCGGAGGAGACGATCTGCAGGCCGGGGCGGAACAGCTCGGCGCGGATCAGCAGGGCCAATACGCCGCCGATGCCGAAGAACGCCATCGACGTGATGAAGTACAGCAGGCCGATCTGCTTGGCGTCGGTGGTGCGCAGGGTCCGGGCGAGCCAGGAGCCCCTCGGTTCGCGGCGCACCGGCCAGGGGCGCGCGACGATAGGCGTTGGTTCGACCTTTGGCTCAACCGTGGTCACCTGTGGGCCTCCAGATTCTTTCCAGGTAGCGAACGCAGGATAACCCCCCGATCCGGCTCCGCTGCGGAGGGGGAAGAGCGAAGCGGCGTGGCAGGGCGTGCGCGTTCGGTGGTTATCGCAGGTCGATCGCCTCTCGCACCCCCGCACCGGAGGGCGGGCTCGCGTCGGACCGGGCCGGTCGGCACCGGTCCGTGAGCAATCTCCTACACGTCCGCGGGGACGGCGCCCCCGCCGGGCGTCAGCTGCGGGCGTCGGGCTCCAGCGCGGCGTAGACCCGCTTGACGAGCAGCGCGGTCTCGTAGCCGACCTGGCCGAGGTCGCACCCGGCGTTGGCGAGCACGGCCACCTGGGCGCGGTCGCCGACGGCCATGAGCAGCAGGACGCCCTCGTCCATGTCGATCACCGACTGGCGGATCCGGCCCGCGTTGAGGACCTTCGCCGCCCCCGTGGTCAGGCTGGCGAGCCCGGAGGTGATGGCGGCGAGCTGGTCGGCGCGGTCGGTGGACAGGCCCTGCGACGCCGCGAGGGCGAGCCCGTCGACGGAGACGGTCAGGGCTTCGGAGACGTCCGGCACCTTCTCCACGAAGGAGGTGAGGAGCCAGTCGAGTTCACCGACCGTGTTGTCCTTGGTATCCATCTCGCTGCTTTCTACTGAAATTATCGCTGTTCGTGTTCCGAGGCCGCCGCGATGCCGGAGGCGAATCCGGTCAGGCGGTCGCGGATCTCGGCAGGGTCGAGGTCGACGCCACCGGAACCGGGCTTGACACCCGGGACCGCTCCAGGCAGGAGCCGGGTCCCCGGCGCCCGCCGCGGCAGTTCCGTGCCGTTCGGACCTCCGGTGGTTTCGAGTGCTCTGTTCACCTTCCTGAAGGTAACATCCACCGACTCCGAACCGGGTCCCGCAGTGGGATCGGACCCGTCGGCCGAGCCGTGCGTCTGCCCAGCTACCGGCCGTGGTTCGGGCGTCACTCCCGCCTTGCGCGCCCGGGGCACGATCAGCTCGGCGGCGCCCTCGGCGGCCGCGTCCGAACCGGTGCCGGTCATCGGCAGGTTCGCGGCGTGCGCCGACAGGGCGATGCGGGCCGAGGAGTCGCCCGGGCCGAGCGGGTCCAGCCCGGAGGCGGACTCGGCGTGCGCCGAGGCGGGGATGCGGACCAGGGCGAGCGTGCCCTTGCCCATCGTGGAGTGCAGCTGGACGCTGACGGCGTGCTCGGCGGCGAGCCGCCCGACGACCAGGAGGCCCATGGTGGCCGTCAGCTCGGAGTTGAGCTGGGTCGGCTCGGCCAGGCGCCGGTTGATCGCCGACATCTGCTCGGGGTTGAGGCCGATGCCGTCGTCGGCGATGGAGATGACGATCTCCGAGCCCGACCGGCGGGAGGTGACCCGCACCTGCTGCGTGGGCGGGGAATAGGAGGCGGCGTTGTCGAGCAGCTCGGCGAGGATGCGGACGACGTCGCCCGCGGGCGTGGTCTCCAGCCGCGCCGACACCTGGTTCTCGACGATGACGCGCCCGGCGCCCTCGATCTCGGAGACCGCGTCGCGGATGATCGTCTCGATGCCGACCGGGTGGTTGTAGCGCCGCTGCGGATCGCCGCCGGCCAGCAGCAGCAGGTTCTCCTCGTTGCGCCGCATGCGGCTGAGCAGGTGGTAGACGCTGCGCCACTCGGCGGGGACCTCCCCGGGCGAGTCGTCCACCAGCGACTCCATGACCTGCTGCTGGCGGCGGATGAGGCTCTGGCCGCGCCGCGCGAGCGTCTTCATCATCGCCTCGACGTCGATGCGCAGCAGCGCCTGGTTCGCGGTCTGGCGCAGCGCCTGGTGGTGGGCGGCGCTGAACGCCTCGGCGAGACTGTCGAGCTCGTCGGAGTAGCGGGCGTCGGTGGCGATCACGGTCTGCCGCTTGGCGGCCTGGAGCAGCCGGTCCACCTCGTCGGCATTGGAGGCCTGGGAGACGGCGGCGACGGTCTTGGGCAGCGTGTCGTAGGCGGCGGTCAGCGTGGCCTCGCGGACGCCGTCGACGCGCAGGCTGATGCGGCGGGCGAGCATGGCCGCGGAGATGATCGCCGTCAGCGCCAGCACGATGATGAGCGCGAACGTGGTCAGCAGCGTCCGCGTCGAGGAGGAGCGCAGGTTCTCGACGTCGCGGATGAGGACCTCCAGGGCCGCGTCCTGCGTCCGGTGCAGCGCCTCGACGACCCCGCCCTGGGCGGCCGAGAACTCGGTGGCGCTCACCTCGGGGATGTCGCCGTTGAGGTAGATCGCGAAGGCCTCGCGGGCGAGCGCGGCGGCCTCGGAGCCCATCGCCTCCTCGTAGGCGTCGCTGACCTCGGGCGAGGCGCTCGTCTGGAAGTCGATGATCTGCCGGTCGTAGGAGCCCGAGAGCCTGGCGGCGTAGGCGAGGGCCTCGCGGTCGACCAGGACCGCGTCCTCGGCGGCCAGGAGCGTCAGGTCGGAGGTGACGCGGAACTGGATCTCGGCGGCGAGCCGCCCGGCCTGGAGCGCGGAGGCCAGCGAGTCGAGGTTGGCCGAGATCTCGGCGTCGTCGACCATCGCGGGCAGTCGGGACGCGAGGCTGACCAGGCTGTTGGCCATGCGCTGGTAGATGGTGAACGCCTCGGTGACCTCCGAGTCGGTGAAGGTCAGCTCGCCGGAGGCCAGGCCGTCCATGCCGGCGCGGGCCGTGTCCAGCTGCCCGACCTGGTCGAGCAGCCCGTCGAGCTTGTTCTTCAGGGTCGGGAACCGTTCGACCGCGACCTGCGCGGCGTCCTGGAGTTCGAGGACGGCCGCATCGGTCGTGGCCCGCAGCCGCTCGATGTCGATCTGGTCGGTCGAGCCGGTCAGGACCGCCTCCAGGACCGGGCCGCCCTCGTTCTGGTGGCCGTCGAGGACGTCGGCGACCGATTCGGCGAGGTCGGCGAGCACAGCGGCGTCGGTGGCGTCCTGGTACCCGCCCCACACGTGCACGGTGTGGAACAGCCCGAGCACCAGCATGCCCATCAGCGCGGCCGCGATCGGCAGCATGAGCTGCATCCGGATCGGGAGACGGCTGGTGCGTTGCCGGGCTTTACGGGACATCGGGGGAGTCCTTTCTGGGCGACGAACCGCACTGCGGTAAGGCTGTGACTATCTTCGCTTGTAGTGGCGGTACGGCGTCGGGCAGGGGTGGATCAGCCGACGAGGGGACGGCCTTCGGGGTAACGGTACAGCCGCTGCCGAGTGCGCATGGCGAGGGACGTCGCCAACAGCACCGGGCCGATCCTGCCGCCGTACATGAGGAGTATGAGCAGGTACAGCGACGGCTCGCTGAGCAGCGGCGTGACGCCGGTCGACTGGCCGACCGTCCCGGCCGCCGACGTCACCTCGTACATGATCTCCTCCAGCAGCAGCTGCGGCTCGAATATCTCCATGAGGACCACGGCCGCGGCGTTGAACGCGACGTAGACCAGCGCGACGGTGAGCGCCTGGCGGACCACCTGGGGGCTGAGCCGCTTGCGGAACGCCGTGACGTCCGGTTCGGCGCGGACCTCGGCCCAGATCACCCACAGCAGCACGAAGAACGTGGTGACCTTGATGCCGCCGGCGGTGCCCGCGGCGCCGCCGCCGATGAACATGAGCACCACCGACACCATCAGCGACTGCTCGTGCAGGGCGCCGACGTCGATGGAGTTGAGCCCGCTGGTGCGCAGCGCGGTGGAGTGGAACAGGGCGGGCAGCAGCTTGTCGTACCAGGCGAGCGGCCCGATGGTGCCGGGGTTGGACCACTCGAACACCAGGAAGACGATCCAGCCGCCGACGAACAGGATCGCCGTGCCGGTCAGGGTCATCTTGGTGTGCAGGCTCCACTTCCGCCGCCCCCAGCCGCGCCGGGTGAGCTCGAACAGGACCGGCATGCCGAGGCTGCCGATGATCGCGGCGGCCATGGACGGCCCGCAGATGAGCCAGTCGGTGCGAAAGCCCATGAGCGAGTCGCTGAACAGGCTGATCCCGGCGTTGTTGAAGGAGCTGACACCGTGGAACAGGCCCTGCCACAGCGCCGAGGCGCCGCCGAAGCCGTATCCGAAGTAGAACCGCGCGGCGAGCATGAGGCTGACCGCCGCCTCGACGACCGCGGCGATCGCGAACGTCTTGAGGATGATCGAGCGCAGGTCGCCGAGGTTGAGGGTGGGGTTGAGCTCGGCCTGCGTCACCAGCTTGCTGCGCAGGCCCAGCTTGTTGCTCACCAGCAGGCCGAGGAACGCGGTGCTGGTCATGATGCCGATGCCGCCGACCTGCATGGCGAACAGGAGCACCACCTGGCCGAAGCCGGTCCAGTAGGAGGGGATGTCGACCGTGCTCAGGCCGGTGACGGTGATCGCCGAGGTCGCGGTGAACAGCGCTTCGGTGAAGTTCGCGCGCCCCGCCCCCTGCCGCGCGATGGGCAGCATGAGCAGCACCGTGACCACGGCGATGAAGACCGCGAAGGCGAACGGGACCAGGCGGATCGGGTGCCGCGTGAACTTCTGGAAGCGGGTGAGCATGTCAGGTGGTGGAGGCGAACGCCTCGACCTTCTCGGTGCTGCCCGAGACGATGAGGGTGTCCCCGGCGAGGATGACGGTCTCGGGCGTGGCGTAGGTGAAGTCCTCGCCGGTCTTCTTGACGCCGACGACGGTCACGCCCCACTTCGAGCGGAGCTTCGACTGGCCCAGCGGCTTGTCGACCGCCTCGGCGGGCGCCCGGGTCTTGACGATCGCGAAGCCGTCGTCGAACTCGATGAAGTCCATCATCTTGCCGCTCACCAGGTGCGCGACCCGCTCGCCCATGGCGGCCTCGGGGTAGACGACGTGGTGGGCGCCGGTGCGGTGGAGGATCTGGCCGTGCTTGGCGTTGATGGCCTTGGCCCAGATCTCGCGGACCCCGGCCTCTTCGCAGGCCAGGACGGTCAGCACGCTCGCCTCGATGTCGGTGCCGATGGCGACCACGACGTGGTCGAACTCGCCCACGCCCAGCTGGGTGAGGACGGCCGAGTCGGTCGAGTCGGCCTGCACGACGTGGGTCAGGGAGTCCGAAGCGCGCTGGACGATGTCGGGGCGCTCGTCGACGGCGAGGACCTCATGGCCCAGGCGGGTGAGGGATTCGGCGACGGCGGTGCCGAAGCGGCCGAGGCCGATGACGGCCACGGCCTCCTCGGCGGCGTCGTCGCCCTTGCCGAACAGGTTCATGGGCGCGGGTCCTCGCGGTAGCGTGTTGACACGCTGTTAGATTCTGCCACTGACCGAGCGTGACGACGCTCCATACCCTGTCGCGCGGCACGTCGGGCCCCTGGAAGCGGGGCCTTCGCGGGCATTTGCGCGCAAATTCGCGGGGTCGGGCAGACCGCCCGCGCGGGGCGTCGCCCGCCGGAGGCGCCGACGAGGACGATCGTCTCTGAAGCCGCCTGCCCTCGGGGCGGGGCGCCGTCCGCGCCCAGGGCGTGACCACGGCGAACGGCGGCAGCACAAGAGGGGGCGGCCCTAAACCCCTCATGACCGCCCCCTCGAACACCCCTAACACTCTCCAAGGATGGAGGAGCTTCCGATTCTACTCTGCGAGCACGGCTCGGAGGAAGTCCTGTGTGCGCACTTCTTGGGGATCTGAGAATATCTTGTCCGGTGTGTCCTCTTCGACGATGACGCCCTGGTCGAACATCATGACGCGGTTGGAGACGTCCCGTGCGAAGCCCATCTCGTGGGTGACGATGAGCATCGTGATGTTGGTGGTGTCGGCGACGTCGCGCAGGACGCCGAGCACGTCGGCCACCAGCTCGGGGTCGAGCGCGCTGGTCACCTCGTCCAGCAGCAGGATGTCCGGGTCCATGGCCAGGGCGCGGGCGATCGCCACGCGCTGCTGCTGCCCGCCCGAGAGCTGGTTCGGGTAGTTGTCGACCTTGTCCGACAGCCCCACCAGGTCGAGCAGCTCGCGGGCCTTGGACTCGGCCTCCTCCTTCGAGCGCTTCAGCGTGTGGACCTGCGCCTCGGTGACGTTGCGCAGCACCTTCATGTTCGGGAACAGGTTGAACTGCTGGAAGACCATCCCGACCTTCTGGCGCCGCTGCCTGAGGTAGCGCTCGGAGGCCACGTGGAGCTTCCCGCCCTTCTCCATGTGGGAGTAGGGCTTGCCCTCGACCCAGATGACGCCGCCGTTGTCGTCGGGGTCCTTGACCGGGGTGACGAGCTCCAGGGTCATCAACAGGCGCAGGATCGTCGTCTTGCCCGAACCCGAGGGGCCGATGAGCGTCACGCGCTCCCCGGCTCCGATCTCGAAGCTCAGTCCCTTGAGCACATCGAGGTCCCCGAAGGACTTGTTGACCCTGTCGAAGCGAATGATGGGGTCGGTATCAGTAGTGGGACTTAGCAAGACGGTTCTCCAATCTCCGCGTCGCGACCGCCACCGGATAGGAGGCAGCCAGGAACAACAGGCCCGCAATGGTGTACCCCTCCAGCGCACCGGCGTAGTGCAGGCCTTGATACTTGTCCACCTGTGCGATCATTTCGAACACGCCGATGGCAAACAGTACAGGCACTTCCTTGAACATGGCGATGATCCAGTTGGCCACAGCCGCCGTTGACCGGCGCATCATCTGCGGCAGGATTACCACACCCCACGTCCTATAGGCAGGAAGACTCAGTGCGGTAGCGGCTTCCCACTGCCCTGGCGGGATCGCTTCGATCCCGGCCCGGTATGATTCGGAGGTATAGGAGGCGTAGTGGAGGCCGAGCACCACCGAGCCGACTGCGAATGCACTCCATTCGGGATTGATATAGAGGCTGGTCGTGTACCACACGAAAAGCGCCTGTACCAGCAGCGGCGTATTTCGGATGAACTGCATGAGACCGCTCAAGGGCCGCCGTACCCAGGCAGGGGCGGTCTGTTCGGCGATAGCGACTACCAGACCCAGTCCAATCGCGAGGATCCCTGCGACGAAGGTAACCTTCAGGACCGTCCAGAAACCCTCTAGAACCATCGGAAAGATTTCACTGGCGATCTCGTTGCTCCAGCCGTTCATTACTTAACACCCCCTCGCCGCTGGGTAGTCGAAGATTTCTCGACAACGCCTCCGAGTGCATCAGCATTCGGGTCCGCCTTGAGTTTGCGCGGCTTCGCAACCCCTACGCTTTGCTTCGCCTTGTTCTCCAACCACCGCATCCCGGTCCAGATCAGCCAAGCAAGCACGAAATAGATCACCAAAATGACGGTAAGGTGAGGCAGGGGACTCTGTCCTGGGCGCCCCCCAAGGGTGTCTGCCCAGAAAGTGATGTCGGCAATGCCGATCATTGAAACAAGCGCGCTAGCCTTGAGCAGCATGATCGCGAACGAACACAGTGATGGGATCATCTCAGGCCATGCCTGCGGCAAGACCACCAGACGCATCTTCTGGAAGGTCGTGAAGTTCAGCGCCGTGGCTGCCTCCAATTGGCCTTTGGGGACCGCCGCGATAGCACCACGTACCACCTCCGAAGAGTAGGCGCCGTAGTTGAGAGCCAAGGCGATGACTCCCACAAGGATTTGAAAGTTGAATTGGATGCCTAGAAGGATTGGCATCGCGTAGGCGAACCAGAAGAGCTGGACGACTACTGATGAGCCACGGATAAGCTCAACAAAGGCTCGCGCTGGTGTGCGTACTACTAGGTGTTTGGAACTAGTGGCGAGTCCTAGTGCGAAGGCGACAACCAGTGCCAGCGCCGAAGCCATCACTGTGACTTGGATGGTCACCAACAGCGGTTCGGCGTAGCCTGGGAGGGAGTCGATGACTGTTGACCAGTCCATGACGAATTCCGTTACTGGTAGTTGCCGCCGCAGAGTTCCTCAGCTGTAAGGTCCTCCGGCGGGAAGTGCAGGTCGATTGTGAATCCGAACTCTTCGACCAGACTCAACCAGAGTTCGGGGTCGTCGAGGACTTTTGCGAGTTCTTCATTGACTGCATCGCGGAAATCGGTGTCGGCGGGACTGAAGACTGCGGCGCCTGCACCGATGATCTCCTCGCCGTTCTCATCGACCGGATAGAAGCCGTCTGTGGTGGCCAGTTCATCATCGGCCTCCGCTTCAAGTTGGAGGTTCATTTGCGTGAGCGCGATCGCGTCGCAGCGACCAGCCTTGAGCTCAAGGATGAGCGCTGACAGATCCTCCTGAACATTGACCCGTTCCTCGGGCATGCCGATCGCTTCGACGTTAATATGCTCCGTGGTGCCGTTCATGACACCGATGACTGCGCTGTCGTGTTCGGCGACCGAGGTGATATCGCTCAGATCGAGCGGGTTCCCAGCTAGTACGAGAAGTGTGTCGGGCATCACATAATCGGGTTCGGCGAAAGCCACGCGTTCGCAGCGATCTGGGTTGATGAACATGCCGGCGATGACCATATCGTGATTGGTGCCGAGGCCAGGGATCAGGCTGCCCCACTCGGTTTGTTTCCACTCGATCTGGTCTGCCTTGATGCCAAGCTGCTCAAGGATATACGAGTGCATGGCCACCGACTGGCCAGTAGCATTCCCATCCTCGCCGGTATAGGCGTAGGGATTTTCATCGGCGTAGGCGATGCGAATGGTCCCGCCGCCCTGGGCATCCTCGAGGAGGCCGCCGTTTCCGTCATCTCCACCGCCGTCGTCGGTGCGAGAGCAGGCACTGAGAGTGACCGCAGTAACGCCGGCTGACGCAGCCAGCATGATCTGGCGGCGGTTGAGATTCAGTTTGTCTGACATGGTGCTCCCCCTCAGAAGCTGGCTTGTGTACGTTGGCGACTCTATCGGTCTACGGTAGGTTTGTCGACAATCAGATGATCGCCCTTAGGTAACAAAATTATAACTTCTCGCTGTTTTCTATGGCTAGAATACCTATAGAACTTGGGTTGTGACGAATTTATGCCATTCTCCGAATAATGTATAATGCGAGTTATTGTAAGAGTCGAACTGCTTCGGCACTGCCGAACCCAAGTCATTACTGAGTTTTATTAAACTTCGAAACTTGCGTAATGGCGAGTATAGTAGCAGGCCACGCATTTGCCATGGAAAGATAAAATTTGGTAACACAAATATGGATAGGCGGCGGTGCAGTGCACCGCCGCCTATCCATAACCAAAGCAACACAATGCTATCGCAGAATAAAGTTCTCAAGATCCATTCTACGGTAGCAAACTTTTCGTGCTACCTTCTAGTCTAACTTTGTACTCATGCATCAGCGAGAAGCATAATCGCGATCATATGACACGACAGTCGGAATCGCTGTATATTGTCACTGAGCCTAGATTGACTGTGAGGCTAGCGCAGAGAGAATCGTTGCTACCGCCAGAAAAGGAATCAGTGCCTATATAGCAGGAGCCGGTGCAAGCTTTCGATTTGACATCAAGCCAATCACCATCCTCATCAATAAGCACTATTTTCATATTGAACGCAGTAAGCGATCCGCTGTAAGAAGCAACGCCGAAATAGCTGTCTTGCCTGTCTACCTTATCAACGTATACGTTGAAGCAGTCCGGATGGGAATTTTCGTCGCCGAAACAATCCGCAGCTGCGTAAGCTGGCTGGGACATAAACGGCGTTAGCATGAACGATGTTACCGCGATAGCGAGGATTAGTGCTTTTGAGGCTGTCTTGATAGCGTGGATTTTCATTTTTCCTCCGACTCTGTCAGATTTACATGATGAAGAACGGGTTTGACGGATAAGGGCTCACGGTTACGAGGTATTGATACATCGCGCTTTGATCGTTATGGACCAATTAACTCGTAAGACCGTGGGCGAAAGATCTAATACTATTGGGACTTCTTTGAATAATTTATCAAAGCGTGTCCGTATCGGTGAATTCGCGACTAACTGGTGGGATTCGCGCGTCGACCTCCACTACGACTTTCCATTCTGCTTGGGAGGAGCCTGAGAAAAGCCCTGTGCTAGCTGCACAATAATTGTGAACAGGTGTACCACAGCTCTGGTATCCCCTATCAACTAGGATGCCATCTCTGTACAGTCTGACATTTATTTCAGTGGCGTCGAGCACCTTTTGATCGCACCTGATATACCCCATCCCATAGGTATTGGTGGTACCATCTTGTCGGTCGGCGACAGCCCTAACGAAGCAATCGGCGTCATCGAAGACATCCGCGCTTGCGGGCGAAGCCCAGAGGAGTGATCCGCATATAGCGGTGATCGCGAATATGGCAAATGAACGAGTCAGTCCCCATGCCTTTTTGGTTGGCTTAGATTGCGCCTTGTTCTGATTTTTGTGGTAAGTCGTCATATGCCTCCCTTAATCGCTACTTGTCTATGTATTTTTGACGTTATCGGTATAATCTCTGATTGTCAACAACATGACGATGTTTCGCAGATAACAAATATGTAACGAAAATGAAACTTCGGCTCGACTGTCAAGTGCAGGTGGCTGATGGCTGGAGCTAAGATGCTGATCAGTACGGACAGAAGGAGAGATGGCGGCGTGTCGGATCGCAGGAGTGGGTTGTCGAGCACCCGCCAGGTGGGACGTCTGGCGCCCGTGCGGCGCACCTCGACCGTGGATCTCATCGCCGACACGATCCGCAACGCGATCCTCGACGGCGCGCTCCCGCCCGGGGCGCCCCTCGGCGAGGCCGAACTCGCCTACCAGCTCGGCGTCAGCCGCGGCCCGCTGCGCGAGGCCATGCAGCGCCTCACCGCCGAGGGCCTGCTCGTCATCCCCAAGCGCCGCGGCCTGGCCGTGCGCATCATGACCGCCGACGACGTCCGCGACATCCACTGGCTGCGCTCGCGCATCGAGTCCGAGCTGGGACGCAGGCTGCTCGCGCAGCCGAGCGCCGACCGCAAGGCGGTCCTCAAGGAGCTCGGCGCCGAGGTCAAGCGGATGCAGCGCGCCCTGAAGAACGACGACGCCCGCGAACTCGGCGACGCCTACCTCGACTTCCACCGCATCCTGGCCGCCGCGTCCGGCTCGGCGCGCCTGGCGCGCATGGTCGGCACTCTGCTCATCGAGACGCGACTGTGCACCTTCTCGATGTACGAGAACTTCGAGGTCCACCGCGACCTCGCCGCCGAGCACGTCGCGCTGCTCGCCGCGCTGAACGAGGGCGACGCCGAGGGCTTCTGCGACCTGCTCGAGGCCCACCTCCACGAGGAGGTGCGGCGCCTCCTCGCCGAGCCCGCCGAGGCCAAAGAGGACGAGGACGACCGCCTGCTGGCCGAGACGCCCGACGTCCCGCAGCCGCTCGACCGCCTCGACCTGCCCGAAGGCGTCTGAGGCCTGTTCGAGAGCCCCGAGCGAGCGCTGCCCGGCCCTTTTGCGCGCTCGCGGTTCCTCCTCGCCCGCAATGGGAACACGAGTAGTCGACTTTCCGACACTCGGCGTTCCTTCTATGGATTGTCCGTTATCGAATTGGTATAAACAGGCTCCAGTCCCCGGACAAAATTCGAGACGGAGCCCAAAATGGCATATCCCCGGCGAATCTCCACAATGGTGGCCGCGATCGCCGCCGCGACGCTCACCGCCCTCGCCCTCATCCCCGCATCCGCCCAAGCCGAGACCGTGGAGTACGTCGCCCTCGGCGACTCGTACGCCTCCGGCGTCGGCACCCGCAGCTACATCGACGACGGCTCGGAGTGCAGCCGGAGCGAGTACGCCTACCCGAGCCTCCTCGCCGCCGACCTCGGCGCGGACCTCACCTTCGCCGCCTGCTCCGGCGCGACGACCGCCGACCTGACCGCGAACCAGCTCGGCGGCCTGTCGCCGGAGACCGACCTCGTCACCGTCACCATCGGCGGCAACGACACCGGCTGGGCCGCGGTCGTCCAGCAGTGCGCCTACCCCTACCCGTGGACCTGCGACGCGCAGATCGACGAGGCCGAGCGCTTCATCCAGGAGGACCTGCCCGACCGCCTCGATGACGCCTACGACGCCATCGCCGAGGCGGCGCCGAACGCCGAGGTCGTCGTCCTGGGCTACCCGCGCCTGTTCAACGGCGAGGCGTGCAACGTCATCGTCCGCATCAGCCCCGACGAGCAGGCGCAGCTCAACGATGCCGCCGACCTGCTGGCCGAGGCCGTCGGCAAGGCCGCCGGAGACCACGGCTTCGACTACGTCGACGTGCGCGACGCCTTCGACGGCCACGCGATCTGCGACGATGCCGAATGGCTCAACGGCCTCTCCTGGCCCATCGCCGAGTCCTTCCACCCCAACCGAGCGGGCCAGAGCGACGGCTACTTCGCCGAACTCGCGGCCGCCCTCTGAGCATCCATCCCCGAAGTCGGTGAGGGACACGGGCAGTGTTCCTCACCGGGGCGGTCATTCGATCCGCAGTTCGCGCTGGAGGTCGGAGGCGACGCCCAGCACGAAGGCCTCCAGTTCGGCCTGGATCTGGTCGTCGTACTCGGTGAGGGCGAGTCCCTGGGCCTCTTCCACAGTCGGGCACTCCGTATCCGGAGACCACTCGCATTCCGGCTGGGGATTGCGCGTGACCTTGCCGTCCTCGGTGGTGGGTATCCGCGCGCTGACAGTCACCATCAGGTTGTCGTCGATGGCGGTGAACCAGACACCCCGTAGCTCACCGTTCAAGTGCGACCATGAGATGAAGCGCGACTCATCCCAGCCTTCGATCGATCTGGTGTCGCGGAACTCGACTCCGTTGTAGTTGTCGAGCCAGTTGTCTTCGAGTGGTTGGGAGAGTTCGTTGAAGGGAGGAGTGCTCTCTCCGTCGCTAAGGAAGCCCTGCACCTGGTAATCGGCTTCATTCAGCCAGTAGCCGTTCGAGTCGATGGCTTCATCGATGTCGGTTATGTCTCCCTGGCAGAGAAAATTCCCATCTCCTCCAGATTCTTCAAGAACCGAGGGCCATTGCCCTGGCACCAGGTCATCGAAATCAAGGAGCCGTGTTCTGGTGCACAAGTCACTCCCAGTCTCGTAGGCGTAGGTGACGGCTTCCGTGGACGAACCGGGGCTTTCAGTGGGTGGTTCGGGTGATCCCTCACAGGCGGCTGTGGCCAACATAAGCGCGATGGGCAGAGCGAAGATCCGGACGGGTCTCATCTTCGGCTACCACCAGTCGCTGTTGTCATGATCGGTCAGCTGGAGGTCTGCCGTGGAGAGTTCCGACTTGGCCGATACGATCGCTCGGAGACCTTCCTCGATCGCTGCCTCGGCATCCGAGTTCTCGGTATCCGCAAGGTCGAAGTCCTGAGTCATATGTTCGATGATATTTATCGGCGCTTCGGCCTCTTGCTTGTAGGTCACTGAATCGGTGGCCGCTACATCCCACCCTTCGAGTGCGCTGACCAGGCTGAGTGCGCCGCTGAGGGTGAAGCCGGCGGTGAGGCCGGTGACAGTTCCAGCGATGGAGATGACCCGCCAGCCGTCCTTCGGTCTGGCCGGAACCTTCGCCTGGACCCTTTCGGCGCACTTGGCGGTGGCAGCACGGACGATGTTGATCGTGTTCAGCCTGGCGGCCTCGACTGTGGCCTTCTTGGCCACGGCGGTCCGCTGCAGGCCGATCGCGATATCGCGCTGGTACAGGTGGACGTAGCCAAGCGGGGTGAGGATGTTCTGGGTGAACGCGTCTCCAGCGGCGCCGTTCCAGTCCTCGGTCTTCTCCCGTATGTTCGCCAAGCGCGTCTCGATGTGGGTGTGTCCGCCGCCCTCTCCGGTAGCGGCACCGAGCGACTTGGCGAAGCCCTCGTATCCTTCGATCGCGGTGTCGATGCGGCTCATGCTCTCATCGGGATAGCAGCGCTTGGTGCGGCCCAGGATCACGTTGGCCTCCTGCGTCGCGAAGGTCTCGACCGAACTCTGGACCTCCTCGAAGTTGCACTCGCAGTCGATGCTCGTATCGGAGGCGGACCCGCCGCCGGTGATGTGCCGCCAGTACGCGCATTGGTCCCAGACCATCTGGGCGGGGCGGCTTCCGCCGTCCCTGATCGCGTGAACCTCGTAGAGGTAGGTCGGAACGCAGGCACCCGACGAGCTCCCGAACAGCTGCTGCCCCATCGCGACATTGTCGGCTGGAGGCGTGTTCTCCGCGCTGCGCTCACCGCCGTGGTAGACGTCAGTGTAAGGGTCGATCGCGGTGATCGCCGTGAACGTGTGGAGATGCCACAGTTCCAGCAGCGCCTCGGTGAAGTCCGCCTTCGCGGTTTCCAGTTCGGCGACATAGGCGGAGTCGTTGGGAAATCCGTTCTGATAAGGGGTGGCCAAAATCGATCCTCTTGGTTCAGTTGGCGAGATCGAGTTCGTTCTCGAGTCGCTGCGCTTCTTGGTAGTCGACCGGATTTACCTCGTCGGCGACCTCAGGTGTAGCGACCGGGTCGTCCGAGGTGTATGGGGTCTCCTCGTGTTCCGTCTGGAGGTCCCTGACCGCCTGCTCATCGTCTTCGAGGTACTTCTCGGCAGAGGTCGCCAGGTCCTCGGCGGCGGCGATGACGCGCTCGGTCACGGCGCGGCTGTCGGTGTTCAGATCCATGGCCAGATCGTTGAACAGCGTGTCGCTGGTCGTGGCGTCGCCTTCCGCGGAGCGGAAGTACGGGGGAAGACGGCAAGTGGAGTTGCTGTACTCCAGTGCGTCGCTCCAGAACTCGGCTATTCGCATCATGTCGACTTTTCCGGCGTCCCAGACGTCTTGGGGATCGACGCCGAAACCCGCGTAGTCGCTCATAGAGGCTCCTAAAAGTCGCGTTACGGGGAAAGGGTTCGCGAGGAAGCCTAACAGAGTTCTGCTACCGAATCGGTACGCACAGTTGTCCACCATGTAGGACGATCCCGTCTGGTTCGACGGTGCTTTCTGGGCAATGAGCGCGAAGGCCCCGCCGCGAACGCGGCGGGGCCCTGCTTGTATCGGTAGTCTCAGTACGCTTACTGGATCACTGCTCCGGCGTCGGGGTCGCAGATCAGCCAGACGCCGTCTTCTTTGACCATGTCGAGGCTCAGGGTCTTGTCCATGGGCTCGGTGTACTCCATAGCGGGGATCGAGAGCTCTCCGGTCATCGCCACGTCGACGACGGCGGTGTCGCCTTCCTCGCTCGACCCGGTGATCTCGTAGTCGACGGAGATCTCCACCTCCCCCATGGCCTCCATGTCCACGTCTTCCTGCGATTCCATGCCCTCCAGCGCCTCGTCGACCTGGCCCTGGGCGTCGGAGCACAAGTACGGCTTGACGTCCTCGGCCATGGCCGGGAGGTCGGAGAAGCCGCCGTCCTCGAGTGCGCCTATGACCGTCGACATGTAGCCGTCGACCACGTCCTCGGGGGAGTCCCCGGCCGACGGCGCGCCGCCCCCGCCGCCGCCCATCTGCCAGACGAGCAGGGCGATCACGGCGATGAGGACCACCGCGCCGCCCGCGATGCCGACGATGAGGCCGGTCTTCGACTTCTGCGGCGTCGGCGGGAGGCCTCCCGGCTGCCCGTACCCCGGCTGCTGGGCTCCGTATCCGGGCTGCTGCGGCTGCTGACCGTAACCCGGCTGCTGGCCGTATCCCGGCGGCGGCGTCGGCTGGCCGTATCCGGGCTGCTGCCCGTACCCCGGCTGCTGCCCATAACCGGGCTGCTGCGGCGAGTAGCCGCCGGGCTGCCCTTGGGGCGGTTGCTGGTTCGGGTCGAAGCCCGGCTGTTGCGGCGGGTAGGCCATGATGCTTCCTCAGGTCTCAGGGTGCTATCGCGCCAGGTTAACACGTACGCGCAAGGCGCAAGGGACCCAGCGGGACCGGGCTACTCGCCGCCCTCGGCGGCCGCCGAGGACTCCGAGCCCTCCGGCGTCTCCTCGCCCGATTCGAACTCCTGCTGCGACTCCCCGGTCGGGTCGAGCTCGCTGCGCGCCTCCACCGGGTCGAGGACCGCCCCGGCCTGGATCAGCGCGAGCACCGCGTCGGGGATGCCGACCGGTTCGACGCTCCCGTAGCCGAGCAGCTTCTTGGTGGTCCCGTACTCCACCCCGGAGTCCTTGAGCCCGTACTTGTAGCCCTGGCTGTGGACCAGGAACATCACGCTCTTCACGGTCTGGCCGGTCCGCAGCGGGCTCACCAGCGCCGCGCTCCCCGCGGGCAGCACGGTGTGCGCGATCGGGTTGCCGGTGCCGATGATGTTGCCCTCGCCGTCCATCTCGACCGACTCGGCGCCGTCGGTGACCATCTTCGGCGCGTTGTCGTAGACGCCGATCGTCATGTCGGTGTTCCCGTCCTCGACCCCCGCGGGGTCGAACGTGCTGCACACCGCGGGGCGCTCGCCCGAGAGAGTCCGGGGCTCCTCGGGGACGGTCTTCGGGAAGTCGCCGGTCTCGTACTCGCCCTGCGCGCCGTACTGGGTCAGCAGCGACGAGTTGATCTCGACCGTGTCGCCGTACCCGAGGTCGGGCTCCATCAGCGCCCGCATCACGTCGCTGATCGGGGCGAACACCGGGGCGTCCCCCTCTTTGATGATGGTGTAGAAGTCGGTGCCCTGCACGACCGTCTGGCCGTAGTCGAGCTCGATGCCGTCGACCACGATGCCCGAGGGGGTGCGGGGCTCCTTGAACTCCTCCCGGACCGTGTACTGGAGGTCCGGCCCCGCCGTGATGGTGTCGATGACCTCCTTCTTCACCGTGACCACGTCGTCCACGTCCATGCGCATCTTGTCGAAGAAGGCCTCGTCGGTGATCCGGTACTTGCGGTCGCCGGTCAGCAGGTACCGGGCGCCCTCGGGCGTCTCCGCCAGCAGCCAGTCCTCGCCGAGCGGCGCGGCGGGCGGCATGTCCTCGTCATCGGCCTGGGCGACGAGCACCTGCACCAGGTAGTGGTGGCCGCCCTCGGTCCTCGGCGAGGAGCACACGTTCCACAGCTCGCCCTGGAGCAGGTCGTCGGGCAGCGGCGGCGAGGGGGGCGCGCCCTCGATGCCGACGAGGAAGCCCTTCGGGAGGCCCGAGAGCGACTCCGGTTTCAGCTCCTGCACCGGCGGCTCGCCGTCGTAGGGCTGGAGCAGCAGCAGCGCCGAGGTGTAGTTGGCCACCGGCCACAGCTTCAGCGGGTCGTTCTCGGTCGGCTCGCCCCCGGACTTCGTCGTGTAGACGTAGATCGCGTTGGTGCCCTTCTCCAGGATGATGTGGTTCGCCATCGGCTCGTCGTTGCCCTTGTTGAACAGCGCGGCGATCGCGAAGCCGGCGAAGATGATCACCATGATCATCACCGAGGCGAAGATCGAGACGCCGATGCGGCGCAGTGGGCGCTCGACCGAGTCGGGGTTGGCCAGGACCAGCGCCTGGTTCATCCGCGAGGTGATGAAGCGGTGGGCGTCCACCTGCTCGCGGCGGGAACGCATCTGCGGCATCGAAGTCGGCCTCTCTCGGAATCGGCTCGGGGGACGGGGGGAAGGTCAGCCGCGCAGCGACAGCGCGAAGCTGTAGAGGTGGCAGATCCAGCCGGTCAGCGGCAGGATCGACACGATCAGCAGGGCCTCGCAGATGTCGAGCAGGCGCCCCCACGTCGGGGCGATCTTCTTGCCCGCCACGGCCAGGCCGTAGACCATCGCGATCACCGTCAGCAGCGCCAGCGCGCCGAGGATCGCGACGAGGCGCACCAGGGTGCTCCCGCCGATGAAGACCGCGGTGAGCACCACGGCCAGGGAGCCCATGCCCGCGGCGAGCATGACGATGCGCGCCGGGCGGTCCTCGATGGTGCGCGAGCGGCTGAGCAGGACCAGAGCGATGACGCTGGCCAGGATGATGCCCGGCATGGTGCCGGAGAAGGCCAGCGCGACCGCGGAGACCAAGCCGACCACGGCCGCGAAGGCGTACAGCGCCTCCAGGTAGTTCCCGGCGTGCTCGGAGAGCTTGAGGATCCGCTTGCCGTCGACGGCCTCGGCGTCGCCCTCCTTGAGCTCCTCGGTGGTGGCCGGGAGCTGCGGGGTGGGCACCATCGCCATCGTCAGCGACAGGCGCGGGGCCGAGGGCAGGATCGCCAGGGCCAGCGGCGCGGCGATCGCCGCGCCCGTGGCGGCGGTGGCCGGGTTCGCGGAGGTGTCGATGAGCATCATGAAGCCCACCGCGATGGCCAGCACGACCGCGCCGAGGATCGAGGTGATGAACACCGGCGCCGAGGCCATGTCGCCGACGGCGACCATGCTCAGCACGCTGAACAGCAGGATCGCCGAGGCGGCGATCATGACGTGCGGCGCGGCCAGTTCGGAGATCCCCTTGTCCCCGGCGGCGATGAGCAGGCCGCCGACCGCGGAGTAGCACACGGCGGTGACGCCGAAGTAGGTGGCGGCCCGCGAGTCGCCGACCGCGCGCGAGAGCAGCGCCGAGGCGCCGACGAGGACCGCCGCCACGCCCAGGGCCACGATGGCGCCGGGCAGCTGCGGCGGGCCGGTGAACAGGACCGCGATGGCCCCGGCGGCGAGCGCCGCGGTGCCGACCCCGACGGCGAACCGCTTGGTGGCCACGTGGTCCCAGCGGTTGCCGCGCTGCTCGGTGGCGGTGGCGACGGCGTCGATGACGTCGTCGAAGACGATCTCGGGCTTGGCGGCGTCGGCCGGGTTGAGGTACAGCATCTCGCCGTCGCTGATCGCCAGCTGCGAGCACGAGTGGCCCGTGTCGAGGGGCTCCTCGCCGAGCCGGGACAGGATCCAGCCGCCGTTGTCGCCGGCCTCGTCGATGTAGTACTCCCCGGCCTGGTGCAGGATCGTCGGCAGCAGGTCGGACAGGGGTACGTCTGAGGGCAGCGCGAGGTCGATCCTCGTGCGAGGACTGACGATCGTCACCCTGCTGAGGGTGGCCGACTTGGTGCTCGCCACACGAACCTCCGGGTCGCGTCGGAATGGGGGGACTCGTACAGGATAAATCCCGCATGCAATGGCGCACGGGCGCCCAGTGGCGATGCGGTCCTACCCTGAGAGTGCGATACTCGACAGAGCGCACTTATATCCTTTATACGGCAACATCGAGTTCACGGCTCGCCTGCGGTTCCACCGAAGCGCGCGGGGCGTGGGCAGGATGAGGCGTGAAGGCGCATCCCCCGGTGAGTACAAGGACCCATTGTGACGACCAAACTCTTCCGAAGGCCGCCGCGTAAACGCGGTCCACAGGCCCCGCGAGGCGACATCCTGCTCGAGTCGCCGCCGGACATGCCCGACCCGCAGCCCAAGTCGATCGGCCAGTACCTCATGGTCCTGCCGATGCTGGCCGGCGCGGGCGCCATGACGCTGATGATGATGCGCCGCGGCACCGGAGGCGACGGCGGCATCGACCCGCTCATGATGGCCATGGGCGCCATGATGGGCATCTCGATGATCGGCATGATGGCCACCAACATCTCCTCGAACCGCGGCCAGAAGAAGGCCGAGTTCAACGCCGACCGCCGCGACTACATGCGCTACCTCAACCAGGTCCGGCGCCGCGCCAGGAAGGGCGCCGAGCGGCAGTGGCGGGCGGCGCGCTGGCGCCACCCCGACCCGCGCGCCCTGTGGTCGCTGGTCGGCTCGCGCCGGATGTGGGAGCGCCGCCCGAAGGACGACGACGCCCTGGAAGTCAGAGTGGGCGTCGGCAAGCAGCGCATGACGATGAAGCTGGTGCCCCCCGAGACGAAACCGGTCGAGGACCTCGAACCGATGACGTCGATGGCGCTCAGGCGCTTCGTGGCCGCGCACTCCAACGTCATCGACGTCCCGCGCTCGATGAAGTACACCGAGGCCGGGCGCATGGTCCTGCGCGGCGAGCGGGCGCTGGTCATGGACAACCTGCGCGCCCAGCTCTGCCAGCTCGCGGTCCTGCACTCGCCGGACGACGTCCTGTTCGCCGTCGTCGCCGACCACGAGCGGATGCCCGAGTGGCACTGGATGAAGTGGCTGCCGCACCTCCAGCACCCCAGCGACGAGGACGGCGCCGGACCGGTGCGCATGTTCTACAACTCCACCGGCCAGCTCGAGACCGCGCTGCGCGACCAGCTGGCCAGCCGCGCGGGCTGGTCGCCGGGGGCCACCTCCGGCGAGGGCGAGCGGCACCTGGTGATCATCCTCGACGGCGGGGAGGTCGACCCGACCGGGATCATCGCCGCCGGGGGCATGGCCGGGGTGACGGTCTTCGACTTCTCCGGCTACCTGCCGCGCAAGCCCGGCCCCGACGTCAAGCTGTTCGACATCGCCGCCGACGAGATCCGCACCGACCAGTCCGGGCGCCGCCGCGTCCTGGGCAGGCCCGACCGCCTCTCGTACAACCAGGCCGAGGGCATCGCCCGCAGCCTGTCCCCGTGGCGGCTGACGCTCAAGGGCGCGGGCGGCTCCACCGAGTCCGGCGACGAGGACGCCTCGCCGATGGCGAACCCGTCGAGCCTGCCGGAGATGCTGGGCTTCAACGACTCCGCCGCGCTCGACCCGGCCGTGCACTGGCGCGAGAAGCCGATCAAGGACTACCTGAAGGTCCCGATCGGCCCGGGCCCGGACGGCGCGATCGTCGACATCGACTTCAAGGAGTCCGCCGTCGGCGGCATGGGCCCGCACGGCCTGCTCATCGGCGCCACCGGCTCCGGCAAGTCCGAGGTGCTGCGCACCATCGTCGGCTCCCTGATCGCCACGCACTCCTCCGAGGAGCTCAACTTCATCCTCGTCGACTTCAAGGGCGGCGCGACGTTCGCGTCCCTGGACGAGCTGCCGCACGTCTCGGCGGTCATCACGAACCTCGCCGACGAGATCGAGCTGGTCGACCGCATGGCCGACGCCCTCGAAGGCGAGCTGGTGCGCCGCCAGGAGGAGCTGCGCCGGGCCGGGAACTTCACCAACCGGTGGGAGTACGAGAAGGCCCGCGCCGCGGGCCAGCCGCTCGACCCGATGCCGACGCTGCTCATCATCGCCGACGAGTTCTCCGAGATGCTCGTGGCCAAGCCCGAGTTCATCAACCTGTTCCTCCAGATCGGGCGCATCGGCCGCTCCATCGGCGTGCACATGCTGCTGGCCTCCCAGCGCCTCGAAGAGGGCAAGCTCAAGGGCCTGGACACCTTCCTGTCCTACCGGGTGGCGCTGCGGACGTTCTCGGCGCAGGAGTCGCGCACGGTCATCGGCTCCGGGGCGGCCTACGAACTGCCGCAGCAGCCGGGCCACGGCTACCTCCAGGTCGGCACGCAGGACCTGGTGCGCTTCCGCGCCGCCTATGTCGGCGGGGCCTACAAGCCGCCGAAGAAGATCGCCTCCCGCGCCGAGCGCATCGCCGCCGTCCAGCACAAGGTGCAGCGGTTCCTGCCCGGCCACGTCGAGCTGCCGCCCGAACCGGAGGTCGAGGAGGAGCCCGAGGAGGAGATCGCGCAGGCCGAGGGCGAGGACGAGAACGAGAAGCTCTCGGACCTGGAGGTCATGGTCAACAACTGCATCGGGATGGGCCGCCCGGCCCACCAGGTGTGGCTGCCGCCGCTGGCCGAGCCGCCGACGCTCGACCAGCTGCTCCCGCCGCTCGAGGTCGACCCGGTCCGGGGCCTGACGCCGAAGGGCTTCGCGCTCAACGGGAAGCTCAACGCCGTTCTCGGCGAGGAGGACCGGCCGTTCGAGCAGCGGCGCAGCCCGTTCATCGTCGACCTCTCCGGCGCGCAGGGCACCGTGGCGATCGCCGGTGGGGCGCAGTCGGGCAAGTCGACGATGCTGCGGACGCTGATCGGCTCGCTCGCCTTGACGCACACGCCGCGGGAAGTGCAGTTCTACTGCCTGGACTTCGGCGGCGGCACGCTGCGGGGCATCGAGGACCTGCCGCACGTGGCGGGCGTCTTCGGCCGCCAGGAGCAGGAGGGCGTGCGGCGCACGATCCAGGAGGTCATGACCATCCTGGACGAGCGCGAGGCGTTCTTCACCGCCAACAAGATCGACGGCATGGGCTCCTACCGGCGCATGAAGGCCGACGGCCGGTTCGCCGAGGACCCGTACGGCGACGTCTTCCTGGTCATCGACAACTGGATGACGCTGCGGGAGGACTACGAGCCGTTCGTGGACCAGATCAAGGCGATCGGCAACCGGGGCCTGGCCTTCGGCGTCCACGTCATGGTCACGGCCACCCGCTGGGGCGACATCCGCATGAACATGCGCGACATGTTCGGCCTGAAGCTGGAGCTGAAGCTCTCGGACAACATGGAGTCCGAGATCGACCGGAAGGCGGCGGCGAACGTGCCGAAGAACCGCCCCGGCCGCGGCCTGTCGCTGCAGAAGCTGCACTTCCTCGCGGGCGTGCCGCGCGTCGACGGCATCCGGGACGGCGACGACCTCGCCCCGGGCGTGGAGGACTTCGTCAAGCGGGTCAAGCAGGCGTGGCGCGGCGCGCCGTGCCCGCCGGTGCGGCTGCTGCCGCGCGAGCTCACCGTGGACGCGTTCCTTCAGGCGGTGGACCGCTCGAAGCCGGGCATCCCGATCGGCCTCAACGAGGCCGGCCTCAAGCCCGTCTATCTCGACTTCAACCAGGAGCCGCACATGCTGATCCTGGGCGACTCCGAGAGCGGCAAGACGAACCTGCTGCGGCACATCGCCCGCCAGATCCAGGCGACGTACACCCCGCAGGAGGCCAAGGTCATCATGGCCGACTACCGGCGCGGCATGCTCGAGGAGATCTCGAAGCCGACGCTGCTGGACTACGCCATGTCGGGCAAGCAGTTCGAGTCCTCGTGCAAGAACCTCAAGGGCCCGATCGAGAAGCGCCTGCCCGGCGACGACGTCTCGCCCGCCGCGCTGCGCGACCGCTCGTGGTGGACCGGCCCGGACCTGTACCTCATCGTCGACGACTACGAGATGGTCGCCACCAGGACGAACCCGATGTCGATCCTGGCCGAGCTCATCCCGCAGGGCCGCGACATCGGCTTCCACATGATCCTCGCCCGCCGCTGCTCCGGCGCCGGGCGTTCGATGATGGACCCGATCATGGGGCAGATCAAGCAGCTCGAATCGCCCGGCCTGCTCATGAGCGGCCGCAAGGAGGAGGGCGCGATCTTCGGCAAGCTCCGCCCGAGCCCGCAGCCGCCCGGCCGCGGCACCCTGGTGCGCCGCAAGGACGGCGAGCAGCTGATCCAGACCACGCTGCTCCCGCCGAACGGCCAGGGCTGACGGAACGGCGAGGGGCCGCGGGCGCGTACGCGCCCGCGGCCCCCTTTCGTTGCCCGAGGTGACGCAGCGGACGGCCGCGGCCCCGCCGTACCGCGCCGCCGGTGCATTCCCGGTATGCTCGGCCCGGATGCGGGAACGTCTCGCATCATTCCTGTTGGCAAGGGCCCGAATGCGATTCGTCCGTCGTGCGGGCGGCCCCCGTCCCCGGCCGCCCTGGCAAGTGCAGACACTGCGGCTCGTCCTGCTCGCGCAGACCGCCCTCACCGCGTACCTGTGGGTGTGGGTGTGGCGCGGCCTCCAGAGCTTCGCCTGGATGAACGGCGGGGTCGAGACCGACCTGCTCGACCGGAGCCTGTCGTACCTGATCGTCCTGGTGCCCTCGATCCCGGTGAACCTCCTCGCCGTCGTGTGGCTCGCCCGCGGCGGCCACCGCGCCCGCCTGTACCTCGCCTGCGCGGGCGTGCTCGTCGCCGTCCAGCAGATCCTGCTGCTCACCCCGCTCGACCCCGGCGGGTCCATCGCCGCGGGCCTTGAATTCTTCGTCGCCGTCGGCCCGCCCGCCTTCGCCGGGCTCGCCCTCGCCATGACCCCCCGCGCCAAGCGCTGGCTCCGCGAGGACCGGCCGCGGACCGCGCGCCGCGTCGCCAGTGTCGAGGGCCTCGCCTGGGGCCTGGCCGCGGTGCTCGCCGTCGGCGTCGCCGCCTCGATGGACCGCTGGGTCACCGCCTCCACCGAGACCGGACCACCAGTGGGCGAATACGACGAATCGGACGTATGGGCACGCATGGAGGCGGCCGTGACGGCCACCCTCACGAGCGCCGACACCTTCCCCGGCTTCGACGCCCGCACCGTCCAGGTCACCTCCTGCGGCTACCGCACCGACGCCGGGCTCAGCACCTTCCGCTACCGCATCGCCTACGAGCTCGCCGCCTTCGCGGGCCCGACCGGCGAGGCGGCCTACGCCGCCGCCGTCCGCTCCGCCTGGAGCACCGACGGCTACCGGCTGGTCTACGACGGCACGACCGCGGGCGGCGCCGCCTCGATCAGCGCCGAACGCCAGGACGAGCTGCGCCTCCACCTCGTCCTCGGCGAGAGCGCCGAACTCGAGGTCGACAGCGGCTGCCTCGAACGCGTCGACCCCCGCGTCCACTGCCTGGCGCCCCAGGGCGGCGTCGCGCCCGAGAACGACACCGTGGTGGGCCTCGCCTGCCCGAAACTCGACTGAGTTTCACGAGGGCTTCCCAGCGCCGTGCCGAGGTGACAGCATGGGGTTATGACCGGGCGACGGGAGCGGCGGCGCGTCGAGAGGATCGGACACCGTGCCGCTGCCAGGCGTGCGAGCGGCCAGATCGAGGAACTCCTGGCGATGATGCGGCCGCACATGGCCGCCATCGGCGACGACCTCGCCACCGTCACCGACCCCTTCGAGGCCGAACTCGCCGGGGGCGCCATCCTCGGCCTGCTCGCCGGGCTCGAACTGCTCGACTCGGGCGAGGCGGCCGTCCGCCTCGTCGAAGACGTCGCGAACCAGGGCGACACCAGCGCCCGCGCCCTCCTGGCCTTCATGGGCCTGGGCCCCGACCGCACCCTCGCCGACCTGGCCAGGCAGGCCGACGCCGCGCTCGGCGAGGCCGGGGTGGCCGACCCGGTGTGGGTGCCGGCGCTTTCCCAACCGGTCGAGCCGACCCGCTTCACCAGGATCACCGTCCCCGGCGACCGCGTGGAGGCGTGGCTGCTGGCGCTGTTCCGCCGCTCAGAGGAGGAGCACGGCTTCCTCGTCGGCGTCGACTACACCGACTGCGGCGCGATCACGATGCTCGACCCCGTCCCGCCCGACCACGTGGGCGAACTCGTCCGGCGCATCGAAGCGGGCGACCTCATCGACGACGTGACGACCGTGGCCGAGGACCTCGACCGCGAGCAGGCGCGGATCTTCCTCGACGGCGCGATCGGCACCACCCTCGACCACTGGGCCGAGGATGACGACACACCCGGCGACGACCTCGAAGAAGACCTCATGCCGGGCCGGATCATCCTGTTGGGCCGAAGGCTCAACGAGGCGGGCCTGGTGGGCGACCCGCCCGAACACGGCGGCCACGTCCCCGCGCGCCACCAGACCGGCCCGCCGCCCCCGGCCGCCCGCGAAAGCGACGCCCGGATCCTGCGGCTGCACGTCGCGCTGGAACGCACCGACCCGCCGATCTGGCGCCGCCTCGAAGTCCCCGCCGACACCTCGCTGGCCGAGCTGCACACGGTCCTCCAGACCGCCTTCGCCTGGACCGGCTCGCACTCCCACTGCTTCGTGGCCGAGTCCGGCGAATTCAGCGCGAACGCCGAACTCGACTGCCAGAACGAGGCCGAAGCCGCGTTGGAGCAGGTCCTGTCCGCGCCGGGCGACGAGATGACGTACCTGTACGACTTCACCGACAACTGGGACCACACGGTGACCGTCGAAGCCGTGGGAGAACCGGACGCGGGCGCGGCCTACCCCCGCTGCACCGCGGGGGAGGAGGCGGCACCGCCGGAGGACGCGGGCGGCGTCGAATCCTGGCAGCGGCTCAAGGCGGCCCTGGCCGACCCCGGGCACCCTGACCACCGCCAACTCATCGGCGAACACGACCCCGAAGCGTTGAAGCCTTTCGACCCGGTAGACGTCAACGCCCGCCTCCACATCGACGCGATGCCCGAGTGAGCGCGCCGAGGACCCCGCTCATTCGGTCCAACGGCGGGCCGGACGGCACACGAGCAGCACGACGATCACGACCGCGCACGGCACGCCCAGCGCCAGTGACACGATGCCGACACCGGCCATGACCGGCCAGAACCCGATCACGAACCCCGCTACGAGCCCGTAGTAGCCCACCGCGCAGATCCGCGCCCATCTCTGGCCGTGCACGAGGCCGTAGACGATGAAGATGTTGAGCACGACCCCGGCGAAGGCGTCGCCGGTGAACACATCGGTGACGGCGCCGAAACCGTCGCAGTCCATGTTGCGGGCGCCGCAGCCGTCGTCGAGAAGAAGCTGCAACGCCAGGAAACCGGTGCAGTAGACCGCCATCAAGACGGCGGCGGCGACCACGGACCCCGGCGGCCTGCGGGACGGGCGGTCGTCAGCCATCCGAAGCCCCGCAGCAGTCCACTCGGCATTCACGGATCCGACCGCGCGGCAGGGGAGTCGGCGGGATGCGCACTCGTCTCCGATCTGTCGTGTCCGGACCGGCAATCAACGTATCAGTGCAGGTGTGCCGCTCGGGTACACGATTGGGGCGATCCATCGGACGCAGCCGGACCGTCGCGAAACGCCCGATCCGTCCATATCGATGATATGAGACCGAGCGCGAATCGCCTACGGGACTGGGTGCCGCTCCGAGTTCGTGTGCGGCATACCAGGACCGGCCGAGAGATCGTTCGGGCCGTCCCCGTCCGCACGACAGATGGTCCCGATTGGACGGGCTTTACTACACTATGACTCAAACCACCCCCGATGGCTTGTCGACCCCCACCCCCGACAGGATTGCCGAGGTCCACGAGATGACCGACTACATCGCCGATACCAGTTTCTCCACGACGCTGCGTGCGGCGCTCGACCAGTTCCAGAAGGCCCTCGCCAAACGCTGGCGCAAAGAAGTGGCCGAGAAGATCGAACAGGACGAGTTCGACTTCCCCACGCAGTTCCGCCGCGAGGTCGCGCCCAGCGCGGCCGGGTCGCCGTGGGAGTACTGGCAGCTGCCCGCACGCCACCACATCGTCGAAGGGTGCTCCTATATCGAATGGGCGAAGGGCGAACAGGACGGGAGCATCGGCTCGGTCAGCTGCGAGGGCGCCACGGGAACCACGGAGAACGTGGAACTGGTCGACACGGCCAGCGGACAGACCGTGGTCATACCGCCGAACATCGAATGCGGCATGGGCGCGGTCCTCGGCCAGATCGACGACTGGGCCTTCGGCGAGTGCGAGCACATCTTCTACCAGCTGCCGCTGTTCGACGCCCACGACCAAGGCGGCCTGAACGAGGCATACAACTCACTCCTCGACATCGGAGGGGCACTCGGGCTTGAGAAGGGCTCGGGCTCGGACTCCGATCACACGTTCACCGCCGTGGGCGACCGGGACATGGCCCAGAAGGCCGACGCCCTCGCCGGCGCGAACGGCATGGGCCAGGACTGGTGGACGGGCTGGACCGGCCTGTCCGCGGATCGCGCCAAGTCGGGTTTCTTCGCGTCCGTGGTGCCCACCATCAACAACCAGTCCTCGATCCTCGGCTGCCTCGCGAACCTCTACGCGGTGCGGTCGGCCATCATCGAGATGGGGCGCAATAACCCGCTCCATGCGATCCAGGCGGCCACCAAGGCGGTGGACGCCGAGGTGAAGGTGACGCACGACAACGTGGCCGAGTGGAAGATCCTGCAGGGAATCGGGAGCGCCATCGCCATTTCCGGCGGCTGGACGGTCGTCGGCGGAGCGGTGGGCGCGAGCATCGCGTTGATCGGGTTCGCGGGAGAGAACCTGCTGGGGAAGACCACGACCGTGGAGTATGCCCAGGAACTCTCCGAGATCGTCGGCGGGCTCAACGACAAGGTGGAGCAGACCAACAACGACCTGGCCGACAGGGAAGCGGAGTACGCGGTGGAGGTCAACGAGCTTCGCACCGAGATCCACGGCGTCCACAGCTTCAATCTCGAACTCTACGACCTGACCGAGAACTCCCCCGAGGGCGACGCCCGCGGAGAAGACGGCTACACCGCGACGGTGGAGAACATCCTCAAGATCGCCCAGGCGTGCTATGAGTGCGGGGAGATCTATGAGGAGCTGCTGCCCAGAATCGGCCGCGTGCCCGCCGCCGATGCCAGCCTGTCCGACAAGGACGGCGAGGCCACCAGCGCCGACACCAATCTGATCGAGGCCCGCGATGAGCTCATCGAGTTCGTCAAGACCGCCTGCGGGCGCCTGTATCTAGCCGGAGACCAGGTGACCGAGGCCGCCGACGCCTATGCCGTGGCGGACGACGGGTCGCAGGATGCATTCGATCGGATCATGGACGACTGGGAGGACGAGAGCTTCCAGAAGTACGACGTCGACGCCAAGGGCTACGCGGGCGACACCGAGCGGAACACATACGATCCTCACGAGGGCCACCCGGCGCTCGGGGGATCCGAGGCGGGACACGGCCAGGAGACCGATTACGAGACGGAGCTGAGTTGATGAGGCGGACCGGTCGTATGAGGCGGCAAGGTGGCCGACCGCCGACACTGCTCATCGGCGCTCTACTGCTGACCGTCGCGGGATGCGGCGGCTCGGATGAGCCCGAGGGGTCCGAGCCGTCTGAGGAGCCGACCACGTCGGCCTCTGCCGCACCCGACGGCGAATACGTCATCGACCCGGACGAGGGTTTCTGCGCGAGCTGGCTCGCCGAGCTTCAGCCGGTCAATGCCGACCGGATCGAATACGAGGTCGACGAGCAGCACCCTGGTGAAGCGGTGGGCTTCGACTCCGGAGGCCACTGCGACGTGGACCCGACAGGCGTGCCCGAAGCAGCGCAAGAGGGGCTCGACATGGTCACGCTCCGTCTGGAGTTCGCCGACACCACCGGCTACCCCGACGACTGGCAGTACTCCGGTGCGGTGGTCGAGCAGCCGCTGGAAGAGACCGACTGGGCTGCGTTCCTCACCAACGAGTACGACGAACCGCTGCGCGGTGAGCTCGCTTGCTGGGAAATATCCGACTGTGAACCGAGCGGCGAGGCCGACGACGGGCGGCTGTTCCGCTACGAGTTCGAGGCCCTCCATCGCAACCTGCACTTCTCGGCGCAGATCACCTATATGACGCCCGGGAACGGCGACCAGACCGAACTCGACCCCCGGACACACGCGCTCGACCTCTTCGGCGCTTACGCCGAAGCGGCGAGCGTGACGTTCGGAGGCGGCTGACGGGCCTGGCCGAGTCCGGCAGCTTCTCACCGAAGCGCGTGATTCAAGGCCCGAGGCTGCTACCACGGGCTGACAACAAGCTGGGATTCGCGAGTGGGAGGCTGGTCCGGTATCTTGTGGGACAGAGCGGACAGCGCAGTATCGGTTCACCTACGGAAGGGGCCATACCTATGGCGACACCTCTCGACCCAGCACCCCCGAAACGCAGATACCGCCGTACCGATTTCTCAAGCCGCGCAAGGGCGGCCGTCGGTGCCGGAATAGGCACGCTCGCACTGGCCGCCGCCATCGTCGCCGCGCCGGGAACCGCGCTGGCCCAGGACGACCAGCTCACGAGTGACAACGCCTGGGTCACCGACCAGATCAAAGCCCCCGGAGCGTGGGAAACCACCAAGGGCGAGGGCGTCACGGTCGCCGTCATCGACACCGGCATGTCTGAACACCCGTTCTTCGAAGGCAAGAGCGTTGAGCGTGGGTACTCGGTCTTCTCTGAAGAGGAAGACGCCTGGAACGATGAGGACGGACACGGTACTGCTGTTGCCGCCATGGTGTTGTCAGTAGCGCCAGAAGCCACGATCCTGCCAGTGCGAGACGGTACCGGTGCAGACCCCGCATCGGATGGGCTCACTGGTGGTGCCGGTGGAGAAAACGAGGTTGAAGCCATTCGATGGGCTGTTGACAATGGCGCAGATGTCTTGGCAATGCCATGGGTGGTCATCGGCAGTGAACCTCGTGAAGAGTTTCTAGAGGTAATCCAATACGCCATCGACAAAGGCGTGGTGGTGGTCGCAGGTACCGGTAACGATCCTGATCTTGAGCCGATTCCTTACCCCGCTTCAATCCCTGGTGTTGTCGCTGTCGCCGGTACCGATGAAAGTGGGGGCCCTTGGTCGGGGAGCACCACCGGACCGGAAGTCGTCGTAGCCGCTCCGTCTTCCGCAATGACCGTCCCAGTAGCGCAGGAAGAGGAGCTTGGCTGGGGCGATGACACCGACCAGGAGCTTTACCACGCACGCGAAGGTACGTCCCTCGGTACCGGAATCGTAGGCGGAGCCGTGGCGCTGGTATTGGCTGGGAACCCTGAGCTGGACGGCAACAATGCCATTCAACGCTTGATCCAGACCGCTGGAGACGGCAGCGGCAGCAACCGCACCGATGCGCTCGGATATGGCCTTATCGACGTCGACCAGGCTGTCAACGCCGAAGACATCGAGACAGTCGAGGAGAACCCGCTGGGTTACCCGATGGGGGAGCCCGGGACCAGCGGAGAGGGAACCGACGAAGAGGCTTCCGGGGGCGCTGAAGGCGGATCCGAAGAGCCCGCCGAAGCCGCTCCTTCGGCTTCGGCCGCTGAGAAGTCCGGCACCGGGCTTTCCACGATCATCATTGTCGCTGCTGCGGTTGTCCTGGTCGGAGCCGCGATCGCGGTATGGCTGGTGCTTCGAGGCCGCAGCCGGAAGCAAGCGGTCGAGTCCGGCCAGCCCGGTGGTTTCGGTGGCGAGCAGCCTCCGGTCCAAGGCGGCTACCCGCAGACCGGCCCGAATCCGCCGCAGTACGGGCCGCCTCCCGGCGGAGGACAGAACTTCAGTCCTCCTCCATCAACCGGCGGACCGCAGCAGTACAGCCCGCCGATGAACAGGGGCGAGTCGAGTCCTCCGTGGGGACCGGGCGGCGATCCCAACCAAGGACGCTGATCGCGACGCTTCAGACAGCGACAGCACCGTCTGAAGCGTTCTGCACGATCCGCGATACCGGACAACGAGTGAGGGGCGAGCGGCCTAGGCCGCTCGCCCCTCACTCGTGCTGTTCGCCGGCTGTCAGTCGTCGACTTCGTCATCTGGAGTGCGGTTGCGACTCCAGTTCATGTCGTCTTCCCTCAGCCAGGTCTCGCGCGTGTACTCTTCTTCCTCGTCATCGTCGTTGTACCCGGACCGGGTACCGCCACGCGGACCCATGCCACGGTTCATGCCGCGACCGGACGAGTTGGAGCCCATGCCTCGGCCGCCTCCACTGCCGCGACCGCTTCCGGACCCACTGCGCGTGCTCGACGAGCCGGACGACTTGGTGGCTCCGTTACGCGCGGGGCTGTTGCCCGCGCCGGTTCCGCGGCCGGGCGCCGAACCCGCACCGCTGCCCTTCGCGGGCCCGAACAGGCCGGCACCGGTGCCGCCGGTGAGGCTGCCGCCCATGCCGCCACCGCCGACAGTGGAGGGCGTGTAGCCGCCGCCTCCAGCGATGGTGGGTATGGTTCCGTGGGCCAGACCACCGGAGACGTCGGAGTCGAGGTCGCCGTAGGAACCCGGTTCCCAAGGGTCGACCGGGTCGAGGTCGTCCTGGCTGTCATCGGGGATGCCGTCCCCGTTGAGGTCTGTTGTGGTCGAGTTCGGATCCGAGCCCGGAGCCATGGGGTTCGCGCCCGCCTGGTTCAACCCGTCGTTGCCGAACACGCCGCCGGTGGGCGGCTGATAGGTGGAGTTACCGGGCATGTCGCTGGGCGGCGCTGCCGGGGGTTTATCGATCCTGTTCGTGTGGGTGGCGTACAGATCGCCGAGGTCGGCCACAATGTGTGCCATCGAGTCGTGGCGATCGGACTTGTACTGCTCGTACTCGTTCCGGTACTGCTCCTGCTTCTCCAGGTAGTCAGGGTCCGTTGGCTTGACGTTCTTGATTTCTTCCAGCCAGTCCTCGTACTCAAGCTCGCTGGCGGGGGAGAGATCTTGGTCCTGAGCTTTGCCCTGTGCGTCCCTCAGGTCCTGCGCCATCTGCGGAACCGTGTTCTCGGCCGCATCCATCATCTCTTCTTCGGTCGTCTTGCTGTACTCGTAGACGAGACGCATGCGGCGCTGGAACTCTTCAGAAGCGGGGCCTTGCCAGTAATCGACCGTCTCAAGCATGCTGGCGTCGAGCTGGTCCCGAGCGGATTCGAGGCCACCCTTGGCAGTGCTCCAGACGCTGCCCGCCTGCTCGACACTCCACGGGTCGCCTTGAGTGATCAACATCTCCCAGAGCTGCGTGTGAGTGTAGTTATTGCGGTAGTAGTCGAAGCCTTTGCCATTAGCCATAACCGGACTCCTTCCTTGGGGTTCAGGCTGAGTTGGATCATGAAGCCGGTTTAGACCGGGGGGTTGGAGTCGTTTTCGGCTTCGTTGACGTCGGACTCGGTGATGCCGTCGCTGTTCGAGAACTCCGAGCCGACCTGATCCACGGTGGCCGATACGTTGCCGTCCTCGTCGAGGTAGGTCTGCATGATGTCCCGGCTGACCTGCTCACCGGTCGCGTAGCCGTGGTTGATGCGCTCGACCTGGTCGGCCTTGCCCTTGTAGTAGACCTCGCGGTATGCCTTCTGGAGTTCCAGAGCGTCGTCGAAGCCGCCGAGCTTGAGGTTCAGGGCGTCCACCTGCTGGAACTGGATGTCGGGCATCATCGCGAACGTTATGGAGCGGATCCGCGTCAGGTCGCCGTTGGTCACGAGCTCCCTGGTGTCGGTGAGCTCGGTCTGGATGCCCGAGAGCTTGGTGCTCAGATTGCTGACCGCATCCTCGTCGACCAGGATGAGCTTGCCCTCCACCGAGGAGTACAGGGAGTAGCCGTCGGCGGAGTTGTCCTGGACGACGTAGATCCGTTCTCCGTTGTCGCCTTCGATGAATGCTGTCATCGGGTTTCACCTCAAGGAAGTTCGGTCAGGGGGTATCGCTGGTCGGGCCGGGCGACTCTGTTGGCGGGCACGGCCCCGCGCCTTGTGCTGAGTCCAGCATACCGAGCCGGTGCAACCAGTCCTGACCTGGATTGGACGGTTTGGCACGAAAGGGGGAGGTTGAAGCACAAGGGACGGAAGGCGGCGCGACACGCCGAGAACGCATGAAGGTTGACACGCTTGCAATCATGAGTCAACATGCGAGGAGTATGTCAACCAGTTCCGTGAGTGACGGAAAGCTGAAGCTTCAAACAAGAGTCGGTTACACCCACTGCTCACAGACCGGACAACCGAATATGGAACCATGTAAACGCCACCCGGCGGCCTCTGTCGCCAAACTGATTCCGCCGGGTGGCACCCAATCAAGAGAGGAAACCTCCCTTGACCTCTACGACCATACGCTATCCCGTGCTGCCTGAAAACCACCACGAGTTTGCGCGCGTCTACCCTCCGGGCTTCGGTCCAGGCGAGCCGTACTACGAGCCTGACCACCTCCGACACCGTCCGGGCGACACCTTCGAGATCGGCGGTAGGCCGCACGATCCGCAGGATCCCGGCGCGTACGGCACCCCAGGCTGGTACCAGGACCGGCGCACCGGTCGGCACCGCCGCAACGAACTGCCCGACCCGCTTCCGCCCGAAGCGGAGAAGCCCCGTCCCGGACGTCACCGCCGCTTCTGGGTCGGGCCCGATGCCGAAGCCGCGGACCGGTACGCGGACGACTTCGAGCTGTCCTTCGGGTTCACCGCGCTCCAGGAGGACGCCTGGGAGCGCTGGCTGATCGACTCCGAGCCGCTCGCGGCCGCGCACACCACCCGCAGCGCGGCCGTCGACCGCGAAAGCAGGACCGCCGCCTTCGTCGTCCGCCTCGTCCAGTGGATCGTCGCGGTCTTCGCGCCGTCTGCCGATGAAGAGGAGGAACAGCACCGCAAACCGTCTCCATCCGCCCCGCCGCTCCCCGCACCGAGGACCGGCAACGGCTACATCTCCACCTTCGAGCTGAACTTCGACGCCCAGCACCCGGCGACCGGAGGTGGCGTCCTGTGAGCTTCCCGCCCCACCGCGCCAGCATCGCCTACCTCGCCGGACTCGTCCGCGACGTCCCGCTGATGGTCGACCACGCCTCCGAGCTCGGCGAGCCGATCGAGGGTGACCTGCCGGTCCTGGCCACCCGCATCGTCGACGACCGCCAGATTCAGTTCGCGCTCATCCCGAACCGCCCGAGATTTCGCCTGACGTTCACCGACCGCCACCCGGCGCTCCTCGGCCACGTCACATGCCTCGACAATCCGGAACCGCTCCTCTACATCGCCGACCGCAACCACTGGGACTGGTCGAGGGAGGAGGGAGTGGCCTCCACCATCCGTGACATAGCCCGCTTCACCTGGCACCACCGGGGTCGCCTCCTCGAAGAACACGCCAGAGCCGAGTGACGACCAACGGTGGCGGCGCAACCCGCACCCGCGCCGCCACCGCCCGTCCGGCGTCATCCCCCGGCGGGCGTGTACTCGAGCTGCTGGCGGATCTCCTCGGCGGTCTCGTTCAAGATGCTGATCAGGTACTCCGGGTCCGGTGAGGCGTCATAGAGCTCGTCGGTGACCTGTAGCCAGAATTCGATGAGGAGGTTCTCGTCCTCATACCAGGCGAAGATGACCTCGCCCGCGCCTTTGGGGTCCCATGAGAGACCGAGCTGATCCGCTTGGAACGCCGCGTAGGTGATCGAGTCGAATTCGGTCTGCCCGGTCTGCTTGGACTCGCCCTTGCTGATAAGCCCTTGCTCGACTGAGGTAAGTTCCGTCCCTGGATCTACCGCATTGCCTCCTGGATATACGACTCTCGGTGAGAGCCATGGAGCAGCCTCTTCCGGTAGATCGAGGCCGTACGACCCATGTTCGAGGAAGGCGCTGAAGTTCAGGTGAGCGGTCAGCACCTCATCAGCCGTGTAATAGGAGCGTGCTCCGCATTGCAGAGACGGAGGGTCCTGCGAGGTCATGAGGATCCCATCCAGGTCTTCCTGGGAGGCCCACGGCTCGATCACTCCGAACTCGTCTTCGAGCGCCTGATATTGGAGGTCGTTGCAGAAGTCCGTCAGACCTGAGTAGGCAGGTTCGGGTTCATTCTCTTCATCTGAGTCGCAGGAGCCCAGCACGAGCATCCCGGTCAGCCCGAGGGCTACGGTCGCGGCGAATCTTCGATTGCTCATGGCTTTGAACATGTCAGAGACGAATCCCCTCGACTCCGTTCGGATTGGGCACTACCTGGCTCGATGTTGAGGGATCTCCGGAGTTCAACTTGCCGTCGAACTCTTGGAAGAACTCCATCAGTCCGTTTGCAAGCTTCTCTCGGTCCTGCCGCACGACCTCCTCGACCTGGTCGAAGGCATCGAACATCTCCGTTTTCAGGCTGTCGGGATCGTTGCTGGACATGTGCGGCTCGTTCTCGGCGGGATCCAGCTGGAACAATCCGGCGATGGCACCGAACGAAGAGGCACCCCATGCGATGTTGGCGAATGTGGTCGCCCCTGTGGTCCCCGCCAGTGCTGGAGCAGAGGCCGCGATCGCGATGACCGTCAGCCAGCCGAGCACAGCCTTGAACTCGCCCGAGCGGTCCGTCCCGTTGGCGAGGGCCGCTCCGGCCGTCTGGATCATGTTGTCCATGTGGTTGCGGATCTTGAGCATGATCGAGTAGTCCATGTAGGCCGAGTTCGCCAGCGCGTAGGCCATGGCCGCCTGGTTCAGCGTGGAGTCACTGAGGTGGTCGGAGTAGTTGTCGCGGATCGCGGCGCCCGCGTCGTCCTGCCACTCTTCGCAGCGGTCGGTGACGATGTGCATCTTCACGTTGTCATAGGCGCTCACGTAGTCGCCGCCGAGTTCGTGCAGGTCGACCGAGAGGTCCAGCAGCTCCTCCTCGTTCTTGTCCAGGATCAGGTCGATGCGTTCGCCGACCTGGTCGATCCAGTCCGAGGCCGAGGTCGAGCACCAGCTGAGCAGCTCCTGGTCCTCGGCCTCGGTCATGTTGGTCCGGAAGGGCAGGATGAGCTCCTCCTTGGCCACCGTGGGGTTGCCGCCGGGGTACTTCTCGTCGAAGAAGTCCTGGTACCGCACCGAGATGTACCGATCTCTGACCAGCTCATGCAGCTCTGCGAGCATCGACTTCAGCTCCCCTCGGTCCGGTGGGGGAGTCTCGATCATGCTCTCGAAGTCCTTGAATGTCGCCATCGTCGATCACCGCCTTCCTAGTCCGCCTCGACGCCGTAGGTCTGCTCAGCCCATTCGTTCATCTCCGAGCCTCGGTCGGCACCGGCCGGTTTGATCTCGTAATCCTGGTAGTCGACCGGTTGCACGGGTTCCTCGGACAGCGCCGCCTCGTAGTTCGAGCCGGTGTGGGAATCGGATTCGAAGAGGTTGTTGTCCCACTCGCTGTCGGCGTAGTCGTACTCTCCCGCGTCCACGTCTTCGAAGTGGTCTGCGGTGCTGTCGGTGATCTCCTCCTCGGAGATGCTGAACTCCGCGGCGCTCTCCTCGTCCGCCTGCTGGTAGTCGTAGCCGGCCTCGGCCACGGCGCGGCCGACCGCGCGGTGGCTGTCGGCGGTCTCCTCGGTGACGGCGTAGAGGAAGCGGTGGCAAGTGATGATCGCCTCGCCGAGCGCGTTGCCCGCTCCCGATTCCTGGTCGGGGATCAGGCCTGTGCCGGCGGTCTGCCCGATGGCTCCGAGGCGGTTGGACATCTCGTCGTAGAAGTCGGCGATGTACGGCAAGGTGATCTCGCCGATCATGGTGAGCGCGCTGGGGTCTACTTCTGTTCCCAAGGGTGGGGCTCCTCTTGGTGGGGATGGGTTTGCCGGGTTTGTAACTCTCGGTCATGTTACAAGGCCGCTGCGCTCAGTGCTGTCCACAGGTCCGAAATGGTCACTGAGCGTGCGGAGGGTCTCGTCGCCGGGAATCGGCCAGGTCAGTGCGCCTGGGCCCAGGCCGAGGGCGGTTCGTCACGGCTTGTGGGTCTTGGCACGATGTGGGGATACACGGTCCCGGTCACCGCTTGTAAACTAAGAGACGCACCGCCAGCCCGGTGAGTTTGCACGGACGGGTTATGGTGACTGCGGAATCGATTGAAAACTCACTGGGATACCCCTGACGGCTCTAGATCCCTAGCGCCGCAGCCCCCGGTTCAACCACATGGAGGTGAGACGATGGCCGGCTCTGTCGCGATGGATGAAGAAACAGTCCGTCAAGCTGCTATCGACACCCTGAATGCCAAGGAGTCTGTCGACGGGAACCTCGACAGCCTCAAGAACCTCTGCTCGGACTTGGCCGCGTCGTGGACCGGTCAGGGCGCCGGCGCGTTCCAGCGGGTCATGGAGAACTGGGACGTCCAGGCGGCCAAGCTGCTCGACGCGCTCCAGGACATCGCCGACCAGCTCGACTCGAGCGCCCAGGCGACCTCCGACCAGGACGAGGCCTCCGGCTCGGACTTCAGCGCCTTCGAGGGCGAACTCTAGACAACCCCCGCACCAAGGAAAGAGGTGAACCGTTATGGGTGGACGTATTGCCCTCAGTTATGAGGAGCTCGAATCGGCTACCGCTCAGATCCAGTCGCAGTCTGGCGAGATGGAAGGCACGCTCGCCGACCTTCGTACCCAGCTCGACGCGATGGACTGGGAAGGTGACGACAAGGTCGCCTACGAAGAGGCGAAGGTCCAGTGGGACAACGCCTTCGCGAAGATCAACGAGATCCTCCAGGGCGTCGGCACCGCCGTCAACAACGCCAAGGAGCGTTACATGGAGACCGAGGCCGCCAACGCTTCTCGTTTCGGCTAGAGGCTTCCTCGTCAGAGCGAAAAAGAAACCCGGGCCGATCGCGGGATCGCCCGGGTTTCTCGCTGCCTGCGCTCCCGATTCGTCAGGTCGTGTCCGCCTCGGTCTTCACCGGGAGTCTGTCGCTCTTGCGGGTCCCCGGCCTCCAGCCGCGTCGGCGTCCGCTCGGGACGATCTTCTTCAGGACCAGCACCAGCGTGATCAGCACGGCCGCGGCGCCCAGGCTCGCCCAGGCGAGGGTCTTCTCGTCGGCCAGCGGGTCGTAGCCCACCTCCATCGCCTCGATCTGCCGCGGCTCGAACGGCGGCAGCGTGGCCTCTTCGTCGCCCTCGGCGCTCTCCGACGCGGTGAGCGCCTTCGGGATGTTCAGCAGCCCGTGGCCCTGGAACTCGTTGAAGCCGTCGGCGTCGGCCGGATGCGTGGCGGTCTCGAAGAGGCGGTCGGTGATCCACTGGGGCGTGGCCAGGTCGCCGTACTTGCCGATGAGCAGCGCCACCGCCCCGGCGACGTGCGGCGCGGCGAAGCTCGTGCCCGAGACGTTCGGGACGTATCCTTCGCCGCTGTTGTCCGGGACGGAGATGCCCTCGCCCGGGGCGATCAGGTCCAGGTTGTCGCCGTAGTTCTCCTCGGCGTACAGCGCGCCGTTGATGTCGCTGGCGCCGACCGCGAGGACCTTCGGGTAGTTCGCCGGGTAGTACGTCTCCTCATCGCTGGCGATGTCGTTCTTCTCGTCGTCCATGTACTTCTTCTCGTTGCCCGTAGCGGCCACGATGAGGACGCCCTCGTTCCAGGCGTGCTCGACGGCGGCCTCAAGCTCATCACTCTTGAGCACCGCGATCGAGATGTTGATGACGTCGGCCCCCGCCTCGACCGCGGCTTCGATCGTCGCCGCGATCTGTATGGAGATCTCAATGTTGTTGCCGCCCTCCTCCCCGGTGGGGAAGAGGCGGAACGGGATGATCTGGGCGTCGGGGGCGACGCCCATGAACCCCACGTCGTCGTGGCCGCCGGCGATGATGCCCGCGACGGCGGTGCCGTGCCCGGCGGCGTCGCACCGCCCGTCGGTCTCGGGATCGTAGGGGTCGGCGCCTGGCAGGACGTTGCTGTCGAACGTGGGATGGCCGTCCTCGACGCCCGAGTCGATCACCGCCACCTTCACCGGTGTCCCGTCCGCCCTCAAGCCCGTGTTGTGCTCGTGCGCCTGTTCGAGCCCGGAGGCGGTCACGTGCCACGGCGTGCCGTTCATCTGCTCGCCGGGGTCGCTGGCCGGGGTCTCGCACGTGACCGGATCCAGGTTGGCGCCGACCCCCTCCGCCCATTCGCGGAGGCTCTCCGCCGAGGCCGGCATCGCGGTCAGGAGCACCGTGCAGGTCGCCGTCAGCGCGGCGACCGCGGTATAGAGAGGAAGACGCGGGAGGAATCGCACCCGCACAGTCTAGACCCGGGCCGCCAACGAGCAGGTTCACCCGCACCACGCCTCGGGCGGTCACCGCGGGGTGGACTCGTCCGCTTACGATGGATACGGACCACTCAGCTTCACGAGGAGACGTCGCAAAATGACGATGTTGCAGGGGCAGCAGCAAGCTCGCGGCACCGCGTCTGTGCAGGCGCAGCAGGACGGACCGGCTCCCGGCGAGACGGTCGTGTTCACGACGCGCTCCTCGGGCAGGCTCGGCCCGCTCACGGTGGCGCAGCTCATCGCGATCGAGATCGCCTTGACGGTCGCCCTGGCCTGCCTGGCCTTCCCGCTCCCGGTGCAGGCCGCGGGCGGCGCCTTCGCGCTGCTCGTCCTGGTCGTCGTGTTCTGGCGCAAGGGCGACTACTGGTGGTACCAGACCGTGCCGCTGCGCTCCAGGCTCCGGCGCCGCGTCCGCGAGCTCGACCCCGAGCAGCTCACCGAGGTCCTCCACCGCGTCGCCCCCGACCTGGGCATCACCGGCGTCGAGGACCGCGACGAGAACGTCGGCATCGGCCACGACAACGGCGGCTGGTTCTCCGCCATCGAGATCGGCAGCACCGACGGCGTCACCAAGGCCATCCCGCTGGAGCGCCTGGAGCGGCTCTTCGACGAGACGTCGGTGCCGGTCACCGCCGTCCAGCTCGTCGGCCACACCACCCCGGTCGGCCTGGCCGCCTACGACGGCAGCGCGGCCTCCCGCTCCTACCGCGAACTGCTCGGCGACTACCCGGCCGTCGTCCACCACAAGGCGTGGCTGGCCGTCCGGCTCGGCGCCCGCGACGCCCGCGAGGCCACCGCCGAACGCGGCGGCGAGGTCGACGGCGTGTACAAGGCGCTGGCCTCCACGGCTCAGCGTGTGAGCAAACTGCTCGGCAACGTCGGCGTCCCCAACCGGATCCTCGACGCCGAGGGCGTGCGCGAGGCCGTCCAGCAGTCGCTCGGCGTCGCCTTCGCGCCCGTGCCCGGCGAGCGCACCGCCGAGGACTGGGACCACTGGTACGCCGACGGCCTGCGCCATGTCGCCTACCGGATCACCAAGTGGCCCAGCGACGCCAGCGCGCTGCACCGCACCGTCGACTCGCTCTCGGGCGTCCCGGCGGCGTTCGTGACCGTCTCCATCGTGGTCACGGCGGGCACCTCGGGGAAGGTCAACCCCGACGGCCGCGTCACCGGCCGCCAGCTCGCCGTCGACGCCGTGGTCCGCCTCGCGCTCGACCAGGCGTCGTGGGAGTCGGCGCAGAACCAGATGCTCAATGTCGCCGACCAGCTCGGCGTCCGACTGCAGCGGCTCGACGGCGAACACGGCCCGGCCGCGTACGCGTCCGCCCCGACCGGAGGAGGTCCCCGATGAGCGACCGCAACGGCAACGTCTACGGCGGCGGCAGCTACCAGGGCGGCACCTATCAGGGGGGCTCCTACGGGAGCGGCCGCCACCACAGCGACGACGAGGACGAGGAGCGGGGCGAGCCGCAGTCCCCGCCCGCGGTCGACGACGAGAACGGCGGCACCGTCAAGGTCGCCCGCCGCGGCGCCCCCAGCGCCGGCGGACCGAGCACCGGGGTTCCGAGCGCAAGGGGACCGGCCGCCTCGCCCCCGCGGACGCCCGCCGCCTCCCCGCCGCAGCAGACGCCGCGCCCGCCCGCGCCCGCCGCGCCGCGCACCTACGGCGGCGGCCAGACCCCGCCGCCTCCGTCCTCCCCTGGACGCCAAGGGCAGCCGCCCGCGTCACCGGGACGCGGCGGCGCCGCGCCGCAGCCGCCCCGCCAGCCTCCGGCCGCGCCGCCCCGGGCGCCGCAGCCCCCGCGGTCCCAGCAGCCGCAGACCGCGCAGCCGCAGGCGCCGCAGCCCCCCACGACCCAGCCTCCGACGGCGCAGCCTCCGGCCGCCCGGCCCCCGGCCGGGCCGCCCACGGGCCAGCGCCCCGCCGTCGCGCCGCAGTCGGCGCCGCCCTCGCCGCCGCCGTCGGTCTCGCAACCGCCGATGCCGCCGTCCTCGGCGCCGGTCTCGGCCGCGCCCGTCTCCGGCCCCTCGGTCTCGGCCCCGCAGGTCTCCCAGATCTCCCCGGTGTCGGCCCAGCCGGTCTCCGGCCAGCCCGCGGCCCGCCCGGTCTCCGGGCAGCCGTTCTCGAGCCAGCCCGCCTCGGCCCAGCCGTACTCGGGCATGCCCTACTCCGGCGCCGCCCCCCTCAGCGGCGGCCCGGTCAGCGCCATGCCCACCTCGGCGGGCCTGTTCGGCGTCTCCCAGGTCTCGGCCGGCCCCACCGAGGGCACCGTCTACGGCCTGCCGGTCACCGACCGCGCCGTCGAGACCGCCTCGGACGCGGGCCGGGCCATCGAGCCGCTGCGCTCCACGCCGCAGATCCCCACCGCCCGGGCCCTGGAGCTCATGACCTCGGCCAGCCCGCCCGCCGGGCTCGTCATCGGCCGCGACGCCGAGCAGGTCCCGGTCGTCGCGCCGTTCTTCCGGCCCGAGGAGACCCGCATCAACCTCATCGGCGGCGTCTACCTCGCGCGGCTGCTGGTCTTCCGCGCCCTCGCGCTCGGCACGCGCGTCGCGGTGTGCACCACGCGCCCGCAGGAGTGGAACGGCCTGGGCGAGTCGGCCACGAACCGCAACGACCGCCTCGCCGTCCTCCACGGCGACCAGCCGGTCACCGTCGAGGCCAGCCAGCACTCACCGGCGCTGTACGTCTACGACGTCGGTGAGCGCGGCTCGCAGACCAAGTCGATCCTCGGGCCCTGGCGCACCCAGCTGACGGTGCTGCCGCGCCTGACCAACTACGCCGACAACCTCACCTCCGAGGCCCACATGACCGTCCTTCAGCGGCTCACCGCCGAGGAGGCCCAGATCGCGCGGTCGAGCATCCGCGTCAACCAGGAAGTCCTGCAATGGCTCCAGATGCTGCACGACGACATGATCGCCATGCTCCGCAAGGGCCAGAAGGAGAAGTACCTGTGGTGCGCCCCGACCTCCATCGAGGCGCAGATGTTCGGCGCGCCCATGCGCACGTACTGAGCTGACGCGAAAGGCGGGCAGAGACCTCTCTGCCCGCCTTCGTCATGCCCGCGTCAGGACGCGTCCCGCCACGCGGCCAGGTACGAGTCCGCCAGCTGGACGGTCAGGTCCGTCAGGCCCTGCTGGTCCAGCCCGGAGTCGACCAGGGCCAGGCGCACGATCAGGTAGACGTTGCCGTCCTGGACGTGCAGCTGGTAGTTCGAGGTGCCGCCGTCGTCGGGGATGGCCACCACCGCGGCGGCCTGCGCGCCGATCTCCGGCGCCGGGTCCACCTGCGTCCACGATCCGGTGATCCCGCCCGTGCTCATCTCGAAGCTCACCGACGCCCGCGCGTCCGAGTCGTACGAGACGGCCTCGAACTCCAGCAGCGCCACGGCGCTGTCGACGGCCCCGTACGTGAGCGTGCACGACTGCTCCCAGCCGCTGTTCTTCTGCTCGGCCGCGGCGGTCGCCTCCGCCTCCACGTCGCCGGTGTACTGCTCGAGCGGCGCGGCGTCGGCCAGCGAGCACGGGTCCTCGCTCTTGCCGTAGGTCAGGCCCGACTCGGCCTCCTGCGTCTGCTCCCCGGTGGAGTCGTCGCGGCTGAACCACCACCAGCCGGCCCCGCCCAGCAGGCCCAGCACGACGATCGCCGCGATGATCTTCGGGATCGGGCTCGTCTTGCGGGCCCGGCTGCGCTTCTTCTGGAAGTCCGAGCGCTTGCGGGGCTCCTTGGGGACGTACCCGAGCTTGCCGATCGCGGTCGTGCCCTCCTCGTCGCCCCACGAGCCGGTCGGCGCGTCGGCGAACGCGGCCTCCTCGAACGGCTCGGGCGCGCGCGTCTGCTCGGCCGCAGCGGCCTGCGGCGGACGCGGGGAGCCGTACTCGGACGGCTCTTGGCGCTGGTAGGGCTGCGCCGGGCGCGGCGGCGACGACTGTGCTTGCGGTGACTGCGGCTGCGGTGAGTGCGGCGGCTGTGCTTGCGGCGCTTGGGCGCGGCCGCCGGTCTGCGGCGAGGTGTACGGCGACTGCTGCGGGCGGGCCTGGCCGCGACCGGCCTGCGGGCCTCCCGCCTGCGGACCCCCGCCGGCCTGCGGCCTGCCGCCCGCCGCGGGCATCTGGCGGCCCTGGCCCGATGCGGGCCTGCCCGCCTGCGGGCGCTGCCCGTCCCGGTCCGGACCGGGCACCTGACCGCGACCACCCTGCGCCCCGCGCGGAGCGCCCGCCTGCGGCTCCCACTGGTGTGAACCGCGCCGCGGGCCCTCGTCCGGCGACTGGTCATAAGCGGGGCCAAAGGGTGGTGTGGCGCTCACGATATCCTCCGCGATCGATTTTCGGCGTGTCAGCTTGACGCCAAGGCGGTCAGGGCCAGCTTAGAGGGGTGTCGGTCATTTCCCGTCCCGGGGGAGCGCGTCGATGAGCGCCCCGGCCAGATCCACCGCCAGCTGCCGCTGGTCCCCGCCCTCGGGCGGCACGCCCGTGAAGAAGGAGTTGACGCTCACCGTCACGTTGGCCTCCTGGGCGTGCAGGCGCAGCTCGGCCTCCTCGCCGCCCTCGACGACGGCCACCGAGGCCTCCTCGCCGACCCCGCTCACCGACGACGTCGCGTGCCCCTCGTCGGCCTCCAGTTCGAGCACGCCCGCGTGGGCGGCCCGCGCGTCGTCGGCCGACTCGTAGACCTGCACCGTCGCCAGGAACGTGACCAGCCGGTACGCGTCGCTGCCGGTGTGCTCGGCCGAATAGGTGCAGTCGAAGGTGCGCACCTCGTTCTCGGTGCGCTCGGAGGACTCCCGCACCTGCTCCACGTCCGCCCAAGGCGCCAGGAGCTCGGGGTCGACGAACCGTTCGCACAGGTCGCCGATCGCCTCGGCGTCCACGTCCGGCTCGGCGTCGCCCAGACCGCTCATCCAGAACAGCAGCGTCCCGCCGCCCGCCAGGAGCACGACGACCGCCGCGAGGACGCCCCCCGCGCTGGCGAGCTGCCGGAACCGGTCGGCGCCGCGATGCCGCCCCTGGTAGGTGTCGGGCTTGCCGTCACCTACGGGCTCGTCGGACTCCTCGGAGTCGATGACCTGCACTGCGATGTCCGTGACCTCCGCGTCGGTTGCACGCCGCGGGCCGGGATGGGGCCCGCGCGCCGAATGCGGCCAGCTTATCGAGTACATCGGACGCGGACCAGGTCCCCGTCGTGCCAACCGCGGGATTCACCCTCACTGAACGTGAGCGCCCTCACTGAGAGGCGGGGCACCGGCTTGCCGTCCGACTCGGCGAATGACGCAGAGTGTGCGATACTCGACCTTGTCGTACCGCACATATAGACGACGGTGCGACGCAGTGGTCCTGTCCGCACTGCTCACGGTGGCGGACGCGACGGCACTCGGCCGGGGCAGAGGTGTTTTCCCGGCGCGAGTTGAGGCTTTCGGTGCGGTCCGAACGGCACGGGGCGCTGAGTCGGTGAACGACTCGCAGGCGCCGCCGAGGTGGGAGGACCGCACTACTGATGCCGCGCCCGTGCGGCAGCGGACGCACACCGCGTCATGCGCCCGGGCAGCGGCTGGAATGGAGATTTATTCGCATGCGCGAGAACGAGCCGCGCGAGCAGGTGCCCGCGGCTGCGGTCACCTTCATGGCGCCGCAGAAACCCAAGAACCCAGAACCCGCGGAACCCGCGCCCGCACCCGAGCGCACCCGTCCCTCCGCGGCCCCCCAGGCGGCGGCGGTGTTCGCACCCCCGCCCAAGGTCGAGAAGACCGAGCGCCGCGCCGAACGCGAGAGCGACGAGCTGGACGAGCCCAAGCGGTCGCAGAAGAAGACGGCCCAGAAGAAGACAGAGTCCAAGAAGGCCGAGCCCAAGAAGGGCCAGCAGAAGCAGGGCGCCTCGAAGTCCAAGGCCCAGCAGCGCAAAGAGCCCGAACCCCCCGAAGACGAGGAGATCGTCGACGACTACGACGACGACTTCGACGACGACGAGAGCGCCGAAGAGCGCCGCCGCCGTCGCGGACGGCGCGGGCGCCGTGGCCGCGGACGCGGCAAGGGCGGCGACAGCGCCTCCGACGACGACACCGACGAGGACGACGACGACGAAGGCGACACCTCGGCCGACGCCGACGACGAGTCCGGCGGATCCGACGGCCCCGAGATCACCCGCCGCAGGCGCCGCCGCCGCAAGCGGGCCGGCGCCGAAGACTCCGACCGCGGCAAGCGCGACGACTCGGACGCCGAAGTCGTCGTCAAGGTCCGCACTCCGAAGAAGACCTCCAACGACGACGTCCGCGGCGTCTCCGGCTCCACCCGCCTCGAAGCGAAGCGCCAGCGCCGCCGGGACGGCCGCAAAGGCGGACGCAACCGCGTCCAGGTCGTCAGCGAGGCCGAGTTCCTCGCCCGCCGCGAAGCGGTCGAACGCCAGATGGTCGTCAGGGTCCGGGGCGGCCGCGCCCAGGCCGCCGTCCTCGAAGACGACATCCTCGCCGAGCACTACGTCTCCAAATCCGGCTCCCAAGGCCTGGTCGGCAACGTCTACCTCGGCAAGGTCCAGAACGTCCTCCCGTCGATGGAGGCCGCCTTCGTCGACATCGGCCGCGGCCGCAACGCCGTCCTCTACGCCGGCGAGGTCAACTGGGACGCCACCGGCCTGGCCGGGAAGGCCCGCTCCATCGAGCAGGCCCTGCGCCCCGGCGACTCCGTGCTCGTCCAGGTCACCAAGGACCCCGTCGGCCACAAGGGCGCGCGCCTGACCAGCCACATCGCGTTGTCGGGCCGCCACCTGGTCTACGTCCCCGGCGGCAACGCCTCCGGCATCTCCCGCAAGCTCCCCGACCGCGAGCGCACCCGACTGCGCGCGGCGCTGAAGAAGCTCGTGCCCGAGGGCGCGGGCGTCATCGTCCGCACCGCCGCCGAGGGAGCGGGCCCCGAGGACCTGGCCCGCGACATCTCCCGCCTCCAGATCGAGTGGGAGGAGATCCAGGCCAAGGCCAAGAAGGGCAACGCCCCGACCGTGCTCCACTCCGAGCCCGACGTGCTCATCCGAGTGGTCCGCGACGTCTTCAACGAGGACTTCAAGGAACTCCTCGTCGAAGGCGAGGACGCCTACGACGAGATCCACAAGTACCTCGAAGGGGTCTCGCCCGAGCTGCTGCCGCGCCTGAAGCGCCACACCGGCACCAAGGACGTCTTCGCCGAGAAGCGCGTCGACGAGCAGCTGCTCAAGGCCCTCGACCGCAAGGTCTACCTGCCGTCGGGCGGCTCGCTGGTCATCGACAAGACCGAGGCCATGACCGTCATCGACGTCAACACCGGCCGCTTCACCGGCGAGGGCGGGAACCTCGAGGAGACCGTCACCCGCAACAACCTCGAAGCTGCCGAGGAGATCGTGCGCCAGCTGCGGCTGCGCGACGTCGGCGGCATCGTCGTCATCGACTTCATCGACATGGTGCTCGAGTCGAACCGCGACCTCGTGCTGCGCCGCCTCACCGAATGCCTGGGCCGCGACCGCACCAAGCACCAGGTCACCGAGGTGACCTCCCTGGGGCTGGTGCAGATGACGCGCAAGCGCGTCGGCCAGGGCCTCATCGAGGCGTTCTCCGAGCCGTGCGACCACTGCAAGGGCCGCGGCGTCATCGTCCACACCGACGAGATCCTCGGCACCTCCAAGAAGCGCGGCGGCTCCTCGAACGGCAACGGCAACGGCAACGGTGGCGGCGGCAAGAAGAAGCGCGAGCGCACCAAGTCGGGCAAGCAGTCCGGCCAGAAGAACGAGCAAGGCGAGCCCAAGTCGGCAGCCGAGCAGACTGCGAAGATCGCGGCATCGAGCACCGAGCACGACGGCGAGGCCGGGAACGACGCGGATTGATCCGGGACGACGCCGCGGACTGTGACGTCCGCGGCGTCGATCTGGTCCCAATGCCGAAACCGGCCCGTACATGACGTACGCTAGTGAGCGGCCTGCAGAGCCTTCAGCTTTTTCCTCCCCGTTCCGGCGGGGAAGTCCGCGCCCCGCGCAAGCGGGGGACGTGAAAGTTCGGATTTCGGCGCACAGCCCCGCGGGGCGGATGCGTCGAAGACCAGAAGGTCGAGCGCATACGCCCACTCTCCGAAGCGGGCCTGGAGCTCGATCGGCGGGCCTGCCGCGGCGACGCGGCAGAGGTGGACGACACCGCAATTGTTTGACAGACACCGTTCCCCTGCGGGGAACTAATTCCCCGCACCGGGGAGGACCCAAGGAGACCAGCGTCGACATGTACGCAATCGTCAAGACTGGCGGAAAGCAGTACAAGGTCGCCGAGGGCGACGTCCTCGAAGTCGAGAAGCTTCAGGGTGAGCCCGGCGACACGCTTACGCTGCCTGCGGTGATGCTCGTCGACGAAGGCACTGTGGTCACCGACGCCTCCGGCGTCACGGTGAGCGGTGAACTTCTCGAGCACACCAAGGGCCCGAAGATCAAGATCCACAAGTACAAGAACAAGACCGGTTACCACAAGCGCCAGGGGCACCGCCAGCCGCTGACCCGCGTCAAGGTCACCGGGATCGAGAAGTAAGGGGTTGACCGATGGCACACAAGAAGGGTGCATCCAGCTCCCGTAACGGGCGCGACTCCAATTCCAAGCGCCTCGGTGTGAAGCGCTTCGGGGGTCAGCACGTCAACGCCGGTGAGATCCTCATCCGGCAGCGCGGCACCAAGTACCACCCGGGCGACCTGGTGGGCCGCGGCGGCGACGACACGCTGTTCGCGCTCGCCGAGGGCAGCGTGCTGTTCTCCAGCAAGCGGGGCCGCAAGCTCGTGAACATCGTCCCGAGCGAGTAGTCAGAGCCCACGCGCAGAACTTGAGGAACCGGGGACCGCCTTTCGGCGGTCCCCGGTTTCGCGTATGCACCGGCAAGAACACACTGGCAAGCCCACCGCACCGCCCATACCCAGCGCCCGCCTGCCCGCCCCTTCTTGCCTCGTCTCCTGCCGCCTCCACACCATCGTTTTCGCCCCCGCAACTACCGCGCCCTCGTATCCGCCAGGCACGCGCGCCGCGACCTCTTCGGGGCTGTAGGAGAAGACGACCGTCCCCGTATCGGCCGAGCGCGCTCGCCCACGCTGGCGCCGTCCACTGCTCACCGATTGCGAACGCAATCGGTGACGCCTCAATGGCAGATCGCCAATTTGTAATCGAATCCCTACCCATAAAGCTGATTCCCGTCCGTTCGAGTGAATGGCATAGAGCACACCGACTTCGGAACCGCTCCGCCTTGAAGAACGACCGCCGAACCCATGCGGCCCACACGCCGATTCGCCGAGGCGGCTTGAGGGCCGGCCGGCTCCACTCCATTCGGAGCTTGGCGGCCACCGCGATTGTCGTCCCTGTTCAGAGCGGCACCCGAATCCAAGGGGACCCCCCGATTCAGGCCCCGTTAAGCCCGTGTATATTTGTCTCTGCCCGCGGGGGAACGGAACAGCCGAACAAGGCCGGTCCGGAAGCCGCCGGAGACCAGCGACAAACTCTCAGGAGTATTGGCGCGGTCCGGAAGCTGATTCGCGGGTATCTCAGAGACTCATAGAGGCTCGATCGCGTGTGACGCAGGTTAATCAGCCTGGGACTTGCACGAGGATCAACAGCTGCTAGAGTTGAGAGGTTGCTCCGGCTGAGGCCAAATCACGAAAGTGTAAGGCTTGGTTGTGGCGTGTTGTTTGAGAACTCAACAGGGTGTTTGGATGGTCAGCGTGCGGGCTGGCTGGATTGCTTGGTCTAGGTGCTGGGTGGTTTGGTTGGTACTGTTTTTGACTGTCTTTTCCTTGGGGCTGCTGGTCTGCTGAGATCGGTGGTTCCGGATAATCGGTCAGGGCATGCTTCGACACATACTTGTTTCAAGTTTTGGTTGGAGAGTTTGATCCTGGCTCAGGACGAACGCTGGCGGCGTGCTTCACACATGCAAGTCGAACGGAAAGGCTCCTTCGGGAGTGCTCGAGTGGCGAACGGGTGAGTAACACGTGGGTAACCT
>NZ_AXWO01000029.1 GCF_000482705.1 Glycomyces arizonensis DSM 44726 | reverse complement strand
ATATCGATCACAAGCGGCGTTCATCACTGCCGTGTCACAGGAAATCGCATTGCCGGTGTCGTGGGCCGCGCTTACGTTTGATGGTTGTGAACCCGCACCCCGCACCCCGCACCCCGCACCCCGCACCCCGCACCCCGCACCAACCAATAGCAGCCGCCGCGCAGGTCATATCGATCACAAGCGGCGTTCATCACTGCCGTGTCACAGGAAATCGCATTGCCGGTGTCGTGGGCCGCGCTTACGTTTGATGGTTGTGAACCCGAACCCGCTGCGCCCCGCTCCCCCATCCCCCTCGGGAATCCCCACCGACCCCTGGCGCTACCTGTGGCGCGTCGCCCGGACCCAGTCCGGACGGGTCGCGGTCGGCTTCATCACGCTGAGCATCTCCGGAACCGCGTGGATCCTGCTGCCGTGGGTCATCTCCAAGATCGTCGACGAGGTGATCATCGCCAAGGCGACCGAGGACCTCCTGCCGTGGGCGATCGCGTTGGTCATCACGGCGATCGGCAGCTCCTGGATATTCGTCGCCGGCTACCGGTTCCTGTTCATGGCCGAGTCGCGCGCCCGCGTCGAGACCGTCGAGTCGCTCACCGACCACCTGAACACCGCGGGCACGGGGGTTCGCGGGGCCGTCTCCCCCGGTGAGATGGTCAATCTCTCCACCGAGGACGCCCACAAGACCGGGTCGTTCATCTTCCAGCTCGGGTTCGGCTGGATGGGCCTGGTCATGCTCGTGGTCGGCACGGTCATCCTGTGGAACACCGACACCAGGCTCGGCATCGTCGCCGCCGGAGGCGTGTTCGCCATCGGCTTCCTCGTCGGCCCCCTCCTCGGCCGGCTCCAGCACCACCAGATCGCCTACCGCGCGAGCGTCGCCACCCTCACCGGGCAGGCCGCCGACGTCGTCGGGGGCCTGCGGGTGCTGCGCGGCGTCGGCGGCGAGGCCCAGTTCTCCCAGCGCTACCGCGCCGCCTCAGCCGACCTCCGCGATGCCGGCTACGGGGTCGCCACCGCCGACTCGTGGGTGCAGGGCCTGCGCGCGAGCCTGCCGCTCGCCCTCATCGCCATCGTCACCTGGGTGGGGGCGCGCCTAGCCCTGGACAGGTCGATCACCATCGGGGAGCTCTCCGCCGCCTTCGGCATGACCGCGCTCTTGGCCCAGCACGCCGGTGCGCTCATCGGCATGGCCCAGGCGATCATCGCCGCGCAGGTGTCCTCCCGGCGGCTCACCGCGTTCTTCGGGACCGAGAGCGACATCTCGGACGGCGGCACCGGCCGGGAAGCCCGCGGCGCCCTGCGCGACCGGGAGACCGGCCTCACCGTCGAACCCGGGAAGCTCACCGTCGTCGTCAGCGCCGAAGGCAAGCCCGCCGCACTCGCCCTGGAACGCCTCGCCCGCTACCGCGACTCTCAGGCCGAGTGGGGCGCCGTGCCGCTCGCCGACCTGGAACTCGACACTGTCCGCGAACGCGTCCTGCTGCTGCGCGAGGACTACCTGTTCGCGCAGACCCTCGGCGAGACGCTTCGCGTCAGCCCCGAAGCGGCCATGAGCGCCATCAGGGCCGCCTGCGCCGAGGACGTCCACTCCAGCCTCGGCTCGACCCTCGACGGCGCGATCACCAACGGCGGCCGCAACCTCTCCGGCGGGCAGCGCCAGCGTCTGCGCCTGGCAAGGGCACTCGCCGCCGATGCCGAGACGCTCCTGGCCGTCGAGCCGACCTCCGCGGTCGACGCCCACACCGAGTCCCTCATCGCCGAACGCGTCACCGAGGCCCGCCGCGGGCGCACCACCGCCGTGGTCACCGCTTCGCCGCTGTGGTTGGCCCACGCCGACCTGGTCGCATGGATGGTCGATGGGAAGGTCCGCGCCACCGGCACCCACGCCGAGCTCTCCCTCGACGGCGAATACCGCAGTCTCACGTCCCGACAGGAGTCCCGATGAGCGTTCCCTCCACCCGCCTGCCGACCGCGGGCCGCGCCGAGATGATGCGCGCGGTGAAACGGCTCGTCCTCGACGACAAGGCCGCCTTCACCGGCGTTGTGGTCCTCTACGTCGCGGCGGCCGGGGCGAGCGCAGCCCTGCCGGTCATGCTCGGCGAGGTCATCGACGGTATCGGCACCGGCTGGACGGCCTCTCGGGTCGACCTGATCTGCGGGATCATCGCCGGGTGCGTCCTCGCGCAGCTGCTCCTCATGCGCACCGGCCGCCGCCTCGGCTACCGGCTCGGGGAGCGCGCCGCCGCAAGGCTCCGCGAGTCGTTCATCGATCGGGTGCTGCGCCTGCCGCTGGGCACTGTGGAGCGGGCGGGAACCGGCGACCTCGCCACCCGCACCTCCGGCGACGTCGGCGCGGTCGCCGAGCTGCTGCGCAAGACCGGGCCAGAGGTGGCCGTGGCGCTCATCGAGGTCACCGTCATCACCGTCGCGGCGTTCGTGGTCAGTCCGCTGCTGGGCCTGCTGTTCCTCATCGGCTCCCCGGCGCTGGTCATCGCCGGCCGCCGCTACGTGCGCCTGGCCAGCCCGGTGTTCCTCAAGGAGCGGGCGGCCATGAGCGAGATCGCCGAGACCCTGACGGCCTCGGCGGCGGGCGCGCAGACCGTGGCGGCCTACCGGATGCAGGACGAGCGCCGCGGGGCCGGCTACGGGCGCGCGGCCGTCCACATGAAGCGGCTCAAGGGAATCGTGCGCCTCCAGACGTGGTTCTTCCCGGCCACCGACCTGGCCTTCCTGACCCCGGCCGTGGTCGTCACCATTGTGGGCGGCATCTGGTACATGAACGGCTGGGTGTCGGTCGGCGAGGTCGTGGCGGTCGCGATGCTGACACTGCGATTGGACGGTCCGGTGTTCCGTTCCATGATGGCGCTCAGCGAGTTCCAAATGGGCGGCGCCGCTATGGCCCGCGTCGAGGGCGTCCATCTCATGCCCGACGAGGAGCGCGGCGCCGCATCGGACGGTGCGGAGGTGCGCCTCGACGACGTCACCTTCGGCTACGGGGACGGCCCGGACGTCCTGCACGGCTTGAGCCTGCGCCCTCGGCGCGGCGAGCGCCTGGTCGTGGTGGGGCCTTCGGGGGCGGGCAAGTCCACGATCGCGCGGCTCATCGCGGGGATCGACCGGCCGCGCACCGGCCGGGTGACGCTCGGCGGCGCGCCGGTGGCCGATATTCCGCTGGAGGAGCTGCGGCGCAAGGTGATCCTGGTGACGCAGGAGCATTACATCTTCACCGCGACGTTGCGCGACAACCTGAACCTGGCCGCGCCGGAGGCCGACGACGAGGCGCTGTTCGCGGCGTTGGCGACGGTCGACGCGCGCTGGGCGGTGGATCTGCCGGACGGCCTGGACACGATGCTGGGCGAAGAGCACCACGAGTTGAATCTGGCCGAGGCGCAGCAGCTCGCGCTGGCGCGCGTGATCCTGGCCGACCCGGACGTGGTGATCTTGGACGAGGCCACCGCCGGGATCGATCCGGGCAGTGCGGGCAACGTGGAGGCGTCGTTGGCGGCGGCGCTGCACGGGCGCACCGTCATCGCGATCGCCCACCAACTCCAGGCCGCCGAGACCGCCGACCGGGTCGCGGTGGTGCGCGAGGGCCGCATCGCCGAATCGGGCACGCACGACGAGCTGCTCGCGGCCGAGGGCATCTATGCGGGCCTTTGGTGGGCGTGGAAGGGCGTGGCGGTCTAGAGGCGGGGAAGCGCGCCGGATTCGCCCACCGTTCGCACGCGCCGGCGGGAGGGATTCCGGTGATGCGCGGCGTCGGCGCGCTCACTGCGTCGGCCGGGCCGCCGTCGAGACGCTCATGATCGGCTCTCCGTGCGGTCGGCCTCGCGGGCGCAGCGGGTTCCGACCTCACCTAATCCGGCAAAGGCTTTCACTCCGATGTCGGGGCGCCACGCCCGGCGTCCTAGCATGAGAGTCCACCACCATCGGGAGGAAACCATGGAGTACACACGGCTCGGGCACGGCGGTGTCAAGGTCTCGAGGATCGTCCTCGGCACCATGAACTTCGGCCCCGCCACCGACGAGGATGAAGCGCACCGGATCATGGACCGCGCCCTCGATCTCGGCGTCAACTTCTTCGACACCGCCAACGTCTACGGGCACGCCCCGAACCAGGGCTGGACCGAGGAGATCATCGGCCGCTGGCTCGCGGCCAACCCCGCCGCGCGCGACAAGATCGTGCTCGCCACGAAGGTCTACCAGGTGATGGGCGAGGGCCCGAACGACCGCGGCCTGTCGGCCGTGCACATCCGAGCCCAGATCGAGGCGTCGCTGCGGCGCCTCCAGACCGATCACGTCGACCTCTACCAGTTCCACCACGTCGACCGCGACGTCGAGTGGGACGAGATCTGGCAGGCGATCGACGTGCTCGTCCAACAGGGCAAGGTCGTCTACAGCGGGTCGTCGAACTTCCCGGGCTGGATGATCGCCAGGGCCAACGAGCAGGCGGCCCGCCGCGGCGGCCTCGGCCTGGTCTCGGAGCAGTCGATCTACAGCCTCGTCAACCGCAACATCGAACTCGAGGTGATCCCCGCGGCCGAGCACTACGGCCTCGGCGTCATCCCTTGGTCGCCGCTCGCCGGGGGGCTGCTCGCGGGCGTCCTCGGCAAGACCGCCGAGACCGGCCGACGCGCCGCGGGCCACATGGCCGAGGCCGTCGAGAAGCACCGCGGCCAGCTCGAGCGCTATGAGGCGATGGCCGCGGACAAGGGCGTCAGCGCCGCGAATCTGGGCCTGGCGTGGCTGCTGCACCAGCGGGGCGTCACCGGCCCGATCATCGGGCCGCGCACGCTGGCGCAGCTCGAGGACGCGGTGGGAGCCTTGGACATCAAGCTCGGTGCGGAAGACCTGGCCGAGCTCGACGCGATCTTCCCGGGCCCGGGCGGGGCCGCCCCTGAGGCCTACGCCTGGTAGCGAAGGCAATCGAACGGCGAAGGGCCGGTCTCTCGTCACGAGAGACCGGCCCTTCGCCGCTGCTCGCCCCGCGAGCGCGGCCGTCACGGGAACGGGACCAGGGAACACCGCGGAACTGCTCGAGGTAGGCGGCGAAGACGACTGCGTGCCCGCCGCGGCGCCCAAGGGCACCCGGGGCGCGGTACCGGGGGCCGGACAACGTCGGCCTTGCCACCGACGCTGCTGTAAATACGGAACAACGCCGCCGGAGGTGACCTTGTCGAGTCGTAATCCGGCGGCGTTGGCGCTGCATATAACGTTGTTCTCGGTGGAGCTTAGGGGATTCGAACCCCTGACCTTCTCATTGCGAACGAGACGCGCTACCAACTGCGCCAAAGCCCCGAGCGCCGACAACTTTAGCACAGGGCCGCACGGGCTTCGCGGGCCCCGCGTGTGGTCCAGCTCTCGGCGAAGCCTGCGAGTCGTCAATTGGTCCGCCTCGCGTGCGGCGCCGCTCAGATCCAGGAGTCGAGCCACATTCTGGAGTGCCATTCGTTGTAGTCGAGGGGCTCGCCGGTGTAGATCGGCCAGAAGTACGCGAAGCACAACACGACGACGGCGATGAACGCCCCGGCGATGAGCGCCCCGGTCAGGCGCCGTTCGGGCGAGCCCGTGGCGCTCCGGCCGGGCCGGTGCCGCCCGATGATCATGCCCAGGCACCAGGTGACCGCGGCGATGAAGAACGGGACGGCGGGCGCGGCGTAGAAGAAGAACATGGTCCGCTCGGGGTAGGCGAACCACGGCAGGATCCCCGCGCCGATGCCGGCCAGGATGAACCAGGCGCGCCAGTCGCGCTTGTACACCGCCCAGGCCAGCACCGCGAGAATCGCGGGCACGAACGCCCACCACAGCAGCGGTGTGCCCAGCAGGAGGACCTCGGCGGCGCACCGGTCGGAGCCGCACGGGACGTCCGAGCTCCAGTAGAAGACGACCGGCCGCAGGTTGAACAGCCATTGGAACGGCACCGACTGGTAGGAGTGCTCCGAGGACAGGCCGGCGTGGAACTCGAGGACGCTCAGGTGGTACTGGTACCAGTTGACGAGCGCGCCGATCACGGGCGGCTCGCCGTGCCCGTTGTCGGCCAGCCAGTGCCGGTAGGAGCCGGAGTCGTTGGCGAACCAGCCCGCCCACGTCGCGACGTAGACGCCGATCGCGAGGAACCCGAACCACAGGTTCTGGACGAACTCGTAGATGAGGGTGTCGCGCAGCGGCTTGCGGGCGCCGGCTTCGACGCGGAGCCGCCAGTCCCAGATGACGAACAGCACGATGCACAGGACGATGTACCACAGCGCGCTCCACTTGGTGGACATGGCGAGGCCGAGCAGGACGGCCGTGGCGATGCGCCACCACGGGAGGCCGAGCCGGGGGCGCCGGCGCTGCGGGTCGAGGCCGTTCTCGATGGCGGCGAGCCAGCCGGTCCGCCGCCAGTCGCGGTCGCAGACCAGGCAGTACATGGCGGCGAGGATGAGCGTCGCCAAGAAGATGTCGAGCAGCGAGGTGCGCGAGAGCACGAACTGGCTGCCTTCGACGGCGAGCAGGAGGCCGGCGGTGCCGCCGAGCATGGTCGAGCCGGTGAGCCGGCGCACCAGGAGCACCAGGATGGCGACGCTCGCGACGCCGGCGACGACGGCGCTGATGCGCCAGCCGAGCTCGTCGAAGCCGAACGTGCCCTCCCCGGCGGCGATGATCCACTTGCCGAACGGCGGGTGGGCGACGTAGGCCGAGCCGTCGCGGGCGGCGTCCCACTCGACGCCGTGCGCGAGCATCGTGTGGGCGTCCTGGGCGTAGTAGACCTCGTCGAAGATGAGGCCCTTGGGGTGATCGAGCCCGATCAGGCGCAGCACCGCGGCCAGCGCGGTGACGCCTATGGTGACGATCAGGGCGCGGCGGCCGTCGGAGGGGACCTGGCTCGCGAAGCGGGCCCGGACGCTGGGGAGCGGCCCTGAGGGCAGGGCCGGCCGCCAGGCGGCGGGCGGCTCTGCTGGCCGTACTGCGGTGGCGCTCACCAGGGTGAGTCTACGGGGATCGGGCCGGGCCCTAGCTCACCAGGTCGGTGGGCGGTGTGAAGTCGCCTTCGCCGTTCTCGTCCCATTGGAAGGCGAGGATGTCGGCGACGGTCTCGGCCGGCTTGCCGAGGTTGGAGGAGCCGACGTAGTGCTGGGGGCTGTCGGGGTCGGCGATGAACGAGGCGGCGGCGGCGTTGGGCGTGAACCCGATGAACCAGTTGGTGGAGTTGGAGTCGGTGGTGCCGGTCTTGCCGCCGACCGGGCCGTCGACCTCGTCGCCGACGACTTCGGCGGTGCCCCAGGTGCAGTTCCCGGCGACGGCGCCGTCACCGGTGGGGCAGCGGGCGGCGTCGACGGCGGCGCGGGCGACGTCGGCGCTGACGGCCTGGTCGCACTCGCTGGGGAAGGCGATGGTGCTGCCGGTGTTGGTGACCGCGGAGGTGGCCGGGATCGGCTCGCAGTAGAGGCCGTCGGCGGGGAGGGCGGCGTAGGCGGCGGCCATGTCCATGGGGGTGGCCTGGGTGACACCGAGGGTGAACGGCCCGAAGTTGTTCGCACCCTCGCCGGTGACCAGGCCGAGGTCCTTGGTGTTGCGGAAGTCGATGCCCAGGCGCATGGCGACGTCGATGGCGTTGGCGATGCCGACGCGCTCGGCGAGCTGCACGAAGTAGGTGTTGACCGATTCGCCGAAGCCGGTCCACATGTTGTAGTCGCCGACCTCGCCCTGGGAGGCGTTCACCGGGCACCAGTAGTCGCCGCAGGCGGCCTCGCCGTCGCCGACGACGTACTGGGACTTGTACTGGTAGGGCGAGTAGATCGTGGTCGACAGCGGCATGCCCGCTTCGAGGGCGGCGAGCATGGTGAACATCTTGAACGAGGACCCGGCCTGGTAGCCGGGGAGGGCGGAGTTGCCGCTCAAGAGCGGGTTGGTGGTGTTGGGGTAGGTGCCCTTGTACTCGTCGTTGGAGGTGTTGGGGCCGTTCTCGGAGATGTCGTTGGAGTAGTTGCGGTTGACGGCCATGACTTCGATGGCGCCGGTCCCGGCGCCGATGACGACCGAGCCGAGGGCGAATTCGGAGCCGGTGGGCTCCTGCTTCTCGATGGCGTCCTCGGCGGCCTCCTGGAGGTCGACGTCGAGGGTGGAGACGATCTCGTAGCCGCCGCGGTAGAGGCGGGCCTTGCGTTCGTCTTCGGTCTTGCCGAAGTCCTCCTGCTGCTCCCACCACTGCTCGAAGTAGTCGACGAAGAAGCCGTACTCGGAGTCGATGGCGCCGCCGGAGTCGTTGTTGGCCTCTTGAGGGTTGATGCTGAGGTCGTGGGCCTTGGCCTCCTCGCCTTCGGCGTCGGTGAGGTAGCCGGCGTCGACCATGCGGTTGATGACGTGGTCGCGGCGGGCCAGGGCGGCCTCGGTGGAGCCGTTGACGGGGTCGTAGGCGCTGGGCGACTGGATGAGGCCGACCAGCAGGGCGGCCTCGGCGACGGTCAGGTCGGCGGGCACTTTCCCGTAGTAGACCTGGGCGGCGGCGCCGATCCCGTACGCGCCGTGGCCGAAGTAGACGGTGTTGAGGTAGTTGGTGATGATGTCTTCTTTGGACATCTCTTCTTCGAGGGCCAGCGCGTAGCCCATCTCCTGGATCTTGCGTTCCATGGTCACCTCGCTGGCGGCGGCGACCTCTTCGGGGCTGGTGGCGGTGTAGGAGAGGACCTGGCGGACGTACTGCATGGTGATCGTCGAGGCGCCCTCGGTGACCTCGCCGGCGGCGACGTTGGTGACCAGGGCCCGCATGATGCCTTCGGGGTCGACGCCGTTGTGCTCGTAGAAGTTCGAGTCCTCGGTGGCGATGAGCGCGTGCTTGGCCGACTCGGGGATCTGGTCGTAGTCGAGCTCCACCCGGTACTGGTCGCCGAACGTGGCGATCACGGTCTCGCCGTCGGCGGCGTACAGCGTCGACGTCTCGGGGGCGGGGGGCAGGACGAGGTCCTCGGGCAGTTCGAGGATGGACTCGGACCCGGTCTTGGCGATGCCGCCGAAGCCGCTGGCGAGCGGCAGGAACGCCAGGCCGACGACGAGACCGAAGGCGACGGCCACCGGCACGAGCGCGAACATGGCGCGTCGCTGCACGGCGGTGATGGGTCCGAACCAGGTCTGCGCCACCGGTTTCGAAGATGCACTCACGCTGTCTCCCGAGGAGCCCTACAAGCAGGGTAAGACGGTCAATTCACTTGGGCGCGCCGTAGCGGCGGCATGGAGGCGTAAACCCGGGGGCGGGTCTCACTCTACGGTGCGTCCGGCACCACCCGCAGCGGCAGTACCCGGCGGTGGGCGCGGTTACAGGGTCACCAGGCGAAGCCCATCGCGATGAGCCAGACGGCGACCGTGGCGGCCCAGCACAGGCCGATGGCCGCGCCGCGCCCGTCGTACAGGCGGGTGGCGCCGCTGGCGGCGACGAGCGCGAAGCCGCAGGCCATGTAGAGCGCCACGGCCGGGGCCCAGCGCAGCAGGAGGCCGTCGACGCCGCCGACGTAGGCGCTGGAGGTGCCCGGGCCGGTGGCGCGGGCCGGGAGCTGGGCGCCGATGTCGCCCGCGGTGACGTCGCCGGTCAGGCGCAGTTCCTTGGTCCAGGAGCCGGCGTCGAAGACGCCGGTGCAGCCGGGCGCGAAGCCGCCGGAGCAGGCGGTGATGGTGACGGTGCCGCTCTGGGCGTGGCCCATGGTCATCCACAGGGCGGGGGCGCTGACCCAGGCGAGGAACATGAGCAGGCACGCGCACACGAGGGTGCCGAGCAGGGCCGTGGCGAGGTGTTTGGGGGGCTTGCCGGGGTTCGGTGCCGGGCGCGCTCGGTGCCGGTGGGGGTCGCCGGCCCGTTCCCACACTGCGCGGATCGCCTCCATGCCCTCGGCTTGGGAGCCGATGGGGCTGCGCTGGGGTCCGGGGAGGGCGGCGCCGGTCGCCGCTCGGGGCACGCGGTGCGTTCTGGACATACCGGTATTGCACCATCGAAAGCGCGATGCAGGGCTCGAACGGGGAAGACTCACCGTGTCGGTGGACGCGGCGGGCGTTCGGACCTTGGTGGGGGCGGAGGCGGGGGCTCTATCATGGGGCGCATGACTCACGTATTGACCGCGCTGGCCTGGCCCTATGCCAACGGCCCTCGCCACATCGGACATGTAGCAGGTTTCGGGGTGCCCGCCGACGTCTTCGCCCGCTACATGCGCATGCGCGGTCACGAGGTGCTCATGGTCTCGGGCACCGACGAGCACGGCACGCCGATCCTGGTGCAGGCCGACGCCGAGGGGCTCTCGGCCGCCGAGGCGGCCGCGAAGTACAACCGGGTCATCGTCGAGGACCTGGACGCGCTCGGCCTGTCCTACGACCTGTTCACGCGCACCACGACCGGGAACCACTACAAGACCGTCCAGGAGCTGTTCACGACGCTCTACGACAACGGCTACATCCTGCAGAAGAAGACGCTGGGGGCGATCAGCCCGTCGACGGGGCGGACGCTGCCGGACCGCTACATCGAGGGCACGTGCCCGCACTGCGGGTTCGGCTCGGCGCGGGGCGACCAGTGCGACAACTGCGGGAGGCAGCTCGACCCGACCGACCTGATCGACCCGGTCTCGCGGATCAACGGCGAGACGCCGAAGTTCGTCGAGGAGGACCACTTCTTCCTGGACCTGCCCGCGTTCGCCGACGCGCTGAACGCGTGGCTGGACACGCGGACGGGGTGGCGCACCAACGTCGTCCGGTTCACCAAGAACCTCCTGGAGGACCTGCAGCCGCGCCCGATCTCGCGCGATCTGGACTGGGGCGTGCCGATTCCGCTGCCCGGCTGGGTCGACCGGCCCGACAAGCGCCTGTACGTGTGGTTCGACGCGGTCATCGGCTACCTGTCGGCCTCGATCGAGTGGGCGCGGCGCTCCGGTGACGCGGAGGCGTGGAAGCGGTGGTGGTCGAACCCGGAGGCGGTCTCGTACTACTTCATGGGCAAGGACAACATCGTCTTCCACTCCGAGATCTGGCCGGCGATGCTGCTGGGCAACAACGGCGAGGGCGCGGCCGGCGGCGAGCCGGGCTCGCTGGGGCGGCTCGACCTGCCCACCGAGGTGGTCTCCTCGGAGTTCCTGACGATGGAGGGCAGGCAGTTCTCCTCGTCGCGGCGCGTGGTGATCTACGTGCGCGACTTCCTGGAGCGGTACTCGGCCGACGCGCTGCGCTACTACATCTGCGCGGCGGGCCCGGAGAACCAGGACTCGGACTTCACGTGGGCGGAGTTCTTGCGGCGCAACAACGACGAGTTGGTGGCCGGCTGGGGCAACCTGGTGAACCGGTCGGTGGCGATGGCCGCGAAGAACTTCGGGCGGATCCCGGAGGCCGGGGAGCTGGAGGAGGTCGACCGCGAGCTGCTGGCGGCCACCCGTGGCGCGTTCGACACCGTCGGGGAGCTCATCGGCGCCAACAAGGTGCGCGCGGCCATCGGCGAGGCGATGAAGACGGTCGCCGCGGCCAACAAGTACCTGGCCGACACGGCGCCGTGGAAGCTCAAGGAGGACCCCAAGCGGCAGGGCACGGTCCTGCACACGGTGCTCCAGGCCGTGAGCGACCTGAAGACGATCATGAGCCCGTTCCTGCCGCACTCGTCGCAGCGGGTGCACGAGCTGCTCGGCGGTGAGGGCGTGTTCGCGCCGATGCCGCGCATCGAGGAGGTCGCCGACCTCGACGAGGGCGGGGCGACCGAGGGGACCTATCCGATCCTGACCGGCGACTACTCGGGCGTCCCGAGCTGGGAGCCGGTGCCGATCCGGTCGGGCACGCCGCTGGAGAAGCCCGTCCCGATCTTCACCAAGCTCGACCCGTCGATCGTGGACGAGGAGATCGAGCGACTGGACTCCTAGGCCGATGCCGTCCGCGGCCGCGCCCTCAGCGGGCGCGGCCGCGGAGTCGGCCTTGCGAAAAGACTCGCGCCTCTGCGCTCGCGGCCACGGACGTCCGTCACCCGAGGGCACACCACGCCAGAGGGTAAATTATAGGCTATAACACAACTATATCTTATAGGGTATAATCTATAACGTTCGCCTACAGCGGGCATCGTGCTCAGCAGCCCGGCGACACCCTTCGCGGTCTTCATAAGACTCCGGCGCACCGGCACGGCACTCCGGAGCCGACGTGGCATGGTTGAGGCGTGTACAAACCCGATCCGGCACCCAGCCCAGCGCCGCTTCCGGCCCCGATCGCCGACACGCACACGCACCTCGACATCGTCGGCTCCGGCTACCCCGCCGATGAGGCGGTCGCGCCCGAGCCCGCGAGCGACGAGGTCCGCGAGCTCATCGACCAGGCCGAGGCCGTCGGCGTCGCGCACCTCGTCCAGGTCGGCACCGACGTCGCCTCCTCCCGCTGGTCCGCATCGCTCGCCGAGGCCGACGAGCGGATCCTGGCCGCGGTCGCCCTCCACCCGAACGAGGCCCCGCTCCTGGGCGACCTCGACGGCGCGCTCGCCGCCATCGACGAACTCGCCGCGCCGCCCCGCGTCGCCGCGCTCGGCGAGACCGGCCTGGACTACTTCCGCACCGACGAGAGCGGCCGGGCCGCCCAGCAGGCCTCCTTCCGCGCCCACATCGAGATCGCCAAGCGCCGCGGCAAGACCCTGGTCATCCACGACCGCGACGCCCACGCCGACGTCCTGTCCATCCTGGATGAAGAGGGCGCTCCGGACCGGGTGGTCCTCCACTGCTTCTCGGGCGACTTCGCGTTCGCGAACGAATGCGCCAGGCGCGGGTTCTACATGAGCTTCGCGGGGAACGTGACGTTCAAGAACGCCGAGCAGCTGCGCGGCGCGGCCGCCGTCGCACCCGCCGAACTGGTCCTGGTCGAGACCGACGCCCCGTTCATGGCGCCGATGCCGGTGCGCGGCCACCGCAACCACCCGGCACTGACGAACTACACCGCGCGCTTCCTGGCCGACCACCTCGGACGCGACCTCGAGAAATGGTGCGTGCAGCTGGGTGAGAACACGCGAGGGGCCTTCGGCGACTGGTAACGAGACGTCGACGGCGGCTTCGGCCGTCGCGGTGTGCCCTTCGGCGTCGGTAAGGGTGAAGACGAACACCCACCGCCCAGCCTCAGGCAGGCTCACCTCGCCGCCGAGAATCCCGGTGCGCAGCTCGATGAGCCGCAGCGTCTCCGGTTCAGCGCCTTCGAGGCCGTAGACGGCGTCCCACTCGACGGCCTCGAACGGCTCGCCGCCCGGGCCGTCCGTGATGATCCGCACCGAGTTCGGCCCCGGCCTGCCCGGATCGAGGGCGAGCTGCCCGCTGAAGGCGTCGGTGGTGAACAGCGTCGCCGTGCCGGTGGACTCCACCGTCGAACTCGTCCCGGTCTCCAGCAGCGCGGTCTTGGCGGGCACGGCCTGCACCAGCACCACCACGGCGGCCAGGATCGCCGCGGCCAGGACCGCTTCGGCACCCGCCAGGCGCCGCAGGGCCGTGCGGCCTTCAGCGCCGCGCAGCACCGCCTTGCGGGTGAACAGGCCGACAGCGACGATGGCGATGAGGATCGCGGCCTTGAGCGCCACCAACCGCCCGTAGGCGGTGTCGGTGAGCGCCTCGATCGAGTCGATGTGGAGCAGGGCGCTGGCGAGTCCGGCGACGATGAGGCTGGCCATGAGCCACGGCACCAGGGCGACCCAGAACTCGCGGGCGCGTTCGGGGACGTCGCCGCGGCGGCTGCAGGCGAGGATGAACAGGACGGCGACACCACCGGCCCAGGTGAGGGCGGCGGCGGTGTGGATCCAGTCAGCGGCGAACGCGAGGGCCACGGGCTCGGTGGCCATGGGATGCCCGGCCAGCGGCCAGGTCGCCGCGAGCGCCAGGGCCACGCTCGCGAGTCCGGCGAGGACGGGCCTGCCGGGGGTCTCGTCGGTGACCAGGAAGCGCAGCAGCGGCAGCGCGAGCAGCACGAGGAGGAGCCGCAGCAGCGCGGCGAGGCCGACGCTGGACTCCATGACCGATTGGAGGGCGACGCCGTCGAGCCCGGAGATGGGAACGCCGGACTCGTAGGCGGCCTGGAGGACGATGCCGACGATGGCGCAGGCGGCGACGGCGCTGAGGCCGGTCGCCACGAGCCGCGCGATGCGGTCGCGGGGGCGGGCGCCGACGGCGAGGAGGACGCCGGCGCCGAGCGCGAGGGCGAGCCCGGCGTAGCCGACGCCGCGCTCGGCGTAGAGCAGGCCTTGGACGAGCGGGTCGGTCTCGGCGATGAGGGCCTCGGCACTGGGCGCCTCGGTCTCGCGGCCGACGGAGAAGGTGAAGGTCCCGGAGACGGGGTGCCCGTCGTCGGAGACGACGCGGTATCCGACGAGGTAGGTGCCTTCGATGTCGGCGTCGAGGCCGATCACGACCGTGGTCGGGTCGTCGGACTCGACGATGCCGGTGTCGGCTCGGTCACCATCGGGAGCCACGACACCGGTGGCCGCGTCTACGGGGGTGACTGGCTCGTTGAACTCGACGACGACCTCGCCCGGCGGGGAGTCGAGGACGTCGTCCGGGGCGGGTTCGCTCCCGGTGGCGAGAGCGTGCGCGAAGGCCGGGGCGGCCCAGAGCACGCCGAGCACGGCCGCTGCGAACGACAGCCAGCCGAGGCGGACCGGGTGAAGGCGTGACATCGCCGCTGAGATTACTCGAATCCGCCTCGCACATCGACCACAGGTTTGAGAGAGGTGTTGATCGGCATGGGAAAGCCCGGTCGCAGGCAGGCCGCCGAGGCGCTGCGGAAGCAGCGGGAGGCCGAGGCCAGGCGCAAGAAGATCGTGTTCGGGGTCGCCATCGGCGCGGCGGTCGTCCTCATAGGGGGGTTGCTGGGTCTGGGCATCTGGATGAACCGCGAGCCCGATTACGAGGTCAACGACCCGGCGGCGGAGACCACGGACGGGTATGCGGTCCAGATCGGCTCGGGTGAGGCCGAGATCGACATCTACCTCGACTACATGTGCCCGGCGTGCAACCAGTTCGAGACGGCCTACGCCGAGCAGATCCAGTCGTGGGTCGACGACGGCTCGGTGACGGTGAACTACCACCCGATCGCGATCCTCGACCGGCTCTCGCAGGGCACCGAGTACTCGACGCGGGCGGGCGCGTCGGCGGTGTGCGCGGCCGACGTCGGACAGCAGGAGTTCCTGGACTACACGGTGGCGCTGTACGAGCACCAGCCGAAGGAGAACAGCTCGGGGTTGACCGACGCGGAGCTGAAGGACATCGGGGCCGGCGTCGGTCTCGGCTCGGATTGGGAGCAGTGCGTCGACGACGAGACCTACAAGGGCTGGGTGCAGTCGGGGACCACTTCGGCCACGGAGGATCAGGGCGTGACAGGCACGCCGACGGTGAAGGTCAACGGCGAGAAGATCGATCCCGCCGACTTCGTCGCCGAAGTCGAGGCGGCGATCGCGAACGCCTCCTGACGCCGCAGAGCGGCATCGGAGGCGTCCACGACTTATAACTTATATTATATAATATCTTATATCCTATAATTTATAGGATATTGTCGGCCCTGGAGGCGAGCGCCGCCTCCAGGGAGAACCCGAACGGCAGCTCGAGCCGGTGCCGCTCGAGCAGGTCCGCGTCGGCGAGGATCTCCGCGCAGGGGGCGTCGGCGACGATGCGGCCGCCGTCGAGCACGACGGCCCGCTCGCACAGTTGCAGTGCGTACGGCAGGTCGTGGGTGACCAGCAGCAGCGTGGGGGCCGTCCGGCGCAGGATCCCCGCCAGTTCGCGGCGGCTGGCCGGGTCGAGGTTGGCGCTCGGCTCGTCGAGGACGACGATCTCGGGGCGCATGGCGAGGATCCCGGCGAGCGCGGCGCGGCGCTGCTGCCCGACCGAGAGGTGGTGCGGCGGCCTGCCGGCGAGATCGGCGAGGCCGACGTCGGCGAGCGCGGCCTCGACCCGCGAACGCAGTTCGGCGCCCCGCAGGCCGAGGTTGGCCGGGCCGAAGCCGACGTCGTCGGCGACGGTGGGCATGAACAGCTGGTCGTCGGGGCTCTGGAAGACGATGCCGACGCGGCGGCGGATCTCGGCGAGGTGCCGCTTCTCGACGGTCAGGTCCCCGACCGCGACGGTCCCTTCCGTGGCGTCGAGGAGCCCGACGAGGTGGAGCATGAGCGTGGTCTTCCCGGCCCCGTTGGGGCCCAGGACGGCCACGCGCTCCCCCGGTTCGATGCCGAGGTCGACGCCGTCGAGGGCGCCGTGCCCGTCGGGGTAGACGTGCCTGAGGCCGGCCACGCGCAGTGCGCTCATGCGCCCACCGCCGTCCAGACGGCGACCCCGGCGGCGAGCGCCGGGGCGGCCATGGCGGCGCTCCACTGGCCGAGGCCGGCCCCGGCGGGGCTGACGTCGAGCGGCAGGCGACCGGTGTAGCCGCGCGCGGCCATGGCCTGCCAGACGCGTTCACCGCGCTCGAAGGAGCGGATGAAGACGACACCGAGGCTGCGGGCGAGCGCCCCCGCCTGCCACAGGAAGCGCGGGTCGTCCAGGCGTGCGAGGCGGGCGCGGCGCATCTGGGCGACCTCGGCGGCCGTCAGGTGCGCGTAGCGGATGGCGAACGCGGTGATCTGGAGGAGGATCTGCGGGCAGCGCAGCCGCGAGAGCCCCGCGAGGAGGCCCGCGACGGGCGTGGTGGCGGCGAGCAGCAGCGCGGCCCACACGCCGAGGGTGGCCTTGGCGATGAGGTTCCATCCGGCCCACAGGCCCTCGACCGACAGCTCCAGAAATCCCCACTGGATGGTCTCGCCGCCCGCCAGGAACGGGAACGCGAGCGCCAGCAGCAGGAACGGCGCCTCGATCAGGCTCCGGGAGGCGATCCAGCCGATCGGGACGCGCGCGAGCGCGAACAGGGCCGCCAGCAGCACCGCGTAGACCCCGAAGGCCCACACCGCTTCCCTCGGCGTCGCGACGACCGCGAACGTGAGCGCCACCAGGGCCGTCAGCTTCGCCTGCGGGGCGCTCCGGTGCAGCGGGCTCGTCCCGGGCCGGTAGAGCCCCTCGGCGCCGTTCACGCCTCGCCGCTTCCGGCTCCGGCCCGCCGGCCGCGGGCGAGCAGCCAGAACAGGCCGGTGGCCAGAGCGAGGACGAGGAGGACGCCGACGATCCCGGCGAGCGAGCCGCCGAGGGTCTCGGAGTCGATGAAGGAGATCCCGTAGTCGGCCAGGGGACCGCCGATCTCGTGCTCGCCGGCCTGCTGGAGGGCGCATTCGCCGCCGCTGATCTCGCCGTCGGCGCCGGTCTGGCAGCCTTCGAGCATGACCGATTCGAGGCCGTCGGGCGAGGAGGAGGCGAACAGGGCGAGGCCGCCCGCGAGGGCGAGGGCGACCAGCGCGCCGAAAAGTACGAATCTTGAGGTCTTCATGGGCTAGACGGTCTCCTTCTCGAGCGAGGTCCCCAGGAGCCGGGATCCTCTGAGTGCGTAGACGAGGTCGGGGCGGGTGAGGGCGACGGCGGTGACGGCCACGGCGGTGATGAGGCCCTCGCCGACGCCGATGAGGACGTGGACGGACAGGATCGCTCCGGCGACCTCGCCGAGCGACTGGGGCGCCTCGCCGCCGATCGCGAACTCGAGGACGAATCCGGCCGAGGCGGCGACGACGCCCGCCACGGAGGCGGCGAAGACGGCGGCGGTGAGGCCGGTGCGGGTGCGCCCGAGGATCTTGAGGGCCAAGGCGATGACGCCGTAGGCGACGAACGTGGAGATGACGGCCATGTTGACGACGTTCATGCCCAGGGCGGTGACGCCGCCGTCGGCGAACAGCAGCGCCTGGACGCCGATCACGACGGTCACGCACAGCACGCCGAGCCACGGCCCGAGGAGGGCGGCGGCGAGCGCGCCGCCGAGCAGGTGGCCCGAGACGCCCGCGGCGACCGGGAAGTTGAGCATCTGGGCGGCGAAGATGAACGCGGTGGCCAGTCCGGCGAGCGGGACGAGCCGCTCGTCGAGGCCGCGGCGGGCCGCCACGACGCAGACGCCGACCACTATGGCCGCGATCAGGCCGAACACCAGGGAGGTGGGAATGCCGATGATGCCGTTGGGTATGTGCAGTGCGAGCTCGGACACGGGCGTCGTCGCCTTTCAACCGGGGTAGTGGCCGGCGCCGCGCTGGATGCGGGACGCCGACGTTCGGAATCAACAACCCACCGTTGGGCTATTGCAATTATTTTGCAATAATAGCGGGGTCGTGTCCAGTCGCGTGCGCGCAGCTACCGTCGAGCGAGCTCCCAGGGGATTGTCAGGGACGGACGGTAATGTTCCGTGTTGTGAACGTACGACTTCAGCCTGGTGACGCCGCACCCGACTTCACGCTGACCGCCGACACCGGTGACACGGTGACCCTCTCGAGCCTCCAGGGCCGCAAGGTCATCCTCTACGCGTATCCGCGCGCCATGACCCCCGGCTGCACGAAGGAGGCCTGCGACTTCCGCGACAGTCTCGCGAGCCTCCAGGCGGCCGGGTACGCCGTGCTGGGCATCAGCCCCGACGAGCCCGCCGACCTGGCGAAGTTCGTCGAGCGCGACGGCCTGACGTTCCCGCTGCTGTCCGACCCCGAGCACAAGGTGCTCGAGGAGTACGGCGCGTGGGGCGAGAAGAAGAACTACGGCCGCACGGTCCAGGGCGTGATCCGATCGACGTTCGTCATCGGTGAGACCGGCGACGTCGAGGTGGCGCAGTACAACGTGAAGGCCACCGGCCACGTCGCGCGCCTCAAGAAGCAGCTCGGCCTCGACTGAGGACGATGCGAAGCGGTGGCGCGGCGGGCTATCCCCGCTCGCGCCGGCGCGTGATCTTGCGCCTGGTCAGGCGCAGATGCTTGCCGGTGCCGTGGCAGCACCAGCACGGCCGGTAGGTGCGCGGCTGGTACCACGTGCGGCGCGAGAACCGCTTCCCCGAGCCGTCGCACCAGCGGCACTTGCGCCACGGGAAGATCGCCGCGTGGACCGCGGCGTAGAACAGGGCCACCAAGATGCCCAATACGAGCAGCTCGAAATCATCGGCCGGAAGTATCCACATGCCGGCCGCCGTCACTTCACTGGCGAGCCCCATACTCCTGTTTATACCCGAAGAGCGATGAATCCGTCACGTTTCGCCGTAATCGCTGCTCTCAAGGCCGGTGGTGCACCTGGCAACCGCCTACCTGAACCCATCACCCCAGCTCACGACCATGATCGTATGCCTTTCGGCGCTGTTGTCGGCCTCGGCCGAGTCGATCCGGGGCGGCGCTGGGGGAACTGCTCAAGACTCCGTCTGCCGGGCCGCCCTCACGGCGACGCGGTCGATACGCACCATGAGCACGGCGGAGGGCACGACCTTGCCCGTGGCATAGGTCGAAAGCCGCGAGACCGAGGTGCCGATGCGTGAAGCGAACTCAGCGCGCGTCAGGCCCGACTCCGCAACCGCCTGTCTGACGCTGCCCGCCACAGTTTCACGTTCGGCAGCGCCCCTGGCGCTACGCAGCACGCGCCCCATCAGATTCGCGACGCCACAAGGGCGGCTATAGGCCAGGACGTGCTCGACCCGGCGGACGATCCGCTCAGGGCTCCACGACCCCACCCAGCGGCGGTCCTGGCGGGCCCGTGTCAGCGCCCTTTCCATGCTTTCCCCTGCGGTCCGGGCCGCCCTTATGCCATGCGCTCCTGGGCGACCGCGCAGATGCGCCGAACCGCCGCTTCCGCAACCGCCGGGTCGTACGGCTCGGTGTCCAGGGCCCGGTGGATGGTAAGGCCCTCGATGAGCGCGTCGAGCATCCGGGCCGTCGCCGGGTCGAAATGGCGTTCGAGGGCCGCGCGGGAACGGGCCATCCAGTGGTTCGTCAACTCGCGGAAAGCCGGTTTCCGGGCCGCGAGCGTGTAGAGCTCGTGAGCGAGGACCAGGTCCCGCTGCGACTGGGCGGTCGGGGCGGTCAGCATCGCGACCACGGCGCGCACGGCTTCCTCCACCGAGTCCTGTTCGGACATGAGTGCGTCGAACCAGCCGTAGGCGGCGGCCGCGTAGCGCGAGAACGCCTCGTGGAGCAGCTCGTCCATGCCCGAGAAGTGGTAGGTCATCGACCCGAGCGGGACGTCCGCGGCAGCGGCGACCCTGCGGTGCGAGGTCTCCGCGACACCGGACTCGGCGATCACGTCGAGGCACACGGCGATGATGCGCTCGCGGCGGTCGGGGTCGAACCGGCGGGTCGACCGGGCGTCAGTCATCGTCGGGTTCCAGTTCGCGGACCACGCGCGCGGGATTGCCGACGGCCATGACGTTCGCCGGGAGGTCGCGCGTGACGACCGCGCCCGCGCCCACCACCGTGTTGTCGCCTATCCGGACGCCCGGGCAGACGATCACGCCTCCGCCGAGCCACACGTTGTCACCCAAGGTGATCGGCCTCGCCGCTTCGAAGCCGTCGCGCCGCGGCCCGGGCTCCAGCGGGTGCGTCGGGGTCAACAGCTGCACGTTCGGTCCGATCCGGCAATCCTCGCCGATCGTGATCGCGGCGACGTCGAGCGCGACGAGGCCGAAGTTCACCTCGGACCGGGCGCCGATGCGGATGTTCGAGCCGTAGTCGACGTACAGCGGTGGGCGGACGAACACGCCCTCGCCGAGGTCGCCGAGCAGTTCGGCGAGGTGCGCGCGGGCGGCGTCGTAGTCCTCGGTGAACGCCGCCGCGAAGTGGGCGGCGAGGACTGCGGCGCGGTGCATGAGCGAGGCCAGCTCGGGGTCGTCGGCGACGTAGAAGTCCCCGGCGAGCATCCGCTCGCGCATCGTCCGAGGGCCGTCCTTGAAGTGATCGGCGGAAATCATGTGGACGATCGTACATCAGCTGTGTACGGTCGTCCACATGACCACCCGGACCCTCCACCGCCCCACCGCGATCGAACGACGCGCCCGCATCGCGGTCGCCGCCCTGTTCCTCACCAACGGCGCACTCGCGGCCAACCTCGCGCCGCGCTTCCCCGACCTCAAAGCGGCGTTCGAACTCGACAACACGGCGTTCGGCCTCGCCATGGCGACCTGGCCCGCGGGCGCGGTGACCGCCGGACTCGCCTCCGCGTTCCTCATCCGGCGCTTCGGATCGGCGTACACGGCAACGATCGGGACGGCCTTCACCGCGCTGTGCTACTTCGTCGCGGTCATCGCCCCGTCCCCGATCGCCCTCGGGGCCATCCTGTTCGTCGGAGGGGCCGTCGACACGATCACCGACACCGCGCAGAACGCCCACGGGCTGCGGATTCAGCGGCGATACGGCCGCTCCATCATCAACTCCTTCCATGCGCTGTGGTCGGTGGGAGCGATCACCGGCGGTCTCATGGCCGCCGGGGCGATCGCACTCGACCTCTCGCTCGGCGTCCACTTCGGGATCGTCGCGGCACTGTTCGCGACCATGGGGCTCGCAGCGCTGCCGTACTGCCTGCGCGGTCCCGACCGGGACGGCGCACCCGAGGACGACGCGGCGCAGCAGAGCGATGAGGAGCAGCCGAAGTCGCGCTTCAACGCGCGGACGGCGCTGACGCTGGCGGCCGTCGGGATCTTCGCGTTCGGCGGCATCCTGATGGAGGGCACGAGCATGAGCTGGTCGACGCTCTACCTCGCCGACGAATTGCATGCCCCGGCCGCGATCGCGGCCTCGGGCTACATCGCGATGGTCAGCGCGCAGTTCCTCGCGCGCCTGGCCGGTGACCGGCTCGTGGACCGGTTCGGCCAGAGGACGGTCGCCCGCGCGGGCGGGCTCCTCGCCGCGGTCGGCATGGGCGCCGCGCTCGCGTTCCCGAACGTGGCCGGCACGATCGTCGGCTTCACCCTGGTCGGGCTCGGCGTCGCGACGCTGGTACCCGCCGCGAGGCAGACGGCCGACTCGCTCCCGGGCCTGCGACCGGGCACGGGCCTGACGGCACTGGGGTGGCTCATGAACCTGAGCTTCCTGGTGTCGCCGCCGATCATCGGGGCCGTGGCGGACGCGGCGAGCCTGCGGGCGGGACTGCTCGCAATCCCCGTGGCGGGGGTCCTCGTGGCGGTCTTCGCGGGGGTGCTCCAGCGGAAACGGTAGCGTCGTCGACTGTGGCGCGTTCCATGAGCCGCCGCGGCTCCGCGAATGGACAACGGCCGCAGTGAGCCTTTCCCCGCAATGATCAGGTGACGAACGCTGCCCGAACACAACGGCCACGCGGACGGTCTACCGGCACCGACTCCGACCGGTCATCGCCAAGGACGCGGAACTGCTGGACGCGGCGTTCGGGAAGGGCTTCCTCGACACCGATTGAGACTGGCCTTTGGCTCTGAATACGGCTCTTTTCGGCCCTCGGCGACGATTCCGGCGAGGGCCCCGCCGTTGTCGGGGATACGAGAAAAGGCCCTGTGAACAGGGCCTTTGTCTGTGCACCTAGCGACGGCCTATCTGAACCCATCACCCCAGGCCACGGCCCTGTTGACCGGGCTATGTCATCGACTTGCGATGACGCGCGTCCCATTCGGAGCTTTCGTGAACCACGCTGGGTAACTGATTCGCATATCCTCTCGTGGAGACGTTCCCACCCCATCTCCCGCGAGGAGTAATCGATGTGACCGATCAATTCGGCTCGCAGATCACCGAGCTGCCGTTCATTCGGCGTGGCACCGGCATCGCCGACGCCATCGATCAAGCCACCAACGGTGAGACCAGCGTCGCTGACGCGACCGGCGAGATCGCTGGGGAGATCCGGGGCCTCGGGCTGGACGCGGTCGGGCTGCTTCAAGACCCCATCGGCACTCTCGTCAACGCTGGACTGACGATCGTCCTGGACCTGGTGCAGCCGCTCGAAGACGTCCTGATCATGGTCACCGGCGACGCTGACGCCATGCAGCAGCAGGCCGAGGACCTACAGCAGATCCAGGCCGACCTGGCGTCGCTGGCCGACGACCTCACCACAGAGACCAACAACAACATCACCGTCTGGGAGGGCGAAGCCGCCACCGCCGCTAGTGACGAGCTGGGTGGGATGGCTGCCGCGGCCAGAGCAATGTCGAAGGAGGCCTTCGACGTCTCACAACTGCTCGACTGGGCGAGGATGCTCGCCGAGACCATCTACAACGTCATCAAGGCCGTCATCACCGAACTGGTCTCCTGGCTCATCACCCGCGGCCTCGTGGCGCTCGCCTCGAGCTGGGCGACCGCGGGCGGCTCGGTCGCGGCTTTCATCGCCAGCGCCGCGCTCAAAGGGAGCATGATGATGCTCCGCGCGACCCGCAAGTACCAGTGGGCGCAGCGCATCTTCCGCAGACTCCTGGCACTCATCCGCAAGATCCCGATCCTGGACCGGACCGCGAAGGGCGCTTTGTGGAAAGGGCTGCTCACCAAGGCGGGGATCGCGATCGGGAAGACCGCAGCCGCGAATGCCGAGGAGCTGTGGGCCGACTTCACCGGCTCCGAGACTCCGCCAGAGGTCGGCCACATCACGAGCCCACCCGGTTCCTTCGACGGATTCAGCGTCGAAGCCGGAGAGCTGACGGCTATGGCCTCGGCCCTGGACAACCTCGAACCCACCGCCAGCCAGATCGCCTCCGACGCGGCGGGCGTCGGAGCCGCAGAGATGACCTGGGGTCTGACCGGTCTCGCCTTCGAGACTTCGTACGCTGAAGGCTGCCAGGGTCTCATCGAGTCGACCCAGAACCTCACCGATGCCTTCTCCGGGGAGGCGACCAAGCTTCGCGACTGCGCCGACGCCTACGCCTCGATCGACGAGGACACGGCCGGCGAGTTCGACAAGCTGGCCGTCGACCTGGAAGGATAGCGGCCATGTACCGAGCACTCGACTTGCAGCGGGACTACCAGGAGATCCTCACCGGCCAAGTGCTCAGCCCCGGAGAACAAGTCCGCTGGGTCTCCCTCGAAGGACTCGCCCATTACGAGGTCGAGGGCCGCGAACCCAACGGCGACCTGATCAACCACACCGCCAAGGCGCTCATGCTCGTCCTGAAGATCGTCCTGGCCCCGCTCTGGATCATCCCCTGGCTGGTGCTGGCGGTGTTCGACATTTACATCGGGCCCGGCGGCGGCAGGCCGAAATCACCCCCGCGCTCCATCGCCTTCGGCCCGCAACCGGACTGCATGGCGGCCTTCGACACCTCGACTCCCTCCACCCGCGGCAAGGGCATCTGGCTGCTCACCGACCATCGCTTCGCCCGCATCGGCTGCATCCGCACCATCACCGACCGAGAGGAGCGCCGAACGAACATCGACCGAACCGGCAACCCCGATCTCCCCCTCGAACCAGTGGTCTGCAAAATCGAGTTCCAGACACCCGCGTCTGAAGCCCGCCTTGTCCCCTCAGTCGAACGCGAACTCAAAGGCCGCTTCAAACCCAAGCTCGCCACCTACGACCGGATTGCCCTGCCTGACGGCTCAGGATTCGACTTCCTGCTGTAAGAGCGACCAACCACCGACCGAGGCGAACCGATTCCCAATCCGATAACGGCACCGGGTCCAGCAGCTGGGCTACCGGGTCCGAATAAGAAACGCTGTGTCTAGCGGTGCCGGACTTGAATCCATCACCGCAGATTGGGGCCCTGCTGAACCGGCTCGCTATGATTCTCGCGTGAGCTCCGGTTCAACCTTTGGCATCGATCAACCTTCCAGTCCGACTTCCCGGATACAGCTCGAACTGTTCGCCGACTACCACCAGATTCATCTCTTGGACGAGAACTCTGCAGCGGATTTCGGCACGCTTTGGACCCCGGCCGCCACGCGGAACTCGATTGCCGTTGGAGATGGCGCTCTTGCCATCGGTACCGAGGTCAACGTGACCGTGGCGGTCACCCTCGAACTCCATACACGAGCGCCCAGACCCGACGCCGATCAGTTCGACAACGTGGTGGAGGCCAGCCTCAAAGCGACGTCAGGCAGACTGGTGATCCTCGGCTGCACCGATTACTTTCCCGATGCGCAGCGCATCCCAGCCGAACCGGGATGGCTCCGCGTCCGCGTCTCGCGCTGGAACCTGCGCAATGCGGCCCGAGCGGGACACCTCTCGGACGACGACGCGGAAACCATGGAGAGGCTCCGGATACAAGTCTGGCCCGACCCCCGCCGCCCACCGGCCGACATAAAGCGGTGGAAGGGCTGAGACGAACGCAGGTGACGAGGCTGACCGGTGACCATATCCACTCCGATGACCGAAGCGCTGTGCCACATGGAACAATCGATCACGGCGAGCAGCAGCTGCTGCTGTTCCTCGACGTCGACGGAACCCTCATTCCATTCGGCAAACGGAAACGGCGAGTAGCGGAAGATCCAGCAAATGACTCGTACCTGGCGCGACTCGATTCCTGGCTAGGACCGCAGCTGGCAATGCTGCCTGCGAACTGGTCTGGGCTTCACCTTGGGAAGACGAAGCCAATGCCGAGGTGGCTCCTCGGCTGGGTCTACCGTCGCTGCCGGTGGTGCACTAGCCGGAATCATCGATCGAAGGCGAACTCGAAGATCAGTGGTTCAACCTGCACTGGAAGACGCGCGCGTTGGTCGCATGGGCCGCCGGACGCTCGTTCGCCTGGGTCGACGACGAGATCACCGAAGCCCACATCGACTGGGTATCCGTGCGCCATCACGGCCACGCACGCCTCCACCCAGTTGATGCATCCCAGGGACTTACCGACAACGATCGCAACGCTCTCGACGCCTGGCTACGAGGTACACCAAGCGGACCTGATAGGCAAGCCCCCGGGTCCTGGTAAGAAAATCTGTGCACGAGGGGGGACTCGAACCCCCACGCCCGAAGGCACAGGAACCTAAATCCTGCGCGTCTGCCAGTTCCGCCACTCGTGCGAATCCGAGCGGCGACCGGGCTTGGTGGTGCCGCCGCTCGAGCGCGGCCTCCCCCGCGGGGCGGAGGAGCAGCAACCAGTGTGTCACACGCCTGTTCGTTCCCGTAGGCTGGTGGAGATGACTCGACCCGACAAGCGCGCGGCCGACGAGCTGCGCCCAGTGACGTTCGTCCGCTCCTGGACCGACCACCCCGAGGGCTCCGTCCTCGTCGAATTCGGCCGTACCCGTGTGCTGTGCACCGCCTCCGTCACCCCCGGCGTGCCGCGGTGGCGCCGCGGCAGCGGCGAAGGCTGGGTGACCGCCGAGTACTCGATGCTCCCCCGCTCGACCCACTCCAGGTCGGACCGGGAGTCGATCCGCGGCAAGATCGGCGGGCGCACCCACGAGATCTCGCGCCTCATCGGCCGGTCCCTGCGCGCCTGCATCGACTTCAAGGCGCTCGGCGAGAACACCATCACTCTCGACTGCGACGTCCTCCAGGCCGACGGCGGCACGCGGACCGCCTCGATCACCGGCGCGTACGTCGCCCTGCACGACGCGGTCACGTGGCTCAAGGAGCAGAAGCTCGCCCGCAAGCCCGAGAAGATCCTCACGACCTCGGTGTCGGCGATCAGCGTCGGCGTCGTGGGCGGCGTTCCGGTCCTCGACCTGCCCTATGAGGAGGACGTGGCCGCCTCGGTCGACATGAACGTGGTGTGCACCGGCGAGGGCGACTTCGTCGAGGTGCAGGGCACCGGCGAGGAGGCCGTGTTCAACCGCTCCGAGCTCGACCAGCTGCTCGACCTGGCCGTCAAGGGCTGCAAGGAGCTCGCCACGCTCCAGGCCCGGACGCTGCTGTCGTAGGCGACATGAGGGTCCTGCTGGCCACCCGCAACGCGGGCAAGATCGCCGAACTGCGCCAGATCCTCGCCGAGGCTGCGCCTGCGGTGGCGCTGGTGGGACTCGACGCCGTGGACGAGTACCCCGAGACGCCCGAGACCGAGTTGACGTTCACGGGAAACGCGCTGCTCAAGGCGCGCGACGGCGTGGCGCGGACCGGCCTGCCGACCATCGCCGACGACTCCGGCCTCGCCGTCGACGCGTTGAACGGGATGCCCGGCGTGCTCTCCGCGCGCTGGGCGGGCCCCGCCAAGAACGACGAGGCGAACAACGCGCTGCTGCTCGGCCAGATCGCCGACATCGACGAGGCCGGGCGCGGCGCCAAGTTCGTGTGCGCGGCGGCGCTGGTGTGGCCCGACGGGCGCGAGGTGGTGGTCCACGGCGAGATGCCCGGCCGCATCGGCCGCGAACCGCGCGGCTCGAACGGCTTCGGCTACGACCCGCTGTTCATCCCCGAGGGCTACGACGTCACCAGCGCCGAGCTGAGCTCCGAGGAGAAGAACGCGATCTCCCACCGAGGGAAGGCATTTCGCGAGCTTGCGAGCGGCATCTGAGGCACAGCCCGAGGTTCGCGAGCGGCATCCGAACTTCGGATGTCGCTCGGGAGTCTGAAGTCCAGCCGGAAGTTCCGGACGGCATCTGCATCCCTTCGCGGGTCCCTACTCGAAATCCGGGGCGCACCCGCGAATTCCCCGACCGAGCCGAAGGCGACCTTCCCTCGTTTCCTCTGCACTGCCGCTGAGTTCCCTCTTGCCCTGACAGGCACCACCGACTGTGTTTCGATGGGCGATGGGCACATATGAGGGGAGTGCGACATGATCGCTGTCACCGGCGCATCCGGGCATCTCGGCCGGCTCGTCATCGAACGTCTGCTGGAGCGCGAGGTACCGCCCGAGCAGATCACCGCGCTGGTCCGCGACCCGGCGAAGGCGTCCGAGCTCGCCGAGCGCGGCGTCGAGGTGCGGCACGCCGACTACGACCAGCCCAACACGCTCCAACCGGCGCTCTACGGCGTCGAGAAGCTGCTGCTGATCTCGGGCTCCGAAGTGGGCCAGCGCCTGCCGCAGCACCGCAATGTCATCGACGCCGCGAAGTACGCCGAGGTGGGGCTGGTGCTGTACACGAGCATCCTCAACGCCGACACCTCGCAGGTCGCGCTCGCCACCGAGCACATCGGCACCGAGCGGTACCTCCAGGAGACGGGCGTACCGCATGTGATCCTGCGCAACGGCTGGTACATGGAGAACTACACCCAGAACCTCGATCGGATCATCGAGTCCGGGACGCTGTACGGGGCGGCCGGCAAGGGCCGGGTGGCGGCGGCGACGCGCAACGACTACGCCGAGGCCGCGGCGGTGCTGCTGACCGAGGACCACGGCGTCGACAGGAGCTTCGAGCTGTGCGGGGACGAGCCGTTCACCTATGACGAGCTGGCCACGGCGATCGGGAAGGCCGCCGGGACCGATGTGGTCTACCAGAACATGGATCCCGAGGCGTACACGCAGGCGCTGGTGGAGTCGGGCCTGCCGATGCCGGCGGCGATGATGATCACCGACGCCGACGAAGGGGTCGCCCGCGGCGATCTGGACTCGAACTCGACTGACCTGAGCGACCTGATCCACCGGCCGACGATGTCACTGCACGACGTGCTGCGCGGAGCGATCATGTAGCCGAGCAGGGCGCGGCCCCAAGGCGACCGGTACTCCGATTCGGAGTACCGGTTTTCTTATAGGAAATAACTTATAACCTATGATTGAGTTTTATATCCTATAGTCTATAGCCCGCGAGTGGTGGTCTATAGCCCATAACCTGCCTACAGAATCCTATAGGATATATAGTATAGGATTACGCGGACGGTTTGCGGTTGCGGAGGATTTCGAGGGCCTTGTCGGCGTGGGCGTTCATCTTCATTTCGCTCTTGACCACGCCGATCACGGTGCGATCGGTGTCGATGACGAAGGTCTTTCGCTGGGTGCGCAGGGCGCTGATCTTGCGCTTGACGCCGAAGGCCTCGGCGGCCTCGCCATCGGGGTCGGACAGGAGCGGGTAGCCCAGGGAGTGCTTGGAGGCGAACTCCGCCTGCTTCGCGATGTCGTCGAGCGAGATCCCGACCGCCTGGGCGCCGAGGTCGGCGAGCTCTCCCGCGAGGTCGCGGAAGTGGCAGGCCTCGGCCGTGCAGCCGGCCGACATGGCCATCGGGTAGAAGAACAGCACCACCGGGCCGCCCTCGAGCAGTTCGCTGAGCGTCCGCTCTCGGCCGGTCTCGTCGGGGAGCGTGAAGTCGGGAGCGGTGTCACCGGTGTCCATGGGGCGAGTCTATCCGCGATGCGGCCGCCCACTGAGCGCGGCATTTGCAAAAACGCGCCGTATATCGATATAGTCGAATATTACAATGCAAGTTCAAGTGGTGCGGTGACACCACACCAGCAGTTCGAACAGTCAGGCGCAGGTTCATGAGAGCCAGGTTGGGAGCGCTCCATGATTGCCAGAGGAGTACCTCATGTCCACAGCAACAGCCGTGGGCCTGCACAGCAGGCACCGCAGGCTTATCGCCATTATGGCGCTCGTCATCGCCGCCGCGGTGGCCGCGGCCCTGTCGACGGTGTTCACCCAGTCGAAGGCCGAAGCGCACGGCGCCACGGTCTTCCCCGGCTCGCGTCAGTACTTCTGTTACTTCGACGCCCTATCGGGCAACGGTGCGCTGGACCCGACGAACGAGATGTGCCAGCACGTCCTCGACGAGGCCGGCTCAGGCCCGTTCTACAACTGGTTCGGCAACCTCGACTCCAACGGCGCAGGCCAGACCGTCGGCTACATCCCCGACGGACGGCTGTGCGACGGCGGCGGCCGAGGCCCGTACAACTTCGAGCCGTACAACGACCCCGGCGACTGGCCCAAGACCCACGTCACCTCAGGGGCGACCTACGAGTGGCGCTTCAACAACTGGGCCGCCCACCCGGGCCGGTTCGACCTGTACATCACCAACCCCGGCTGGGACCCCAGCCAGCCCCTCGGATGGGATGACATCGAGAAGTTCGCGACCATCCAGGACCCGCCCCAGAACGGCGGGCCCGGCGCCGACGACCACTACTACTACGCCAGCCTCACCCTGCCGCAGCGCTCGGGCTACCAGATGATCTTCACCCACTGGGTGCGCTCTGACAGCACCGAGAACTTCTACGCCTGCTCCGACCTGATGTTCGACGGCGGCAACGGCGAGGTCTCGGGCATCAACCCGAACGCCGACCTGCCGGGCAACGACGGCGGCGTGACCGACCCCGACCCGACCACCGACGAGCCCGACGACCCCACCACGGACGAGCCGGACGACCCGACCACCGACGAGCCCGACGACCCGACCGACGCCACCTGCACCGCCGAGGCCACGGTCAACAGCTGGGGCTCGGGCGCGACCGTGTCGATCAGCGTCACCAACACCGGCACGACGAACATGGGCGGCTGGATGATCCACTGGCTGTGGGAACCGAACTCGGGGATCACGATCACCAACTCGTGGAACACCGAGATCTCCTCCATGGGTGACATGGAGATGGCCGGTCCCTCGGGCTGGAACGCCAGCGTCGCGGCGGGCCAGTCGGTCGACTTCGGCTTCAACGTCAACGGCTCGCTGACGTCGATGCCCGAACTCGAGTGCATCCCGTCATAGCGAGGCAGCGGAAAAACACCGCTTACGCCCCTCCCTCCGGAACGGCGCTGCGATACTGATCGCAGGGTGATCCGGGGGAGGGGCCATGTCAGCAGCAACCGCCGCCGGCGGCGTGCGGGCCGGGACGATGACGGCGTCCACGCGCGCCGGCGTCGTCGTCCGCGCCTACATCGGCGGCCAGATCGACGTGCTGAACCGGGCCATCGCGCAGACGCAGCGGTACGAGCCCGGATCGGTCGGCCTCACCCGCGCGACCGTCCACCGCATCCGCACCGCCGTCCGCGGCTACCGGCACCTGTTCGTCCATCCGCCGTACGGCGGGCCGCAGCTCGAGCGGCTCTTGGCGGCGCTCAAGCGCACCGAGGACCTCGAGGCGCTGCGCGTCCACTTCGCCGACCGGTTCGACGAGCTCGACCTGGCCGCCGCCGACCGCCCCCACTGGTACGGAGCGCTCAAGTCCGAGCAGGACGCCGCCTACCGGCAGATCGACCGGATCAGCACCCAGGCGTGGGTGGCGGCCCTGCTGGGGCAGGTGCGGGTCTTCGCCGACCGCGCCGAGCTCACCCGCGACGGCCGGGCGCCCGCCGCCTCCCTCATGGGGACGCTCACGCAGGCCAAGACGCACCTGCTGGACACGTACGCGAAGCTCCACTACGCCGAGGACCTGACGGCCGCGCGCGACAAGGCGCGCCAGGCCGCCCGGTTCGCCCGCTACATGGCCGAGGCCGCGCGACCGGGACTCGGCCGGGCGGCCGACGGCGTGATCGTCCCGGCCGCCGACCTGGAGCACCTCCTCAGGCAGTACCGGCAGGCGGCCATCGCCCGCAACTGGCTGCTGCGGCTGCCGGACACCGACCGGGCCGGCCGACTCAACACCGTCCTCATGGAGCTGGAGCAGCGGCAGCTGCACCGGCTCGGCGAGGAGACCGACGAGGTCGCCGCCGCCACGGTCGAGCTGTGGCGTTGAGCCGGAGCTAGGGGGTGCCTGGTGGGTCAGAGCGGGCAAATGGGCCGGGTAGCGCCCGGTCTGACCCACCAGGCACCCCCTTAACCCCGCAGGACCGCGGCGAGGTTGTCGAGGCCGATCGGGCCGAGGCTCAGCGCCCTGGTGTGCCAGGCCTTGAGGTCGAAATCGGCTCCGGCGGCGGCCTTGGCCTCGTCACGGGCGGCGAGCCAGGCCCGCTCGCCGAGCTTGTAGCAGATGGCCTGGCCGGGCCAGCCCGCATAGCGGACGATCTCGGCGTGAGCGCGGTGCCCGGCGATCCCGCCGCGCTCGCGCAGCACTTCGAGGGCCACCTCGAAGTTCCAGCGTTCGCCGTGCCGCGCGGCCTCGGCCGCGGGCAGCGGCAGGTCCAGGTGCCAGCCGATGTCGATGACGACGCGGGCGGCCCGCATCGCCGAGCCCTTGAGCATGCCCAGGCGGGTGGCGGGGTCCGAGTGCCAGCCGAGGTCGTCGGCGAGGCGCTCGGCGTACAGGGCCCAGCCTTCGGCGTGGCCCGAGATGGACCCGGAGTTCTTCGCGAAGCGGCTGAGGCCGTCCCCGGCGATCTTCGTCTGCCCGATCTGGAGGTGGTGGCCGGGAACGCCTTCGTGGAAGACGGTGGTGAGCTCGCGCCAGACGGCGAAGTGCTCGCGTTCGGCGACGGGCCACCAGGTGCGGCCCGGGCGGGTGAGGTCCTCGCTGGGGCCGGTGTAGTAGGGCGACCCGGCCGAGGAGCCGTGGACGAGTTCGACGTCGAGGTTCATCAGGCGCGGGTCGATGTCGAAGTGGACGCCGTCGAGGGCCTCAAGGGAGCTCTGGTGCCGGTCGGTGAGCCAGGTGAGATAGGCGTCGTGGTCGGTGAGGGGGTCCGCGGCGTCGAGGTGCGCGGCGACCTCGTCGACACTGGCGCCGGGGAGGATCTTGGCGGCTTCGGCGGCCATCTCGTCCTCGATGCGGTGCAGTTCCTCCCAGCCCCAGGCGTAGGCGTCGCGGGCGTCGAGGGCGGCTCCCAGGGTGTTGCGGGCGTGGAGGAGGTAGCGCTCCTCCCCGACGCCGTCGCGGTCGGCGGCGTGCGGCGCGTAGTCCGTCTCGAGGTAGGCGGCGGTGGCGTTGAACGCCTCGTACGCGGCCTCGGCGGCGTCGGCGAGGTCGCGCAGCTGCGGGCCGTCGCCGTAGGCCTTGACGTGCTTGTCGAACACGCGGGCGCCGGCGTTGCGGCGGGCCTGCTTGACGCCTTCGGCGACCTGCCGTTTCGCGACCGTCTGGCCGGCTTCGATGCCGGCGTCCATGGTCCGGCGCCAGGTGGCGAGCATCTCGGGGATGGCCCGGATGCGGGCGACGGTGGTGCGCCACTGGTCTTCGGTGCCGCGGGGCGCGAGGTCGACGTAGGAGCACAGGCTCTGGATGAAGCCGTAGGGCACGCGCAGGGCGCGGCGCCACTCGCCGGCGTCGTAGAGGGCGAGCTGGGATTCGAGCCGCTCGGCCATGTGGAGCCGGGCGAGATCATCCGCTGCTCCGGTGGAGTCGAGGGCGCGCAGTGTGGCGAGGGTGTCGCGGGCGAGCTGGGCGCGTTCGGCTTCGGCCTCGGGTCCGAGGTCGGAGGCGACGCCGAAGTCGCCTTTGATGCCGATGGAACCCGCGGCCATGGGGTGCAGCCGCGCGAACGAGGTGATGTACTCGTCGGCCAGTGCGAAAATCGGTGAGGTCATGGCCGCTAGCTTACCGCGCGGCTAGTGAGGCTCCGTTATGTGATCGTTGCCTGTGGTGTCCCTGGTGGAGACGGCGATGGCGCCGACGAGGGCGGCGAGCAGGAGCAGCGAGAGGACCTCGAACGGCAGGACCCAGTCGGCGAAGACCGCCTCGCCCATGGCGGCCGCGTCGCCCGCCTCGCGGCCGGTGAGGCCGACCCGGGTCCACCCGAACGCGCCGACGAGGACGGCGGCGAGGGCGAGGCCGATGCCGCCGGCGACGAGGGCGCCGGGAAGCCTCGGCCGGTCGAGTTCGTCGGACGGGTCGGTGGGGGCCTTGGTGAGCATGGTGGCGAACAGGAGCAGCACGACGATCGCGCCGACGTAGACGAGCACGAGCACCCACGCGAGGAACTCGGCGGTCAGGACGAGGGCCGCGCCGGCGATCCCGGCGAAGGCGACGGCGAGCCACAGCCCGGCCCGGACGATCCGCCGCGTGGTGACCACGGCGAGCGCGGCGCCGAGCGCGAGCAGGCCGAAGGCCGCGAGCAGCACGTCGGCGAGGGTCATCGCGCCTCCGTCTCGGGCAGTGCCGAGGTCGGGACGCCGTGCATCCACTCCCCCAAGTGCTCCTTGCCGTGGAGGAGGTCGCGGATGTCGCCTTCGGCGTAGTCGAAGTCGGGGGCCCAGAACAGGGCGTCGAAGGGGCAGACGTCGACGCAGATGCCGCAGTACATGCACAGCGAGAAGTCGATGTCGAACCGGTCGAGGACGTTGACCTGGCGGGGTCGGGCCGCGCCTTCGGCTTCGACGGTCTCCTTGTGGGAGTCGATGTAGATGCACCAGTCGGGGCATTCGCGGGCGCAGAGCATGCAGGAGGTGCAGTTGGGTTCGAGCAGTGCGATGACGCCTCTGGTGCGGTCGGGCAGCTCGGGTTGGTGCTCGGGGTACTGGCGGGTGACGGCGCGGCGCGTGGCGGTGCGCGCGGTGGCGGCGAGGCCGCTGATGAGGCCGCTCCCGGGAACCTTCATCCCCTCATCGTGGCAGACGGCTCGAAAGTTATCCACAGGCCGAAAACTTTTTCTTGCCACCTATTGACAACTCGGGTGATGATCTTGTGAAAAACCCGGACAAGGCTTCATTCCCACCTCGGTAGGTCAGGCGGTGCAGTGGGTTCTGCAGACATCGCCATCACAAGTTCGCGCGGGGTCGCTCCCCGCGCGGCGCCTACCGAGGATCCCGCGGGAAGGGGTCCGGCCGGCTCGATCCGGACGAGCCGGCCGGCCGCCCCGCGGCCCCGTTCGCCCCCCGGTTGTAGGGACAGCAGGTCGTGGGTGGAGGTGCCGTGTCTCGACGGCCCGTTCGATCCCCGGTTGCGGAGCAGCGGGGACGGCGGGTGTTCGTGCTTGTCGGCGCGGTTCGGCCCGGGTTGTCGGCGGCGGCGGTTAGCTTGGCCTCCATGGATTTGAAGATTGTGAACGTCACCGTGAACACCGATCGGCCGCGCGAGCTGGCCCAGTGGTGGGCCGGCGCGCTGGGCGGGGAGATCATCACTGATTGGAGCGAGTTCGTCGTGGTCGGTCTCGGCTCCGGACCGGGGATGGGCTTCCAGTACGTGGAGGGCACGGAGCCGGGGCGGATCCACCTCGACCTGCTGGCCGGCGACGCGGGCAAGGAGGTGGACCGCCTGATCGAGGCGGGTGCTTCCCGGGTCGCGGACCGCGGGGCGCCGGACGGGTCGTTCCGGTGGACGGTGCTGGCCGACCCGGACGGCAACGAGTTCTGCGTGACGAACGGCGGCGAGGCGGAGCACTGACCGGCACGTGCCGCGGTCCGGGTCTGGCCGCCCGGGCCGCGGCGTCCGTGCCTTATGCGAGCGCTCTCGCGAACGCCGCCCGGGTCTCGTCGAAGACCTCCTGGCCCGGGCGGGCCCACAGGGCGTCGTTGAACAGTTCGACCTCGATCGGGCCGGTGAAGCCGGTCGCGTCGACGGCGTCGCGGTAGCGGCGCATGTCGATGCACCCGTCGCCGAGCTGGCCGCGGCCGGTGAGCACGCCGGCGGGCAGCGGGGTGATCCAGTCGGCGAGCTGGAAGGAGGCGATGCGGCCTTCGGCGCCGGCGCGGGCGATGCCGTTCCAGACTTCCGGGTCCCACCAGATGTGGTAGGTGTCGACGACGACGCCGACGGCCGCGGCGGGGTGCGGCGCGGCGAGGTCGAGGGCCTGGCCGAGGGTGGAGACGACGCAGCGGTCCGAGGCGAACATCGGGTGGAGCGGCTCGATCGCGAGGGTCACGCCGCGTTCGGCCGCGTACGGGGCGAGCCGGGCGAGGGCCTCGGCGACGCCGTCGCGGGCGCTGTCGATCGTGCCGCCTTCGGGGATCGGCCCGGCGACGAGGACGAGCGTCGGGGCGCCGAGTTCGGCGGTCTCGTCGATGGCGCGCCGGTTGTCGTCGATGGCTTGATCGGTGGGGTCGGTGAAGAACCCGGCCCGGCACAGGCTGGTGACGGTGACGCCGGCGTCGCGGACCTGTTTCGCGGTGGCGGCCAGGCCGTGTTCGGCGACGGGCTCGCGCCACAGGCCGATGCCGGAGCCGGTGCGGGCGCAGGCCTCGATGGCCTCGGTCTGGTCCCAGAACTTGGCGGTGGCATGGTTGAAGGAGAACCGGTTGAAGGGGAAGCGTTCGAGGTCGGTGCTCATCGACGGCTCACCGGGGCTTGGCCCGCCACCTTCAGCAGGGCGTCGAAGCGCTCTTCGGCCACGGCGGGGTTCGGAAAGAGGTCGACCGCGGTGGCGAGCTCGTAGATCTCCTTGAAGTGGGTGATCGAGCGGGCCGATTCGAGGCCGCCGACCATCTTGAAGTGGTCCTGGTGGCCCGAGAGCCAGGCGAGGAAGACCACGCCGGTCTTGTAGTTGTACGTCGGCGCTTCGAAGACCTTGCGGGCCAGCGGGACCGTGGGGTCGAGGAGGGCGCGGAAGCCTTCGGTGTCGTGCTCGTCGAGGCGCTTGGCGGCCTTGGCGGCCAGGGGCGCGAGCGGGTCGAAGATGCCCAGGAGCGCGTCGGAGTGGCCCCGCTCGTCGCCGGCGATGAGCTGCGGGTAGTTGAAGTCGTCGCCGGTGTAGCAGCGCACGCCCTCGGGGAGCCTGCGGCGCAGGGCGATCTCGGCGTCGGCGTCGAGCAGGCTCATCTTGATGCCGTCGATCTTGGCCGCGTTCTCGGTGATGATCGCGACGAAGGTGTCGGCGGCCTCGTCGAGGTCGTCCGAGCCCCAGTAGCCGGCCAGGGCCGGGTCGAACATGGGGCCGAGCCAGTGGAGGATGGCCTTGCCGCTGACTTCGCCGAGCAGTTCGCCGTAGAGGCGCCGGTAGTCGTCGGGGCCCTTGGCGGTGGCGGCCATGGCGCGCGAGCACATGAGGATGGTGCCGGCGCCGGCGTCCTCGACGACGGCGAGCTGGTCGAGGTAGGTGGCCTTGATCGCTTCGAGCGTGGCGGTCTCGGCGGGGAGCTGGTCGGTGCCCACGCCGCAGGCGAGGAGGTCGTCGGGTCCGGCCGCGTCGGCGGAGCGGCGGATGAGCTCCTTGGTGGCCTCCCAGTCCAGGCCCATGCCCCGCTGGGCGGTGTCCATCGCGTCGGCGACGCCGAGGCCGAGGTCCCACAGGTGGCGGCGGTAGGCAATGGTGGCGTCCCAGTCGACGGCGGCGGGCCGACCGGGCCCGTTGTCGGCGAGCGGGTCGGCGACGACGTGCGCGGCCGAGTAGATGACGCGGGAGTGGAAGCGGCGGCTCACAGCCCGAGCTCCTCGAGTTCGATGCGGCGCCCTTCGCGGGCGGAGCGGTAGCCGGCCTCGGCGAGCTGGACGCCGCGGGCGGCGGCGAGGAAGTCGTGGTGCCACGGCTCGTCGTCGACGACGTGGCGCAGGAACTCCTCCCATTGGAGTTTGAAGCCGTTGTCGAAGGTCTCGTTGTCGGGCACGTCGTGCCACTGCGCGCGGAAGTCGATCGGCTGCTCGATGTCGGGGTTCCACACGGGCTTGGGGGTGTGGGCGCGGTGCTGGGCGCGGCATTTGCGCAGCCCCGCGATGGCCGAGCCTTCGGTGCCGTCGACGTGGAATTCGACGAGTTCTTCGCGGTCGACCCTGGTGCACCAGGAGGAGTTCATCTGGACGACGGTGCCGTCGGTGAGTTCGAAGAGGGCGTAGGCGGCGTCGTCGGCGGTGGCGGCGTAGGGCTCGCCGCGTTCGTCGGTGCGCTCGGGGATGTGGGTGGTGACGTGGGCGGAGACGGACCTGATGGGGGCGAGCGTGCCTTCGAAGACGTAGGACCAGTGGGGGAACATGTCGAGGACCATGCCGCCGCCGTCTTCGGCGCGGTAGTTCCAGGAGGGCCGCTGCGCGGACTGCCAGTCGCCTTCGAAGACCCAGTAGCCGAATTCGCCGCGCACCGACAGGACCCGCCCGAAGAATCCGGAGTCGACCAGGCGCTTGAGCTTGCGCAGGCCGGGCAGGTACAGCTTGTCGGCGACGGCGCCGTTCTTGACGCCGGCGTCGCGGGCGGCCCTGGCGAGGTTCAGCGCGTCGTCGAGGTTGGTCGCGATGGGCTTCTCGGTGTAGACGTGCTTGCCGGCCTTGATGGCGGCGCCCACGGCACTGAGGCGGTGCTGCGTGGTGAGCGCGTCGAAGTAGATGTCGACGCCGTCGTCGGCGAGCGCCTCGTCGAGGCTGGTGGTGTACCGGTCCAGGCCGTGGCGGTCGGCGATCTCGGCGAGCTTGTCGGCGTTGCGGCCGACGAGGATGAGCTCGGGCCAGATGACCGATCCGTCCGCGCGTTCGACGCCGCCCTGTTCGCGGATGGCGAGCAGCGAGCGGACCAGGTGCTGCCGGTAGCCCATGCGCCCGGTCACGCCGTTCAGGGCGATGCCGACGGGAATTCGTTCTGCCATAGGGGGTCTGCTCCAGACGATGACGGTGCTTCGCCGCTCGCGGGGCCCGCGAGGCGGCGGTGGACTCGCGGGCGCCGCCGTCTCGCGGACCTCGCGAGCGGCAAACGCTTTCTTGCAGTTTTCTGAAGCATACAGCAAAACGGCGCCCGCATGAAAGCGGTCGCCGTCCGGTTTTCGCCGAATGGGGGCCTAGAACACGGTCGCCTTGGGCTCTAGAGGTACTGCTCGGCGATCTCGCCGACCTCGCCGACGGGCGCCCAGATCTGGTACACGCCGGTGTCGTACGGCTCCAGGCCGAGGCTCACCGCCACGTCGCTGCTCCCGCCGCGGTACTCCAGGCGCAGCCAGTCGCCCGACTCGCCGAGCACGAAGAACGGCTCGCCGCGCCAGGTGCAGACCGTGCGCACATAGAAGAAGTCGTCGAGCTCGCCGATCGGCACGCCGCGCCGGTAGCGGCCCTCGGCGACCTGCACGAAGCCGTCGCCGCCGGTCGGCGAGTACAGCCGCACGTGGGCCCCGTCGGGGCTGGAGTCGTACTCGGCGCCGTTCCAGCGCGCGATGTAGCCGTCCCTCATCCTCAGGCGCCCTTCCATTCGCGGTGGTCCAGCACGGACGCGGCCCGGTCCTCGGGCGCGGGCCGCACCAGGTCGTAGTGGCCCTCGGCGGGGTCGGAACCGAACGCGTCGCCCAGCGCGGAGGTCTCGTAGCCGCCCGCGCCGTAGCCGGGGGCGGCCTCGCCCATCGGCCCGGCGGGCATCGGCGCGTCGCCGGGCGACGCCGGGAGCGCCGGGGACGGGGCGGCCTCGATGGCGGCCGGGCGGCCGCCGCCCTCAACGGGCCCGGTGAAGCGGCCGGTGCCCTCGACTGGCGCCCATTCGCGCGTGTCGGCATCGAACACGGCCAGCTCGGTGACGTCGCCGCGTGAGTCGATCCGGAAGATCTGGGCGCCGTGGGGCAGGCGCACCGAGTCGACCTTGTGCTCGGGGATCTGGTCGTCGCCCGACTCGGAGGGGGCCAGGCCGTCGCCGCGGAAGGGCCCCGGTTCGACGATCCAGCCGCCGCGCGCCTCGGCGCTGGCGGCGTCGCCGCCGCCGAGCGCGAGCGGGTACAGGTCGGTGCGGTAGCCGATCCAGCGCAGGACGTGGACGGCGTCGTCGGTGGGGCTGAAGGCGTCCGAGCCGCGCAGCAGCCCGAGCGCGAGGTACAGCTGCGCGGGGGTGCGCAGGTGCTCGACGGCGGCCGCGGGGTGGACGAAGCCGCCGACGCGGTCGTAGCCGCGTTCGAGGTAGAACGGCACCTGCTCGTGGGGGATGGTCTTCTGCCACAGCACGGGCTTGACGCGCTGGGAGGGGGCCGCGGCGCGCGCCTCGGCGGCCTGGCGGCGCTCCATCGCGGCGGCGAGGTCCAAGAGGTCCTTGGCCTCGGCCCACTTGATGAGCGGCTCGATCTCGGGGCCGGACATGTTGGCGCCGACCTCGGTGCCGGGGTTGACGTAGAGGGCGTACTCGACGCCGGGCCAGTGCTGGATGAGCCAGCCGAAGGCCACCTCGGTGTACGGGGCGTCCTCGCCCGCGCGGGCGTGCAGGCGCTCGACCGTGGTGTAGACGGTGATGCCGTGGATGCCGTCGACGATGTCCGAGGCCCACCGGAAGGCGGGGTCGCCGACGCGGATGGCGGCGGCCTCGGGGTCGCCGATGGGCAGGATCACGCTGCTGCACAGCAGGGTGTGCAGGAACGCGGCGGTGTCGCCCTGCGCGGCCGATTCGGCCAGGAGCGGCTCGGCGTCGGCGCCGGAGAGCTCGACGGGCGGGGGCGGCGCGGGCTCGCCGTGCTGCTGCTGGGGCGGCTCCGAGTGGTGCGTCTGCTCCTGCGCCGGGGAGGGCCTGCGGCCGAAGGCGCTGGACATGGAGGCGAACGACTCGGCCGAGGGCGGGGGGCTCGACGGCGGCTCGGAGTGCGAGCCGGCGGGGGTGAACGCGTCGGGCTGCCGCGCGGGCGGCTCGAACGCGCCGGGCTGCGACGACTGGTAGGGCTCGGGGGCGCCGTACGGGTCGGCCGGTTCGCGCTGCGGGAGCGGGCCGGGACCGCCCTGCTGCTCGCGGAGCCATTCGGGGGCGTCGGGCCATTCGGTCTGCTCGGAGGGCCACAGGGGCTGCTCGGGGGCCGCGCTCGCCGGGGGCTGGGAGGGGTAGGCCTGCTCGCCGAAGGCGCCGGGGGCGGACGCGGGCGGCTCGCTTTCGCCGGGCGGGCGGCGCAGCGGCAGGCCCGCGCCGGTGGTGCCGCCGACGGTGGAGTAGGCGCCGGAGTTCGCGCCGCCGAGGTCGGCCGAGCGCCGGGGGGCGGGCGGGACCTCGGGGACGGGCGGGGCGGCGGGCATGAAGCTGCCCTCGCGGATGGGCGGGGCGGGCTCCATGGGGTTGGCGAAGGGGTCGGAGTGGGCCATGGTGGCGAAGGACTGCTCGCCGGAGTGCTGCTCGGGCCCGGACTCGCCGGGGACGGTGGTCATGCCCTGGGCGACCTGCGAGACGAACCATGCCGGAAGGTACCCCTCGATGGGCAGGCCGGGGTTGACCGCCAGCCACCACTCCTCGTCGGGCCAGGCCTCGGCGAGGGCGCTGAAGCGGACGCGGCGGGAGGATCCGGCGTTGTCCCTCAGGCACACGGCGAGGGCGGTCTCGGAGGTGAAGGCGAGGATGTGGGTGCGGTCGTCGGTGGTCCAGGTGGCCCAGGTGTCGGCCCCGCCCAGGCCCGTCGGGTCCTCGTAGGACAACGGAAGGACGAGTTCGATCTGGGAGAGAATCCGGAAGTAGCCGTCCTGGTCGTCGGCGCGCAGCGCTTCGCGGAGACGGTGCTCGGTCTCGTTACTCGGTTCCCACATCGATCCCATTCAGTCCTTCCCCCCTACCGGTCCTCGATGGGGCAGCGACGAGGTAACGCGGTGTTCCCTCGCGATCGTCACCGTAACGCGAGGGTGTTGTCAAGTTTCCGTCAGTAGGCCAAAAATAACGAATTCATAAAGACGGGCGCGTGTCGTTCCCGTATCATCACCACTCCGCTGTGTCACGATCCGGTTCTCATGAGGGACCGCTGCGCACGCACCACTATCGCATGTGTCTGCTCGACGTTGTTGGCAGTCATACTGTTCGCCCCTGCCACCTGGTCCGCGCCCGCCGCGGCGTGGCACCTGTCGGCCGTCGGCGCCGAGCGCGCGTGGGCCGCGTCGACCGGCTCGGGGGTGACGGTCGCGGTCATCGACTCCGGCGTGGACGCCGACCACCCCGACCTGGCCGGCGCGGTCTTGCCGGGCCGCAGCTACGTCGGGTCCGGTGCGGACTCAGGGTCGCCGCCGTTCGCGCTCGGCTCGGACGCCGGGCCGGACTACGAGCGGGCGTTCGCGCAGGCCGACCCGGTCGGCCACGGCACGGCCGTGGCCGGGCTCATCGCCGGTCGGCCCGCCTCGGGCCACCCCGGGATCGCCCCCGGCGCGGCGATCCTGCCGGTGCGCGTCCTCGACGACGAGAACCGCTACCACGACTCGGCGATGGTCGGCGACGCGGTCAGGTGGGCGGTCGACCACGGCGCCGACGTCGTCAACCTCTCCCTCGGCGGTCACTACGACTCGCGGGCGTTCGCCGACGCCATCGACTACGCCTGGCGCCACGACGTCCTCGTGGTCGCCTGCACCGGCAACCAGGCCGAGCCGGACTCCGGCGACGCGGTGTGGTTCCCCGCGCGCCTGCCCGAAGTCCTGGCGGTCACCGGCACCGACCGGTCGGGGCAGCGGTGGCCCACGGCCGTCACCGGCGCGGAGACGGACCTGGCCGCCCCCAGCGCGGGCCTGACGGTCGCCGCCTCGGGCGGCGGCCACAAGGAGGCCACGGGCACCTCGTTCGCGACGGCGATCGTCTCGGGGGCGGCGGCGCTGGTGCGCTCGGCCCATCCCGAACTCGGCGCCGCCGCGGTCGCCCGCGTGCTGACCGCGACCGCCGACGCGGGCGAGGCGGCGCTGGGCGCCGGCGTGGTCGACGCGGCCGCCGCCGTGGCGGCCGACCCGGCGAGCCTCCCGCCGCTAGTGGAGACGGCCGGACTGCGCGCGGTCGTGCCGCCGTGGCCGCTCGCGGCCGCCGCCGTGCTCACCGCCGCGCTGGGCACCGCGGCCGCAGTGTGCCTCAAGCGGCGGCGCGCCCCGGCGCGGCGCACGACGGCATGGCGCCCGGCGCGGTGCGCTCCCTCGGCCGCGGCCCGATCGCCGCGTAACATGGCGGGGTGACCGCCGCCGACGCCAGCTGGACCGATTTATGGCTCGCAAAGCCCCCAGAGACGAGAGCAACGACAACAGCAGAGCCGAGAGCGACCTGGCCAAGAAGCGCCGCGCCCGCGCCATCGACCGGCTGCTCGCCGCGGCCCACCCCGACGCGAGATGCGAACTCGACTACTCAGATCCGCTCCAACTGGCCGTCGCCACGATCCTCTCGGCCCAGTGCACCGACGTCCGCGTGAACCTCACCACGCCGGCGCTGTTCGCCAAGTACAAGACAGCCGAGGACTACGCCGGGGCCGACCCCGAGGACGTCGAGGCGATCATCCGCCCGACCGGGTTCTACCGCAACAAGACCAAGTCGATCATCGGCCTGGGCAAGGCGCTCGTCGCCGACCACGGCGGCGAGATGCCCCAGCGCATGGAGGAACTCGTCAAGCTCCCGGGCATCGGCCGCAAGACCGCGAACGTCATCCTGGGCAACGCCTTCGGTCTGCCGGGGATCCCCGTCGACACGCACATGATCCGCCTCACCAACCGGCTCGGCCTCACTGAGGGCAAGGACCCGGTCAAGCTCGAGTTCCAGCTGCACGAGCTCATCGACAAGCGCGAGTGGACGATGTTCTCCCACCGGATCATCTTCCACGGCAGGAGGGTCTGCATCGCCCGCAAACCGGCCTGCGGGGCGTGCACGCTCGCCGCCAAGTGCCCCTCGTTCGGCGAGGGCCCCACCGACCCGGCCGAGGCCGTGAAGCTGCTGCGCGGCAGCAACGTCGAAGAGCTCGCGAAGCTGGCGGGCATCGAGGGGGCGCTGTGAGGTGGGCGCTGGCGGTGCTCGCGTCGCTCGTGCTGCTGGCGGGGTGCACCGGCAGTGCGGGTGAGGAGCACGACGCCGCAGGCGACCCCGAACCGACCTGGTCGGTCGCCTGCACCGCCGGGACGACGCCGGTCGAGCCGGTCGGCGAGCTCGAACTGCCGTGCCTCGGCGACGAGGCCCCGACCGCGTTCGGCACCAGCGGCAAGCCGCTCGTGGTCGTGCTGTGGGCCAGCTGGTGCCGTCCGTGCGTCGAGGAGGCCCCCGAGATCGAGGCGTTCTGGCAGGCCCACGGCGACCTCATCGACGTCGTCGGCGTCGACAGCGCCGACACCCGCGCCAAGGCCCGCTGGTTCGCCGAGGAGTTCGCCTTGACCTACCCGTCGGTGTTCGACGCCGACGAGCAGGTCCGGATCGCGCTCGGCGTTCCGGCCCTGCCGGGGATCGCGTTCGTCGCCCCCGACGGGACGGTCGCCGCAGTGCTCAACGAGCCCGGCACCACCGCCGAGGCGCTCGCCCGGGCCGCCGAGTCCGCGTTCGGCCTGGAGCTGCCGTCGTGACCGTCGAGCAGCAGGAGGGGACCGGCACCGCGCCGCCGTGGTGGGCCCCGCTCGTCGCCGCCGCGAACGAGGTGGAGGGCCCCGACGTGCCGAGGGTCGTCCGCGACACCTCCCGGCTGCGTTCGGCGGACGAGGCCCGCTCCGCGTCCGTCCTGGTGCTCCTCAGCGACCGCGGCGAGCGCGAGGACGACCACCCGTCAGTACTGCTCCAGCAGCGCGCCAGCGGCCTGAGGCACCACCCCGGCGAGGTCGCCTTCCCCGGCGGCGCGGCCGACCCCGGCGACGCCGACGCCGCCGCCACCGCGCTGCGGGAGGCCGCCGAGGAGCTCGCCGTCGACCCGCGCACCGTCGCGATCGGCGCTTCCCTGCCGCCGCTGTGGATCCCCGTCTCCGGCTTCGCCGTCACCCCCGTTCTGGCACTGTGGACCAATCCGCATCCGGTGACGCCCGTCGACGGCGAGGAGGTGGCCGCCGCCCACCGCGTCGGCCTGCCGAGCCTGGCCGACCCCGCCTCCCGTGGCAGCGTCCGCTACCCGTCGGGACGGACCGGACCGGGCTTCATCGTCCCTGGCGTGCCGCTGATCTGGGGGTTCACCGCGGGGGTACTGTCGTGGCTGCTCGACTTGGGCGGCTGGTCACGGCCATGGAACACTGGCCGGATGATGGAACTCGAAGGGTTCTGACACCCCGTCCACACCACGATGCGAGGAGGGCCGATGGAGGCGACGAGCGGCGGGCTGGTGGTCGATGTCGCCATCGTCCTGCTCGCGCTCCTGTTCGCCGTCAACGGCTACCGGCAGGGCTTCATCATCTCCGCCGCGACGTTCCTCGGGTTCCTCGGCGGGGCGCTGCTCGGCGTCCAGCTCGCGCCGTTCGCCGCCGACCTCTACGGCGACCCGCTCGCCAAGCTCATCGCCGCGCTCGTCGTCGTCTTCGCGCTCGCCCTCGGCGGGCAGGCCGGGGCCACCGCGATCGGCTTCAAACTGCGCAAGAAGGTCAAGCGGAACGGCTCGATGCGGCTCGACCACCTCGCCGGGCCCCTCGTCTCGGTCGCCGCGGTCCTGCTGGTCACGTGGATGGCCGCCGCGCCGCTGGCGAACTCGAGCATGCCCGCCGTGGCCTCGGCCGTGCGCAACTCGAGCCTGGTCGGCGGCATCGACCAGTACATGCCCGAGGCGGTCAAGGGCGTCTACGACTCGATGCGCGAGTCGCTGAACACCTCGCAGATCCCCGACGTGTTCTCCGGGCTGGACCCGACGCAGGTGCGGGAGGTCGAGCCGCCCGACCCGGAGCTGGCCGCCTCGAGCGTGGTCGTGAACGCCCAGCCGTCGGTGCTGAAGGTCCACGGCACGGCCCCGCAGTGCGACCGGCAGATCGAGGGCTCCAGCTTCGTGTACGCCGAGGGCCTGGTGGCCACCAACGCGCACGTCGTGGCCGGGACCGACGAGGTGCGGGTCGAATCGGGCGGGGAGCTGCTCGACGCCGAGGTCGTCGTGTTCGATCCGGAGACGGACCTCGCGGTGCTGTCGGTGCCGGGCCTGGACGCCCCGGCCCTGCCGGTGACCGACGCGGTCGGCGCCTCCGGCGACGACGCGATCGTCGTCGGCTACCCCGGCGGCGGCCCCTACACGCCGGTCGCGGCGCGCGTGCGGGAGGCCCGCACGGTCTCGGGGCCCGACATCTACGACTCCGGGACGGTGACCCGCGAGGTCTACCAGCTGTACGCCCACATCATCGGCGGGAACTCCGGGGGGCCGCTGCTGACGACCGACGGCGAGGTGTTCGGCGTGATCTTCGCGGCGGCGGTCGACGACCCCGAGACCGGATACGCGCTCACCATGGCCGAGACGGCGCCGGTCCTCGCCGAAGGCGAAAGCGCCTCGGGCGAAGTCGACACCGGCGCGTGCACGTGAGCGCCGACGCACTCGGCGGGGAAATGCCGCCGTCGCGGCCGCGATATGCACGCCTGATGCCAACTCGCTGTTGGGCGGAGCGTCACAATAGCGGTAGGCTGTAGCGGTCGCCGCCGACGCGACCACTGCTTTCGGGCAAAACCCCAGCTCACCGGGTGAGGTAATGCTCACGCTGTGAAACTCGGAAGCGACGGAACCCATTCCTTCGGGTACGAAAGTCGAATTCGGCGTCGACAGTGCGCATGTGGATTTACGGGGGTCTCGCTCCCGCAATGCGGACAAGAGGCATAGACTCAGTACTTGCACTAGCGGTGCGTTGAAGAAAGGTGCGAACGGACATGGAAGATGTATTGGCCAGGGCCGCCCTGTTCAAGGGCGTCGACCCCGAAGCTGTCGAGTCGCTCATCAAAGAGATGGAGTACGTCGACGTCAACAAGGGCCAGACCGTCTTCACCGAGAACGAGCCGGGCGACAGTCTCTACATCGTCATGTCCGGGAAGGTGAAGCTCGGACGCCGTTCCGCCGACGGCCGCCAGAACCTGATCGCGGTCATGGGCCCCTCGGACATGGTCGGCGAGCTCGCCCTGTTCGACCCCGGCCCCCGCACCGCCACCGCCACCGCGCTCACCGACACCCGCATGGCCCGGCTGTCCAAGACCGCGCTGCGGCCGTGGCTGGCCAACCGGCCCGAGATCGCCGAGCAGCTGCTGCGCGTGATCGCCCGCCGCCTGCGGCGCACCAACGACTCCATGGCCGACCTCATCTTCACCGACGTGCCCGGCCGCGTCGCCAAGGCGCTGCTGCACATGGCCAGCCGCTTCGGCACCCGCGACGGCGGGGTCCTGCGCGTGACGCACGACCTCACCCAGGAGGAGCTGGCCCAGCTCGTCGGCGCCTCCCGCGAGACGGTCAACAAGGCCCTCGCCGACTTCGCCGGGCGCGGGTGGCTGCGCCTGGACGGCAAGAGCGTCATCATCATGGACCCCGAGCGCCTGGCCCGCCGCGCCCGCGTCTAGACGCGCCGCAGCACCTCGTTCGACTCGTCGAGGCCCCCGGCTCCGGCCGGGGGCCTCGTCGTCGCCGCAGCGCCTCATGCGGGTGATCTTCGGGTCCGCGCCGGGTGGTCGATTCGACGACCGCGCCCGCGGCGTCTAGACTTCCCCGTAACCATCCTCGGAGTTTGCTTAAGGAGCGTTGTGGCCAAGCAACTGAACGTCGAACTCGTGGCCGTCGAGTCGAAGGTGTGGTCCGGCGAGGCGACGGCGGTCTACGCGCGCACCACTGAAGGCGAACTCGGCATCCTCCCCGGCCACCAGCCGCTGCTCGGCGAGCTCAAGGTCGGCAGCGAGGTCCGCGTGCAGACCGACGGCGGCGAGCACGCCTGGCGGACCGAGGGCGGCTTCCTGTCAGTGACCGCCGACGGGGTGACCATCCTCGCGGAGACCGCCGAAGCGGTCGCCCCCGCCGCGGCCTGAGCCCATGGTCAAGGCACTGCTCGTCGCCGCCGCCCTGGCGGTCGCCGTCGCGGTGTTCCTCCTGCTGACGTACGTCCGCAGATCCGTCTTCTCCAAGCACGGCTCGGTCGCGATGGCCGCGAGGCTCTCGCGGCGCATGGCCGGGCGCGGCTGGGCCCCCGGTTTCGCCGTGTACGAGCGCGGGTCCCTGCGCTGGTACCGGATGTTCTCCCTCGCGCTGGGGCCGCGGTACACCCTCGCGCGCACCGACCTCCAGATAGCCGACCGGCGCGTGCCCGCCGGCGCCGAGGCCCAGATCTTCCCGCCGGAGGTGACGGTCCTGCGCTGCAAGAGCTCCACCGGCGAGGTGGAGCTCGCGATGACCGAATCGGCCGTCACCGGTTTCCTGTCCTGGCTTGAGGCCGCCCCGCCCGGGGCGGCCTTTTACGACAGGTGAACGGCGGCCCCGCGACCCGCAGGGGACGCTGTTCCGGTCATCGGTCCTTCGGCAGCAGCCGGAACGCTCCGCCCTGCAGCGGCGTCACTGGACGGAAATCCCGCTCATCGCGAGTGAGCAGATCAGTGGTGTGGTAACGGTAGGCGAGTACGACGAGGCTGGCATCGGTGAGCCCGAGATCCAGCGCCCGGTATTTGCCGTCCACTTTGATCGCCGCCAGCAGGTCCGTGCGCGATAGCGATGGAACTTCGATCATCCGCCCCTCCAGCAGTCCTGCCAGGAGGCCGCGCGCCGTCGCGCCGTTCACGACCTTCCGTACCAGATAGTCGAATTCCGCCAGTACCAGCGGGCTCACAATGAGCGGCCGCGACTGCGCGTAGGCCAGTCCTCGTACCTCCACGTGGTGCGGATCATCGGCATTGACCAGGCTGAGAAGGCAGTTCGTATCGCAGATGATCACTTGTCGAAGTCGCTCGACCGCAGGAACTGCTCTTCATCGTCCAGTGCCGCGAGTTCAGGGCTGTGGATCGTGGGCAGCCTGTCCCACTGCGGCGACTCGGATGCGAGCCCGGCTTCGAGGAGTTCGCGGATCAGCTCGGCCTCCGCCACACCGTGCTCGGCGGCACTTCGCCGGAGGGCGTCCTTGAGCTCCTCGGGAAGATAGATCGTGGTCTTCAACATGACCCGAGAATACCATACGTATGGCACTCCAAGACCAGACAAACGGCGGCCCCGCGACCCGCGCGGCCAGGGTGTTGTGGCCGCTCGTGCTGCGGGGCGCGAGGCCGCCTGTGGGTAGTGGTCTGTCGGGCTGCGTTCACGCTCCTATTCGCGGGAACGGCTTGGTGGAGAATACGACCTCGACGCTCACCTCGAAGTACTCGGCGATCTTCAGCGCCAGGTGCAGACTCGGGCTGTACTCGCCGCGTTCGAGGTAGCCGACGGTCTGGTAGTGGACGCCGAGGGCGTCGGCGAGCTGGCGCCTCGTGATGCCCCGCTCGGCGCGCAGCACCGCGATGCGGTTGTACACGACGTCGTCGGCCACGGCCCCTACCCCCAGCCCTGCTGCATCTTCTCGCGCCGCTGGGCCACGGACGAGCCGGACTCCCGCCGCGACATCCTGCGCAGCAGCCGCGGGGCCACCGCGAGCGACACGACCGCCCAGGCCGCGAGCACCGCGAACATCTCGAGCGTCCGCCACGAGTCGCCGATCTCGACCGCCGAGAGCGCGTCGGGCAGGAGCGCGTGCCGCATGCCCAGGCCCAGCCAGTAGACCGGGAAGACCTGCCCGATGGCCTGGAGCCATTCCGGCAGGGCCGCGATCGGGTAGAAGATACCGGAGATCGCGACGACGCCCATGAACGGCATCACCACCAGGGCCATGTTCTGCGGCTGGTTGACCAGCGAGCCGAGGACCGCGCCGATCGACAGCATCGAGATCAGCCCCATCGCCACGACGAGGACGAACAGCAGCCACCGGTCGGGGGAGCCGAATTCGAGCCCGTCGAACACGATCAACCCGACGCCCAGCAGCACCACGGTGTTGAGCAGGAGGAACATGGAGGTCGAGACGATGCGGCCGACGAGGTAGCCGGTCATGCCGCCGGGAATCGACTTGGCCCGCAGCAGCGTCCCGTTGGTGCGGTCCATGACCAGCGCGCCCACCAGGGTCATCATGCCGCCGAAGGCGAGGTTCAGACCGATGATGCCGGGCATGCTCATCGAGCCCAGCGAGACGGGGGCGTCCTCGAACGAGCCGCCCCGCATGAACGCGAGGACGACGACCATGATCGCCAGGGGCACGAGGTAGCCGAGCATGTCGCTCGGCGTGGTCAGTGAGATGCGGGTCTCGACGAGCCCGCGCTTCCAGCCGGTCTTGTATTCGTGCGCGGTGGTGTTCACTCGGTCATCTCCCTGAACTGGTCGACCGCCTTCTCGGAGCGGCCGGACTCGAACTGCTCGACGAGCGTCAGGTAGGCCGCCTCGAGGCTGGCGCGGTGGATCTCCAGGTCGGTGACCGCGCCGTCGTCGTCGGTGGCGAGCAGCTTGCGGACGAAGGCGGTCGCGTCCTCGGTCGAGTGGACGTGCCGCTGCCCGTCCTGGGTCCAGGAGATCTCGGCGACGGTGGCGGCCGAGCGGGCGAGCTGGTCGGGCGAGCCGTCGGCGATGATGTGGCCCCCGGCGAGGATGAGGATGCGCTCGGCGAGCTTCTCGGCCTCGTCGAGGTCGTGGGTGGTGAGCAGGATGGTGGTGCCCTCGAGGTCGGTGAGCCGGTGGATGAGCTCGTGGAACTCGCGGCGGGCGTGCGGGTCGAAGCCGGTCGTCGGCTCGTCGAGGAACAGCAGCGCGGGGCGTCCGATGATGCCCAGGGCGACGTCGAGGCGGCGCCGCTGGCCGCCGGAGAGGGACTGGACGCGCTGCCCGGCCTGCTCGGCGAGGCCGACCATGTCGAGCAGCTCGTCGGCGCCCCACGGCTCGGCGTACGGGCGGTAGTAGTCGGCGAAGTGGACGACGAGGTCGCGCACGCGCCATTTGCCGTTGTCGCGCCATTCCTGGAGGACGATGCCCATGCGGGCCCGCCAGTGCTCGCCCCCGCGGGCGGGGTCGGTGCCGAGGACTTCGACGCTGCCCGCCGAGCGGGCGCGGAAGCCTTCGAGGATCTCGACGATGGTGGTCTTGCCGGCGCCGTTGGGGCCGAGGAGGGCGGTCACGCCGCCCGGTTCGATGGTGAAGTCGACGCCGGTGAGGACGTCCTTGTCGCCGTACCGCATCCGGAGGTCGGACACGGCGAGGGCGGGACCGGCGTCGGTCAGGGGCTGCGCCATGATCACCTCTCTGTCACAGGAGTCTTTCGTTTTATAGCAGGAATACTACATCTTGACGTACAGGTCTGCAATCCCGTACAAGCACCAGGGCCGCCGACCGGTGCGGTCGGCGGCCCTGACGTGGGTGAATGCGGCTACGCCTTGCGTTTGCGCTCGCCCGAGCGGGCCAGGACCCGCTGGAGCAGGATGAAGGCCAACAGCAGGACGCCGACGACGATGCGGGCCCACCACGAGGACAGGTTCCCCTGGAAGGCGATGATCGTCGAGAGCATGCCCATGACCATGACGCCCGCGACGGTGCCGAGGACGAACCCGGCGCCGCCGGTCAGGAGCGTCCCGCCGACGACGACGGCGGCGATCGCGTCCAGTTCGAAGCCGACGCCCGCGAGCGGGTTCGCGCTCTTGGTGTAGAACGCGGCGATGACGCCGCCGAGCGCGGCGCAGAAGCCGCTGACGGCGTACACGCTGATCTTGGTGCGCGCCACCGGCAGGCCCATGAGCAGCGCGGACTGCTCGGAGCCGCCGACGGCGTAGACGCTGCGCCCGAACCTGGTGTAGTGCAGGACGACGAAGGCGACGATGACGACGGCGAAGGCGATGAACGAGATGTACGGGAGGCTGAAGCCCCCGTCCCGCGGTTCGCCGAACTCGACGCGCTCCATGCCCCAGGAGAAGAAGTCGATCTCCCGGATCGACACGTCGTGGTCGGAGATCTGGAGCGTCAGGCCGCGGTAGAGGAACAGGCCCGCCAGCGTCGCGATGAACGGCTGCACGTTGAAGTAGTGGATGACCGCGCCGGTGAACGCGCCCGAGGCGATCCCGAAGGCGAGCACGGCCGGGACGGCGACGCTCGCCGGGAGCCCGGCGTCGACGGTGAGCCAGGCGCAGGCCATCGTCGAGAACGCCATCACCGAGCCCACCGACAGGTCGATGCCGCCGGAGATGATCACGAACGTCATGCCGACGGCGACGATGAGGAGCCCGGCGTTGCCGATGAACAGGTCCGGGATCAGCTGCGGGTTGTCGAAGTTGGGGTAGCGGGCGATCCCGCCGAGGTACATGGCCACCAGGAGCGCCACGGTGGCGCCGATGGGGATGTAGCGGCTGAGGCCGTCGAACACGGTGGAGCGGGTCGGGCGCTCGGTCAACGTGGTGCTGCTCATGTGACGGGGGCTTTCTCGGGGGCGGGCTCTGGGGTGGGCTCGGCGGGCGATCGGCGGGCCCGTCTGGACCGGAACGGCCGCAGGACCCAGGCGCGGAACTCCGGCGACTGGAGCATCGCGACGATGAACACGACGATCGCCTTGGCGGTGAACTGCCACTGGCTGGAGAGGCCGACGTTGATGATGGTGACCTCCAGCGTCCCGATGATGACCACGCCGATGGTGGTGCCCACCAGGAAGAACCGGCCGCCGATCAAGGCGGTGCCGCCGATGACGACGGCGAGGATCGCGTCCAGCTCGATCCACAGGCCGCCGTTGTTGGCGTCGGCGCTGCCGAGGTTGGCCGCGCCGAGGATCCCGGCCAGGCCCGCGCAGGCCCCGGTGATGAGGTACACCAGGATCGTGATGCCCTTGGAGCGGACCCCGGCCAGGCGCGAGGCCTCCGGGTTGCCGCCCACCGATTCGAGCAGCATGCCCAGGGCGGTGGTGCGGGTGAGCAGGACGAGCGCGGCGAAGACGGCGGCGGCGATCCAGATCGGCACCGGGACGGTCCCGATCGCGCCGCGCCCGAGCTCGACGAACGGCGAGGTGTCGCCGACGGTCGGGATGTGCCCGCCGGTGATGAGCTGGGCGATGCCGCGCCCGGCGATCATGAGGATCAGGGTCGCCACGATCGGTTGGACGCCGAAGTAGGCGACCATGGTGCCGTTCCAGGCGCCGATGACCGCGGCGATCGCCAAGGCGAGGGCGACGGCGAAGACGACGGCGCCGATCGAGGACTGGTCGCGGCTCATGAGGTACTGGCAGGCGATGGCCGCGCCGATGGCGTAGACCGCGCCGACCGACAGGTCGATGCCCTTGGTGGCGATGACGAGCGTCATGCCCAGGGCGATGAGCAGCAGCGGCGCGGCGCGGCGCAGGATGTTGACGAACGCGCCGGAGAGGCGGTCGTCGTGGACGTCGGGGATGAGGAAGTCGAAGCCGGTGACGGCCACGTTGACGATCAGGAGCGCCGCGAGGACGATGAGCGGCCACATCAGCCGCTTGAAGTAGGCGCCAGCCCTCCCCCGGCCGGTCTTCAGCGAGGTCGAGGCGCTCATTCGGCGCCTCCTCGGGAGACGATCGTGTCGACGATGCGTTCGGTGGTCATGTCGGACTCCTCGTGGAGGACGTCGATGAGCTCGCGGTCGCGCAGGACGGCGATCCGGTCGGACAGCCGGGTGACCTCCTCGAGCTCGGCGGAGATGAACAAAACGGCCATGCCTTCCGCTGACAGCTCGGCGACCAGGCGCTGGATGTCGGCCTTGGCGCCGACGTCGATGCCGCGGGTGGGCTCGTCGAGGATGAGCAGACGCGGCGCAATGAGCATCCAGCGGGCCAGGAGGACCTTCTGCTGGTTGCCGCCGGAGAGGTTCGCCACCGGCAGGTCGGGGTCGGCCGGGCGGATGTCGAGCTTGGCGATGAACTCGTCGACGAGCTCGGCGCGGCGGGCGGGCGGGATGGCCCTGGCCCAGCCGCGGGAGGCCTGCATCGCGAGGATCATGTTCTCGGCGACGCTCAGCTCCCCCACGAGCCCTTCGGTCTTGCGGTTCTCGGGGCAGAAGCCGATGCCGCGGGCGGCGGCGGTGCGGGGGTTGTGCCCCGAGACCTGGCGCCCGTCGAAGGCGAGGTGCCCGGCGTCGTGGCGGTCGGCCCCGGCGATGAGGCGGGCGGCCTCGGTGCGGCCCGAGCCGAGGAGCCCGGCCAGGCCGACGACCTCGCCTTCGCGGATGTCGAGGTCGAACGGCGCGATGGAGCCCTTGCGGCCCAAGCCTTCGGCCGACAGCAGCGGCGTCCCGCCCTCGGGCGCGCTCTCGGAGGCGCGGCGTTCGATGGCGTCGAGCGCCTCGACCTCGCGCCCGAGCATGTGGCCGATGAGCTCGCTCTCCGGCAGCTCGGCCGTGGCCCATTCGCCGACGAGCGACCCGTTGCGCAGCACCGTCATCCGGTCGCAGATCTCGTAGACCTGGTCGAGGAAGTGGGAGATGAAGACCAGGGCGCACCCGGAGTCGGCGAGGCGGCGCATGACGCGCAGCAGCACGGCGACCTCGTCGCGGTCGAGCGAGGAGGTCGGCTCGTCGAGGATGAGGACCTTGGCGTCGATGTCGACGGCGCGGGCGATGGCGACCAGCTGCTGGGTGGCGATCGAATAGGACGACAGCGGCGCGGCCACGTTGATGTCGACGCCGATGTCGGACATCAGGGCCGCGGCGCGGCGGCGCATGGCCCGGAAGTTGATGAACGGCCCGAGGCGCGGTTCGCGCCCGGCGAAGAGGTTCTCGGCCACCGAGAGGTTCTCGGTGAGGTTGACCTCCTGGTAGACCGTGGAGATGCCGCCCGCCTGGGCGTGGCCGGGGCTGTGAAACCGGACCGGTTCGCCGCCCAGGAGGATCCGGCCGGCGTCGGGACTGTGGACGCCCGTGAGCACCTTGATCAAGGTGGACTTCCCGGCGCCGTTCTCGCCCATGACGGCGTGGATCTCGCCGGGCCTGAGGGTGAGGTCGACGCCGTCGAGGGCGCGGACCCCGGTGAAGTCCTTCGTGATGCCCCTCATCTGGACGATCGGCTCGTCGGACATAGGCTCTTACCTTCGCTCTGGGGTTGTCGGGGGGTGGTCCGGGCGGCCGGCGGGCCCGCGGGGCGGCGGCTCGGCAGCGCCTGGCGAGCCGCATCGGCCCCGCCGGACGCCCGGACACGGTATGCGGGTCTAGAACTTCCGGTTGGGCAGCTCGGCCTCGAACTCGCCCTCGCCGTAGGCGCTCTCCTCCACGGCCGTGAACTTCTCGACCTCGTCGCCGTTGGCGACCTGGACGACGAGGTCCATCAGCTGGTCGCCGAAGACGGGGTTGCACTCGACGATGTAGTTGACCTTGCCTTCGGCCCCGGCCTCGAACCCGGCCTTGGAGCCGTCGACGATGATGATCTCGATGTCCACGCCGGGGGTGTAGCCGGCCTCTTCGATCGCCTGGATGGCGCCGAGGCCCATCTCGTCGTTGTGGGCGTACAGCAGGTCGATGTCCTCCAGGCCGTGGGTGGAGATGAAGGTCTCCATGACGGCCTTGCCGCCCTCGGCGGTGAAGTCGCCGGACTGGGAGTCGACCAGCTCGTAGGAGAAGCCCTCGGAGTCGAGGACCTCGAAGAACCCGGTCTTGCGGTCGTTGGCCGGAGCGGAGCCGACGGTGCCTTCGAGCTGGAGGATGCGGGTGGTGTCGTTGTCGGCGAACTCCTCGGTCGTCCAGGTGCCGGCCTTGCGGCCCTCCTCGATGAAGTCCGAGCCGATGCGGGTGACGTAGAGGTCCTCGTCGGCCTCCTCGATGCCGCGGTCGGCGAGGATGACGGGGATGCCGGCGTTCTCGGCCTCGGTGAGCACGTCGGTCCAGCCGGTCTCGACCACAGGTGCCAGGACGATGACGTCGACCTTCTGGGTGATGAAGTTGCGGATCGCCTCGATCTGCTTCTCCTGCTCCTGCTGGGCGTCGACGAACTTGAGCTCGCCGATGCGCTCGTCGGCTTCGGCGGAGGCCTTGACCGACTCCGAGTTCGCCACGCGCCAGGCCGATTCGGCGCCGACCTGCGCGAAGCCGACGATCAGGCCGTCGTCGGAACCGCCGCCGCCACCGTCGTCATCGGAGCCGCCGCAGGCGGCCATGCCGAGGAGGAGTGCGCCGGCCGCGATGCCGGCAAGGGTCTTCTTGAGCACGGGAGTGCTGCCTTTCTTGAGACGATATTTCGAGGGATTTGAATTCATTCAGGCACATGTTACCGGTCATATTTTTGCCGGTGTTACCGCTCAGGTCAAGATCCGCCGCGACGCGAGGCGTAACAATTCAGCAACGCAGGGACAGCAGGGCCCCACCGGAGCCGGTGTTACCGCTGTGACCTCTTGGGCTGCCAGAGGACGTCGCCGCCGGGATTCGCGGTGCGCGCCAACACGAACAACAGATCGGAGAGCCGGTTGAGGTAGGTGACCGGCACCGGGTGCGTGGTCTCCGGCTCGGCCTCCAGCAGCGCCCACGTCGCGCGCTCGGCGCGCCGGGCGACCGTGCACGCCTGGTGCAGCAGGGCCGCGCCCCGCGTGCCGCCGCGGAGCACGAAGGAGCGCAGCGGCTGCAACTCGGCGTTGTACTCGTCGATCCAGCCCTCCAGGCGCTCCACATAGCCCTCGTCGATGCGCAGCGGCGGGTGCTTCGGGTCCTCGGCCACCGGCGTGGACAGATCGGCGCCCACATCGAACAGATCGTTCTGGACGGCCAGCAGCACCGCGGTCACGCCCTCGTCGATCTCGCCGCCGTGGAGCGCGAGCGCGGCCCCGACGGCGGCGCCCAGCTCGTCGACGTCGCCGTACGCCGCAAGCCGGGGGTGCGTCTTGGGCACGCGCGTGAAGTCGGCGAGGCCGGTGGTGCCGTCGTCGCCGGTCTTGGTGTAGATCCTGGTGAGATTGACCGCCATGCCCTCGACCATATAGCCTCACCGCATGGCGCAAGTGGCGGTAATCGGTTCGGGACTGATGGGTTCGGGCATCGCGCAGGTCGCGGCCCTCGGCGCGTGGGACGTGGCGCTGGTCGACAGCGATCCGCGGGCGCTGGAGCGGGCGGAGGCGTCCATCGGCGCCTCGCTCGACAAGTTCGTCGCGAAGGAGAAGGTGACCGCTGAGGCCGCCGGGGCGGCCCGGGACCGGATCGCCCCGACCACCGACCTCGACGTGGCCGCCGAGGCCGACATCGTCGTGGAGGCGGTGTTCGAGCGCCTCGACGTCAAGCAGGAGGTCTTCCGGCGGCTCTCGGAGGTCTGCGGACCCCAGGCCGTCCTGGCGACGAACACCTCGGCGATCCCGATCACCCAGATAGCGGCGGCAGCGACGCACCCCGAGCGGGTGGTGGGGACGCACTTCTTCTCCCCCGTGCCGATGATGGCGCTGTGCGAGCTGGTGCGCGGCATGCACACGAGCGACGAGGCGCTGGAGCGGGCCCGCTCGTTCGCCGAGAGCGCCGGCAAGACGTGCGTGGTGGTGAACCGGGACGTGGCCGGGTTCGCGACGACGCGGCTGATCTGCGCGTTCATCAACGAGGCGGCGCGTCTGGTCGAGGACGGCGTGATCTCGGCCGAGGACTTGGACACGGCCTGCAGGCTGGGCTTCGGCCACCCGATGGGGCCGCTGGCGACGGCCGACCTGACGGGCATCGACGTGATCGCGCACGCCACCGAGAACATCTACGACGACACGGCCGACCCGAAGTTCTTCCCGCCCGCGCTGCTGCGCAGGCTCGTGGCCGCGGGCGAGATCGGCCGCAAAAGCGGCAAAGGGTTCTTCACGTACGAATGACGGCGGCAGTGCCGCAGGTCAGGCGTCCGCCCGGTTCGCGGTGAGCGTGGCCCGCGCCGGGGCGAGGACCTTGTCGCCGCCGCTGACGGCCGTGATCGCGACCTCGACGGTGTCGCCTTCGACCTTGCGGACCTTGCCTTCGATCGCGACGGCCGTCCCGCCGACCGGCACGACGACGGGCTTGGCGAAGCGGGCCGAGAACTCGGTGATCCGCGCGTCGACCCCAGCCGAGGCGAGCCATTCGAGGATCGCGCGGGAGACCAGGCCCATCGTGTACATGCCGTGGGCGATGACGTCCGGCAGCCCGGCGGCCTTCGCGGCGGCCTCGTCGAGGTGGATGGGGTTGCGGTCCCCCGAAGCGTCGGCGTACCGGGCGAGGTCGGCGCGCTCGACGGGGTAGGAGGTGCTGAAGACGGTGTGGCCGACTTCGAGCTGCGGCGTCATCACTGCGGGTCTCCCGCCACGAAGAGGGTGGTCCAGACCTCGGCCGCGACGCCCTCGTCGCCGATGACGTCGGTGCGCAGGACGAGGAGGTCGTTGCCCGCGACGGTCTTGATCGACTCCACCGTGGCGGCGCAGGAGACGCTCTCGCCCGGTCGCAGCTCGCGGCGGTAGGCGAAGCGCTGCTCGCGGTGCAGGACGCGGCTCCAGTCGAGCCCGAAATCGGGGTCGGCGATGAGCGGGTCCGCCGCGGGCAGCGTGAGGGAGATCAAGTAGGTAGGCGGGATCTGTGCGTCCTCGGGCAGCCCGAGGGCGCGCGCGAAACGCGAGACCGACTCGGCGCTGATCGTCACCGGTTCGGTGGTCGGCAGGGACCGTCCCACATACGAAGTGTTGAGCATGCCGGGCGCGGAGCCTAGCGGGTCTCTTTGTGCACCCGGGAGGTCCTGCAGCGCGGGCAGTACTTCTTGAGCTCGAGCCGGTCGGGGTTGTTCCGCCGGTTCTTCTTCGTGATGTAGTTGCGCTCCTTGCACTCCACGCACGCCATGGTGATCTTGGGGCGAACGTCAGTAGCCTTGGCCACGATGAGTGCCTTCCTCTAGCTGCAACCGGCCCGGCGGCCGGTTGGATCGGACAAAACAAAAGCGTCGACTAGCCTAGCTCGGTAGTCGACGCTGAACAAAAAAGTAGCGATGGGCAGGATCGAACTGCCGACACAACGATTATGAGTCGTTTGCTCTACCACTGAGCTACACCGCCGTGCGCCCACTGCCATCGGAAAGCATCTGTCGAAGGCAGCCGAAGCATCGTGTGATCTGCGGCTCGCAAGCTTCGCCGAGACAGGTACGTGCTTCCGAGCCCCAAAACGGAATCGAACCGTTGACCTTCTCCTTACCATGGAGACGCTCTGCCGACTGAGCTATTGGGGCGCTCGCGCTCTCACGCGGCCTTGACAAGAGTACATGATCCCGCCCGGTCTTTCGAAGCGGGGCCTGCGATGCGGCTCAGGACACAGGCCGGGCGCACTGACTGCTCAGACGGCCCTGAGGCGGCCGGAGTCCCTGCCGCCGCCCTGCGTCTGGAGCCACGCCGCGAAGCGGTCGGGCGACAGCGGCCTGGAGAAGTAGTAGCCCTGGCCGGTCTCGCACTCCATCGCCCGCAGCTCCTCGACCGTCTGGTGCGACTCGATGCCCTCGGCCACCACCGCGACCTCGAAGTGCCTGGCCAGGCCGAGGACCGCCTTGACGATCGCCCGGTCGTCGGCGTCGGTCGCCATGCCCTGCACGAACCGCAGGTCGATCTTGATCTCCTGGATCGGCAGCCGCCGCAGGTACGCCAGCGAGGAGTAGCCCGTGCCGAAGTCGTCGACCGACAGCCGCACGCCCATCGAGTGCAGCCGGTCCAGCACCGGCGCGAGCCGGGCCCGGTCGGCGGCCATGTCGTTCTCGGTGATCTCGAACGTCAGCCGCTCCGGCGGCACCGCGTGCCGTTCGAGCAGCGCGGCCACCACGGCGGGGAAGTCCGCGTCGGCGAGGGTCCGCGGCGAGAGGTTCACCGCCATCGGCAGCGGCCCGTCCTCCCTGGCCCATTCGGCCGAGCGCCGCAGCGCCTCGGCCAGGACCATCTCGGTGAGCTGCTCCAGCTGGCCGGTGCTCCCGGCGATCGCGATGAACTCCTCGGGCGCGACGGGCCCGTACGTCGGGTGGGGCCACCGGACCAGGGCCTCGGCGCCGGACAGGGCGCCGTCGGCGAGGCTGACCTTGGGCTGGAAGTGGACTTCGAGCTCGTCGCGGTCGAGGGCGCGGCGCAGGTCGGCGGCGAGGCCGATGCGCCGCAGGCTCTCGGATTCGAGGCCCGAGTGGTAGGTCTGGACGCCGTCGCCGGCGTCCTTGGCCTGCCTGGTGGCGGTGTCGACCCGCTGGAGGAGCTCGTCGGCGTCGGTGGCGAAGTCCGGGTGGGTGACGACCCCGACGGCGGCCGAGACCTCGACGGCGACACCGCTGAACTCGAACGGGCCCTGCACTTCGGCGCGCAGCAGCCGGGCGGTCTCGGCGGCGGCCTCGGTGGAGGGCAGCCGCGTCTGGAGGATGAACTCGTCGGAGTCGATGCGGCCGATGAACGAGGCGTCCGGGGCGTGGGCGGTGAGGCGGCGGCTGAACTCGGCCAAAAGCGCGTCCCCGGCCTCGTGCCCGAGGGCGTCGTTGATCTCGTGCATGCCGTCGACGTCGAACATGAGCACGGCGACGACCTCGCCGGGGACGGTGATCGCGAGCGCCTCCTGGAGGGCTTCGAGGCTGCGCCGCCGGTTCGCCAGCCCGGTGAGCGGGTCGTGGTAGGCGTCATGGCGGAGCTGGTCGATCAGGCGGGTGTTGTCGACGGCGACGCTGACGTGGGCGGCGACGGTCTCGAGGAGTTGGAGGTCGACCGGGCCGAAAACGGACAATTCTCCCCCGATGCGGTCGGCGACCGACAGGCATCCGTACACGTCGTCGCCGGATCGCAGCGGTACCAGGATGGCGCAGCGCAGTCCGGCGGACTCGAGCTCGTCGCGCTGCCGGCGGCTGCCGTGGCGCAGATCCACCAGGAGCGGTTCCTTCGTGTCGATGACCGACCGCTGGAGGCTCCCGGGGACCGGGTCGAGGTCGGTGAGGCCGTGGTCGTCGACCGATGAGGTCAGCCGGATCTCCGGGTACCGCCCCCCGGCGGGCACCCAGACCGTGGCCGATTCGGCGGAGAGGATCTCGCGGAGGCGCCCGAGCACGGCGTCGATGAGCCGGTTGGAGCGGACCGAGTCGGCGACGAGCTGCGTGAAGTTGTTGAGTTCGCCGAGGATGTGGCGCTGGCGGCGGAGCTTCATGTAGCTGCGGGCCAAGACGACGATGGTGAGCAGCAGGAACGCGACGGGGATCACGGACCACACGGTGGCCTCGATGAGGACGAGGAAGATCAGGCCGACGCAGGCGGCCATGACGGGCCCGGCCAGCGTCATCGCGAACCCGACCCAGGCCCTGATCATGCTGCTCCATCCGCCGATGAGCAGGAGCAGCAGCGAGATGAGGATCGTGGTGACGAATCCGACGAGGACGACCGCGCCGACGATGATCAGCCAGGTGCGGGGGTCGTTGGCGTTCCCCAGGCCCGTGTACTGGACGACCGCCGCGGCGGTGGCGGCCCCGAAGACCGACATGCCGATGTTGAACAGCGGCTTGAGCAGCCCGAAGTCCTTGCTGCGCAGGTACCGCCCGGTGTAGTAGATCAGCGACGCCACGACGCGGACCATGACGATCCAGAACGGCGGCAGGTAGAACAGCGCGAGGACGAGCGGGATGTCGGCCAGGTTGAAGGAGATCCGGAGCCCGCGGAAGTGCTGCTGCACCAGCAGGTTCTGGGCGAGCACGAAGCAGGCCGCGAACATCGCGACCTGGAGGATCGGATAATCCTGCGGCGGACCGAAGTAGACGAGCGCCGCCACGTCGGTGGCGACGAGCAGTGCGGTGAGTGCCCATGGCAGTACCCGGCCGATGAGCCGCGGGTACCGATCTCGGATCACGGGCACTCGCCTTCATGACACTGCGCCTGAATCAGGCGACGTCTCCGGAGTTGCCGCCCTGGGGAGTGGCAACGGCCACATCACCAGAGTTGTCCTGGGGGGCGACGAGCGCCACGTCGCCGGAGTTGCCGCCTTGGACGGTGAAGGCCACATCGCCGGAGTTCGCGGACGCCGCCGAGGCGGTTCCGGCAACGAGGCCCATGGCGAGCAGCCCTGTCGCTGTGGCCGCAGCGAGTCGCTTAAGCAGTCTGACCGGTTTCACGAGGCCTCCCGTGAGTTGCTGAGTTTTGTATGTTCAAGGGGACCGTACAGCCCATCGTGCCACAGTCCTCTCGCACTTGGAAAGTCCTGCCGACGTGAACCTCAGGCCATTTCTGGTTCAGCCGTACGGGTGAGTACGACTCGCATCATTCTCTCCGATGGCCGAAGCGCTCTTGTCGACGGGTCCGGTCATTGCGACCGAAGCCCTTGTGAAAAGGCCCGCTCCACCAGGGGATGTGAGCGCCTTTCGACCCTGGTGATCGCTCACATCGGCAATGTGTCCGATCGCCAGGGTGACCCCCATCCCTTGCGGGCGAACGCTTACCGATCCGCCGCTCCCGACACACCGACCGGTGACGAATCTCGCCCGGCCGCTCGGCGCGACGCTACGGTGATCCGATCGCAAGGCTCACGTTCGGGCAAGCCCCCGGGTGCTCCCCGGCGATGAGCGCCGCCACGGCCCCGGAGGACCGATGTCCGAAACCGGACGGGCGGGCGCGGAGACGATCCGGCGCCACGCCACCCGGCCGCATCGCATGCGAGGCCAGCACCGCGCCTCGTGGGCGGCCGAACTCGCCCCACTGGTCGACGGGACGCAGCGCCGCTACACCGCGGTCGTCGGCTCCGCCGTCGCCGCCTCGTCGATCGTCGCCCTCGCCAGCGCGGCGGGGCTCCCTTCAGGAGAACCCGACCCGGCCGCCTCGCAGGCGGTCGCGGACATCGCCGCGATCGCCGAGGAGACCTCCCGCCCCGAGGCCGTCGCCGCCCCGGCTCCCAGCGGGCAGGCGCCGACCGCCCGGGCTCCCGCCGTCGAGGCCCCCGGCGAGACGGCCGCGACCCCACCGGCCGAGACCCGAGACGAGCAGCGCCACTCGCCGATCGACGCCCAGCCCGCGCAGATCGAGTGGCGGCCGATGCTCGACCACATCGACATCACGTCCCTGTTCGGGCGGCGGTGGGGCCGCAGCCACAACGGGATCGACCTGGCCGCGGCCATCGGCACGCCCGTCTACGCCGCCTACCCCGGCACCGTCGAGTACGCCGGGTGGGAGTCGGGGTTCGGGAACCTCGTCGTCATCGACCACGGCGACGGCGTCGAGACCTACTACGGGCACAACTCCGAGGTCCTCGTCGCCAAAGGCCAGCAGGTGGACGCGGGCACGGAGATCGCCAAGTCGGGCAACACCGGGTTCTCGCTCGGCCCGCACGTCCACTTCGAGGTGCATGTGAACGGCGAGCCGGTGGAGCCGATCGGCTACCTCGAATCGGCGGGCCTGGAGCTGACTTAGAGCTTCGCGACGGGAGCGAGCCGCAGGATCACCCATTTCGGCTCGCCGTCGCCGAAGTCGATGCGCGCCTGGGCCCTGGGCCCCGAGCCCTTGAGCTCGACGACGCGGCCCATGCCCCACTTGTCGTGGGTGACCCGGTCCCCCACCTCCAGCGACGGCACGTCCGCCGGGTTGCGCACGGTGATCGGCTGCCCGAACGACGGCGTGCGGCCCTTCGCCGGGCGCGGCGGCGGCGCGGCCTCGGTCCATTCGATCAACCCCGACGGAATCTCGGAGAGGAACCGGCTGGCGGCGTAGAACTCCGGCTGCCCGAACACGTTCCGCGTCCCGGCGCGGGTGACGTGCAGGTGCTTGCGGGCGCGGGTGAGGCCCACGTAGGCGAGGCGCCGCTCCTCCTCCAGGTCGCCCGGCTTCGACATGGAACGCTCGTGCGGGAACAGGCCGTCGTCCATGCCGGTGAGGAACACCGTGTCGAACTCCAGGCCCTTCGCGGTGTGGAGCGTCATCAGCGTCACCACGCCGCCGTCCTCGGCCTCGGGGTCGGGAATGGAGTCCGCGTCGGACACGAGCGCGACGTGCTCCAGGAAGGAGGCGACGTCGGCGTTCATGTCGGGCTCCTCGTCGACCGGATCCGAAGCGCCGCGCACGACTTGCTCGGTGAACTCGTGGGCGACGGCCACGAGCTCCTGGAGGTTCTCCACGCGCCCTTCGTCCCTGGGGTCGTTGCTCTGCTCGAGCCCTTCGAGGTATCCGGTGTCGGCGATGAGCTTGTCGAGGACCTCCTCAGGACCCGCCGTGCGCGCCAGTTCGGTGGCCGCGTCGAGGATCTCGCAGAACCGCTTGATGCCACCGCGGGCGCGCGAGGAGACGCCGACGGCCTCGTCGACGCGGCGCAGCGCCGCCGGGAAGGAGATCCGGTGCCGGGCGGCGAGCGCCTCGATCTCGGCGACGGCGCGGTCCCCGACGCCGCGCTTGGGCACGTTGACGACCCGCTGCGCCGAGACGGTGTCGTCGCCGTTGACGGTGAGCTTGAGGTAGGCGAGCAGGTCGCGGACCTCCTTGCGCTCGTAGAACCGCACGCCGCCGACGACCTTGTAGGGGATGCCGCGGCGCACGAACACCTCCTCGAAGGCGCGTGACTGCGCATTCGTCCTGTAGAAGATCGCGACGTCGCCGAAGGAGGTCTCCCCCGCGTCGGCGAGCTCGTCGATGCGGCCTGCGACCCAGGCGGCCTCGTCGTGCTCGTTGTCGCCGGTGTGGCCGAGGATCGCCGCCCCGGCGCCCTCGTCGCTCCACAGGCGCTTCTCGCGGCCGCGCTCGGTGTTGTTGCGGATGACGCCGTTGGCGGCGTCGAGGATCGTCTGCGTGGAGCGGTAGTTCTGCTCCAACAGGATCGTCTTCGCGTCGGGGTAGTCGCGCTCGAACTCGATGATGTTGCGGATGGTGGCGCCGCGGAAGGCGTAGATGGACTGGTCGGCGTCGCCGACGACGCACAGCTCGGCGGCGTCCTCGCCGGTGCCGACCAGTTCGCGGATGAGGACGTACTGGGCGTGGTTGGTGTCCTGGTACTCGTCGACCATGACGTGGCGGAACCGCATCCGGTAGGAGCGGGCGACCTCGGGGAAGGCCTGGAGCAGGTGGACGGTGGTGCCGATGATGTCGTCGAAGTCGACCGCGCCGGCCAGGCGCAGGCGCTCGTCGTACTGGGCGTAGACGTCGGCGATGAGGCGGCTGCGGGCGTCGTCGGCCGCGGCGGCGGCCTGTTCGGGGCCGATGAGCTCGTTCTTGAACCGGGAGATCTCGGCGGCGAACCAGCGCGGCGACTGCTTCTTGGAGTCGAGGCCGAGCTCCTTGACGATCTGGGTGAGCAGGCGGCGGGCGTCGTCGGTGTCGTAGATCGTGAAGCTCGACTTCCAGCCGAGCCGGTGGGCCTCGCGGCGCAGGATCCGCAGGCACGCGGAGTGGAAGGTCGAGACCCACATGGCCCGCGAGCGGGGCCCGACGAGGGCGTCGACGCGTTCGCGCATCTCGGCGGCGGCCTTGTTGGTGAAGGTGATCGCCAGGATCTCACCGGGATGGGCGCCGCGCTCGGCGAGGAGGTGGGCGATGCGGTGGGTGAGGACGCGGGTCTTGCCCGATCCCGCCCCGGCGACGATGAGCAGGGGGGAGCCGGCGTGCTCCACGGCTTGTCGCTGCGGTTCGTTGAGGCCGGTCAGCGGGGATTCGGTGGCGTCGTGACTCATAGGGGGTCAATTATGCCGCGCGGGGTACGACGACCCGGCGCGGCATGAGCCCGGGCGGTTCAGAGCGGCCCGCGCCCCGCCCTGAGAATGAGCATGGCGATCTGGGTGCCGTCTTCGCCGAGGGCGGTGCGGTACTTCTCCAGGATGGCGCGCTCGCGGTCGAGGACCAGGCGGGTCCCGCCCCCGGCCATGCGGATCTCGCCGACGCGCTTGGACAGACCGGCGCGCTCTTTCCAGAGGCGGACGATCTCGGCGTCGAGCGCGTCGATCTGGCCGCGCAGCTCGCCGAGCTCGTCGGTCCCGGTCTGGTCGGCAGTGGTGGTGCTCATCAGGGCTTCTCCTTGTACGTTTCGGATCGCATGTCCGGGTTCGAGCCCTGGGTGCGCAAAAACCCCGGGCTCATCGCCCGGGGCTGTAGGTCTGTGGTCAGCGCGACGACCTACGGCTCGGACGATCCGTGCCGTAGTAAAAGTAAAATCGCGCGTTCTGATTCACGTCGGCAATTATGCCACACGCCCGCCGGTGACACCAGCGGGCGTGTGGGCTTTGTCGCATATTCCGTGTCGCGGGCCCTGCTCAAGCGCGTGCGGCCCGCGCGCGGGATCGGCTACTTGTCGTCGTCCGAGCCCCAGTCGGCCCCGGCGGTGGCGGCGCGGCGGCGCATGAGCACCAGCGCGGCGACACCGGCGAGCAGCACGGCGCCGCCGATGCCGGCGACCATGGTGAGGTTCGTGCCGGTCTGCGGCAGCTGCGGCTGCGCGGCCGGGGTGGTGGCGGGGACGTCCTCGACGGCGATCTCGAACTCGAGTTCGGCGGCGAGCTCCTCTTCGTGGGACTCGGCCAGGATGAGGTTCTGGCCGGGATCCTCCTCGTCGTTGACCGGAACGAAGACGCGGCCGACCGGCGTCGTCCAGATGACCGAGTCGGTGGTGAGCGCGACGGGTCCGGACTGGCCTTCGTCGAACTTGACGTAGAAGGTCTGACCGTCGACGAACTCGGTGACGGCCTCGCCGTTCTCGTCGACGATGGTGGCGCCCTCGGGCTGCGCGAAGGTGACCGAGCCGAGGTTGGTGGAGACGGTGAAGGGGCCGTAGGTGTCGCCCTCGACGACCGCTTCGGAGTCGTCGGTCTCGAAGTACGGGTCCATGTCGGGCTCGTCGACCGGCTCGGTGGCCCGCAGGTAGTCCTTGATCTTCGTGACGGCGTTGTCGACGCCCTGCCCGCCCTCGGTCGGGTCGGCGTCGGGGGTCCAGTCGTCGGTCAGCGACCAGATGGCGGCCTGGGTGCCGGCGTAGGCGACCTGGGCCTCGTTGAAGTCACCGAGGTCCTCGCCGGAGGCACCGGCGGCTTCGATGAGCTCGGCGGCGTTGGAACCGTTGTAGCCGGCGAGCAGCACGCCGAGCACCTCCGGAAGGTTGTCGACGCCGACGGCCTCCCAGGTGCTCTCCACGTGGTCGACGTCCTCGTTCATGCCCACATTGATCTGGATGCAGTAGACGAGGCGGACGTCGCCCTCGTTCAGCTTGAGGCCCCGCAGCTGGGCCCTGACGTCCATGTTCTCGCCCGGGATCTCCCCGTTGAGGGTGATGCCTTTTTCAATGAGCTGGTAGGTGCCGGTGACAGCGGTGGGAGCCGCCTCACCGTCCTGCGCCAGCGCGATTCCGCTGGTGCCGAGGCCGAGCGCGAGTCCCGCGGCAGCGGCCAGCGACCCTTTCAGGGCTTTTTTCATCATCTGTTGAAGTCCCTTTTGTTTTCCGGGGAATTGACGCGTTGGTTCTGCATACGACACGCTAGTGACCTCGCGCCGGTTGCACTAGACCCGGTTTCGTCACCGAAACGGTACCGATCAGGGGTTTTGCCTGGACGGCAAGGGATCTCGGCCGGTCCACATGAGGGACGACACTGTAACGATTCGGCATCGATGTCCGTGGGACGCCCGTCGGTGACGCGTGGACGCTCTTGGGACGCAAGAGCCGGGGCCGAAGCGCAGTCCCGCTTCGGCCCCGGCGCACCATGCGCCCGATGCAAGTGAGTGAGCCGCCGGAGCGTGCCCGGCCGCGAACCCGATCGGCATGCACTGGACGGCGATGCTCTGGAAAGACGGGCTCGAACGCTCCGGCGGCAGCGGGGCTCGTGCGTCCCCGCGTCTGTCGGGTCTAACCGGCGGCGGACTTCCGCTTCGCCAGGGCCATGACGGTGGAGCCGCCGATGAGCAGCGCCAGCCCGGCGGCGAAGACCACCGTGAGATTCACGCCGGTGGTCGGCAGTTTCGGTTGGGCCGCTTCGCTGGCGGACTCAGTGGGGTGCTCGTCCTCGGGCAGTTGGAGCGCGAAGGCCCACTCGGCGGGGATGTCGGCCTCCCGCGGCTGGGCGAGGATGAGCATCTGCGAGGCGACCCGGTTGGACTCCTCGACCTCGGCGGTGGGGTCGGCGATGAAGACCCGGCCGACCGGGAGGTCGTAGGTGCCGTGGGCGGTGATGGTGATCTTCTCCGAGCCCTCGTCGAGCACGATGGCGAACTGCCCGCCGTCCTCCAGCATGTCCACTTCACGGCCTTCGGCGTCGACCAGCGTGCCGCCCTCGGCGCTCAGCTCGACCGGCCCGGCGGTCGAGCGGATCGTGTACGGGCCGAACCTGCCGTCCGCATAGGAGGCTTCCTCGGCGCCGTCGAGTTCGATGTAGAACTCCGAGGGGTCGGGGACGCGCCCGGCGTTCGCCGTCAGGTACTCGTAGACCGCGGCCACGGCCGCGCTCTGCTCGTCGCTGCCGCCGATGACGGCGTCGTCGGTGTCGAGCTTGAAGCCGTCGGTGAAGTGCCAGACGGCGGCCTGCGTCCCGGCGTAGGCGACGCGGGCGGTCCCGGTCTCGTCCCAGTCCGCGTCGGACTCGGCGTCGGTGGTCGCCAGCAGGTCCTCGGCGGTGACGTTCGGGTAGCCGTTGAACAGGACCCAGCGGACCTTCTCGAGGTTCGCCACGCCCGAGGACTCCCAGTCGCCCTCGGTGTAGGGGCTGGTGTGGTCGAGCTCGGTGCGGATGTCGATGCAGTAGACCTGGAGCGTCTCCTCGCCGCCGCGCGGGGTGAGCCCCAGCATGTTCGCCCACGTGTCCCACTGCTCGGCGCCGAGGGTGCCGCGCAGTTCGAGGCCCTCGTCGACGACGATGTCGCCGGTGACCGGCTCGCGCTCGTCCTCTTGGGCACTGGCCGCGCCCGCGGGGACGAGCGCGGTCAGGGCCGCGGCGGCGAGCGCCGCGAAGGGGGCGAGTCTCGGGTGTCGTCTCATCGTTCTTCCGTCCTCCTGGAGCGGTGGGGTTGTGGTCCGCTTGCTACGAAGGGAAACGAGACGCTCGCGGCCGAGGCGCGGCCGCTCATACGAATGATGCTTGGAATTCACCGAAAGTACGATGCCAAACCGGTGCATTGAATGCTTTTCACCACTGCCGCCACGGCGCTTGCCGCAGGCATCGACCGGTCCCGGCAGCGCCTGGAGGGCGGGCGGGGCGCTCTATAGTCGGGGGCATGCCGATCTCGAAAGCCGCGGCTCGCGGCATCACCGACGAATTCAGCCGCCGGCGCGGCCCCAAGAGCGGTCTCGTCGTCGACGCCGCCTGGGGGAACCCGGTGCTGACGGCGGCACTCGAGGCGCTCATGCCGTCCGACCGGCTCACCGTCGTCGCCGACCGTTCCTCCACTTCGGATCTGCGTGCGGCGCTCGACGCCGAGGGCTCCTGGACGGCCGGGAACGTCACCGTCGTCGACGACCTGGCCGACGCCGAGGCGGCCGAGCAGGTGATGCTCGCCGCGCCCGTCACCGTCGAGGCCGAGGCGTTCATCGCCGACATCGCGACGCTGCGCGCGAAGGTCGTCCCCGGCGGCGTCCTGTCCTTCGCCGCGACGCTCACCGCCCCGGCGCGCGAGGAGATCGCCGAACTGGTCGCCGAGTACGGCATCGGCACCGACCTGGTCGTGCGGTCCTTCCCGCCGCTGCGGATCCACAAGCTGCGCATCGGCTCGGCCGATGCGCACGCGGCCGCGCCGCGGGGCGTCGCGCCCGCCGAGGACCTCGCCCCGGCGTGGCGGGCCTCGTCGGTGCCGCTCACCCCCGGCATGCACCTCGACTCCAACGGCATGATCATCGGCGGGGCACTGCTCGGCGCGGCGTGGGCGACGAAGCGGATCCGCCCCTCCTCCAAGGCGTGGCTGGTCCCGGCCGCCGCGGCCCTCCCGGTCGCGGCGTTCTTCCGCGACCCGCAGCGCGAGGCGGACCTGCGCGGCGAGGACGACGAGCCCGAGGCGGTCCTGGCCGCCTCCGACGGGCGCGTCATGGGCGTCGAGACCGTCGTCGACGAGCGGTTCGGCGCCGCCACCGGCACCGCGGGCGCCGAGTGGCTGCGGATCTCGGTGCACCTGTCGCTCCTGGACGTCCACATCAACCGCGCCCCCGCCGCGGGCGAGGTCGTCGACGTGTTCCTCGAGAAGGGCGGGTACGCGAAGGTCTCGGCGCCCGAGGCCGAGCACAACGCCGCCTGCTACACCGTCCTGGCCACCGCCCGCGGCCGCGTCGTGGTCGCCCAGCGCACCGGCGCGGTGCTGCGGCGGATCGTCAACCGCACCAAGGTCGGCGCGGCGCTGGCGAAGGGCGAGCGGTACGGGCTCATCAGGTTCGGCTCGCGCACCGACGTCTACCTCCCGGCCGGTCTCGCCGACGCGGTCTGCGCGCCGGGCGAGCCGATCCGCGCCGGAGAGACCGTCATCGCCCGCTGGCGTTAAGCCGCTCTGGGCGGCGTGGCCGCGAGCTTCGTCAAGTCCACCACCTCCAGGGCGTCCTCGACCGCCGCCGACAGCGGCAGGTCGGCCAGCACGCCCGCGTCGAACCAGCGCGACTCGGACGTGGAGCCGCCGGCGGCCTCGACGACCTGCGCGGCCGAAGGGTCGGCGACCGTCGCCGAGTAGATCGCCCGCACCCCGTGCCAGTCGAGCGGGTAGCCCTCGGGGCCGATCGCGCGGCGGTGGCGGAACGAGGTGACGTTCAGCAGCGCGCCGACGCTGGCGTCCTGCCCGGTCTCCTCGTAGATCTCGCGGAAGACCGCCGCTCTGGGCGACTCGCCGAAGTCGACGCCGCCGCCGGGCAGGTGCCAGGTGCCGCCGCCGGGGTAGCCCTCGGCGATGCGCGCCAACAGGATGCGCCCGGCCGCGTCGGCGACGACGCCGTAGGCGCCGAAGCGCTGGCCCCGGCGGCGGCGGCCCTTCTTGGCCTTGGCCGGCGGCGTGGGCCGCAGCTCGGTGGGCGCCTTGTCGACGCGGCCCGCGAGCCGGTCGTCGGCCAGGCCGAGGCACGCCGAGACGAACGGCGAATGGGTCTCCTTGGCGGCCGTGGCCGGGTCGACCCATTCGAGGGCCTCGCCGTCGGGCCCCGAGGCCGGGCCGCCCTCGACGGCGACCTGATAGAGGATCGCGTTGGTGTGCGTGCCGCGTCTGGCGACGGCGACCGCCTCGAGCGGTCGCAGGGCGGCGACCTCGAAACCGGTGTGCGCGGCCACCAGGCGCTGGGCCGCGCTGGCGGGGGGCTCGCCGTGATCGATGACGCCCCCCGGCAGATGCCAGGGGGCCGCCTCGCGTCCTGTGCGGTTTCGCCGGGTCAGAAGGAGCCGGCCGCTCTCGTCACGTACCTCCCCGTACGCAGCTATCCGGAATTGCATCCCTCAACTGTACGACCTGATCATGGGATGTCTATCGCCATTCACCGGAGGGCGCTACTCCCACTCGATCGTGCCCGGCGGCTTGCTGGTGACGTCGAGGACGACCCGGTTGATCTCGGGCACCTCGTTGGTGATCCGCGTCGAGATCTTCGCGAGCAGCTCGTACGGCAGGCGCGACCAGTCGGCGGTCATGGCGTCCTCGGAGGTCACCGGGCGCAAGACGACCGGGTGGCCGTAGGTGCGGCCGTCGCCCTGGACGCCGACGCTTCGGACGTCGGCGAGCAGCACCACCGGGAACTGCCACACCGAGCGGTCGAGCCCGGCGGCGGTCAGCTCGGCGCGGGCGATCGCGTCGGCCGCGCGCAGCAGGTCGAGGCGCTCGCGCGTGACCTCGCCGACGATGCGGATGCCGAGCCCGGGGCCGGGGAACGGGTGGCGCCAGACCATCGCCTCGGGCAGGCCCAGTTCGATGCCGATGGCGCGGACCTCGTCCTTGAACAGGGTCCGCAGCGGCTCGACCAGGTCGAACTGGAGGTCCTCGGGGAGCCCGCCGACGTTGTGGTGGCTCTTGATGTTCGCGGTGCCGGTGCCGCCGCCGGACTCGACGACGTCGGGGTAGAGCGTGCCCTGGACGAGGAACTCGATGTCCTTCTCGGCGGCGATGTCGCGGGCGGCGGCCTCGAAGGTCCGGATGAACTCGCGGCCGATGATCTTGCGCTTCTCCTCGGGGTCGGCCACGCCCGCCAAAGCGTCCAGGAACTGCGCCGAGGCGTCCACGCAGCGCACGTCGATGCCGGTGAGCTGCGCGTAGTCCTTCTCGACCTGCTCGGCCTCCCCGGCGCGCAGCAGGCCGTGGTCGACGAACACGCACGTGAGCTGGTCGCCGACGGCGCGGTGCACGAGCGCGGCCGCCACCGAGGAGTCGACGCCGCCCGACAGGGCGCACAGCACCCGCTTGTCGCCGACCTGCTTCTGGATCGCCGCGACCTGCTCGTCGATGATCTGCGCGTTCGTCCACGACGGCACGATCCCGGCGATGTCGTGCAGGAAGTGGCGGATGACGGCCTGGCCGTGCGGCGTGTGGGCCACCTCGGGGTGGTACTGGACGCCGGCCAGGCGCGCCTCGACGTTCTCGAAGGCGGCGACGGGGGCCCCGGCGGTGGCGGCGACGACGGTGAAGCCCTCGGGTGCCTCGGTGACCGAGTCGCCGTGGCTCATCCACACCGACTGCCGCTCGGGCAGTCCCGCCAGGAGCTTGGAGGAGGCGGTGACGTCGAGCTCGGTGCCGCCGTACTCGGAGGTGCCGGTCCTGGTGACCGTGCCGCCGAGGGCCTGCGCCATCGCCTGGAAGCCGTAGCAGATGCCGAGGACCGGCACGCCAGCTTTGTAGAGGGCCTCGTCGACGTGCGGGGCGCCGTCGGCGTAGACGCTGGAGGGGCCGCCGGAGAGGATCACGGCGGCCGGATGCTTCGCGAGCATCTCGCTCGCGGGCATGTCGGAGGGCACGATCTCCGAGTAGACCTGGGCCTCGCGGACCCTGCGGGCGATGAGCTGCGCGTATTGGGCCCCGAAGTCGACCACCAGCACCGGTTGTTGCATGCGGTCAAGGGTAACCGGTCGCAGCCGTCACACCACGGGGCGCGGCGGGGCCGATAGCCTGGCGGTGTGGTCAATCCCGGGGTCGCCGAGTCGCTCAGGCGCGTGGGCCGCGACCTGCGGTCCTGGACCGCGGGCGAGGCCGCGCCGGTGCTCGCCGCGCGCGCGGCCGCCGGGATCGCCGCCGCCATGCTCGTCGTGCAGCTGCTGGGCCTGCCGGCGTGGGGCGAGTCCGCGATCATCGGCGCCTGGCTCGGCGGCGTGGGGCTGCTCACGCCCGGCACGCGGACCGAGCCGGGCGTGCCGCTGCTGATCGGCCTGTCCAGCGCGGGCGGGCTCCTGCTCGGCTCGCTCGGGCACCCGGTGCTCCTCGTCGCCGCGGCGGCGGTGTACGCGCTGGTGCTGACGTTCATCAGCTCGATCTCCCAGGCGACGGGCGTGATGCTCACCGTCTCGGGCATCCCGTTCTTCCTCGCCGACGACCTGACCGAACACGCGGCGCCGTGGGCGGCGGCGGCCGCAGTCTGCGCGGGCGCGGCGGTGCAGGCGCTCGGGGCGCTCTTGCCGCCGCGCTACCGGTGGGCGCACGACCGCGGCATCCTCGCCGGGGCGTGGCTGGCCCTCGCCGACGAGGCCGAGGCGCTGGCGGGCGACCCGAACGCGCCCTTCGCGACCGAGGCGCTCGCCGAGGCCGCCAGGGAACTCGACCGGCGCCGGGCCCTGCCCGCGTCGGTCAAGGAGGCGCGCGCCCAGATCTACGCCGTATCGGCCGCGATCGGCCGCGTCGCCTCGGCGCGGGCCCGCGCCGACGCCCGCGAGGCCGACACCGTCGCCTTCCACTCCGAGGCGCTGCTGCTGGCGGCGCGGCTGCTGCGCCACTTCGCCGACGAGATCACCGCCCGCTCCCCCGCCGCGCTCGACTGGGACGAGCTCCTCGAAGGGCTCGCGCGGCACCCCGTCGCCACTTCCACCGGGACGATCCCGACCGAGATCAGCGGCCTGCTGCGGACGCTGCACGACACCGAGGGGTACGCGAGCCGCATCGCGACCGGCTCGGACGACGTCATCGCCGACCCGGCGCTGGCCTACGCGACCGGGCAGGCCCGCGAGGCGTTCAGTCGGCTGCGCGGGCGCCTGCACCGGAGGGACCCGGTGGTGCACCATTCGCTGCGCCGCGCGGGCGTCATCGCGTTGGCGACCGGGCTCGGTTTCGCCTGGCCGAGCGATCACGGCTACTGGATCCCGCTGACGGCGTGGATCGTGCTCCAGGCGGACTTCGCCGGGACGCTGACACGGGGCGTGACGCGAGCGCTCGGCACGTTCGGCGGCGTTGTGGCCGCCTCGCTGCTGAGCCTGGTGGTGCCGCACGAGCCGGTGTGGCTCAGCCTCGCGGTGCTGGTCTTCTCGTTGCTGGCCTATTGGGTGCGGCCGGTGTCGATGCTGGTGTTCGCGGCGGCGGTGGCGGCGTTCACGGTGTTCCAGATCGACCTGTCGGGAGACGACCCGCTGCTGGGGGCGCTGGACCGGGGCGTGTCGACGGCGATCGGGGCGTCACTGGCGATCGGGTTCTACATGCTGGCGCCGACGTGGCAGACCCGGCGGCTGGGCGACCTGCTCGCCGAGCTGGTGAACGCCTACAGCGACTATGCGCGTCTGGCATTGGACCGGCAGGCCCATCCGGGCGACTACGACGCGAAGCTCATGCACGCGGTGATCGACGCGGTGCGCGCAAAACGGGCGGCACTGGCCACGGCGGCGGACCAGGCGAAGGCCGAGCCGGTGACGAGCGTGAGCCCGCTGTCGGCGGACGCGCTGGGAGCAGAGGAGGCACTGTCGCGGGCGGGCAGGGCACTGGTGGCGGTGAACGCGAGCGTGAGCAAGGACGAGGCAGCGGCATTGCCAGGGGTGGAGGACTTCGCGGCGGCGGTGGAGGCCGCCTACCGAAGACTGGCGGCATTGGCGGCAGGGGCGCCCTCGCCGGGCCCGGTGGACTTGAGCGAGGCGGCACGGCGTTTGGACGCCGAACTGGCCGAAGGGGATAAGGAGACGAGGACCCGCAGGAACGTCATGCGCTGGGAGTTGGACAACCTCGTAGAGGCCCTGGATGACGCGGGGTTGCTGATGGCAGGCTGGAACACGGCCTAGAAGGAACCCGGCGGTGGCTGTGCGGATTCCGCGGCGGCGTGGATTCCGCAGAACGGCAAAGAGCGGCAGAGGACGCCTGGGGAGCCCGGCAATGGTCGTTGGTGCGCTGGCGGGGTCCTGCTTGTACATGGTTGTTGTGCGTTGAGGCGGCGACAAAGACGCGGAGTGCTCACCTGGGCCCCTTCGGCAGTGAGGTGATCGTGAGGCCGGCTTCAAGCGGGCAGCGACAAAGGCGGGAGTGGAGGGGCGGGGTGGGTCCTCGAAGACGGCACGCCGCTGCCTCAGCATCCTGAAGCTCACCACCCCGTTCTGGGGAGTTGCTACAGGTGGACCGCACTGTTCCGGGGAGTTATCCACAGGTCCCGCACGCCTTCGCCGGGAGTGGTCCACAGGTCCAGCGCACTCTCCGCCGAGGAGTTATCCACAGGCGCAGAAACTTTTCCTTGACCCGTTTTCGGCCCTCTGTCAGGCTGGCGAGGACTTTCGTGGTGTGCAGGACGGCGGCGGGTGGGTACAGAGGGGCGGAGTAGCGCCCCGGCGCCCCGCGGGCGCCCCGAGCAGGGTTACGAGTCGAACACCACTGCTCACCTACCACCGACTATCGCCCGCCGAACAACCCATCCCTCGACCACTACCGCCTACCGAGCACCAC
>NZ_AXWO01000028.1 GCF_000482705.1 Glycomyces arizonensis DSM 44726 | reverse complement strand
ACTTCGGTGCGGTTGCGGCGCATCGATCCTGAGCCGGTGGTGGATCTGGGGTACATCAACCGGATCGGGTCGCCGTTCTCGCGACTGCACCTGTACCGCGCCGAATGGTCACCCGCGTTGCGGCGGGTCGCCAAAGAGCACGCCGCCGGGATCTGGCTGCACGCCGCCCAGCACGAGGCGGAGGTCGACGGATGAGCCTGCACTTCGTCGACAAGCTCCCGGTGTTCGGTTACCGCGAGGTCGACGGCCTTGATCTGGCCTTCGCCTGGATCTGGCGACAGGCCTCCCTGCGCGTCACCTTCGTCGAGGCCGAACCGTCCCTCATCGGCCGCGTCACCCACCTCGACGGCATTCCGCGCCTGGTCGCCGCCCCGGACAACCTCGACTGGTTGCATCAGGACGATCCCGCCCGCACCCTCGCCGTCCTCGACTTCGCCACCGACCTCTGGCGCCGAAAGGACTCCATCATCCGCACCTGCGACGGATGAGCCGAAGCCGACTGCACCGAGCATCGCCGCACTCCACGGCGAGGTCCGGACGCGGTCAGTCGGCCAGCGGGAACTCGGCGCGGCGATGCCAGCGTTGGCCGTCGCTGACGAACAGGCTGACCGACGACACCGCCGTCGAAACGGGAAGCTGCGCCGCCATGGCGGCCTCGACCTCGTCGAAGACCTCGGGGCGCTGCTCGTCGGCCACCGTCAGATGCGGAGTCACCTCGGCGAACCGGCCGCCATAGGGCGGCGCCTCGGGCCACCTGGCCGCCACCGCTTCGGTCAACTCGCGGAACGGCCGGTCGGGCTTCGGCGCGAGGTAGCGCACTTGCGGGAAGCGACCGACCCGGTCGAATTCGACATTGAACCGGTGCTGGCGCGCGAACAGCGCACTCAGCTCGTCGAGCACCGCCTGATCGATGCGGTCGATGTCCAGGAACGGCACCAGCACCGTGACATGGGCGGGAAGGCCCGCCGCCGCAGACGAATTGCACCGCTGCCGCCAACGATCCACCAGCGGTTCGACGTCATCGACCACCACCAGCAGCGCGGTCTGGCCCGCTCGGTACTTCGACATCGCACGATTGTCCCGAAGGCCGACAGCGCTTCGCAACCCGGCATCTCGGCTCCCCCGCCAAGCGGATCCGAGCTGATCGGGTTCACAGCCGGTCGAGCCTTTGCCGCGTCACGTCAGTGCGGCGGCGTGGCGGGCGAGGGCCTTTGGGACGAGGCAGTCGTGGTCCCAGTCGATCGCGGCCGACGCCGCGGGGCGGAATTCGCAGCGCATCCGGATGCCGTGGTCGCTGTCAGCGCTGACGACCGTGTGGTTCCAGGCGTCCCGGTCGTCTTCCGTCGTCAACAGGCTGTAGGTGGTCACCTGGACGCCCTTGAACATGCCGTGTGTCCGCGCGAGCGAGTTGCCGAGCACCTCGGCGAAGACCGGGTCTCGCACTCCGGTCTCTTCGACGGTCTCGCGGAGCGCCGCCTCGGCCGGGGTCTCGTGCGGGTGCGCACCGCCCCCTGGGACCTGGACTCCCGCGTCGGGATGGTCGCGGTGCAGCAGCACCAGGACCTCGACCGGCCGTCCCGGCAGTGATCGGAGCACGTACGCGGCGGCCCGCTGCCGGAAGGGCATCGGTATCGGGGCTGTGGACATGCCGCCAGTCTTCCAAAGGCGGCGGGCACACGTGAGGTCAGAAGAGGCGGTCGCGGGCTTCGGCTATGGCTGTCTTGACCGCGGCCGTCTGGGCGGCGGTGAGGCGGTCGGCCACGTCGAGGAGGTCGAGGCCGATCACCTGGAGCTGCTCGGGCAGGTGGAGGTCGCTGGGCAGGCGCGGGACGTCCCGCTGCGGTTCGCCCTCGGCCTCGGCGCACACGTCGGCCAGCGCCTGGACGAGCGCGTGCATCGCCTCGGCGCGGCCCCCTGAAGACCAGCGGGCGGGCGACCAGTGGCGCGTGCCTTCGACGACGCGCCCGATCGCCCGCTCCAGCGTCGGTTCGGTGCTCAGGGCCTACTCCTGCAGGTAGCCCAGCAGCCGCAGCAGGTTCCAGTACAGGAAGATCAGCCCGGCGGTGAGGCCGAAGGCCCCCGCCCAGGCGTACTTCTTGGGGGCGCCGTGCGCGGCCGACTGCTCGATCATGTCGAAGTCGAGGATGAACGAGAACGCCGCCCACAGGGTCATGGCGATCGCGATGATCCACTGGAGCGCGGAGACCGACTCGCCGGGAGCGGCGAACAGGCCGAGGTTGGCGCCGAACATGCTCGCGACGAAGTTCACGACGATCAGCGCGAAGATGCCGAAGCCGGCGCCGACCATGACCTTGGTGAACATCGGGGAGTTCTTGAGGATGCGGAACTTGTACAGCGCCAGCATGCCGCCGAACACCAGGACGGTCGCGAGCAGGGCGTTGACGACGATGCCCGGGTACTGGTGCTCGAAGATGGCGCTCACGCCGCCGAGGAGGAGCCCCTGCCCGATCGCGTAGACGAAGCACACGATGGGGTTCATCACGGGCCTGAACATCGAGAACAGGATGACGCCGAGGCCGACGACGGCGCCGATCGTGCCGAGGGTGATGGCGGTGCTGATGGAGCTCTCGTCGCCGTTCTCGATGCCGCTGGCGACCATCGTCCAGGTCACCATGGCCGCGACGAAGGTGGCGCCGACGAGCGCGACCGTGCGGACGATGACGTCGTCGATCCGCATGGTCTCGACCTGCGGGGCCTGCGTCATCTGCCCGTACTGCCCATATGCCGCGCCCATGCGCTGCTGCTCGGCGTACTGGGTCTTCATCATGTTTCTGAGGGATGAGTTTCTGCTCTGAGGCATGTCTGCGGTCCTCCGTATATGTCAGGGCCCTCCCAAGACTATCTGGTCGTCGCCCGAATGCGTAGGAGCGGCGGGGATCGTCGTTCGTCCCCACCGCTCGGCGAAGCTTGCGAGCCGTAAATTGGCTCAGTTCGGCGAAGCTTGCGAGCCGTAAATCGGCTCAGCTCCGTATGTTCTTAGATGACGTTCACGCGGCCGAGCTCGGGGGCTTCGACCGGGTCGTCCGCCGAGGAGTTCTCGGCGAACCACGCTTCGAGCGCGACGAGGTCGACCTCGCCGGTCAGGCGGTTCGTCCCGTTCGCGAACTCGTAGAACGAGTCGCCGCCGTCGGCCAGGAAGTTGTTCGTCGTGACCCGGTAGGTCTGGTCGGCGACGATCGGCTCGCCGTTGAGCATCAGCGAGTCGGCCACGATCTGGTCGGTGCCTTCCAGGCTGGTGTCCCACGTGTACGTGAAGCCCCTGGAGACCTGCATGAACAGGGTCGTCTCGCGGTCGGCGCTCGGCAGCTGCTGCTGGAGGATCGTGAGGATCTGCGCCCCGGTGAGGTCCATGGTGACCAGGTAGTTGTTGAACGGCTGGACGGTGTAGAGCTCGCCGTAGGAGACCACTCCGGCCTCGCCCTCGTCGTAGAGCAGGTCGGCCCTGACGCCGCCGGGGTTCATGAGCGCGATCTGGGCGCCGCCGAGCGCGGGGTCGGCGGTGCGGTCGAGCTGGGCGTCGGCGATGAGGCTGCCGAGCGGGAACTCCTCGGCGCGGGTGGCGCCGCGGGTGATGTCCTCGCTGATGTAGCCGACGGGGCGGGCGGCCACCTCTTCGACCTCGTCCTGGTACCGGGCGACGAGCTCGGACTGGGCGGGGTCGGGGGCCACGTCGCGCTCCACGACGGTGTTGGCGCCGGTCACCGAGGAGCGCACGATGTCCTTGGTCCGCCTGTCGTAGGTGGCCTCGATCTCGGTGAAGACGCGGCCGTAGGAGGAGGCGGAGGTGACCATGCGGGGCTGCCCGGCCGGGTCGGGCACCGAGCAGACGTACTCCTGGTGGGTGTGGCCGGTGACGATGATGTCGACCTCGGAGCTCATGGTCTCGGCGATGTCGACGATGGGGCCGGACATGCCGACGCCGGAGCCGTCGAGGGACTCGCAGTCGTGGCCGGTGTCCTCTTCGACGGGGTAGCCGCCTTCGTGGAGGAGGACGACGATCGCGTCGACGCCCTGGTCGTGGAGAACTTCGGCGTACTTGTCGGCGGTCTCGACCTCGTCGAGGAAGTCGAGGCCCTCGACGCCGGACTTGGCGACGATGTCGCCGGTGCCTTCGAGGGTCATGCCGATGAAGCCGACCCTGACGCCGCCGCGGAACCGCTTGATCCAGTACGGGTCGAGGACGGGCTCGCCGGTCGCCTCGTCGACGACGTTGGCGCCGAGGTACGGGAAGTCGGCGCCGGTGTAGTCGCCTTCGCCTTCGATGTGGCGGTACAGGTCGTCGATGCCCTTGTCGAACTCGTGGTTGCCGACCGAGGAGACCTCGACGCCCATGGCGTTGAGGGATTCGATGGTGGGCTCGTCGCCGAACGCGGCCGACAGGAAGGGGCTGGCGCCGATGAGGTCGCCCGCGGCGACGGTGGTGCTGTAGCGCTCGCCTTCGCGGGCCTGGGCGAGGTGGGTGGCGAGGTATTCGGCGCCGCCCGCGGGCACTTCGGCGCCGCCTACGGGGTAGGTCAGGCCCTCCTCGGCCTCGATGTGGCCGTGGAAGTCGTTGAGGGCCAAGAGTTGCAGGTCGACCTGGCGCCCGTGGCCATGGTCGTGATCGTGGCCGTGGTGCGCGCCGGCCGGTCCGGCCGCTGCGACGAGGGCGGCGGCCGCCAGTGCCGCGGTGGTGGCCGCGGCCAGGTACCGTTTCCGTTTCGTGGTGAACATGGCACTCCCGAATCGATGTGGGGACGGCGCGGGCTCCGCGTCCCATCATGATCTGATCATGGGACGATGGCGTCCGCGTCAATACAAGATAACGGACCGCGGTATCGCGTATAACGGCTCCACAACGCTCGACAGGGCTTTCCGTTATCACGGACGGGTGAGGAGCGCACCCCCAAGTCCCGGATTCTGAGAGTAGTCGATTGTGTTCATTTCCCTTGGGACACAACGGAATGTTACTGCACCGTAACTTCATTATGTCCACAAAGCTTACCCTTGCCCCATCCGATAACGGTTGCTACAGTCACTGCGAGAAAGATTCAGCTAACAGCTCGTTGCGTCTCGTGGTGGGGACCGCTGACAGAGCGGTGAGAGGCGGAGCCTACCTGCCCACAGGGGGTATCCTATGACCGGCTACTTCACCGACGACCAACACGACGTCCTGAGGAAAGAGGTCCGGGACTTCGCCGAACGCGAAGTCCGACCCCGCATCCCCGAAATGGAAGCCACCAAGACGGTCCACCATCGATTGTCGAGGATGATCGCGCGCCAAGGCTGGCTGGGCGTCACCATCGGCCGCGAGTACGGCGGCATGGGCATGGGCCACTTGGCCAAGACCATCATCATCGAGGAGCTCTCGCGCGTCTCGGGTTCGATGGGAGCGATGGTGCAGGCTTCGCAGCTCGGCGTCGCCAAGATCATCCACTTCGGCAACGCCGTGCAGAAGAAGACCTGGCTCCCCGTCATCGCCTCCGGGCGCTGCCTGCCGACCATCGCGGTCACCGAGGCCGCCTCGGGCGGCCACGTCTTGGGCATGCAGACCAGCGCCGTCAGGGACGGCGGCGACTACATCCTGAACGGCCACAAGGTGTTCGTCGGCAACAGCCACGTCGGTGACCTGCACGGCGTGGTGGTCCGCACCGGGCCGGGCTCCAAGGGCCTCTCGGCGTTCCTGGTCGAGGCCGACCGGCCCGGGTTCACGCTGGCGCCCCAGCAGTCCACGATGGGCCTGCACGGCTTCAGCTTCGGCGAGCTGCTGTTCAACGACTGCCGCGTGCCGGCCACCAACATGCTCGGCACCGAAGGCGACGGCCTCGCCGTCGCCTACTCCTCCTCCATCCTCTACGGACGGTCCAACCTGACGGCGGTGTCGCTCGGCATCCACCAGGCGATCCTGGAGGAGACCGTCAGGCACGCCTCGACCCGCGTGCTCTACGGCAAGCCGATCAGCGAGCTGGACAACATCAAGCAGAAGATCGGCCAGATCCAGTCGCGGCTCATGACCGCCAGGCTCACCGCCTACCACGCCGTGCACCTGCTCGACCAGGGCATGCCGTGCGACGCGGAGCTGATGAACGCCAAGCTCGTCAACGTCGAGTCCGCGCTCGACTCGGCGAGGGAGGCCATGGAGATCCACGCCGCGGCGGGGCTCTCGACCGACCGCCCCATCGAGCGGTACCTCAGGGACGCCTTCCACATCTTCGCGCCCGCGGGCACCTCGGACATCCAGCGGATCCGCTTGGCCGAAGAGGCGCTCGGGCGCTCCCGAGGCCAGTGGTCCGAGCGGATCGTCGGCGGAGAGCCGATCGGGGTCGCCTAGCGCGTGGTCTGGAGGATCGGCCAGACCAAGCGCGAAACGACCGGTACGTGCACAGAGGAGGCGGCGGGCGCTGCCTCCTCTTCGCTATGCCTCGCCCTGCTCCTTGCGTTCCCTGATGCGGTCCATGACCTTGGAGGCCATGTCCTTGATGACGTCCAGGCCCGGACGCCCCCACTCGTGCGTCTCGGTGTCCACCACGCACACCGTGCCCAGCGTGTTGCCGTCGTCGTCGATCAGGGGCGCGCCCAGGTAAGAGCGGATCCCGATCTTGTCGACCACCGGGTTGCCCGCGAAGCGCGGGTAGTCGCACACGTCGCCGAGCACGAGGGCCTTGCCGCGCACCACCACGTGCGGGCAGTAGCCGTGGTCGCGGTCCATCTCGCGGCCCACCTCGGGCGCCGGCTCGGCCCCGGCCAGAGCCTGCGAGCCGTTGTCGGGCGCCGGGGCGGCCAGGCCCGCGAAGTACTGGCGGTCCTCGTCGATGAAGTTCACCATCGCATAAGGCGCGCCGGTGATCTCGGTGAGCTCCTTGGCGAGGTCGTCGAACTCGGGATCGGGCTGGTCGCCGATCCCCAGCTCGCGCAGCCGCCGCACCCGCTCGGGCGCGCGTGGGTCGTCGGGCGTGATCGTGAGTCTGAAGTCTTGTTCCGAAGTGCTCATGGGCCTCTCCTAACGGGGCGGTCGCCGCGGCGGCCGACATCAGATGCTTGGTCAGCGTGACCAGCACCAACGTAGCGGAACGGGGATCGCGCGCGTCGCAGCAGACGATCGGGATATTCGGTTTGAGGTCCAGGGCGGCCCGCACTTCCTCCGAATCGTAGTGGTACGACCCGTCGAACTCGTTGACCGCCACGATGAACGAGGTGCCGCGCCGCTCGAAGAAGTCGAGCGCCGGGAAGCAGTCCTCCAGCCTCCTGGTGTCGGCCAGGACCACCGCGCCGAACGCGCCGTCGGACAACTCGTTCCACATGAACCAGAAGCGGTCCTGGCCGGGCGTGCCGAACAGGTACAGGATATGCCGCTGATCGAGCGTGATGCGTCCGAAGTCGAGGGCGACGGTCGTCGTCTCCTTCTCCCCCAGGCCGGTCAGATCGTCGGTGCCGATGCTGGCCGTGGTGATGGTCTCCTCGGTGCTGAGCGGCTCGATCTCGCTCACGGCGCCGACGAATGTGGTCTTGCCGACCCCGAACCCTCCTGCGACGAGCAGTTTGATGGCAGTGGGCAAGGCGTGCGGTGGTTGTGCAGGCGATTGGTCAGAGTCGCCGTTGTAGGCCATTGAGGAGTGCCTCCAATACGGTTCGGTCGGTGGGATCGACGGCGGGATCGGGCGAGTGGGCGGTCACGGCTCCGCAGTCGACGAGGTCGGACAGCAATACCTTGATGACCATGGCGGGGAGCCGCAGGTGGGCCGACACCTCGGCCACCGATATCGGCTCCCGGCACAGCAGCAGCGCCTCGGCGTGCTCGGCCTCCAGCTGCGAGGGCCTCAGCTGCCCGGTCGACCGGACCAGCGAGAGCAGGTCCAGTTTCGCGGTCGGAGCAGTCCTTCCATTGCTGACCGTGTACGGCCGGACCAGTGGACCGGCGTCGTCGTCGAGCAGCGGATGGTCCTCGTAGTCGGACATCAGCCCACCATTTCACCGCTGGTGGCCGCGGGCCGGCGGACGGGCGTCTCCAGGTAGGGCCGCACGCTCTTGACCAGGATCGACATCTCGTATCCGAGCACGCCCGCGTCGGCGTCGCGCCCGGCCATGACGGCCAGGACCGCGCCGGACCCGGCGGTGGAGACGAACAGCAGCGTGTCGTCGAGCTCGGCGACGACCTGCCTGACGCCGCCCGCCGAGCCGAACTGGGCACCCGCGCTCCTGGCCAGGGAGAACATGCCCGAGGCGATGGCGGAGAGCTGATCGGCCTGATCGGTGCTGAGCCCGTGGTACGCCTTCTTGATGCCGTCGGAGGACAGTAGGAGGGCACTGCGGGTGTTCGGCACCCGCTTTATCAGACCGGCCAGCAGCCAGCCGAGATCCGTCGCTTGCGCCGCTGCCTCATCGCCTGCCATTAGGCCTCCTCGTTTCGGTAGGGAGTAAGAGAACTGTCCGAACTTGGGATCGGGGGTTCGTCCGTCGCGTCGGCCCGGTACTGGCCTTGCTGGAACGCCTTCATAAGGCCCGGGTCGTGCCCGGACTCCGACCCGCGGGCGATCTGCTGCGGCGCTTCGCGCAGCTGCGGCGCGAGGTGGGTCTGCTTGTTGCGCTTGGGCAGTGCCGGGCGGGAGTCACCCTCGGGGGACCTGACGTGGCCGGAGCCGTTGAGCGCGGGCATCTCGGCGGTCTCGTAGCCGGCCGAGGCGGGGGCGGCGTACGGGGGCGGCGGGGGCGCGTAGCCGTTGTTGACGCGCGGCTGCGCCGGCGGCCCGGCGGGGTGGCCGGTGCCGGCCATCGGCTGGGGGCGGGAGTGGCGACCGGTGTCGGCGGCGACGCCCGCCAGCTGCACCGACGGCAGCGCGGGCAGGGAGCCGGGCGGCGGGGAGGGCACGCGCACGGGCATCTGCTGCGGGACGGGCGCGGCGGGGGCCTCCTGGGATGCGGGGCGCTCGGGGGCCTCGCCGAGGAGGTCTTCGCCGAGGACGGTGATCGCCTGCGTGCCGCCGAAGATGTTGGACTGCAGCTGGACGGTGAGGTTGTGGCGCCGGGCCAGCGAGGAGACGACGTACAGGCCGATGCGGCCGTCGGCCAGGAGCTCGTCGAGGTCGACGTCGTCGGGCGAGGAGAGCATCATGTTGTAGCGGTCGCGCTCGTGCTGCTCCATGCCGAGGCCGCGGTCCTCGACCTCGATGGCCAGGCCCGCGCGGACCCGCTGGACGCGGAGGAGGACCTGCGTCTGCGGGGCGGAGAACGTCGTGGCGTTCTCGACCAGCTCGGCGACGAGGTGGATGACGTCGGCGACGGCGTGGCCCTTGAGGGTGCCGTCGATGGGGCGCACCAGCTTGACGCGGGCGTACTGCTCCACTTCGGCGACGGCCGAGCGGAGCGCCTCGTAGACGTTGACCGGCCGGGACCACTGGCGGTGCGAGGTGGCGCCGCCGAGGACGGCGAGGTTCTCGGCGTGGCGGCGGATGCGGGTGGCGAGGTGGTCCACCGAGAACAGGCCCTTGAGGAGATCGGGGTCCTCGACCTGGTTCTCGAGTTCGTCGAGCTGCTCGATCTCGCGGTGGACCAGCGACTGGAGGCGGCGGGCGAGGTTGACGAAGATGCCGACGCGGGGGTGGACGGCGACGGTGTCGATCGCGCCGGTGTGGCCGGTCGGGACGGCGGCGGCGGGCTTGGGGACGCCGCGGGTGGCGAGGGCGCCGGCGACCTGGCGCAGCTGGTGCGCCTCGGCGGCGAGCAGGTGGAGCGACTCGGCGGTGGTGGTGCCGGCCCGCGCCTCGGAGGGCATCGGGATCGACCAGCGCTGCTCGGGAGGGAGGGTGCGCTGGAGGTCTTCGAGGGCCTGCCAGATCTTGTAGTGGGTCTCCACCGTGGACCGCCTGACGGCCGTGACCTGGCGGCCGATGTCGGCGTCGATCTTGACCGCGGAGTGGACGGCCAGGTACGCGACCATGGCCAGGAAGACCGCGCCGGTGCCGACCACGACGGCGGGCATCCAGGCCGGGCCGGAGGCGGCGTCGGCGCGGGACAGGAAGACCGCGACGCCGGCGCCGAGGACCGTGGTGGCGGCCGTGGGAAGCAGGGCCAGGCGCAGCAGGCGGGACTTGAGGTCCGCCGGACCGGCCGGGGATTCGGCGGGGCCGCCGGAGCGGTCGCGCAGCGGCCCGTCCGGCTGATACGTATGGGTTGTGGACCGAGGTGTTTCGGGCATCGCCATCCTCACGACACAGGCCAATCGACTTCGCGATACCTTAAAGTGGCAAAGTCATTGCAGCAGAAGGGAAGCGGCTCCCCGCCGTTTGGTTCGACACGATGGTATCAGCGCTCATTCCCTGGATAGCACGCGTACCCATCTCAGTCAACATCGAGATGAACCAGACTCGGAGACCGGTATCGGGCGGGCCGGACACCGACGAACCCGCTGAGCAGGCACGCCGTTGCGACACGTAATCGCCGGCGGGGTCGGTGGAACCGGTTCGGGCTTCACCCGTTCGGGCGCGGCCCGGGGTCGGAGTGATCGACATTGATAAATGTCAACGCTCCTTTGAGGGCGCGGATCGCGGGCAGGGGTTTCCCCGATCCTCTTGACAGCCTTGCATACTACCCGTAGTGCCCGAGACGGGACTCGAACCCGCAAGCCGCGCGACGGCCAGTTTTAAGCTGACTGTGTCTACCAGATTCCACCACTCGGGCTCGTATGCCTGACACGCTAGCGGGAAATCGGGCGCGGTGGTTCCCACGAATCCGTCCGATGGGACCGATCCGCGCGGAGAACCGGTTTTGTCGGGAGTACGACAGATCGAGTATGCATCCATTTGGGATGGATGATCACCAGGAGTCAGTGTGGGGTGTGGAGGGGCGTTCCCTGGCGCCCGTGTTCCGTGCGCGCTTTTGGGTTGGACGCGGGGAGCGCGGTGGGGGCGTTACCTGGCGCCCGTGTTCCGTATCGGCGGGAGGTCGACGACGATGAGGCCGACGGCGGCGTTCCCGCGCCGTGGCCCATATCGAGTCCTCATCCCGACTCGGACGGCACCGCCGGTCAGGCCGCCGTCGGCGAGTTCCCTCCTTGGGCTCGCCGACAACGCCGACCGCAGCGGCGGCCGACCGCCTACGATGCCGACCGCAGCGGCGCGCGGCTCGACCGGGCGCCGTGCGTTGCCGACGCTTCCCGCCGAGGCCGCGCCCGGTTCAGGCGCGCAGGCCGATGCCGCCGCCGACGACGATGTCCTGGCCCGTGACATAACCGGCGGCGTCGGAGGCGAGGAACGCGACTACCTCGGCGACTTCACGGGCCGTGCCGAACCGGCCGAAGGGGATGGTCTCCGACATCGCCGCCGTGATCTCGGCACGCGCCTCGGGAGGCATGTCGGTCTTGGACCAGATCGGCGTGTCGATCGCTCCCGGGCTCACCGAGTTGACGCGGATCCTCCGCGGGGCCAGCTCCATCGCGAGGGAGGGCACCATCGTCAGCAGGGCCCCTCGGCTGCCCGCGGTGACGCTGCCTCCCGACATGCCGCGCGTGGCGCCGATGCCGACCGTGACGATCACCGAGGCGCCCTCGGCGAGCATCGGCAGCGTCTTCTGCAGCGTGAAGAACTGGCCCTTGGTGTTGGTGGCGAACACCTCGTCGTAGGCCGCCTCGTCGATCGAGGCGAGCGGGGCGGGCCGACTGACCCCGGCGTTGAGGAACAGGGCGGTGAGCTCGCCGAAGCGCGTCCTGACCTCCTCGGCGAGGCGGTCGGTGTCGGCCAGGGAGCGCGAGTCGGCTTGGACGACGACCACGTCCTCGGGAAGTTCCTTTCGGGCGGCGGCGATCGTGTCCGGATTCCTTCCGGTGACCATGACGCGGTACCCGCGCTCATGGAGCAGTTCGGCCGTGGCGCGGCCGATGCCGCTGGTGCCGCCGGTGATGAGGGCTGCTGGCTCAGGCATTCGTCGATCCTTGCTACTGGTGTCGAACGGGTCTCGTTTTCAAACGGAGGATCCTCCGTTTGAAGGAACGGTACTCGCCTGCATTAGACTTCGCAACCATGCCGACCGAGGAACCCGAGCGGCCGCGGGCGCGGATCGCCGAGGCCCGCCGCAACAGGCAGCGCCTGATCCAGGTGGCCACGCGCGCGTTCGCCACCGCGGAGGGGACCGTCCCGCTCGAGTCGATCGCGAAGGACGCGGGCGTCGGCATCGGCACGCTGTACCGGCACTTCCCCAAGCGGGAGGACCTGGTCGAGGCGGTCTACCTCGACCAGATGGAGCGGCTGCGCACGAGCGCCGAGGAACTGCTCGCCGAGCACCGGCCCGCCGAGGCGCTGCGGCTGTGGACGAGTTCCTTCCTCGACTGGGTCGCCACGAAGCACAGCATGATCGACACGGTGCGCGCGGTGGTGGCGTCCGGGCGCCTCGACTACGGCGGCATGCGTGAACAGCTCATCGCGGTGGTGTCCCGATTCCTGGAGGCGGGCGCGACGGCCGGTGACCTCCGCACCGACGTCGACGCCGCGGACGTGGCCGCGACGCTGGCCGGTGTCCTGACGGTCGCGGGAGCGCCCGAGCAGCGGCCCCAGGCCGAGCGCATGCTGGGCATCATCGTCGACGGGCTGCGTTCTCGGCCGGGTACCGGCACTGCCGGGCCATAGCCCCGCATCGTTGAACGTGGGCGCGGCTGGGGGCTGCCGTCTTCGGTGGCGGCCTATAGGGTTCACCGTATGGCACACACAGGACCACCGCCGCCCCAGGAGCTGATCGACGGCATCGCGGTCTCGTTCACCGTGGCATGCGCATTCTTCACCGATCCCGCAGGGAACGTCCTGCTGGTCCAGCCGAACTACCGCGATGACTGGGCGTTCGTCGGCGGCCTCGTCGACAAGGGCGAATCGCCCCATGAGGCGTGCGCGCGCGAGACCAAAGAGGAGATCGGCTTGGACATGCCGGCCGGCGACCTGCTGGTGCTCGATTGGGTACCGATGCATGAGTTCGTGGCCGCACCGTTGACGTTCTATCTGTTCGACGGCGGCGTCATCGAGGATCCCGAGCTGATTCGCCTGCAGGAAGACGAGCTCGAGGAGTTCGGCTTCTTCCCGCCGGAAAGGGCGATGGCCCTTGCGGCCGAGGTCAATCCCGGGCGCGTCGCTCTGGCGCTGGAGGCGCGGCGGAGTGGAAGAACGGTGTATCAGCCCGCATCTGGTCTGCTGTGAACGAAACGGGGGCCGCCCCACTGTTGCAGGGCGGCCCCGGTCTCTGTGCGTTAGAAGCTCAGTGCGTCAGACGAGCTGCTTGGGCTCGGCGTAGTGGCAGGCCGCGCGGGTCTGGCCGCCGTGGTCGGAGCGCAGGAGCGGCTCGACGTCGATGCACTTGGCCTGCTCGTTCTCCGATAGGGTCTGGAACAGCTGGCACCTGGTGCGGAACCGGCACCCCGAGGGCGGGTTCGACGGGCTCGGCACGTCCCCGTAGAGCACGATCCGCTCGCGGGTCCGCTCCTTGCGCGGGTCCGGCAGCGGGATCGCCGACATCAGCGCCTGCGTGTACGGGTGCGCCGGACCGGCGAACAGCTCGTCGGTGGTGCCCTCCTCCACGATCTTGCCCAGGTACATGACCGCGACCTTGTCGGCGATGTGCCGCACCACCGACAGGTCGTGCGACACGAACAGGTACGACAGGCCCAGCTCGTCCTGGAGGTCTTCGAGCAGGTTGATGACCCCCGCCTGGATCGACACGTCCAGGGCGCTGACGGGCTCGTCGAGCATGAGGACCTTCGGCTCGAGCGCCAGGGCCCGGGCGACGCCGATCCTCTGGCGCTGGCCGCCGGAGAACTCGTGCGGGTACCGGTTGCGGTGCTCGGGGTTGAGCCCGACGATCTCGATCAGGGACCGCACCTTCTCGCGGCCGCCGTTCTTGAACAGTCCGTGCACGCGCAGCGGCTCGGCGATGATGTCGAAGACGGTCATGCGCGGGTCGAGCGAGGCCATCGGGTCCTGGAACACCAGCTGGATGTCGCGCCGGATCGGCCGCAGCTGGGAGCGCGAGAGCTTGGTGAGGTCCCGGCCCTCGTAGATCACCTCGCCGGAGGTCGGCTCGATGAGGTTCATGAGCAGCCGCGCCGTGGTGGACTTCCCGCAGCCGGACTCGCCGACGAGCGCGAGGGTCTCGTTGGCGTCGATCGACAGGCTCACCCCGGAGACGGCGTGGACGGCGCCCACGCTGCGCCGGATGATGCCCTTGGAGCGGACCGGGAATTCCTTGACCAGGTTCTTGCCGGCGATGACCGGCGACGTGGCGGCCTGCGGCGTGTCGAGCATGGCGTTCACATGTCCCCCCGAGGATCGGTCTGCTGAGTGCTGGTCTCCTGCACGGCCTCGGCGATGTCGCTCTCCACCGCGGCCTCGAGTTCGGCGTCGGTGGCCGTGGGCGCGAACACGTCCTCGGGCCGCTTGCCCTCCAGCTGGTCGGCGAAGTGGCAGGCCGAGACGTGCCCCGAATCGCTGACCGGCAGCAGGTCCGGTTCGACTTCGGCGCAGATGTCCTGGTGCATGGGGCACCTGGGCCGGAACGGGCAGCCCGAGGGCAGGTGCAGCATCGACGGCGGCGTGCCGTGGACGGGGGTGAGGCGGTGGCCCCGCGTCTCGTCCATGCGCGGCATGGAGCCGATCAGCCCGAGCGTGTAGGGCATGCGCGGCTCGTAGAAGATCTCGTCGACGGTGCCCTGCTCGACGGGGCGCCCGGCGTACATGACGAGCACGTCGTCGGTGTGCCCGGCGATGACCCCCAGGTCGTGGGTGATCAGGATGAGCGCGGCGTTGACCTCGTCGCGGGCCTTCTCGAGGGCCTCCAGGACCTGCGCCTGCACCGTCACGTCGAGCGCGGTGGTGGGCTCGTCGGCGATGATGACGTCCGGGTTGTTGGCCATCGCGATGGCGATGACGACCCTCTGGCGCATGCCGCCGGACAGCTCGTGCGGGTAGGCGTCGACGCGCTGGGACGGGTTGGGGATGCCGACGGTGTCGAGCAGGTCGATGGAGCGCTGGCGCGCCTCGGCCTTCTTCACCTCGGGGTAGTGGACCCGGATGGCCTCGGCGAGCTGGAAGCCGACGGTGTAGACCGGGTTGAGGCTGGTGAGCGGGTCCTGGAAGATCATGGAGATCCGCTTGCCGCGCACCTCGGACAGGGCGGCGTCGCCCAGGCCGAGGAGTTCCTCGCCGAGGAGCTTGGCCGATCCGGTGATGTCGGCGGTCTTGGGCAGCAGGCCCATGACCGCCATGGACGTCACGGACTTGCCCGACCCGGATTCGCCGACGATGCCGAGGCTCTGGCCGCGGCGCAGCTCGTAGGAGACACCGCGGACGGCGTGCACGGGGCCGTCGTCGGTGGGGAAGGTGACGTTGAGGTCCTTGACCTCGAGGACGACCTCGCCCTTGGCGCCGGTGGCGGTGCCGTCGGCGCGGGTGCCGTTGACCGTCAAGTCCATGGGTTACCGCCTCACCATCGTCTGCCGGGGGTCCATCGCGTCGCGCAGGCCGTCACCGATGAAGTTGATGGTGAGCGCGATGAGGATGACCATGAAGCCCGGGATGTAGAACAGATACCAGTACTGGTTGAACGCGACCCCTTGGGCGGCGTCGATGAGCAGTCCCAGCGAGGTGTCGGGGCTCTGGATGCCCAGGCCGAGGAACGACAGGGTCGTCTCCGAGAGGATCGCGAAGGCGATCTGGAGGGTCACCGAGACGATGATGACGCTCATCGTGTTCGGGATGAGGTGCTTGACGATGATGTGCCAGGCCGACCCGCCCGCGGCCCTGGCCGCCTCGATGAACTCCTTCTCGCGCAGGCTCAGCACCTCGGCGCGCACGGCGCGGGAGATGGAGAGCCAGCCGAAGACCATGAGGATGAGCGCCATGTGGTACCACTTGACGCTCGAGTCGATGGCGCCGGCGATCGCGGCGGTGATCACGATGAACGGGATCACGAACAGCACGTCGACCACGCGCATGAGCAGCGCGTCGACCCAGCCGCGGTAGTACCCGGCGACCGCGCCGATGAGCGCGCCGATGACGGTGGAGCCGAGCGCCACGACGAAGGCGACCTTGAGCGACTGGGCGGTGGCCCGCATGACCGCGCCGAGCTGGTCGCGCCCGGCCTTGTCGGTGCCGAACGGGTGGTCCAGGCTGGGCGCGGCCCGGGAGGGGATCTCGGGGTGGATCTTGTAGTCCCACGTCCAGAAGTACGGCAGGACGAACGCGAACAGCAGCACCAGGACGAACAGCACGAGGCCGACGACGGCGAGCCGGTGGCGGAAGAAGCGCCGCGCCACCAGCGCCCATTGGCCGCGTTCGACGGTGGTGATGGCCTCGGCTTCGAGGCTCGGGTTGACTGCGGTGGTTTCACTCATAGCGGATCCTCGGGTCGAGCACGCCGTACAGCAGGTCGGATACCAGGATGCCGGTCAGGACGACGACCCCGGAGATGAGCAGGTAGGCCATGACGGCGAAGCTGTCGCCGTCTTGGATCGCCTTGAGGGAGTAGGCGCCCAGGCCCCTCCATCCGAAGATGCTCTCGGTGACGATGGCGCCGCCCATGGCGGTGGCGAGGCCGAGCGGGGCGAACGTGGCGACGGGGATGAGCGCGGTGCGCAGGGCGTGGCGGCGCATGACGGTGCGGTTGCGCACGCCTTTGGCGCGGGCCAGGCGCACGTAGTCGGAGTTCATGACCTCCAGCATGCTGGCCCGCTGGTAGCGGGACATGGCCGCGTAGCCGCCGAGCATGAGCGCGATGGTGGGCACGATGAGGTAGGGCAGGGCGTCGACGAAGAGCTCCCAGCCGTTGCCTTTGAAGCCGGTGGTGCCCGACCCGTAGGTCTTGAACAGGTTGGTGCCGAGCGCGTCGTTGGTCTGGACGGCGGCCTCCTTCAGGAGGCTGGCGAGCCAGAAGATGGGCATGGCGAGGGCGAGGAAGCCGATGAAGGTCAGCGTGTAGTCGAGTTTCGAGTACTGCTTGACGGCGCTGATGACGCCGGTGAGGATCGCCAGTCCGATGGAGGCGATGGTCGCGAACAGCACGAGTCTGAGGGTGACGGCGAACCGGTCGGTGATCTCCTGGCCGATGTCGGTCGCGGAGCCTTCGATGGAGGGGCCCCATTTGCCTTGGAGCAGGCCGATGTCGCCGTTGGTGTCGCCGATGCCGGTGAGCCAGAGCCAGTAGCGCTCGGGGATGGAGCGGTCGTAGTACAGGTTGGCCTCGAGCGCGTCGACGGTGCTCTGGGGCACCGGCTCGCCGGTGGACTGCTGGATCTCGAAGACCTGCTGCTGGACGGGGTCGTTCGTGAGATCGACCAGGAGGAACGACAGGATCGTGGCCCCGATGAGCACCGGGATCATCACCAAGACGCGCCGGATTATGAATACAACCATAATGCCTCGTTAACGGATTTCTCTGCGGTGGGCCGCCGCGTCCGGCGTGCGGCCCGCGGCCTGAGCGCGTGGCGCTCGTTAGGACTCACTGACTCCCCATTCTGCGACGTTGTACATGGCTCGCTGCTGCGAGGCCCAGTTGTCGCGGACGTTGACCAACCTATCGGAGACCATGATCGCCACCGGCGAGTCGACGATGGGCAGGACGTAGGCGTCGTCGACGGCCATCTCGACGGCCTGGTTCGCGAGCTCGGCGGCCCGGGCCCGGTCCAGGGTATCGCCGAGCTCGTCGAGGACGGCGTCGAGTTCGGGGTCGTCGAGGCCCCCGAAGTTGGAGGAGGACTCGGAGTCCCAGTACTGGCTGGCGCCGTCCACGAAGGTGGGGTCGGTGGACCAGCCGAAGTTGACGATGTCGAATTCGCCGCCGAACAGGACCGAGCCGAGGTCGGCGTCGGCGATCGGGTCGAGCGTGACGTCGATGCCGAGGTCGGTGAGGTTGGCCTGGGCGAGCTGGGCGGTGGTCTTGCGGATGGACTTCGACTCGGTGTAGCGGTAGTCCAGGGCGACCTCCTCGCCGTCGGGGGTGAGCAGGCGCCCGCCGTCGTCCCAGGTGTATCCGGCGTCTTCGAGGATGCCGGCGGCGAGCTCGATGTCGCCCGAGCCCTGGCCGGTGGCGCTCAGGTGGTCGGTGAAGTTGGGCGAGTCGTTGCGGAACAGGTGGTTGAGCCGCCGTTCGGCGTCGAATTGGACGAGGGAGGCGGTGCGGGAGATGATGTCCTCCACGTCGATGGCGATGAGCACGGCCGAGCGCAGGACTGGGTCGGAGAGCAGGTCGCCGCGGGTGTTGAGGTCGATGTGCTCCCAGGAGGGACCGGCGGCGACGCGGTAGTCGACGTCGTCGGTGTCTTCGAGGCGGGTGATCGTGTCGACGTCGACGGACACGGGCGAGGCGCCGTCGATGGTGCCCTGGCGCATCTCGGTGACGATGGCGTCGAGGCCCTCCATGACCTGGAAGATGAGCTTGTCGAGGGTGACCTCGGTCTCGCCGGCCCAGTCGGGGTTGGGCTCGTAGACGACGTACTGGCCGGCCTCGGCGTCGGTGACGGTGTAGGGGCCGGCCGACCAGCCGATGGGGGCGTTCTCGGAGAACCAGGTCTGTGAGTCGGCCATGTCCCGCGGGTCGTTCTTCCAGTCGAAGCCCTGGTCTTCGGCGATGTGGGCCGGGAAGGAGAGGACTTCGGCGTACTGCCATTCGGCGCTGGAGTAGGTGTCGTCGTAGGTGACGGTGACCGTCCGGCCGGAGCCGGTGATGGATTCGACGGCCGAGCCGCGGTCGGCGCTGGCGGGGGTGCATCCGGCGCACCGGTCGTCGTCCGCGGAGATGGAGTACCAGTGGTAGATGAAGTCGTCGACGCCGACCTCGTGGCCGTCGCCCCAGTTGGCGCCGTCTTTGAGGGTGTATTCGACGGTCATGGGGGATTCGGAGGTCAGGCGGGGCTCGGAGGCGAACAGGCCCTCGTTGAGGACGTATTCGCCTTCGGGGTCGAACTGCCCGGTGGCGGGCCACATGCCGGTGAGGGCGGAGCTGAGGTAGGCGTTGTTGTCGGAGGCCATGGTGGGGTTCCAGCCGGTCCAGGAGCCGTCGAGGGCCCAGGTGATCTCGCCGCCGTCGGCGCGTTCGCCGGAGTTGCAGGTGGCGGGCTCGAATTCGCAGTCCTCGAGGTCCGAGGGCCGCTGGTCGCCCGCGCCGCAGCCGGTGAGCGCCAGGGCGGTGCAGGCGGCGATGGTGACCGCCGCCTTGTGGTGTCGCTCCATGGTTCCTCTCGTGGGTGGTCGCCGGACCCGTGCTGGGGCTCGCCGGCGCGTCACGAGTGGTCACCCGGCCCGGTCGTGGGGGCCGTGTCGGTGCGTCACGGGTGGTCGCCGGGCCCGTCGTGGGGGCCGCGTCGGCGCAGAGTACAGCCTTCCACGGGATTGGCGGGACCGCCTCTGTCGAACCAGAGATGAGTTTCGTTCGTTATATTTTCGTGACAATGGAGCGCAGACCTGCGCCCGGACGGCCGCGATCGGGCCGTTCAACGAGATGCGGCCGTGACCGTCGCCGGTACTCTCACACGAAGCGGCGGGGCCGGGACCGGCCCCGCCGCTCATCTCGCATGGGTCGCTCAGGCGACGTCCCACTCGCGGACGTTGTAGATCGGTCCGGACTGGCTGTTGCCGTTCACCTGCACACCGGTGACGAGCGTGCCGTTGTACATGATGACCTGCGGCTCGTCGAACAGCGGCAGCACGTACGCGTCCGGCACGACGATCTGGTCGGCGGCGTTGGCGTACTCGGCGGCCTCGTCGAGGTCGAACGTCGAGCGCACCTTGTCGACGGCCGCGTCGACGTCGGGGTTGTTGTACTTGCCGTAGTTCGAGCCCGAGTCCGAGCGGAAGAACTGGGCGGGGGCGACGGTGAACGCCGGGTTGCCGGACCAGCCGAAGATGATCAGGCCGAAGTCGCCGCCGGTCAGGACCGGGCTCAGCTCGCCGTCCGGGATGGCCTGCAGCTCGAGGTCGATGCCGATGGGAGCCAGGTAGGACTGCATCAGCTCGGCCGCGGTCTTGCGGACCGGGGCGCTCTCGCCGTAGCGGCAGTCGAACACCACCACTTCGCCGTCGGGGCTGACGAGCTTGTCGTCGCCGTTCCAGGTGTACCCGGCGTCGGTGAGGATCTGCCGGGCGGCGTCGGCGTCGCCCGAGCCCTGGCCGGTCGGCGTGACGAAGTCGACGTAGTACGGGCCGCCCTCGCTGAAGAAGTGGTTGCCCTTCGGGTTGACGTCGGTCTCGGGGTAGTTCTTGGTGATGATGTCCGGCACGTTGATGGCGGTGTAGACCGCCTTGCGCAGCTCGACGTCGGACAGGAACTTGTCGTTGCAGTTGGCGTCGACGTGGAGCCAGACTGAACCTTCATAGGTCTCGACGGACAGCGCCTGGTCCTCGGCGGCCTTGGCGTTCTCCTCTTCGCTGAACTCGCTGGGCCACGAGCCGGCGATCGAGCCCTGCCGCAGCTCGGTGACGATCGAGGCGGTGCCCTCGACGACCTTCATGGTGAGCTTGGAGAGCTTCGGCTTGACCGAGCCCTGGTAGTTCTCGTTGGGCTCGTAGACGACGTACTCGCCGGCCTTGGCCTCGGTGGGGACGTACGGGCCGGAGCCGACGGTCGGGGCGGTCTTGTCGAACCACTCGATCGCGTCGCCCATGACGTCGGGGTCGCTCTGCCAGTTCTCGAAGCCGTTCTCCTCGGCCAGGTGGCTGGGGAGGTAGACGCCGCCGCTGAAGCTCCACTCGGGGTCGATGTAGCCGTCGACGTAGGTCACCAGGATGGTGCCGTCCTCGGCCTGCTCGATCGAGGCCACGTTCGAGCCCCAGTCGGTGGAGGCCGGCAGCGCCTTCTCCTGGTTGGCGTGCTCGGGGTTGCCCGACATCGAGTACCACTGGAAGATGAAGTCCTCGACGCGGATCGGCTTGCCGTCCGACCACTGGGCGTTCTCGTTCAGCGTGTACTTGATGGTCATCGGCTCTTCGGCCGCCAGCTCGGGCGCGCCGGCGAAGATCGCGTCGTCGTAGAAGACCTTGCCGTCGGGGCCGAAGTCGTAGCCGACCTGGCCGACGGGGTTCATCGGCGTGAGGGCCTGGTTCCCGTAGGAGGTGTTGCCGCCGGTGGTGTTCAGGTTCCACGACGACCAGCTCGAGGAGACCGCCCAGACGACCTCCTTCGAACCGGAGTCGCTGCCGCCTTCGTCCTCGTTGCCGCCGCAGGCGCTCAGCGCGACCGCAGCCGAACCGCCGACGGTCAGTCCACCGAGAGCTCTCCGTGTAAGAGCCATGAGTGTTCTCCTCCAGATGTCCGTTGCCAAGGGGCCGCCCCGACCGGCCGCGCCCGCGATACTACTGCGCGGCCGGGGTGTGGGTTTGGGGGAAGCATCTATGTGCCCTCAGCGGTGTTGTGACAAACACTGTCACAGTCGGTGGGGAAATTACACGGTCACGCCCTCAACTGGAGTTTATTCGTGATGTTTTCGTGACTTTGCGGTGTGCGGAGTGGACGCGGCCGGGTCGACCACCAGGTCGACCCGGCCGTTCGGACGATCCGTGAATCGTCCTCAGGGTCGGTCTCGGAGTCGGCGAAGCAGGACTGAGCGGCCCCGGGCGGCGGGTCGAGCGCCGGTTGGGGACGGGTCCGTCCGCAAGTCCAGCCGCCGCGAAACGTCCCACTCCCGCGCGGCGCACATGTCACCCAGCAGCCGCCCCGCAGTCCAGTCCCCGATCAAGGGCGAGACCACTCCCGCACGTTGTACATGGGGCCCGCCTGGCTGTAGGCGTTGACGCTCGGCCCCGACAGCATCTCGGTGTTCCACATGATCGAGAGCGGGCTGTCGTACAGCGGCAGGTTGAACGCCTCCGCGGTGGCCAGGCGGCCGACCTGGTTGGCGTACTCGGCGGCCTGGTCGAGGTCGAGGGTCGAGCGGACCAGGTCGACCGCGGCGTCGATGTCGGCGTTGTCGAGCCCGCCGTAGTTCGAGCCGGAGTCGGAGCGGAAGAACTGCTGCGGCCCGGTGGTGAACGCGGCGTTGCCGACCCAGGAGAAGACGATCATGTCGAACTCGTGGCTGTCGAGGACGGCCGCGAACTCGTCGTCGGCGAAGCCCTTGAGCTCGAGGTCGATGCCGATCCCCACGACGTGCGACTGGATGAGCTCGCCGGTGAGCTTGCGGATCGCGTTCGAAGAGGCGAAGCGGAAGTTGAACACCACCTGCTCGCCCTCGGGGCTCATGAGCTTGTCGTCGCCGTTCCAGGTGTACCCGGCGTCGGTGAGGATCTGCCGGGCCGCGTCGGCGTCGCCCGAGCCCTGGGTGGTCTCGCCGAGGTAGTCGACGTAGTACGGGCTTCCCTCGCTGAAGAAGTGGTTGCCCTTCCAGGGGACCTCGGTGCCGGGGAAGGCCTTCTCCTTGATGTCGGCGATGTCGATGGCCGTGAAGACGGCCTCGCGCAGCGCCGTGTCGGCGGTGAACTTGCCGCGGACGTTGAAGTCGAGGTGCGACCAGGTCGAGCCGGCGTACGTCTCGTAGGTCAGCGCCGGGTCCTCCTCGGTCTTCGCGAGCTCGTCGAGGCTGAAGTCGTTCGGCCAGCAGCCGGCGATCGTGCCCTGGCGCAGCTCGGTGACCTCGGCCTCGATGCCGGTGACGACCTTGCAGGTCAGCTTCTTGACGGTCGGCTTGACCGAGCCCTGGTAGTTCTCGTTGACCTCGTACTTGACGTACTCGCCGAGTTTCGAGTCGACCGGCACGTAGGGGCCGGTGACGACATTGTGCAGGTTCTCGTTGAACCACTTGACGGCGTCGCCCATGACCTCGGGGTCGGAGGCCCAGTTCTCGAAGCCGTTCTCCTCGGCGAAGTGGCTGGGGAGGTAGACGCCGCCGTTGAAGGCCCACTCGGGGTCGACGTAGCCGTCGGCGAAGGTCACTAGGACGGTGCCGTCCTCGGCCTGCTCGATCGCGGTGATGTTCGAGCCCCAGTCGGTCGAGGCGGGCAGGGCCTTCTCCTGGTTGGCGTGCTCGGGGTTGCCCGACATCGAGTGCCACTGGAAGATGAAGTCCTCCAGGCGGACCGGCTTGCCGTCCGACCACTGGGCGCCCTCTTTGAGGTGCAGTTTGATCTGCATGGGCGCTTCGGCGACGAGTTCGGGCGCGGCGTCGAAGAGCGCGTCGTCGTAGAAGACGTCGGCGTCGGGCCCGAAGTCGTAGCCGACCTGGCCGATGGGGGTCATCGGGGTCAGCGCCATCTTGCCGGAGGAATTGTTGCCGGTCGTGGTGTTCAGGTTCCACGCTTCCCACGGGTAGGCGATGGCCCAGGACAGCTCCTCATCGCCGCCGCCGGAGTCGCCTTCGTTGCCGCCGCAGGCGCTCAGCGCGAGCGCCGCCGAACCGCTGATGGTCAGACCGCCGAAAGCCCTGCGTGAGAGGGTCATGAGTGTCTCCTCGTCGTGTTCCGGCCGAGGGGGCCGCCGTTGTACGGCCGCGGCGGGGGCGTCGCGAAGCCGCCCTCGGCAGTGCAGCCTGAAGCCTGCCACGGGCGCAATGTGAAGGGAACTCGTTATTGCCGGATCGATGATCATTGTTATGACAACGCAATCTTCGGGGCAGAACCGCGCGTGTGGGGCAAGAGTGATGAAGTGGAGTGGCGTGGGGAGCCGGTCATCATATGGTTCGCCCCGAAATGGCCCCGCCGCAAGGGAGAGCGGGCCGGTCACTCGCCCATCTGCGGCGGCAGCGGTCGCGCGTGGACGACGGTGAGGCGGGAGACGGCGCGCGTGAGGGCCACGTACAGGTGGCGCAGGCCGACGCCCGCGGCGTCGCCGGGGCTCTCGGTGATCTCGGCCGGTTCGGCGACGACGACGTGGTCGAACTCGAGCCCCTTCGACAGGCTCGCGGCCACCAGTTCGACGCGGCCGTCCTCCGGCAGGGCCTCGCGCAGTTCACCGATGCGGTGGTCGGCGGCGATGACGCCGACCAGGCCCGGCTCGGCCAGCGCCTTCGCGACGCCTTCGGCGACGGCGGCGGCCAGGTCGGCGGCCTCGATGTAGTCGAGCGAGCCGTCGCTGCGGATCGAGCGGGCGGGGGCGACGTCGACGCCCAGATGCGGCAGGACGCGGTTGGCGAGTTCGATGATGACGCCGGGCACGCGGAAACCGGTCGTCAGCTCGGTGTGCTCCACGTCGGACTTGCCGAGGTGGGCCATCTGGTCCTTCCAGTCGGCGGCCGCCCATGGGGTGGTGCCCTGGGCGAGGTCCCCGAGGACGGTGAGGGAGCCCTGGCCGGAGCGCCGGGCGATGGCGCGGCACTGCATCGGCGAGAGGTCCTGGGCCTCGTCGATGACGATGTGGCCGTAGGAGTCCGAGGGCTTGGGGAGGCGCAGGTGCGATTCGATCTCGTCGGCGATGAGGATGTCGGCGGCGGTCGTCTTGAGCGCCCTGCCCTTGGGGGCGAGCAGCGCGGCCTCGTCCTCGGTGAGGATGCCGCGGGTGGCGTCGGCGCGGAAGGCGGCGTCGAAGTAGAGCTTGCGCAGGACGGCCTTGCCGTTCAGCTTGGGCCAGACCGCCTCCAGGAAGTCCTTGACGGCGTCGGTCCGCTTGAGCCCCGTGGCCCACCGGTTGTCCGGGGAGTGCCCGGCCCGGATCTCGGCCTGGCGCCGCACGCCTTGGACGATGGCGTCCTCGACGGCCTTGCGCCCGGCGTCATAGGTGCGGGTGTGCTCGCGGGCGGTGGCGATCGCGCCGTCGAGGTAGTTCGCGCCGAGGCGCCAGCGCCAGCCGCCGTCGGTGATGAGGAGCCCTTCGTCGGCGGTGACGCCGCCGTCTCGGGCGCGGCCGACGTGGCCCCAGACGGCCCGCTCGCACACGAGCGCCATGCGCGCGTCGTGCTTGACCATCGCGGCCTCGTGGGCGTCGGTGCCCGCGGCGGCGTCGGCCTTCGTCAGCTGCTGGACGGTGACCTGCCAGACCGAGGACTCGCCGAGGGTGGGCAGGACGTTCGCGATGTAGGCGAGGAAGCCCTCGTTGGGGCCGACGACGAGGACGCCGGCCTTGTGGAGGTGCTCGGCGTAGTTGTAGAGCAGCCAGGCGGCGCGGTGCAGGCCGACGGCGGTCTTGCCGGTGCCGGGGGCGCCCTGGACGCACATGGTGGTGGCCGCGGCGCGGCGGATGAGCTCGTCCTGCTCGGGCTGGATGGTGGCGACGATGTCGCGCATGGGGCCGGTGCGGGGGCGCTCGATCTCGGCGGTGAGGATGTCGGAGGCGACCTCCTCGCCGAGGCGGAGGTCCTCGTCTTCGAAGCCGGTCAGGCGCGCGCCCTGGAAGCCGAAGCGGCGCCTCTTGGCGACGCCGCGCCGGTCGTGGGCGCCGGCGCGGTAGAAGTGCTCGGCGACCGGCGCCCGCCAGTCGAGGACGAGCGGCGTGGAGCGCTCGTCGCGGATGTGGCGGCGGCCGATGTGGTAGTCCTCGCCGGTGCTGTCGCCGTCGAACCAGATGCGGCCGAAGAAGAGAGCGAGGTCGTGGTCGGTGAGGTCGGCCATGCGCTCGGTCGTGGACTTCGCCATGAGGAAGGCGAGCTCCTTGTCGGGGCCGACGTCGCCGCCGCCGCGGCCGCGGCTGCCCTCCTTGAACTCGGCTTCGTGGCGGCCGTAGGTGTCGGCGGTGGAGCGGTGCATCTCGGCCATGTGGGACCGGGCCCGTTCGTGGTAGTCGATTTCTGCGCGCAGTTCGTCTGTGCCATAGGACATAGCGATCTCCCGGATCGGGACGGTTCGGAGGCAGGCGAGCCCTCGATGCTAACCGCGACCGATCCGGCGGCGCAATTCGTTTACGGCGGGTCGGAGCCGCCCGGCGTCATCGGCGGAGAGCCGGAAGCGCCCGGCTCGGCTCGCTCAACTCGGCGGCACGGCCTTGATGTCGACGACCGCTCCCCCCTCGCGGTGCAGCACCCAGCCGCCGCCGGGCGGCAGGACCGGCGGGCCGTCCAGCGGAAGAGTGAACTCATAGGCCGACAGGTCGTGGTCGTCGCGGGCGGCGACGGCGACGAGCAGGGCCGTCAGGACGACGCCCTCGGCGCAGACGACGGCGGTGCGGCGCGCGTCGGGCAGGGCCCGGACGGCGCGGGCGGCGAGCCAGGCGGCGGCGTGCGCGGCCCCGGCGTCGCCGGGGAACTTCGGGACGTCGGCGGCGAGGTCGGCGCTGGCGGCGATCGGCAGGCCGAGGCGGCTCGCGAGCGGGGCGAGCGTGTCGGTGCAGGCGCGGGCGGGGGCGCTGACGAGGGCGCTCGGGTTGTAGAGCTGGAGGAAGTCGGCCATGGCCGCGGCGCGCCGGGCTCCGGCCGCGTCGAGGCGGTCCGGCGCCGCGAGCGCGGAGGCGGCGGCGTGGTGCAGGAGGATGAGCGCGGACAGCATCAGGACGCCTCGCCCGCCGGGAGGGAGTTCATATTGAAGATGCTGCGGCTTCAAGTGAACGCGAAGTGAACCGAGCGCGGGCGGCCGGGTGAACAGTGGGGGGCGGGGCGGACTACAGCTGGTGACGCATGTCGTCGTACTCGGGGTGCCGCTCCATCCAGCGTTCAACGAACGGGCAGGTCGGGTAGACCTTGGCGCCCTTGGAGCGCAGGTCGTCGAGGGCGTGGCGGGCGAGCCGGTCGCCCCAGCCCCGACCGCGCAGCGACCGGTCGACCTCCGTGTGCGGCAGGACGGTGAAGCCCTCGCGCGTCAGGTACTCGAGGTATCCGAGGACGCCGCCCTCGCCGTCCTGGATTTCGTAGCGGTGCTCGTCCCGGTTCTCAGTGATCGCAAGATCGGCCATGGCCGCAAGACTAGCCCGCGTCGCGGGCACGCGTCCGGATTCGGTTTCCCCGGCCGGGCAGCCCGAGGGCGCAGGCGGCCCCGGCGAGGCAGATGGCGGCGGTGGCGGTGAAGACGTCGCTGTACTGGGCGGCGAGGGCCGCGTCGAGGGCCTTGAGGTAGGTCTCCTGCTGTGCGAGGAACTCGGCTTCGGGGACGCCGAACGGCAGGGGCGTGTCGAGGTCGGCGGTGGACTCCTGGAAGCGGTGGAGGCTCCAGGAGGTCAGGGCCGCGACGCCGAGGAGCATGCCCGTCATGCGGGCGACGACGACGGCCGCCGAGGCCATGCCGTGCTGGCCTTCGGGAGTGGTGCGCAGGGCGACCGACGACAGGGGCGCGATGACGACGCCGAGGGCGAGACCGGCGAGGACGAGGCCGTACTCGATGTCGGGGAGCGCGTTCGCGATCCACAGGTAGGCGATCGCGGCGGCCGCCAGTCCCGCGGCGGCGGGGAGGCGTTCGCCGGTGCGCGTCACGATCCACCCGCCGAGGACCGCGCCCGTCGGGAGTCCGATGAGGAACCACAGCAGGACCAGCGCGCCCGACGCCGAGTCCTTGCCGAGGAGGGTCTGGGCCATGAGCTGGACGTCGACGAGGGTGACCATGAGGGCCGCGCCGGTGGCGAGGCTCGCGGCCAGGCTGAGCCCGAAGGGGCGCCAGCGGACGCCGGTCGGGTCGAGGAGCTTCACCGGGGAGCGCCACTGCCACAGCGCGAACGCCGCGAGCGCGGCCGCGGCGGCGGCGATGACCGGCCGGCCCCACTCGGGCAGCACCGACGCCTGCGGGTCGGGGTTGTAGAGGCCGACGACGAGCAGGCCGAGGGCGAGGGCGAGGAGGATGCCGCCGACGACGTCGACCTTCTGGGCGCCGCGGTCCTCGCGCGGGGCGGGGACGGTGCGGTGGACGGCGAGCGCGGCGAGGGCCGCGAGCGGGAGGTTGATCCAGAAGATGCCCTGCCAGCCGACCAGGAGCGCGACGCCCGCGCCGAACAGCGGGCCGATGACGGCGCCGAGTTCCTGGGCGGCGCCGACCCAGCCGAGGACGGCGGCGCGGCGCTCGGGGCCGAAGAGGTCGGCGGCGAGCGCCATCGTCACCGGCAGCAGCGCGCCGCCCGCGAGGCCTTGGAGGGCGCGTCCGGCGGTGAGCGGGACCAGTTCGGTGGCGGTGGCGCTGATGAGCGAGCCGACGGCGAAGGCGGCGAGGCAGGCGTGGATGACGGTGCGGCGGCCGAGGCGGTCCGAGAGGCGTCCGAGCAGCGGCATCCCGGCGACGTAGCCGAGGAGGTAGCCGGTGACCAGGGGCGTCGCGCGTTCCAGGTGGTTGGCGGGGATGCCGAGGTCGCCGATCATGTCGACCAGGACCGTCACCAGGACATAGGCGTCGATCGACCCGAGAAGGACGGTGACTCCGGCGGCGCCGACGGCGACGCGACGCCGGGTGTGTCCAATGCGCCGAGTGTGTCCGGCCGCCTCAGGGGGCTTCAATGTCGACCGAGTCGTCGTAGTCGTCGAACGTGAGCGTCACGGTCGAGTCGCCCTGCTTGAACTCGGCCTTGACCACGCGCGAGGTCTCCTGGTCGAACCACACGGTGGCGGTGTTCCAGTCCCCTTCGGCGGGAATGAACTCGGCGAACACCTGCGGGTCGAACGTGACCTCGTAGCGGTAGGCGTCGGTGCCGCCGACCTCCTCGGTTCCCTGCGGCTCGGCGCTGTCGTAGGCCTTCAGCAGGGCCGCGATGCCCTGGTCGGGGGACAGCAGGATCGTCGGGTTGTACGGCAGCATCTCGTCGCCGACGGGGATCTGCTGGTAGTCGCCGGTGAAGCCCTTGACGTAGGCGTCCTCGCCGAGGATCACATAGGACACTTCGACGTCCATGCCCATGGCGGTGATGACGCCGGTGCCCTCGGCGTCGCCGCCGGAGGTGACCACCCCGTCGGCGGAGGTGATCTCGAGGCCCTCCACCTGGCCGTCCACCGCCAGGGTGAACCGCACGTTCTCGACCTCGGCCATGGCCGCGGCGGCGTCCGGCAGCGTCTCGTCGGCGGGCGGCGCCTCGCCGGACCCGGAGCAGGCCGCGAGCGCCAGCACCGCCGAGGCGGCGGCCGCGAGGGGAATCAGTCTCATGCCTGAATCCTATTGGCACCGCGCCCCCACTGGCATGCCCGCCGCCCCGCCGACGGAAGACACCCGCAGCCACCTTCTGGCCCCTCGCCGCTGCGCCGGGGGCGGGCTGGGCGCTGAGCGCTTCGGCCATATGGGCCTCATGCGTCTTGCATCCTCCTGGGACGCAAAAAAGACCACCTACGGACGTAGATGGTCTTCGCGGCGTCCCCGCGGGCTGCGCCTCTGCGCGGCTTCACCGCGGAGAACCTGCGACACTCCATGCCGCGCAGGTCTGTGTGGCGCCCCCGGCAGGATTCGAACCTGCGACACCTGGTCCCGGAAACCAGTGCTCTATCCACTGAGCTACGGAGGCAAATCGTGATCCGCTGAACGCGGAACCGGATCGATGCTACCAGGCGGTCGGCGGCCCGCCGCATCCGGTTTGGCGGGGGAAGATCACACCCGCGTTCGGGTCGGCGGTTCATCGGCCGAAGCGTCGGCGTCCGGACATAGGCTGACTCCGCCGAAACCTCCGAGCCTAGCGGACACGCTGCGGTTACACGCGCCGAAACACCGATGAAACGCAACATGTTGGGGCGACGCCACTAGCCGACCACAACATGTATGATTCCCCTCTGTCGGGCCGACATCGCCGCGTTCGCTTCCCACCGCGAATCCGCGGCCGCTTCGGGCCCGCCGCTTCACGCGAATCGCACGTCACGAGGGGACGCAGAGATGACCGGGCTCGCCACCACGACATCCGCCACCACCACCGCTCCGGCACAGCGGGGCATGCCAGCGGGCGGCGATGCCGCCGCCTCCGTCGCCGCGAGGATCCGCGCCTGCGCGGTCGGACTCGGCGACGTCGACGCCGAGCGCGTCGCCGCGCAGGTCCAAGGCGGCGTCTGGCCCGGTGCCACGCTCACCGACCTGCGCGAACGCGCCATCGAGATCGCCTCGGCCACCGTCGCCTCCGAGCCGACCTACTCCAAGCTCGCCGCCCGGCTGATGGCCGAGCACATCGCCGAGGAGACCGCCGCCGAAGGCGTCACGTCCTTCACCGCCTCGATCGGCGCCTGCCGCGACAACGGGCTGCTGTCGGCCGAGCTGGTCGCCTTCGTCGACGCGCACGGCCCCGAGCTCGACGCCGTCATCGACGAGGGCGCCGACGACCGGTTCGAGTACTTCGGGCTGCGCACCGTCTACGACCGCTACCTGCTGCGCCACCCCGAGCGCCGCACCGTCCTGGAGCGGCCCCAGCACTTCATGCTCCGCGTCGCCTGCGGCCTGAGCCGGACGGTGGCCGAGGCCGCCGAGCTGTACCGCCTGCTCTCCCAGCTGGCCTACCTGCCGTCCTCCCCCACGCTGTTCAACTCCGGGACGAAGCGGGCGCAGCTGTCCTCGTGCTTCCTGCTGGACTCCCCGAAGGACGAGCTCGACTCGATCTACGAGCGCTACAGCCAGGTGGCGCGGCTGTCGAAGTACGCGGGGGGCATCGGCATCTCCTGGGCGCGCGTGCGGTCCAGGGGCTCGCTCATCCGCGGGACCAACGGCCACTCGAACGGGATCGTGCCGTGGCTGCGCACGCTCGACTCCTCGGTCGCCGCGGTCAACCAGGGCGGGCGGCGCAAGGGCGCCGCGTGCGTGTACCTGCCGACGTGGCACGCCGACGTCGAGGAGTTCCTGGAGCTGCGCGACAACACCGGCTCCGAGGACCGCCGCACCCACAACCTGAACCTGGCGAACTGGGTGCCCGACGAGTTCATGCGCCGCGTCGAGGCCGACGCCCAGTGGTCGCTGTTCGACCCGAAGGAGGTCCCCGAGCTCACCGATTTGTGGGGGGAGGCGTTCGACGCCGCGTACCGGGCGGCCGAGGCCGGCGGGAAGGCCCGCAAGACCATCGCCGCCCGGGAGCTGTACGGGCGCATGATGCGCACGCTGGCGCAGACCGGCAACGGCTGGATGACGTTCTCCGACACCGCGAACCGCACCTCGAACCAGACCGCCGACAGCGAGAACGTCATCCACCTGTCGAACCTGTGCACCGAGATCCTCGAGGTCACCAGCGACGCCGAGACCGCCGTGTGCAACCTCGGCAGCGTCAACCTCGCCGAGCACTGCACGGCCGACGGCTTCGACTTCGAGCGGCTGGAGGACACCGTCCGCACCGCCGTCAAGTTCCTCGACCGCACCATCGACCTCGGCTTCTACCCGACCGCCGAGGCAGAGAAGGCCAACCGCAAGTGGCGGCCGATCGGCCTGGGCTGCATGGGACTGGCCGACGTGTTCTTCAAGCTGAAGCTCGCGTTCGACTCGCCGGAGGCACTGGCGCTGTCGACCGCGATCGCCGAGCGGATCGCGATCGTGGCGTTCGAGACCTCGGCGCGGCTGGCCGACGAGCTCGGCGCCCACCCGAGCTTCCACGAGACGCGCGCCGCGGGCGGCGTCCTGCACCTCGACCACTGGGACGGCGCCCGCGTCACGCTGCCCGAGCGTTGGGCCGCGGTGCGCGAGGCGATCGCCGAGAGCGGGCTGCGGAACTCGCTCATGATCGCGATCGCGCCGACCGCGACGATCGCCTCGATCGCGGGCTGCGCCGAGTGCATCGAGCCGGTCGTCTCCAACGTCTTCAAGCGCGAGACGCTCTCGGGCGAGTTCCTCCAGGTCAACCGGCACCTCATCGCCGAGCTCAAGGAGCGGGGCCTGTGGAGCGAGGCGCTGCGCCAGGCCGTCCTGGTCGCCGACGGCTCGATCCAGGGGATCGAGGCGATCCCGGCGGACATCCGCCTGCGCTACCGCACCGCCTGGGAGCTGCCGCAGCGCGCGCTCATCGACCTCGCCGCCGCGCGCACGCCGTTCATCGACCAGGCCCAGTCGCTCAACCTGTTCCAGGCCCAGCCGACCATCGGGAAGCTCTCCTCGATGTACCGCTACGCCTGGCAGCAGGGTCTGAAGACCACGTACTACCTGCGGAGCCGGCCGGCCACGCGGATCAACCAGACCACCGTGGGCCAGGCCGAGCCCCAGGCGGCCGCCGAGGACGTCGCCTGCTCGCTGGAGAACCCGGAGAGCTGCGAAGCCTGCCAGTAATCGGCGCGGGGAGCGCCGCTCGCAGGCGCTCCCCCGCTCCGCCGCCAGAATGCTCACACCGTACTGAAAGGACCCATCGATGCTGCTCGACCCAGGTATGAACCTGACCCTGCGACCGATGAAATACCCGGACTTCTACGAGCAGTACCGGGCCGCCATCCGCAACACCTGGACCGTCGAGGAGGTGGACCTCGCCTCCGACCTGGCCGACCTGGCGAAGTTCACGCCGCAGGAACAGCACCTGATCCACCGGCTCGTCGCGTTCTTCGCCACCGGCGACACGATCGTGGCGAACAACCTCGTGCTCAACCTCTACCAGCACGTGAACTCGCCGGAAGGCCGCCTGTACCTGTCGCGGCAGCTGTTCGAGGAGGCCGTGCACGTCCAGTTCTACCTGACGCTGCTCGACACGTACCTGCCCGACCCGGACGAGCGGGCCAAGGCGTTCGACGCGGTCAACAACATCCCGTCGATCAAGCGCAAGGCCGACTTCTGCTTCAAGTGGATCGACGAGGTCTTCGACATGCAGGAGCTGAAGACCGGCGAGGACCGGCGCAAGTTCCTGCTCAACCTCATCTGCTTCGCCGCCTGCATCGAGGGCCTGTTCTTCTACGGGGCCTTCGCCTATGTGTACTGGTTGCGCAGCCGCGGCCTGCTCGACGGGCTCGCGACCGGCACGAACTGGGTGTTCCGCGACGAGTCGTGCCACATGAACTTCGCGTTCAGCGTCGTCGACGTGGTCCGCCAGGAGGAGCCGGAGCTGTTCGACGACGAGATGCGGCGGCAGGTGACGGCGATGCTGGAGGAGGCCGTGGACGCCGAACTCCAGTTCGCCGAGGACCTCATAGGCGAGGGCATGCCGGGCATGACCGTCGCGGACATGCGCTCGTACCTCGAGTACGCCGCCGACCAGCGGCTCGTGCGCCTCGGGATGCCGAAGCGCTGGGAGTCTGCGAACCCGTTCCCGTTCATGGCGCTGCAGGACGTCCAGGAGCTGACGAACTTCTTCGAGCGCAGGCCGACCGCCTACCAAGTGGCCGTGGAGGGCAAGGTCGACCTCGACGAGGAGTTCTAAGGAGGACATACCTTTTTCTCCCCGGTATGCCCGATCGGCCCGGTGCCTCACTGCGAGGCGCCGGGCCCTTCCCTATTCGCCTCGCGCGAACGTCACGCCTTGGGCCTCGGAGCCGTCGGCGAGCTTCGCGACGCACATGAAGGTGCCGTCGCCCGGCAGGTGCACGTCGGTGAGCCAGTCGACCGAGTCGCCGCCGATGAGCTGCGACAGCGGGCCGTCCTCGCGCTCGCCGCCCAGGCACGCCGCGGCGACGGTCTCGTCGGCCGAGGCGGCCGCGTAGTCGTCGGCGGCGACGCCTTCGGGGAGCTGGCCGACCGCGTAGGCCTCCCAGACGTGGGCGCCGGAGCACTGGGCCTGGATCAGGGTCTCGCCATCGGCGGTGAAGCAGGTCGCGTCCGCCACGCAGCCGACGCCCGCCTGGTCGAGCGAGCACTCCTTGACGAAGTCGTCGGCCATCGACTGGCTTTCGAGGTCGACCGGTTCGTCGCCGCTGAACAGCCAGATCGCGCCGACCACGAGCAGGCCGACGATGACGAGCCCGGCGATGCCCATGCCGATGAGGCGGCCCATGTTCGAGTCGTTGCCGCCTTCCTGGAGGCGCCGCTCGCGCCGCGTCATGCCGGTCTCGGTCGTCGAGGTCGGCACGGGCAGGCGCGAATCGGTGCCGCGCTCGCTGGAGCCGCCCCAGGCGCCGAGGGAGTTCCACCGATCGTCCTCGTCGCTCTGCTCGGCGGCGGGCGGGGCGGCCTGCGCCGGGGCCTGTGCCCGGGCCTGCCGCGGCGCCGGAGGCGTGTACGCGGGGGCCGCGGGCGGCTCGGGCTCGCGCATCGGCGGCTGCCGGCGTCCGCGTTTGCCGGGGGCCAGGCGCAGCGTCGACGGCGAGTCGGGCACGGCGGCCTGCGGTTCGAGGTCCGGCGGGGAGGTGTAGGCGGCGTAGGTGCCGACGCCCTGCGGGGCGGGCGAGACCGGCGTGCGCTGCTGCGGCGTGTCGTTCACGCGCGGGAGGATCCCGGTCGAGGCCTCGGGGATGCTCGCGAGGAACTCGCGGAACTCGACGGCCGTGGGCCTGCCCGCCGGATTGTTGATGAGCGCGGTGCGCAGCATCTCCAGCAGCAGCGGCGATATACCGGGGATCGCCGGGATGGGCTGGTCGAACAGGGCCGCGACGTCGTTGATGTCGAGGACCCCGTCGGAGGGGAAGCGGGGCGGGCAGCCGTTGAGCATCGTGTAGAGCGTCGCGGCGAGGGAGTAGACGTCGGCGGCGGTGCCGATCTCGCGCATCTGGAAGACCTCGAGCGGCGCGTACGCGGGCGTCGCCATCGTCGAGACCGGGTCGCCCGGACGCGGCTTCGCCGCGCGCCCGTCGAGACCGCTGAGCCCATTTGTCGCTTGGCAGGCCAGCGCGAAATCGGCGAGGACGGCGTGGCCGTGGTCGTCGATGAGGATGTTCGCGGGCTTGATGTCGCGGTGGACGATCCCGGCCTCGTGCGCGGCCGAGAGGGCGTCGGCGATGCGGATGCCGATCTCCAGCGTGCGGTGCGGGGGGATCGTGGTGTAGCGGTCGAGCAGGTCGGCGACAGAGCCGCGGCACCGCTCCATGACCACGTACGGGTGGGCCTGGTGGGTGAGCCCGGCGGAGAGCATCTTGACGACGCAGGGGTGGTTGGAGACGCGCCCGGCGGTCTGGACGTCGTGGCGGAACCGCTGGCGGCCGGCCTCGTCGGTGAGGGGGCGCGATTCGATCTTGACGGCGACCTCGACGCCGTCGTCGAAGCGGGTGGCGCTGTAGACGGTGGCGTAGGCGCCGCGGTCGATCTCGGCGAAGCCGGTGAGCCGTTCGAGGCCGGACAGGAGCGCTTCGGGGTCGAGCTCGGGGTGGGAGTCTCGGCGGATGCCGCCGGTGGTCTCGCCTCGCGGGGGGATGTCGTAGCCGACCGGCGGTGAGAACGGGGCGTTCGGGGAGGGGTGGGGACCGGTGGGGGCACCGTAGGACGAGATGGTGTCCACTTGGATACATCCTCCATTCACGGCGACGCTTGCGAGTCGTGGCTTGACGCAGTGTCGATCCTGGGTCATGGCGGAGTGCGGGTCAGTTCTCGGTGCCCTCCGCGCGGTCTTCGCTGCGGTCTCGAGTCGTCGGACCTTCGGTCGATAACGTTACGGCAACGCGTCTCGGAATCTGTATACGCCTGGACGAAGAGCCATTCACAACTGACCGAACGGCTGATATGTCGCTTCCGCTGTGCGGTGTAGCCGTAGCCCATAGTGAACTCATCCCCCGTGCGGCGCGCGGGAGGACGGGCGGTCGTACCGGATCGCCCGTCCACCCGCTGCGTCTCTTCTTGCACTTCAGGCACACTGCGCACCAGCCTCAGCGCTCTGGGAGCGGAGGCGTTCGGCGGCCGGGCGCCGCCGCCGTGTCGCGTGGCCGTCGACGCTCCCGCGCGGGACGCTCGGACCCGGTCAGGGTCTGCGGAGCACTCCAGGCGCGGAACGCTCGGACACCGCCCCGGGAGGCTCCGAGACGCTTCGTCAACGCTCCTCGTGCGCAGGGCCGCTCAGGCCGCGTAGTCCTCGGCCCAGGCCGTCGCCTCCGGCGCCTCGCCGAAGGACTTCAGCGCGGTGGCGGCCCAGCACCTGGCCTCGTCGAAGCGGCCGTCCTCATCGAGCAGTTGCGCGTAGCGCGCCACGATGGCCCGCCGCGGGCGCCCCAGGGACGGCTCGTCGTAGTGCTCGGCCAGGTCGGCCAGGCGCCGCAGCGCTCCGGCGCGGTCGCCTCGGGCGGCCTCGACGTCGGCCATGAGCGCCTCGCTCGCGGCGCGGGCCGGTTCGAGGACGTCGTCGGTGCCGAGCGCGAGCGCGCCTCGCGCGGCGGCCTCGGCGGCGTCGAGGTCGCCGGCCTCCAGGGCGCAGCGGCCCCGCAGGCACAGCGCGATGCTCATCAGCAGCGGGTGCCCGATGGCGTTGCCGTAGTCCTCGGCGGCACCGGCCAGGTCGGCGGCGTGCTCGATGGCCCCGATCCGCAGCGCGGCCAGGGCCCGCACGTACTTGGCGAAGCCGCGGCCCCAGTCGTCGTCGATGCGGTCGAAGTCGCGGAAGGACTTGCGGGCGGCCGCGTCGGTGCCCTCGGGGTGCCCGAGCGCGATCGAGGCGGCCGCGCCGGTGGCCCGCAGCAGGCCGACGGCGAACACGTCGCCCGAGCGCTCCCCGATCGGCAGGAACACATCGGACAGGCGCCGGGCCTCGGTGAAGCGCCCGGCCATGAGGAGGGTGAACGCCGAGGCGCCGCGCACCCAGGCGCGACCGACGAGGTCCATCTGGCGGGCGAAGGACTTGGCGGCCTCCCGCAGCACCTCGTCGGCGCCGTCGAAGTCGCCGCGGGCGACCAGGACCCAGGCGCGGTGCTGGAGGGCCCAGGCGACGCGCTTGTCGTCGCCGACGCCCTCGGCGGTGTCGTAGGCGTCGAGGAACCGCTGCTCGGCCTCGGTCAGGCGGCCCGAGAGGTAGTCGAGCATGCCGATGCGGCACTGGGCGTCGCAGCGGGGCCCGGCGAGGCCTTCGCGCCTGGACAGCGCGAGCGCGGCCGTCCAGGCCGCGCGGGCGTCGTCGAGTTCGCCTTTGAAGCGGTGCAGGCGGCCGCGCAGGAGCAGCAGCTGGGAGACGAGCTCGGCCTCGGACTCGGGGAAGTCGTCGCCGAACAGTCGCCCCGACGGGTGCTCGTCGTGGTCGTCGCCGGGGACGGCGAGGCCGATGTCGATCGCCAGGCCCTCGATCTCGGCCTCGGCCTCGGCGGTGCGCCCGAGCCGGGTGAGGGCCCGGCCGCGCAGGAGCCGGTCGTGGCCCGAGAGCGGCGCGAGCCGCTCGGCGCCGTTGAGCAGGGCGACGGCGCGGTCGGGCTCGGAGGCGTCCATGGCGCGCGCGGCCTGCTTGCGGACCGCTTCGAGCGCCAGCGGCAGGACGTTCCAGACCTCGTCGACCGATTCGATCTCGACCTCGCGGGCGAGCGTGACGGCCTGCTCGGCGTGGTAGACGACGAGGTCGTCGGCGCTCTGGCCTTCGAGTTCGGTGTCGGCGGCCCAGCGGGCGATCTCGGCGTGGGCGCGGGCGGCGTCGGCCTTGCCGATCGGGGCGTAGGCGGCCTGGCGCAACAGCGGGGTGACGAACCGGTAGCCGCCGTAGGAGCGGCGGCGCAGCATGCGCCGGTCGAGCAGCTCCTGGAGCGCCCGGTCGAACTCGCCGGGCACCTCCTTCTCGAGCAGCTGCGTGGCCTCGGGCGGGACGGCGTCGCCGAAGACCGAGGCGGCGCGCAGCAGCGCCCGGGCCGCCGGGGAGAGCGCGTCGATGCGGGCGCCGAGGACCTGGGCGAGGTCCCGGGAGAGGACCCTGCCGGTCAGGGACCCGGCGGCCATGCGCCAGCGGTCGCCCGAGTGGGTGAGCAGGTCCTGCTCCAGCAGGAGCGTCACCAGTTCGGCCAGGTAGTACGGGTTGCCTTGGGCGAAGCCGAGGAGGCGCTCCTCGTCGGCCTTCGGCAGGCGCCCGCCGCCGAGGAACTCCGAGAGGAGGCGGGCGGCGTCGGCGCCGGCCAGTGGCGGCAGCGGGTGGACCTCGGCCTCGGAGATGCGGGTGAGCACGCCCGAGGAGCGGGTGAGCTCGGGGCGCCCGTACAGGAGGACCAGGACGGGCCCGGCGATCTTGGCGAGGGCGACGCCGAGGGCGTCGATGCCGTCGGCCGAGGCGGTGTGCAGGTCGTCGATGTTGAGGACGAGCGGGCGCTGCGTCGCCAGGTGCGTGATGAGCTCGGCGACGGCCTCGGGGATGGTGTAGGCCTCGGACTGGCGGCCGGTGAACCCGTTGGGGCTGGGCCCTTCGGGGGCGGCGGCGCGGCCGTGGCCGAGGAGCCCGAGGAGGACCTCGACGTTGAGGGGGCATTCGCCGTGGCCGGCGTGGCCGTCGGCGATGCGGCGCAGTTTGGCCTCGGCGGTGGCGCGGTCGTCGTCGAAGCGCAGGCCGGCGGCCTTGCGGACCATGTCGGCGAGCGGGCCGAAGCGGCGGCCCTCGCCGTAGGGGGCGGCGCGGACGGTGAGGACGCGGGCGCCGCGGTCGGTGGCGATGGTGCGGACCTCGCGGGCGAAGCGGGTCTTGCCCATGCCGGCCTCGGCGGTGTGGATGAGGATGAGCGGCTCGCCGCGGCCGATGACGGCGTCGAGGCGGCCGGTGACGCGGCCGATCTCGGTGTCGCGGCCGATGAACGGCGCGGTGTCGCCGAGGCTGGCGCGCACGCCGGGCTCGTCTTCGAGGCCGAGGAGCTGGAACACCTCGACCGGCTCACGCTTGCCTTTGAGGCGGACGGGGGTGAGGCGGCGCCAGGCGGCGGCGTGCTTGGTGGCGGCCATGGTCTCCTCGCCGGCCCAGATGGTGCCGACCGAGGCGGCGTCGCACAGGCGCGCGGCGGTGTTGACGGTGTCGCCGATGACGGTGTACTCGAGGTTGGCCTGCATGCCGGAGACGACGAGGCCGGAGCGCAGGCCGATGCGCAGGCCGATGGGGAGGCCGCCGCCGGATTCGGCCTTGAGCAGGCGGCGGACGCGCTTCTGCATGGCCTGGCCGGCGCGCACGGCGCGCTCGGCGTCGTCCTCGTGGGAGAGGGGGGCGCCGAAGACGGCCATGAGGCCGTCGCCGGTGAGCTTGTCGACGTGCCCGCCGAACTCGTTGACCGCGCCGACGCATTCGGCGAGGAGCCGGTCGGTCACGGAGGAGACCCGCTCGGGGTCGAGGCTCTCCGACCAGGTGGTGAAGTCGGAGAGGTCGCCGAAGAGCACCGTCACGTAGCGGCGCTCGGTCTGGGGCGCGCTGGCCTCGGGGGACAGGGGTGCGCCGCAGTTGTGGCAGTAGCGAGCCCCTGGGACGGTGGGCGCTGAGCAGAATGGGCAGGTCACAGTAGCACCAACACCGATATCGGGGTGTGTTGTTCCCCACTCCTTCTGGGAATGGGAACGATAGTGGCGTTCACGCCCGCAAGGATACGTGCACTAGCTGACAGATACCTGTGGGCGAGGACACAAATCCCTGAAGAACGCGCCCGGTCAGGGCCTCTTCGTCACCGCGACTCCCGCTCAGAAGCCGAGCGGCGCCGCGACCACTCGATTGCGTTTGATTCGATTATTTCGTATATTGCGATTGGAGGCGATGATCATGGCGGTACGCAGCGCTGTCCGCTCGGTGGAACCGGGCGAGGTGGATGCGGAGGAGGCGGAGCGGGCGCTCCGCAGGATCAAGGACTGCCTCGGGCGGCACCCCGAAGAGCCGGATCCCATCGAGGTCCTTGTCGAGTGCGACGGTCGGGCACTGGTACTCCCCCGTCCTGCCGTGACGCTGCTCGCCCAGATCCTCGGTCAGCTCGCCGAGGGGCGTGGGGTGTCGATCGTTCCGTCGGAGGCCGAGCTCACCACGCAGCAGGCGGCCGAGTTGCTCGGCGTCTCGCGGCCGTATCTCATCGGGCTGCTGGACAGCGGTGCGATCCCCTGCCGGAAGGTCGGTCGCCACCGACGCGTCCCGTTGAGCGCCGTGCTGACCTACAAGCGAGCCGACGACGAGCAGCGCCGCCGATGAAGTCGGAGACATCGGACAAGAGCTGGGGCTGTGATCGTGCCGGTCCGCGCCCTGTACGGCGCCAATGTGCTGTATCCGAACACGCTGCGCGACCTCATGATCAGGGTCACGCAGGCGGATCTCGTCCAGGGCCGGTGGACCGACCGGATCCTCTCGAAGGATCAATCCTGATTGAATCCGCCGCCGTACTCCGGACGAGTTGAGCCGGACCCGATCCGGTACATGCGGGCTGTCTGTTCAGGCCCGGGCTTCGCAGTCCTCAAGCGACCCCGATTGCCGGTAAAATGAGGTGGCCCGCACACCAGAACTGAAGAAAGCCCCCTCGATGAGATCCGACGTATCGCCCTCACCCCGTCATCCGCCGGAATCGGCCTGGCGGAAGGTGCGCCCGAACAGATGGCAGTGGTTGCGGCTGTTCGCACAGCTCTACATACTCATACAAGTGTTCAATATCGCGCCCATGCTCAATGCCGGGGCAGACTTCTCAGTCGGGAGGGCACTCAGCGGAGCCGTCTGCGGCGCCGTCGTTCCCCTGGCGGTATTCCCGGTGATCGTCCGCAGCACGTACTTCAAGTACGACCTCCACTCGATGCGCATCGGGGCCGGGAACCGGTGGGGGGTGCGGCGCTCATACCCTCGGCCCGGATACGACCGGCTGGAGTTCTCCCCTGTCTACGGTGAGATCCGCGAAGTCGCCACCGACGGGAGGCGGCACCGCGTGCCAGTCGCTGCCGCCTGGGCGGACCGCGAGGACTGGCGGGAGTTCATGGAGGGCTTCTACCCCGCAGTTCGCGCCACGTTCAGGGCAGAAGCGTGAAGGCCTCGACGTGGACCGGGCGGACGATGTTGAAGTGTCGGTGGTCGATCGTGGCGACCTCTCGAACGCCGAGCCGTTCGGCGAGTGCGGCAACGGAGGCATCCAGCGCGCCCGGAGGCAGGTCGGCGTATCGCTCGACCAGTTCGGCGATGCGCAGCAGTTCCCCGTCCGTGGTCGGGCTGAGGGTCAGCGGACCGTGTGAGTCGGCCAACGCTCTCAGGAGGGCCGCCTCCGCTTTGGAACCGCGGTTGCGATCCAGGAGCCAGCAGACCTCGGTGAGGACGGGGCGAGCACCGGCAGCGACACGCGGACCGTGCGAAACCAGTCCACGCATCGGCCATGGTGATGGTCATCGGAGTCCATCAGCGCCAGCAACGGGCCGGTGTCGACGACGATCAACGCTCGTCCGCATCATCGCGCAGGATTTCCTCATGGCACTCGGCGAGGTCGCCTCCGCCCGAGGCGAATGACCCGACCCATTCGGGCAGGGCGGTGTCGTCACGTGCAGGGTCTGGCATCGCGTAGCGGGCTCGAATCCAGGTGAGCGCCTCGGCGGCCTGCGACTCATCGAGGCCGTCGACCAGACGGTGAAGCAGTTCCCTGCTGGCCATATCGGCGTCTCCCCTTCGACTCCAAGAGTGCGGGATCAGTCGACGAGGCCCGGTCCCGCCGGGCGGGACCGGGCCTCGGGTTCGTCTGCTTATGCGGTGACGAGGCCGGCCTTCTGGAATTCCTTCACCGTGGTGTAACCCGTCTTGGCCATCGCTCGCCTCAGGCCGCCGAAGAGGTTCTGGCTGCCGTCGGAGGAGTTCGACGGGCCGTACAGGACCGCCTCCAGGTCCGGGACCTCCACGTCGCCCGAGTCGCCGGGGCGGAAGCGGCCCCTCGGCAGCTTCGGGTGGCTGGCGGCCGAGTGCCACCAGGCGCCCGCGGCCGGGGACTCGGCCGCGTCCGCCAGGACCGAGCCGAGCATGACCGCGTCCGCGCCGCACGCGATGGCCTTCGCGATCGAGCCGGAATCGGTGATCTCCCCGTCGGCGATCAGGTGCACGTAGCGCCCGCCGGTCTCGTCGAGGTAGTCGCGCCTGGCCGCCGCGGCCTCCACGATCGCCGAGGCCATCGGCACGTCGATGCCGAGCACCGTGTCCGTGGTCGACCAGTCGTCGGAGCCGACGCCGACGATGACGCCGGCCGCGCCGGTACGCATCAGGTGCATCGCGGTCTTGTAGTTCGTGGCCCCGCCGACGACGACCGGCACGTCCAGATCGGCGATGAACTGCTTCAGGTTGAGCACGTCGCCGCCCGACGAGACGTGCTCGGCGGAGACGATCGTGCCTTGGATGACCAGCAGGTCCACCCCGGCCTCGACCGCGAGCGGCGCGAGCTCCTGGGTGTGCTGCGGGCTGACCCGCACCGCCGTGGTCACGTCGCCGGCGCGGAGCTCGGCGATCCGCTCGGCGATGAGCTCGGGCTTCACCGGCTCGGCGTACATCTCCTGGAGCCGCTCGATCGCCGTCTCGGCGGGCGTCTCCTCGAGTTCCTTGAGCAGCGACGTCGGGTCGACGTAGCGGCACCACAGGCCTTCGGCGTTGAGCACGCCGAGGCCGCCGAGGCGCCCCATCTCGATGATCGAGGCCGGGCTCATCGTCGCGTCCGACGGGTGCCCGACCGCGGGGATCTCGAACCGGTAGGCGTCCAGCTGCCACTCGGTCGAGACGTCGTCGATGTCTCGCGTGCGGCGGCTCGGCACGAGCGCCACTTCGGACAGCCGCCAGCCTCGCGCCACGATCTTGCCGGGGCCGATCTCGACCAGTTCCCGCACAGCTCCTCCTCCTACCGAGATACCGACTACCGGGTGTGGTAGTTGGGTGCTTCCACGGTCATCTGGATGTCGTGCGGGTGGCTCTCCTTGAGGCCCGCAGCGGTGATCCTGACCAGACGCCCGCGTTCATGCATCGCTTCGATGGTACCGGCTCCGGTGTAGCCCATCGCGATGCGCAGACCACCGACCAGCTGATAGACCACCTGTGCGAGAGTCCCTCGATACGGCACCTGGCCTTCGACGCCTTCGGGGACGAGCTTGTCGTTGGTGTCGACCGCGTCCTGGAAGTAGCGGTCCTTCGAATAGGACTTGGCCTGGCCGCGGGTCTGCATCGCGCCGAGCGAGCCCATACCGCGGTAGGACTTGAACTGCTTGCCGTTCATGTAGATCAGCTCGCCGGGGCTCTCGGCGCACCCGGCGAACAGCTGGCCCATCATGACGGCGGAGGCGCCGGCGACGATGGCCTTGGCGATGTCGCCGGAGTACTGGATGCCGCCGTCGGCGATGACGGGGACGCCGCGCTCGGTGGCGACGCGGACGGTGTCCATGATCGCCGAGACCTGCGGGGCGCCGACGCCCGCGACGACGCGGGTGGTGCAGATGGCGCCGGGGCCGACGCCGACCTTGACGCCGTCGCATCCGGCGTCGATGAGGGCCGCGGCCGCCTCGGCGGTGACGATGTTGCCGCCGACGATGTCGACGCGGTCGCCGAAGTCCTTGCTGATGGAGGCGATCATGTCGATCACGCCGCGGGAGTGGCCGTGGGAGGAGTCGACGACGAGGAGGTCGGCTCCGGCCTCGACGAGCTGCCCGGCGCGCGCGTACTGCTCTTCGCCGACGCCGATGGCGGCGCCGACGCGCAGGCGGCCGGAGTCGTCCTTGGTCGAGTCGGGGAACTCCTCGCGCTTGGCGAAGTCCTTGACGGTGATGAGTCCCCGCAACTGACCGGTCTCGTCGACGATGGGGAGCTTCTCGATCTTGTTGCGCTTGAGCAGTTCGAGGGCCTCCTCACTGGAGACGCCCTCGCGGGCGGTCACGAGGTTGCGGGAGGTCATGACGTCGGCGACCTTGGCGGTCTGGTCGGATTCGAACCGCATGTCGCGGTTGGTGACGATGCCCACGAGGAGGCCTTCGCCGTCGACGACGGGCAGGCCGGAGATGCGGTAGCGTCCGCACAGCTTGTCGACCTGTTCGAGGGTGTCGGTGGGCGAGCAGGTCACCGGGTCGGCGACCATGCCGGACTCGGAGCGCTTGACGAGGTCCACCTGCTGGGCCTGCTCGTCGGCGGGCATGTTGCGGTGGAGGATGCCCAGGCCGCCGAGGCGGGCCATGGCGATGGCCATGCGGGCCTCCGTGACGGTGTCCATCGCACCGGTCAGCAGCGGCACCGAGAGCCTGATGTTGCGCGTGATGTTGGAGGACGTGTCGACTTCCGCGGGAATCACGTCGGATTCGCCCGGCAGGAGCAGCACGTCGTCGTAGGTCAGGCCGAGCGGGATGCCGCCGGTCGCGCCCATCGGCACCGTGGTGCCTCCGACGCGGACGCCACTCAATCCCTCGTGTCCTTGAATTCCAAAATCCCCTGAGAACGCCATGGACCAATGGTAGTGGGACTCGTGCGCCGCTCCGAATCGCACACGTCGTCTGAGGTGTGATTCGCAGCGGGCGCTCGCCGCCCGCCGCGGGGGTCAGTCGAGGAGTTCGCCGGTCTCCTCGGAGACGGTGTCCCACGCGTCGGCGGCGCCGGAGCTGACGTCTTCCCACACGTCGACGGCCTCTTCGGGCAGCGCTTCGATGATGTCATCGGCGACGTCGAGGAGGGTGTCTTCGGCGTTCTCGACGAAATCGTCCATCGGTCTCTCCTGTGATCGGTCGTTTCGGTCTGCCGCTCATGGTAAAGCGCGGCCGCAATGGCGCGGGTGCGGCGAGGGGCGGAGTCATGTCCTTAGGGCGGGCGGGATGCGGTTGGCGTCCTCCGCGGTTCCGGCGAGGCGGCGGCGCGTGTCGGAGGAGTGATCGCGGCAGCCGTGCCGTAGATCGCGGAGCGGAGACGGGGCGTGACCCGGAGGGGTGATGCGGGTTTCTTCGCGGCGGGGCGGGGCGCTGAGGGATGGTGGACAGGCGTTCGGGCGATAGGCTGGGAGGGTGCATGAGGAGCCTCGCGACCCGTTCGCCGACGATCCCGACCACACGGACGCGTCCATGCTGTTCGAGCCGGAGCTGGACGACGCCGATCGCGCAGACCTGCTCGAAGACCTGCACGAGCTCGAGCTGTTCGAGCAGGTGCTGCAGCCGCTCGGTTTCCGCGGCGTGGTCGTCGACTGCGCCGACTGCGACGAGTCCCACTACTTCACGTGGGGCCTGTTGATGTCGAACCTGCGCGGCCTGCTGAAGGAGAACAGTGCCCAAGTCCACGAGCCCGCGTTCGAGCCCGACCCGACGCACTATGTGACCTGGGATTACGCTCGCGGATTCTCGGACTGCTGGATCAGGCAGCACGGCGACCGCACCGATTGACGCCTCTGGGAGGCCGCCATTCAACCAGTCAACGCCCATGTGTCTTATATTCTATAACTTATAAGATATAGAGTATAAGATATAAGATTCATGGTGTCGCTTCTGCGGCAGTGCCGCCATCGCGGTGGCCCTTGGGGCCTCAAGGCCTCCGCCGCCGTGCGAGAGCCCGCGGCCGCCCATGCCCCCTCGCGGTGCGGCCTCCCCGCCGCCATATGGAGGCCGCGGTGCCCCACTGCGGCCGCAGGCCTCGCCGAGTGCGTCCGAATCGTTGCCGTGCGTGGTGATCTGCGCGGTTGCGTTCCTCTCGTCCGGCATATCACCCGAACGTGATGTCCCCTGCGGCGTTGTCCTTGCGCGGCGCTCTTGCGCGGACGCGGCGTTGTTGGCATCGTCGGAGGCGTCCACCGCAAACCCCTGAAGGAGCCGAGCCGTGACCGACCCGTTCGTTCCGTGGATCCCCCTGCGTGAGCCCGATTTCCAGCTCACCGGACCCCTGGCGGGCCTGCGGCTCGCCGTCAAGGACCTGTTCGACGTCGCCGGGATGCCGACCGGTGCCGGCAACCCGCATTGGTTGGAGACGCACGGTGTCGCGGACGCCGACGCCGAGGCCGTCGCGCGGCTGCGCGGGGTCGGCGCGAGCCTGGTCGGCAAGACGATCACCGACGAGCTGGCGTGGAGCCTCAACGGCTCCAACACCCACTACGGCACGCCCGACAACCCGGCCGCGCCGGGCCGCCTGCCGGGCGGCTCGTCGTCCGGTTCGGCCTCGGCCGTGGCACTCGGCCTGGCCGACATCGCCCTGGGCACCGACACCGGCGGCTCCGTCCGCGTCCCCGCCTCCTACTGCGGCCTGTTCGGGCTGCGCCCCAGCCACGGCCGCGTCCCGCTCGACGGCGTCGTGCCGCTCGCGCCCTCCTTCGACACCGCGGGCGTCTTCGCCAGGGACGCCGACACGCTCCGCAAGGCCACCGAGGTGCTCCTCGGCGAGCCGCAACTGCCCGAGCCGATCACGCGCGTCCTGGCGCCCCAGGACATCTGGGACGCGTCACTGCCGCAGACGCGAGACGCGCTCATGCCCGCGGTCGAGCGGCTCGATGCCGAGATCGACCGCACGCCGCTGTTCGAGGACATCGCCGAGTTCGAGCAGGCGCGGGTGGCGTACGCGACGATCCAGGCGTTCGAGGCGTGGCAGATCCACGGCGAGTGGATCGAGGCGGCCGAGCCCGACTTCGGGCCCGGTGTCGCCGCGCGCTTCGCGAAGGCCGCCGAGCTGACCGAGAACGACGTCGAGGAGGCGAGCCGCCACCGCGAGCGGATCGCCGACCTGCTGTCCGAGCGGCTCGGGGACGGCATCGCGCTCGCGCTCCCGGCCGCTCCCGGTCCCGCGCCGACGCTGGATCAGGAGGCGGAGTCCGGCGACGGCGCGATCGACCGCGAGGCGATCGTGCGCCTGACGTGTCTGGCCGGCCTGTCCCGCGCTCCCGCCGTCGCCCTGCCGGTGGGCGACGTCGCGGGTCTGCCGGTCGGCCTGCAGCTCGTCGCCTCGCCCGGGGACGACGAAGCGCTGCTGGAGCTCGCGGTCGCCGAATTCGGCGGCCGGTGACGTGCCGTGCCTTTCAGCAGACGAGTCCGGAGCGGAACGCCTCGGCGACGGCGTGCGCGCGGTCGCGGGCGCCGAGCTTGCGGAACATGCGCCGCGCGTGGGTCTTGACGGTGTCCTCCGAGACGAACAGGTCCCGGCCGATCTCGGCGTTCGACTTCCCTTCGCTCATCCCCCGCAGCACCTGCAGTTCGCGTTCGGTGAGTTTCATGCCCTGGAGCGTCGACCGCTGCCTCGGGACGGACTCGGTGGCGCGCACCAGCGTCGGCGAGGCGAACATGATCGCCTGCGCGAGCGCGACGAGCAGGTCGTCGGAGTTGCTGGACGGCGTGCGGATGACTCCCCTGGCGCCGGCGGCCACGACCATCGCGGCGGTGCGGGGGTCCGCCGCGCCGGACAGGAGGACGCCGGTCCGGGGGGACCGGGCTCGGACGGTCTTGGTGAACTTGACGGGATCGGGCGCCGCGAGCCCGACGTCGACCAGCACGACGTCGACCTGGCGCCTGCCGAGTTCGACGAAGAGCTCGGTGGAGCCCTCGACGGTCTTGACCGCCTGTGCCAGGCCCATTCGGGTCGCGCACGCGGAGATCTTCTGCCCCGCTTGAGGAGTCTTAACACAGACCAGTACGGTTCTCACGTTGTTCTACCTTTCGATGCGGTAGGCCAGTGTGTCTCTCAGATGAGGAACGCAGCAGTTCCACCGCTATGACGCTCTTGGCGCAGACTTTTTTCGAGTGATTTCTCTGGATTTCCGGGGCAAGTGCGGGCGCGTACGTTTCGGGCTCAGATCCGCGGAGGCCTCGCCCCTCGGTGGGAGACTGTGCGCATGACGGAGCGAAGAGGCGGGCATCGACACCGCAGGGCCGATTCCCGTGCCAGTGATGATCATCGTTCATATCCACCTCGCCATGACCTGTCTAACGAACTAACGGCCCTGGAGGGTGCGAGTTACGGCCGGTATAAATCGTTGCGTGGCAAATGGTGGACGGACCAGGCCGTTCTCGACATCATAAAAGTCCAATCTGACCCGTTTGCCCCTCCCAGTCGTGTCGCACTCACCTTCGATTCCGAACAGGCCGATCTCATCGGGGACTGGTTCGCGACCGAGGCGCGGCGCCGCGCGGTCGCCGTGCTGCTGGCGAAGCGGTTCCGCAAGGCATGCAAGACCAAGGACCTCCGGATCGACGCCGGCGGGCAGGAGATCCTGCGGCGGTCCTCATGCGAGGTCGGCGCCGACGGCTCGGTGGTGTTCCGGCTCGGGGCGCAGTTTCCGGGGCGCGGCAGGCGCATCGACGGCCGCGGGGCGGCGCGGCTGCTGTGCGAGGCGCTTCCCGACGCCGCCGACGAGGCACTGAGCGTCTCCGAAGAGGAAGCCGCACCGTGGGTGCGATGCGCCGACGACACCGAGGCGCTGCGCCGGGCCGTCGCCGAGCGAGGATTGGTCGCGTTCGTCGCAGACGGCGCGCGGCTGGCGCGCCGCTCCGGCGTCGATCAGCGGCCCATGGACGGCGGGGTGCCGTTCACCAGTCCCGAGTCGATGGCCGTCCATATCGAGCTGCCGCACGCCGGGACGGTGCGCGGCATGGGCATCGGGCCGGGCGTCACGCTCATCGTCGGCGGCGGCTTCCACGGCAAGTCGACGCTGCTGCGCGCCTTGGAGGCCGGGGTGTGGGACCACGTCCCCGGCGACGGGCGCGAACTGGTCGTCGCCGATGCGTCGGCGGTCAAGGTCCGCGCCGAGGACGGCCGCGCCGCCACCGGCGTCGACGTGCACGCCTTCGTCGACCACCTGCCTTCCGGCGACGACACGCGGCACTTCAGCACCGAGAACGCCTCGGGTTCGACCTCGCAGGCCGCCGCCGTGGTCGAATCGCTCGAAGCGGGCTCGCGTCTGCTGCTCATCGACGAGGACACCGCCGCGACGAACCTGATGATCCGCGACGCGCGGATGCAGGAGCTGGTGGCGAAGGAGCGCGAGCCGCTCACGCCGCTGGTGGACCTGATCCGGTCGATGGCCGACGACCACGGCGTCTCCACGGTGCTCGTCATGGGCGGCTCGGGCGACTACATGGACGTCGCCGACCGGGTCGTCATGATGGACGCCTACCGGCCCGCCGACGTCACCGCGCGGGCGAAGGAGCTGGCCGCCGAGCCGACCGGGCGCGTCGCCGAGGCCGGGGCGTTCGCGATGCCCAGGCCGCGCGTCATCGACCCGGCGTCGGTGTCCTCGGAGTTCAGGGGCAAGCAGAAGATCCGCGCGGGCGGCACCGACTCGCTCCGGTTCGGCTCGGCCGACGTGGACGTGCGCTCGGTCGAGCAGATCACCGACCAGTCGATGACCGTCGGCATCGGACTGGCGATCGAGGCGGCCGTGCGCCGCGGATGGATCGACGGGCGGGCCACAGTGGCCGAAGCACTCGACAGGCTGGAGACGGCGCTCGACGTGGAAGCGCTGCTGAAGATCAGGGAAGTGGATCTGGCGCTGCCGCGGCGACACGAAGTGGCGGCGACGCTGAACCGCATGCGGCAGTTGCGGGTTCACCAGCTCGGCGAGTAGCCGCGCGAGCATTCGGCGAGGGAACGAAAAGTGCCTTCGCGGCTCCGATCCCCAAAGGCCGCGAAGGCACTTGAACTCTATCGGGTTCCCGACACTCGCGCGAGGAACTGTCGGGATGTTGACACTAGCGGGTTTCGGAGACGACGGAGGGCCGCCGACGCGTCGGCGGCCCTCCGTTCTCGCGAATACGGCCCGAGCAGGGACGGAACTCCCTTTAGAAGCCCGGCCCGTGCTGGTGCGAGTGGCCGTGCGAGTGCGAGTGACCGTGGTCATCCTCGTCCTCTTCGGGCTTGTCCACGATCGTCACCTCGGTCGTCAGCAGCATGCCCACGATCGAACCGGCGTTGAGCAGCGCGTTGCGCGCCACCTTCACCGGGTCGATGATGCCGGCCGCGACGAGGTCCTCGTACTCGCCGGTGGCGGCGTTCCAGCCCTCGCGCGGGCCCTTGGACGACACGGCTTCGACGATGACGTCGCCACGGGCGCCCGCGTTGACCGCGATGCGGCGCAGCGGCTCCGAGAGGGCCTCCTCGACGATCCGGAGGCCGACGCGGGCCTCGGGGTCGGCGAGCTCGACCTTCTCCAGCGCGGCGGCCGCGTGCAGCAGGGCCGCGCCGCCGCCGGCGACGATGCCCTCCTCGACCGCGGCCTTCGTGGCGTTCACGGCGTCCTCGATGCGGTGCTTGCGCTCCTTGAGCTCCACCTCGGTGGCCGCGCCGACCTGCACGACGGCGACGCCGCCGGACAGCTTCGCCAGGCGCTCCTCGAGCTTCTCGCGGTCCCACGAGGAGTCGGTCTGCTCGGCCTGCTTGCGGATCTGCGCGATCCGGGCCTGGACCTCGTCCCCCGCGCCGGCGCCGTCGACGATCGTCGTGGCGTCCTTGGTGATCGTGACGCGGCGGGCCGAGCCCAGGTGCGACAGGTCGGCCATCTTCAGGTCGAGGCCGACCTCCGAGGAGATGACCTCGGCGCCGGTCAGCGACGCGATGTCGCCCAGGATCGCCTTGCGGCGGTCGCCGAAGGCGGGGGCCTTGACCGCGCACACCTTCAGGGTCCCGCGCAGGGCGTTCACCGTCAGGGTGGCCAGGGCCTGGCCGTCGACGTCCTCGGCGATGATCAGGAGCGGCTTGGAGGACTCGATCACCTTCTCCAGCACCGGCAGCAGGTCCTCGATCGAGGAGACCTTGCTGTCGGAGAGGAGGATGTACGGGTCTTCGAAGACCGTCTGGCGCGAGTCCTGGTCGTTGATGAAGTTCGGCGAGATGAAGCCCTTGTCGAACTGCATGCCCTCGGTCACCTCGAGCACGGTCTCCAGTCCGGAGCCGTCCTCGATCGAGACGACGCCGTCGACGCCGACGGTGTCCATGGCCTTGGCGATGAGCTCGCCGATCTCCGGGTCCTGCGCCGAGATCGCCGCGACCTGCGCGATGCTCGCGTGGTCGGAGATCTGGACGGCCTGGTTCAGCAGCTCGTCGGAGACGGCCTGGGTGGCCGCCTCGATGCCCTTGCGGATGGCCACCGGGTTGGCCCCGGCGGTGACCGCCTTGATGCCGGCCCGGCTCATCTTCTGGGCCAGGACCGTGGCGGTGGTGGTGCCGTCGCCGGCCACGTCATTGGTCTTGGTGGCGACCTCCTTGACCAACTGCGCGCCAAGGTTGGCGTACGGGTCGGCCAGCTCGATCTCCTTGGCGATGGTGACGCCGTCGTTGGTGATGATCGGCGCCCCGAAGGAGCGCTCGAGGACCACGTTGCGGCCTTTGGGGCCGAGCGTGACCTTGACGGTGTCGGCCAGCTCGTCGATGCCGCGCAGCAGCTCGCCACGCGCGTCCTCGGCGAAGTTCAGAATCTTCGGCATGGGTTTCCCTTCCTCGGTCGAGCGGAGAACACGAAGGGGCCCCCACTTGGCAGTGCGGGGCCCCGGGCGTCGCTACTGCTCGACGACGGCGAGAACGTCGCGGGACGACAGGACGAGGTACTCCTCGCCGGCGTACTTGACCTCGGTGCCGCCGTACTTGGAGTAGATGACCACGTCGCCGACGTTGACGTCGACGGGGATCCGGTTGCCCTTGTCGTCGAAGGTGCCCGGGCCGACGGCCAGGACGGTGCCCTCCTGGGGCTTCTCCTTGGCGGTGTCGGGAATGACGATGCCGGAAGCAGTGGTGGTCTCGGCCTCGTTGGCCTGGACGACGATGCGGTCGCCCAGCGGCCGGATAGCAGCCTTGCTCACTTGGTCTTCTCCTCAGGTGTTCAGATGCGGTGAACCGCCACGAGAGCGCGGGTCTCGTCGTCGCGGGTGCCGAGGCACCGGCCCGTGGCTACTGGCACTCTCGCGTTGAGAGTGCCAAGCCGATGCTAACACTTGGCAATCTCGATCCGCGAGTGCTAAGGCGGATGGAGATTCACGCAGGTGGGGGCGTCAATGGCGGGTCGCCGAATCCATGGGGAATCATTGGGTTCGTGGATACCGGACTGCTCGCCGCATTGCAAGCCGACCCCGATCTGCAGCGGCGGGCGGCCGCGGCGCTGGAGGCCGAGGGGGATCGCGCGGCGCTGGCGCTGCGGAGGGACGGGACGGCCCCGGAACTGGCGGCCGCGGCGCTGACGCTGGCGGATCTGCGGCGGCAGGGGCGGGCGAAGTTCGGCGAGCGGGCCGGGCGGATGTACTTCACGCGGGCGGGACTGGAGCAGGCGACGCGGTGGCCGGTGGCGGCGAGGCGGGCGGCCAGGTTCGCGGGACATGTGGAAGAGGTCGCCGACCTGTGCTGCGGGATCGGGACGGACGCGCTGGCGTTCGCGGAGGCGGGCCTGAGGGTGGAGGCGGTCGACGCGGACGAGGCGACGGCCGAGGTGGCGAGGGCGAACGCCGAGGCGCTGGGGCTGGAGGTGCGGGTGCGGGTGGACGACGCGCTGAGCGCCCCGTTCGGTGAGGCGGTGTTCGCAGACCCGGCTCGCCGAGGCGGATCGACGAGGTCGTTCAATCCGGCGGCGTACTCGCCGCCGTTGGACGCTCTGCTGGAGCGGCTCGCGGGGGTGCGGTTCGCGGCGGTGAAGCTGGGGCCGGGCATCAAGCACGAGTGGGTGGACCGGGAGGGCGCCGAGGCCGAGTGGGTCTCGGTGGACCGGGACGTGGTCGAGGCGTGCCTGTGGCTGGGCGAGGCGGCGGGGGTGCGGCGGCGGGCGAGCGTGTGCAGGGACGGCGTGTGGCACGAGATGACGGGCGACGGTCGAACGCGGGCCGAGCCGGGCGAGGTGGCGGAGTATTTGTACGAGCCGGACGGGGCGGTGATCAGGGCGGGGCTCGTGGCGGAGTTGGCGGAGGAGTTGGAAGCGCATACGGGCCACGAGGACATCGCCTATCTCTACGGCGACGATGTGCGCGAGACGCCGTTCGCCAGGGCGTGGAAGGTCGAGGAGGTCTGGCCGCTCAACCCGAAGAAGTTGCGGGGGCTGTTGGCGGAGCGGAAGATCGGCAGGCTGACGATCAAGCAGCGGGGAACGGGAATCGTCCCCGCAGAGTTGAGAAAGCAGCTGAAGCTGAAGGGCCCGAACGAGGCGACCCTGGTGGCGACGCGCTTGGGCGAGCGCCACGTGGCGATCCTCTGCGATGAGGTTCTTCAAGCATCGTTACTCGGCTCTTCCCAGGCTCGAATCGACATCGCCGCACGGTGAACGGCATCCCGGATGGTCTCCTCCACCGAGATTTCCCGGCGATTCGCCGCTTCCTCCAAGAGGAGAAGGTCCTGCTCATCGATGTCCACGGGAAGCCACGCTCCATCGCCCGATCCCACGATGGCGGTATAAGCATTCACGCTGGTCTCCTTTAGGAATTCGCGGTGCGTGGGTCTTCAGGTTCCGATCCATACAGCGCCTCGCGAGCCTCTGCCAGCTCCTCCGCAGTGAACACATCATTCTCCGCCACATGGGCATCGAGTAGTCCCCGTAGGGATTCCCTGCGCTCGCTCGGGGTAGCCGCGCCCCGCCCTGCACGGTGGGCGGCCCGGTAGCGCCGATCTCCGATGCGGACGGCGACTTCACCGATCGGCACATCGAGCATCATCGCGATCGCTTCGCGGGCCATTTCCTCGACTTCGACCAAGTCGCGCCCCTGCGTGAAGACGCCCGGGACTTCCGGGACCTCCACGGGAAACCACTCGCCGTCACACGGGCCCACAATCGCGGTATATACCTTCACGCAAGGTTCCCTTCACTGATGGGCAAGTGGGCGGTCAGATCCACTTCTACCAGTTGGTCGCGGTAACCGAGGGCCGCTACGCCGACGACCGTGCTCGCCGCGTTGAAGGCCGGACCCAGGTCCGTTTGCTCGGCGAAGCGGTGCCAGGCGCCTCCGACCGTTCCACTGTCGGCGCTCACCACGTAGACCACCGACCGCACCACGTCCTCGGGCTTCGCGCCGACCGACGCCAGCGCGGCCATCGCGTTCGCGGCCACCTGGTCGATCTGGCGGTCGAGGTCGCCCACGCCCACGACCTGCTGCTCCGCGTCGACCGGGCACTGTCCGGCCAGGTAGGCGATCCGGCCCGGCGCGGCGATCGTCACGTGCTCATACCCGCCGGTCGGGTGCAGTTCGTCGGTTGACATGGCCTGAGGCTAGCGATCTGGCGGCAGCGGCGGCAACGAGATTCCGGCTGTGGGCCAGGCCGTCTCCTTCCTTCTTGACGGTGTCAAGATTGGGCGCTAATGTTTGGCTTGACACTGTCAAGATCGAAGGAGACCTCTCATGGCACCGCTCATCGCACTGCTCTTCGGGACCGCCGCCGCTCGGCTCATCGGGTTCTTCGGCGTCGATCACCTCGACTCCTGGCCCACCTCGGTCGGAGTCGGCGTGTTCCTCATGTTCATGCTCACCGGCACCGTCCACTTCGTGCCCTCGTTCCGGGCGTGGATGATCGACATGGTGCCGCCGTGGCTGCCCGCACCCGCCCTTCTCGTCACCGTCACCGGCGTCCTTGAGATCGCGGGCGCGATCGGCGTGCTCATTCCCGCCACGCACACCGCCGCCGGGATCTGCCTCGCGCTGCTGCTCGTCGCGATGTTCCCCGCGAACGTCTACGCCGCTCGCCGCGGCGTCCTCATGCAGGGCAAGCCCGCCACATCACTGCCGCTGCGCACCGCCGAGCAGGTCCTCTACATCGCCGCCGCGCTCGTCGCGGCGCTCTAGGGCTCGGGATGGCCCAGCTTGTAGTGCAGGTTCGCGTCCTTCTCGGCCACCATGCGCTCCAGGTCCACCTGGAAGTTCGACATGCGCTCCTGCAAGCCCGGATCCGCGGCCGCGAGGATGCGTACCGCCAAGAGCCCCGCGTTCCTCGCGCCGCCGATCGAGACCGTCGCCACCGGGACGCCTGCGGGCATCTGGACGATCGACAGCAGCGAGTCCATCCCGTCGAGATGCTTCAGCGGCACCGGCACGCCGATCACCGGCAGCGGGGTCGCCGCGGCGATCATGCCCGGGAGGTGCGCGGCCCCGCCGGCACCGGCGATGATCGCCTGGAGCCCCCTGGCGGCGGCCGAGTCCGCATAGGACAGCATGCCGTGCGGCGTCCGGTGCGCCGAGACGACGCGGACCTCGAAGGGGATGTCGAACTCCTCGAGCGCCTCCGCCGCGGCCTCCATCGTCGGCCAGTCGGAGTCCGACCCCATGATGACGCCGACGCGGGCGTGTGCGTGCTCAGCCATGTCCACAGCCTACTTGCCTTCAGTGAGCCACTGCGCGGCTCGCGCCGCGCGCTTGCGCAGGTCGTCCAGGTCGTCACCGCATACGGTCACGTGCCCGATCTTGCGGCCCGGCCGCACGGCCTTGCCGTAGAGGTGCACGTGCGCGCCGGGGTCCTCGGCGAGGAGGTGCTGGAGCCGCTCGTCCAGGCGCGGGCCGCCGGGCTCGCCGCCGAGGACGTTGGCCATCACCGTGAACGGCGCGGCGAGTTCGGCCGAGCCGAGCGGGTAGTCGAGCACCGCCCGCAGGTGCTGCTCGAACTGGCTGGTCACCGCGCCCTCGATCGTCCAGTGGCCGGAGTTGTGCGCGCGCATCGCCAGCTCGTTCACGAACAGACCCTTCGGCGTCTGGAACAGCTCGACGGCGAGCATCCCGCACACGTCGAGTTCCTCGGCGACGGTCCGGGCGATCGCGGCGGCCGCCTCGGCGTGCTCGGCGTTGAGGCGCGGGGCCGGGGCGATGACCTCGGTGCAGATCCCGCCGCGCTGGACGGTCTCGACGACGGGGTAGACGGCCGCCTCGCCCCGCGGCGAGCGCGCCACCTGGACGGCGAGTTCCCGTTCGAGCGGCATGAGCTCCTCGGCGATGAGGCGGATCCCGGAGGCGAGGACGGCCTGGGCGTCGCCGGGCGCCTCGACGACCCACACGCCCTTGCCGTCGTAGCCGCCGGTGGCGGCCTTGAGCACGCACGGCAGGCCGAACGCCTCGACGTCGGAGATGGAGCCCACCGGCCGCCACCGCGGCTGCGGGAGGCCGAGCTCGCCGATGCGCTCGCGCATCGCCTGCTTGTCCTGGGCGAACACGAGCGCCTCGGGCCGGGGCTGGACGTCGACGCCGTCGTCAACGAGAGCGCGCAGCGCCTCCTGCGGGACGTGCTCGTGGTCGAAGGTGACGACGGTGGCGCCGGAAGCGAAGGCGCGCAGGTCGTCAAGGTCCCGGTAGTCGCCGGTCCTGACCTCGGCGGCGACCGCGGCGGCGCTCTCGGCGGGGTCGGCGGCCAGCACCCGTAGGCTCTGCCCCAGGCTGATCGCCGCCTGGTGGGTCATGCGGGCGAGCTGCCCGGCGCCGATCATGCCCACGGTCGGAAGTTGGGTTGCCTCATCCACGGCCAGAGCCTAACGCGTCCCCTACCTGCGCTAGAGACGATCGGCGCCGTGCGTGATCTGGGTCGTGGCGAGTTCGTCGGCCGAGATCCCCAGGGCGCGGCAGAGCGCGATGATGGTGAAGAACGCCGGTGTGGCGATGCGCCCGGTCTCGATCTTGCGCAGCGTCTCGGGGGAGAGGCCGGCCTCGGCGGCGACGTCGAGGAGGCTGCGGGCGCCGCGCGCCGTCCGCAGCGCCCGACCGAGCGCGCGCCCGCGCGCGTAGTCCTCGGGTGTCAGCGGCGGTCGAATCATATCGGTATTATAGTACCGGTATAGAAATACCGTCATCTTTTGAAAGGCCCACCATGATCGAGCTGCACTCCCCTCGGGAGATCGAGCAGATGCGGCCCGCCGGCCGCTTCGTCGCCGAGACGCTGACCGCGCTCGCGCAGGCCGCCGACGTCGGCGTCAACCTGCTCGACCTCGACGAGCTGGCCGCGCGCCGCATCAAGGAGGCCGGGGCGGTCTCCTGCTACGTCGACTACCACCCGTCCTTCGGCGCCCGCCCGTTCGGGAAGGTGCTGTGCACCTCGGTCAACGACGCGGTCCTCCACGGCCTGCCGCACGACTACCGGCTGCGCGACGGGGACCTGCTCAGCCTCGACTTCGCCGCGAACGTGGACGGCTGGGTGGCCGACTCGGCGATCAGCGTCGTCGTCGGCACGCCGAGGGACGAGGACGTCAAGCTCATCGACACGGCCACGCGCGCCTTGGAGGCGGGGATCGCCGCGGCGAGGCCCGAGCACAAGCTCGGGGACGTCTCGGCGGCGATCGCCGCCGTGGCTCGGGCCGAGGGCCTGACGATCAACACCGACTTCGGCGGGCACGGCGTCGGCCGCGAGATGCACGGCGACCCGCAGGTGCCCAACGACGGCCGCCCCGGGCGGGGCCTTCGGCTCAAGCCGGGCCTGGTCATCGCGATCGAGCCGTGGTTCCTGCACACGACCGACCGGATCCGCTACGACGCCGACGGCTGGACGCTGCGCAGCGCCGACGGCTCGCGCGGCGCCCACGTGGAGCACACGATCGCGGTCACCGACGGCGAGCCGATCGTCCTCACCGACCGGTCAGTGGTGTGACTCGGCCCGCTTGAGCCGCTCCAGGCGGTCGATCATGCGCTCGGTGGCGATCTCCTCGGCGGTGACGGCGTACCCGTAGTGGTCCCGCCAGTCGCCGTCGATATAGAGGTAGCGCTTGTGCAGTCCCTCGCGGCGCAGGCCGAGCTTCTCGGCGACCCGGTTCGACGGGCCGTTCTCGGGCCGGATGTTGACCTCGATGCGGTGCAGTCGCCCGACGGTCAGCGCGTGGTCGACGACGATGGCGAGCGCCGTGGCGGTGATGCCGCGCCCGGCGTGGCCGCGGTCGATCCAGTAGCCGGCGTAGGCCGAGCCGAACGCGCGGCGCACGATGTTGCCGACGGTGAGGCCGCCGGCGAGCTCGCCTTGCCAGCACACGGCGAGCGGCCAGCTGCTGCCGTCCTTGACCGAGCGTTTGAGGCCGCGGAGCATGGCGCGGAACGCGGCGGGCGAGTGCGCCTCGTGCCAGGTGGTGCCGGTGCCGGGCTCCCAGGGGGCGAGCCAGGCCTCGTTCGAGCGGCGCAGGTCGGACCAGCGCTTGGCGTCGGTGCGGCGAAAGGGCCGCACGCTCACGTCGCCGTGGCTGAGTTCCACGGGCCAGCCGGGGTTGGAAAGGGTCATCGGTTTCGATCCAAAAGCTGTGCGTGTAGGGATGGCGTCATCGGTTTCGGTCCAGCAGGAGCACGTCGACGGTCGACCCGGCGGGCACCCGGGTGGCGTTCTCACCGACCGTCATCAGGCCGGTGGCCTCGGCGAGTCCGGTGAGCGTGTAAGAGGTCGGACCCAGCGGGGCCACGGTGTAGCCGCCGCCGCGGCGTTCGGCGACGCGGACCGGGCGGAATTCGCGCAGCCCGTTCGGTGAGGATACGGGCTCGGTCAGGTTGGCGCGCACGCTGGGCCGAAATACCGGCTCGGCACCGGCGAGGCGCTGGACGAGGGGGCGGGCGATCGTCTCGAAGGCGATCTGCGCGGAGACGGGGTCGCCTGGCAGGCACACGATGGGCACCTCTTCGGGCCCGATGGTGCCGAAGCCCATGGTCTCGCACAGGTACACGGCGACGGGGTCGAAGGAGACGGCGCCGTCCCTCGAGAGCGTGCGGCGGACCATGTCGCCGGGGCCGGTGCCGGTGCCGCCGGTGGTGATGACGAGGTCGGCGCGGAGGATCTGGTCGTCGAGGACGGTGCGCAGCGCGTCGGGCTCGTCGTCGCAGATGCCGACGCGGTAGGCGTGGGCGCCGGCCTCGGAGGCGGCGGCGGTCACGAGGTGGGAGTTGACGTCGATGAGCTGGCCGGGCTGGGAGGGGCGGCCGGTGTCGACCAGTTCGTCGCCGGTGGCGATGACGACGACGCGCGGGGTGGGGCGCACGACGACGTCGGCGACGCCCGCGGCGGCGAGGAGCCCGATGAGCTGCGGCGTGATGCGGCGGCCCTCGTAGGCGAGGATCTCTCCGGCGGCGCGCTCGGAGCCCAGGCGCCGCACGCCGTGGCCGCGGCGGGGCACCTGGCGGACCTCGACGGTGGCCATGCCCTCGTCGGTCCACGCCAGGGGCACGACGATGTCGGCGCCGACCGGGAGCGGGGCTCCGGCGGCGACGGCGAAGCAGGTGCCGGGGACGAGGCGGACGGGCCGCCACGAAGAGGCGGCGAGGTCGCCGAGGACCTTGAGGCCGACGCCCCGCTCGGGGCTGGCCCCGGCGAGGTCCTCGGCGGCCGCGGCGTAGCCGTCGATGGCGGCGTAGTCGAAGGCGGGCAGCGGCCCGGGGCTGGTGACGTCCTCGGCGAGGACCGACCCGGTCGAGCGGGTCATGTCGACGTCGGTGGGCGGCAGGGGGCGGACGAGGGCCAGCGCCTTCGACAGGAAATCCGCCAGTGGCGTCGCTTCGCCGCTCCCCTTCACTCCTCAGCCCCCCGTTTGTCGAGTCCCCAGCGTGGCCGCCGCGTGAGGGCCGTCGGCCCTGCACTCGGCGGTGTTGTCAGCTAGTCCAGTGTCGCACTGAATTCACGCAGCCAGGCGTTGAAGCCGGGCAAGTCTTCCCGCTCGGTCGCGAGTTCCACCAGCGTCTGGAGGTAGGCGGTCGGCTGGCCGGTGTCGTAGCGCTTGCCGCGGAAGATGACCCCGTGCACTGGGGTCCCCTTGGCGCGCATCGTGTCCATGGCGTCGGTGAGTTGGATCTCACCGCCGCTGCCGGGCTCGGTGGCGTCGAGGACGGGGAAGATCGAGCCGGGCAGGACGTAGCGCCCGATGAGACTGAGATTCGAGGGGGCCTCGTCAACGGAGGGCTTCTCGACCAGACCGGTGACCTCGACGATGTCGGCGTCGCCGGTCGGGGCGACCGAGGCGATGCCCCAGCGGGCGACGTCCTCCTTGGGGACCTCCATGAGCGCCAGGACGATGCCGCCGGTCTCGGCCTGGAGGTCCATCATGCGCGGCAGGAGCGCGTCGCCGAGGTCGCAGAACTCGTCGCCGAGGAGGACGGCGAACGGCTCGTCGCCGACGTGGGCGGCGGCGCGGCCGACGGCGTGGCCGAGGCCGAGGGCGGTGCCCTGGCGGATCGCGTGGATCTCGGCGAGGCGCTCGGGGGCCTTGATCGCCTCGATGGCGGCGTCCTTGCCCTTCTCGGCGAGGAACGCCTCGAGGTCGGGCCTGGCGTCGAAGTAGTCGACCATGGTGTCCTTGCCGCGGGCGGTGACGAGGAGGACGTCGTCGGCTCCGGCGGCGGCGGCCTCTTCGACGATGTACTCCAGGACCGGCTTGTCGATCAGCGGCAGGAGTTCCTTGGGGACGGCCTTGGTGACCGGGAGGAAGCGGGTGGCGTTGCCCGCTGCGGGAATGACGGCCTTGGTGGCGCGGCGCAAGGTATCTGACATAGGGCGAGCGTATCGTGACCACACCGTGTGGGATGCCCACCACCCGAAGAAAACGAAACGGATGATATCGGTCCGAAGCGGACGGGCCTCAGGCGGTGGCGATGCGCCAGGTGTCGCGCCCGGCGGCCTTCGCGGCGTACAGGGCCTCGTCGGCGGCGGTCAGGGCTCCGGCGGCGGTGTCGGCGTGCTGGCCGATGACGGCGATGCCGACCGAGACGGTGATGCGCAGTTCCAGGCCGCCTTCGACGTCGTTGACCTTGAACGGCCGGTCGGCGACGGCCCGGCCGAGGCGCTCGGCGCAGGCGGCGCCGCCCGCGGCGTCGGTCTCGGGCAGCAGCACCGTGAACTCCTCGCCGCCGTGCCTGAACGCCAGGTCGACCTCGCGGATCTGGCCGGTGATGCGCCGCGCCAGCTCCACGAGCACCTGGTCGCCGACGGGGTGCCCGTAGGTGTCGTTGACGGCCTTGAACCGGTCGAGGTCGATGGCGAGCAGCGCGCTGGGCCGCTGGTAGCGCCGCGCCCGCTCGGCCTCGCGTCGCAGCGAGGTCTGCATGAACCGGTAGTTCCACAGCCCGGTGAGCGGGTCGGTGAGGCTCAGGCGCTGGACTTGGCGGTGCAGCAGGACGTTCTCGACGGCGACGGCGGCCTGCCCGGCGAAGGTCTTGAGCGTCTCGACGTCGGCGTCCTCGAAGCCGAGGGCGGCGACCCGGTTGTAGAGGACGAGGACGCCGAGGACGCCGCCTTCGCCGTCGGATTCGGCGGCCTCGTCTTCGGAGGCGGCCCGGCGCATTCCGGGGTGCTCGGGTTCGGGGACGCCGCGGCCGCTGAAGGGCACGGCGACGATCGTGCGCGCGTCCGGCTCGGTGGGCGAGCGCTGCCGCCCGCCGAAGCGGCCGTCGACGATGCGGCCGTGCGCGGGGGTCCCGGCGGCGGCGATCGAGCCGATGATGCCCTCGCCGATGCGGACGGCGGCGGGCTCGGTGATGCCGAGGTCGCCTTCGCCGGCGCGCTGGAGGAGCTGGTCGGCGTCGCCGACGTCGGCGAGCATGACGAGTCCGGCCTCGGCGTTCGTGGTGACCATCGCGGTGTCGAGGATGACCTCGAGGATCCGGTCGAGGTCGAGGGTGGCCGTCAGCGTCTGGCCGAGCCAGCCGAGCTGGCCCCGCATCTGGTCCCTGGAGGCGGTGAGGGCCTGGACGTACGTCTGGGTCTGGGCGGTCATGCGGTTGAAGCTGAGGGCGAGCTGGGCGACCTCGTCGCCGCCGTGGACGGGGACGCGGGCGTCGAGGTCGCCGTCGGCGACGCGCTCGGCGGCGCCGGAGAGCTCGGCGAGCGGCCGGGTGGTCGAGCGGGCGAGCCAGGCGGCCAGCGCGAGGGCGCAGACCCCCGAGGCGGCCACCATCGCGGCGAGCGTCCAGTACATGGGGGTGAAGTCGGTGGAGGCGGTGCCGACGCGCAGCGGCAGGAGCGTGTCGGTGGTGGCCCAGGCGCCGGCGTCGGAGGCGCCGACCGACAGCGGCTCGCCGCGCCCGTCCTGGAGGATCAGCTCGGCGTCGGCGGCGTCGGCGACCGAGGCGAGGAAGTCCCGGTCGACGACGCGGAACACCGTGAAGGTCGAGAGGCTGCCGTCGGGGTTCGCGACGGCGGCCTGGGAGGCGAGGGCGACGACGGGCCGGTCGCCGATGGGAGTGACGCCGCCGCAGTCGATCCAGGTGCCCGCGGGGGCCTCGGCGCCGACGCTCTGGGCCGACGCGGCTTCGGCCTCCACCAGGGCCGAGAAGACGACGCCGTCGACGACGTCGCGGCCGACGACGAGCCGGGCCATCTCGATGGTGTTCTCCTCGCCGCCGCTACGGTGGCTGAGGGCCACCGCGGCCGCGGAGGCCTGGATCCGTTCGCAGATGGTGCCGAGGGTGGAGTCGACCATGGTGACCGCCGAGTCCGCCAGCGCCGCTTCGCGGGCGTCCGCCAGATGGGACATGATGGCAGCGACGAAGACGGCCCCCACCAAGACCGGCCCCAGCACGACGACGAGGAACGCCGTGGTGAGCCGTGAACGCAGCGACACCGAAGCCCCCTCAAGTTCACTCCCTAGAAGACTACCTAGAGCTACCGATTCGACACGACACGGCACGGTCATTCAATCAGGTATGACCGAAAGGATGAATCGCACTCGCCATTCGGTGGAGGTTGCCGAGGTGAGCGGCGATCACAGTGAGGAGCATCGTGATCACAGCAAAGGATAACGCCAGGACGCGGCTCCTGGGCGCCAGAAAGGCGATGCCGCCCGGCGACAGGGCGGCGGCCGACGCGGCGACGTGGAACGCCTTGCGGGCGTTCCTCGACGAGGCGCTGGACGAGGGCGCGACGGTCGCCGCGTACCGGCCGTTCGGCTCCGAGCCGTGCGCGATGCTGCGGCGCGAACTGCCCGAGCGGCTCGCCGAGCGCTATACGGTGCTGCTGCCGGTCACCTTGCCGGACAACGACCTCGACTGGACCGTGCTCGGGTCCCATGTGGTCACTCCGGGCACGGCGGAGCGGCCGTGGAGCGGCATCGCGCTGACCGGGCCTCGTGGCAGCGAGGAGGTCGCCCCGGCGTGCGGCGTCGAGGCGATCGGGCGGGCCGGGGCCGTGATCGTCCCCGGACTGGCCGTCTCACATGACGGGATCAGGCTCGGGCGGGGCGGCGGCTGCTACGACCGGGCGCTGGCGCGGCTCGCTCCCGCGGTGCCGGTGGTGGCGCTGCTGCGCGACGGCGAGTTCGGCCTCGCGGTGCCCGCGGAGCGGCACGACCGGCCGGTGACCGGCGTGGTCACCCCGACCGGCGGCTACACGCCCGCCGGGTGACGCGCGCTGCCCCGTTCACGGAACATCGGCAGCTCCGGCGGCCGCGCGGCCGCCGGTCGGCCGTGGCCGAGGCGACTGCGGGAATCGTCACTGCCAGGCGGGATGGGATTAGCACTCCAGTGTGTTGAGTGCTAATGTCGATCCCGGTCTGAGCGCGACCCGGCTCGGCGACCCCGCTGACCGCCGATTTGGCCTGCCACCGCTGGAGGAGAGACGTGCCTGTCTACGAATACCGCTGCAAGGAGTGCGGGTACGAGTTCGACCGCCACCAGTCGTTCAGCGAAGCGCGCCTGACCGACTGCCCCTCCTGCGAGACCAAGGGCGCCCTGCGCAAGGTCTTCGGCAACGTCGGCGTCACCTTCAAGGGCAGCGGGTTCTACCGCACCGACTCCCGCTCGACCGGTTCGAGCTCGCTGAGCGGCAACGGCTCCCAGAACGGCGAGAAGAAGGCCGAGAAGAAGGAGTCCGCCTCCAAGGGCGAGGCCAAGCCCGCCGCGAAGTCGGAATCGAAGAGCGCGTCGAAGGCCGCCTGAGCTTTCAGCGCAGCGCGAGCGCGACGACCGTCGTCACGACGAGTTGCGCGAGCGCGAGCGGCACCAGGCCCTTCCAGCACAGCGCCTGGATCTGATCGACCCTGAGCCTCGGCCAGGCCACGCGCAGCCAGATGACGACCATCGACAGCGCGCCGGTCTTCACCAGCGTCCACAGCCAGCCGAGCGAGTCGGGCCCGGGTCCTTTCCAGCCGCCGAGGAACAGCACCGACGTCAGCGCCGAGATGACCACGATCCCGGCGTACTCGGCGAGCAGCAGCAGCGCGAACCGCAGCCCCGCGTACTCGGTGAGGTAGCCGAACACCAGTTCCGAGTCGGCCACCGGCGCGTCGAACGGCGGCCTGCGGATCTCGGCGACCCCGGCGGTGAAGAACACGAACGCCGCCGGAGCCTGCCACAGCAGCCACCACGGCTCCCACGTCTCGACGATCTCCGGCAGGCTCAGCGTCCCCGCCGCGACGGCGACGGACGCGGCGGCCAGCACCAGCGGCAACTCGTAGGCCATGAGCTGCGCGGCACCGCGCAGCGCCCCAATGAGCGTGTACCTGTTGGCCGAGGCCCAGCCGGCCATGAGCACGGCCAGCACGCCGACGCCGACGAGCGCGAGCACCACGAACAGGCCCATCTCCAGGCTCGAGCCGACGAGGTCGCCGGGCCCGAGCGGGATGAACAGCAGCACCAGCAGGTACGGGAGGAGCGCGACGGCGGGCGCGAGCTTGAAGACCGGCTTGTCGGCCCCGTCGGGGACGAGGTCCTCCTTCTGCGCGAACTTGACGCCGTCGGCGATGAGCTGGGCCCAGCCGTGGAAGCGCCCGGCGTGCATCGGGCCGAGCCGCCCCTGCATGTGGGCCATGAGTTTGTGCTCGGTCTGGCCGACGAGGAGCGGCAGGATCAGGAACGCGGCGACGACGCCGACGAGCTTGACCGCGATCTCAAGCATCGGAGCGGCCCCAATTCTCGGGGACGCCGGGCGGGCGCTTCGGGGCGCGCTTGCGCGCGCCTTCACGCCCGCCGCCGGGTTCCTTCTCGCCCGGCCAGGGTTTGACGACGCGGGAGGCGAGCACGAAGTCCTTACGCAGCGGGTGGCCTTCGAACTCGGGCGGCAGCAGCAGCGGCGCGAGGTTCGGGTGGCCGGTGAAGTCGACGCCGAACATCTCGTGCGTCTCGCGCTCGTGCCAGGACGCACCGGGGTAGAGGCCGGTGACGGTGTCCATGGGGCCGTCGGCGGCGGTCCTGAGCAGCACGCCGCGCCTGGCCGCGATCGACCACAGGTGCGCCACGATCCGGATCTGGGGGCCGGAGTCCTCGGTCTCGCGCTCGACCCCGCTGCCGCCTTTGCCCTCGCTCCCGGTCCCGCTCTTGACCCCGCTCCCACTCCCGATCTCGCTCTCATCGACGGCCGAGAGCCAGTCGAAGAAGTCGCAGCCGAGCTCGTCGCGGCAGATGCGGACCGACTCGCGCCAGCGCCTGGCCGGTACGTCGACGACGGCGCGGGCGCCGTCGAGGGCGAGCTCCTCGGTGCCCAAGGCGTCGCGGACGCGGTCCTCCCAGGGATCAGCCATTGCCGCCTCCGGTCGAAACAAATCCTATAGGATATATCCTATAGGCTTGAGGCGTGGCCGCTGCGACACTCGGGAAAACGGGGGAACAGGGCGAGGGTTGAGCGAGGCGAACTGGCGCAGTCACCGCGACACTCAAGAAAAGGAAGATTATAGAATATAGTTTATAAGATATAATCTTGACAGTAGCGAATCTTATGTAGTATATCCTATAAGATATAAGCTCATGCATTGCGCCTCCTGAGCGGGGAGCGCAGTCTCGCGGCGCTGGGTTTGCCGGCACCGGGCTTCCCGCCGCTGGGTTTGCCGGCGCGCGGGCCCACTCGGAGGGGCTCGTCGGCGATCTGCTTCTGGAGCTCGCCGATGCCGTGCAGCAGCGCCTCGGGGCGCGGCGGGCAGCCGGGGACGTACACGTCCACCGGGATGATCTGGTCGACGCCCTTGGTGACGCAGTAGGAGTCCCAGTACGGGCCGCCGGAGTTGGAGCAGGCACCGAACGAGATGACGTACTTCGGCTCGGGCATCTGGTCGTAGAGGCGCTTGATCGCCGGGGCCATCTTGTCGGTGACCGTGCCGGAGACGACCATGAGGTCGGCCTGGCGCGGCGAGTGCGCGAACGGGATGACCCCGAGCCGCATGAAGTCGTGGCGGCTCATCGAGGCGGCGATGAACTCGATGGCGCAGCAGGCGAGCCCGAAGTTGAACACCCACAGCGAATAGCGGCGGCCCCAGTTGAGGACGAACCGGATCGGCTCGCCGAGCACGCCGCCGTCGGCGAGGGCGTGGGCCGTAGACGTGCTCGAACCGCTCTCGGCGAGCGCGTGCGCCGTGGAGGTGCCTGAGCCGTCCTCCGCACCGCCCTCGGCGGGTTTGCGCGCCGTGGATCGGCCCGAGCGGCGGGCGGGGAACGGCAGCCTCACGCCCACCGGAGCACCCCCTTGCGCCACGCGTGGGCCAGACCGAGGGCCAGCACGCCGACGAACAGGCCCATCTCGACCGCCGCGGCGGCGCCGAACGCGGCGAACACGGCCGCCCACGGGAACAGGAACACCGCCTCCACGGCGAACAGGACGAACAGGAACGCGTACACGTAATAGCGGATCTGCACCTGGGCCCAGTTGTCGCCGACATGCGGAGCGTGCGGCGAGGCGAGATGGTCGGATGCGAGGTCCACGCCGCATTCGTAGGTCGAGCCCTTCACCTCGGCGGGGCCGCCGTGCCGAGGCGCGTCCCGCGGGCTTCGAGGAGCGGGGCGCAGCAGCCGGTTCGCCGTCATCGCGGCGGCCACGAACGCGAACCCGGCCAGCAGCAGCACCCCGAAGACGGCGTAGTCACCGAGATGGGAGGAGTCCATGCACTCACCATAGTGCGCTGCGCCACTGGAGGGAAGCCGTGCGGCCGCACCGCGGCACCGCTGTGCAAGTGCTGTCACCCAGTCCGGTTGCGAGGGAAATATTCTTCCGCACACCGCAACCGCACGCCGCGGTCAGACGTGTAGGTGTGCGAAGAGGAATTGCGGCGAGTCCCACGATTTTGGACACCGCAGCCGCCCACGACAGTACGGCTCCCCGAGGCCGTGGAGGAACACGCATGACCGCCGCCAGCGCACTGACGACGCACCGCCGCGCCCGCCCGCGCGCGGCCGCCCGTCCCTGCGCGCACCGCCGGGCCGCTTCCGCGCCGGAGGCGACCACGGCGCGCCTCCACGCGCGTCCGGCCGCCCCCGCTACCGGCGCGTACGCCCGGACACCAGGGCCGACGGCCGTCGTCCCCACCCCGCCTCGCCTCCCCGCGCGTTCAGACGCGACAATGGGGACCGCCGGGTTCGCCCGCCCGGACTCGATTGCTGCCCTTGTCCCCCCTACCTGTGCTGGAGCGGATGTGCGAACGGAGGCGGACTTCACCGACCTCTACGAGAACCACTTCTCGGAACTCACTGCCCAGGTGTGCGCGTACCTCGGCGACGCGACCGAATCCCAGGACCTCGTCCAGGAGGCGTTCCTGCGGGCCTGGCAGCGCTGGGACAAGGTCGGCGGGTACGAGGAGCCGGTCGCGTGGGTCCGCCGCGTCGCCTGGAACCTCGCCACCAGCCGCCACCGCCGCAACCAGGTGGTGCGCAAGTTCCTCCAGAAGTCGACCCCGCCGGAGAACGCCCCCGCGGCCAGCCCCGACCACGTGGCCCTGGTGGCGGCCCTCCAGCAGGTCCCCGCCAAGCGGCGCAAGGCGCTCGTCCTGCACTACATGGCCGACATGTCGATCGCCGCCATCGCCGAGCACACCGGCGCGAAAGAGGGCACCGTCAAGTCCTGGCTCCACCGCGGCCGCCGCGAACTGGCCGAGCTGCTCTCCGACGAAGCCCCCGAGAAGGCCGATCCCGACACGATGCCGATCCGCATCCGCCCGCGCCGGACCACCGGCACCGCCAAGGTGCCCCGTCCGCAGAGCCGCCGGGCATCGGTGAAGGAGGACCGCCGATGAACGCCCATCAGTACGGCGACGACGTCGCCGAGCGGGGCGACGACGCGGTCAAGGCCGCCTTCGCCGCCTACAAGGCCGACGCCCCGAGGGCGTTCGAGCCGCCGCCGGTCGACGACCTGATCATGTCGAGCCCGGCCTCGCTGCGCAAGCGCCGCCTCGCCTCCCTCGCGGCCGTCGTGGGCGCCTGCACCGCCGTCACCGCGGGCGGCTTCGCCGTCGCCCAGACCATCGGCTCGCTCCCCAGCGCGCCCGAGGAGGACGCGCAGGCGACCGTGGCGCACGACTCGCCCGCCTCCGACCACACGACCGACGCCGAGGTCGCCGACCCGGCCACCCCCGAGGCGGAGGACGAGGAGCCCGCCGCCGAGGACACCGCGGTGCCCGAGGGCGCCGGGCAGTCCGTGCTCGTCGCCGAATGGGGCGAGTGCGCCGGCGGCGACATCGCCGTCGACTTCGAGTCCTGGCAGTTCACCGGCGAGACCGACTGGTCGATCCTCGCGCACGCCAGCGGCGACATCGACGGCGACGACTCCCCCGAGGCGATCCTGGCCCTCGGATGCGGCGACCGGACCGCGGTGGCGGCGTTCCTGCCGCAGGAGGACGGCCTCGACCACTTCGCCTGGGTGTGGCAGCAGCCAGACGAGTCACAGCGGTTCTCCGAGCTCGCGGGCGTCGAGGACGGGGTGATTACACTCCAAGGGCTCGGCGCCGCCTCCGAGACATGGACGGCGCGCTATGAGTGGGACGGTGCGGCCTTCGTCCTGATCGACGATGAGCCCACCACCGACCCGAGCTCGTCCGAGACCACGGCGACCCCCGATTCGGGCGAGACTCAGACCACACCGTCGTCGCCGACGACCGACGATCAGGTGTCCTGAAAGGCCGACCGGATCCCGGTATCCCACAAGGTGAGAGGCGAGGCAACCGCCAGTGTCGCCTGTGTCGCGCAATAGACGCATGGCTGGCACGGGGAGCCGCCCCACGCGTAGCATCGCATGTAGCGGCCACAGCGGAGCCCGGCTCCGGAGCCCGTACACACACCGCACGACCGCGCGTGCCCGTCAACCCGCATGAGGAGAACTTGGTGAATACCGTCCGGCAGCTCGACCGGGTCGTCATCCGCTTCGCGGGGGACTCCGGTGACGGCATGCAACTCACCGGCGACCGATTCACGGCGGAGACCGCCAAGCTCGGCAACGACCTCTCGACCCTGCCCAACTACCCCGCCGAGATCCGTGCACCCGCCGGGACGCTGCCGGGCGTCTCGAGCTTCCAGATCCACTTCGCCGACTCCGACATCCTCACCCCGGGCGACGAGCCCGAGGTGCTGGTGGCGATGAACCCGGCCGCGCTCAAGGCGAACCTGCGCGACCTCAAACGGGGCGGCGTCGTCATCGTCAACACCGACGAGTTCACCAAGCGCAACCTCACCAAGGTCGGCTACGAGGCCAGCCCGCTCGAGGACGGCTCGCTGGACGACTACCAGCTCATCGAGGTGAAGCTGACCAGCCTCACCATCGCCGCGCTCGAGGACCACGACATCGGCAAGAAGGACGCGGCGCGCTCGAAGAACATGTTCGCGCTCGGCCTCCTGTCGTGGATGTACTCGCGCACCACGGCCGTCACCGAGGACTTCCTGAAGAAGAAGTTCGCCTCCAAGCCCGACATCGCCGCGGCCAACATCGCCGCGCTCAAGGCGGGCTGGAACTACGGCGAGACCGCCGAGTCCTTCGCCGTCCGGTTCGAGATCCCCCCGGCGACGCTCCCGGCGGGCACCTACCGCAACATCACCGGCAACCAGGCCCTGGCCTGGGGCGTCATCGCCGCCGGGGTCGCCTCGGAGCTGCCGGTGTTCCTCGGGGCCTACCCGATCACCCCGGCCAGCGACATCCTCCACGAGCTGTCCAAGCACAAGCGCTTCGGCGTCACCACCGTGCAGGCCGAGGACGAGATCGCCGCGGCCGGAGCGGCCCTGGGCGCCTCCTGGGGCGGCGCGCTCGGCGTCACCACCTCCTCGGGTCCGGGCATCGCGCTCAAGTCCGAGACGATCTCGCTGGCCGTGTCGCTGGAGCTGCCGCTGGTCGTCATCGACGTGCAGCGCGCCGGGCCGAGCACGGGCATGCCGACCAAGACCGAGCAGGCCGACCTGCTGATGGCCATGTTCGGCCGCCACGGGGAGGCCCCGATCGCGGTCGTCGCCCCGCAGTCGCCCTCGGACTGCTTCGACGCGATGCTCGAGGCCACCCGCATGGCCCTGCACTACCGCACGCCGGTCATGCTCCTGAGCGACGGCTACATCGCCAACGGCGCCGAGCCGTGGCGCCTGCCGGACATGGGCGACCTGCCGGACCTGTCGGTCGCGTTCGCCACCGAGCCGAACGGCACCGACGCCAAGGGCGAGCCGGTGTTCCTGCCGTTCCAGCGCGACCCTGAGACGCTCGCGCGCCCGTGGGCCGTCCCGGGCACCCCGGGCCTCCAGCACCGCATCGGCGGCATCGAGAAGGCCGACGGCACCGGCGACATCTCCTACGACCCGGCCAACCACGACCACATGGTCCGCACGAGGGCCGCGAAGATCGCCGGGATTCCCGTCCCGGACCTCGAAGTCGAGGACGCCGGGGACGCCAGCGTGCTGGTCCTCGGCTGGGGTTCGACGTGGGGCCCGATCGGCGCGGCCGTCCGCGGCCTGAGCGACAAGGGCGTCCCCGTCGCCCGCGCGCACCTGCGCTACCTCAACCCGATGCCCGCCAACCTCGGCGAGGTCCTGGCCCGCTACGACAAGGTCGTCGTGCCCGAGATGAACCTCGGCCAGCTCTCGCTGCTGCTGCGCGGGGCCTTCCCCGGCGTGGACGTCGTCGGCTACAACAAGGTGCGCGGCCTGCCGTTCACCTCCAACGAACTGCAGGACGCCCTGGAGGAGGTCATCAAGAATGGCTGACGCGGTGAAATTGGACGCTCCGAAGCTGAAGGCCAAGGACTTCAAGTCGAGCCAGGAGGTGCGCTGGTGCCCCGGCTGCGGCGACTACGCGATCCTGGCCGCGGTCCAGTCGTTCCTGCCCGAGCTGGGCCTCGAACGGGAGAAGATCGCGTTCATCTCCGGCATCGGCTGCTCCTCGCGGTTCCCGTACTACCTGAACACGTACGGGATCCACTCGATCCACGGCCGCGCCCCGGCGATCGCCACGGGCCTGGCCACCTCGCGCCAGGACCTGTCGGTGTGGGTGGTGACCGGCGACGGCGACGCGCTCTCCATCGGCGGCAACCACCTGATCCACGCGCTGCGCCGCAACGTGAACCTGAAGATCCTGTTGTTCAACAACCGGATCTACGGGCTGACCAAGGGCCAGTACTCCCCCACCTCGGAGTCGGGCAAGCTCACCAAGTCCAGCCCGATGGGCTCGGTGGACGCGCCGTTCAACCCGCTCTCGCTCGCGCTGGGCTCGGAGGCCACGTTCGTGGCCCGCACGCTCGACTCGGACCGCGCCCACCTCCAGCAGGTGCTGCGGGCCGCCGCCGAGCACAAGGGCTCGGCGTTCGTCGAGATCTACCAGAACTGCCCGATCTTCAACGACGACGCGTTCGAGACGCTGAAGAACCCCGACACGCGCGACGAGGCCCTGATCCGCCTGGAGGACGGGCAGCCGATCCGGTTCGGCGACAAGGCCGTCGTGCAGTCGGGGTACGGCCTGGAGGTCAAGGGCGCCGACGAGGTCGACGAGTCCGACGTCGTCGTCCACCGCTCGGACGTGGACGACCCGGCGTACGCCTTCGCGCTGTCGCGACTGTCGGGCACGGCGCTGGACCACACGCCGATCGGCGTGTTCCGGAACGTGCGGCGCCCGACCTATGACGAGCTGGTGCGCGGCCAGGTCGACCAGGCCGCCGCGGGCGTCGACCGCGGCGAGGCCCTCGACAGCCTGCTGCACTCCGGCGACACCTGGACCGTGCTCTAAATCACCAACAAGGAGGCCGGCCCAGCTGGGTCGGCCTTTTTCGTTGCGCCGCAGCGAAAAAGCCCGCTCCCTTGGCAACCTTTTGTCGCATACGTCGCGTATGCATACGGTGGGCCGCCTATTGCGGTATCCATGCGACAGAAGGAGAAACGAATGAAGAAGTGGCTGATCCGCTTCGGGGTCACCTGCGCCGTGGGCGTGGCGATGATCGCCGGGCTCTCCAGTCCCGCGATGGCCGGGGACACCTGGCTCATCGCCTCCGACATCGACGGCCGCCAGGTGGGGGCCATGCAGCACGTCGACGACGGCGACGACTTCCGAGTCTACGACTCGTGGGCCGACGGCTACGGCATCGAGGGCTGCGTGCAGCTCTACTCGCCGAAGGGCGGCTGGATCACGCAGCGTTGCAAGCACAACGGCGAGGGCGCCGGCTCCTACGTCACCTTCGGCTACAACGTACTCGAAGGGCTGGCCTACCGGATGCGGCTGTGCCATGGCATCACCGGATGCGTCTACCAGGGCTTCCACGAGTAGACCCGGCATCGGCCCCGCGGCGAGAGCCGCGGGGCCACCGCCTCACAGCAGCGGCTGGAGTTCGACGGCGGCGCGGCGCAGCCGCTTGGTGAGCACCGGCCAGAACCGGCCGATGTCCGACAGCGGCATGGCCGCGGCCAGCACGACCCGCTCGGCCGGGTCGTCGGCGTCGCGCACGACGACCGCGGCGCAGCCGACGCCGTCCTGGAACTGGCCCATCTCGGCGTACACGCCGGACTCGGAGTAGACCATCAGGTCGTGCTCGAGCGCATCGGGCTCGGTGAGCGTCTTGCCGGTGAAGCGGCGCATCCCGGCGGCCTTGAGGAACATGGCGCGCTCGGTGAACCGCAGCGTCGCCAAGAGGGCCTTGCCGAGGGCGGTGGCGTGGGCGCCGTCGTCGAAGCCGACGATGAGGTCCTCGACGTGCGGGCTGCGGTTGCCTTCGGTCACCGACGTGACGGCGGGCCGGCCTTCGACGAACTTCGCCACGAACGTGGAGTAGCCCGTCTCAGTCGACATGCGACGCATGAAGTCGCCGCAGGTGCGCGGACCCGCCATGGCCTGCGTGAGCTCGGAGTAGCGGTCGGAGACCTCCAGGCCGAGCGAGTAGCGGCCTTCGTCGTCGCGGCGCAGGTACCGCTCGTAGACGAGGGTGCGCAGCAGGTTGTAGGCGGTGGCGCGGTTGAGGCCGCATTCGAAGGCGATGCGCTGCGCCGACACGCCGCCGGAGTGGCGGCCCACGATCTCCATGATGCGCAGCGCCCGCTGGACGCTCTGGATCATCTTGGTCGGCTCGTCGCGGCCGCGCGGCTGGATGCCGCTGTGCTTGCGCGCTCTGCCGTCAGGTCGCCGCTGCTCCACCATGCTGCGCTCCGTTTGCCGATCGTCCACTCTTCTCGCGGCGGGCCGGGACCTTCCCGGCGCCGCTTGGACAGTGAATCTAACTATATAAACAACAGCTGCTTGCGTCAGGCTCCCGCAACGGGCAGTATCAACATGTCAGCACCGTTCGAGACTCGGCTTCGGCCGAGTGCCGAACAACATCCGCGGCGGCGGCGTCGAGTCCCCACCAACTTCCTCGTCGTTGCCGCGGTCATACACACCACATAATCGAAGTGCGGCGGCTCCTCCCACCTGAGTCGCTGCACTTCGTGGTCGCTCCGACCTCGTTCAGTACCATGAGGCTCGCACACCCTCAGTGGCCGCGTCAAGACGCTTCACCCGAACTCGTGACACCTGCTCACCGCTCAGGCCGCGGAGTACGGTTGCCACCGTGCCCACCACGCCCACGACCTCCTCGACCGTCGCCACCGCGTTGAGCGTCAGCGTCGCCGCGGTCATGCCGGTGTTCCTCTTCGGCGGGCTCGCCGTCCAGATCACCGGCGAGCTGGGCATGGACGTCGACGCGATCGGCCTGATCGCCGGGCTCTACTTCGCCGTCTGCGGCCTCACCGCCGTCCCCTCCGGACGCCTGGTCGAGCGCTTCGGCGCCCCGATCGCCGCGCGCCTCGCGGTGGGTCTCACCGCGGCTTCGATGCTCGCCGTCGCCGCCGCCGCGCACCACCCGATCGTCCTCACCGTCTTCCTGCTGATCAGCGCCCCGGCCAACGGCCTCGGGCAGCTCGCCGCGAACACCGTTCTCGCCGACTGGGCCCCGAAGCGCCGCAAGGGGACGCTGTTCGGCGTCAAGCAGGCGTCGGTGCCGCTGTGCACCACGCTCGCCGGGCTCGCGGTTCCGGCGATCGCGCTGACGGCCGGATGGCGGTGGGCGTTCGTCGCCGGGGCCGCGGTCGCGCTGCTCGCGCTCGTCCCACTGGCCGGGCTCGGCCGCCCCGCGGTGCCCGTGCGGAGCGGCCGCCGCCGCGGGGCCGACCGGCGCCTGCTCGTGTTCGCCGTCGCCACATGCCTGAGCGCCGCTGCCGCGACGCCGCTCAGCTCGTTCCTGACCAGCTACGCGGTCCACATCGGCGCGTCCGAGTCGTTCGCGGGCATCAACCTCACCGTCGGGGGCCTGGCCGGAGTCATCGCCCGCGTCGCCGTCGGCGCGATCGCCGACCGCAGGGGCGGCGGCGAGTTCGGCATCATCGTCGTCATGCTCCTGGGCGGCGCGGCCGGTATCGCGACGCTCATGGCCGGGCAGTCGTGGCTGCTGCCGCTGGGCACCGCCGCCGGGTTCGCGCTCGGCTGGGCGTGGCCGGGGCTGATGAACTTCGCCGTCACCAAGCGCTACCCGCATGCGCCCGCCGCGGCCACCGCCGTCACGCAGACCGGCGTCTACGCGGGGGGCGCGGTCGGCCCGATCGCGTTCGGCCTCATCGTCGACCACGCGGGCTGGAACGCCGCCTGGACGGTCGTGTGCGCCGCGATGGCGCTCGCGGCCGTGTTCATCCTCACCGGCGCCGGGATCACCGCCGCCGACACGCACGGCACGGTGCGGCGATGAGGCGCGATCCACGCCTCGGACGGGCTTCCCGCCCCCTCCTCGATCCGGCGCGCACAGGATAAGGTGAGCCTGTGGTGACCACCGGACGTGCCCAGGCGGCGCTGAGCTTTACCGACGAGGCCTTCGCCGAGCAGATGCGCGAGGCCCTCGACGCCGTGGAGGAGCGGCTCCTCAAGGCCGTCGACACCGACCAGCCGCTGCTGCGCGAGTCCGGCTCCCATCTCATCACCGCGGGCGGGAAGCGCTTCCGCCCCATGCTCACCCTCGCCTGCTCGCACCTGGGCGACCCGGCCCGGCCGGGCATCCTGGACGCGGCGGTGGCGCTGGAGCTGACGCACCTGGCAACGCTGTACCACGACGACGTCATGGACGAGGCCGCCGTGCGCCGCGGGGCGGCCAGCGCCAACGCGCGCTGGGACAACTCGGTCGCGATCCTGACCGGCGACTACCTGTTCAGCCAGGCCGCGCAGATCATGGCCGAGCTGGGTCCGGAGGCGGTGCGCGTCCAGGCGTCGACGTTCGCGCGGCTGGTGCGCGGCCAGATCAACGAGACCATGCCCAGGCCCGAGGGCATCGACGCGGTCGAATGGCATCTGGGGATCCTCTCGGAGAAGACCGGCTCGCTCATCGCCACGTGCGCGAAGTTCGGGGCCTGGCTCGCGGGCGCCGAGCAGGCGACCATCGCGATCGCCGAGGAGTTCGGCGAGGTCATCGGGGTGGCGTTCCAGATCGCCGACGACATCATCGACGTCGAGTCCGAGCAGTCGGGCAAGACGCCGGGCACCGACCTGCTCGAAGGCGTGCCGACGCTGCCGGTGCTGTACGCGCTGGCGGGCACCGAAGGGGCCGACGCGCGGCTGCGCGAGCTGGTCTCGGGCCCGGTGCCGGAGGCCGACCTGCCGGAGGCGCTGGAGCTGCTGCGGGCCTCGGGCGCGCTGGAGGAGGCGCGCTCGACGCTGCACCAGTACCAGGAGCGCGCCAGGCGCCTGGCCGCCTCGCTGCCGTCGGGCCCGGTGGGGCAGGCGCTGGTCGACATCTGCGACTTCATGGTCCAGCGCGAGGTCTGAGGGCCTCTGCGGTCAGTGCGTCAGTGCCGCTCGTCGTAGGCGGTCTGGGCGGCGACGACCTCGGACTCGTGGCGCTCGAGGTGCGCGGCGAGGGTCGAGAGCAGTTCGGTGGTCGAGGAGCCGAGCTCGGTGAGGCTGTACTCGACGCGTGAGGGGTAGCCGTCGCTGGCGTGGCGCTCGATGAAGCCGTCGCGTTCGAGGGCGCGCAGGGTCTGGGCGAGGGCCTTCTCGTTGATGCCGCCGACGCTGCGGCGGATCTCGCTGAACCGCTTGGGGTCCTGGCGGAGGACGATGAGCACCAGAGTGCCCCAGCGGCCGGTGACGTGCTCCAGGACCGCTCGGGACGGGCAGTCCTTCGTCAGCACCTGGAAGTCCTCGGGCAGGCGAATGTTCGGTGCGGTGCTCATGGTGCGATGTTATCCCAGCAACAGTGCTTTCCAAATGATTGTACTTTCGTTTTGAAAGTGAGAGGATGGCGTCACCACCGACTGAAGGAGCACGATCATGATCGTCGTCACCGCCGCCACCGGCGCCCTCGGCACGCACGTCGTCGAGCAGCTGCTGGAACGAGTCCCCGCCGACCGCGTCGCCGTCGTCGTCCGCGACGAGGCCAAGGCCGCGCCGTTCGCCGAGCGCGGCGTCGAGGTCCGCGTCGCCGACTACGGCGAGCCCGACACTCTGAAGGGCGCCTTCGGGGAGGGCGACAAGGTGCTGCTCATCTCCGGAAGCGAGATCGGCCGCCGCGTCAAGCAGCACAGCGCCGTCATCGACGCCGCCAAGGACGCGGGCGTCGCGCTGCTCGCCTACACCTCCGTGCTCGGCGAGGCCGCGGACGATTCCCCGCTCGCCGACGAGCACCGGGCCACCGAGCGGTACCTGATCGACTCGGGGCTCCCCTACGTGCTGTTGCGCAACGGCTGGTACCACGAGGTCGCCACCGGGCAGCTCGACCGGACCGTCGCCGCGGGCGGCATCATCACCAGCGCGGGCGCCGACAGCCGCGTCGCCTCCGCCGCGCGCGCCGACTACGCCGCGGCGGCGGTCGCGGTGCTCACCGGCGAAGGCCACGTGAACCGGACTTATGAATTGAGCGGTGACGCGGCGTGGAGCTTCGCCGAGTACGGCGCCGAGGTCGCCCGCCGACTCGGCCGGGAGTTCACCGTCAAGGCCGTCTCCCCCGAGGTCCACCGGGAGATCCTCCTCGGCGCCGGGGTCCCGGCGTCGATGGTCGATGTCCTCGTGGAGGTGGACGGCGAGATCGCGCTGGGCCACCTGGCCTACCGGAACGGCGACCTGTCCGCGCTGATCGGCCGCCCGACCACCCCGATCGCCGACGCCGTCGCCGCGGCGCTGGAGACCGTCGAGGCCTGAGGCGCGGTGTCCCGGTCTCAGAGCGGGACGCCCGCCTCCAAGTGGTCGAGGCAGCGGCCCAGGACGGCCGTCAGGTCGTCCTGGCCGCCGCCTTCGACCCACACGAGGATGCCGGCGCTCCACGTCGCGATCAGCGCGGCCGCGAAGTTGCGGACCTCCAGGTCCCCGGGCGAGCGGCCCGTGCGCTCGGCCACCATTTCGCCGATCATCCGCTCGGTGGCGACCACTTGCTGGACCTGCCGGGCCCGCAGTGCGGGCACCGACAGGACCAGCTCGACTCGGCCGCGGAGGCGCGCCATGTCCTCCGGGGAGAACTGCGCGAACTGCTCGGCGAGCGCCGACCGGAACGCGTCGATCGGCGCCGCGCCCTCCGGCTGCCGCCGGAAGGCCGCGACGATCATCGGGTCGTACTCGTCCTGCACCACCACGTCCTCTTTGGTCGGGAAGTAGCGGTAGAACGTGGAAGGGGAGACCCCGGCGGCCTCGGCGATCTGCTCGATCGTCGTCGCGTCGTAGCCCTGCTCCTCGAACAGCCGCAGGGCCTCCTCCTGCATCCGGCGGAGGGTCTCGGTCTTCTTGCGTTCACGCAGTCCGGGTCGGCTCATCCTGTGATTGTGCCTCGATGGTCTTCGGGAACTTCAGGCCCGCGGCGATCTTCACGGCCCCGGCGAGCAGCGCGCAGGCGAGGAAGACCGCGGTCATGGCGTCGGTGAACGCGGCGTTCGCGGCGGCGGCGACCTCGGGCATCCCGAGCGACGCGGCACCGGCCACGGACTCCTCGGCGGCGCTTCGCGCCTCGGGCGGCAGTGCGGGCAGCTCCAGGCGGGCCCGGTAGACCGAGGAGGCCACCGAGCCGAGGACGGCCACGCCGACCGCGCCGCCGGTCTGGCGCAGCGTCTGCATCAAGGCAGAGCCCATCGCGGCGCGGTGGGGCGGCAGCGAGCCGAGGACCGCGTCGGTGGCCGGGACCAGCGCCAGGCCGAGCCCGAGGCCGAGGACGGCGAGCCAGGTGGCGACGAGGCCGTAGCCGGTGCCGGTGGCCATCGCGATCAGGCACCCCGCGGCCAGCGTCCCCAGTCCGGCGGTGACGGTGACCCGGTAGCCGAAGCGCGCGGCCGCCCGCTCGCTCGCCAGGCCGCCGAGCATGAGCCCGACGATCATCGGCAGCAGCCGCAGTCCGGTGCCGAACGCGTTGTGGCCCTGCACGATCTGGAGATACTGCGGGACGAGGAACAGGGCGCCCATGAGGACCATCGAACCTGCGGTGGCGACGACCGAGCCCCACAGGAACGCCCGGTCGCGAAAGAGGTCGAGGTCGACCATCGGCTCGTCGGCCCGCAGCTGCGAGGCGACGAACCAGGCGAGCAGCAGGACGCCGCCGAGGCCGCTGACAAGTGTGGGCGCGGAAGTCCACCCCTCGACGGGCGCCTCGATGACGCCGTAGACGAAGGCGGCCAGGCCGAGCACGGCGGCGGCGACCGGGAGCGGCTGGAGCCGGGGGGCGTCGCGGTCGGTCGACTCCGGTAGGAAGACCGCGACCATGACGAGGCCGATGGCGATCAGGGGGAGGTTGATCAGGAAGACCGAGCCCCACCAGTAGTGCTCGAGGAGCCAGCCGCCGAGGAGCGGGCCGAGCGGGAGGCCGACGGCCATGCCCGCGGTGAGGAGGGCGACGGCGCGGGTGCGTTCGGCGGCGGTGAACATGCCGGGGACGACCGCCATCGACACCGGGAGGACGACGGCGGCGCCGATGCCCATGAGGACGCGGGCGGCGATGAGCACGGCGACGCCGTCGGCGAGGACGGCGAGGACGCAGGCGGCGGCGAAGAGGGCCAGGCCCGCGAGGAGGACCTTCTTGCGGCCGATGCGGTCGCCGAGGAGGCCGGCGGGCAGGAGCAGGGCGGCGAGCACCACGATGAAGGCGTCGACGATCCACTGGAGATCGGCGGTGGAGGCGTCGAGGTCGACGGCGAGGGTGGGGAGGGCGACGTTGAGGATCGTCACGTCGAGCCCGACGACGAGGACGCCGAGCAGGAGGGCGAGCATGGCCCACCAGCGGCGGGAGGAGTCGACCATGGGCTTCCCCTTTCTGATAGTAACTATCATTTGATAGTAGCTATCAAATATAGGGCCGTCAAGCCATGTTCGGCCGTCCGGCCGATGCGCAGGTTGTGCCGATTCGCTAAGGTTCAAAGCGCCGCCCCGGCCCCAGACTCGGCGGCGGGACCTCCGCCGCCCCGGTTCCTTAGGAGCGCAGTGAAAGCCAGCCAAACCGGGCCTTCCTTGACCAAACCGAACACCGTGCGCGTGGCGCAGGCCCTGATCTGGCTCGAATTCGCGGCCATCGTCGGCCTGTACGCGCTCGGGCTGAACTTCCTCCTGGCCGCGACGACGGCCGCCGCCAGTCATGAGACGACGATCGAGGTGCTGCTCGCCGGTGGGGCCCAGCGGTGGATCCTGGTGCTCATCTCGACCGCGGTGACGGCCTCGCTGCCGGTGATCGCGACCCGGCTGGGACGCAGGGACGCATCGGCGGTCGCGGCGGCCTGGTACGCGCTGGCGATCGTGCCGTTCTGCATGTACGTGTGGGTGGCGGCGAGGGCCTATACGGCGACGTTCCCGGACGGCCCGGAGTTCTTCGTGAGCGCGGGGGCGATGCTCGCAGTGTGCGCCACGATGCCGACGACGATCCTTTTGTGCCTGGCGACCCCTTCGTCAAGGGCCTGGTTCAGGGCCGAGGAGAAGATCGCGGTGCCCGTGCAGGCGCCGGAGAAGGCCCCCGAACTGGTGGGCAGCGGCGTCAGCGGTTGACGGGCAGACGCGGCCGCGGGCACCGCGCTTCAGCCATTCCACCTCACCGGTGGGGCCAGCGGCGCGGAAAGCCGGCGCAGCGGAGCGAAGGCCGCCGGGGGAAAGTCGGTCCAGCTCCCGCTGGGGTATCGGCCTTCGTGCAGGTGCCGGTCGAGGAACCGCTGCCAGCGCCGGAGACCGCTCACGGCCTGTTCGAGCGTGATGAGGCCGCCTTCGATCGCGTCGGCGAAGTCGTCGAGGTCCAGCATCCGGTAGTGGCGCCCGTCGGTGGGCACCCTGACGTCGATGAAGAGGTCGCGGAACACGTACTGTCCGGCGCTGCGGTCGACGGTGATGAGGTCGACGTACCACGAGTGCTCTTCGGTGGCGGGGATGTCGATGACGGTGCCGTCGGGTTTCACTGCTCCCTGCCAGCAGGGGTTCGACATGCTGATGCCGAGGTCGAGCAGTACGAACACACGCTCAAGCCGGGCACGGCCGGGCCAAGGCTCGACCCACTCGGGCAGTTCGAACTCGTACGCGACCGCATTCCCGACGCGGACGCCCGGGAGAGGGCCGAACAGTCCGGGATCGTCGGCCTTGTGGCCTCCGCGCAGGACCTCGATCCGCTCGATCGTGTCCGGTTGCTCCGTGCCCAGCGCTACCACGTCGCCCAACCCCCATCGCCTGTGACCATCTCTCATCATAAAACCTCGTGCCCCAGCCGATGAGAGGAAGGATTCCAGGCGGCGAGTGGCGGGTGGCGACGGTCGAAGGACGCTTTTCGGTTCGGTTCTTGAGAGTGGCGGCCGTTTGACGGCACGCCTGGGGAGCCCGGCAATGGCCCTTGTGGAGTTGGCGGGATCGGTGTCGTGGAGGGTTGCGGTGCGCTGAGGCAGCGACAAAGACGGGACTGGAGGGACGAGGTGGGTCCTCGAAGACGGCACGTCGTTTCCGAAGTATCCGCAGGTGGGCCACGCCCTCTCGGGGGAGTTATCCACAGGCCCCGCAGGCCACCGTCGGGAGTTATCCACAGGCCCAGAAACTTTTCCTTGACCCGCTTTCGGGCCGCTGTCAGGCTGGCGAGGACTTTCGTGGTGTGCAGGACGGCGGCGGGTGGGTAAAGAGGGGCGGAGTAGCGCCCCCCAGGGCGCCCCCGGCGCCCCGAGCAGGGTTACGAGTCGAACACCACTGCTCACCTACCACCGACTATCGCCCGCCGAACAACCCATCCCTTGACCACTACCGCCTACCGAGCACCACAGTCCGTCAAACGCCACCGCTTGTCGCTCGACGGGGTCGACCGGTCCCGTCTCGCATGATCGGGGCGGCGCCTGGGGAGCCCGGCAATGGCCCTTCGTTCGCGGGCGGGGTTGGTCGTGTGCGTGGTTGCGGTGCGTTGAGGCAGCGACAAAGACGGGAGTGATCGTTTCGGTCCCTCTCCGGCGGTGGGGTCCCTTTTGGTGCGGCTTCAAGCCGGCGGCGACAAAGACGGGACCTCCTCCCCGGGCCCCTCTTCGACGCCGAGGCCCGTCTTATTCCCTTGTGGAGTGATTGAGTGTGGTTGCCTGTTGCCTGTTGCCTGTTGCCTTGGCGGGGTTGGGGTTCGGTCCCGAAACATGAAACCTTTCGCATCCTTCGGGTGATGACG
>NZ_AXWO01000027.1 GCF_000482705.1 Glycomyces arizonensis DSM 44726 | reverse complement strand
CCAGGGCGTAAGCAAAGTCGTCTCGGTTGAAAAGTCTGTTCGATGAGTGCGAGGCCGAGGATTTCGAGGGGCAGCGTGTAGGGGTGGTTCGCGATCCGGTCGCGCAACGCGGTGATGCACTGGCCGCCAACGGCTTTCAGGACCGCGATGGCGAGGTTGCGCAGACTCGCGAGGTTCTGCGGCGCGAAGCCCGACCGCAGATTCGAGGCGTCCTCGCCGAAGACCATGTCACGCAGCCAATGCCATGCCTCGATACCCCAGTGGCGGCGCACCGCGGCGGCGAACTCGGCCGGGCGCAACGCCCGGAAGTCACGGCTGGTCAGGTAGTACACCGTCTCGTGGCTGGACTCCCCGGTGCGGCGATCCCGCCGCCACCGGCGCACCCTGGCGACCTGGGCAGCGCCGGGGAAGCCGATCCGGACCGCGCCGCCGACGGCGAGAATCTTGATCGTGCGCGTCTCATCTCGGCCGTGCCCCGAGCCGCGGGCCTCCCAGGCGTTGTCGATCCCGGCCCAGGGCAGCGCATTGATCTGCGCGAACAGTTCGGGTCGATTCCCCTTGCAGCACAGCAGATAATCGAAACCGCGGTCGATGACGACCTGGGCGGTCTCCGCACACCAGTGCAGGGCGTCCGCGCTGATCAGCGCGGTCTCAAGACCAAGGATATCGATCAAGTGGCGGGCGGCGGCGTGCTCGTCGTTGTCCAGGGCCAGGACTTGGCCGAGTGCCCGATCGGCGGAGTCGTGCGCGGCGACCAGCAACGGCTTTATTTTGCCGGGCGCGGCCCCGCGCAGGCGTTTGCCGTCGATGCGGATCTGGTCGTCGGGTGCGAATGCGAGCTGACGGGCCGCGGCGGCCAAGGAAGCGACGCCTTCGGGGACCGCTTCACCAAGCAGGCGCCGGAAGGTGTCATAGCCAGGCGGGTAGAACCGGGTCCCGAACGGGCCGTTGACGTTCCTCGCTCCGGCTGCGGCGAGGACCGCTTGCGGGGCGTCCCTCGCCCACCGCTCGATCGACGCGATCGAGTTCCGGCCCGCGAGCATTGCCGCGCAGGCCAGGGCAATCGTCGCGCCGAACGGGTGACGCACGCCGCGCGCCGATCTCGGGTCCGGAATCTGTGCGACATGCCCAGCGAAATCAGTCCACCAAACATCGAGCGTGAGAGTCTTGTCCCGCAACGGTTTCCTCCTGACGACAGATCTAGTCCATCGTCTTCAACGAGGGAACCGTTGCTTCAGTTGCGGCCCTGGCCAGCGGAAACACGAACCCGAACCGACTTTGCTTACGCCCTGCATCGCCACCGTGACCACGCTTGTGCTCGACGTACTCCTCAAACCGATCCTCCAACCCCGGGTGGAGGCATGGGTTGAGGACTGGAAGCGCCGTCAGCGCGTCATCCGCCTCACTGACAAATGGAGAACGAATTGGGATGAAAAAGACGAATATGACGGCCTTGTCGGCCCTAGCGAGATCGAGGGCACCGAGCCGCTCCGCGAAGAATTGATTGAGTTCCGCTTTCAGCACCACCACGTGAGCAAACATGAAGCGGCGGTCGCCCGATCGCTAATATGGGTCCTCGCCGAGGAGTGGAATGAGACGCTAGATGGGATTGGGGCAATGGACGTCCGGGATGAGATTCTCAACTGCGGATGTAAATACCTCACCACGTCCAGACAGCGATGGTTGAGGCGGAGACGGGTCTACCAGGATTTTGAAGACTGGCGACGAGTCTTTCGTCAAGCGGTGGACGAGGAGAACGTCGATATCCCTCTGCCGTAGGAGGTGGCTATCCAATAGTCCGCGGTCTGGAAGAAGACCGCGGCTTTCACCTAGAATCCTAACCTACCGCCCACGGCTTCTTCCGCTCTCCTAATTCAATAGGAGATTGGCGGCCCCCGCGAGTGCTTTTGCGCGCTTGGTTAGGTACTCGTTCCAATTATCGGCGAAAAGCTCTGGAGGCAGGAGCGCCGCATCTGAAATCCTGGATACGTCTTTCGGCATGAGATTGCGATACTCGCTTGGAGCCTTGTCTAGGATTTTTCGGTTATCGACTCGACTAATAAAGGCCATGTTGGCGAGGCAGCTAATTCGCTTTGGGTTGTCCTCAATCTCGTTCTTCGTCAGGTATTTCTGAGGGAAGCAGTGGTGGTATTCTCTTCTGTTGGGTTCAGACAAGACTGAATCGAGATCAACGGATGCCCCGCTGATGAAACTGAAAGGGCGTCGGGTGGCCAACAGGAGAATGAGGCACCTTGAAGCGACGTTGGATTGCCTGAACACATGGCTAAGGAAGAAGTTCGGAGTCAATTCGAATTTGAACTCTCCAAGCGTTGATTCATCGCCCTCGCGAAGAGAAATTGCCTCCCGGACATCGACTCGCACGTTCCGGAGAGGGTTTCCGCTGTAACGGTGGGAGAATGAGGTGCGCCAAAACCATCGGAGGAGGCGGCTTCGGTGTGCGTCGGGAAGGGGTTGATTCTGGTACTTCGAGAAGTATGCGCACAACGGGATTAGTAGTGCAGAATACGGAAGGAATTTCAAATGTCGAACATGGAGATTGGCGCGAACAAAGTCGATCGCGAGTCGAAGGGCGTTCGCAACTTCTTCAAATCGGGCCCTTACTTCTCCACCGTTCATGTCGATCAGTGCGGTGGGAGCGGGGTCTTGAACCAGAACGGCTGCAGCGCATCGGAGCATGAGATCGCTGTCAGCGCCGACCCCATCAAAACCAAATTCGGCAAATTCCTCCGAGAGAAGATGGAATTGCTCCTGGAGATCGAACTCGTCGCTCCAGGTCCATGCTGTTAGTAGCTGGAACATGTCGAGTTCGACGCCCAGGCGGTTTACTCGCTCAAATACGATTGCTACGCTTGCACGATCCTCAGACTCAAACGTCTGAACAGGTATTGTCGCTGCAACAAACCTTTGCTGCACAATAACGATTTCCTCATAACGCGCCTCGGGTAGCTTTTGTGCTGCGCGAGAAAAGGCAACGGGGTTAAAGAACGTCTTTAGCGGAAAATGACGATCTAGATCGACAGATTCAGCCTTGAGAGCGACGAACTGCGGGTCTTGCGCATCGCTAGCAGCCTCGAAATCATAGTAAATCGGCAGCCACACTTCAGGATCTTCATCTTCGCCAGCGATTTGGTTTTGAAATGTCGCAAATAGTGAGGTGATGCGCTGTTGACCGTCTAGTACGTAATCGATGGGATAGTCCTTCTCGGGAGATGGCAATCTGAATCCGCCAAGTTCCCGTTCGGTCTTGAGCACGGTCCCCGTTCGCCAAAGAAGGATTGAGCCAAAGGGATACCCTTTGTAGATACTGTCCATTAGCAGTGCAGCTTGTTGAGGCTCCCAGACGAATGGACGTTGAAAGCCTGGGATGCGGAGCTCTCCAGAACGTATCCGCGAAATGACCTTGTCGATGTTCATTGGGTCGCTCAACATCTTCTCCTAAGTCCGTTGGGTGACATGTTAGCGGCTCAGCGGCATCGACTTCAAGTCGAAGCAGTGCTCTCGCAACATGATAGTCGTGGCTCCCGCACCTTGCCGCGAGAGAATCAGGGAAAAACATGCATTTGCCTCAACTAAAATGAGATTTCTCTGACGAGGCCTGCCTCATCTAAAATGAGAACTTGCAGGTGAGGCGGTCTTTTGGTGTCTCAACTTAAATGAGACCGGACAGCCCGGAGCCCGCGAACGGTCGACGCGGGCGGCCATGGCCCGTTCACGGTCGCGCATCGACACTGGGACGGGCGACCGCTCCTCGGGCTCGGCAGCGGTGTCCCGGCGATCGGCCACCGAGCCGGTCCCGATAGCTTGACGGGCATGCCGTCTCCCGCTGAGGCCCCTAATTGGCCTGCCACGATCACCTCCGCCCGGCTGACACTGCGTCCGGCGCATGAGGACGATGCCGAGCACTACCGGCGGCTCTGGACCGACCCGGTCGTCCGCCGCTTCCTGGGCGGACCGGTCGAGGGCGAACGCCTCACCGCCTATGAGCGGGGCTACCTCCACCAGCCCTACATCTTCAGCGTCGTGACCGCCGATGGCGGCACGATGGTCGGCGCGGTCAACATCGACCAGGCCGCTCACCGCGGCATGCGCGAGATCTCCTATTCATTCCTCCCCGACCACTGGGGAAGCGGCTACGCCCGGGAGGCGGTCCAGGCCGCCCTCGCGTGGGCCTTCGACGCCGTCTCTTCCGCGGAGTCGAGCATCATCGCGGTCACACAGGAGGCCAACACGCGGTCCCGCCGTCTGCTCGAGGCGATCGGCATGGAGCAGATCGACCGCTTCATGGAGTTCGACGCGCCGCAGACGATGTATGCGAAGGCCGCGGACACGGCGGTGGCGCTCGGGCGGCGTGCCGGCTAGCGGGCGTCGCGAAGCGGTGGCGAGGCCGTCGCTCGGTGATCGGTGTCGGTGCGGCGGCCTAAACTCGCCGGAGTCCTCATCCCCCATTGCGATACGAAGGAATCCCTGTGACTGCGTTGATGCGTGCCGTGACCCAGACCGTGCTCGGCGGGACCGAGGTGCTGCGCCTGGTCGAGGCCCCGCGGCCGGAGCCGTACTACGGCGAGGTGCTGGTGCGGGTGCACGCGGCCGGGATGAACCCGGTCGATCCGGCGGCGCGTGAGCGGGGCCTGTACATCGGGCGGCCGCCGTTCACGCTGGGTTGGGACGTCTCGGGGGTCGTCGTCGAGGTCGGGGCCGGTGTGACGCGGCTGCGGGTCGGTGACGAGGTGTACGGGATGCCGCGCTTCCCGCGCCAGGCCGGTGCCCACGCGGAGTATGTGGCGGCGCCGAGCCGCCATTTCGACCGCAAACCGGAGCGGTTGTCGCATGTGGAGGCGGCGGCGATGCCGTTGACGGGGCTGACCGCTTGGCAGGCGCTCATCGAGCATGCGGAGCTCACCTGCGGTCAGCGGGTGCTGGTGCATGCGGCGGCGGGCGGCATCGGGCATCTGGCGGTGCAGATCGCGAAGTCGGCGGGCGCTTCTGTCGTGGCCACGGCGAGCGCGGCGAAGCACGAGTTCGTCCGGGGTCTGGGTGCCGATGCGGTGGTCGATTACCGGGCGGTGGACTTCACCGAGGTGGTGGAGGAGATGGACGTGGTGCTCAATACGCTGCCCGGGGATTGCGCGGAGCGGTCGGTGTCGGTGCTGCGGGACGGCGGGGTGCTGGCGCAGTTGCATCTCTCGCTGGCCGATCGGGTGTTCCCTGAGGCGCTCGCGCGCGGGATCGATACGCGGTTCATGCTGGTCGAGCCGGATCTGGGTGGGCTGCGGGCGCTGTCGCGCCTGGTGGCGGAGGGTCGGGTGCGCCCGCATGTGTCGCGGACGTTCGGCCTGGAGGAGATCGGGCAGGCGCATGCGGCGATGGAGGCGGGCGGCGCTGTGGGGAAGCTGGTGGTCCGCCTGGTCGATTGAGGCCGCTCCCCCGCTGTTTCGGCCGCCGTGGGCGGTTGGCGCTGGCAGGATGGCAGGTAGGAGGGATTCTCAGCGAAGGGAGCAGTGATGACGTCGGTTCTCAATCCGTACATGGCGTTCGACGGGAACGCGCGGGAGGCGATGGAGTTCTACCGTGACGCCTTGGGCGGCGAGTTGGCGCTCAATACGTACGGCGAGATGGGCGATGAGGGCCCGAGCAGGGACAAGATCATGCACGCGAGCCTGCGGACGACGGCGGGGTTCACGCTCATGGCCGCGGACACGGCGCCGGGCATGGAGTACGTGCCGGGGCAGAACATCTCGATCAGCATCAGCGGTGAGGTGGGCGATGCGGCGGAGCTTCGCCGGTATTGGGATCGGTTGTCGGCGGGGGCGACGGTGACGATGCCGCTGGCGAAGCAGATGTGGGGGGACGAGTTCGGGGCGTGTGTGGACCGGTACGGCGTCAGCTGGATGGTCGACATCGCCACCGAGGACGCGCAGGAGTGAGTGAGGGCGGCTCGCGTGGAGCCGCCCTCGGTGCCGTGGTCAGTTGAGGCCGCGGGGGATCTTCCAGAACGCGATGGCGGTGAGGCCTGCGGTGAGGGCGAGGGCGAGGCCCAGTTCGATCCATTGGAAGGTCCAGTAGCGGTCGGCCGGCTGGTATTCGACGGTGAATTCGGCGTCGGCGGCGGTCAGGCACTCCTCGGGCAGGATGCCGTCGGCTTCGCATGCGTGCATCCGGTCTTGGCCGATCACCTCGCCGTCGCCGTCGATGACTTCGATGCTGTCGGTGATGACCCAGGCGCCGGGGATGGTGTAGCCCTTGAGGACGGTGCCGTCGGGTCCGTAGCCCATCCTGTCGATGCGGCCGTCCGCGACGGCTTCGGCGAAGGTGACGGTGACGGTCTCGGGTTCGATCAGGTTGGGTCGCACGACGTTGGCCATGAGGATTTGGAAGGCGATCAGGACGGTGAGGGTGATCGCCATGGCGGGCAGGGTGCGGCGGGCCAGGAGGGCGACGGTGACGCCGGTGGCGAATGCCAGGGCGGCGTAGCCGAGCGGGGCGAGGCCGCGGGCGGCGAAGGCCAGGGGCGTGAAGCGGTCGTCGACGAGCGTGTCGTAGGGGTGGGCGGCCCAGCTGAGTCCGAGGCTGAGGGCGGCGGTGGTGATCACGCTCGCTCCCCCGACGACGGCGAGTTTGACCGCGAGCCAGCGGGCGCGGGTGATGGACTGGTTCCACACCAGTCGGTGGGTGCCGGTCTCGAGTTCGCGGGTGATCATGGGCGCGGCCCAGAAGGCGCCGAGGAGTGCCGGGACGGCGATGAGGAAGGCGCCCAAGAGCATGAGGGTGACGCCGAATCGGTCGGCGATGAGCTGGCGGGCGGCGCCTTCGTTGCAGGCGGTGGCGCAGTCGACGAGGTTGCGGTCGTAGGCGTCGCGGATGGTGTTGCCGAGGAAGGCGAGGTAGATCGCGGCCGTGGCGATGGCGGCGGCGGCGATGAGTGCTTGGGCTCGGAATTGGCGCAGGGTCAGCCAGGTCATCGGTTCGCCTCCATGGGGGTCTTGGTCTGGTCGGTGGTGCCGGCGGCGCGGTGCAGGTAGGTGAGGACCATGTCCTCGAGGTCGAGGTGGGGGGCGTCGCGGAGCGCTGGTGGGGTGTCCGGTCCGGTGTTGCGGACGATGAGGGTGGTCTGTCGTTCGGTGTGGTCGGTGGCGATGACGTCGATGCCTGGTGGGAGGTCGGGGAGGTCGCCGCGGGGGCCGACGAGGCGGTGGTGGGCGGCGACGAGGCGGTCGGTCTCGCCTGCTATCTGGAGGCGGGCTTCGGCCAGGACGATGAGGTGGTCGCAGACGCGTTCGACGTCGGAGAGCAGGTGGGAGGAGAGGATGACGGAGATGTCGAGGTCGGCGACGAATTCCATGAGGTTCTGGAGGAAGGCGCGGCGGGCGAGGGGGTCGAGTGCGGCGACGGGTTCGTCGAAGATGAGCAGTTCGGGTCGTTTGGCGGCGGCGATGGTGAGGGCGAGTTGGGCTCTCTGGCCGCCGGAGAGGCGTCCGGCCTTCTTGTCGGGGTCGAGGCCGAGGGCGCGGATGCGGTTGTCGGCGAGGGCGGTGTCCCAGCGGGGGTTGAGGTGGCGGCCGAGGCGGAGGTGGTCGGCGATGGTGAGGCCGGCGTAGACGGGGGTGTCTTGGGCGACGAAGCCGACGCGGGCGAGTTGGGCGGCGTCGGCGGCGGGGCGGGTGCCGAGGACGTCGATGGTGCCGCTGGTGGGTCGGATGAGGCCGGAGGCGAGGGCGAGGAGGGTGCTCTTGCCGGCGCCGTTGGGGCCGACGAGGCCGACGATGGCGCCGGTGGGCAGGTCGAGGTCGACGTCGTCGAGGGCGGTGTGGTGGCCGTAGCGCTTGGTGAGCGCGCGGGTGTGCAGGATTTGGGTGTTCATGTTCGTGCCTGGTGTGCCTTTCTGATGGTGGTGGTGATGAGTGCTTCGATGGCGTCGTGGTCGAGTCCGGCGGTGTGGGCTTTGGCGATCCAGTGTTCGAGTTCGTCGCGCAGTGCTTGGTGGGCGCTGAGTGAGTCGTCGGCGAGGGTGGCGGTGATGAAGGTGCCGCGTCCGGGTTGCGGTGCGACGAGTCCTTGGCGTTCGAGTTCGCGGTAGGCCTTGAGGACGGTGTTGGGGTTGATGGCGATCTTGGCGACGACTTGTTTGACGGTGGGGAGTTGGTCTCCTACTTTGAGCATGCCGAGGCGGAGTGCTTGTTGGACTTGTTGGACGAGTTGCATGTAGGGGGCGACGCCGGATTTCGGGTCGAGGTGGAAGTCGATCACGCCTCCAATTCTACTATTGAACTATGAGGTTAGCACTATAGCGGTATGGGGGGTGGCGCCGCTCGCCGGGGGGGGGTGGCGGGCATGGGAAGAGCCCAGCTCGTACGGGCTGGGCTCTGGTGTGGTGATCCGCTATCGGTGCTGGTTGCGGGGGTGGTTTTTGGCGGTGCGTTCGTTGCCGATCTTGTAGGCGCCGGTCCAGCGGGCCATGACCAGTTGGGGGTCGCCGTGGTCGATCTCGGCGAGGAAGGCGGCGGCGCGGCCGCCGCGCAGGGTGGTGGCGGCTTTGCCGCGGTGGGTGATGACGACGGTGCCGTCGGCTCTGTGGCGGTAGGCGAATCCGGTCGGGGCGCTCATGTGGCGCTCCCCTGCCCGGCGGTACTCCCCTGGCGGCGGGCGAGGGCGAAGGCCGCGGCGAGGCCGCCGATGAAGCCGAAGAGGTGGGCCTGCCAGGAGATGTGGGACTGGGTGGGGAGGACGCCCCAGATCATGGATCCGTAGGCGAGGATGAGGATGACGCTGATGGCGATGTCGCCGAGGCGGCGGAGGAAGACGCCGCGGCCGAGGAGGTAGCCGAACAGGCCGAAGACGATGCCGGAGGCGCCGACGGTGACCGTCCCGGCCGGGGAGGTGAGCCAGACGCCGAGGCCGGAGGCGAGGGCGATGACGGCGAGGGCGACCTGGCAGGCGCGCCAGTCGCGCAGGGCGGCGATGGTGCCCATGACGGCGAGGGGCACCATGTTGGCGGCCAGGTGGGCGGCGCCGACGTGGAGGAAGGGCGCGGCGATCAGGCCGGGGAAGAGCCCTTCGGCGTCGCGGGGGACGATGCCCCAGTCGGTGAGGTGTCCGGGGGTGGTCCAGTCGGCGATCAGGAGCAGCCACATGACGGCGATGAGGGCGCCCCACAGGGTCAGGGCTCTGCGGAGGGGGTGCATTGGTCGTCGCGTCGGGGGTCCGGCGGTCATGGTGCTCCTCGTATGGGGTGGCTCGTCGTCTTCAGCGTAGCGGCGGCCAGTTTCGATACGAACCACAAATGTTATGGTTCTCGTAATACCCTTGTGGTTAGGAGACCATGCCATGCACCTCGCCATCGTCGCCGCGACCGGCGCCACCGGACGCCATGTCCTCGAGCAGGCGCTCGCGGCAGGCCACGACGCGACCGCCGTCGTCCGCACCCCGGGCAAGCTCACCGCCGACGTCCGCTCCGTCAAGGCCGACCTGGCCGATCCCGACCCGGCCGCCCTGGCGGCGGCGCTGCGCGGGGTCGACGCCGTCGTCTCGGCGCTCGGCGCCACCTCGAAGGCCGAGGCGGGCGTCACTACCCGCGGCACGCGGGCCCTCGTCGAGGCCATGCGCGAGGCCGGCACCGAGCGTCTGGTCGTGCTCAGCGCGGCCCCGATCGGGACCGTCCCGACGCCGGTCAGGCCCGACAAGCCGCGCTACGACCCCGGCGACGGGTGGCTCATGCGCCGCGCCTCGAGTGTCGTGAAACGGATCCTGCGCGTCCACTACGCCGATCTGGCGGCCATGGAGGACCTCGTGCGCGACAGCGGCCTGGACTGGACGATCGTGCGCCCGCCGCGGCTGACCGACAAGCCTGCGACCGGGCGCTACCGCACCGCCGTAGGGCACCAGCCGCGCAACGGCTGGCTGATCGGCCGGGCCGATCTGGCCGATGCGATGCTGCGCGCGGCCGCTGACGACTCGGCGATTCGCCAGGTGCTGGGCGTGGCCTATTAGCGGTCGGCCAGGTCGGCGGTCGCGGCGCGGCCCGCTTCGGTGGCGCGGCGCAAGAAGGCGTTGACCGCGGCGAGCTCGTCGTCGGTGAAGTCGGCGCAGATCGCCCTGACCTGGCCGATCATCGGCCCGTACAGGCCGAGGATTTCGGCGCCGCGGCCCGGTTTGAACGTGACGTGGACGGCGCGGCGGTCGGTGGGGACGCGGTCGCGCCTGATCCATCCGGCGCGCTCGAGCCGGTCGAGGACGCCGGTGGTGGTCGCCGGGTGGAGTCCGGCCTGGCGGGCCAGCGCGCCGGGGGTCAGGGGGCCTTCGCGGCTGATGATGTCGAGGCAGTCCAGGTCGACGTCTTGGAGGCCCAGCAGGTTCGAGACCTGGTGGTTGAGCAGGGACAGCTGCACGGTCAGTTCGCGGAGCCGGCCGGTCACCTCGCCGGCCTGGCGGTGGCGGGGTTGGTCGCCTGCGGTCATCGTCGGTGCTCTTCCTGTGTTCGGGCCCGTTCAGGATAGGGCACGGCCGCGGGCCGCCTGCGCGGCTCGGGTGCGGGTGGTAGGTTCCCCCGGGCGGCGCTCGCCGCGTGGAGTGACAAGGAGTGCAGTGTGGTGCAGATCAGTGCGGGCCAGGAGGTCGAGGTGTCGGCCGATCTCGGCGTCAAGCCGGAGGTGCGTCTGCCCGGGGGTGAGCCGCCGCGCGAGCTGGTCGTGGCCGATGTGGTCGCCGGTTCGGGTGTCGCGGCCACGGCCGGGGACGCGGTGTCGGTGCAGTACGCGGGGTTCAGCTGGTCGACCGGGGCGCAGTTCGACGCGTCGTGGGACCGGGGCGCGACGCCGTTTCCGGTGACGCCGCTGGGGTCGGCGCCGGTGATCCAGGGCTGGAACGACGGCTTGGAGGGGGCGCGGGTCGGCGGCCGCAGGCTGCTGGTGATCCCGCCCGCCTCGGGGTACGGTGCGGCCGGGATCGGCGGTGTCATCGCCCCGAACGAGACGCTCGTGTTCGTCGTCGACGTGGTCGGGATCAACGGGCGGTCCTAGGGTTGTCGCGTTGGGCGCCTCGCCGTGGCGGGGCGCCCTTGTCGTGTCTCAGGCGCCTCCGGCGATGGAGGGCAGGATCTGGACGGCCTGGCCGGGCCCGATCGGGGTGGCCGTGCCTTGGAGGCGGCGGCATTCGTCGTCGCCGATGTAGACGTTGACGAAGCGGCGGACGTTGCCGGCCTCGTCGCGCAATCGGCGGGCCAGGCGGGGGTGGTCGGCCGCGATGCGGTCGAGGAGGGCGGCGAGGTCGTCGCCGTCGTCGAGGGTGACGGTGAGGTGGCGGGTCCCGCCGCATTCGCCGGCGAGCGCGGCGGGGATCTTGACGTCGACGTCCATGGTTCAGGCCGTGTGCACGGCAGTGGTGTTCATGGCAGCGGTGTTCATGGCAGCGGTGTTCATGGCTCTGACGCAGAGCACGTCGGGCAGGTGCGCGGCCACCTGGTGCCATTGGCCGCCTGAGTCGGTCGCGGCCCACACGTCGCCGCAGCGGGTGCCGAAGTACCAGGCGGGGTCGGCGTCACCGTCGTGGCAGGCGGCGTCGCGCAGGACGATCCCGAAGTAGTCCTCGGTCGGCAGGCCGCTCCCCCACCGCCGCCAGGTGTCACCGGCGTCGTCGGTGCGCCAGGCGCTGATCCGGTGGTCGGGTGGGAAGCGGTCCATGGCATCGGAGACGGGGTAGGCCATGGCGGTGCCCGGTCGGGTGGGGTGGGCGGTGATGTGGAAGCCGAAGTTCGACGGCAGGGACGCGGAGATGTCGGTCCAGCCTGCGGCGGGGTCGGTGCTGCGGTAGGCGGGGCCGTGGCTTTGGGCGAAGAAGGTGCCGCCTGCGTCGCGGGCGACTTTGTGGATGCATTGGCCGGAGGCCGGTTCGGGGTCGGGCCCGTAGTCGACGGTGATGCCCTTGGTGACGCCGGTCCAGCTGTGGCCGCCGTCGCGGGTCTGGTAGATCCCGCCGGCGGACATGGCGATGGTGACCGTATCGGGGTCGTCGGGGTCGGGGACGATGGTGTGGACGGCCGCTCCCCCGCCGCCGGGACCCCAGGTCTCGTGGTCGGGGTGGTCCCACAGGGCGTGGTTGAAGGTGAAGGTGCGGCCGCCGTCGTCGCTGCGCCACAGCGAGGTCGGTTCGACCCCGGCCCACACGAGGCCCTCGGCGGGTCCGAAGGCGAGCTGCCAGAGGCGTTTGACGGTGTTCTTGCGCTCGGAGTCGGGTTGGTCGGTGCCGGGGGCTTCGGAGAAGTCCAGGGGCCGGTAGGGCAGGTCCCCGGGGAAGGCCAGCGGTGCGGCCTGGGGTTCGTGCCAGGTGGCGGCGAGGTCGTTCGAGCGCCAGACGCTGGGCCCGAAGTGCGGTGATTCGGCGCCGACGAGGATCTGCCCGGTGCGGGGGTCGCAGGCGGCGGCGTAGATCTCGGCCACGGCGGTGAAGCCGTCGGTGTCGAGGGCGTGGGGGCCTTTGAGGACCCAGTCGCGCCGGTCATCGCTGGTGGCGGTGAACAGGCCTTTCTTGGTGCCGATGAGGACGAGGTATCCCATGGTCCGGTCTCCTTGCCGGCAGTGCGGGTAAGTGTCGCCCTCATCCTCGCGCGGCGGTGTGACGTTTTGGGGGAGCCTGCGGGATCGCGGCGGGGTTTTTCAGTCCTGGAGGCGGGCGGCGAGGTCGGCGGCGACCTCGTCCGGTGTCAGGCCGGTGGTGTCGATGACGGTGGTCTCGCGGGCCATCCAGTCGGTCAGGGCCTGCTCGTAAGGGCCTCGGTGGTCCGTTCGCCAGGTTTCGGCGCCGGGTTCGGCGGTGTCGGCGGCGATGCGGGCGGCCCAGGTGTCGCGGTCGGTGTGGAGGGTGAAGGCCCGCACGGGGATCTCGGCGGCGGCGAAGCCGGCGGCCAGTTCGGTCCAGTACTGGTGCTGGAGGACGGTCTGGGGGATGAGGAGGGTGCCGCCGGTGAGGTCGAGGACGTCGCGGGCGGTCGCGATGGTGAGGGTGCGCCAGGGCTTCCATTCCTTGAAGTCGGTGCAGGGGATGTCGCCGATGATGGGGCGCAGGAGGTAGCCGATGTGCTCGGCGTCGAAGATCCGCGCCTTCAGGAGTGGGGCGAGCAGGTGCGCGGTGGTGGTCTTGCCGGCGCCGTAGGTGCCGTTGAGCCATACGATCATGCGGGTGATGGTAGCGGGTTCGGCGGTTCCGCCCGGGCCGCGTGTGTGTTACGTTGCCCTGACCGCTCGTGTCGGTGTCCCCCGCTCAGGCAGACAGGATTGCGCCCATGTTGACCCGTTTCCGTTCGGCCGCCGCGCTCGCGGCGGTCGCCTTCGCCGTGGTCGCATCGGGGTGCGAGGGGGTGGGTGACCTGTTGGAGCCCAGTCCCTCCCCCGGTGGGGCTTCGGGGGATTTCAGCGAGCTCGTGCCGTTCACGGTGGAGGTCGACGGTACGGCGCTGACCGCGTCGATCGAGGCTTTGCCGGTGGCCGAGGAGGCCGACGCGGGCTATGACCGGTCGCTGTTCCCGCATTGGCGGGACGCCGACGGCGACGGGTGCGACGCCCGCGATGAGACGCTGCTCGCCCAGGACCGATCGGGGAATCTGAGCGAGGCCGATTGCGATGCGGGCATGACCGGCGAGTGGGTCTCGATGTACGACGGGGAGACCGTGACCGTTTCGGGGGATTTGGACATCGACCATTTCGTGCCGTTGAAGGAGGCGTGGGGGTCGGGGGCGAACGCCTGGCGCGCGGCCGATCGTGAGGCGTATGCGAACGATCTGGATCAGCCGTGGCATCTGGTGGCGGTGACCGCCTCGTCGAACCGGTCGAAGTCCGATCAGGACCCGGCGGAGTGGATGCCGGAGGTCGAGGAGGTCTGGTGCGCTTATGTGTGGGCATGGGTGCAGGTCAAGACCGATTGGGAGTTGAGCGTGGACGCCGCTGAGGCCGAGGCGCTGCTGGGGTACGCCGCCGACTGCTGACTCAGGCGAGGGTCAGCCAGGTGACGCCGAGGGTTTCGGCGCGGTTGCGTTCGGCGTCGGTCATGGTGTCGCGGCCGGTGGCGGTGGCGATGAACGCGACGGGGTCCCAGCCGAGTGTGGCCAGGGCGTCGGGCGTCTCGAGCAGGAGGGCGACGATGCATCTGGCGGCCTCGGGGGTGGTCCAGCGGGGTTCGCCGACGGCGTCGGCCAGGTCGATGCCGTGGACGGCGACTTCGACCACGCGGGTGGTCATGAAGTCGTCGAGGGTCATCGGGTCGCCGTGGCGGGTGGTGACCAGGCGGCCGGGGGCCTCGGCGCGGCAGCGGTCGGCGATGGTCTTCCAGGTGGCGGTGAACGCATCGGCCACGGCCGGGCCGCCCGCGGCGGCGTTCGCGGCCGCCTCGTCGATGCGGTTCGTGGTGGCTTCTGGGGAGAATCGGACGTCGGGACGGTAGTAGCCGGCGGCGGTCACGGTCGCGGCTGCGGGTGGTTCGGCGTCGAGCATTCGGGGCAGGCGGCCCACGGCGCCGGTGATGTGGGCGAGCAGCGCGGCGGCGTCCCAGGGTTCGCACCTGCTGGGTCTGGCCCATTGCTCGGGGGTGAGTGCGGCGACGGCGGCGGACAGGCGCGCGCATTCGGCGGCGAAGGCGGCCGTGGTGTTTGAGGAGGGCTGGTGCGGTGAGAGCATGACCGCATCTTATGCGCAAGGGATGAAGGAAGGAAACACCGTGAGCTATGCGGGCCTGATCCGGCCGGTGATCGACCGGGTCTACGTGGGGTTGCGGCGCGCGTCGGGGAATCGGGCGCGGGCGCTGTACAACCAGTGGGAGCTCGAGCCGGGGATCGAGTCGGACTACTATTTCGCATTGCTGGATCATCCAGTGCCGACCGGCGCGGTGGCGGCGGCGATGGTCTACCGGAGATTCGAACCGAGCCGGGAAGCCGCGCGAGGTGTCGCGGTACTCGAGGACGGCGCTTGGCGTCTGACCGCCGACGGCCGCCAGCTCGCCTCGGGGTTGCAGGACACGATCGGGGCGACGGCTGCGGAGCTGTGGTCGCTGCGGCCGATCGCGACCATGCCGGGTCTGGAGGGCCTGGATCGGTTGTGTGACCTGGTCGGGCGGTGTCTGGAGGCCGGACGAGCCTCGGGCGGTCCGGCGTTCGCCGGGCTGACGCCCGTGTTCGAGCCTGCGGGGGCCGGGGCGACAATGACCCTGCCGTCTCGGCTGGGAGCGCTGCGCCACCACCGGGGCGATGCCCACCGGGCGGCCTGGCAGTCCGCGGGGTACCAGGTCGAGGATCTGGAGACGATGGGCGAGGGGCCGCAGCGGCGCGCCATCGAGGAGGACACGAACCGGCGCGACGAGCCGGTCTACGGTGCGCTCTCGGATGGTGAGCGACTTGAGCTACTGGCCGGACTCGGCGCTCTGGCCGACGGGCTGGGGCGTTGAGACGCCTTCGGCGGCCGGGCGTAAGTTGCTTGGCATGACGACACCGGATTGGGAGCGGCGCGCCGCCGCACTGTGGGAGGCGATCGACGACTACGAGCCGGCATCGTTCGTCGATGCGATGCGGGCTCTGGCCGAGGAGTGCCCGGACGATCCGGTGGCGCTGTTCGAGCTCGGCGGCTCGCATGATTCGACCGGGCGGCCGACCGAGGCGATCGGCTACTACCGGCGGGCGCTGGAGGGCGGCTTGGACGCCTCGCGGCGGCGGCAGGCGACGGTCCAGATGGCCTCGTCGCTGCGCGAGACCGGCGACCCCGAGCGGGCGCTGGAGCTGCTGGAGGCCGAGGAGGAGGCCGCCGGGGCCGAGGAGTACGGCGACGCGGTCGCGATGTGCAAGGCGCTCACGTTGTCCAAATTGGGCCGTGACCGGGAGGGCCTGGCGGTGGCGCTGGTGGCGTTGGCGCCGCACCTGCCCAGGTATCGGCGTTCGACGGTGAACTACGCGCGCGGCCTGCTGGAGGACTTAGCGGCGCCGCTGGGCGAGGCGGCAGGCGGTCTCGACGACCGGGCGCTGCGCTTGGGTGAAGACGTGGTCGAGGCGCCCTGCGGCGATCAGGTAGAGCCGCAGGCCGGCCCGGCAGGCCTCGGCCGGATCGGCCCGAACGGTGCCGGTGGCGGTGTCCCATGCGCTCGCCCACGCCTCGCCTTCGGCCTCGCACACGAGGTCCCACAGGTCGTTCTCGGTGCGGTAGAGGATCCGGTCGGCCGCGGCGAGGATGCCGGGCAGTTGCAGGGCGAGGATGGCCCGGTTGGCGGCCGCGGCCCGAGGATTGCCGCGGCCGAGCATGCCGCAGACTTTGTGGACTTCTTCGGCGAGGCCGACGATGCCGTCTGCGGCCCACCGGTCGGCCTCGGCCGCGATGCCATGCCAGTTCCAGGTCTCGGCGGACGCTTTGACGCGGGCCAGGAGCCCTTCGGGGTCGGACAGGAGGTGGGCGGTCCGCCAGCCGGGGACGGCGGCGCCGGCCTCCCAGGGCCGGGTGAAGGCCGCTTCGACCTCGTCGATGGTCTTCCATTCGATGGTGACCATGCGGCCTTCGACGCTGCGGATCTCGGTCTCGCCGGGCGCGTCGGCAACGGCGATGAGGTCGATGTCGGAGTCGGGGTGGTCGGTGCCGGCGGCGATCGAGCCGGTCAGGGCGACGGCGCGGGCGGTGAGTGCGGCGGTGGTGGTCTCGGCGATGGCGCGGGCGCCTCGGGTGTGGTCCACACCGCGAGTATGGGCGCGGCCCGCCTGGCTCGCTACCGGTTTTAGGCGACCGACCGGTAGTAGGCGATCTTGCCGGTGAGGTAGCGGCGTTTGGCCTCGAAGTCGGCGATGCGCTCGTCGACGGCTTTCTGGTGGTCTTCGAGGAGCGCGACGCGTTCGGCCATGGTGTGGTCCCCGTCGCGGACCAGGGCGGCGAAGCGGCACATCTGCTCGATGGGCATGCCGGTGTCCCGCAGGCATTTGAGGATGCCGAGCCAGCCGAGGTGGTCGTCGGTGAAGCGGCGCTGCCCGGTGGTGGTGCGTTCGACGTCGTCGATGAGGCCGATGCGTTCGTAGTAGCGCAGGGTGTCCATGGTGAACCCGGACCGGCGGGCGCATTCGCCGATCGTGTAGGGGGCCGGGGTGTTCAGGTTGGCGACCACGCTCCCAAGGATAACCGCACCGGCCCGCGGCCCTCAGGCCAGGAAGGTCAGTCGCACGGTCCGGTCGGGGTTGTCGCGGTTGGTGTCGACCAGGACGATCGACTGCCAGGTGCCGAGCGCGGCCGACCCGGCGATGACCGGGACGGTCGCGTGGGGGGCGACCAGGCCGGGCAGGACGTGGTCTCTGCCGTGGCCGGTCGAGCCGTGCTGGTGCCGCCACCGGTCATCGCGCGGCAGCAGGTCGCCGAGGGCGTCGAGCAGGTCGTCGTCGGATCCGGCGCCGGTCTCGATGATCGCGACCCCGGCGGTGGCGTGGGGGACGAAGACGTTGAGCAGGCCGTCGCGGGCGCCGATCTCGTGCAGGAATGCGGCGCATTCGCTGGAGAGGTCGCGGACGGTCTCGCGGCGGCCGGTCGTGACGCGCAGTGTCGTGGTGTGGAATGCGGAGCCCATGGGTGTCGATCCTGCCATGGACGCACCGGTCCGGCGGCGCACTCCCGGTGCGTGCGGGCCGGGTGGTTTGTCAGGGTGGTCGACTATGGTGGGGGCATGTCGTCTGCTGAGATCGCCGGGGTGTCATGGGAGGCGGTGCCGGCCGTGGCCGGTCCGGGCCGCGACCCGTACCGGGCCTATCTGGATTCGCTGGGGTCGGCCGAGTCGCGGCGGACGATGCGCGGGTGCCTGGACCGGATCGCCCAGCTGCTGTCCGGCGACGAGTCGGTCTCGGGGGCAGGGCAGCCGTGGCATCTGCTGCGCTATGAGCACACCTCGCGCCTGCGGGCGGCGATGATCGACCGCGGCTGGTCGGGCGCGTACGTCAACAAGCATCTGGCGGCGCTGCGGCGGGTGCTCAAGGAGGCGTGGCGGCTGGATCTGATGGCCGCCGAGGACTACCAGCGGGCCTGCGACCTGCCGCCGGTGAAGGCCTCGCGGCTGCCGGTCGGCTCACAGGTGGACGCCGAGGCGCTGGGCGCGGCCCTGTACGCCTGCGACATGGACTCCTCGCCGGCCGGGGCGAGGGACGCGGCGGTGCTGGCGGCGCTGTATTCGACCGGGTGCCGCCGCTCGGAGATCGCATCGATGCGCCTGGCCGACTACGACGAGGCCGAGCGGTCGATCCGGATCGTCGGCAAGGGCAACAAGGAGCGTCTGGTGTACCTCACCGAGGCGGCCGCCGCCCGCTTGGAGCGGTGGATGGCCGTGCGCGGCAACGGCCCCGGGGCGCTGTTCTGCCCGATCAACAAGGCCGGGCGGCTGCGCCGCACCGGCAATCGGCTATCGGGCATGACCGGGCAGGCGATCGCGGACCTGTTGACCAAGCGCCTGGTCGAGGCCGGGCAGCGGCGCCACACGCCGCACGATTTCCGGCGCACGTTCATCGGGGAGCTGCTCGACGCCGGGGTGGACCTGGCGATCACGCAGTCGCTGGTCGGGCATGCCTCGCCGGCGACGACGGCCCGCTATGACCGGCGTCCGGCCAGGCGCAGCCGGGAGGCGGTCGACCGGCTGCACCTGCCCGAAGCGTGATGTCGTTTTCTGGCTAGTCGATGTCGGCGGGCGGGGGCACGCTTGGGGGCATGGTCTTCTCCGACATGCTCGTCGACACCGAGCGCCTGCAATCGGCCGTGGCCGGGCGGGACGCCCGGTTCGACGGCTGGGTGTTCCTCGCGGTCACCTCCACCGGCATCTACTGCCGGCCCTCGTGCCCGGCGGTCAAGCCCAAACGCGAGCACATGCGGTTCTACGCCTCGGCCGCCTCGGCCCAAGAGGCGGGCTACCGGGCGTGCAAGCGGTGCCGCCCGGACGCCGCGCCCGGCTCCCCGCAGTGGGACTGGCGCAGCGACGTGACCGCTCGGGCGATGCGGCTGATCGGTGAGGGCGTGGTCGACCGCGAAGGGGCCGCCGGCCTGGCCGGGCGGCTGGGGTATTCGCTGCGGCAGCTCGAACGACTGCTGATCGCCGAGGTCGGCGCCGGACCGGCCGCGCTGGCCCGCGCCCAGCGGGCCCAGTGCGCCCGCGTCCTGATCGAGTCGAGCGACATGGAGCTGGGCCGGGTGGCGTTCGCCGCCGGGTTCGCCTCGATTCGGGCGTTCAACCGCGTCGTCGCCGAGGTGTACGCCTGCTCCCCCACTGAGCTGCGCCGCCGCGCCCGAAGCCGGGGCCGGGGGGCCGCCGAGGCGGGCGGGGCGCTGCGGCTGCGGCTGGCCTACCGGGAGCCGTTCGAGGCGTCGAACCTGTTCGGGCACCTGGTCGCCGCGGCGGCGCCGGGCGTCGAGGAGTGGCGGGACGGGGCGTATCGGCGGACGCTGTCGCTGCCGCACGGGCCCGGGATCGCATCGCTGCGCCCGGCCGAAGGGTACGTCGAGTGCCGCCTGCGCTTGACGGACGTGCGCGACGTCACCGCCGCGGTGGCCCGGTGCCGCAGGGCCCTGGATTTGGACGCCGACCCGGTGGCCGCCCAGGAGGTGCTCGGCGCCGATGCGCTGCTGGGGCCGCTGGTGAAGAAGACGCCGGGGCGGCGGGTGCCGCGCAAGGCCGACGGCGAGGAGTACGCGCTGCGCGCGGTGATCGGCCAGCAGGTCTCCACCGCGGCGGCGGCCACGGTCGCCGCCCGGCTCGCCGAGCGGTACGGCGAGCGAGTTGACGACCCCGAAGGGGGCCTGGCTCGCCTGTTCCCTGCGCCGGAGCGGGTCGCCCGGATCGATCCGGGCGAGTTGGCGATGCCGCGGCGCCGGGCCCAGACCGTGGTGGCCTTGGCCGCGGCGATCGCGGACGGCCGGGTCGAGGTGGGGCCGGGCGCGGACTGGGACGCGACGCGGACGGCGCTGGCGCGGGTGCCGGGGGTGGGGCCGTGGACGGTCGAGATGATCGCCATGCGGGCCCTGGGCGACCCGGACGCGTTCCCGGTGGGCGACCTGGGCGTGGTCAAGGGCGCCAAGTGTCTGGGGTTGCCGTCCTCGCCGCGGGCGCTGACGGGCGCGGCCGAGGCCTGGCGGCCGTGGCGGGCCTATGCCGTGCAGTATCTGTGGGCGACCGGGGACCATCCGACGAACCGGCTGCCGAACGACCGGAAGGAAGCAGAGGAGCAGTGATGACACGCACGAAGACAGCGGTGCTGCGCGAGGGCGCGAGGCACCTGAGGATGGCATCGCCGCTGGGGCCGATCGCGGTCTCGGCGGTCCCCGAGGGACTCACCTGCGTCCACATGGGCGCCGAGGAGGTCGAGGCGGCGTGGGGGCCCGAAGAGCCGACGCCGGTGCTGGAGGCGGCCCTCGAGCAGTTGGAGGCGTATTTCGCCGGCCGGCTGCGCCGGTTCGATCTGCCGTTGGCCGCCGAGGGCACCGGTTTTCAGCGACAGGTGTGGGCGGCGCTGAGCGAGATCCCGTACGGGACGACCGTCGCCTATGGGGACATCGCCCGCCAGATCGGCAATCCGGCGGCGGTCAGGGCCGTGGGGCTGGCGAACGGGTCGAATCCGATCGCGATCGTCGTGCCGTGCCATCGGGTGATCGGCGCGAACGGGAAGCTCACCGGCTATGCGGGCGGGGTGTGGCGCAAGGAGCGGCTGCTGGCGCTCGAGCGCGGCGAGACGGGCCTGTTCGCGGCTTAAAGGAGGGTGACGGTGAGGTTGACGGTGACGGTGTCCTCGTCGATGACGAGGGTGGCCGAGTAGCAGACCTCGTCGTTGCATCCGGCGGGGATGATGCCGGTGGCCGTCCCGGCCGGGCTGGTGCCGGTGAGCAGGGGCGCTTCCATGCCGTTGTCGGTGATGAAGGCGCCGAAGGCGTCGGCGGCCATGTCGAGGGTGGTCTTGGCGCGGGCGCCGGGGGTGGGGGTGTGCATCTCGGTCAGGTCGGCGTCGACGACCTCGGTGCCTTCGGGGTAGTCCAGGCGGGTGGCTTCGGCGACGGTGGTCAGGCTGGGGGCGTCCTCGCCCGACAGTGCCCAGCCGACGGCCCAGACGGCGGCCAGGAGGCCGGCGAAGGTGAGGGTGAGCCATGCGGCGGCGATCAGGGCGCGGCGACCGGTGGCCGGCGGTGGCGAGACCATGTCGAGACTGTACACGAGGGCGGACACCTGTCCGATACGTGCGATTGCCCCCTTGGGTTCGCCAACACCCCGAAACAAGTAATATGTACATACTTCAAATGCTCGGGTGTGCTATCGAGCAGCCGGGCGCCGCGGGGCGGGCCGGGAATCGGCTTCCCGGGCCCGCCCCGCTCGCTCACAGGGCGGTGATGCTGTCCGGGGCGCGCTCGGCCCTGGCCAAGGCGCGGACGAGCGCGGCCTGGCCGTGGCGCCGGGCCGCCAGGCGCGTCAGCACCCACGCGGCGGTGTCGAACGCGTCCGCGTCGAACTCCGGGGTCGCGACGCCGACCGAGACGGCCAGGTCATCGGCGTGGACGACGAGCTCCATGATGCGGGTGACCAGGAAGTCGTCGAGACTCGTCGCATACGCCCAGCGGCCGACCCCGCCGAGGGCGCCGTCGCCCAGGCCCGGGAGCCGCTCGTGGAGGGTCTTCAGGGCCGCTTCGGCCGCAGCGGCGACCTCGCCGGGCCCCGCGCCCGCCTCGGCGTTGCCGCGGTCTTTGATCGCGGTGTTGTAGTCGTTGCCCACATCGGCCTCCAGCCAGGAGGCGCGGGCCCGCTCGTAGTGGTCGAGGACGCCGATGACGTCCTTGCCGCCGAAGTCGGCCTCCAGCGCCGCCGCCCCCGAAGTGATCTGGGAGGCGAGGTGGGCGGCCAGGCCGCCGACGGTGAAGCCCTCCAGCGCCGAGGCCGCCTCCCACGCCGCGGCGACGGCCGGGCCGCGCAGCAGGTCGAGGGCGCTCTGAGCGGCGGTGAGGTACTGCTTCCTGATCGGTGTCACAGGGATCCCTTCTAGCGCACCGAGACGTGGACGTGGTTGGTGTGGTCGCCGGCGGGAGTCCCGTTGACCCCCGAATAGGACCGCCATCCCGACGAGGGCGACCAGAACTGGCGGTACCAGATCACGTACTTGACCGCCAGAGCGTCGGCGTTGTTGACATACCAGGCCGCGAGCCGGTCGCCGTAGTCCTTGTCCGAGCCGGTCGCGTCGGTGTCCTGGAAGCCGCCGGCGTTGGCCGCGAAGTCGCAGGCCTGGCCCAGCGGGTGATCGCCCGAGCCGCCGGAGCGGTAGCAGGAGACGTAGTGGTCGAACCCCGCCTCACGCGTCTCGTTGTAGACGTGCAGGGTCCGCGGCGTCAGGCACCCCGAGGTCGTCGGGTCGTCCTCGGTGCACGACTCCGAGGGCAGCGAGCCGTCCGAGTTTCGCGGCGCGGGGTCGGCCGCGGGAGCGCCGCCGTCGGAGCCAGGCCCGGCGGCCTGTTCGGCCCGCAGCGCATCGAGCTGGTCTTCGAGGTCGTCCGCGGCCGCTTCGGCCTCCTCCAGGGCCTGCTCGGCGGTCGCGACCTCGGCCTCGTGCGCCTCCCGCTGAGACCGGAGGTCGACCAGCAGGGCCCCGGCGTCCTGGACGAGGGCGGCGCGCTCGTCGGCGAGGTACTCGGTGAAGGTGAGCGCGTCGACCATCCGGTCGGGGCTCTGGGCCGACAGCAGCGCGGCCGTGGTGCGCAGATCGCCCTCGGTGTGGAGGTAGACGGCGTAGTCGTTGAGGTCGCCCGAGAGCGCTTCGAGGAGCGTCTCGGTCTCGCTGATCTCGGCCTCCAGCGCCTCGGCCCGATGCTCGGCGGCGTCCACCGCGTCCTCGGCCTCGGCGACGGCTTCGATGGCGTCGGCGAGGTCGGATTCGAGGGTCTCCTCGTCGGGGTCGGCACTCGCTCCGGTGGCGGGCAGCAGCGCCAGCAGCGCGGCGATGCACACCATGGGGAGGATTCGGTGTCGCACGTGTCTCTTCGCTTTCCAGGAAGGGGCAGTCGGTTTACAGATCGAGATCGAGCACGAGGGGGGCGTGGTCAGAGGCGCCTTTGCCCTTGCGGGCCTCACGGTCGACATAGGCATCGGCCACCGCACCGGTGAGCGCGGGGTTGGCCAGGGCCAGGTCGATGCGCATGCCGCGGTTCTTGGGGAAGTCGAGGTTGCGGTAGTCCCAGAACGTGAACGGCCAGGCGTGTTTCAGCGCGCGGGGGAAGACGTCGGCCAAGCCGACCGATTCGACATCGGCCAGGGCGGCGCGTTCGGCCCCGGTGACGTGGGTGGTGCCGCTCCAGGCCTCGGCGTCCCACAGGTCGTCGTCGGTCGGGCAGATGTTGAAGTCGCCCAGGACCGCGAACGGGCCGCCGGCCGCCTCCGCGGCGGCGGTGGCCTTGAGCGATGCGAGGAACGCGAGCTTGTACGGGTAGTGGGCGTCGGCGACATCGCGCCCGTTGGGGACGTACACCGACCACACGCGGACCGGCCCGCACCGCGCCCCGATCGCCCTCGCCTCGACCGTCTCGCCGAAGGCGGGCTGGCCTTCGAGGCCGCGGGTGACATCGGCCAGGCCGATGCGGGAGAGGACGGCGACGCCGTTCCAGCGGCCCTCGCCGTGCGCGGCGATCTGATACCCCGCGGCCGCCAAGGCGTCGGCGGGCACATCGGCGGTGGCGCATTTGAGCTCTTGGAGGCACACCACGTCCGGCCTAGCGGCCTCAAGCCAGGCCAGGAGCCGGTCGAGGCGGGCGTTGATCGAGTTGATGTTCCACGTCGCGACGCGCATGGGCCTCACGATACCGCCCCGGCCCGACGACCGGCCCGGCCTCCTACGGTTCGCTGCGGGCCGATGCGGCGGCCGCTGCCGTCTCGGTCTCGCCTGCGGTCTCGGGGCGGGGGCCGACGCTGACGGCCAGCAGGCCGAAACCGGTGGCGATGGCGAAACCGGGGACGGCGACACCGGAGTCGTTGACGGCGAAGCCGATGACGGCGACGGCCAACAGCCCGACCACGGCCGCTTCGGTCGCGGCCGACCGGACCGGCGATCGGCGCCGCCAGATCAGCCACCCACCGATGACGGCGGCGACGACGAGGTAGGTCAGCGGGGTGCCGATGGAGCTGATCGCCGCGTCGGCCTTGCGCAGCAGGACACTCCCGGCGCTGCCTTCGAGGACGGCGCCGACGAACCGGCCCAGGTGCGTCTGGTCGGCCTCGGGCCGCAGGTAGTCCAAGATCCCCGCGAGCGCGAACACGCCCGCCGCGCACCCGGCGGCCAAAGCGAGCGCCCCGATCGACAGCCGCCGCCCCCACAGGCTCAGACACGTCAAGACGAGCGCGGCGACGATGGTGAGCGTGCCGCCGACGTCGCTGCCGAACGTCGGGGCGCCGATCACGACCGTGGCCGCGACGCCGATGGCCACCGGCCCGATGTAGCGGGCCCGCCCCCGCCAGGGGGTGAAGGCGATGATGAGGATGACCGCGGCGGCGAACACGGCGAAGGCGTAGTTCCCGAGCCCGGCGAAGCGGGCCCCGACCTGCGCGGTGTACCCCAGCGGCGTGTGCAGCGGCCAGGTGGCGCCGATGAACTGGTCGATGGCGATCAACAGCGCGGTCACTACCGCGATCATGAGCGCGCCGCGCCGCCCTGCGCGCAGCCCCGGCAGCCACGCCGCGGCCGTCAACACCGCGACACCGGCGGCGATGATGAGCCAGAAGGCGACCTCCGGGTGCCCGGCGCGCCACCACGGCGGGATACCGGCCGCGACACCGGCCACCGGTATCGCCGAGACGGCCAGGCACACGGTGCGGGCCGCCCTGCGCCACCGGTCGGTCCCGGTCAGGAGCCACACGGCGGCCGCGACCGCACCGATCCCGGCCACGGCGAGCGTGCCGTAGAACTTCCAGCCGACCTCGTCCACCGCGGCCGACGCCCGCGTCTCGTCGACACCGTCCGCCACGGCGGCGGCAGAAGTGTGGTCCGGGTCGGGATCGACCGTGGCCGGGCGCCCGGACATGGCCGCCGGGACGTCGGCGCCGACGACGTCGAGCGCGGTCGGGGCGAGGTCGACCAGTTGGACGTACCCCTCGCGGCCGGTCGTCGCCGACGACAGCGAACCGGGCTCGATGCCGTACCCGGTGTAGATGAGGGGGTGGAGCGAGGAGGGCGCGGCCGAGTCGGCGATCCCGGCGACCATGAGCCGCCACCGCTCGGGCAGGGCGGCGGCGACGTCGGTGACCGCGGCGTCGGCCTCGGCGGCGGCGGCGACACGGACCGGGTCCGGCTCGGCCTCTTCCCCGGGTTCGCCGGCCTCGTCGGTGGGGACGTCGGCGTCGTCTTGACCGAGCGCGTCGTAGTCGGTGGTGGTGTCGGCGTCGATCGCGGCGTCGTCGCCGACGATGACGCCGGGGTCGACGATGACGATGTCGCAGGCGGCCATCGCATCGGGCAGGTCGTCCAACCCCGAGCCCCAGAACGCGAGCTGCCCGTCGGGGTCGGCGGCCGCCAGGGCGGCGCCGGCGCCGATCCCGGCCACGCACAGCCCGTCGCGGACCTCGACCGGCTCCTCACCGGCCGCCGCGGCCGCCTCGGCCGCGGCCTCCTGCTCGGCCGCCAGGCCCGCGACCGCCTCGGCGAGGGCCCCGAGCCGGGCCCCGTAGTTGTAGGCGGCGTTGGCCTCCGCAAGAGCGTCGAAGTGCGGCACGGCCCATTCGCCGCCTCTCGACACGGGACTGGGGATGCGCGACTGGGCCATGCACTGGGCGTCGCGGGGCGCGGCCCCCCCGGCGCGCTCACCGGCGCCCAAGCTCGCCCATCCGGCCTCGGCGCACGTCCACGACCCGATCGTGCGCACGCTCATCGACGCGGACGCTCCGGCCCCGGCCAGGTCCCACAGCGTCGGCGTCTCCGAAGGGGTGATGTCCGACCAGGTCAGGCCGGGCACACCGACGATGACGACACCGCCGGGGCCGTCAGCGGGCGCCGGGTCGTCCTGCGCCAGCGCCGGCGAGGCGACCGTCACGGCGGCCAGCAGCGCCGCGAAGAGGGCCGCGGCCCCCCGCGTCCACCATGTGCGGCCCCGCACCGGGCCCTGCGCCGCCGAAATCATCCTCACAGTCTATTGGGTGCCCGCCCGGCCCAGGGCCCGTCCCCGACCGCGGCGGGCGTATCTCACCCCGCGCCTCCCCCGCGCTGTCACCGCCGCCGGTTAGGCTGGCCGCATGCGCACCATCGCCACCGCCAACGTCAACGGCATCCGCGCCGCAGCGAAGAAAGGCCTGGTCACGTGGCTGTCTGATACTGACGCCGACGTCGTGCTCCTCCAGGAGGTCCGCGCCACCGCCGGCCAGGTGCCGGCCGCGGTCACCGACCTGCCCGGCTGGCACCACCTGTGGGCCCCGGCCGAGAACGACGGCGCCAAAGGCCGCGCGGGCGTGGCGATCCTCACCCGCACCGAGCCCGGCGCGCGGCGCATCGGGTTCGGCTCGGCCGAGTTCGACACCTGCGGGCGCTACGCCGAGGTCGACCTGCCCGGCCTGACCGTCGGCAGCCTCTACCTGCCCTCCGGCGAGACCGGCACCCCGAAGCAGGACGAGAAGGAGCGGTTCATGGCCGCCTTCGCCGACTACCTCACCCACGCCGCCAAACGATCCGCCGAAGAGGGCCGCGAACTCCTCGTCGGCGGCGACTTCAACATCGCCCACACGCAGAATGACTTGAAGAACTGGCGCGGCAACAAGCACAGCGCCGGATTCCTGCCCAACGAGCGGGCCTGGCTGAGCGACCTGTACGACCAGCGCGGCTTCGTCGACATCGTCCGATCCCTCCATCCGGGCGTCGAGGGCCCCTATTCGTGGTGGTCCTACCGGGGCCGCGCGTTCGACAACGACACCGGCTGGCGCATCGACCTCCAGATCGCCACGCCCGGCCTCGCCGCGGCCGCCCGAGGAGCCAGGGTCGACCGCGCGCCCTCTCACGACCAGCGCTGGTCCGACCACGCCCCGGTGGTCTGCGCCTACGACCACTGACCCGCCCTGGCAGGCCGGCGACCATACGGGCACCATTGACCGTTGTGAGCCTCATCGACTACCTGCCCGGCACCGACCGGCCCGAACCCGACGACGTCTACACCGCCTTCGCCACGTGGGCCGCAGACGAGGGCATCGACCTGTACGACCACCAGGAGGAGGCCCTGCTGGCGATCTGCTCGGGCGCCAACGTCATCGTGAACACCCCCACCGGGTCGGGCAAGTCGCTCATCGCCGCCGCCGCGCACTTCAACGCCCTCGCCAACCAGCGCACCTCGTTCTACACCGCGCCGATCAAAGCGCTCGTGTCCGAGAAGTTCTTCGAACTGTGCGCCCAGTTCGGCACCGACAACGTCGGCATGCTCACCGGCGACGCCTCGGTCAACCCCGACGCGCCCCTGATCTGCTGCACCGCCGAAATCCTCGCCAACCTCGCACTGCGCGAAGGTCCCGGCCTGGACTGCGACTCGGTCGTGGCCGACGAGTTCCACTTCTACTCAGAGCCCGACCGCGGCTGGGCCTGGCAGGTGCCCCTGCTCGAACTCACCCGCGCCCAGTTCACCCTCATGTCCGCGACCTTGGGCGACACCACGTTCTTCGAGGCGGATCTGACCCGCCGCACCGGCCGCGAGACGGCCCTGGTCGCCGGCGCCACCCGCCCGGTCCCCCTCGACTACGAATACCGCAAGACCCCCCTGCACGAGACGGTCGAGAACCTGGTCAACCACGACCGCGCCCCGGCCTACATCGTCCACTTCACCCAGGCCGCCGCCTTGGAGACCGCCCAGGCGCTCGCGAGCCTCAAACTGGCCGACAAGGACGCCAAGGCCGCCATCGGCGCCGCGCTGGGCGGGTTCCGCTTCACCACGAAGTTCGGCCAGACTCTCGCCCGGCTCGTCCGCTCCGGCATCGGCGTCCACCACGCCGGGATGCTCCCCAAATACCGGCGCCTGGTCGAACGCCTCGCCCAGCAGGGCCTGCTCACCGTCATCTGCGGCACCGACACGCTCGGCGTCGGCATCAACGTCCCCATCCGCACCGTCGTCTTCACCGGCCTGGCCAAATACGACGGCCGCCGCACCCGCCGCCTGCGGGCCCGCGAGTTCCACCAGATCGCCGGCCGGGCCGGCCGGGCCGGGTTCGACACCGAGGGCTTCGTCGTCTGCCAGGCCCCCGAGCACGTCATCGAGAACACCAAAGCCGAGGCCAAGTTCGGCCTCGACCCGAAAAAACGCAAGAAGATGGCGAAGAAGAAACCCCCCGAAGGGTTCGTCGGCTGGACCGAGGAGACCTTCACGAATCTCGCCGAGGCCGAACCGGAGCCGCTGACCAGCCGCATGCGCATGAGCCACGCCATGCTCGTCAACATGCTCGCCAGGCCGGGGGGCGCCTTCGACCACGTCCGCCACCTCATCGAGGACTCCCACGCCGACCGGCCCGCGCAACTGCGCATGGCCCGCACCGCGCTCACGATCGCCCGGACCCTGCGCGATGCGGGCATCATCGTCATCGACGGCAAGGACGTGCAGCTCACCGTCGACCTGCCCGACCATTTCGCGCTCAACCAGCCGCTCGCCCCCTTCGCTCTGGCCGCGCTCGACCTGCTCGATCCCGAGAGCGAGGACTACCCCATGGAGGTCGTCTCCGTCGTCGAGGCCACCTTGGAAGGCCCCGGGCAGATCCTGGCCGCCCAGCGCAACAAGGCCAAAGGCGAGGCGATCGAGGCGATGAAGGCCGACGGCGTCGACTACTTCGACCGGATGAACCGCCTCGACGACGACGAGATCGACTACCCCAAGCCGCTCGCCGAACTGCTCGAAGAGGCCTTCGACGTCTACAAGACCAGCCACCCGTGGGCCGCGGACTACCAGCTGGAACCCAAGTCGATCCTGCGGGAGATCTGGGAGCAGCACATGAGCTTCGGGGAGTACATCGGCGTCTACAGCCTCCCCAGGGCCGAGGGCCTGCTGCTGCGCTACCTCTCCAGCGCCTACAAGGCCCTCATCCAGACCCTCCCCGAGGGCGCGGGCGGGCCCGAACTGGACGATTTGACCACGTGGCTGGGCGAGACGATCCGCCAGACCGACTCCTCGCTGATCAACGAATGGGAGCAGCTGACGGCCCCGGCCGACGACGAGGGCCCGATCGACGTCGGCCGCCCGGCCAGGGCGTTCACCGACAACGAGCGGGCGTTCACGATCGCCGTGCGCAACCAGGTGTTCCGGCACGTCGAACTGGCCGCCACCGACCGGCCCGCCGCCCTGGCGGCCTTGGAGACCGGCTGGCCCGAATCGCAATGGGACGCCGCCTTGGAGCGGTACTTCGCCTCCCACGACGACATCGGCACCACCACCAAGGCCCGCTCGGACGAATTCCTCGACATCGAACGCGAGGGCCGCACCTGGCGGGTGCGCCAGACCATCGACGACCCGGCCGGGGACCGCGACTGGGCCATGGTCTTCACCGTCGACCTGGACGCGAGCGACGAGGCCGGGACGGTCGTGGCCACGGTGGAGGACTTCACCGATTAGATCGGTGGCCACAAGGGAGAAGTGAGGATTGGTAGCATCGCCCGATGCCCCGCCTGATCCCCCACGATGCCCTCCAGACGCCTTCGATGCGACCCCGGTGGGTGGCGGCCGTCGCCCTCGCCTGCGCGCTCACCGCCTGGCATCCCATTTGGGGCGACGCCTACGACCTACTCCGCGGGACTGTCGTGCCGCCCACCGGCGAGGTCTTCGCATGGGACGGCAGTGACCTTGCGGCCGCACCGGCGGCCGACGCGACGGGACTGCTCGACGGTATCGACGACCCGGCCACCGTCCAGGCCCGCACGCTCGCCGTCCCCGCCAAGGAGATCACGCTCGAACTGGTGTGGGAGGCGGCGCTGACGATCAGCGAGGTCCGCCTGGAGACCTACACCGACGCCTTCGGCGCCGGCCAGCGCCTCGGCATCGCCGCCGAGGCCACCACCGCCGCGGGGATCAACTGCCTCAACGCCCGCCTGACCAGCCCGGCAGGCACCACGCTCCTGCAATCCTGCACCCGGGCCGACCAGCACGCACCGGTCGACATGGACGAATTCCTCGGCAAGGAATCCGACGACGACTGGAGCCCCGACAAGCTGTTCGTCACCCAGACCGCCAACCTCGACCCGGTCGACTATGCCGCCGCCACCCAGGTCGACTACTACGGTTTCGGCGTCAACCTCGGCGACTCGTACGATTCAGGCGTGTGGGGACCGAACTGGTCCTGGCCGATGATGGGCGAGAACTACCAGCACTGCGAGGATCTCGACCTGAAACTCAGGATCGACGACCTCCACCTGACCGACCGGTACGACGACCCTGCCGCACACCGACGCGAACAGGCGACCGTCTACAGCGCGGTCTCCGCCTTCCCCAGCGAAGACCGCCTGCTCACACCGGCCTGCGTCCCGGTCCTCGACCGAGGCAGCATGAACCCGCAGACCTTCCACCGCTTCGCCGCCGAACCGTTCCAGAAGGACACCACCACGCCACTGGCCGGCTGGATCCGCTACAACGCCGTAACCCCCGACCCGCGAGCCATGCGCACCGCCGTGGTCGTCGACGTCCGCTCCTGCGACACGGCCGCCGAGCACTGCACCGCCGACCACGAGATCAGCGAACACTCCAGCAACGACGGGCCGGGCAGCGATTGGATGCAGGACTTGCTCGGCGTCGACTGCATCAGCGCCATCGGCGGCGACCCGTGCCCCGGCCTCGGCCCAGGCGACTGACACAATCGTCCCGTGCTCACCGAACCCGCCTGCTCCCCCGTCGGCACCCCCATCGAGTGGGAAGCGCTGCAACACAACACCGTCAACGAGGCCACCGGCGGCATCTGGCGCGTCACCGGCCCCGGCGGCACCGCCATCCTCAAACACGCCACCCCCGGCAGCGGCGGGCCCGGCCGGTGGGCCGCCAGCGACGACCCGCACCACTGGAACTACTGGAAACGCGAATACCTCGCCTACACCACCGGCGCCGCGGCCCGCTACGGCGAGGGCACGGCCTTGAGCGCGCCCCAGCTCCTGGCCGCCGCCGAGCGCCCCGACGGGTCGGCCGAGCTGTGGCTCGAAGACGTCCAGGGCACCGCCGCCGACCGCTGGGACACCGGGCAGTTCACGCACTTCGCCCGCCAGCTCGGCGCCGCCCAGGCCCGGCACGTCACCGGCTCCGAGCAGGCCTGGCATTCGCGGACCTGGCTGCGCCAGTATTCGGGCCGCAATGCCTTCGCGGACATCGACTGGGACCACCCGACCGCCGCCCGCCACTGGCCCGGCGACCTCCGGGCGGGCTTGCGCGCCATCTGGGAGCGCCGCGGCGAACTGTTCGACCGGGCCGAGGCGCTGCCGCAGACGCTGTGCCATCTGGACGTGTGGCCGATGAACCTGACGTGCCGCGGCACCGACCCGGTCCTGCTCGACTGGGCGTTCCTGGGGCGCGGCGCGGTCGGCGAGGACATCGCCAATCTCATCGCCGACACCTTCCTCGACGGCCTCCAACCGGTCGCGCTGTTGGCCGAGACCGAGCAGGCGGTCACCGACGCCTACCGCGCCGGGCTCACCGACGCCGGATACAGCGGTGAGCGTCTCGCCGAGGCGATCGCGGTCACCGGCGCGGCCAAGTACGCTTGGCTCGCCCCGACGGTGCTCGGCCGGCTCACCGCGGGCAAGCCGCTGGACGAGAGCACCTACGAGGCCGAGGTCGGCTCCGGCGACGACGCGGTCCTGGAGCGCGGCCGCCCGATCTTCGCGATGTTCGTCCGCTGGGCGCATCGCGCCTTCGGTGCTTGATTCGACGCTTGAGAGGAGCCGGTCGTGCCCGTGCGGGTCACCGACGACATCGCCATCCCCGACAGCGAACTGACCTGGCGGTTCTCGCGTTCGTCGGGGCCGGGCGGCCAGGGGGTCAACACCACCGATTCGCGCGTCGAGCTCGTCTTCGACGTGGCCGCGAGCAAGGCGATCCCCGAGCCGCTGGTGCAGCGGGCACTGAGCCGCCTGTCGGGCCGCCTGGTCGATGGGACGGTCACGATCACCGCCTCGCAGTTCCGCTCGCAGCTGCGCAACCGCCAGGCCGCGGCCGAGCGGCTCGGTGAGCTGCTGCGCCGTTCGATCGCCGCGCCGCCCCCGGCCCGCAAGGCCACCAAGCCGTCGAAGGGCGCCAAGCGTCGGCGTCTGGAGGCGAAGCGGCGCCGCGGCGAGGTCAAGCGGCTGCGCCGCGACACCGGCGACTTACGGTTCGGGCAGGGGCTCGCCGAAGTCGGGGGTGCCGTCGCTCTTCCAGCCGAACGGCTGGAGGCGGCAGTGCCGGTCGGGGTTGTCCAGGGGGTCGCCTTCGATCTCGGGGTAGGCGCGGGCGTGGTAGACCAGCACGTCGCGGCCGTGTTCGTCGACGGTGAACGCGTTGTGGCCGGGCCCGAAGATGCTGTTCGCCTCGCTGGTGGTGAAGACCGGCTCGTCGTGTTTGGTCCACGAGCCGGGATCGAGGAGGTCGGCTGCGGCGCCCGCGGTGAGCAGGCCGACGCAGTATTCGGCGCCGGTGCCCGAGGCGGAGTAGGTGATGAAGACCCGGCCGCCCCGGATCAGGGCGTAGGGGCCTTCGTTGACGGCGAAGCGGATCCGCTCCCAGTCCCGGTCCGGGCGGGAGATCTCGACGGGGGTGCCGGTGATGGTCCACGGGTTCGCCAGTTCGGCGAGGTAGAGGCTGGTGTTGGTTTCGGGTAGCTCGGGGTTGTGCTGGGCCCAGCACAGGTAGCGCCGGCCCGCGCAGGCGAACGTGGTGGCGTCCAGGGAGAACGAGTCGATCGGGGTGGCGATCTGGCCCTGCTCGGTCCAGGTGCCTTCGAGCGGGTTCGGGCTGGGGTTGGCCAGGACGTACATGCGGATGCGCCAGACGTCGGCGGTCGCGTCCCCGGCGTCGCCGGCGGCGAAGTAGACGTACCAGGCGCCGTCGATCCAGTGCAGTTCGGGCGCCCAGATGTGCGAGCCCATCGGGCCGCTCTCGTGGGCGGTCCAGATCGTCACCTCGTCGGCGTCGGGCAGGCCTGCGAGGGTGTCGGCGCCGCGCAGCACGATCCGGTCGAAGGCCGGGACGGTGCCGGTGAAGTAGTAGCGCCCGCCCGGGCCTCGGGTGATCTGGGGATCGGCGCGCTCGGTGATGAACGGGTTCGGAAACACCGGTACGTTATCGTTCACATCTCTGGTGGTCATCACACTGCCCCAATCTGCTCCAAAAGGAACACCCTACAGCTCGACCCGCATCGCCCCAGCAGGCTCGACCTCCGCCGCACCCGCCGTCTGCGACGCCAACCACCCCGCCAGCACCTCGACATCGGCGCACGCCACATCGAAGACCACCACCGGACCGAACTCCACCGCGAGCAACCGCACATCCTCCCGCAGCCGCAACAGCCCCTCCAGACTCCCCGCCCGGTCATAGTCCAGACGCACCCGCAGCCGCGGCCACACCGCCACCACGACCGTCCCCGCCGCCTCGACCGCCCGCGACACCGCCGAACCATACGCGCGCACCAAACCGCCGGTCCCCAGCTTCACCCCGCCGAAATACCGCGTCACCACCGCCAGCACCTCACTCAGGCCACGCCCCCGCAGCACCTCCAGCATCGGCGCCCCCGCCGTCCCCGCCGGCTCACCGTCATCGGACGACCGCTCCACCGCGCCGCCATCGAGCACATACGCCGTGCAGTTGTGCGACGCGTCCCAACACCGCCGCCGATGCGCCTCGATCCGCTCCCGCGCCTCGCCCTCACCGGCCACCCGATACACCGTGCACACGAACCGGGACCGGTTCACCACCGTCTCGACCGTGCACTCGGCCACCGCGATCCCACGCATCAGCCGACGACGCCGTGCTCCCACGCCCAGATCGCGATCTCCGTGCGATTGCGCGCCCCCAACTTCATCCGCACCGCCTCCAGATGCGTCTTCACCGTCGAGACCGACACGAACAGCGCCCCCGCGATCTCGGCATTGGTGCGACCCCGCGCCACATGCTCCACCACATCCAGCTCCCGCTCGGTCAACACCTCATCGGCCCGAGGCCCCCGCACCACCGGCTCGGTCAACCGCTCCAACAGCCGCACCGTCACCGACGGCGACACCAGCGACTCCCCGCCCGCGGCCGCCCGCACCGCCTCCACCAGCAGCGTCGGACCCGAATCCTTCAACAAGAACCCCGTCGCCCCCGACCGCAGCGCCCCGTACACGTACTCGTCGGTATCGAACGTGGTCACCACCACGATCCTGGGGCCGGGCCCGTTCGCCAGCAGCGTCCGCGTCGCCTCCAGGCCGTCCAGGCGCGGCATCCGGATGTCGAACAGACACACATCGGGCCGATGCCGCCGCGCCTGGGCCACCGCCTCGACGCCGTCGGCGGCATCGGCCACCACCTCCATGTCGCTCTGCGCGTCGATGATCGCCCGGAAACCGGCCCGGACCATCTCCTGATCGTCGGCGATGAGCACTCGGATTGTCACACCAGCAGACTAGCGGCCCGCGCCCACGAGCTCCAGCTCGCCGGTGTTCCCCATGTCGAACGCCGCCACGGTCTCCACCGCGGCCGTGCCCACGGCGATCGCACCGGTGTCCACCTCGGCACCCGCATTCGCAGCGGCCGCCGAAGCCACCGACTCACGGTGCCGCACGATCAAGGTCACCGAGACCATGACCAGCCACGACACCTCGAGCATGATCAGGCCCCAGTCAGCACCCAGGATGGCCGAAGCGAGCAGAATCACACCGCCCGAAGCGACGATGAGCAGCGACACCGGCTGCGTGGCCGTGATGCGCCGCGTCTGGATGAGCAGGTAGTTGGCAATGCACAGCAGCGCCCCGAAAATCTGGAGCGCCATGCGCAGGTCGAAGTCCGGCATCGACAGATTCCTTCTGTATCGCAGGTAGATGGCATGAACGCACGCCGAAACAGCCGCATCGCCGCGGCGCGCGAAAAAGAGAGAGCAGTGAAAGAGGGGGTGGCGGGGAGACCGACTACACAGCCGCGGTCTTCACACTCGGACGACTCCGAGCCGTCACCACGGCCCTCGCCCCGCGAAGCACCCTGGTCTGGAGCGACCCACAAGCACACCGCGTCCACATCGTGACACCCGACGGTGTCGGATGCACCGAGACGGTCGTCACCGGATCGTCATCGGGCCAACCACAAAACGGGCAGCACAGCATGAGCCATTCCTCCTCACAGGATGTCTGGAAACATGAGATCGGTACGGGTCGACGCCCGCCCTCATCGAATGTAAGACCTCATTCCCCCGCCTCACAACACACCGGCAGCCTGAGTTTGCGAAACTCACTGTGAAGCGAAAGCTTAACCATCAAAGGAGGCCCACCCAGTGATCGATCTGCGCCGACTGCACGTACTGCGCGCCATCGCCCACCACGGCACCGTCTCCGCCGCCGCCAAATCCCTCCACATGTCCACCTCAGCCGCCTCCCAGCAGATCCGCCTCCTCTCCAAAGAACTCGGCGTCCCCCTCCTCGAACCCCACGGCCGCAGAGTCCGCCTCTCCTCCGCCGCCCACATCCTCCTCGCCCACATCGACGCCATCGAAGCCATGTGGCGCCTCGCCGAAGCCGAACTCCAAGCCACCGAAGGCGAACCCTCCGGCCTCATGCGCCTGTGCGGCTTCCCCACCGCCATCGCCACCCTCCTCGCCCCCCTCGTCGACCGCGCCCGCACCCACTACCCCGCCCTCGAACTGCGCCTCAGAGAAGCCGAAGCCTCCGAAAGCTTCGACCTCCTCTTCGCCGGCGAAGCCGACCTCGCCCTCGTCGAAGCCACCCCCGACAACCCCCCGCCCGAAGACATCCGCTTCGACTCCCAAACCGTCTTCAACGACCCCTTCGACCTCGTCATCCCCACCGGCCACCACCTCACCGACACCCCCGCCATCGACCTGCGCTCACTCGAACGCGAACCCTGGGTCCTCGGCGTCCCCGGCTCCATCCACCGCCGCCACGTCCTCACCGCCTGCTCCAACGCCGGATTCCGCCCCACCGTCATCGGCGAAGCCCGCGAATGGAACGTCATCGCCATCATGGTCGCCCACCACCTCGGCGTCGCCCTCGTCCCCCGCCTCGTCGACCTCCCACCCCACCTCGACCTCACCCGCATCCCCGTCTCCGGACCCTTCACCCCCTTCCGCCACTTCCGCGCCGTCACCCTCCGCGGCGCCGCCCGCCGCCCCGCCGTCGCCGCCGTCATGCAACTGCTCGACGAACTCGTCCGCGAAGCCGAAGGCATCGCCCCCGCCGACGAACCCCACACCACCTGAGCTCGCGAACCGCACAGCAACACCCCCGAACTCCGCTAGTCTGACGCCATGCTCGAGACCGACACCGGCGCGCGCCCCACCACCGCCCCCCTCCACCTCCGCGTCCGCGGCGGCGTCACCCTCTCCGGCTCCATCGACGTCAAAACCTCCAAGAACGCCGGCGTCGCCCTCCTATGCGCCAGCCTCCTCAACAAAGGCACCACCACCCTGCGCCGCGTCGCCCGCATCGAAGAAGTCACCCGCATCCTCCGCGTCCTCTCCAGCATGGGCGTCCGCTACCGCTGGCTCGGCCCCGACGGCGACCTCGAAATCACCCCACCCGACCACCTCGACCTCTCCCGCATCGACGCCGACGCCGCCAGGCGCACCCGATCCATCATCATGTTCCTCGGACCACTCCTGCACGACCACTCCGACTTCGAACTGCCCTTCGCCGGCGGCTGCGAACTCGGCGACCGCACCGTCGAACCCCACATGGTCGCCCTCCGACGCTTCGGCCTCACCGTCGAAACCTCACACGGCTGCTACCACGCCTCAGTCAAAGAACACATCGAACCACCCCGCTCCATCGTCCTGACCGAACGCGGCGACACCGTCACCGAAAACGCCATCATGGCCGCCGCCCGACACCCCGTCCCCACCACCATCCGCAACGCCTCATGCAACTACATGGTCCAAGACCTCTGCTTCTACCTCGAACGACTCGGCGTCCGCATCGACGGCCTCGGCACCACCACCATCACCGTCCACGGCCGCGAGACCATCGACGTCGACATCGACTACGCCCCCTCCGAAGACCCCATCGAAGCCTGGAGCCTCATCGCCGCCGGCATCGTCACCGAATCCGAGATCACCGTCCGCCGCGTCCCCATCGAATTCGTCGAAATCGAACTCGCCCTCGCCGAAGAGATGGGCCTGCGCCACACCTGCGGCACCGAATACCTCGCCGCCAACGGCCGCACCCGCCTGCTCGACCTCACCGTCCACCCCTCCGAACTCCACGCCCCCATCGACAAGATCCACCCCATGCCCTTCCCCGGCCTCAACATCGACAACCTCCCCTTCTTCGCCCTCATCGCCTCCTGCGCCGAAGGCTCCACCCTCATCCACGACTGGGTCTACGAGAACCGCGCCATCTACCTCACCGAACTCAACCGACTCGGCGGCCGCGTCCGCCTCCTCGACCCCCACAGGATCTATGTGGACGGACCCATCCGCTGGTCCGGCACCGAAGTCGTCTGCCCGCCCGCCCTGCGCCCCGCCGTCGTCCTCCTGCTCGCCATGCTCGCCGCCAAAGGCACCTCCGTCCTGCGCCACGTCAACGTCATCCACCGCGGCTACGAACGACTCACCGAACGACTCAAGAAGCTCGGCGCCGAGATCGACGTCTTCTGGAGCGACTGACCGAGCACCCGTATGTGACACTGCTGCATATGGAAATCGCGCCCAACGTCCCCCCGCACGCCTACGCGCTGTTGAGCCTCATGCGCAGCCACCTGGGCCACCTCGAAAAGGACGACGCCCAGCCGCTGGCCACCCCGCAATGGACCGCCGCGGTGCAGACGGCCCGGACGGTCGCGGGCATCAAATACCCCGGCGAAGCCGTCGAGACCGACGACATCACCATGATCATCGGCACCGGCGCACCCGAACGCCGCCGCCACCTGTACTCCTCGATGCCCTGCACCCCGACCGTCGCCGCCCTCGCCGACGAATCCGAGGTCGCCCTCTTCACCTACAACCGGCGCGGCCGCATCCAAGCGGCGAACCGGACCGCCACCGCCCTCCAGACCCGCGCCTGGTACCCGCCGGCCAAGGCCATCGCCCCCATGCGCCTGATCGGCGACGAGGTGTGGGAACCGGTCGTCCAGGCCACCGGCGAGACCGGCCGCCCCGGCGTCTTCGAGGCCGCCGCGGGCTGGCTCGTCCTCCTCGTCTTCCTGCTCTTCCTGGCCGGAGCCACCTACCTGGCCCTGTGGTACTTCGACATCATCTGAGCCGTTGTCTTCCGGTGAGCGCGCGGGCGCAGCCCGCGCTCCTTTCTTCTGGATCAGGGTCGGCCGGGACTGGCGAAGCGGTGTTCTACCTCGGAGTCGATATATATCTTAAGTGCCAGTGGTGCTGTTCGGTTCCGGCGCAAGGTGTCGCGTTACGATCGGTCGGCGGACGTCGGTAAAGACACCGTGTGTCTTGGGGTCGATATATATCGTTGAATCTGCGATGATGTGGGCATGCTGAAGATGGCCATACTCGGATTCCTGCGGGACTTCCCGCTCCACGGCTACGACCTCAAGAACCGGGTCGCCGCGCTGGCCGGGCACGTCCGGCCCATCGCCGACGGCACGCTCTACCCCACCATCAAGAAGCTCGAAGAGGCCGGCTGCCTCACCAGGCGCACCGCGCCCGGCTCGGTGGCCGCGCCCCGCCACATGCTCGAGATCACCCAGGAGGGCACCGACCAGCTGCGCCGGTGGCTGCGGAGCCCCGAACCGGTCTTCATCACCGACGACAACAAGTGGTACGTGCTCCTGGCGTTCCTCCACCACCTCGACAACCCGCGCGAGCAGTCGATCGTGCTCGCCCGCAGGCGCGAATTCCTCGACCAGCCCGCGCAGCTGTTCTTCGACGAGCAGGGGCGGCCCGTGCCGCCCGACCGGCTCGAATCACCGTTCCGCAAGGGCCTCATGCAGATCCACCGCTCGGTCAACCTGACCGAGATCGACTGGCTCGACGGCCAGATCGCCGAGCTCGACCGCCGCGCCGGGTACACGGCGGCCACCGCCCGCGAGGCGTGACCGGCGCCGGTCAGCCGAGGATGGTGGCCAGCAGCACGAAGAAGACCACGAACAGGACCACCACGGCCGCGCCGGTCACCAGCACCGCCGGCTCCTGATGCAGCGGGCGCTTGCCGGCCATCTGCTGCTGCGGCTGGGGCTGTCCCATCGGCTGCTGCGAGACCGGGTGGTGCATGACGGGGTTCTGCGGCGGCAGCATCTGCGGCGCCTGCACCGGCGGGCGCGGCGGCGCCGAGACCATGCCGCCCGAAGGCGAGACCGGGCCGCCCGAGGTCGGGCCGGTCGGCGGCAGCTCGGACGGGGCCGGGCCGGTCGAGGCGCGCACGGCGCCCTCGACGACGACGGTCTCGGGCTGCTCGAACGTCTGCGGCGGCACCCCCAGCTTGGTGTGGATGAGCTGGGAGATCATCGGGATGCGCGAGGAGCCGCCCACGAGGAAGATGCCCACCAGGTCGGCCGGGTTCAGCCGCGCGGCGCTGACGGCCTTCTGCAGGCAGTCGACGGTGCGCTCCAGCGGCGGGCGCGCGATGTCCTCGAACTCGGCCCGCGTCAGGTGCGCGTCGACTTCCAGCGCGGGCAGGTGGATGTCGGCGCTCGCGGTGCGCGAGAGCGTCTCCTTGGCGCCGCGGACGTCCTCATAGAGCATTCTGCGGTAGCGGCGGTCGCGGTCGTCCGCGGGGCTCAGCAGCCGCCGCCAGTCCTCGGGGTGGGAGGTGCCGTAGGTCTTGCCGAGGTGCTCGACGATCCCGTGGTCGAAGTCGAGGCCGCCGACGTCGCCGACGCCCTCCTCGGCGAGCACTTCGAAGCCGGTCTGGGTGCGGCGCACCACGGTCGCGTCGAAGGTGCCGCCGCCGAGGTCGTAGATCGCCAGGCTGCGCCCGGGCGGGACGGCGGTGCCGAGCACGGAGGTGAAGTAGGACGCCGCCGCGACCGGCTCGGGGATGAGCTGCGGCGCGGGCAGTCCGGCCAGGCGGGCCGCGTCGACCAGGATCGAGCGGCGCCGCTCGCCCCACCGGGCGGGGTGGGTCAGGCGGACCTGGCCGGGCATCTGGCCGGCCTGCCGCTGGGCTTCCAGGGCGACCTGCTGGAGGACGTAGGCGAAGACCTGGGGCACCGGGATCTCGGAGGTGCCCAGGAACACCGAGCCGTCGTCGATGCGGCGCTTCGGGTTCGGCTCGAAGCGGGACGGGTCCATGCGGGCGTTGCGCTCGGCGTCGCGTCCGACGAGCATGCGGCCGTCGGAGTTGTAGTAGACCGCCGAGGGCAGGATCGGCGCGCCGTCGAACAGCAGCGGGCGGACTCGGCCGTCGGCCGAGCGCAGCACGGCGACGGTGTTCGAGGTTCCGAAATCGATTCCAAGCACGTGCATGTGAGAACTCCTTGTCTGCCCACACCATACTGGGCGTGCCCACCCCGGCTGTGACCCTGGTGGCGTTCGGCCGGGCCTCGGCGAGCGTTTGCGCCGCATTGGCACCATGGGTGCCGGTACGCCGCCGATCGCGGCCGCTCACAGCGATGCGGCTCCGTCGCGTCCACTGCCGCCGGTCCGATGCCGCGGCATGGCGGGCGGGGGCGGTGCTGCGGTGGACGGTGCGACGCCGCACATCGCCGTGGCGGAATTGTGACGGTGTTGTGTCACACTTCAAGGGGATGGCCGTGGCATCCGAAGTCCCGCCGCGTCACACTTGGGGGTCGACGTCGGGAAACATTCGGCCAGGCCGCGGCGTTGAGAACAGTGGGAACTCCGCAATTCGGCGTGATCGGCGGAGGCGCCGGCCTCGGCCAGGCGTTGTTCAGGGCAAGTGCTCGAGAAAGTGCAGGGGAACATGGGCGACAGAATGCTGAGGGGCTCTCGTCTCGGCGCCGTCAGCTACGAATCCGACCGGAACACGGAGCTGGCCCCGCGCCAGACCCGCGATTACGTGTGCCCGCAGGGCCACCGCTTCGAGGTGCCCTTCGCCGTCGAGGCCGAGATCCCGCTGACGTGGGAGTGCCGTCTCGACGGGTCCACGGCCAAGCTCGTCGACGGCGAGGAGCCGGAGACGAAGAAGACGAAGCCGCCGCGCACGCACTGGGACATGCTGCTGGAGCGCCGCTCGATGGAAGAGCTCGAGGACATCCTCGACGAGCGACTCCAGGAGATGCGGGCCCGGCGCGGCGAGCGCTAGCGCGAATCGCTTCGACACGGGAGACAGGCTCGCACGCCTCCTTGAACCAGGGGCCTGCGAGCCTTATTCATGCCATCAGTTGCGGCGTTTCAGCCGTTTTGCTCTGTCTGCGGGCTCCGGTCATTCGATGGGCCGGGGCCCGCCGCCGCGCCCGGGGTCCGGTTTCGGGTCGGCGTCGCGCTCGTCGAGGACCTCCCCCTCGATGACGTCGCCGCCGCCCCCGAACCGCATGGTCGGCGTCCTGGCGGCGAGGTAGCGGCCCAGGCCGCGGAACAGCAGCCGCGTGGGCGGGAAGAGCAGCAGCAGGCCGAGCAGGTCGGTCACGAAGCCGGGAATGCACAGGCACACCGCTCCGGCCACCGCGTAGCCGTTCGGCGTCTCGCGCGTGGGGTCGCCGCCGGAGTTGAGGTAGTCGCGCGCGGCCCGGAAGGACTTGGCGCCGACCCGCCAGATGAGCGCCGCGCCGAGGAGGCTGGTGCCGAAGAAGATCAGCAGCGTGTAGACGACGCCGACGAGGTAGGCCAGGCCGATGAACGCCGCGGCCTCGGCGACGATCCAGACCGCCAGAGCGACCCGGAGGGGATAGGGGGCCCTGGCGGGCGCGTTCGGCTCTCGGCGTTGCGTCACGCCTCAATCCTGCCACGCCTGAACGCGTTCCGCAGTTGCCGCGACCGGTGTGCCATGCCCCAGCGGGTCACATTGCGCAGCGCCTCAACGGTGATCGACCGGTTCATTTTGGAGGCCCCGGCGCGCCGCTCGGTGAAGGTGATGGGGACCTCGGTGATCGTGAAACCGGCCTTGACCGCCCGCCAGGTCAGGTCGATCTGGAAGCAGTAGCCCACCGAGGTGACCGTGCCCAGGTCGAGCTTGCCGAGCGCGTCCAGGCGGTAGGCGCGGTAGCCGGCGGTGACGTCCTGGACGGCGAGGCCGAGCATGAAGCGGGTGTACATGCCCGCGCCGCGCGAGAGCGCCAGGCGGTGGAAGGGCCAGTTGCGGACCTTCCCGCCCGGGACGTAGCGCGAGCCGATGGCCACCTCGGCGCCTTCGAGGGCGCCGAGGAGGCGCGGCAGGTCGACCGGGTCGTGGGAGCCGTCGGCGTCCATCTCGACGACGGCCCGGTAGCCGCGCTCGGCGGCCCAGGCGAACGCGGCGAGGTAGGCCGCGCCCAGGCCGCGCTTGTCGGGCCGGTGGAGGACGCGGACGCGGTCGTCGCCTTCGGCGAGGGCGTCGGCGATCGCGCCGGTGCCGTCGGGCGAGTTGTCGTCGACGATGAGGAGGTCGGCGTCCGGGCACGAGCGGCGGGCGGCCGCGACGGTGTGCTCGAGGTTGTCGCGCTCGTTGAAGGTGGGGATGGCGACGAGCGCCGGGCCGGTCGCGAAGGAACCTGGCCGGTCCGGTGGAGTGCTCATGATCGTGCTTTCTCTGCTGGGTCTACGGCTCGCGGGCGTCGTGGGACGCCCCGACCCGGCGGTGCCGGATGTTGAGCGCGACCGCGGCGGCCAGGGCGGCCAGCGCGGCAGTGGTGAGGACCACTTCGGGCAGGATACCGGCCCGCGTGGCCGGAGTGGACTCCGCCGACCGCGTGAGTTCTTTCTGGATCACGGCGGCGGTGTTGAACTCGGTGGCCTCGGAGACCGCTCCAGTGTGGTCGGTGAAGGCGGAGATGCCGACGGTGGAGGCCATCAGGCCGTCGCGGCCGTGCTCGATCGAGCGCAGCCGGACCATGGCCAGCTGCTGGCCGGCCTCCTTGTAGTCGAAGGTCGCGTTGTTGGTCTGGACGGCGAGGAGCTCGGCGCCGTCGCGGACGGAGTCGGCGGTCTCGGCGTCGAAGGCGATCTCGAAGCAGATCAGGCCCGAGAGCGTGAGGTCCCCGGCGGGGACGACGCCCGGCTCGGTGCCGGCCTGGAAGCCGGCCACGGAGTCGATGCCCTCGGCCATGCGCGGGTCGATCCACCCGGCGACGGTGCGGAAGAAGTCCTTGTAAGGCACGTATTCGGCGAACGGCACGGGGTGGCGCTTGGCGTACATGAAGACCGGGCCGTCGTCGGGCTCCCACACGATCACCATGTTGTAGCGGGTGCCGTCCTCCTCGTGGACGATGCCGCCCAGGACGATGGGCGCGCCGACCGCGGCGGCGGCCTCGCTGATGAGGCTGTAGGCGTCGGCGTTGTGGAGCGGGTCGATGTCGGAGGCGTTCTCGGGCCACACGACGATGTCGGGGCGCTCGGCCCGGCCTTCGTTGACGGCGTCGGCGAGTTCGATGGTGGCCTGGACGTGGTTGTCGAGGACGGCGCGGCGCTGCGCGTTGAAGTCCAGGCCGAGGCGCGGCACGTTGCCTTGGACGACGGCGACGTTGACCGTCGGCCCGTCCGGGGCGGTCGAATCGATCGGGAGGGCGGCCGGGGCGATGGTGGCCACGGCCGCGGCGGCGACGAACGCGGCGCTCTTGCGCCAGTCGGGACGGCGCCACAGGGCTGTAAGGAGGAAGCCGCCGGTGAGGGCGACGACGAAGGAGACCAGGGGCGCGCCGCCGAGCCAGGCGGCGGCCGCGGCGGGCGAGTCGGCCTGGCTGAAGGCCAGGCGTCCCCACGGGAAGCCGTCGAAGGGCTGGCGGGAGCGCAGGGCCTCCTGGGCGACCCAGGCGACGCCGGTCAGCGGCGCCCAGGCCCAGCGGTGGCGGTCGATCAGGCGCGAGCAGACGGCGAGTCCGGCGCCGAGGACGCCGGTGCCGAGCGCTTCGAGCGCGGACAGGAACAGCCAGGGCCACTGGCCGACCTGCGTCGAGGACCAGGCCAGCAGCGGCAGGAAGAACGCCATGCCGTAGACGAAACCGATGCCCAGGCCGCCGCGCGGGCGGCGGCGGTGGACGGCCGCGCCGAGCCCGGCGACGGAGACGGCGGCCGCCGGCCACCATCCGTAGGGCGGGAACGCGAGCACGGCGAGGCCCCCGGCGGCGAGGGCGAGGATCAGCGCGACCGGGAGGGTGAGGCGGCGCCCCAGCGGAGAGTCGGCGAAAAGGGCGAATCTGCGATTTTTGCCCTGTTTTTCGTCGCGTTCGTCGTCCGAGGGCGTCCGCTCCTCCGCTTCGCGGTCGATGACGGTGCTCAAGAGGCGCTCCTTGTCGTGCGGTGCCGTGTCGCGGGCTCGTCGGCCCCCGTGGCGGCACCGGCGGGAGTGTGAGGGCACTGCCGTGAGGGGGTCGCTCAAGCGTACCTGTGGGCACGGCAAAGGGGCGTAGCTGTGTCCGGCTACGCCCCTCGCACGGGTTTCTCCCAGTCCCTGTACGGCCGGTGTCCCCTGCCGCGTCGGCTGGTGATCTTCGGACCAACTGGCAGCCCCCTGGCTGAGCGGCTGCGAGCTGTTGTCTAGGGATCACCTACGTCTGCTGCGGGTCCACCACCGGCGACCGGCTCGCCTTCCTCCGCCGACCCCCGCGATCTGGACCTGGCCGCCGACGGCAATGCGGCCGCGTCGCCGTCTTGTCCAGTCTGCGTGGGAGCAAAGCAAGTCGAGTCGCCCCCGACGTTCGGCGAGCTTCCCGTTTCCGGTCGTTCGCCGAGGACCAGACCACCGTAAGCCAATCAGTGCCACCGACGTCAACCGGGTCGCGATATTGATCCGACATTTTTTCTCGTGTGGCGAGGCGCCGAAAAGAAGGCGCTGGTCAGGGGCGATGGTAGACGAGGTGCCCCTCGGCGAGGGTCATGGCGCACCGCGGGGAGGGGCCCTGGGGATCACTCAGATCGGGCAGTCCGGGGCCGGTGAGATCCCACACGGCGGCGTTCGCGCGCATGCCCGGGGCCAGCGCCCCGGCGTCGTCGATGCCCAGGGCCCTCCAGCCGCCCCTGGTGGCGGCGGTGAACGCCGTGGTGGGCGCGAGCCGCAGGCTCGGGTTGTGGTGGTGCACGGCGGCCCTGACCGCGCCCCACGGATCGAGCGGCGTGACCGGCGAGTCGGAGCCGAACGCGAGCGGGACGCCGACCCCGGCCAGCGAGGCGAGGGGGTTCGCCGCCAATGCGGCATCGCGTCCGAGGCGGGCGGCGTACATGCCGTCGGCGCCGCCCCAGGCGGCGTCGAAGGCGGGCTGGACGGAGGCGTGGAGGCCGTGGTGGACCATGCGGGCCGTCAGCGCGTTATCGAGCAGTTCGGCGTGCTCGATGCGGTGGCGGGCGTGGCGGATCGCGTCGAGGCCGATGGCCCGCTCGGCGAGGTCGAGGCCGTCGAGGACGATGGCGATGGCGCCGTCGCCGATGGCGTGGAACGCGGCGGACAGGCCGATGCGGTGGCAGTCGGCGAGGTGGTCGCGGACCTGCTCGGCGGTGAAGTACCGCGCCCCGCGCGTGGACGCATCGTCGCGGTAGGGGCCGCGGAGGTAGGCGGTGCGGGCGCCGAGAGAGCCGTCGATGGACAGGTCGCCGCCGCAGCCGTGGGCGCCGAGGTCGCGGGCCTTCTCCGCGGCGCACAGCTCGCCCCACCAGCCGTAGACGGCGGGGTTGCCCGGCTCGGCGCCGAGGCCGACCAGGCCGGTGAACTCGGTCTCGGTGTGGGGGTCGGCCTCGACGGGCACGCTGTGCTCGACCACGGCGGCGATGCCGAGGCTCGCGGCCCGGTCGAGGGCGGCCTGCGCGACGGCCAGGCGCTGGGGCACCGGGACGGCGGCGTTCAGGTGGCCGCGGGCGGCGCGGTGGGCCATGCGCTTGAGCACGCCGTCCTCGGCGCCATCGAGGGCACGCAGCTCGGGGTGGGCGTCGAGCACGCGGGGCCCGGCGATGCCGACGTGCCCGCAGGCGCGCGAGAGGTACGCCAGGCGCCCGCCCGCGGCGTTCTCGACTTCGAGCGGGGTCGGCAGGGCCGGGTCGTCCCAGGTCGTCTCGTCCCAGCCGTGGGCGAGGACGACCGCCTCGGCCGGGAGCGAGGCCGCGAAGCTCGCGACCCGCTCCAGCACCGCCTGGGCCGAGCCGAGCCCGGCCAGGTGCAGGCCGATCAGGGACGCTCCGGTGCCGGTGAGGTGGACGTGGGAGTCGACGAACGCGGGGGTCACCAGGGCGCCGTCGAGGTCGACGGTCTCGTCGGCCGCGGGGGCCTCGGCGTCGGGGCCGACCCAGGCGATCGTGGCGCCCTCGACGAGCATGGCGGTCGCGTCCGGGCTGGTGGGGCTCAGGACGCGGCCGCCGCGCCACAGTGTCCTGCGCAGCCGCGTTCCGTGCAACGGTGTGTTGGGGAGACTCATGCCTCCCAGTGTCCCAGTCTCAGTCGACCGGATGCAGCACGCGGTGGAGGAAGCTCTGGGCGCGTTCGGTCTTCGGCTCGGTGAGCATCCGGGAGGGCGGTCCCTGCTCGACGATGACGCCGCCGTCGAGGAAGACGACGCGGTCGGCGACCTCGCGGGCGAAGGCCATCTCGTGGGTGACCACGAGCATCGTCATGCCGTCGGCGGCCAGGCCCTTCATGACCGCCAGGACCTCGCCGACCAGTTCGGGGTCGAGCGCCGAGGTCGGCTCGTCGAACAGCATCAGGGCCGGGCCCATGGCCAGGGCGCGGGCGATGGCCACGCGCTGCTGCTGCCCGCCCGAGAGCTGCGCCGGCTTGGCCCGCTCCTTGCCCTCGATGCCCACCTGGTCGAGCAGGCGGCGGGCCTCGGCTTCGGCCTCGGCTTTGGGACGGCCGAGGACGCGTCGCTGCGCGATGGCGATGTTGTCGAGGATCGACAGGTGGCTGAACAGGTTGAAGTGCTGGAAGACCATGCCGATGTCGCGCCTGGCGGCGTCGAGGTCGACGTCGGGATGGGTCATGTCGTGCCCGGCGGCGTGGACGGTGCCGGCCGTGGGCGGCTCGAGCAGGTTGACGCAGCGCAGGAGCGTGGACTTGCCCGAGCCGGAGGGCCCGATGAGGCACACCACTTCGCCTTCGCCGATCTCGAGGTCGATGCCGCGCAGGACCTCGTTGTCGCCGAAGCGCTTGCGCAGGCCGCTGATGGCCACAAGGCGGTTGCTCAACGGTGGTCCCCCTTGTTCTCGAGTCGGCGGGCCAGCGCCGAGAGCGGCACGGTCACCAGCAGGTAGAGCAGGCCGCCGACCAGCAGCGGGGTGGCGTTGGCCGAGGAGGTCAGCTCCGAGCGGGCGAACTTGGTCAGCTCCACGGTGGAGGCGGTGACGCCCAGGACGTACACCAGGGAGGAGTCCTTGGTGAGCATGACCAGTTCATTGGTGAGCGGCGGGATGACGATGCGCAGCGCCTGCGGGAGCACGACGCTGAGCATGGTGCGGGTGTGGCTCATGCCGAGGGAGCGGGCGGCCTCGACTTGGCCGCGCGGGACGGCCTGGATGCCGGCGCGGACGCTCTCGGCGACGTAGGCCGAGGAGGTCAGGCCGAGGCCGATGGCGACCTGCCCGTAGACGCCGCCGGGCCAGGTGATGCCGGGGAAGGCCTGCGGGACGGCGAAGCCGACCAGGAACAGCACGAGCAGGGCGGGCAGGCCGCGGAAGATCTCGACGTAGACGGCGGCGAACCACCGGTAGGGGCCGAAGCCCGAGACCCGCATGAGCGCGATGACGACGCCGACGATCATGCCGAATATAAACGCGAGGATCGTGTAGGCGATGGTGTTGCCGAAGGCGACCCACACGTCGGGGAACATGTCGGCGGCGGTGTCGAGCCGCAGGAAGGAGTCGGCGATGCGTCCCCAGTCGGCCAGCAGGGCGACGGCGAGGACGACGGCTATGGCGACGGCGTACTGGACGGCGCGGGAGAGGCGGCGCCTCTGGCGCACCGTCATCCCGCCGCGTTGGGCGGCGGCCACTACTCGGCGTCGCCTTCGGTGTAGGGCTCGTGGAACCACTGCTCGTAGAGCTCGGCGTAGGTGCCGTCCTCGAAGGCCTGGTCGAGCATGGCGTTGACCTCGTCGAGCAGTTCGGTGTCGTCCTTCTGGACGGCGAAGGCGTAGTGCTCGTCGGTCTCGATGGAGTCGGTGAGCTGGAGATCGTCGGCGACCTCGACCATCTGGGTCCAGGTGGCGAGGTCGGCGATGGAGGCCTGGCTGGCGCCGGAGTTCATGGAGGCGACGATGTCGCCCATGGTCTCGAAGGAGCGGACCTCGAAGCCGTACTGGTCCTTGATGGAGTTGGCGTAGGACTCGCCGGTGGTGGCCGACTGGACGGCGACGGTGGCGCCTTCCAGGTCGTCGAGGCTCGCGATGTCCGAGCCCTTGACGGTGACGAAGGCCTGGTCGGCGCGGAAGTAGGGCTGGGACAGGCCCAGGGCCTGCTCGCGCTCGTCGGTGATGGAGATGCCCGCGGCGGCGATGTCGCAGGTCCCTGCGTTGAGCGCGGCGCCGGACTGGATGGAGTCGAAGTCGATCTCGACGATCTCGACGGTCTGGTCGAGGCGCTCGGCGAGCAGGTTCATCAGGTCGATGTCGAAGCCGACGATGTCGCCGCCGTCGCCTTTGAACTCGAACGGCTCGAACGGGACGTTCGTGCAGACGGTGAGGGTGTCGTCGTTCTCGCCGCCACCGCCACCGGTGCCGGACGAGCATGCGGCCGCGGCGAGCCCGGTCCCGATCAGGGCCAGGGCCGCGGCGGCGCGGCGGGCAGTGGTGTTCACCGGAACGCTCCTTTATTCGTTGCTTGTGGCTGCTGCATCTTCCAGGGCCTGTGCCTCCATAGTTGTGGCACCCGCCTGAGAATGTGTCAGGTTTCGCATTATGGGATATCGCGAAACGGCGTTCGCGGGCGGCGTCGGTCCCGCGTGAGACAGTGTGTGGATGCTGATGCTCATCGACGCCGCGTCCCTTTGGTACCGGGCGTACTACGGCCTGCCCTCCTCGATCACGTCGCCCTCGGGGGCGCGGTCGGGCGCGGTGCGGGGCTTCTTCGACGGCCTGTCAACGCTGGTCAGGCGCTTCTCCCCCACCGAGCTGGTGTGCTGCCTGGAGGGCAACTGGCGCCCGGAGTGGCGCACGGACCTCATCGGCGGGTACAAGGCGGCGCGGGCCCGCGAGGACGGCTCGGAGGACACCCCTGAGGGGATGGACGCGCAGGTGGCGGCGATCGAGGCGCTGCTGCCCGCGCTCGGGGTCGCGACGGCGGCGCACCCCGAGTTCGAGGCCGACGACGTGATCGCGACGCTGGCCGCGCGCACCGCCGAGCCGGTGTGCGTGGTCACCGGTGACAGGGACCTGTTCCAGTTGGTCGACGACGCGGCGGAGCGCAGCGTCGTATACCTCGCTCGCGGGATATCTAAGGCTGAATTGTTCAACGGCGCTGCCGTGGCGACGAAGTTCGGCGTCGCGCCCGAGCACTACGTCGACTTCGCGGTGCTGCGCGGCGACCCCTCGGACGGGCTGCCCGGCGTCAAGGGCATCGGCGCGAAGACGGCGATCAGCCTCGTGAACACCTACGGCGGCATCAGCGGCATCCGCGCCGCCGCCCTGGAGGACGGCTCGGACGTGCCCGAGCGCCAGCGCCGGGCGATCCTGGAGGCCGAGGACTACCTGGAGCGGGCGCTCAAGGTCTCCACGGTCGCCGACGACGTCGAACTGCCCTTGATCGACTCGGCGCTGCCCGCCGAGGCGGCCGACCCGGCCGCCGTCGAGGCGCTGACGGCCGAATGGGGCATCGCCTCGGCGCTGCGCCGCTTCGGCGAGGCGATCACCCCGCAAGATCGGGTGTGAGCCGCTCGGCTGCTTGGGCAGACGTCGGCGGCCCTGCTCATACGTCGGCGACGACGCCGCGCCTGATGGCGTCGACCGCGTCGAACGCGGCGTCGGCCAGCTCGTTCGAGGACGCGGTGCCGATGACGCGCGCGGCCGTGCCCACCTGGTGGAGCAGGTCGGCGGTGCGCCGCGCCCAGCGCACGAAGTCGCCCCCGGGCATCGGCCACGGCCCGTCGGAGGCGGCCAGGGCCTTGGACAGCTCCTCGCCCCTGGTCCACCGGTAGATCGGCCAGGCCAGGCCCAGCTGCGGCTTCGCCGTCAGCGACAGGCCCCGCTGGTTCTCCGATCGCCTGACGGCCTCCCAGCGGCGGCCGGTCTTGGCCACCGCCTCGGTGATCGGCCCCGGCACGGCCACGAAGAACTCGTCCTCCTCGAAGCGGGAGTCGTAGATGACCGTCGAGGCGATCGCCGCCAGCGAGGGCGCGTCCAGGCCCTCCCAGATCCCGTCCCGCAGGCACTGGGCCACGAGCAGGTCGGTCTCCACGAACAGGTTCCGCAGCAGCCGCCCCGACTCGGTGACGGTCTCGCCGTCGAGGTAGCCGAACTCGGTGAGGACCTCGCGGACGGCCGTGAACTGGCGGGCCAGGGAGTGCTCGCGCCGCCCGGCACGGCGGCGCAGCTGCTCCTCCTCGCGGTGCAGGCGCATCCAGCGGGAGGCGTGCACGGTGTGCTGGTGGGCGTCGGGGCACGAGCGGCACGGGTGCGCCTTGACCTCCTCGCGCAGCTTCGCGATCTCCGGTGTCTCGGGGGCTCCGCCGCGCCGCGTGGGCTTACGCATGTCGCGGGTGGCCTCGCGCAGCGCCGAGGCGAGGTCGGCGCGGTCCTTCGGGTTCTTGCGATTGAACTGCTTGGCGATGCGGATGCGGGTGGCGACCTCGACGCCGCCGTCGAACGCGGAGGTGTCCAGGCTTCCGGTCCAGCCGTCGGCGGTCACCACGGCCCAGCGCGGGTCGTGCCCGGCCTTGCGGTGGCTGGTGGGACGCAGGAACACCGCCCAGCCCGAGTGCTTGCCGCGAGGAATCCACACGACGTCGCCGCCGCGCAGCTCCCCCAGCGAGGTGCGGGCGGCGTCCCTGCGGGCGCCCTTGCGGCGCTTCTGGGCGCCGCGCTCGGCCTGCGAGAGCCGCTGGGTCAGCTCGTAGTACTCCAGGAAGTCGCCCAAGTCGCACGCGGCGGCCTCGGCCGACTCGGCGGCCTTGCGGCCGAGGGCCCGGGCCTGCTCGGCGATGTGGACGGCCTCGGTGTCGAACTGGAACTGCGCGAACGAGGAGGCCAGGACCTCTTGGGCGCGGTCGACGCCGGCGGCGCCGATGAGGTTGACGGCCATGTTGTAGGAGGGCGCGAACGACGAGTTCAGCGGGTAGGTGCGCTTGGAGGCGAGCCCGGCGACCTCCTTGGGCCTGATGTCCTCGGCCCAGACGGTGACCGCGTGGCCCTCGACGTCGATGCCGCGCCGCCCGGCGCGGCCGGTCAGCTGCGTGTACTGGCCGGGGGTGAGCATGACGTGGTCGGAGCCGTTGTACTTGATCAGCCGCTCCAGCACGACCGAGCGGGCGGGCATGTTGATGCCCAGCGCGAGCGTCTCGGTGGCGAACACGGCCTTGAGCAGGCCGCGCTCGAACAGCTTCTCCACGACCTCCTTGAACACCGGCAGCAGCCCGGCATGGTGGGCCGCGATCCCGGCGGCGAGCCCGTCGAGCCACCGCTCGAAGCCGACCGCCTCCAGGTCGCGGGCGTCGATGTGGGCGGTGGCCTCGGTGGCGTAGTCGATGATCTCCTCGCGCTCGGCGCGGCCGGTGAGCCGCAGGCCCGCGCGGACGCACTCGTCGACGGCGGCGTCGCATCCGGCTCGCGAGAAGATGAAGTAGATCGCCGGGAGCAGCCCGGCGCCGTCGAGGCGCTCGACGACGCGGCCGCGGTCGACGAACGGCCTGCCGCGCCGCCTGCCGCCGCGCTCGGAGCGCTCGCGGGCGCGGGCGTCCTTCTTGAGCAGCTCCTTGGAGACGTGGTCGCCATCGGGCTCGAACAGGTCGAGCAGAGCGCCGCCGACCATCATGTGCTGCCACAGCGGCACCGGGCGGGTCTCGGAGACCACGACCTCGGTGGAGCCGCGCACGCTCTTGAGCCAGTCGCCGAACTCCTCGGCGTTGGAGACCGTCGCCGACAGGCTCACCACCCGCACCTCCGCGGGCAGCTCGATGATGATCTCCTCCCACACCGCGCCGCGGAACCGGTCGGCGAGGTAGTGGACCTCGTCCATGACCACGTAGCGCAGGCCTGCCAGGGTGGGCGACCCGGCGTAGATCATGTTGCGCAGGACCTCGGTGGTCATGACCACGATGGGGGCCTCGCCGTTGATGACCGTGTCGCCGGTGAGCAGGCCGACGTTGTCGGCGCCGTGCGCCTCGACCAGGTCGTTGAACTTCTGGTTCGAGAGCGCCTTGATCGGGGTGGTGTAGAAGCACTTGGCGCCCTCGGCGAGCGCGAGGTGGACGGCGAACTCCCCCACCACGGTCTTGCCGGCGCCGGTGGGCGCGCACACGAGCACCCCGTGGCCCTCTTCGAGGACCCGGCAGGCCAGGATCTGGAAGTCGTCGAGCGCGAACGGGTACTCCTCGGCGAAGGAGGCCAGTTCGGGCCAGGTACGCCGTGCCTTGGCGGCGGCGTGGCGCTGGGCCGGGGATCGGTCGTCGGCGTAGTGCACATCGCCGGTGGAAGACACCATGTCCCCAAGGGTAGTGCCCTCTTATGACAGCGGCGGCGGCACGGCGAGCGCGGGGCCGCTTTGCCATGCGGCGGTGCTCACCCGGTTGTGACGATGCCTACACGGCCAGGTATCGTCCGTTTGTGCACCAGGATTCCTCACCAGGAGACGATGAGGGGGGCCGTGGCAGTATCGAAGCGGTCCTGTTCGATTTCCACGGCACGTTGGCGCAGCTCGAACCCCTGACCCGGTCGGTGTCCCTGGCGGCGGAGGCGTGCGGGCGGAGCCTGTCGCCGCTGAGCGTCACCGCGCTCGCCGACGCCATCGGCGCACAGGGCTGGCTGGGGTCGGGCCTGGAGGCGCGGGTGCGGCCGGACTTCGCCGACGCCTGGGCCGACCGCGATCTCGACGAGGATGCCCACCGGGAGGCGTTCACCGCGCTCGCCGCGCAGGCGCACGGCGTGTTCGAGGGCCTGGCAGAGGCCCTGTACGACCGGATGGCCTCCCCCGAGGGGTGGGTGGCCTTCGCGGACACGATGTCGACCCTGGTGGCGCTCAAGGCGCAGGGCTACCCGATCGCGCTGGTCAGCAACATCGGCTTCGACGCCCGCCCGGTGCTGCGGCACCTGGGCATCGACCGGTTCATCGACGCGTGGGTGCTGTCCTACGAGGTCGGGTTCTGCAAACCGGACGAGAAGATCTTCTACGCCGCCTGCCACGCGCTCGACGTCGAGCCGTCCCGGGCGCTCATGGTGGGCGACTCGGTCGCCGACGCCGGGGCCGGCCGGATCGGGGCGCGCTGCTACCTGCTGCCGCACGCCGAGGCCGGACGCGCCGTCGGCCTGGAAGCGGTCCTGAGACTGGTCCGGGCCGGAGTCTGACCGCTACCCGCCGCACCGTCCCGCAGCGGGCCTCCTGAGACGGCGCGGGCCGGTCTCTGAACGGGCCGCGGTCTGGAGGTGCTCCTCCTCGTCGCCTGAGGCCGGTCTCGGCCGGGGCCTGCGACTTCGGGGCCGCCCGCCGCCGCCCGAACCGCGCCCTGCGCGGCGGCGAAGCGCATCGCGTCTCGTCCGTCACCCGCCACCATCTGAACTGGTAGCCGCCGCGCGGCGGCGGGCCGCGCTTCCCGCGCTAGTCCCGCCGCTCTCAAAGCGGTCCTGAGACCGAGGCGGGCCGGGGTCTTGCGACCCCGGCCCGCCTTCATTCGGTTCTCGTCCCGTTTCGGGGATCAGGTGATGTCGTCGAATCCGTCGACTCGGCGGCCGAGGCGGTTGCGCCGCTCGGGCCCGGAATCGTCGTCGATGTCGTCGGTGCCGACCGCCGACGCGGCGCCCACGTCGGTCGCCTCGCCGATGTCACCGGCCTCGTCGTCGTCCCACTCGTCCTCGTCGGTGTAACCGCGCCGCTTGTCGTTGAGCGTCGCGACGATGAGCGCCACACCGTACAGGAACAGCATGCACGCCGCCAGCGCGGTCATGCCGAACGGGTCGGGCGTGGGCGTGAAGACCGCGGTGAACACGAAGCTCACGAGCACCACGATCCGCCACCAGCCGCGCATCCGCTTCGCCCTGACCAGACCCATGACGTTCAGCATGAGCAGGATCAGCGGGAACTCGAAGCCGATGCCGAACACCATCATGACGGCGATGTAGAAGTTTATGTAGCTCTCGAGGTTGAGGGCGATGGAGATGCCCTCTTCCTGGAGCACCATGATGAACTGGATGCCGTGGCTGACCACGAAGTACGCGAGGGTCGCGCCGGCCAGGAACAGGGGCGCGGCGACGCCGATGAAGAGGTAGGCGTAGCGCCGCTCGTTGCGGTGCAGGCCGGGCGCGATGAACGCCCACAGCTGGTAGAGCCAGATCGGCGAGGTGCCGATCAGGGCCATGTACAGCGATACCTTGAGGTACAGGCCGATGTGGGAGATCGGCGACTCCAGCGTGAAACCGCACGTGGCGCCGTCGCCGGTTTCCTTGACGACGGCATCGCAGTACGGCTCTTGCAGGATGTGGATGACGTCTTTGGAGAAGAACAGCGCGACAGCGGTGCCGACCAGGATGACCAGGACCGCGATGAGCAGACGGGTCCGCAGGTCCTGGAGGTGCTCCATGAGCGTCATGGAGCCGTCGGCGGCGCGTTGGAACTTGGTGCTGCGTCTGCCTTCGCGCCGGGGTTTGACAGCCATATTCGTTTCTGCGGCGTCCGGCCTAGCGAGTCTTCTTGCGGTCCGAGTTCACCGACTCGCCGTCGATGACCGTGTCGTCGACCGACTGCGGCGGCTCGAGCGGCTCACGCGAGTGCCTGGGCTCGGCGTGGTCGTCGCCGTCGATGTCGGCGTTCGAGCCGTCCTTCTTCATCTGCTCGGTCTCCGACTTGAGGATGCGCATCGAGCGGCCCAGACCCCTGGCCATGTCCGGAAGCTTCCTGGAGCCGAACAGCAGCAGGATCACAATGACGAGAATGATGATGTGCCAGGGTTTCAATGCGCCCATTGTTCGATCCCTCCGGATACATGTCAGTGACGTTAACCATCGTATGCCCCTCGCTCGCCGTCGGCTACGGAGCCTGGTGAGCGGCGATCGGCCGGCTGGCCTGGGGCAGGCGTGCGAGCCGTCCGTTTCCGATGTCGGCGAGCCGGACAAGCATGACCGACGCTCGACACTTCCGTCAACACAGGAGCCTTGGAGTTCACCGATCTTTATCAGAATGTGGCTCTGGTGACCGGGAAGCGTCACTTCCCGGGCATGGACTGGGCCACGCGCTGGGCGTCGCCCATGGTCGCGTTCAATCGCTCCTGCAACTCGCCCGCCTGTGCGGCCCGTTCCTTGATGCGGCCTGTGTCGACGTCGAGGTCGCGGACCGCGCTGAGCAGTCGCACGGCGGCCACGGCGAGCAGGATGAGGCCGGCGAGCGCCAGCGCGCCCGATATCGCCCAGATCATGGCGACAGTCTAGCGATCGGCTCCGCTCGGCGCGGCGGGGTGTCGGTGTCCGGTCTCGGGCGGCGGGTCGGCGTACCGGTCGAGGGCGGCCTGAGCGGCGGATCTGACCTCGTCGCGCAGTTCGGCGGGGGCGATGACCTGGGCTTCGCCGCCGAGGCCGAGGACGAAGCGGCGGGCCCACTCCAGGTCGCGGGCGCGCATCTTGATCCGGCGGTAGCCGTCGGCCTCGCCGATGATCTCCTCGCAGGGGTAGGAGTCGGTGATGCCCTTCCCGGCCGGGCCGAGGCGCAGTTCGATGAGCGGCAGCTCGGAGGCCAGGAACGCGGTCGGGGCCGGCTCCCCCGGCCCGGCGGCGCGGCCCGCGGGCCTGGCGGCGGACGCGGGGGGCGCTGCGGGCTCGTCGATGACGGTGCAGGCGTCGATGCGGTCGAGCCGGAACTGGCGGACCTCGTTCGCGGTGCGGCACCAGGCGCGCAGGTAGGCGTGGCCGTCGGCGGCGACGACCTCGATGGGGTCGACGATGCGCTCGGAGGTGGTGTCGCGGCTGGCCGAGTAGTAGGTGATCCGGGCGGCGTTGCCCGATTCGACCAGGGCCGCGTAGCGTTCGACGTCGCTCTCGGCGACGGTGTCGCGGACGGGCACCTCGGCGGCCTCGGCGCCCGCGGCGGCGCCGAGCTTGTCGAGCGCCGAGGCGATCGCGCCGCGGTCGCCGACGCCGGGGGTGTCGCCCAGGACGCGGAGGGCCACTGACAGGGCCAGGGCCTCGTGGCCGGCCAGGCGCACCGGCCGGTCCATGCCCGCGGCGAAGTTGACGCGGACGGTGTCGGCGTCGAAGGCGATGTCGATGAGGTCGCCGGGCCCGTAGCCGGGCAGGCCGCACATCCACAGCAGCGTCAGGTCGGCGCGGATCTGCGCGACCGTGACGCCGAAGTCGTCGGCGAGTTCGCGGATCGGCACGCCTTCGGGGCGGGCGACCAGGTACGGCACCAGGTTCAGCAGCCTGGCCAGGCGGACGCTCATCGGCGGTCCTCCGCGAGGTTCTGCAGGCACGCGATGGTCTCCTTGACCAGTTCGGGCGGTTCGAGGACGAGGACGTCGGCGCCGAAGGAGGCGAGCCAGGACGCGGTGAAGGGGGTGTCGGTGTAGGTGAAGCAGACCTCGTCGCCGTCGGAGCGGCGGGGGCCGATCTGGTCGGCGCGGCGGCGCACGCCCCAGGCGGCGCGGGGGCGGACCAGGACCTTGGCGCGCGAGGGCGTCTGGTGGGCCTCGGCTTCGGAGGCGAAGGCGAGCACGTCGACGCCCTCGGGGATGGTGTAGGCGTCTTCGGGGCCCACCAGGCGTACCTTGCCGGGGATGCGGGTGAGGCGGAAGACGCGCTGGGCGGCGCGGTCGAGGTCGTAGCCGGCGACGTACCAGCGGCCGCGCCAGGCGGCGCAGCCCCACGGCTGGAGGCGGCGGCGCTGCGCGGTCTCGTCGCGGGCGCCGAGGTAGTCGAAGGCGACCGCGCGGCGGGAGGCGATGGCCTCCAGCAGCGGCGAGAGGGCCGCCTCGGTGCCGGGCAGGGCCTTGACGGGGAAGGCGGCGGCGTGGGACTCGACGTCGATGCCGGCGGCGCGGAGCTTGCGCAGGGCCTGGGCGGTGCCGGACTGGAGTTCGGGCTGGTGCCAGAGGCGGGCGGCGGCGGCCACGGCGGCGGCCTCGGCGTCGGTGAACTCGATCTGGGGCAGCTCGAAGTCGGACCTGGCGATGCGGTAGCCGGGCTCGGTGTCGAAGTAGGGGTCGACGCCGGATTGGAGCGGGACGCCGATGCGGCGCAGTTCGGCCTTGTCGCGCTCGAACTTGCGTTGGAACGCCTCGTGGGCGCGCTTGTCCTCTGGGTCGTGCTCGTAGCCGGGGACGGTCCTGGCGATCTTGCTCGCCGTCTGGAAGCGCCGCGACGACAGCAGACACAACACCAGGTTCACCAACCGTTCAGTGCGATCGTTCGACACCCGCCAAGATTATGCCCTCGGGCATCGGCGCGCGAGGCAGGCCGCCCTTGGCGGGCGGGGGCGCGACCGTTCGCGGGCGGTGGATTCGCTCTGTTACCGTCCAGTCGTGATCAGATGGCGATACGGCACCGTTCGCGCAGTTCGCGGCGGCTGGAGGGGCTGCACCGAGCTCGAGGTCGACGTGGAGGCCCGCGAGGGCGAGGCGGCGTTCTCGTGCCGGGGTCTGGCCTATGACGAGCTCGTCGGCGTCCCGGTCGAGGGCGACAGGGTGCTGCTCAACTGCAACGCGATCGCCAAGGGGCTGGGGACGGGCGGGTACGCGCTGGTCGTGGCCGTGCCGGAGCGTTTGCCGGGCGATGTCGAGGGGCCGGGGCACATCGTCAAGGCCCGGTACACGCCGATGCAGGCGATGCGTCTGGCCGTGGACGAGGACGACTCGCCGCACCGGGCCGCGGTCGAGGCGTGCGAGAGCCTCGACGGGATGCCGGTGGTGGTGGCGGATCTGCATTCGGCGCTCGCGCCGATCCTGGCGGGGGTTCACGCCACCGCCCCGGGTGTGCGGGTCGCGTACGTCATGACCGACGGCGGCTCGCTCCCGGCGTGGTTCTCGCGGCAGTTGGACCAGCTCTCGGACCGACTGTGCACGGTCGTCACCGCCGGGCAGTGCTTCGGCGGGGACTTGGAGGCCACGAACGTGCACAACGCGCTCATCGCCGCGAAGGTCGTCGGCGGCGCCGATGTCGCGATCGTCGCCCAGGGGCCGGGGAACCTCGGCACGGGCACGGTGTGGGGCTTCTCGGGCACCGCCGCCGGGGAGGCGGTCAACGCCGCCGCGGTGCTGGGCGGGCGGCCCGTGGCTTCCTTGCGGATCTCCGAGGGGGACGCGCGGGAGCGGCATCGCGGGATCTCGCACCATTCGATGACGGCTTACAAGAAGGTCGCTCTGGCTTCGGCCGACATTCCGGTGCCCGACGAGCTGCCCGCCGATCTGGAGGGCAAGATCGTCGCGCAGCTGGCCGAGCTGCCCGAGCGGCACCGGCAGGTGACGGTGGAGGCCTCGGGGCTGGTCGAGGCGATGGAGGCGCTGCCGGTGCGGCTGTCGACGATGGGGCGGGGCCTGGACGCCGACCGGGTGTACTTCGTGGCCGAGGCCGTCGCCGGGCGCCACGCCGCGTTCTTGGCGAAGCGCCCGAGCGAGACGTCGGGTTGATCTTTAGAGAACGAACAGGACGAGGATCCACACGGCGATGACGGCCGCCAGGGCGAGCGCCAGCACCCAGGTGGGGACGGTGTACTCGCCGCGCCGGTTGCGGGCGATCTCCTCGCGGATGCGCTCGGTCCTGCGGCGGTAGGCCTCGACGGGGTCGAACGAGCCGCGGCGGCGTTGGGGATCGGCGGCCGGTCGCTGCTGCTGGGAGTCCTCGTGGCGCAAGGGGGCCTCACATGCTGGCGATGAGCTTGTCGACGCGCTCGTCGCGGGAGCGGAACGGGTCCTTGCACAGCACGGTGCGCTGCGCCTGGTCGTTGAGCTTGAGGTGGACCCAGTCGACGGTGAAATCGCGGCGGCGCTCCTGGGCCTTGCGGATGAACTCGCCGCGCAGGCGGGCCCTGGTGGTCTGCGGCGGGACCTCCTTGGCCTCGAAGACCTCGACGTCGTGGGTGAGGCGCTCGGCCTCGCCGCGCTGCTCCATCAGGTGGTGCAGGCCGCGGCCGCGGCGGATGTCGTGGTAGGCGAGGTCGAGCTGGGCGACGCGGGGACTGGACAGGGCCAGGCCGCGCTTCTCGCGGTAGCGCTCGATGAGCTTGAGCTTGGCGACCCAGTCGATCTCGCGGGCCACCGAGTCGAGGTCGCCGGTCTCGACGGCCTGGAGGACCCGGCCCCACAGCTCGATGACGCGCTTGGTGACCGCGTCGGCGCCGCGCTGGTCGATGAAGTCCATCGCCTTCTCGAGGTATTCGCGCTGGATGTCCAGGGCCGAGGCCTCGCGGCCGGAGGCCAGGCGCACCAGGCGCTTGCCGGTGGTGTCGTGGCTGATCTCGCGGATGGCCCGGATCGGGTTCTCCAGGGTCAGGTCCCGCATCGTCACGCCGGTCTCGATCATGCGCAGCACGAGGTCGGCCGAGCCGAGCTTGAGCATCGTGGTGATCTCGTTGATGTTGGAGTCGCCGACGATGACGTGGAGGCGCCGGTAGCGCTCGGCGTCGGCGTGCGGCTCGTCGCGGGTGTTGATGATGGGCCGCGAGCGGGTGGTGGCCGAGGAGACGCCCTCCCAGATGTGCTCGGCGCGCTGGGACAGGCAGTAGCGCGCGCCTCTGGGGGTCTGGAGGACCTTCCCGGCCCCGCAGATGAGCTGGCGGGTCACCAGGAACGGGATGAGGACCTCGGCGAGGCGTCCGAATTCGCCGTGGCGGCTGACCAGGTAGTTCTCGTGGCAGCCGTAGGAGTTGCCGGCGGAGTCGGTGTTGTTCTTGAACAGGTAGATGTCGCCGGCGATGCCTTCGTCGTGGAGGCGCTTCTCGGCGTCGATCATGAGGCCTTCGAGGATCCGCTCCCCCGCGCGGTCGTGTTTGACCAGGTCTTCGACCGAGTCGCATTCGGGGGTGGCGTACTCGGGGTGGGACCCGACGTCGAGGTAGAGGCGGGCGCCGTTGCGCAGGAAGACGTTCGAGGAGCGTCCCCAGCTGACCACGCGCCTGAAGAGGTAGCGGGCCACCTCGTCCGGGGAGAGACGGCGCTGTCCCCTAAAAGTACAAGTGACCCCGTATTCGGTCTCTAGTCCGAAAATGCGCCTGTCCATGTCGAAACCCTACCCCGATTCGGTTGAGGAGAACACCCCTCGCGATCAAACGATGCCAGAACGCGACGGGCACTATGGAAATGTGCGGCGGCACTGGTGCCGCCGTGCGGTTCGCCGCTGGCGCTGGCGGAGCCGCTTCCCGGTTCGGCGTCGCCTGCTGGGCCGTGCGCCGCGGTGGGCGCAGCCGAGCGGCGGCGACCGTCCATTTGAGTGGGAGCGATCCGCGTCGCGTCGGGTTCGGCCGGGCCGTTCGAAAACGACGGCCGTGCCTTTCCCGATCCCCCAGTGGCGGCCGTCGCCGGTCTTTCAGTGGTTCCCCGCCGCCGGGCCGGGAAACCCGGTCCGGCGGCGGAGTCCCGCTGCGGCGTCCGGCGCGGCCGCGATCGGTGCCGCGGGCGGCCTTGGTCAGGACTCGGTGTCGTCGTCGGGGGCCGCTTCGGCGGCTCCCGTCTCGTCGGAGGCGTCGGTCGGTTCGGCGGTGCTCGCCATGAGCGCCTCGAGCGCGGCGCCCTTGATGCGGCGGAACGCCCGGCCGGGGCGGGCCCGCTCGAGCATCGCCACTTCGAGGACGTCGGTGGTCAGCTCCCGCCGCGCGCCGTTCTCGCCGCCGGCGCCGAGCGCCCGCAGCGCCAGCGCGAAGGAGTCGGACAGGGGCGCTTCGAAGTCGTGCCCTTCGCGGAGGACCTCGATCAGCTGCTCGGCCTGGCCGCCCATGGCCAGGTAGCCCGGCTCGTCGTTGATCGAGCCGTCGAAGGTGAGCCGGTAGAGCTCGTCGGCCTGGGCGTCGGCGCCGACGCCGGCGACGCAGATCTCGACTTCGAACGGCTTGGTCTGCTCGGAGAAGATCGCCCCGAGCGTCTGGGCGTAGGCCTTGGCGAGGCTGGCGGCGTTGACGTCGCGCCGGTCGTAGGAGTAGCCGCGCAGGTCGGCCATCCGGACCCCGGCCGTCCGCAGGTTCTCGAACTCGTTGTAGCGGCCGACGGCGGCGAAGCCGATGCGGTCGTAGAGCTCGTAGAGCTTGTGGAGGGCCGAGGAGACGTTCTCGGCGACGAAGAGGACTCCGTCGGCGCACGAGAGCGCGACGACGTTGCGGCCTCGGGAGATGTTCTTGCGGGCGTATTCGGCCCGGTCCCGCATGATCTGCTCGGGACTGGTGTAGAACTGCATGCCCATGTCCGTGCTCCTTTCAGCCGTAGGGGTTCTCAGTGCGGGACGCGATGACGTCGCGGGCCACTTCGGCCACTGCGGCCTCGTCGACGCGCTTGGAGCCCTCGGCCGTGGCGGTCATGACCACCGGGTAGAGGTCGCGGGTGGGGTCGGGGCCGCCGGTGGCGGAGTCGTCGTCCGCGGCGTCGTAGAGCGATTCGACCGCGAGCCTGACGGCATCGTCGGTGGAGATGCCGCGCTGGAAGCGCTTTTTCAAGGCGCTCTTGGCGAAGATCGAGCCCGAGCCGATCGAGTCGAAGTCGCGTTCCTCGTAGATGCCGCCGACGACGTCGAAGCTGTAGATCTTGCCGGCCTGGGAGGCGTCGGGCGCGTCCTCGTCGAATCCGGCGAACAGCGGGACGACGGCGAGGCCCTGGAGCGCGATGCCGAGGTTGCCCCTGAGCATCGTGGCGAGGCGGTTGGCCTTGCCGTTGAGCGTCAGCGACTCGCCTTCGATCTTCTCGTAGTGTTCGAGTTCGAGCTGGTAGAGCTTGACCAGTTCGATGCCGAGTCCGGCCGTTCCGGCGATGCCGATGAGCGAGTAGCCGTCGGCGGGGAAGACCTTCTCGATGTCGCGGCTGGAGATGTAGTTGCCCATGGTGGCCCGGCGGTCGCCGGCCATCACGACGCCTTCGGCGGTCTTCATCGTCACGATCGTGGTGGCGTGGGCGCTGATCTGGGCGAAATCGCCGGGGGGCAGGGGGCGACGGCCCGGAAGCATCTCCGGGGCCACCTGTGTCAGAAACTCCGAGAACGAGGAGGTTCCAGCCGTCATATACGCGTTCGGTAGCTTGCCTGGGAATCCTTCACCTGTCACGACTTGACCTCCCTATTTCTATTTCAATAGCGCGGCCCGCGCTGCAAGGCCTCTCGGGCCCCAGGGCCGTCGATGGTATAGAGCACCTGGTGTGCCGCACCGGTTTCGCGGCTCGAAAGCCCGTTGCCGGTGCGGCGCACCAGGTAACCCTATGTCCATTGGCAGGGCGCCTTACTGGCCGCCCTTTTGCACGAACGAGCGGACGAATTCCTCGGAGTTGGTCTCCAGGACGTCGTCGATCTCGTCGAGCAGGTCGTCTACTTCCTCGGTGATCTCTTCGTGACGCTCGGCAATCTCGGGGTCGACAGCGGCCTCGGTGGCCTCGGCATCGGCGTCCTGCCGTGACCGCTGCGACTGCGACTGCCCGCCGGAGTCTTTCGCTGCCATCGCTTTTCCCTTCTACCTTCGACCGATGGTGCCTAAACCGTACCGCGAAGGTACGACACCGTGCCAGATACGACGCCGTACCGCCCCGTAATATTCCGTTTCCGGCGCGGCCGCCGGAGCCGCATCCGGATACGCAGCGCGACCGGTAGATTACCGTTGACCAGGTGCGAGGGTGCGAGCGATCGTCTCATGCGCCCCACGGGCCACATCGATGGCGGCCTCAGGGAGCGCGGCGCTACGCCGTAGGCGAACAGCGACATGCGCGGCGGGAGGCGGCTCAGCGTCCGCGGCTCACTCGGCGGTGATGACGTCGAGCAGGTCCTTGGCGGCCTCGCAGCGGTCGAACAGGTCCCCCACGTGCGCCTTGGTGCCCCGCTCCGGTTCCATCATGGGCACCCGCACCAGCGAGTCCGCCCCGACGTCGAAGATGACCGAGTCCCATGACGCCGCAACGACCTCGGAGGGGTACCGGGCCAGGCACCGGCCGCGGAAGAACGCCCGCGTGTCCGCCGGGGGCTCCGTCATCGCGTCGATCACCTCGGTGTCGGTCAGCATCCGACGCATCTTGCCGCGGGCCACCAGCCGGTGGTACAGGCCCTTCTCGGGCCGCACGTCGTGGTACTGCAGATCGATCGCCTGGAGTTTCGACGAACCCCAGTCAAGGTCCTCGCGGTCCCGGTACCGTTCCAGCAGCGCCAGTTTCGCCGGCCAGTCGAGCATGTCGTCCAGCTCGGAGGGGTCGCGCGCGAGGGCGTCGAGCACGAACGCCCACTGGTCGAGGACCTCGCGCGTCTCGGGGTCGCAGTCGGCGCCGCAGTAGTCCTCGGCCTGCTCCAGGATCGACTGTTGCAACTCGACGGCGGTCATCCGCTTGCCGCTGCGCAGCTCGATCTTGTGCTTCAGCGTCGGGTCGTGGCTGACCGCGCGCAGCTCCGCCACCGGCTCGCTGATGGCCAGCGAGCCGTCGAAGGCGCCGGATTCGACCATCGACAGCACGATCGAGGCGGTGCCGACCTTGAGGAACGTGGCGTACTCGGCCAGGTTCGCGTCGCCGATGATGACGTGGAGGCGCCGGTAGCGCTCGGCGTCGGAGTGCGGCTCGTCGCGAGTGTTGATGATCGGGCGCTTCAAGGTCGTCTCCAGGCCCACCTCGACCTCGAAGAAGTCGGCGCGCTGGGAGATCTGGAAGCCCGGCTCCGAGGCGTCCTGGCCGATGCCGATGCGCCCGGCCCCGCAGAAGACCTGGCGGGTGACCAGGAACGGGGTGAAGTGGGCGACGATGTCGGCGAACGGCGTCCGGCGCGACATCAGGAAGTTCTCGTGAGCGCCGTACGAGGCGCCCTTGTTGTCGGTGTTGTTCTTGTAGAGGTTGATCGCCCCGATGCCCGGCGTGTGGGCGGCCCGGTGGGCGGCCTCGGCCATGGTCAGCTCGCCGGCCTTGTCGAACAGGACGATCTCGCGCGGGTTGGTGACCTCGGGCGTGGAGTACTCGGGGTGGGCGTGGTCGACGTACAGCCGCGCGCCGTTGGTGAGGATGACGTTGGCCAGGCCGCTGTCCTCGTCGGCCAGGTTCTCGGCGGGGTCGTACAGCGCCCCGGTGTAGGTGAAGCCGCGCGCGTCGCGCAGGGGCGTCTCCTCCTCGTAGTCCCACCGCGCCCGTCCGCCTTTCGACAGCTCCGGGCGGGCGGCGTAGGCGTTGACGATCTGGGAGGAGGTCACCATGGGGTTGGCCCCCGGCTGGCCGGGCACGCTGATCCCGTATTCGATCTCAGTGCCCATGATGCGGCGTACGGTCATGTCTTCGAGCGTAGTCGGTTCTCCCCCGCATCCGCCCCTTCCGGGCGGGTTCGGATCGAATTTCTGCGGCTCAGCGGGCACGACGCGGCCGCCGCGCCGCGGTATCGCCGATCTCACCGTCTGGTCACTCTACGCCGCATACGATCAGCCCGATGGGCAGAAGCGGGCAGTTGCAGCCGGATCAGGGCACGACCCGGTCCTATCTGACGAGCGGCAGCCTGGCGAACCGCATGACCGGCGGTGACCCGGGCGCGCTGCTCTGGCTGCGGCTGCTCCCGCTGGTCGCGCTCCTGCCGCTGCCGCTCGTCCTGCTCAGCCCGGTGCTGCTGCGCTACAGCTACGTGGTCTTCGCGTTCCCGGCATTGACAGCGCTGGTCAATGGCCCCGTACCGACGGCGGTGGCCGCGTTCGGGGTGTCGTTCTTCGTCGCTTCGGGCTCGCACGCGCTCGGTCTCCTGCCGGTCCCGGCCAGCGGCTGGCCCGACGTCGGCGCCGCGGTGGCGATCGGCGGCCTGTCGGTGGTGCTGGCGTGGATCAGGGACCGGGTGGTGACGCGGCTGCTGGACATGACCACCGTCGCCGAGACCACGCAGCGCGCGATCATGCCCGAGCTGCCCGATCACATCGGCTCGTTCGACGTGGCGTCGGTGTACCGCACGCCCGAGGGCAGCCCCGGCCTGGTGGGCGGGGACTTCTTCGACGTCCAGTGCACCGAGTTCGGCCTGCGGGCCATCGTCGGCGACGTCCAGGGCCACGACCTGTCCACGGTGCGGATCACCGAGGCGCTGCTGGGCAGCTTCAGGGAGGGCATCCTCGACGACGCCGACCTGAAATCGCTGGCGGCCCGCATGGAGCGGCGGGTCGCGCTGGACAACCGGGGCCGCAGCGAGTGGGACCAGACGTTCGCCACGGCCGCGCTCATCGAGATCCCGCCGGGCGAGGCGGTGGTGCGGGTGGTGCTGTGCGGGCATCCGGCGCCCCTGCTGGTCCAGCACGCCGTGAAGCCGCTTGAGGCCAAGCCGCGGCCGCCGCTGGGGCTGGCGGAGTTCGGATCGGTGCCGGCCGAGGTGCTGGAAGTGCCGCTGTGCCCCGGCGACCTCGTCATCGCCTTCACCGACGGCCTGGTCGAGGCGCGAGACAAGGCGGGCCGAATGTTCCCGCTGACGTCGTGCGTCAACGCGCACGTCGCGGCCGGGCAGCGCGATCCGCACCGGCTTCGGTCGCTCTTGCGCGCCGATTTCAACCGGGGCCGCTTCCAGCGTGCGGACGACCTGTCGCTGGTGATCCTGCAGGTCCCCGGAGACGCCGCCGGAGCGTGAGAGCCGGCTCGGTCCCCCCGCCGCCTCGCAGGCGCGGATGGACGGCGCGGCCAGCGTCCGTGTGTCCCACTGCCCGCCCCCGCCTCATGGGCGCGGACCGACATGAACAGAGAAGGGCCATCGTGCCCAAGCGAGGCTGTCGGATCGCATGCACGGACGGATCGGCCTGGCCGGAGCCGGGGGACCCGCGCATCCCGCGCGACCGGCGCCGTGGGCCGATGCGGGCTCGGAGGCTCCTTCGCGGGCGGCACGGGTCCGCTCCCTGCCGACGAGCGCGGACCGGGGACGCGGACGGGGCGGCGGGCTCGGCCCGCCGCCCCGTCCGGCCGCTCACTCGGTACTCAGGTGCACCCGGTGGGCGAACCCGGTACTGGCCGCCGCGCGGGCGGCCTTGCCGCTTACAGGCTGCGCTTCCGGTACCTTCCGCTTCGCCACAGGCTGCGCTTTGGTACCTTCCGCTTCGCTACAGGCTGCGCTTTCGGTACCTTCCGCTTCGCTACAGGTACTGACCCGTGTTGGACACGGTGTCGATGCTGCGTCCGGAGTCGGAGCCCTTGCCGGAGACGAGCGTGCGGATGTAGACGATCCGCTCGCCCTTCTTGCCGGAGATCCGCGCCCAGTCGTCCGGGTTGGTGGTGTTCGGCAGGTCCTCGTTCTCGCGGAACTCGTCGACGGTGGCGTCGATCAGGTGGTTGAGCCGCAGGCCCTTCGACTGCGCGGTCAGGAAGTCCTTGATCGCCATCTTCTTGGCCCTGGCCACGATGTTCTCGATCATGGCGCCGGAGTTGAAGTCCTTGAAGTACAGGACCTCCTTGTCCCCGTCGGCGTAGGTGACCTCCAGGAACCGGTTCTCGTCGACCTCGGAGTACATCCGCTCGACGACCGCCTGGATCATCGAGCCCACCGTCGCGTCGCGGTCCTTGTCGTGTTCGACCAGGTCGTCGGCGTGCAGCGGCAGGTTCGGCGTGATGTACTTCGAGAAGATGTCCTTGGCCGCCTCAGCGTCGGGCCGCTCGATCTTGATCTTGACGTCGAGCCGTCCGGGCCGCAGGATCGCCGGGTCGATCATGTCCTCGCGGTTCGATGCCCCGATGACGATGACGTTCTCCAGGCCCTCCACGCCGTCGATCTCCGAGAGCAGCTGCGGGACGATGGTGTTCTCCACGTCCGAGGAGACCCCGGATCCGCGGGTGCGGAAGATGGAGTCCATCTCGTCGAAGAACACGATGACCGGCATGCCCTCGGAGGCCTTCTCGCGGGCGCGCTGGAAGACCAGGCGGATGTGCCGCTCGGTCTCGCCGACGTACTTGTTCAGCAGCTCCGGGCCCTTGATGTTGAGGAAGTAGCTCTTCGAGGAGGCCTCCTCGCCGCGCATCTCGGCGACCTTCTTGGCCAGCGAGTTGGCGACGGCCTTGGCGATGAGCGTCTTGCCGCAGCCGGGCGGGCCGTAGAGCAGGATGCCCTTGGGCGCGCGCAGCTCGTGCTCGCGGAACAGGTCCGCGTGCAGGAACGGCAGCTCGACGGCGTCCCGGATGAGTTCGATCTGGCCGTCGAGCCCGCCGATGTCGTAGTAGTCGACGTCGGGGACCTCTTCGAGGACGAGCTCTTCGACCTCGCTCTTCTGGATGCGCTCGTAGGCGTAGCCCGCGCGCGGCTCGATCATGATCGAGTCCCCGGCGCGCAGCGGCTGGTTCATCAGCGCATCCGACAGGAGCACGACGCGCTCCTCGTCGGCGTGGCTGGTCACCAGCGCCCGGTCGGGCGGGCTGCCGTCTTCGGTCTCGATGAGCTCTTTGAGCGTCACGACCTCGCCGATGCGCTCGTACTCGAGCACCTCGACGACGTTCATGGCGTCGTTGAGCAGCACTTCCTGGCCGCGTTCGAGCTCGTCGGCGTCGATCGACGGGGCGAGCGCCACACGGAACTTCCTCCCGGACGTGAAGACGTCGACGGTGCCGTCCTCACGGGCTCCCAAGAACACGCCGTAACCGGACGGCGGCTGCGCGAGCCGGTCGATTTCCTCTTTCAGCGAGACGATCTGCTCGCGGGCTTCCTTGAGGGTCGCCACGAGCCGTTCGTTCTGCTCCGACAGCCGATCGATCTGGGATCCGGCGGCGGCGAGCCGCTCTTCCAGAATGTGGACGTGTCGGGGCGTTTCGGTGAGTCGACGGCGAGCCGCGGCCAGTTCCTCTTGGAGCTCTTCGACCTGTCCTGACAGTTCGTCGTGCTCTGAGTCCCGGCCCAGTCCCTGTCGACGGTCATCATTGCTTCGTGCCACGGATCACACCTCCCGAGTGAGGTTCCTACTCCAACCGTAGCTGGCTGGGGACGCCAATAGTAAGACTCGACACCGACATTGCGCCAGGTTCTTCGCGGCAATTAATGTGGGGGACATGGCTGAGGAACGTGAACTCGAGGTGTCGATCGATCAGGATGCCTGCACAGGCGACGGTTTGTGCGTCCAGTACGCGCCCGACATCTTCGAGTTCGACATCGACGGCCTGGCCTACGTGAAGAACACTCAAGGTGATCTGCTGACCGCGGAGGGTTCACAAAGGGCCGTGCCGGAGGATCGCCGTCTGGACATTGTGAACGCGGCTCACGACTGCCCCGGCGAGTGCATCTACGTCCGCGACCGGGCCGACCGGACGCCTGTGGCCGGGCCGGGGGCCGAATAGGGTCAGGACTCCGAGGCGTCGCCTTCGGCGGCGGCCCGGCGGGCGTTGCGCTCGCGCAGCGCCTGCTGGCCCTTGGAGGGCTTGAACTTCCGCGTCGGCGCGACGGTGCCGGGCGCGAGCCTCCTGGCGCAGACCAGGAACGCGGTGTGGGCGACCATGCGGTGGTCCGGGCGCACGGCCAGGCCTTCGAGGTGCCAGCCGCGCAGGAGCGTCTCCCAGGCCTCGGGCTCGGTGAAGGTCTTGCGCTCGCGCAGGGCCTCGACGAGCTCCGACATCTGCGTGGTGGTGGCGATGTAGCCGACGAACACCCCGCCGGGACGCAGGATCCTCTCCACAGTGTCCAATGCGTCCCACGGGCTGAGCATGTCCAGCACGACGCGGTCGACCGGTTCGAGCTCGGCCTCGGCGACGTCGCCGACGGTCAGCGTCCAGTTGCCGGGCACCTCGCCGTACCAGCCGGCGACGTTCTGGCGGGCGATCTCGGCGAAGTCCTCGCGCAGCTCCCAGGAGTGGACGTGGCCCTCGGGGCCCACCGCTCGCAGCAGCCAGTTCGTCAGCGCGCCCGAGCCGGCCCCGGCCTCGACGACGCGCGCGCCGGGGTAGACGTCGCCGAAGGTGATGATCTGGGCGATGTCCTTGGGGTAGATGACCTGGGCCCCGCGCCGCATCGACAGCCCGTAGTCGGGCAGGAGCGGGCGCAGCGCCAGGTAGGCGGTGCCGCCCTCGGTGGTGACGGTGACGCCGTCGGGGCGCCCGATGAGGTCGTCGTGGAAGAGCCTGCCCCGGTGCGTGTGGAACGCGCCGCCCTCGGCGAGGGTGATGGTGGCCTTGCGGCCCTTCGCGTCGGTCAGTTGGACGCGGTCGCCCGCCTTGAGCACGTCTTGCACAGTCTCTCCTTCGAATAGGCCCGAAGCATCTTAACGGAGGGCCCGGACCACGTCGGCGGTGTAGAGCAGCCCTGTCAGACGGCCCTCGTCGACGACGAAGTGCTCCTCGGCCCTGGTGCGGCCGATGGCGTCGACCAGCGCCTGGCCGCGCAGGCCCGCCTCGATGGCGGGGACACCCCGGGCCGAGCGCAGCAGCCCGGCCAGCGGCATCGAGGCGACCTTGTCCTCGGGGACGGCCTCGGCGGCGGCGCGGTCGAGGACGCCGACGGGGCGCTCGGCGACGGCCACGACCTCGCGGCCTCCGGCGGCGGCCAGGGCCTCGCCGAGGGTGGCCGCGGCGGGCACGACGGCGACCGGGCGGGCCAGGGCGGCGGCGTCGAGGCCGCTGATCTTCGGGCCCATGGCACCGGCCTTGATCGCCGCGGTGGCGCCCCGCCACAGTTCGAAGGCGACCAGGGCGAGCAGGAGGAGGCCGAGCCAGCTGAACCATCCGGCCGCGAAGAGCCAGGCGCCGACGGCGGCGGTGGCGACGGCGACGACGCGCCCGGACCATCCGGCGAGGCGGTAGCCGGTCCAGCGGTCGCCGGTGGCCGCCCAGACGCCCGCCTGGAGGGCCTTGCCGCCGTCGAGCGGCAGGCCGGGCAGGAGGTTGTAGACGGCGACCAGGAGGTTGGCGACGCACACCTGGAAGGAGAGCTGCCAGGCCAGCGAGCCCGGCTCGGTCACGGCGAGGGCGCCCAGCCCGGCGACGCCGAGGACGGCGGAGACGGCCGGTCCGGCCAGGGCGATGGCGGCGGCGGTGCCCGGGCGGGGGGACTCGCGGTCCATCTCGGTGAAGCCGCCGAGGGCGTCGAGATTGATCTGGCGCACCCCGATGCCCGAGCGCAGGCTCACCAGGGCGTGGCCGAGCTCGTGGAGGAAGACCGAGACGAGCAGCGTGATCGCGAAGAGCGCGGCGACGAGGTAGGCGGCGCCCTCGCCGACGCCGGGTATCGAGCGGCGCACGATGGGCGCGTAGACGACGATGACCATGGCGGCCAGGAGCAGCCAGGTGTAGCCGAGGACGATTGGGATGCCCCGCAGGCGGCACAGGGTGAACCCGGAGCGGCGGAAGGGCGGCACGGCTTGGCTGGAACGCATGGATCCTCTGGTCACACCAATAGTCGGTTGCGGGACGAGCGCTATGAAGGCTACCGGTGGCGTTCGCGGGCCGGAGTCTGGCTGGGCAGAGTCCGGCTGGGCAGAGCCGGGCTGGGCGGAGTCAGGCGGGGCGGACGCGGAAGGCCTGGGTCTGGTACGGCATCGCGAAAGTGTCCCGGCCCGCGAGCTGGGGGTGGTTCGCGATGAGGTCTTCGACCTCGGCGATCAGCTCGCGGCGGCGGCGGTCGTCGGCGGTGAGGTAGTAGGAGCGGGACTGGACGAGGCGGATGAGGCCGGGGCCGTCGAAGGGCTTCTCGTGGCGGAAGGTCCGGATCTCCGGCTCGGCGAAGCGCGAGCCGAAGAAGTCCGGATCGGTGGGTCCGGTGGCGGCGAGCTCGCCCTTGGAGGAGCCGATGATCGCCGAGAGCGCCGCTACCCACGGGACCGACTCGTCGCGGACGTTCCAGACGGGGGCGAGCACGCCGCCGGGTCGCAGGACGCGGTGGAGTTCGGGCAGGGCCCTTTCGCGGTCGAACCAGTGGAAGGACTGTCCGGCCGTGATCGCGTCGGCCGAGGCGTCGGGCAGGGGGAGGTCTTCGGCGGTGCCCCGGTGGTGGGCGGCGAGGCCGGGGCTGGCGTCGACGAGCGTGGCGAGCATGCCGGGGTCGGGTTCGACGGCGGTCACGCGGTGGCCGAGGGCGATGAGGCCGCGGGTGAGCAGGCCGGTTCCGGCGCCGACGTCGGCGACGTCGACCGGTTCGGGGCCGAGCATCCAGGCGAGGGCCTCGGGCGGGTAGGAGGGGCGGATGGCGTTGTAGAGGTCGGCGGCCTGCCCGAACGACAGGGCGCTCGAGGGTGTCGCGTCGTTGCTCATGCCCTAAACAGTACACGCGTTATATTAAACTGGTGATGCGGCCCATGCGGTGGAGCGCGCACGACATAGGCTAGGGAGATGCCGCAGGCCACCCGTCCCACCCAGTTGTCGCCCTCGCGCGCCCTCGACTTCCAGCAGTGCCCGCTGCTGTACCGCTTCCGCGCGGTCGACCGGCTGCCCGAGCCGTCTTCGAAGGCGCAGGTGCAGGGGACGCTGGTTCACGCGGTCCTGGAGCGCCTCTACGAGGTCGAGGCGGGCCGGCGCACCCCCGAGGAGGCGCTGGCGCTGATCGAGCCCGAATGGGCGAGGCTCCAGGCCGGCGAGGACGTCTCCGGCCTCTTCAGCGGCCTCGATGACGAGTCGTCGTGGCTGCGGGGCGTGCGGCGCCTGGTCGAGACCTACTTCAGCATGGAGGACCCGACCCGGCTCGAGCCGTACCGCACCGAGTGCCTGGTGACGACCACGCTCGACGACGGCACCCAGCTCAAGGGCTTCATCGACCGCGCCGACGTCAACGGGGACGGCCTGGTGCGCCTGGTCGACTACAAGACGGGGCGGCGCCCGCCCGAGCGGTACTCCGAGAAGCCGATCTTCCAGATGAAGTTCTACGCGCTGGTGTGGTGGCGCACGCGGGGGACGATCCCGAAGCTGCTGCGGCTCATCTACCTCGGCGACGGCCGGTTCCTCGACTACTCCCCCACGCGGGAGGAGCTGGAGGGCTTCGAGAAGGGCCTCAAGGCGCTGTGGGCGACGATGCGCGAGGCGATCGCCACCGGGCAGTTCCGGCCGCGGCAGTCGAAGCTGTGCGGCTGGTGCGCCCACCAGGAGCGGTGCCCCGAGTTCGGGGGCGAGCCGCCGAGCTATCCGCTGCCGACGGTCCTGCCCGGCCTGGAGATGCCTCCTACCTGAGGTGGAGACGGTAGTCGTTCTCGCGTTCGATGAGGACGGCGGTTCCAGCCGATACCGTTGGAACGTGCAAGTCGCCACCCGATTCAAACGCCTGCGCCGCTGGCTCCACGAGCACCCGGTCATCGCCGACGCCCTGTTCGCGGCCTCGCTCTTCACGGTCTATATCGGCTCGACCGTCGTGCTCAGCGCGGCCGCGGCACCCGAGGCCGACTTCGGCTGGTCCGAGATCGGGTCGATCGCCGTGGCGATGGCGCCGATCGCGCTGCGCCGGAAATGGCTGTGGGCCGCGGTCGTGCTCACGATAGGGATCATGGCGGCCGCCATAGTGCTCGACCATCCGTGGCTGATCGGCGACAACGGCTTCACCTGGCTGGTCCTGACGTACACCGCCGCGGCCCACCGGCCGCTGCCGCGGGCGCTCGTGATCAGCGCGATCATGTGGATCCCGGTCACCGGCTCGGTGTTCTTCTACTACTGGCCCGTCCAGGAAGGCCAGGTCACGAACGCGAGCCTGATCTCGCTGCTCAACTGGGTCATGGCCGCCACGGCGTTCTGGGTCGGCTGGGTGATGCGCAACCGGCGCATGAAGCTCGAGGAGCTCGCCGACCGGGCCCGCGTCGCCGAGGAGAGCCAGGAGGCGCTCGCGGCGCAGGCCGTGGCCGACGAGCAGCGCCGCATCGCCCGCGAGCTGCACGACGTGGTGGCCCACCACATCTCGGTCATCGGCGTCATGTCCGAGGGCGCCAAGCGGGTCCTGCGCACCGACCCCGACGCGGCCGAGGAGGCGCTGACGACGGTCAACCAGACCGCCCGCACCGCGCTGCGGGAGATGCGCGACATCCTCACCGTGCTGCGCCGCGGCCAGGAGGAGGGCGGCAACGCCGAGCTCGAGCCGCAGCCGACGGTCGACTCGCTGCGGGCGCTGGTCTCGCAGACCAAGGAGGCGGGGCTGCCGGTGCGCTACCACGTCCGCGGCGAGGAGTACCCGCTGCCGACCGGCGTGAGCCTGGCGGTCTACCGGATCGCCCAGGAGGCGCTGACCAACACGATCAAGCACGCCGGGCCGAAGGCGAAGGCGGGCGTCGTGGTCGACTACGGCGAGGACGAGTTCCGCATCGCGATCGGCGACTCCGGCCGGGGCGCGCCGGTGATCACGCATTTCAGCGGCGGCCACGGGCTGATCGGGATGCGCGAGCGGGCCACGCTGTACGGCGGCTCGCTCCAGGCGGGCCCGCAGCCGGGCGGCGGCTACCTTGTGGAGGCCAGGTTCCCCAAGAACGCCCATCTGCAGGGAGTGAATCGATGAGCGAACGTCCGATCCGGGTGCTGCTGGCCGACGACCAGCAGCTGCTGCGCGCCGGGTTCAAGATGGTGCTCGGCGCCGAGCCCGACATCGACATCGTCGCCGAGGCCTCCGACGGCGTCGAGGCGTTCGACCTCGCGCGGCGGCTGGTGCCGGACGTGGTGCTCATGGACATCCGCATGCCGCGGCGCGACGGCGTGGCCGCCACCGCCGACATCGTCGAGGCGTCACTCAAGACCAGAGTGCTGGTATTGACCACATTCGACCTCGACGAGTACGTGGTCGGGGCGCTCCGCGCCGGCGCGGCCGGATTCCTCACCAAGGACGCCCCGGCGGCCGATCTGGTCGAGGCCATCCGCACCGTCCACGCCGGTGGCGCGGTGGTGGCACCGCACATCCTCTCGACACTGCTGGGCCGCTTCGCCGAGCACCACCGGCCCGAGGGGGACGGGTCCCCGGCGGTGCTCGACGCGCTGACCGCCCGGGAGCGGGAGGTGCTGATGCTGCTGGCCAAGGGCCTGACGAACGCCGAGATCGCCGACGCGCTCACCGTCGGCGAGACCACCGTCAAGACCCACGTCGGACACCTGCTGACCAAACTGGACGTGCGCGACCGCGTCCAGGCGGTCGTGCTGGCCTACGAGAGCGGCCTGGTCCGGCCGGGACAGTAGGGGACTCCGAAACGGGCGCCGCGTCGCCCTCCACTGTCCGGACCGGACACCGATGCGCGGCGGCGGGCGGCTCGCCGCGCCGTCGGGCTCCCGACCCGTGAACGCTGCTTGCGGCCCTTGCCGACGCGCCCGCCGAGCGGCGCGTCGGCCCTGTCTGTGCAGTGGCCCGAAGGCCGCCCGGCGGCGCGCCCGCGTGTCGTACCCAGGTACCGGTGTCTACGACCCAGGGCGGAGCCCAAGACCGTTCTCAAAGCGGATGCACGGGCCGCCGCGGTCCCATAGTGTCGAGCCATGATCAAGTGAGTACCGCGATGCAAAATGACATCATGTATGATGTCAGAATCTGATGCATCGATGTCATTTAACTTCATCCTTCGGAACACCGCCACCAGCATCGAAAGAGAGAGCGTCGTGTCCACCGCATCCCCTGTCAAGACCACCGCCGTCGCCGCCAAAGGCGTCTGGAAGGCCTACGGTTCCGGCGAGGCGCAAGTCGTCGCGCTGCGCGACGTCTCGGTCGAGTTCGACTCCGGCGCGTTCACGGCCATCATGGGCCCCTCGGGCTCGGGCAAATCCACCCTGATGCACTGCCTGGCCGGGCTCGACACCACCGACCGCGGCACCGTCGCCATCGGCGACACCACCATCACCGGCCTGGGCGACAAGGCCCTCACCAAGCTCCGCCGCGACAAGATCGGCTTCATCTTCCAGCAGTTCAACCTGCTGCCCACCCTCACCGCCGAGGAGAACATCACCCTGCCCGCCGCGATCGCCGGCGCCAAAGCCGACCCCGACTGGGTCAAGCGCATCATCCACACCCTCGACCTGGCCGACCGGCTCGGCCACAAGCCGACCGAGCTGTCCGGCGGCCAGCAGCAGCGCGTCGCCTGCGCCCGCGCCCTCGCCTCCCGCCCCGAGGTCGTCTTCGCCGACGAGCCCACCGGCAACCTCGACACCCGTTCGAGCGCCGAGGTGCTGCGGTTCCTGCGCACCAGCGTCGACGAGTTCGGCCAGACGATCGTCATGGTCACCCACGACCCGAACGCCGCCGCCTACGCCGACCGGGTCGTCTTCCTGGCCGACGGCCAGATCGTCGACGACCTGGCCGCGCCCACCGCGGACGCCGTCATCGACAAGATGCGCGGCTTCGAGAAGCTCGCCCACGACCTGCGTGGAGCCGCATAGCCATGCTGCGCGCCACCCTCAAGGGCATGGCCGGCCGCAAGGCCCGCCTCGCCCTCACCAGCCTCGCCGTCGTGCTCGGATCGGCGTTCGTCGCCGCCGCGCTGGTGCTCACCGCCTCGATCGAGGCCACCGTCAACGACCTCAACGGCGATTCCTACGAGGGCGTCGACGTCCTCGTCCAGCCGGTCGAACCCGAGACGCGCGGCGAGCGGCTGGTGCGCGACGGCGTCTCGGCCGAGACGCTCGCGGCCGTCGAAGACCTCGACGGCGTCGCCTCGGCCAGCACCACCGTCTCGTGGATGGTCAACGCCCTCGACGAGAACGGGAAGATCGTCGGCGGCCTCGCCCCGACCATGGCCGTCAACTGGGGCGACGAGTCGACCGTCCGGGAACTGCGCGAGGGCCGCGCCCCCGAGGCCGCGGGCGAGGTGGCCGTCTCGGCCAAGTTCGCCACCGACTCCGGACTCGGCCTCGGCGACACCGTCACCGCCTACTCCCTGACCACCGACCCGACCGGCTACGAGATCGTCGGCGTCTACGGTTACTCCGGCGGCCGCGACTCGCAGAGCGGCAACACCGAGCTGGCCTTCACCACCACCGAGGCCCAGCGGCTCGTCTTCGACGGCCGTGACGTCTACACCGCCGTCGCCGTCCACGCCGCCGAGGGCGTCGGCACCGACGAGCTCCTCGCCGACGTGTCGGGCGTCGCGGGCGACGAGGCCCAGGTGATCACCAAGGCCGAGTACGACGCGGCGGCCAGCGCCGAGACCGCCGAGGCGACCGAGCTCATCGGGAACTTCCTGCTCGGCTTCGGCGCCGTGGCAGTGTTCGTCTCGGTCTTCCTCATCGCCAACACCTTCTCGATCGTGATCGCCGGGCGCCTCAAAGAGATCGCGATGATGCGGGCCATCGGCGCGGGCCGCGACCAGATCGTCCGCTCCGTGCTGACCGAGGCGCTCATCCTCGGATCGGTCGCCGCCGTCGTCGGCGCCGTGCTCGGCATCGGCGGTGGGGCCGCGCTGACCAGCGCCGCCTCGAACTTCATGCTCGACACCGCCAAGGTCGCCGTGGCGGTGCCGGTCAACGCCGTCCTCGCCGCGCTGGCGGTCGGCATCGGCGTGACGGTCCTGTCGGCGCTCGCCCCGGCCGTGCGGGCCTCGCGGGTCCCGCCCGTGGAGGCGATGCGCGAGGCGGCCAAGGCGGACAAGCCGATCACCGGGATGACCGTCACCGGCGCGGTCATCGCGCTCGCCGGCGCGGCCCTGGTCGCCCTCGGGCTCACCGAGAGCCTCGGCGACCGGAACCTGCTCGGCGCGGGCGTCGGGGCCGGGCTGGTCTTCATCGGGGTGACGCTCCTGACCGCATGGCTCGCGCGGCCGCTCGTGGCGGTCCTGGGCATGCTGTGGTCGTGGTCGTTCGCGGGCAAGCTGGGGCGGCGCAACGCGGCCCGCAACCCGCGGCGCACGGCCGTCACCGCCGCGGCGCTCATGATCGGCGTGACGCTGGTGACCGCGACGGCCACGCTGCTGACCAGCGTCAAGGCGAGCCTGGACGCCTATTACGAGGACAATGTCAAGGCCGAGCTGTTCGTGACCGGGCCGGTGACCGCGTCGGTGCCCGGGTCGTTCGACCCGGCGGCGATGGACGACATCCGCGGCGTCGACGGCGTCGAGGCGGCCGTCGAGCTGTACTACGACCTGGCCGACATCGACGGCACCGAGCAGTACGTCAATGCCACGACCGACTTCGACGGCATCGTCGGCCTGTTCGGCGGCGAGGTCGCCGAGGGCTCCATCAGCGGCCTCGGCGAGGGGGAGACCGCGATGAACGCGTCGGCCGCCGAACAGCTCGGCGTCGGCATCGGCGACACGGTGAGCGCCACGTTCAGCCGCGGCACCGAGGCGCACGAGTTCACCGTCGTCGCGATCCTGGCCGACAACGAGAACACCGACGGCTGGTACGTCTCCACGGCCTACACCGGGGAGTTCTACACGCCGAAACCGACGATGGCGCTGATCGACGTGGCCGACGGCGGCGACGTCGAGGCGGTCTCGTCCGAGGTCGAGACGATCCTCGCCGACGAGCCGACGGTGAGCGTCCAGAACCACGAGGAGTTCACCGCCCAGGTGACGGTGTTCTTCGACTTCGCGATCATCGCGATCCAACTGCTGCTCGGCCTCGCCATGGTCGTCGCGGTCATCGGCGTGATCAACACGCTGATCCTGTCGGTCCTCGAACGCACCAGGGAGCTGGGCATGCTGCGGGCGATCGGCATGACCAGGGGCCAGGCGACCCGGATGGTCACCGTCGAGAGCGTCACGATCGCCCTGTTCGGCGCTCTGCTGGGCATCGGCGTCGGGCTGGGCCTGGGCTGGGCGCTCCAGCGGGCGCTCGCCGGCACCGGGGTCGACGTCTTCGCCGTCCCGACCGGCCTGATCGCCGGCTACCTCGCCGCGGCCGTGCTCGTGGGCCTGCTGGCGGCCATAGCCCCGGCGGTGCGCGCCTCCAAGGTCGACATCCTGGGCGCGATCGCCTACGAATAAGGAAACCGGGAAAGGGAAGGGGCGGCCCGCTCGGGCCGCCCCTTTTCGCCGTCGCGTCAGCGAGATGGTTTCGGCGACCCGAGCGATTCGAGCCGCTCCATGTCCTCGAGCTCGATGTTCTTGGTCTCGGGGACCGCTTTGGACACGAAGATGAGCGACAGCAGCGCGAACAGCGCGTAGAGCCCGTATGCCAGCCACAGGCTGACCGAGGAGAGCTCGGGGAAGGTGGTCGTGATGAGCCAGTTCGAGATCCACTGCGCGGCCGCCGCCACGCCCAGGGCCGTGGCCCGGATCCGGTTGGGGAACATCTCCCCGAGCAGCACCCACACCACCGGCCCCCAGGTGAAGGCGAAGCCGAACACGTACACGTTCGCCGCGATGAGCGCCAGGACGCCCCCGGCGTCGCCCAGGAGCGGCCCGCCTTCGGCGTCGCGGGGGGCGCTGGCGAAGGTGATCGCCAGCGTGCTGAGCGTGATGAGCATGATCGTCGAACCGGAGAGCAGGAGCTTCTTGCGGCCGACCTTGTCGACCAGCATGATGGCGAGGATCGTGCCGGCGATGTTGACGACCGAGTTGAGGACGCTGGTGGCGAAGGCGTCGCTCTCGCTGAAGCCGACCGATTTCCACAGCGACGTCGAGTAGTAGAAGATGACGTTGATGCCGACGAACTGCTGGAACATCGACAGCAGGATGCCGATCCACACGATCGGCAGGAGCCCGAGCCTGGGGCCGCGCACGTCGGAGAACCGGATGGGCTTGTCGGAGTGCAGCGACTCCTGGATCTCGTGGACGCGGTGGTCGACGTCCCCGCCGACGTACTTGGTCAGGACCTCTCTGGCCTTCTTGACCTGGCGCTTGGCGACGAGGTAGCGCGGGGACTCGGGGATCTGGAGCGCGACGACGAAGTAGATGAACGCGGGGATCGCGGCCGCGGCGAACATCCACCGCCACGCGGTGCCGCCCCACGGGGCCTCCTCGCTGGCGCCGCCGGACACGGCCTGGATGATGTAGTTGATCAGCAGGGAGGCGAAGATGCCGAGCACGATCGCGAACTGCTGGAGCGAGCCGAGCCGACCACGCAGGTGCGCGGGCGCCATCTCGGCGATGTAGGCGGGCGCGATGACGCTCGCCGCGCCGATGGCCAGGCCGCCGAGCACCCGCCACGCGGTGAGGTCCCACGGGTTGAAGGCCAGGGCGCTGCCGAGCGAGGAGACGAAGAAGATCACCGCGGCCAGCAGCATGACCCTGATCCGCCCGAAGCGGTCCGCGAGGGCACCGGCGAACCAGGCGCCGACCGCGCAGCCGAGCAGCGCCGAGGAGACGACGAAGCCGATCGCGATCGACGAGATCTCGAACTGGGCCTGGAGGGCGTCCACGGTCCCGTTGATGACGGCGGTGTCGTAGCCGAACAGGTACCCGCCGAGGGCCGCCGCGATGGAGACGAGAATGACGGCACCGGAGCCCTTCCTGGCGTCGCCGTCGATCAGCATACGTTCTTTGTCCGTTGCCATACCCTCTCCCGTACGCGACTGAGCGAAACCGCAGGTGCGGAAATCGTAAGCCTGAATTGCATTGGTACGTCATGAAATGACGCAAACGAACGTCGTATGGAGAAGGTTGTCCGTAATGCCGATCGTCAAACGCGAAACGGCCGCGGGTTCTCAAGCGTGGGGCTCGTCGATCTCGACGTCAAGGGCGCGCAGGATTCTCGCTATGGCCACGTATGCGGCGCCCGCGGCGGTGAGCTCGGTCTGCTCGGCGGGGCCGAAGTGCGCGGCGAGCGCTGCGTCGTCGCGCTCGGCTCCGGCGCCGAGGTGCTCGGCGTACCCGAGCACGGCCCGCTCGGCGGGGTCGAAGCAGTCGGCCTCGCGCCACCGTTCGAGCCGGTCCAGCTGCTCCTGGCGCACGCCCGCGGCCAGGGCCATCGGCAGGTGGTGGGCGAGCTCGTAGTCCGATCGCTCGAGCTGGGCGATCCTGCAGATGAGCAGTTCCCGCAGCGCACGCGGCACCCGTGACTCGTAGCGGACCGCGTGGATGAGGTCGAGCAGCGGATCGAGCATCGCGGGGGCATGCGCGAGCGAACGATGCAGGTTGATGGGCTCGCGGCCGACTTCCCGCAGGCGTTGGAGGGCGGATTCGGGCAACGGGACGGACGGCAGGCGAGCGATTGGCTCACTGCTCATTAGTGTGACCTGTCTAACTTGTGATGCGCATTACGAGCTATGCATCGATGTGCGACAATGCTTGTAAGGGAATACCCATACCACCGAGCCTGCAACGGAGGAGGCCAAGTGAGCACATTCTTCAGTGTCGCTGGAGCAGTCGGAATCGCGGTCCTACTCGTGAGCGTATCGCTGCTCGCATTCCTGGTGGTGGGCGCCATCTTCGGAGTAGGCGTAGGCGTCTACAAGCTCAGGGACCTCGTATCCTCGTCCTCCTGACACCCTCAAGCGAACAAGTAAGGGCCGCAACCGTTCAGGGTTGCGGCCCTTACTGCGCCCCAGCCTGATACAGCCAGAGGCGTGTTGCGCCTGCGCAGCGAGCGCCGGGACCGGACGACGATGTGCCCCCCGGCGACCTGCCGAGCGGAGATGCCAGTGGACGCCTCGCGAACACGTGCCGATGTCAGGCCGGCATCTCCGGCTACTGGTCAACTACCACCCGCTGAAGCGGGATGGCTTGTCGCTCGTGCCCGCCACCGGCTGCGGCGTATCGGCGACACTGGGGAGTGATGAGTCCCCGTTGGGCCGGTTGACAGCTGCCCTCATTGCGTATTGCAAGCCGTCGTTCTCCAACGCCCGCTCACGCCGAGGGAAACCGTGCCAGCCGACCGAAGTCGGTTTCGTGCCTTGAGCGGCTGGGAATTCGGCGGAGCGCGGCAGTCCTGAGCTGCCTTCGGCTGGCAACCGGTCGGACTCTGGCTCTTCCTCATGGGGAGACGGTTCGGAGTGTGCAGTCATAGTCGCCGAGGCTATGTCCGTACCGCGGGACCGGTCCCGGACATCCCACGCCAGATACGGCGGTAAGGCCAGAGCTATTGCTGCCGTGGTGGAGATATGCGGAAAGGCCCCCACCGAAACCGGTGGGGGCCTTTCCTCAATGTTCAATGTTTGGCGGTGTCCTGCTCTCCCACACCCTCTCGAGTGCAGTACCATCGGCGCTGGAAGCCGTAACGACCGGGTTCGGAATGGGACCGGGTGTGCCACTTCCGCTCTCACCACCAAACAAACCAGTGAGAACACACGCCCCCGCATACACGGGATGCGTGGCCTGCAAAACCTTGACGAACACCCCTCGGGAGTGTTTCGTGCGCGGTTCTGGACGTGTTGTCTCAGAATCGCATAGTGTGCGTGAATATCGTTTCTACCAGCAGACTGCAAAAGTTAAGTTCTCGGCGGTTAGTACCCG
>NZ_AXWO01000026.1 GCF_000482705.1 Glycomyces arizonensis DSM 44726 | reverse complement strand
GCACCGGAGGTGGCGGCCTCGGCCAGGATGGTGAACTTGCGGGACAGTCGGGCGATGGCCGCCAGATCAGCGGCCACCCGGGTGTGGAAGTCGAAGGTCTCGACCAGCCACGCCCGCAGGGCCGAGAACCCGTCCACATCCCGGTGAATGTTCCAGGCCTTCGCCTCGATCACCCGGGCCAGGACCTTCGCGTGAGCCGCATTGATCATCGCCGCAGTCTCATCGAGCTCGGTGTGGATGGCTGCCGAGCGCTCGGTCCGCTCCTGGCGGCTGGGCTTGCGTGTCGCTGCGGCCATGTCACACCTCCCTTGGTGATCTGTACGAGCCTGCCGTTTCCGGCGGTTCGTGCTATACACCAATGATCCCAGGCCAGGGCCGGTTCGTCATCACCCGAAGGATGCGAAAGGTTTCATGTTTCAGCCCCGAACCCCCTGCCCACCAAGGCAACAGGCCGACCCGCATAAGGACTCCATAGAGGAATAGACCGTCTTGAGGGGTGTTCGACTCGTAACCCCGCGCCGGGCGCCCGTGGGGCGCCGGGGGCGCTACTCCGCCCCTCTGTACCCACCCGCCGCCGTCCTGCACACCACGAAAGTCCTCGCCAGCCTGACAGACGCCCCAAAACCGGTCAAGGAAAAGTTTCTGGGCCTGTGGATAACTCCCGACGGCGGCCTGCGGGGCCTGTGGATAACTTCGGAAACGGTGTGCTGTCTTCGACGACCCACCTCGTCCCTCCCGTCTCGTCTTTGTCGCCGCCTCAGCGCACCGCAACCTTCCACGGCACCGATCCCGCCAACTCCACAAGGGCCATTGCCGGGCTCCCCAGGCGCCGTCCCTGATCATGCCCGATCATGCGAGACGCGACCGGCCACCCGCTATGCGAAGCGGGCGGCCCTCTCCGCGTTCAGGCCGCGGACTTCGCCTCCGCGCGCTCGACTCGCTCGGCGCCCTTGGCTCGCTTGGCCACCGAGAGTTGGAGCAGGCCGGTGACGGCGACGCCGACGGCGGTGGCGTAGTGGACGGAGAACGCCGTGGCGACACTGCCGCCGTGGATGAGGATGAGTGAGCCGTCGCCGATCGGGATGAGCGCGATGACCAGGAGCGCCCACCCGAGCGCGCGGCGCTCGCGGATCGCCAGCAGCACCACGATCACGATCGCGGAGGCCAGGTCGCGCACGCCCTTGACGCTGAGGAAGTCGGCGGCCTCGCCGGTCGGCCAGTGGGCGAAGCCCATGGTCGGGGCGACGGCCGCGGGGGTGAGGAGGAACTGGAGGCCGAAGGAGAAGACGAAGAGGACGCCGAGCACGGTGAGGACGTCGGCGATGATGCGGCGGGCCATGGGGGACTCCTTGTTCGTAGTTAGGAAATCTAGCGTTGCTAGGAACATGAATGACGCTAGCATAGCTTTGCTCGAATGTCTAGCGATGCTAGGATTGTGATCATGGCTACCCAGCAGCGCCGCGAACGCGAACGCGCCCAACGTGAAACGCTCATCGTCAACGCCGCCCGCGAGATGGCCGAGGCCGACGGCTGGCCCTCGGTGACCATTCGCAAGCTCGCCGAGCGCATCGAATACAGCCAGCCCGTCCTCTACAGCCACTTCGCCGGCCGCGGCGCGATCATCGATGCCGTGGCCCTCCAGGGCATCGCCGAGCTCACCGCGGTCTTCAAGGCGGCGAGAACCGCCGCCGAGCCGGGCGATGAACTCGCGGCCCTCGCGCAGGCCTACCTCGACTTCGCGACCGCCAACCCGGCCCTGTTCGAGGCGATCTTCACCCTCGCCGAGGGCCTGACGTTCGGGGTCGACGCCCCCGAGGTGCTCAAGGCCGCCTTCGCGGAGCTGTACGCGGTGTTCGCGCCGCTCGCCGGAGACCGCGACCCCGACGCCTTCACCGAGGTCGGCTGGGCCGCCATCCACGGCCTGGCGGTCTTGAACCGTGGCGGCCGCCTGCGCCCGGACCTCCTGGAGCAGCGCTTGTCGATCCTGCTGGAGCGCTTCGCGAGGCCCTAGACCGCCTCACCGCAAGGCGAGGTCGGCCAGTGCGAACGCGAACAGCGCCACCGCCACGAATCCGTTCGCGGTGAAGAAGGCCCGGTTCGCCTTCGACAAATCGTCCGGCTTCACGATCGCGTGCTCGTAGACGAGGACGGCGGCCACGAGGGCGAGGCCGATCCAGTACGGCAACCCGAAGTCCGTCAGCGCCCCGAACCAGGCGAAGCACAGCCAGGCGATCACGTGGGTGGCGCTGGAGGCGACCAAAGCCGCCTTCACGCCCCACCTCGCCGGTGTCGAGCGCACGCCGATCCGGCGGTCGACCTCGATGTCCTGGCAGGCGTAGATCAGATCGAAGCCGCCGATCCACAGCCCCACCGCCAGGCCGAGGACCATCGCCGGGCCCGAGCCGTCGAAGGTGCCGGTCACCGCCAGCCACGCCCCCACCGGCGCCACCAGCTGCGCCAGGCCCAGCACCGCGTGCGGATAGTCGGTGAAGCGCTTGGCGTACGGGTAGACGATCAGGGGCGCCACCGCGAGGGGGCTGAGCACCAGGCACAGCGGGTTCAGCAATGCGGCCGAGGCGAGGAACACCACCAGGCTCACCACGCAGCCGATGTAGGCCGTCCGCAGGCTGACCTTGCCGGTCACGAGTTCGCGCTGCGAGGTCCGAGGATTCTTCGCGTCGATCCCCCGGTCGATGATGCGGTTGGCCGCCATCGCCAAGGTGCGTCCCGAGACCATCGCGACGGTCACCAAAGCCAGCACGCCCCAGCTGAAGGCGTCCTCCAGTTCCATCACGGTGAGCGTCGCCAGGTAGGCGAAGGGCAGCGCGAAGACCGAGTGCTCGAAGGCGACCAGTTTCAGGAAGTCGCGGACGGGGTTCGGTCGGTCGATCACATCAGTCAAGTCCGTACTCTTTCCAGCGCCGGTCCACGGCGGCCTTCACCGCCGAGCTCATCCGCGCCTCCTGGGGCCAGGTGCGCGTGTAGCCCTCCTCGGGCCATTTCGCGGTCGCGTCGATCCCCGCCTTGCCGCCCCAGAACTGGTGGTACGAGGCGTGGTCCAGATGGTCGACCGGGCCCTCGGTCAGCAGCAGGTCCCGCGAGTAGTCGACGTTGCCCAGCGCCCGCCACGCCACCTCGCGGTAGTCGTGGACGTCGCAGTCGGCGTCGACGACGACGATGAGCTTGGTGAGGCTCATCATCTGCAGGCCCCAGATCGCGCTCATGACCTTCTGGGCCTGCTTGGGGAACTTCTTGTCGATCGAGACGATCACGCAGTTGTGGAAGACTCCGGCGGCGGGCATGTCGTAGTCGACGATCTCGGGGATCATGATCTTGACCAGCGGCAGGAAGATCCGCTCGGTGGCCTTGCCGAGCCCGTGGTCCTCCTGCGGCGGGGCCGAGGTGATGATCGTGTGGTAGATCGGGTCGCGGCGCATCGTCATCGCCTCGACGTGCATCACCGGGAACGGCTCGATCGGCGTGTAGAAGCCGGTGTGGTCGCCGAACGGGCCCTCAGGGAGGCGCTCGGCGGGCTCGGCCCAGCCTTCGAGGACGATCTGCGAGGCGGCCGGGACCTGGAGCGGCACGGTCAGGCAGTCGGTCATCTCGACCCGCTCGCCGCGCAGGAACCCGGCGAAGAGGTACTCGTCGATGTCGGGCGGCAGCGGCGCGGTGGCGGCGTAGGCCATGACCGGGTCGGGGCCGATCGCCACGGCGACCGGCAACCGCTCGCCGCGCCGCTCGGCCTCGGCGTAGTGGCCGGTGGAGTTCTTGTGGATCTGCCAGTGCAGGCCGAGCGTGCGCTCGTCGTGCTGCTGGAGCCGGTAGAGGCCGACGTTGCGCTTGCCGGTCTCGGGGTGTTTGGTGTGGGTCAACCCGAAGTTGTGGAACACGCCCCCGTCGCCGGGCCATACTTGCAGGCCGGGCAGCCGTCCCAGGTCGACGTCGTCGCCTTTGTAGACGACCTCCTGGCAGGGGGCCCTGCGCACCCTCTTGGGCGGGACGGACTTGAGCTGCATGAGTTTGCCCAGGCCGTCGCGGATGCCGGCCCAGCCGACGGGCAGCTCGGGCCTGGCGAGCTCGCCGATGCGCTCGCCGATCTGGTCGAGGCGGTCGACGCCGAGGGCCTTCGCCGTGCGGGGGAGGGTGCCGAAGAGGTTGATCGCCAGGGGCATGTCGCTCCCGGCGGGGTTCTCGAACAGCAGCGCCGGTCCGCCGCCCGAGATGACGCGCCGGGTGATCTCGGAGATCTCCAGGTGCGGGTCGACCTCGGCGGAGACGCGTTTGAGCTCGCCGTCGGCTTCGAGCGCGGCGAGGAACGATTGGAGGTCGTCGTACGGGAATTTCGCGGCCACGACGCCCATTCAACCACCCGCCGCGGGAATGCGGCACCCGCGAAGACGCGTTGTGTCGGAGGGCGGGAGTAGATTTCCCTGTGACCTACATTACGATACGGTACCGTATCGTTTCGAAATGTCTTAAGCTGAGACGCAACACCACCACGCCATGCGTGGCACAGCGAATGAAATCCACACGCAGAATGGAAACCCCGTGACTGAAACCCGTTCCGACCCAATCGAGGAGGACACCGGCCACCCGCGCAGGTGGGCCATCCTCGCCGTTCTGGTCATCAGCCTCATCGTCGCCGTCTTGGACAACACCGTCCTCAACGTCGCCATGAAGACCCTGGCCGACCCGAACGAGGGCCTCGGCGCCAGCCAGAGCGAACTGGCCTGGATGATCAACTCCTACACCCTCGTCTTCGCGGGCCTCCTGTTCGCCTCCGGCGTCATCGGCGACCGCGTCGGCCGCAAGCGCATGCTCCTGGGCGGCCTGTTCATCTTCGGCCTCGCCTCGCTGCTGTCGGCCTACGCCTCCAGCCCCGACCAGCTCATCTGGTACCGGGCGCTCATGGGCGCCGGCGCGGCCGTCATGATGCCCTCGACGCTCTCGATCCTGCGCGACGTCTTCTCCCACAAGGAGTTCCCCAAGGCCCTCGGCATCTGGACCGGCGCGGTCGGCATCGGCGGCGCCATCGGCCCGATCGTCGGCGGCGCACTCCTGGAGCGCTTCTGGTGGGGCTCGGTCTTCCTGATCAACGTCCCGATCATCGTCCTCGGCCTCGTCGCGATCGTCTTCCTCGTGCCCGAGTCCAAGGGCCGCCAGACCCGCCCCGACCTGGTCGGCATGCTCCTGTCCATGGTCGGCCTGGTCAGCCTCACCTACGGCATCATCGAGGCCGGCGACTCCGGCTCGTGGACCGGCCCCGAGGTCTGGGGCACCATCGGCTTCGGCGTGCTCGTCCTCGTCGCCTTCGTCCTGTGGGAGCGGCGCATCCCGTACGCCTCGCTGGACATGGGCCTGTTCAAGAACCGGCGCTTCTCGGCCTCTTCGGCGATCATCACGCTGACCTTCTTCGGCATGATGGGCCTGATGTTCTTCATGACCTTCTACCTCCAGCTGCTCAAGGGCTACACGCCGCTGGAGACCGGTCTGCTGTTCCTGCCGTTCGGCGCCTCCATGCTCATCTTCGCGCCGCTCTCGAACGCTCTGGTGGAGCGGTTCGGCGCCAAGACCGTCGGCATCGTCGCGATGCTGCTGGTGAGCAGCAACTTCGTGGTCACCGGCCTCGCCTACGAGGCCGACACCTCGGTCTGGCTCATCATCGCGATGTTCTTCGTCACCGGCGCCGGCATGGCGAACCTCATGCCGCCCGCGATGAACACGCTCATGTCCTCGGTCCCCAAGGAGCGCGCCGGCGTCGCCTCCGCGCTGGGCAACACCCTGCGCCAGACCGGCGGCGCGCTCGGCGTGGCCGTGCTCGGCACCGTCATGGCCCAGGCCTACCAGTCCCAGATCGCCGACGCGGTCCCGCAGCTGCCCGAGGCGGCGCAGTCGGACCTGCCCTCCACCTACGCGGCCGTCGAGTCCGGCGCGATCCCGCCCGAGGCGGCGCCGCAGATCATGGACGCGGCCAACACCTCGTTCATCGACGCGCTCCACACCACCGCGTTCGCCTCCATCGGCGTCGCGCTGCTGGGGCTCATCGTGATCGCCGCGTTCTTCCCGGGAAAACGCCGTGAGCAGGGCCCGGTCGCCGAGCCCGAGCGGGCCGCCGAGCCCGCGCTCAGCGAGGTGTGAGAGACAATCGAACCATGGAACCCGTGCTCGGCGAGACCGACGACCAGATACCGGCCAAGGGCCGACCGCGCAGCGAGGCTGTGAGCCGGTCGATCCTGGAGGCCACCCTGGACCTGCTCGCCGAGCACGGCACCATCGCCGACGTCAGCGTCGAGGCCGTGGCCGAGCGCTCCGGCGTCTCCAAGGCTACGATCTACCGCCGCTGGCCCTCCAAGGAGGCGCTGGTGGCGGCGGCCGTCGAGAGCGTCAAGGCGCCGCTGCCGCGGAACCTGCCGCACACCTCGATGCGCGACGACCTGATCTTCGTCGGCAACAACATGCGCAAGTCCTCCGGTCCGCGCGACCGCAAGATATTCAAGTGCATGATGCTCGTCGCCAAGGACCCCGACTACAAGCGCTACCACGACCACTTCATGGAGCGGCGCCAAGCGTTCGTCAAAGAGGTCTTCGACTACTGGGCCGAGCGGGGCGAGCTGCGCGACGACATCGACCCGGCGCTGGCCGGCGCGATGTTCTCCAGTCCGCTGCTGACGATCCTCGTCTACGGCAACTACCCGGAGCTGCAGGCCCCCGACGTCGTCGAACGTGTCGTGGACGCCCTGCTGACCGGCCTCAGGCCGCAATAGAACGGGGCCCCGCCGTCCCGCGGGGCCCCGTATTCGGAAGGAACCGAGAATAGGGTCTATGGGAACGGCTCGGCGGCCACTCACAGCGCCGAGCCGTTCATTGTGCTGTCGGTCTTCCCCGGGGCGGGCGGCCCGGCGCGTCCTCTCGCGGCGCGCCGGGCCGCTCACTCACTAGTTGACCGGCGGGTAGGCGTTGTCCAGCAGTTCGGCGAACTGCTCCGAGGACCAGTGGCCCGAGATGGGCATGTTGTCCCTGGCACCGGACGGGCTGTTGGAGTTGCGCGGGTTGCCCTCGTAGTCGGGGTCGCACATCTCGTCGAAGCCCTTGCCCTCGTCGTTGTCGATCAACTCCGAGGAGCCGTCGGACTCACCGGGGGGCTTGATCCACACGTAGGCGTCGATCTCCGGCTCGGGGCTGGCGGTCGGACGCTCGCCGAGGCCGGCACCGGCCTGGTTGCACCAGTTGCCCTTGTTGTAGCGGCGGTCGATGCGCGACTCGTCGACGAAGGTCACCGGGTCGTTCGAGGTCGACGCGGCGGTGGGCCGGTCGGGGCCGCCCCAGCCGTTGCGGCTGGTGTCGATCAGCATGCCGATGTCCTCGTTGAACCCGTTGGCCACCAGATCGTCGCGGAAGTCCTGCGCAAAGGCGAGTTCGCCGATGTAGTCGTTCCAGTCGATCCACTTGACCTCGGGGTTCTGGTTCAGCGCCTGGCCTCCCACGACCGTGTCGGCGTCGAAGTAGGGCTCCTCGAGCACCGAGTAGTTGGCGGTGTCGGTGATGAAGCCGTGCACGTCGTCGGCGGTCATGCCGTTCATGCCGAGGAGCGTGCCGAACATCGCGGCCGAGGCGTGGAAGTTGTCGTACTGCGGGTTGGAGTCGGTCCAGCCGATCCAGCCGTGGTGCCCGGCGTCGAGGTAGTTGTAGGTGTTCGGCAGGGCGCCGAGCTCGGACACGGCGTAGGAGATGCCCTCCTGGTAGTTGCCGTTCGCCTTCATCGTGTCGCAGTTGTCGGTCGCGGTCGCCCGCGGCGAGACGTTGGTCACCAGGTTCGGCAGCGAGTCGATCTCGATGACGTTGACGATCCTGAGGTCGGCGTACTTGTCCTGGCCCATGATGTCGACGATCGGGTCGATGTACTCGGACTCGTAGCGGCCGATCTCGTCGGCGGCCAGCTCGCCGTTGGAGGCCAGGGCGGCGCAGTCGCGGCCGGGCAGGTTGTAGATGACGACCTGGATGAGGTCGGCGCCCTGGGCGACCGCCTCGTCGAGGTGGTCTTCCAGACCCATCGAGCCGGTCGTCTCCGAGCCGTTGCCCTCGATGGCGCTGATGCGGTCGAGCCACACACCGGTCGGCTCGTCCGCGATCGCGTCACCGCCGGGCTCGGCGGCGGCGTTGGCCGACCAGATGGGGTTGACGTAGACCTGGGCACCGTCGTACGGGTTGTCGACCTTGTCGCCTGCCGGCGGGTTGTCGTCGTCCCCGTCGTCCGGCGGCGTCGTGTCGTCGTCGGGCGGCGTGGTGTCGTCGTCACCGCCGTCATCGTTGCCGCCGCCGTTGCAGACGTCGCCGTTGATGGTGAACTGGCCCGGCGACGCGGAGCTGCCCGAGCCCACGAAGCCGAACACCTGGACGCTCTGGCCGGAGGCGATGGAGCCGTTCCATCCGACGTCGGAGCCGTTGAACGTGGAGCCGCTCTGGCTCCAGTCGACGTTCCAGGCGCTCTGGACGGACGCGCCGCTGGGGAAGTCCCAGCTGATGTCCCAGCCGTTGATGGCCTCGCCGGCACTGATCGTAATGTTGGCCTGGAATCCGCTGCCCCAGCTGTTCACGACGTCGTAGGAGACCTCGCAGCCTTCTTCGGCGAAGGCCTGGTTCGCCGAGGCGATGGTCAGGGCACTGGCACCGAGCGCGGCGACGGCGGCGGCCGTGACGGCCAGCCTCCTGCGCCTTCGATGTACTTGCATAATTCGATGTCCTTCGTGTTCGGGGTCCCGCTCGCCGTGAGGCTTTGGATGGGGGTCCCGCTGGGTTATGGCTAGTGCAAAATCGTGTGAGGGTTCGGTTGCAGCTAGGGAAGCGCTCCCAAGCGATGTATCGATAATCTCCGATGTTTAGATGAGCTGTCAAGGTTTTCGCGGCAATATTTCAGGAAGGTTTCCATTGGCAAGCGGTTACTTTTGTGAAACCGCTCCCGTGCAAGGGAAAAGGAAACGCCCCTCGATCCGGAATTTCACCGCTCGGGCGGGCGGTGCGCGGCGCCGTTCGGACGCAACGAAAACGGTGGGAGCCGCCGCGGCGGCTCCCACCGTTGTGGATCGAGGTGGTGCTCACCCGGCCGTTCGCAACGTCGGCCGAGCCGCCCCCACCGCTAGTCGACCGGCGGGTAGGCGTTCGCCAGGAGCTCGGCGAACTGCTCGGAGGACCAGTGGCCCGAGAGCGGCATGTTGTCCCTGGCGCCGGACGGGTTGTTCCCGTTGCGCGGGTTGCCCTGGTAGTCGGGGTCGCACATCTGGTCGAAGCCCTTGCCCTCGTCGTTGGGGATCTCCTCAGAGGCGCCGTCGGACTCGCCCGGAGGCTTGATCCACACGTACGCGTCGATGTTCGGCTCAGGCGAGGCGGTCGGGCGCTCGCCGAGGCCGGCGCCGGCCTGGTTGCACCAGTTGCCCTTCTGGATCCGGCGGTCGATCCTCGACTCGTCGACGAACGTGGCCGGGTCGTCGGAGCTCGACGGGCCGGTGGGCCGGTCGGGGCCGCCCCAGCCGTTGCGGCTGGTGTCGATCAGCATGCCGACGTTGTCGTTGAAGCCGTTGGACACCAGCTCGTCCCGGAACGCCGTGGCGAAGTCGATCTCGCCGTTGAAGTCGTTCCAGTCCACCCACTTGACGTCCGGGTTCTGGTTCAGCGCCGTGCCGCCCACGTTCTGGTCGACCTCCCAGTAGGGCTCCTCCAGCACCGAGTAGTTCGCGGTGTTGGTGATGAAGCCCTGGACGTCGTCGGCGGTCATGCCGTTCATGCCGATGAGCGTGCCGAACATCGCGGCCGAGGCGTGGAAGTTGTCGTACTGCGGGTTGGCGTCACCCCAGCCGATCCAGCCGTGGTGCCCGGCGTCGAGGTAGTTGTAGGTGTTCGGCAGCGCTCCCAATTCGGCCGCGGCATAGGAGATGCCGTCCTGGTAGTTGCCGTTGGCGAGCATGGTGTCGCAGTTCTCGGTCGCCGTCTCGCGCGGCGAGACGTTCGTGACCAGGTTCGGCAGCGAGTCGATCTCGATGACGTTGACGATCTTGAGATCGGCGTAGGCCGCATCGCTCATGATCTCGACGATCGGGTCGATGTACTCGCTCTTGTAGCGGCCGATCTCGTCCGCGGCCAGCTCGCCGTTCGACGCCAGCGCCGCGCAGTCGCGGCCGGGCAGGTTGTAGATGACGACCTGGATGACATCGGCCCCTTGGGCGACCGCCTCGTCGAGGTGGTCCTTCAGGCCCATCGAGCCGGTGGTGGGGGAGTCGTTGCCCTCGATGGCGCTGATGCGGTCGAGCCACACGCCGGTCGGCTCGTCCGCGATGGCCTCGCCACCGGGCTCGGCGGCGGCGTTGGCCGACCACTGCGGGTTGACGTAGACCTGAGCGCCCTCGTACGGGTTGTCGACCTTCGCCTGCGCGACGTCGACCTCGTCGGGAGCCTCCTGCGCGCCCGCGGTGTTCGCCGCGACCATCGCGATCGAACCGGCGGCGAGCGCGCTCGCGGCGAGGGCGCTCGCCGCGATCCGCCTCTTCTTGCTTCGACGTACTGTCATGTGAATCCCTGATTCTGTCGGGGTAGTCGGTTGCGGGAGCGGTCCGGACGTACCGGGACCTGCGGAAGCGCTCCCAACTTTCACATCGAAGTTTGCCGATGTATCACTGTGAAGTCAAGGGGTTCGCTCCCGTATTTCCAACAAATTTCCGATTAGCGGCATCTGTGGCGACTCAGGGTATTCATCCGACTTCAAAGCGTGGACATTTGCCTATATCGTCGTTAATTCATTCTAAAAGGGACTTCTCGGTCGCCGTACTCGCCGCGGGCACGCGAAAACGCCGGCCACCGCGCGCCTCGTCCCGGCTGAGCCCGGGAGAGCGGCGCGGCACCGGCGTTCACGGTGCCGGGCGTCGTGCCCTGCTGGATAAGTCTGTCGGCCGCGAGGCTGTGGCCCCGCTTCCGGCGGCGTCTGCGAGTGGTCCAACCATCGTCCGCGGCGGCCTAGTGCTGCCCTCCGGACTCGAATCCGTGCGATCCGTTCTCGCCCTCAAGTAGCGCGCGAACCTCGGACTCGCGGAACCGCCGATGGCCGCCGGGCGTGCGGATGCTGCCGATCCGACCGGCCGCGGCCCAGCGCGTCACCGTCTTGGGATCGACGCGGAACAGCGAGGCCACTTCGCCTGGCGTGAGTAGGCGGTCCTCGGTCTCCATGATTCCATCCTCCCCGTGATGAATACTCACTTCGTGCGGTTAAACCCATTACATCACTATTCAGTCAAACCTGCCATGAGTTCTTGGACATACTTTCGGCTGTTAGGTTTTGCCTGAAAGTACCAGGCGTAAGGCCCCTGCCCTCGGGGCCGTTTTCGACCCTCTAGCAGTCTTCCGGTATCAGCCGGGCACAGTCTCGGAGGAATGCCTTTGGCTATCCTCAACAGGTGGACGAGATCGACCGGACCATCGTGAACCTGCTGCGCACCGCCGGCCGGACCTCCTACGCCGAGCTGGCCCGACGCGTCGGTCTCACCGCCCCCTCGGTGCAGGACCGGGTGACCAAGCTCGAGAAGAACGGCGTCATCACCGGATATCAGGCCGCCATCGATCCCGAATCCATCGGACTGGGCATCACCGCGCTCATCGGCATCATCCCCGATTCGAGCGCCGACCACGTCCGAATCTGCGATCGGCTCCGCGCCATTCCGCAGATCGAATCGTGCTATTTCCTGGCGGGCGTCGAGTGCTATCAGCTCAAGGTCCGCGTGCCGAAGATGGCCGATCTCGAACAGCTCATCCACCGCGTCGGCGCCATCGACGGCGTCGCCCAGACCCGCACCACCATCACTCTGTCGACGAAGTGGGAGGACCGGCCCCAGCCGATCACCACCGGAGAGAGCGAGCATGGAATCGATTGACCGGTCCGCGGACCGATCCTGGGTCCACTGGGCCATCACCGCCGTCGAGGCCGACGCCAACCGCAGCGCCGACACCCATCTGCTGCCGTTCCCGCTGCCGGCCGAATGGGGCGTCGACCTGTATCTGAAGGACGAGTCGGCGCACCCCACCGGCTCGCTCAAGCACCGGCTGGCCCGCTCGCTGTTCCTGTACGCGATCTGCAACGGCTGGATCGAGAAGGGGACCACCGTCATCGAGGCGTCCAGCGGGTCCACGGCCGTCAGCGAGGCCTACTTCGCCGGGATCCTCGGCCTGCCGTTCATCGCGGTCATGCCGGCCTCGACGAGCCGGTCCAAGATCGCGCAGATCGAGTTCTACGGCGGCAAGGCCCACCTCGCGGCCGACCCGGCCGCGGCCACCGCCGAGGCCAGGCGCCTCGCCGAGGAGACCGGCGGGCACTTCATGGATCAGTTCACCTACGCCGAGCGGGCCACCGACTGGCGCGGGAACAACAACATCGCCGAATCCATATACGAGCAGCTGCGCCTGGAGCCGCACCCCGTTCCGGCGTGGATCGTCGTCGGCGCCGGCACCGGCGGGACCTCCGCCACCATCGGCCGGTACACCCGCTACCGCTGCCACGACACGCGGCTGTGCGTCGCCGATCCCGAGCACTCGGCGTTCTTCGCCGGCTGGCGCGACGGCGACCCGGAGTCGACGGCCGAGGGCGCCTCCCGCATCGAGGGCATCGGTCGCCCGCGCGTCGAGCCGTCGTTCCTCCCCGCCCTCGTCGACCGCATGGTCAAAGTGGACGACGCCGAGTCGGTCGCCTGCCTCCGCTGGGCCTCGCGGCGCCTCGGACGGCCCCTCGGCGGCTCCACCGGCACCAACCTCGTCGCGGCCCTCGCGCTCATCGCCGAGATGCGCGAGCGCGGCCAGGGCGGCAGCATCGTCACGCTCCTGTGCGACTCGGGGCAGCGCTACGCCACCACCTACTTCAACGACGAATGGGTCGCCGAACAGGGCCTCGACCTCGACGCCGCCCGCGAGCGCCTCGCGCCGCTCCTGCCCCGCTGATCGACCCGTTCATCGCAGAATCCGACCGTTGAGCGATTGCGGGCTTGTATTCGGCGACCGCCGGGCATTACGATCTTTGACATTGAAACGTTTCGATTCCTCAGTACGTAGACCCTTTTCAGTACGCCGATCCCCCGGACCGGACCGGCACCTTGCCAGCCCCATGCCTGCCACCGAACATTCCGACGGCAGCGTCGCCGAGCCACGATAGTGAATCGTTTCAATAGCAGGGCGCTCGGCGCCGCCCCAGCCATGCCCGGCGCTGCCGCGCCGCGGCCCACCATCCGACACCTGGAGGAGCAATGCGACAACAGCGACAACCCCGAGGCGCCCTTGGAGCGAGGTTCACCCGCCGATCCCTGGCGGGCCTCGTCACCGGAGCCGCCGCCGCGGCCGGAGGCTTGACCGCCGCGTCCCCGGCGCACGCGGCGTTCGCCACCGGCACCTGGTACGTCCTCGAAGCCCGCCATTCGGGCCTCGTCCTCGACCTCACCTCGTCCACCGCCAATGGCGCCGAACTGGTGCAGCAGAACCGGACCGACGCGGCCCACCAGCAGTTCCGCTTCGTCGACGCCGGCGGCGGGTACTACAAGATCCAGGCCCGCCACTCGAATCTGGTGCTCGACGTCTACGCCAAGAGCCGGGACGACGGCGCCGACATCGTCCAGTGGACGGACAACGGCGGCGCCAACCAGCAGTGGCAGATCATCGACGAGGGCACCTACCTCAGGTTCGTCAACCGCAACTCCGGCAAGTCGCTCGATGTCTGGGAGCGCTCAACCCAGCCGGGGGCGCGCGTGTCGCAGTACACGGCGACCGGCGGGACGAACCAGCAGTTCAGGCCCATCCCGGTCGGCGCGCCGAGCGGGGACGCGCCGACGATCTACATCGCCTCGGACTCGACGGCCCAGACCTACAATTCCTCGGTCTACCCGCTCACCGGCTGGGGGCAGAAGCTCGCCGGATACTTCGACGCCGACACCACCGTCGCCAACCGCGCCATCGGCGGCCGGTCCTCGCGGTCGTTCATCGAGCAGGGGCGCCTCCAGGCGATCCTCGACGTGATCCAGCCGGACGACTACCTGTACGTCCAGTTCGGGCACAACGACGCCGACTACAGCAAGCCCGAGCGCTACACGCCGCCCGAGGACTACAAGCGGTACCTGCGGGACGACTACATGGCCGGCGCGCGGGCCAAGGGTGCCGTCCCGGTCCTCATCACGCCGGTGTCCAGGCTGGACTACGACGCGAGCGCCGGCAGGTTCCGCGTCTCGTTCCCCGCCTACGTCGACAAGGTCTACGAGCTGGTCGACGAGACCGGCGTGGACATGATCGACCTGTCGGCGCGCTCGCGGGCCTACCTCGACAGTATCGGCCCCGCGGCCGCCGAGGACGTCTTCATGCACCTGGCGCCGGGGGAGTACCCGAACTACCCCGACGGGGCGAACGACAGCACCCACTTCCAGGAGTACGGCGCGAACCAGATGGCGAGGCTGGTCGCGGAGGGCACCGCGGCGCTCCCGCTCCCGATCGCCGACCACGTGCGCTGACCGCCCTTCCGGAGTGCGCGGCGCCGCCCCCGCTGGGACCTCGAATCCGCGGGGGCGGCGCCGCGCGCCGGCCGCGCGGTCCCGAGCCGGGCGCTCCGGTGGCGGACCTCGGGCCGCCGAGTCACCCGAAACCCACCGAAAACGACCGTCCAATCGCAACATGTATCGACATGTATTGACTTTCGTCTCATCACTCGGTAGTGTCCCGGGAGTAGTAAACGCTTGCCCGTCAAACCGCCACGGAATTGAAACGATTCATTCCGTGCCTTGCGATGGGCACCTCCTCTCGCTACGGAAGTGACCATGAAGTTCAAGACTGCTCAACCGCCCTGGCGGCGCGCCCTCGCGGCGCTCACCGCCGGGGCGACCGGGCTCGCGGGCGTCCTCGCCGCGGCCTCCCCGTCCCAAGCCCAAGAGGACGACGGCATCACCGTCTACCTCGCCTCCGACTCCACCGTCCAGACCTACGACCCCTACTGGGAGCCCCAGGCCGGCTGGGGCCAGATGCTCGACCAGTTCTTCGACGACGAGGTCACGGTCGCCAACCACGCCATCGGCGGCCGCTCCTCCCGCTCCTTCATCGAGGAGGGGCGCCTCGACGCCATCCTCGACGAGATCCAGCCGGGCGACTACCTGTTCGTCCAGTTCGGACACAATGACGCCACGGTGAGCCGCCCCGAGCGCTACACCCCGCCCGACGACTACAAGATGTACCTGCGGGACTACTACATCGCCGGCGCGATCGAGGCCGGCGCCATACCCGTCCTCGTCACCCCGGTCTCTCGGCGCGACTTCGACCCCGACACCGGCGAGTTCAACGTCTCCTTCCCCGAATACGTCGAGAAGGTCTACGAACTCCACGAGGAGACCGGCGTGGCGATGGTCGACCTGTCGGCCTCCTCGCGCGCCTACCTCAACGAGATCGGCCCCGAAGAGGCCAAATCGGTGTTCCTGCACGTCCCGCCCGGGGTCTACCCCAACCGGCCCGACGGCACCGCCGACGACACCCACTTCCAGGAGTACGGCGCCATCCAGATGGCCCGCCTGGTGGCCGAGGAGACCGCCACGCTCGACACGCCGCTCGCCGAGCACGTCGTCGACGTGGCGCCGCCGGGCAGCGTCCCCGACGCGCCCGCGAACCTGCGGGCCGAGACGGTCGCCAACGCCAGCGTCACCCTGCTGTGGGACGAGGTCGAGACCGACATCTACCGCGTCTACGTGCGTGAGGCGGGCGGCGAATGGCGCCTGGGCACCACCTCGACCGTCGGCAAGGGACGCGTGTCCGGCCTCGCCGAGGACACCGGTTACGAGTTCGCCGTCGCCGCCGTCAACGGCAAGGGCGAATCCGAGCGCTCGGCCGTCCTCGCCGTCACCACCGCCACCGCCGGATGGAAGTTCGACTTCGGACCGGCCAGCCAGGTCGTCGCCGAGGGCTACACCGAGACCAACCGCGGCACGGCCTACACCGCCGAGTCCGGCTACGGCTTCACCACCGACATGTCCACCGCGATCGACCGCGACCGCGGCGCCGAGGACGACCCGGTCGGCCGCGACTTCGTCGCCTGGTTCGGCGGCGAGTACACCTTCGCCGTCGACGTGCCGGACGGCAACTACGCCGCCCGCGTCGCCGTCGGCGACTACCTCGGCTCGGCCCGCTCGAACTTCGCGTTCGAAGGCTACGACTACGGCGGGGTCAGCGCCGGCTCGAAGAGCGTCACCACCAAGGACTTCGAGGGCATCTTCGTTGAGGACGGCCGGCTCGATATGACCGTGACCGGCCAGACCGGCCACCTCAACGGCCTCGAACTCACCCGCATCGGCGACGTGCCCGGCAGTGACGACACGCCCGACGAGCCGTGCGCCGACTGCGCCGCGCAGATGGAGTCCATCGACCGCGCCCCCGTCGCGGTCAGCGTCGAGGACGGCGTCTACCTCGGTTGGCGCAGGCTCGGCCTCGACCCCGAGGGCCTCGCGTTCAACGTCTACCGCGACGGCGTGCTCATCACCGACGAGCCGACCACGGCCACCAACCTCACCGACCCCGGCGGCACGGCGAACTCGACGTACTGGATCGCCACCGTCGAAGGCGGCGTCGAGACCGGCTACTCGGACGCGTTCGAGGTCTGGGGCGAGCAGTACGTCGACATCGACATGGAGCGCCCCGCGGGGGGCACCACGCCCGACGGCGTCGAGTACACCTACGCGCCCAATGACGCGACGGTGGCCGACCTCGACGGCGACGGCACGTACGAGCTCATCCAGAAGTGGGACCCGTCGAACTCGCAGGACAACTCCCACTCCGGTTACACCGGGAACGTCTACATCGATGCCTACACGCTCGCCGGCGAGCGGCTCTGGCGCATCGACCTGGGCGTCAACATCCGCGCCGGAGCGCACTACACGTCCTTGAGCGTCTACGACCTCGACGGCGACGGCAAGGCCGAAGTGGCCCTCAAGACCGGCGACGGCACTGTGGACGGCGTCGGCACCGTCATCGGCGACGCCGATGCCGACTACCGCAACGACGGCGGCTACATCCTCACCGGGCCGGAGTACCTCACCGTCTTCGACGGCGAGACCGGCGCGGCGCTCGACACGGTCGACTTCCAGCCCGACCGCGGCGACATCTGCGACTGGGGCGACTGCTACGGCAACCGGGGCGACCGCCTCATGGCCGCCGTGGCCTACCTCGACGGTCAGAGCCCGTCGCTCGTCACCAGCCGCGGCATCTACACCAAGAGCGAGCTCTCGGCGTGGGACTGGGACGGGGAGCACCTCACCCAGCGCTGGCACTTCCTGTCGACCGACTTCGGTCCGCAGTACAACGGCCAGGGCAACCACCAGATGTCCATCGCCGACGTCGACGACGACGGCCGCGACGAGATCGTCTACGGCGCCATGACCATCAACGACGACGGCACGCCGCTGTACAGCACCGAGCTGGGCCACGGCGACGCGCTGCACGTCTCGGACTTCGACCCGAGCCGCGAGGGCCTGGAGGTGTTCAGCCCGTTCGAGAGCATGAGCGCCTCGGAGAACCGCGGCGCGGTGTTCCGCGACGCCGAGACCGGCGAGATCATCTGGTCCATGCCGGGCGACAGCGACGTCGGACGCGGCACCTGCGGCGACATCGACCCGAACTACGCCGGGGCCGAGTGCTGGGCGGTGAGCGCCGACGGCGCGTGGAACTCGCGTGAAGGCGAACTGCGCGCCGCCGACGGCACGCTCATCTCGAACTCGATCCCGTCGGCCAACTCCATGGTCTGGTGGGACGGCGACCTCGGCAGGGAGATCTTCGACCACGAGTTCAACGAACCGGACTACGTGCCGATCTACCCGTACATCGCCGAATGGGACCCCGAGACCGGGACCCAGGAGGAGATCTTCACCCCCGAAGGGGTGGACACCAACAACGGCACCAAGGGCAACGCGGTGCTGACCGGCGACATCATGGGCGACTGGCGCGAGGAGGTCGTCCTCCGCAAGGAGTCGAACGACGGCGTGCGGATCTTCACCACCACGATCGAGACCGACTACACGATCCCGACGCTGATGCACGACCCGCAGTACCGCATGGGCATCGCCTGGCAGAACGTGTCGTACAACCAGCCGCCGTGGCCGAGCTTCTTCCTCGGCTACGACATGGAGACCCCGCAGTGGCAGGACATCGCCTACGAGGGCACCGGTGACACGGCCGAGGCGCCGTACACCGCGGCCTCCTGCGAGGTCGACTACAAGGTGGCCGCCGACTGGGGCGGCGGGTTCGTCGTCCAGGTGAAGGTCACCAACACCGGGGAGGACCCCATCGGCGAATGGGACCTGGTGTGGAAGGCCTCCGGTGTGGAGCGCGTGAGGGTCCCCTGGGGCGGCGAGGTCGCCTTGGAGGGCGACACGCTCGTGGCCGACCCGGCGTTCTGGAACTTCCCGCTCAAACCCGGGAAGACCAAGCAGATCGGCTTCCTCGGTGAGGGCGATCCGGACGACCCGGGCATGTTCCTGCTGAACGGGCAGGTCTGCGCCGCGGCGTAGACGCACGCGAACGATGCGGCGGCCCGGACTCGCGCGAGTCCGGGCCGCCGCCGTCGTCAGAGGATCGGGGTGGGCCTGTCGCGGCCGTCGGTGATCGCGGCCCGCTGGTACAGGTCGATGACCTTGCCGTGCTTCGAGGTCGCCGTCCAGGCCGCCGCCAGCAGGAGCATCACGTTGAACAGGTAGAGGAACACCAGCAGGCCGACCGCGGTCGTCACCGCCTGGTACGCGGGCCGGTCGGAGACGTTCAGGACGTAGATGCGCCCGACCGTCTTCAGCAGCTCGAGTCCTACCGCGACGGACACGGCCGCCCAGAACACGCGCCGGACCGGCAGCGCGAGCCGCGGCAGGGCCTGGAGCAGGACCGCCGAGAGCACCGCGTTGGCGATGAGGCCCACGAGGATCGACAGGGACCGGATCAGCAGTGCCGAGGCACCCTCGGCCCGGTCGAGGTCGAGCAGCGCCATGATCGTCTCGGTGCCGGCGGTGGCGCTGATGGTGATGAGCAACAGGACCGACAGTGCGATGAGGACGAGCAGGTCGATGGCCCACCGCAGGAACGGGTTCCCCGGCTGCGCTTCGAGGCCCCACACCAGGCGGATGGCCGCCCGCACCGACTGCACCCACGCGACCCCGGCGACCACCAGCCCGATCCCGGCGAGGATGCCCACCGATTGGCGCGAGTCCTCCAGGACGCCGATGTCGATGATCGGCAGGTTCGTCTCGAGCCAGGTCTCGACGCTGTCGTAGATGTCGGGGGAGTTGAGGAGGTATCCGAAGATCGCCAGGGCCAAAAGCGACATCGAGAAGACCGCGAAGAAGGCGTAGTACGAGGTCGCGGCGGCGAGCTGGCCGCCGTGGACCTCGAAGTACCGCTCCTGGGCGCGCCAGACGTGGTCGACCAGGTTCGAGCGTTTGCGGGCCGCGGCCAGGACGCGGTCCCACCAGGCCCCCAGGTCAGGGAACTTCACGTGCTGATTCTGTCAAAATCGCGCCGCCGGTGCGTGCAAGCGCCGCGCGTGCCCGGTCGCGGCCTCACGCGCCGCGGACCACCCACGCGTCGGGGTCCTCGAGCAGCTTGGTGACGGTGGCCGGGAGATGGTCGGTGGCGACCTCGGTGAGGGAGACCGATTCGAGGATGTTGCGCTCGTTCACGCGCAGGGCCACCCACACGTTCGTCAGCGCCCTGGCCGAGCCGGGGTAGGTGACCTCTTCGGGCCGCTCGCCCCGCACGCCCACGAGCGGGCCGTCGACGGCGCGGATGACGTCGGCGAGGCTGATGTCCTCGCCCGGCCTGGCGAGCCGGTGGCCGCCCTCGGGCCCGCGCTTGGAGCTGGCGATGCCGCCGCGCCGCAGCTGGAGCAGGATCGACTCGAGGAACTTGCGGGGGATGCCCTGGTCCTCGGCGATCTGTTCGGCCGACACCCACTGGTCGCCGTATCCGGCGAGTGACACGGCCGCTCTCAGGGCGTAGTCGACGCGGGCGGACAAGCGCATGGTGCTCCTCTCGAAGGTGCGGCCCCGAACCGGCGCGGGGGCGCCTCACGACTCTATCTCCACCTCGGGCGGGCCGCTCAATCCTCGATGAGTTGGCGCAGGTACGCGGCCGTCTCGGCGGCGGCGAGGTCGGGGTCGCCGGCGATGACGGCCTCGATGGCGCGGATGTGGTCGATGTGCGGGTCGCGGCCGAGCTCGTCGCCGACGCCGGCCTTGACGATCTCCCTGAGCGAGTCGGACAGGTCGACGTACAGCTCGTGGAGGAGCCTGTTGTGGCTGGCCTCGGCCACGGCCTGGTGGAGGGCCAGGTCGGCTTCGATGAACGCCTCGGTGTCCCTGACCTCGAAGGTGGCCTCGCGTTCGGCCAGGAGGATCCGGAGCTTCTTGACGTCGGCCTCGTCGCGCCTGGCGGCGGCGAGGCGGGCGGCCTCGATCTCCAGGCCGCGGCGCACCTCCATCGTGTCCGAGGCGCTGCTGGCGGCGATGCGGCGGCGGACGGCGGCGGTGACCTCGGAGCGGCCGACGACGAAGGTCCCGGCGCCCTGGCGGATCTCGAGGAGCCCGGCGTGGGCGAGGGCCCGCACGCCCTCGCGGATGGTGTTGCGGCCGACCCCGAGCAGCTCGGACAGTTCGCTTTCGGTGGGGATGCGCGAGCCGATGCCCCATTCGCCGTCGCTGATCTGCCGGCGCAGCTGATCGATCACCTGATCGACGAGCGCCGATTTGCGGGTCGACTCCAAAGCCACTGGCGGACCTGACCTCTCCGGAAGGGGTGGCGTGTTTCCCAACACTAGAAGGATTAAAGCAGACGGCGGCCGGGATATCGTTGACAGGCCGTTCATTCATCCCATGAATTGACGCCACCGTATCCCGCCTGGTCACCCGCCCTTCCCGCTTCTCTCACCAGGTGAGACAGCGCTTGCCCGAACCGGTACCGGAAGGATGGAGGGGACGCCCGCGTGCCGACCGCCGCCGAAGCCGCACCTCCGAGCTCCACGCGCGCCTCGATCCTCGGCGCCTGGATGCTCGTCGCCGGCGTCGTCCTCGCCGCCTTCAACTTCCGCACCGCCGTCACCAGCGTCGGCGCGCTCCTGTCCGAACTCCAGACCGGCCTGGGCATGTCCGAGACCGTCGCCGGGCTCCTCACCACCCTCCCGGTGGTCGCCTTCGCCGCCCTCGGCGCCCTCGCCCCGCGCCTGACCCGCCGCTTCGGCGCCCGCAGCGTCATCACCCTCGCCCTGCTCGGCATGAGCGTCGGCCTCGTCGCCCGCGCCTACCTCGGCCACACCGCACTGTTCCTGCTGTTCAGCCTCCTGGCGCTGTCCGCCGGGGCCATCGGCAACGTCGCGGTCCCCATCATCGTCAAGGAGTACTTCCCGCGCTCCCTCGGCCGCATGACCACCGCCTACTCGGCGATGCTCGCCATCGGCACCAGCGTCGGCGCGTTCGCGACCGTCCCGCTCGAGCACTGGACCGGCGACTGGCGCCTCGCGCTCGCCGCCTGGGCCGTCCCCGCGCTGCTCGCGATCGTCCCGTGGCTGCTGTGGCGCCCGCCCGCCGAGCACGCCGCGGCCGGGAACGGCCATCACCTGCGCGGCGTCCAGCGCTCCAGGCTCGCGTGGATGATGCTGCTCGCCTTCGGCACGCAGTCGGCGATGGCCTACATCTTCATGGGCTGGCTCACGACCTTCCTGCGCGACCAGGGCATGGACGGGGCCACCGCCGCGTCCATGCTCGGCCTGTTCACCCTCGTCCAGATCCCGGTGTTCATGCTCGTCCCGGTGGTCGCCGTCCGGCCGGGGCGCCAGCGGCCCGTGTTCTTCGCGCTGGTCCTGTGCTACCCGATCGGCGTGGCGGGGGTCCAGCTGTTCGGCGGCGGGGCCTCGACGTGGGTCTGGATGGTGTTCATGGCGATCGCGATGTCGGTCTTCCCGCTCATCCTGACGCTGTTCGGGCTGCGGGCGCGCACCTCGGCGGGGACCGCGGCGCTGTCCTCGTTCGCCCAGTCCGGCGGCTACCTGCTGGCCGGGATCGGGCCGTTCGCCGTCGGCTGGCTGCACGGCCTGACGCGGGAGTGGACGCTGCCGTTCGCGCTCCTCTACGTCCTCATGGCCGTGCACCTCATCGCGGGCCTGTACATCACCAAGGACCGTTACATTGAGGATGAACTGGCGCAAACCAACCCCCGATAGCGTCCTCCTTGCGCCTCCGTGACACGATAGTGCTGCAGGCCACACTGGCGTGGAGGTTGGGAGGCGACCGTGAGGAACGAGGTGCTGTGGCTGCCGCGGCCCGACGCGGTGGAGGCGACGAACATCGGGCGGTTCGGCCAGTGGCTGTCGCGCCGCGAAGAACGCGACCTCACCTCGTATCCGGCGCTGTGGCAGTACTCCGTCGACCACCTGCGCCCCTTCTGGGGCTCGGTCTGGGAGTACTTCGGCCTCGGCAAGACCGTGCCCGAGCACCGCGTCCTCGCCGACGAGACGATGCCCGAGACCGTCTGGTTCCCCGACGAGTCGTTCAACTACGCCCGCGCCGTCCTCACCGCCCCCGGCGTCGGCGACGACGACGTCATCGTGCGCGCCTACTCCGACACGCGCGCCCCCGTCGAATGGACCCTGACCGACCTGCGCGAGGCCGTCTCCCGCGCCAGGGCCGGGCTCCTCGGCCACGGCGTGCGCCCCGGCGACCGCGTCGCGGCCTGGATGCCGAACATCCCCGAGACCTTCGCGCTCCTGCTCGCCGCCGCGAGCATCGGCGCCGTCTTCTCCAGCTGCGCGCCCGAGTTCGGCGCGCGCGCCGTCATCGACCGCTTCTCCCAGATCGAGCCGAAGATCCTCGTCGCCGTGGACGGCTACCGCTACGGCGCCAAGGAGATCGACCGCACCGCCGAGGTGCGGGAGGTCGCCGCCGCCCTGCCGGGCCTGGGCCGCGTGGTCACGCTCCAGTACCTGGGCCGCTCCGACCCCGAAGGCGAGACGTGGGACCGGTTCTGCGCCTACGACGGCGGCATCGAGTTCGAGCCGCTCACCTTCGACCACCCGCTCTACATCCTGTACTCCTCGGGCACCACCGGCCTGCCGAAGGCGATCGTGCACTCGCACGGCGGCATGGCCCTCGAACACGCCAAGATGCACGCCCTGCACCACGACCTGGGCGTGGGGGACCGGTTCTTCTGGTACTCCACCACCGGCTGGATGATGTGGAACTACCTCGTCTCGGCGCCCATCGTGGGCGCCGGGATCGTCCTGTTCGACGGCGCGCCCGACCCGGTGGGCATGTGGCGGCTGGCCGAGGAGTCCGGGACGACGTTCTTCGGCACCTCCGCGCCGTTCCTCATGGCCTGCCGCGCCAGGGGCGTCAAGCCCGCGCGCGAGGCGGACCTCTCGCGCGTGCGCGGCATCGGCTCGACCGGCGCGCCGCTGCCGGCGGCGGGCTTCGATTACGTCTACAACGAGGTCAGTGCGACCGCGCAGCTCCAGTCCCTGTCCGGCGGGACCGACGTGTGCACCGGCTTCCTCGGCGGCGCGCCGACCGTCCCGGTGTGGCGCGGGGAGATCTCGTGCCGGTGCCTGGGCGCGAACGTGCGCGCGTTCGACCCCGACGGCCGCGCGGTGACCGGCCGGGAGGGCGAGCTGGTGATCGTCTCGCCGATGCCGTCGATGCCCGTGGGGCTGTGGGGCGACCCGCTGCGCCAGCGCTACCGGGACACCTATCTCATGGACTTCCCTGGCATATGGCGCCACGGCGACTGGATCACCATCACCGAGCGCGGCTCGGCGGTCATCTCCGGGCGCAGCGACGCCACGCTCAACCGCGGCGGCGTCAGGATGGGCACGGCCGAGTTCTACTCGGTGGTCGAGTCGATCGACGGCATCGCGGACTCGCTGGTGGTGCACCTGGACGACGAGCAGGAGGACCAGCTCTTGCTCTTCGTGGCCTGCAAGGAGGGGATCGAGCTCGACGACGCGCTGCGGCAGCGCATCAAGCGGGCGCTGCGCGAGCAGCTCTCGCCCCGGCACGTCCCGGACGCGGTCCGGCAGGTTCCGGCGGTGCCGCGGACGCTGAGCGGCAAGAAGGTCGAGATCCCGGTCAAGAAGATCCTCAAGGGCGTGGGGCCCGACGAGGCGATCTCCACCGACGCGCTGGCCAACCCGGAGTCCCTGCGCGCCTTCATGTGACCGGCGCCTCCATGCGATCCGCGGCGGGGCGTGCGAGACCGCCGAAGCCGCGGAGCGGCGCGGCGGCGACGTCCTCACCACGGTTACGACGACCGCACCGGAGGCCGCCGAGAAGCGGCGCGGCGGCGACGTCCCTCATTGTTATGACGGCGGCCGGAGGCCCCTGCGAATCGGCACTGCGGCGACATCCCTCATTGCTACGCCGGAGGCCGCCGCGAAGCGGCGGCGCGGCGGCGACGTCCCTCATCGATACGACGCCGCTCCGCGCCGGAGGCCGCCGCGAAGCGGCGGCGCGGCGGGTGATGGCCGACAAGCGGTGGTGTTCGACTCGTAACCCTGCTCGGGTGTTGGCGCGCCCGGGGCGCTACTCCGCCCCTCTTTACCCCCCCGCCGCCGTCCTGCACACCACGAAAGTCCTCGCCAGCCTGACAGACGCCCCAAAACCGGTCAAGGAAAAGTTTCTGGGCCTGTGGATAACTCCCGCGACGGCGCGCGAGGCCTGTGGATAACTCCCGCGCGTGCCGCGATCCCGGGTGGCGGTGACCGACACCGGCGGCGACCGCTTCATAACTCCCGCGTGTGCTGAGATCCCGGGGGCCATGGCACCTTGACCTCGGGAACGTCGGCACAAGTCCCGCGCGTGCCGAGGCCCCGGGAATCGATCGCGCTCGTCGTCGGCCCCGCCGCAACTCCTGCGCGTGTCCAGATCCCGGGGTGCGCAGTGCGGAAGTTATACCTTATACCATATATTTTATATTCTATAACCTCTGCGTGTTGAGATCTCAACCCTGTCGCCTTGACGATTGATACCCCTAGGGGGTATGGTTCGATCATGGCTAACATCATCGACCTCGACATCACCGGGATGACGTGCTCCTCGTGCGCCGCCCGGATCGAGAAGAAGCTCAACCGGGTCGAAGGCTGCGAGGCCACCGTCAACTTCGCGACCGAACGCGCCCGCGTCGCCGCGCCCGACGGCGTCTCCGCCGACGACCTCGTCGACGTCGTCAAGAAGACCGGTTACGGCGCCACCCACGTCGTCCCCGAGCCCGCCCCCCGGCACGCCGAACACGACCACGGCGGCGAACACACCACCGGCGGCCACGACCATGCCGCCGTCGCCGATGACGCCGAGCTCCGCTCGCTGCGCCAGCGCACCATCGGCTCGCTCGTCCTCGCCGTCCCCGTCATCGCCCTGTCGATGATCCCGGCCCTCCAGTTCGAGTACTGGCAGTGGCTCGCCCTCACCCTCGCCGCGCCCGTCGTCGTCTGGGGCGGCTGGCCCTTCCACCGCGTCGCGGCCATCACGCTGCGCCACGGCGCCGCCAACATGGACACCCTGGTCTCCATGGGCACCCTCGCGGCCTTCGGCTGGTCGCTCTGGGCCCTGTTCCTCGGCGACGCGGGCGCGGCCGGCATGAGCGAGGGCTTCTCGCTCACCGGCTCCGCGGGCGAGGCCGCCTCCAACACCTACCTGGAGGCCGCCGCGGGCGTCACCGCGTTCGTGCTGCTCGGCCGCTTCCTCGAGCACCGCTCCAAGCGCCAGGCCGGGGCCGCCCTCCGCGCCCTGATGGAGCTCGGCGCCAAGGACGTCGCCGTCCTGCGCGACGGGCGCGAGGTCCGCGTCCCGATCGGCGAGCTGGCCGTCGGCGACGAGTTCGTCGTCCGCCCCGGCGAGAAGATCGCCACCGACGGCGAGGTGCGCTCCGGCGCCTCGGCCGTCGACGAGTCGATGCTCACCGGCGAGTCCGTGCCCGTCGAGGTCACCATCGGCGACACGGTCACCGGCGCCACCGTCAACGCCTCCGGGCGCCTGGTGGTGCGCGCCACCCGCGTCGGCGCCGACACCCAGCTCGCCCAGATGGCCCGCATGGTCGAGGACGCCCAGGCCTCCAAGGCCGCCGTCCAGCGCCTGGCCGACCGCATCTCCGCGGTCTTCGTGCCGATCGTCATCGCCCTGGCCTTGGTGGTCCTCGTCGTCTGGGCGCTCGTCGGCGGCCTCGGCACGGCCGTCACCGCCGCCGTCGCGGTCCTGGTCATCGCCTGCCCGTGCGCGCTCGGCCTGGCCACGCCCATGGCGCTCATGATCGGCACCGCCCGCGCCGCGGGGGAGGGCATCCTGATCTCCGGCCCCGAGGTCCTCGAGTCGACCAAGAAGATCGACACGATCGTCCTGGACAAGACCGGCACCGTCACCACCGGCGCGATGAGCGTCGTCGACCACTCCGGCGACGAGGCGCTGCGGTACGCGGGCGCCGTGGAGGACGCCTCGGAGCACCCGATCGCCCGCGCGATCGCCGCCGCCGCGCGCGAGCGGTTCGGCGAGCTCCCTGCCGTGTCCGACTTCGCGAACCGGCCGGGCGTCGGCGTCACCGGCGTTGTCGAGGGCCGCACCGTGGCGGTCGGCCGCTCCGGCACCGCCGGCACGGACGCCGCCACGGTCGTCGAGGTGGTCGTGGACGGCGAGGTCGCCGGGACCGTGGCCGTCGCCGACACCGTCAAGCCCACCAGTGCGCGCGCGGTCGCCGAGCTGCGCCGCCTCGGTCTGACGCCGGTCCTCCTCACCGGGGATGCGAAGGCCGTCGCCGAGGCCGTCGCGGCCGAGGTCGGCATCGAGGACGTCATCGCCGAGGTCATGCCGGAGGACAAGCTCGCGCACATCGGCCGGCTCCAGTCCGAGGGGCGGGTCGTGGCGATGGTCGGCGACGGCGTCAACGACGCGGCCGCGCTCGCCGCGGCCGACCTGGGCATCGCGATGGGCACCGGCACCGACGTGGCGATCGCGGCCAGCGACATGACGCTGGTGCGCGGCGACCTGCTGGTGGCCGTGGACGCGATCCGCCTGGCGCGGCGCACGCTGCGCACGATCCGGCAGAACCTGGTGTGGGCCTTCGGCTACAACACCGCGGCGCTCCCGCTGGCGGCCCTCGGGCTGCTCAACCCGATGATCGCCGGGCTGGCGATGGCGTTCTCGAGCGTCTCGGTGGTGGCGAATTCGCAGCGCCTGCGCTCGTTCACCGCCGCCTCGCGCCGCTCCTGAGGCGGCTGACTGCTGTGGTGCGTGTGAAGCCTGCGCAGCAGCGGTGGGCGAGAGACGCAGATAAGTCGAGTTTCCTTACAGTGCAAGGGGATTCAAATAGGTGTGTGCACGATCGCACGGGCTCGGTAGTTAGTATGTTTCGTGTCGCCCCGGTCGGTTTCCCCCGTAGCCGCCGGGGCGGCGCCATGCGCACCCGAGCCGGCGCCGCCCGGCCGCCGTCCGACGCGCGCTCGCACGGCCGGTGAGGCGCCGGTCAATCCCCGTTCCCGAGCTCCTCGCCCGCCACCGGCGCTGTGCTCCAATGGTCGGCGTGACTGATGAGGACATCGAGCCCGGCGGCGCCGAAGTCGGCGTCGGGCCGTGGCAGGGGGCTTGGCCCGAAGATCCCCGCTTCGATCCCGAGCTGCTCGAGCTCGGCGACCGGCGCAACGTCGTGGACGCCTACCGCTACTGGCGCCGCGAGGCGATCGTCGCCGATCTCGACGAGCGCCGCCACGACTTCCACGTCGCCATCGAGAACTGGCGGCATGACTTCAACATCGGCACCGTCGTCCGCAACGCCAACGCCTTCGCGGCCAGGGCGGTCCACATCATCGGCAAGCGCCGCTGGAACCGCCGCGGCGCGATGGTCACCGACCGCTACCAGCACGTCGAACATCACTCCACTGTAGAAGAATTCGTCGAGTGGGCCGCCGACGCGGACCTGGCCGTGGTCGGGATCGACAACCTCCCCGGCTCGGTCCCCATCGAGACGGCCTCACTGCCGCGCCGGGCGGTCCTGGTGTTCGGCCAGGAGGGGCCCGGCCTGTCCGAGCCCGTCCGGCGGGTGTGCTCGACGATCTGCTCGATCACCCAGTTCGGGTCCACGCGCTCGATCAACGCGGGCGTGGCCAGCGGCATCGCCATGCACGCCTGGATCCGCGAGCACGTGTTCGAACAACGCACGCCAGATTGATCTTGGAGCGAGGTCTCCAGCCTGGACCGGGCCGCCAGTGTCGGATACCTGACGCTTTCTTGGCGACCGCCCGCCTATGTGCCTACATTGAGCCAATGGAAGGTGACTTGAGGTAGTCTCGCCGGTGGAATAAGCGAATATGTTGCTCCGCAGCCAGACCGCGGAGTGCTGCGGAAGCGGGGCGAAAACGCTACGCTGATGCGCGAGGCCGCCTCGTCCGGTTCGCACCGAACCGGCCGGTGGAAGCAAAAGGCCGAGACATGTTCGTACGATAAACTGGACGAGCCTGCGCGGGACAAACGTTTGGCCAGGTCCCTTGATGGGAGGGTGAGAATGTTGAAGAAGATTCTAACCTGGGGCGGACTGGCGTTCCTGGTGTTCTTTATAGCCTACAGGCCGGACGAGGCCGGCGGCGTCGTCAGCTCGATCGCCAGTGCGATCGGCGATGTGGGCAACGGCTTCGCGTCATTCATCACCGGTCTGGTGACCTGAGGATGACACAGCGATGACCGAGACCGGTGCAGGCGGCTCGGGGGACAAAAAGGACACCGAGCCGCTCGAACCGCCCACCCCGCGCGCCCCAGCAGACAGTCCCGCCCCCGGCGCAGACGACCCCACCCGCGAATTCGCCGCAGCGGGCGCCCCCGCGGCCGCCACGAGCGACATCGACGGCGTCCGATTCGACGACAGCCCCGCCGGCGGCCTCCTGGCCGGAGTGCGGGCCCCGTCCGTGCCCGACGCCCCCTCGCCGATGGCGGCCCGATACCTCTTCCCCACCGAGAAGTACCGCGGCGAGTGGCGGCGCCACTGGATGCACCTCCTGCCCTGGTACATCGTGGGCACCCTCGCGACGTTCATCATGGGCTTCGTCTCCGGCCTGCTCATGAGGTGGGAGTCCGGCTCCAGCGAGACCGGCCTGACGATCACCGTCATCGTCTGGCTGGCGATCCTCCTCCTCGTCGGCTGGAAGATCATCGACTGGTACATGGACCGGTTCATCCTCACCAACAAGCGGATCATGCTCATCCAGGGCGTCGTCACCCGCTCGGTCGCGATGATGCCGCTCGGCCGCGTCACCGACATGAAGTACGCCCAGACCCCGATGGGCCGCATGCTCAACTACGGCGAGTTCATCATCGAGTCCGCCGGCCAGGACCAGGCGCTGCGGAACGTCCCCCACCTGCCCAACCCCAACTACCTCTACCTCCGGATGTGCGAGGAGATGTACGAGCCCGAGGCCGTCGACGAGCGCGAGGCCGAGGAGGAGGAGGACCTCCCCCTGGAGAACGCCTACGACAAGGACACCCGCCTCGGCGGCGACGCCTGAGCGGACGCCCCACCGGCCGGAGAACGACTACTGGGTATACTCCTGCGAAGTCCCCTCGGTTGCCCCGGGCACCCGTTGTTTGGCAGAATCCCGCACTGCGAAGCAACCTTCCGCCGGGGGTGAGTCGTCTGTTGTTCGATCCCCCCAGGGAGACGCGTGAGCGAGGCCAAATCGTCTCAGGACGAGGAGTTCCGCGAGTACGTGGCGGCGCGCTCGGCCGCGCTGCACCGTGCGGCGTACCTCCTCACGGGGAACTGGGCGACAGCGGAGGACCTGGTGCAGACGACATTGACGAAGACTTACCTGGCATGGGGCAGGATCCGTGCCACCGACTCGGTGGACGCCTACGCCAGGCGCATCCTCTACAACACCAACGCCTCCTGGTGGCGCAAGCGCTCCAACCGCGAGAAGCCCGCCGACCTGTTCGACGACCGCCCCGACACCTCCCGCGACTTCGCCGAGCAGGGCGCCGTGCGCGACGCCATGTGGCGCCACGTCACCGCCCTGCCGAAGCGCCAGCGGGCGGTCCTCGTCCTCCGCTACTACGAGCACCGCACCGACGCCCAGATCGCCGAGATCCTCGGCATCTCGACCGGCACCGTCAAGAGCCAGGCCTCGCGCGCCCTCGCCGGGCTCCGCAAGCGCCTGGGCACCCCCGCCTCCGCACTCGGCCTGAGCCGACATCCCGAGGAGGCGGCGTGAGCGAGGACCTCGAGCACCTCCTGCGCACCGAACTCGCCGGGCGCGCCGAGTCCGCGCCCCCGCTCCACGGCGAGGGCCTGGCCGACGCCGCCATCGCCGGAGCCGGGCGCATCAGGCGCCGCCGCCGCCTCGGCGCCGCCGCGGGCGGCCTAGGCCTGGTCGTCTTCGGCGCCGCCGTCGCCATATGGCTGCCGGGCGCCGGCGGCCTGGAGCAGGCGCCGCCGGTGGCCACCACCGTCGAGGAGGCCCAGAGCGAGCTCGACATCGAGTTCGTCGTCGAACGCGAGGGCGCCTACGGCGTGGTCAACGCCGACGACGAGTACATCCCGCTGCACGCCGAGCAGGCGCCGCAGCGCGCCGAACGGCTCCAGGACACCTACGTGGTGAGCTCGCCCATGTGGGTCGAGGTGACCGACCTCGACGGCGCCGAATCGGTCGGCTACGAGGTCCCCTCCGACGACTTCCACACGGTGGTGCGCAGCGACGCCGAGTCCTTCGCGGTCAACTACCCCGCGGGCGATTCCGGACGCCAGCTGTACCAGCTGTTCCCCGCCGACGCCTCGCCCTCGACCGACCCGCTCTCGCTGGACCTGACCACCGAGATCACCCTCCAGGACTGGAGCGACAGCCTGCTGGTCTTCTCCGGCGACCTCACCGGCGTCACCGGTGGCGCGTCCGGCACCTACTACTTCAACGACCAGTACGACTGGGGCCTGGACACGGTCGCCGCGGCCGGGTACGAGTCCGCGGTCATCACCGACTACAACAACCCCGACTACGTCTGCGTCGCCGACCTCCAACCGGGCGGCTCGGCCGCCGAGTCCGAGGAGTGCGGCTACCTCAGCGAGTACGCCACCGAGACCATGATCGCCGACGCCAGCGCCGACAGCGCCGCGCCCGGACTCGTCACACATGTGAGCACCACCTACTACAGCGAGGGCCTGGAGACCGAGATCGAGGGCGACGATTCGCTCCAGCAGCAGCTGTTCGACTCCGAGCACCAGTTCGTCGACCCGCTGGGACGCTGGCAGATCGCCTTCAGCTCCGAGGACGAGACGTGGGCGCTGCTCGACATGGAGTCCGAGCCCGCCGCCGTCTCCGAACTGCCGCCACCGGAAGGGGCGCTCATGCCGGTGGTGAGCTACAACTAACACCGGCGTGCGAAACCCGCGCTGTGACGCAGTGCGCCTTGGCATACTCGCAGCGTGGGTGAACTCGAGTACGTGCTGACGGTCGGGGTGACGCTGTTCGTCATCATGGACCCGCCGGGGATCGTGCCGATCTACCTCGCCTTGACCGGGGCGATGGATCAGCGCGAACGCAACCGCGCAGCGCTGCAGGCGACCATGCTGTCCCTCGGCGTCATCACCCTGTTCGGGCTGCTCGGGCAGCAGATCATCAACTACCTCCACATCGATCTCGCCGCCCTCCAGGGCGCCGGGGGCCTGTTGCTGCTGCTGGTGAGCCTCCAGCTCCTCACCGGCCAGGCCGACGACCCTTCGAGCCAGGCCACCGCGAACATCGCGCTGGTGCCGCTGGGCACGCCGCTGCTCGCCGGGCCCGGCGCGATCGTCGCCGTCATCCTCTACGTGCAGCAGGCGCCCAGCCCCGTCGACTACCTGTGGGTGGCGATCGCGATCGTCCTCATCCACATCGTGATCTACCTGGTGATGCGCTATTCGGGGGTGCTGGTGCGGATCCTCAGGCGCGGCGGCATCGAGGTCCTCACGCGCATCGCGGGCGTGATGCTGGCCGCGATCGCGGTGCAGCTCATCGCCGACGCGGTCATGGGCTACGTCGAGGTCTTCCAGCAGACGTGAGCCGGGCACCCATCGGTGGTTACTATAAGGTTCAATTAAGTCTTATGACCACGATTCTGGATCTGCCCGTACACCCCTTGGCCGTGCACGCCCCCGTCGTGTTCGTGCCGCTGCTGGTCCTGTTCGGACTGGCGTACCTGTTCGTGCCGCCGCTGCGCAGGCGCGTCGGCTGGGCCTGCGCGGCGCTGACGCTCATCGCGCCCGCCGCCGCCTTCGGCGCCATCTGGAGCGGGCAGCAGCTCGCCGACCACCTCTACCCCGGCGGCTGGCCCGAGGCCGTCCAGGAGCACCACGATCTCGGCTACCGCCTGCTGTGGATCCTCGTCGGACTCGCCCCGGTCTGGTGGCTGTTCGCCGCGCTCGACCGCGGCCGCAGGGCCGCCGCCGCCCGAGACGGCGACGCCCCGGCAGGCGCCGACGAGGACGGATCGGCCCCCGTCTCGACCGACGCGGCGGCCTCGGGCCGCAAGGTCGTCATGCTCATCCTCGGCATCGTCGCGCTGGCGCTGCTCGCCCTGGCCGCCTGGACGGTCTTCCAGTCCGGCGACACGGGCGCGTCGATGGTGTGGGGGGACACCGCCGGCTCCTGAGGGGGCGGAGCCGGACAGCCGTGAGGCGGCGGTCGCCCGAGTGGGCGACCGGCGCCGTCAGCCTTGCAGGACGCCGATGATGACCACGGTGAACATCAGGGCCACCGCCAGCAGCGCGGTCCAGTGGGTGACCAGCTTGGCCCGCTGCTCGGCGACGTCGATCGCGCCGTGGTCCTGCCGCGGCATCCGCCTCGGCTCACTCGGGACGGCGACCGACTCGACCCGCCACCCCGGGGGCGGCGGAACGCTCGCCGGCGGGCCGTCGTAGTGAGCCGTGGATCCGTCCGGCGTCTCGCTCATACCGGCGAGCTTAGTCGCCGAAAGCGGCCTCGGAGCCGCCGGAGCGGCGACGCCGACGGCGCCTGCGGGCCGGCGCGTCCGCGCCGCCCTCGGCCTTCGCCTGCGGGGCCCGCTCGGTCTCCGGCTTCGGCGCGCGCTCGGCCTCGCCCGCCCGGTCCGAAGGCCGGTCCGAGCCGCCGCGGGTGCGCCGGCGCCTGCGACCGGAGCCTTCGCTCTCGCGCTTGGGGCCGCTCTCGGACGGACGGCGCTGTCCGCCGCCGTTGCCGCCCCGACGCCGGCCGCGGCCGCCGCCCTTCGAGCGGCGCCCGCCCTCGACGTCGTCCTCGCGCTCGGCGCTCAGCCCGTCCCGCTTGCGCTGCTCGCTCGGCAGGGCCGGCGGGGCGCCCTCGGGGATGTCGAGGTCGGTGTAGAGGTGGTCGGAGGTGTGGTACGTCTCGACCGGGTCGCCCAGGTCGAGGCCGTTGGCCTTGACGATGATCTTCCAGCGCGGCAGGTCCTCCCACGTCAGGAAGGTGACCGCGGTGCCGGTGGCCCCGGCGCGGCCGGTGCGGCCGATCCGGTGGACGTACGTCTCGGCCTCTTCGGGCGAGTCGTAGTTGACGACGTGCGTGATGTCGGGGACGTCGATGCCGCGCGCGGCGACGTCGGTGGCGACCAGCACGTCGATCTTGCCCGAGCGGAAGGCCCGCAGGGCCCGCTCGCGGGCGTTCTGCCCCAGGTCGCCGTGGACGGAGCCGACCGCGAAGCCGCGGAAGTCGAGCTCGTCGGCGAGCTTCTGGGCGGCCCGCTTGGTGCGGCAGAACATGATCGTCAGACCCCGGCCCTCGGCCTGGAGGATCCGGGCGGCGACCTCGACCTTGTTCATCGAGTGCGTCAGGTACACCAGCTGCCGGGTGTTGGACACGGCCTCGTCGTCGGGGCCGGTGACGTCCGCGTGGACCGTGACGGGCCGGTACATGTGCCGCCGCGACAGCGCCATGATCGTGTCCGGCATGGTGGCGCTGAACAGCATCGTCTGGCGCTGCTCGGGCAGGAGCTTGAGGATCCGCTCGACGTCCTCGGAGAAGCCGAGGTCGAGCATCCTGTCGGCCTCGTCCAGGACGCAGTGGGCGATCTGGTCGAGCTTGAGGTGCTTGGACTTGTACAGGTCGAGCAGGCGGCCGGGGGTGCCGACGATGATGTCGACGCCCGAGCGCAGCGACTCGATCTGGGGCTCGTAGGCGCGGCCGCCGTAGATCGGCAGGACCCGGATCGAGCGGGTCTTCCCGGCGTCCTCGAGGTCCCGCGCGACCTGGAGGCCCAGCTCGCGGGTGGGGACGAGGATCAGCGCCTGGGGGCGGCCGTCGGCGCCCTCGTCGACGGACGCGATCTTGTCGATGATGGGCAGTCCGAACCCGAAGGTCTTGCCGGTCCCGGTGGGGGCGCGCCCGATGATGTCGGAGCCGCGCAGGCCGATCGGGATCGCGTATTCCTGGATGGCGAAGGCCCGTTCGATGCCGAGCGCCGCGAGCGCTTCTACGGACTCTTCGCGAACTCCCAGTTCGGAGAAGGTCGGCCCGTTGTTCTCGAGCCGTTCGATGTTCACTTCGTTCACTCTGTTCACCTCGTGGCGGAGGACTGCTCAGGAGATCCGGGGAACTCGGCGCCACATGCTTTCTTGTCTACACAGCGGCGACGGCCGCCGGATCCGGTTAGGTCGCCGCTTCACAAACGCGCCGCGACGATCGCGTCGTCGGCGCTTCGAGGACTGCGCTGTCAGGGAAAAGCCGCTTGAGGGCCGCAGTCGCTCCTCACCATCCTACGCGGCTTCGGCCCGTCCGTCTTGGCGTGCCGTTCGCGCGCCTCGCCCGGAGTGGGCCGATTCACCGCGAATGCGGCGATCCGCTCCGCGCGAAGGCGAACGGTGCTCGCTTTCGGCCGGATTCGCCCACGGCGCGCCGGTGCGTCTGGTGGTAACCTGCCGTCGTGTCCGAACCAACTGTTCCCGCGGCCGAGGCGGCCGAGCACGGCGGCGACTGGCGCCCCAGCCGCGAGGCGGTCATCGATCTCCTTGGGCTTCTTGCGCTCGGCGAGCTGCTGGCGTTCGAGCGGATGGCCGTCGACGCCCGATTGACCCCCGACCTGGCACGACGCGCCAGGATGTCCGAGGCGGCCGTGGGTGAGATTCGCAACTACCGGCTGCTGGCCGACCGCCTGGAGGCCCTGGGCGCCGACCCGGCCGAGGCGATGGCCCCGTTTATGGACGCCTTCGGGGCCTACGACTCCTCGACCGCGCCGCGGGACTTCCTGGAGGCGCTCGTGAAGGTCTACGTCGGCGACGCGGTCGCCGACGACTTCTTCCGCGCCGTGGCCGCCAAGCTCACCGGCGACGACCGCACGCTGATCGAGCGGGTCCTGGAGACCGGCTCGGCCGCCGAGTTCGCGGCCGAGGAGATCCGCGCCGCCGTCGGGGCCGACCCCTCGGCCGCCGGGCGGCTGTCGCTGTGGGGGCGGCGACTGGTCGGCGAGGCCATCAACCGCGCCCAAGGCGTGGCCGCCGCGCACGAGCGGCTCACCGACCTCATCGGCGCGGGCGGCGACGGCTCGGTCGACGAACTCCTGCGCGGGCTCACGCGAGCCCACCAGGAGCGGATGAAGGCGGTCGGCCTCAACAACTGAGCCCCAACGACTGAGCCCTCAACGACTGAGCGCCGCCTCCCGGGTCACCGGAGGCGCCGCTCGATCGTTAGGCCCGGCGTGAGACTCGTCGAGGCCCTGTGCGAACTGTTCCTGCCCGCCGCGTGCGCCTCCTGCCGGGAAGTGCCCGCCTCGGGCGGCGGCCTGTGCGCCGCGTGCGCCGCGGGCCTGCCTGCGGCGGCCGCTCTGGCCGTCCCCAGGGCGCCGGGGACGCCGCCGGTCGTCGTCGCGGGCGCCTACGAGGGTCCCCTGGCCGAGGCCCTCAACGAGTACAAGGAGCGCGGGCGCCGCGAGCTCGCCGCCGTGCTCGGGGGCCTGCTCGGCCGGGCGGTCGCCGTCGTCGCCGCGGAGGTGCCCGACGCGGCCCTGGTGCCGATCCCGCCGACGCGTGCGGCCAGGCGCGAGCGCGGCTTCGACCACGTCGCGGCGCTGTGCGCGCCGATCGGCCGCCCGCACCGGTGCCTGCGCGCCGGTCCGCGTGCCGACTCGGTGGGGCTGACGGCGGCCCAGCGGCGGCACGCGGCCGACGCGAGCCTGGCGGTGGTCCCGGGGCGGGCCGCCGCGCTGGCGGCGTCGGGGCGGCCGGTGATCCTCCTCGACGACATCGTGACCACTGGGGCGACGCTGAGCGCCGCCGCGGCGGCGCTGCGCCGGGCCGGTGTGAAAGTGGCTGCGGCGGCCGCGGTGGCCGCCGTCGAATAGCACTGCCGAGGAGTGCTGCCGAGGAGCACCGCCCTGACCCCCCATTGCGGCCCCCGGCCGCGCGTGTGACAGGTGTGGCTGCCATCGAAAGTCACGGGGACGATTGCGCTCGGTTCGCACACTATTGCGAATAGTTATGGGCAGTCCTCTGAAATTCATGCGCGGAGCCCCTCGTAGACGGGAGAATTCCCATATGCAGGGGGTCGACTTTCGCTGTTTCAGGGGATAGTCTCAAAATCTCAGATCGGTAACGAGACGACCGGGAACAGGTGGATTTCCACTTGACGAAAGGTGAACGCCCGCAACACGAGAGCGTCACCGGCCCGTGCCGTCCCCCCGTGAGAGGAGGTCCCTCCATCCGCCGTACCGGGCAGCCGGCTCCGGACCCAGCATGAGCAACTTCGTCCGCACTCCCGCGAAGAGGCGGGGTGCACCTGGGAGGTTCCGAGGTGGAAATCGTCGTCAAGGGCCGTAACGTGGAGGTCCCCGACCACTACCGCGAGCTCGTCGAGGAGAAGATCGAGTCCAAGATCGCCAAGTACCTGGCCAGGTACGACGGCGACGCGATCGACATCGACGTCGAGCTGTACCACGAGCCCAATCCCCGTCAGAACGATCACGCCCAGCGCGTCGAGATCACGTGCCGCCCCAAGGGGGCGGTCATGAGAGCCGAGGCCTGCGCCGGCGACTTCCGCTCGGCGTTCGAGCTGGCGGTCGCGAAGCTCGACCGCCAGCTGCGGAAGAGCTCGGAGCGCAAGCGGGTGCACCGCAACGGGAAGTTGCGCCCGATGTCGGTCGCCGAGGCCACGGCGGTGCGGGAGGAAGGAGCCAGACTGCCCGAGTCGCTGGTCGAGGCGCCGGGTGAGGCCCACGGCCTCGCGCACTTCGTCTCGGAGGACGTCGACCACTTCGACGGCCTCGTCGAGGACCACCTGCCGGGCCGGATCGTCCGCGAGAAGCTCCACCCGGGCGAGCCGATGACCGTCGACGACGCCCTCCAGAACATGGAGCTCGTCGGGCACGACTTCTACCTGTTCCACGACAAGGAGACCGGCAAGCCCTCGGTCGTGTACCGCCGCAGGGCGTACGACTACGGCCTGCTCCGCCTCGACATGTAGTCGCGGCGAATACCAAGGGGGAACCGGCCGCCCGCGAGAAGGGCGGCACCCAGACGCACCGGCGGCCCCGAGCGAACGCTCGGGGCCGCCGTCATGCTCTCGCGAGTCTATAACTTATACCCTATAAACTCCGCAGGCGTACCTGAATCTTATATTTTATAAGCTATAGGGAGACATTGTCTTATAGTCTATAAGATTATATTCTCATATAGCCTATAAGCTCTGCTGGCAATGGTCAGAGGGCCGAGCCCTCCTTCCACTCGTCGAACGACAGGATCCAGTAGCCCCAGCCGTTGTCCCACGGCATCTCGCGCGGGGAGCCGACCACTTCGACCGGGTCGCCGCGCTGGGCGATCTCGTAGAACCACTTGGCGTTCTCCTCACTGGCGTTGAGGCAGCCGTGGGAGACGTTCGCGTGGCCCTGCGAGCCCACCGACCACGGCGCGCCGTGGACGAACTCGCCGGAGGAGTTGATGCGGGTGGCCCAGTTGACCGGGGTCTCGTAATAGCCTTCGTCGCCCTCCTCCTTGCCCGGGGAGACCATCACCTTGGTCTCGAACTTCTCCATCACCAGGTGGACGCCCGTGGCCGTGTAGTACTCCCACTCCGCGCCCGAACCGCCGCTGATCGGGATCTCCTTGGCGACCTCGCCGTCGATCTCGACGGTCATGTAATGGGTGTCCAGGTCGGCATAGGAGATGTTGGCGGCCCCGATCTCCATCTGGGCGGTGTAGTCCTCCTCGCCCCACACGTCGCCGCCGAGATAGACGCCGTCGAAGGCGGCCGTGAACGTCACCGTCTGGTGGGCCTCCCAGTACTCCTTCGTCCGGTAGATGACCTGCGTGTCGCTCACCCAGCGCCACGCGCCCTCGCTGGGCTTCTCGGACTCGACCTTGAGGTTCTGCTCCACCGTCTTCCGGTCGGGCGCCGGCTCGCTGAAGGTGACGATGAGCGGCGCTCCCACGCCGACGGTCTCGCCCTCGACCACCGGCGTCACGTCGATGACGGTGAAGCCCGAGCCCTCCCGGCCCTCGGTGGTGAACTGGCTCTCGAACTCGGTGACCGTCCCGTCGGAGCTGACGGCCATGGCCGTGACGGTGTGGGTCGAGCCCGCGTCCATCACGCCCTCGGAAGTCCAGGTGGTGAGGTCCTCGCTGAAGGTGCCTTCGACGGTCTTGGCGCGGTCGGAGGTGACGGTGACCGCTTCGAGGATGCCGTCGACCGCCGTGACGGTGAACGGCTCGGTGGGGTCCTGGGCCTCGGCCACATCGAGCGAGATCTCCGGGACGATCGGGGCGGGGGTGAACGCTCCCTGCTGGGGAGCGCCACAGGCGCCCGCGAGCAGCAGCGACGCCACCGCGAGCACACGGACGGGCAAGAACTTCAAGGGGGGATCCTCCACGTTGCAAAGCGACTGGTTCACTATATATTCGACGCTCAGCAAGGACGCGAAGGTTGCACTCCTAATCACAGGAAAGTCTGGCCCACAGCAGCGTGTCGCGCCTGGTGCCGTCCACCGACGGCAGACCGCCCCGCTCGATCCCCTCCAGCCGGAACCCGGCCCGCCGCAGCACCGCCTGCGAAGCGGCGTTGTGCACGTCGGTCCCCGCCCACACCCGGTCGACGCCGACCTCGTCGAACGCCCACCGGCACACCAGGACGACCGCGCGGGTCGCGTAGCCCTTGCCGCGCGCGTCGGCGCTCAGGTCGTAGCCGACCATCGCCGTCCCCACCAGCCGGGACACGTCGTAGAGGCCGATCGTGCCGCGGTAGCCGCTGCCATCGTCGATGACCATGAACGCCGAGCGGCCCCGCAGCCAGTCGACCGCGGCCCGCCACTCGCACACCTCGGCCACCTCGCCGACGCTCGGCGGCAGTTGCAGAGCGGCGCCCTGGTAGACGTCGGGGGCGGTGCGGTGGCGCAGGTGCGCCTCGGCGTCGTCCGGGCGCAGCGGCCGCAGCGAGACCGTCCCGTCGGTGAGCTCCCCGCCCGGCAGGTCCGGCAGCGCCCGCGGGGCCGGGCCGTGCCCGTCGCCGGGCAGCAGCCCCAGCGAGAGCGCGTCGGTCCCGTCCGGCGAGCCCGACCGCAGGACGCCGTCGGGCCGGAACCCCGCCCGCATCGCCGCGCGGATCGAGGCCAGGTCCCGCACCGGCGGCCGCGCCTCCAGTCGCCTCGCGCCGGAGGCGAACATCGGTTCGGCGACGGCCCTGAGCATCGCCGAGGCGAGCTTGCGGCCGCGGCGCTCGGGCGCCACCCAGTACCGGATCGACACGACGCCGTCGGCCTCGCTCCAGCCGATCGCGCCCCACACGTCGTCCACGTCCGGCCCGACCGCGACCATGTCGGGGTCGAAGCCGCACTCGAGCTTCAGGTCCTCGGGCGCCGCGCGCAGCGCGAACGCCGCGGTGGTGACAGGCTCGATGAGATACACGCCATCAGCCAAGCAGGGACCCCGTCCATGAGTCAAGCCTTTCGCCCGGACCATGAAGAAACTGGCGTTTTGTGCCCTCTACGACGAAGCCGACCTTCTCGGCCACCCGCCGCGACGCCTCGTTGCCGACCACCGCGCGCCAGTCGACGCGCTCCAGCGCCAGCTCCTCGAAGCCCAGGCGGCACAGGCGCCGCGCCGCGGCGGTCGTCCAGCCGCGGCCCCGCGCCCACGGCGCGCAGAAGTAGCCCAGTTCGGCCTCGCCGGGCACGCCGAGCGTGAGCTCGACCGAGCCGCAGTACCGGTCGTCGTCATCGGCCAGGGCGTACAGGACCGTCTCGCCGCGGTCCCACGTGCCCCTCGTGCGCTTCACCCAGGCGGCGGCGTGCTCGCGCGTGTACGGGCTCGGCAGGCTCACCCACCGCTGCGTCTCGGCATCGGCGCAGGTCGCGGCCAGGTCGTCGACGTCGCCCTCCCGCAGCGGCCGCAGGCGCAGTCCCGCCACGTCGGTCCCCAGGACCGGCTGCTCGGCCAGGAAGAACCCCGCCTGGCGCTTGAGGATCGCATAGTCCGGCGGCGGGTCGTCGGCCTCGCGCACCTCCCCGGGCAGGATCGCGCCCACCCAGCAGTCGCGGGAGACGCCCCGCTGGTTGACGCCGTTGCGGGCGACCCCCTCGACGGTGAAGCCGGTGCGGATCGCGGCCAGCCGCGAGGCGTGGTTGCCGACGATCGCGTCCCAGGCGATCCGCCGCATCGCCATCTCGTCGAACGCGAACCGCACCGCCGCGCGGATCGACCGCTGCGCCACGCCGCCGCCCCGCGCCCACGGCGCGGTCAGGTAGGTGATCGCGACCTCCCTGGAGAACGAGTGCGTCAGCGCCATCGACCCCTGGAGGGCCCCGGCGGCGTCGACCACCGCCCAGCGCGGGTTGTCGGCCCGCCAGTGCCGCTCGCACAGGTCCAGGAAACGCTCCCGGTACTGGCGCGACCACGGCAGCGGCATCACCATGAACCGCTCGATGAGCGGGTCGTCGTAGATGCGCTGGAGATCGGGCAGGTGGTCCTCTTCCCAGGGGACCAGCCGCAGGCCTTCGGCTTCGAGGGTGACGGGTTCCATAAGTTCCGATTGTGCCGCAGCCGCCGCCGGAAGGGGGACCAGGTTGCGACGCGTACTATTGGACGCGATATCCACCCGTGTATCCGTGGCCGACCTTGCTGGGAGCTGACTTTCCGTGTCGCTGTTCGAGAGGGTGCTGCGCGCCGGCGAGGGCCGCGCACTCAAGCGCCTCAACGCCATCGCCGACGCCGTCGACTCGCTGGAGGACGAGTACGAGTCGATGACCGACGCCGAGCTGCGCGCCCTGACCGACGAGTACAAGAAGCGCCTCGCCGACGACGAGACCCTCGACGACCTGCTGCCCGAGGCGTTCGCCACGGTCCGCGAGGCGGCCAAGCGGGTCCGCGGCATGCGGCACTACCACGTGCAGATCATGGGCGGCGCCGCGCTCCACCAGGGCAACATCGCCGAGATGAAGACCGGCGAGGGCAAGACGCTCGTCTCCACGCTCCCGGTCTACCTCAACGCCCTCGAAGGCAAGGGCGTCCACCAGGTCACCGTCAACGACTACCTGGCCAGGCGCGACGCGGAGTGGATGGGGGAGATCCACCGCTTCCTCGGCCTGACCGTCGGCACGGTCCTGCCCGGCGAGGGCTCCGAGAAGCACCGCGAGGCCTACGCCGCCGACGTCACCTACGCCACGAACAACGAGCTCGCGTTCGACTACCTGCGCGACAACATGACCGCCTCGATCGACAACCTCGTCCAGCGCGGCCACCACTTCGCGCTCGTCGACGAGGTCGACTCGATCCTCGTCGACGAGGCCCGCACGCCGATCATCATCTCCGGCCCCGCCGAGCACCAGAAGCGCTGGTACACCGAGTTCGCCAAGATCGTGAACTCCATGCGGCGCGACGAGCACTACGAGGTCGACGAGGGCAAGCGCACCATCGCCATCACGGAGGCCGGCGTCGCCCGCGTCGAGGACCGGCTCGGCATCGAGAACCTCTACGACTCGGTCAACACGCCGCTGGTCGGCTACCTCAACAACGCGATCAAGGCCCGCGAGCTGTTCGAGCGCAACCGCGAGTACATCGTCTCGGAGGCCGGCGAGGTCCTCATCGTCGATGAGTTCACCGGCCGCGTCCTGGCCGGCCGCCGCTTCAACGAGGGCATCCACCAGGCCATCGAGGCGAAGGAGGGGGTGGAGATCAAGCAGGAGAACCAGACGTTCGCCACCACCACCCTCCAGAACTACTTCCGCATGTACGACAAGCTCTCCGGCATCACCGGCACCGCCCAGACCGAGGCCGCCGAGTTCAACCGCGTCTACGACGTCGGCGTCATCCCGGTGCCCACGAACAAGCCGATGATCCGCAACGACCGATCCGACGTCATCTACAAGACCGAAGAGGCCAAGTTCGACGCCGTCGTCGACGACATCGTCGAGCGCCACGAGACCGGCCAGCCGGTCCTGGTCGGCACCGTCTCGGTCGAGAAGTCCGAGTTCTTGTCCCAGGCGTTGAAGAAGCGCGGCGTCAAGCACAACGTCCTCAACGCGAAGAACCACGCCAAGGAGGCCGACGTCATCGCCCAGGCCGGGCAGAAGGGCGCGGTCACCGTCGCCACCAACATGGCCGGGCGCGGCACCGACATCATGCTCGGCGGCAACCCCGAGTACCTGGCCGCCGCCGAGCTGCGCTCCCGCGGCGTCGACGAGGCCGACGAGGAGACCTACGCGGCCGAGTGGGAGACGACCCTCAAGAAGTTCGAGGAGATGTGCGCCGCCGAGGCCGAGGAGGTCAAGGACGCGGGCGGGCTCTACGTCCTGGGCACCGAGCGGCACGAGTCGCGGCGCATCGACAACCAGCTGCGCGGCCGCTCCGGACGCCAGGGCGACCCCGGCGAGTCCCGCTTCTACCTCTCGCTCTCCGACGACCTGATGAAGCGGTTCAACGCCGACGCCGTGCGCGCCATGATGAACCGCCTGCGCGTGCCCGACGACGTCCCGATCGAGTCGAAGCTCGTCACCCGCCAGATCGAGTCCGCGCAGTCCCAGATCGAGGGCCACAACGCCGAGATCCGCAAGAACGTCCTCAAGTACGACGAGGTCATGAACCGCCAGCGGACCGTCATCTACGACGAGCGGCGCGCGGTCCTGCGCGGCGAGGACGTCCACGACCAGATCGAGCACATGATCGACGACGTCGTCGAGGCCTACGTCGCCGGCGCCACCGCCGACGGCTACGCCGAGGACTGGGACCTCGACGAGCTGTGGAGCGCCTTCAAGCAGCTCTACCCGATCCAGCTCACCCAGAAGGAGCTGCTCGAGCGCGTCGGCGGCGTCGACGAGCTCGAACCGGACAACCTGCTCGAGGCCGTCCGCGAGGACGCCCACGACTACTACGCCTCCCGCGAGGCCGAGTTTGGCGAGGAGACGATGCGCAAGCTCGAGCGCCGCGTCATGCTCCAGACCATCGACCGCAAGTGGCGCGAGCACCTCTACGAGGTCGACTACCTCAAGCAGGGCATCAGCCTGCGCGCCTACGCGCAGAAGGACCCGGTCATCGAGTACCAGCGCGAGGCGTACGAGATGTTCCAGACGATGCTCGACGGCATCAAGGAGGACACCGTCCGGTTCCTCATGAACGCCGAGCTCAAGCCCCGCCCGAAGGAGGGCGAGGGCACCGAGAAGACCGGCGAGCCCGAGGCCGAGATCCGCGGCCTGGAGCCGCTCAAGCAGCCCGACCGGCTGCTGCAGAGCGCCCCGTCCATCGACGGCGCCTCCGGGACCGGCACCGCGGCCGTGCGCGAGACCGACGCCGCCGGCGAGACGGTCGTGCGCCCGCCCAAGGCCCTCCAGGGCAAGAAGCGCGACGTCAAGCGCACGGCGGGCGCCGGCAGCAAGGGCAGCGCGAAGGTCGCCTCGAAGGCCACCAGGTCGTCCGGGCCGCGCAGCGTCGCCACCGCGCCGCCCGCCAAGCAGGCCAACCCGAACCAGCGGCAGTCCTCGAACGAGCCGAGCCGCAACGCCCCGTGCTACTGCGGCTCGGGCAAGAAGTACAAGCGGTGCCACGGCGCCCCCGGCGGTGCGAGCCAGGACTGACCGGGCCGCCGATAGAGAATGACAGGCATGCCGAGGATCTACGTACCCGCCAACGCCGCGATGCTGCGCGCGCTCGCTGACACCGGTGAACTCACGCCCGCCGGGCCGGTCCACATGGTGACGCGGGCGCTGCGCCTCGCGCACCCGGACGCCGACGTCGAGGACCTGGAGTACACCGCGTTCGACGACGCGGCGCTGACGTCGGTCGGGCTCCTCGCCGGGCAGGTGCCCAGGCGCGTCGTGGTCTCGGCGGACGTGCCGGGCGACCGGATCGACGAGCACGGCGACACCGCCGCCGACTTCCGCGGCACCGTCAGACTCAAGAAGGTCGCCGCCGTCCACATCGACGACGCCGACGCCGCCGCGCTGCTCGCCTCCGAGGAGCCGGACCTGGCGGTCCTCGAAACCCACCTGCTGGACTGGTACGCGCCCTCGGAGCTTCAGGACCTGTTGAGCGTGGTGACCGGACCGGCCCAATGAGGACGCCGTTCGACACGGCGCTATTTACCTTGTAAAACTAATATCGAATGTTAGATTTACAAGGTGAAATCGATGGGGATCGTGGCACGAGCCGATGCCGAGACACAGTTGCGGGAAGCACTGGGACGTGCTCCGATCGTGTTGGTGACCGGTCCGCGCCAAGCCGGGAAATCGACGCTCGCCAGGCAGGTCGTGAATCCTCCGAGGTCGAACTTCTTCGATCTGGAGGATCCGAGGGACGCTGCCCGTCTCGGAGCGCCCACGCTCAGCCTGCCGATGCTGCAAGGTACCGTCGTCATCGATGAGGCGCAGCGAAACCAGGACCTGTTCCCGGTGCTCAGGGTGCTCGCCGACGAAGACCGCCGTCCCGGACGATTCCTGATCCTGGGAAGCGCATCGCCCGATCTCGTCGGTCTGGCCTCCGAATCCCTCGCCGGACGGGTGACCCTCATGGAACTCGGCGGATTCGAGCTGCGGGACCTCGGGCCGGACGCATTGGACGCGCTATGGCTCCGGGGCGGCCTGCCTCGGTCCTATCTGGCAGAGGACGCGAAGTCGTCCAGTGCATGGCGTGAGGATTACATCCAGACCTTTCTCGAACGCGACCTTGCCAACCTCGGCATTCGGATACCGGCGAGCACCATGCGGCGGTTCTGGACGATGCTCGCCCACTACCACGGGCAGACATGGAACGGAGCGGAGCTGGCACGCGCACTCGGCGTCTCCCAGCCGACGGTGCGCCGCTACCTCGACGCGCTGAGCGATGCTTTGGTGGTGCGGCAGCTGCAGCCGTGGTTCACCAATATCGGCAAGCGCCAAGTCCGCTCGCCGAAGATATACGTGCGCGACAGCGGCCTGCTGCACAGTCTGCTCGGCATCCGCGACTACGACGACCTGCTGGCCCATCCGAAGATCGGTGCGAGCTGGGAGGGCTTCGTCATCGAGCAGTTGCTCGCCCGAGGCGCCGCGGACCCGTGGTTCTGGGGCACGCAGGCGGGCGCCGAAATCGATCTGCTGGTGTCAATCGCCGACGAGCGCATCGGCATCGAGATCAAGCGCACGGACCGTCCGAAGATGACCAGGTCCATGAGCGTCGCCCTCGCCGACCTGTCGATCGACCGGGTCGTCGTCGCGCATGCCGGAGGCGACCGTTTCCCCCTCGCGGAGCGCGTGGAGGCGGTGCCCGTCCGGGACCTCCTCATCAGCGGGCTGCCGATCCCGCAGACAAGCTGATCAAGCCGTCTTGGCGGGCCTCGGCAGCAGCATGCCGTAGGCCAGCACCGAGCACAGTGCCCCGGCGAACAGGACGGTCATGGCGCCGTTGTACTGCCACTGGAACGTCAGCGTCAGGTACGCCTCGTCGAGCACGGCGACCTCGTCGACGCCGATCGCCAGGACCGTCTCGACGCCGACCTGGGCGATGATCGTCGACACCAGCCAGATCGCGCCGGGGATCGCCCCGGCGAACAGGAAGCCGTACAGCCGCGTCCCGGCCTTGGCCGAGCGCAGGTACAGGAACGCGGCGAACCCGCACGCCAGCCCGGCGGCGAACGGCGCGATGGTGCCGAGCGCCCCGTACTCGTCGAGCGGGTCGCTGAAGAGGCTCTGCTGCGACGTCTCCAGGACGCCGCGCAGGAACATGAGCGCGAGCAGCAGCAGCGTGCCGATGAGCCCGGCGACGACCGGGAGGCGGTGTCGCGGCAGCGAGAACAGGCCGCCGACCACGGCCGAGCCGAGCAGGACGAGCCCGAGCGCGAGCGCGATCGCGGCGTCGACGCTGAACAGCGCGTAGGCCGCGCCCGCGGTGGCGAGCCCCACGACGGCGAACCCGGCGGCGGCCAGCGCCCGGCGCGGGCCCTTGACGCGGGAGGCGACGACGCCGCCGACGGCACCGGCGAATATCGCGATGATGATGGGGCTGAACAGGCTCAGCGCCAGCGTCATCACGCCGGTCTCGTCGAGGCCGTCGGCCATGCCGGTCAGGGCGTACAGCGAGACGAGCACGCCGACCAGCGCCGCGAGCGCGCCTATGCCGAGCACGACGGTGACGGCGCGGCCCTCGCGCTTCGGCTGGGGAACGGTCTCGGCGGCCGCCTCGTCGGTCACGGCCGGTGAATCCTGTGTATCGGTCACCCGCCCAGAGTACGGACGCGTCCATCGGCGGCTGCATCACACCGGTCCCGCGGCAGGCCTGAAGCACGCCGGGGCGCCTTTGTTCCCTTCGCGGCGGGCCACCGGGCCGCGACTGTGCGAAGATGGCGAGAGCGGAGGCCGTACGGTAGCCTCGGAATCATAGATCTTTTCTTTCAGTTGCCATCGAATCTATGGGAGAGTGCGATGGATGCCTTGTTTAACGTCCCGACTCCGGAGAACGAACCGGTCAAAACCTATGCACCGGGCACGGCAGAGCGCGAGAGCCTCCAAAAGAAGCTCGCCGAACTCGCGAGCACCCCGCTCGACCTGGACATGAACATCGCCGGCGAATGGCGCCGCGGCACCGGCGCCGAGATCGAGGTCGTCCAGCCCCACAACCGGGCCCACGTCCTCGGCACCGCCCGCGAGGCCACCGACGGCGAAGTCGCCGACGCCGTCGCCGCCGCCAAGGCCGCCCGGCGCGAGTGGCAGCGCATGCCCTTCGCCGACCGCGCCGCCGTCTTCCTGCGCGCCGCCGAACTCATCTCCGGGCCCTACCGCGACACCCTCAACGGCGCGACCATGCTCGGCCAGTCCAAGACCGCCGCGCAGGCCGAGATCGACTCCGCGTGCGAACTCATCGACTTCCTGCGCTTCAACGTCGGCTTCGCCGAGGGCATCTACCGGCAGCAGCCGAAGTCCTCGCCCGGCGTGTGGAACCGCATGGACCACCGGCCCCTCGACGGCTTCGTCCTGGCCATCACGCCGTTCAACTTCACCGCGATCTCCGGCAACCTGCCCACGGCCCCGGCGATCATGGGCAACACCGTGGTCTGGAAGCCCTCGCCGACCCAGCAGTTCGCCGCGCACTTCCTGATGCGCGTCCTCCTCGAAGCCGGACTGCCGCCCGGCGTCATCAACATGGTCACCGGCTACGGCGAAGCCGTCTCCAACGTGGCGCTCGTCGACCCCGACCTGGCCGGGATCCACTTCACCGGCTCCACCAAGACCTTCCAGCACCTGTGGAAGACGGTGGGGGACCACATCACCGGCTACCGGGCCTACCCGCGCATCGTCGGCGAGACCGGCGGCAAGGACTTCATCATCGCCCACCCGAGCGCCGAACCGCAGCAGCTGGCGGTGGCGATGGTGCGCGGCGCCTACGAGTACCAGGGCCAGAAGTGCTCGGCGCTGTCGCGCACGTACATGCCCGCGTCGCTGTGGCGCGGCGGCCTCAGGAACATCGTGCTCGGCATGACCGAGGAGCTCACCTACGGCGACGTCACCGACTTCTCCAACTTCGGCGGCGCGGTGATCGACGACCGGGCGTTCGCGAAGCACGTGGCGCTGTTCGAGCGGCTCCGAGGCGACGACAAGGCCACCGTCCTGACCGGCGGCTCGGCCGACGACTCGGTGGGCTACTTCGTCGAGCCGACCCTGATCGAGGCGACCGACCCGGCGCACGAGCTGTTCACCGACGAGTTCTTCGGGCCGATCCACGCCGTGTACGTCTACGAGGACGACGACTTCGAGACCGTCGTCAAGCAGGCGAGCGACATCGCGCCGTACGCGCTGACCGGCGCGCTGTTCGCCACCGACCGCCGCGCGATCGCCTGGGCCACCGAGGAACTGCGGTATGCGGCGGGCAACTACTACATCAACGACAAGCCGACCGGCGCGGTGGTGAACCAGCAGCCGTTCGGCGGCTCGAAGAGCTCGGGCACGAACGACAAGGCGGGTTCGTGGCAGAACCTCGTCCGGTGGGTGAGCCCGCGCTCGATCAAGGAGAACTTCGTCCCGCCGACGGACTACCGCTACCCGCATCAGGGCTGAACTCACCTCTCGCAGGCCCTCGGCACTCGCTCACGGCTCTTCACCGCGAAGGAACCGTGAACGAGTGCCGCCGCGGGGCCGACATCACCGATACGGGGGCTCGGACCGGACGGTCCGAGCCCTTTATGCTTGGGCGATGACGAAGCGTGAGCATCCCCTCAAAGGCGAGTTCGACACGGCGGCGGCCCGCTGGGAGCGCACGATGCGCGAGGACGGCACCCCTGCGGCCCTGGAGATCGGCTACGCCGACAACGGCCTGGTGGCCCTCCGCATGGCCGAGAACCCCGAAGGCGACCTCCTCATCTACACGCCCGCGGAATGGGAGGCCTTCGTCGAGGGCGTCAAGGACGGCGAGTTCGACATCGAGACGTGGGAAGACGAACCGATGGTCGAGATCGCCGAGGACAAGGGCGAGTAAGACAACCGAGACCCCGGCCCGCGCCACGAGACGCGAGCCGAAGCAGCGCCGTGCCGAAATACGGGGACCGGGCGCCCCACACTCCAGAAACGCAGGCAAGAACGCCGTAGACCCCGAAACGCGAGCCGGAACGCCGCCGACTCCTGAAGGCGGGCCCGAACGCCGCCGATGTCTGAAACACCGGTCGAGCGCTTGCAATCCCGAGAAATTCCCGCCTGCCGTGTATCTGACCCTGAGACGAGTGCTCTTATACGTTGAACGCGGAAGAAACCCGTCCAGCCCGTGACGACAGCCGCGTTCCGGGCTTGAGTGCCTCCCGACAAAACGAATAGCACCGGGACCCATGACCCGGCAGAAGTTGAGGAGAATCGACCGCGAGGAAGATTCTCCTCAACAGGAACAACCGCATAACACCCCTGAAATGAGAGGAGCTCCCATGCGTCTGATCTTCGCCGACGAAGAACCCCACTTGGAACCGAACCCGAGGCGTGACCGAATGAGCGGCGTGCCGGCAATCTCGGCGACCACTCTGGATCGGCACAGTGGACGTGTGCTGCGCCCTGGCCAGGTGGTGCGGGCCCCCGGCGAGCCGATGCCCGTCGGCACGATCTACCGCTACGACCATCTCCTGATCGACGAGTCGATCATTCTCGACGACGCGGTGCGCAGGCGACTCGAAAGCACCGTGAAACCGATCGGACTGCGGCTCGACTGTCAGTCCTCCACTGCGATCGTGCCCGGTCAAGGATCCCACCGGGTACCTGTTTTGCTTGGCGGCCAGGGAGATCCGACTGCTGTCGACGCATGGGCGCTGATCCAGCGGTTCAGGACCGCTATGGGTGAGGGCCGTCTCCCCGCCGAAGTGGCAGACAAGGTGCGATTGGAACACTTGATGGTCTGCTCGAAAGGCACGCCAGGCATCAGTGGTGCCGAACCTCCCGCCGCAGCCTCGCATCTTCGCCCGTTGGGGCGGATCCCAGTCGACATGGTGAACCCCATGCCGTTGCGGAGGAGCATGGACAGGCGTATTCGGGTAGCAATACTCGACACCGGTGTTCCGAAGTCGCACGCGGCATTCGACGTCTCCGACCGCTCCGAGGGCGAGGACACGTTCGTAGTGGTCGACGAGGAGTTCCAGCGTCGTCTGGGAAGCCAGGCCGACTCTCCGGCGCTGCCGCTCGACACGCCCTGGGACGGTCCGGTCCACGAGCCCACGCTGCTGGGCGAAGTGGCGAGTCATTTCGGGCACGGCACCTTCATGACGGGTTTGATCCGCCAGATTTCCCCCGACGCTCAGGTGTACTCGCTCCGAGTGGTCCACAACGACGGCCTGGCTTACGAACATGAGGTGGTCGGTGCTCTCAACCATGTCGCCGATCAGGTCGAAGCCGCTCGAGGCGGCGACTCCGAGGCGATCGGAGTCGATGTGGTCGTGCTGGCGATGGGGTATGTCGATGAGAACCCCGACGACCCGCCCGGTGGCTGGATCGGCTCCTCCATCGAACGACTGACCAATCTCGGCGTCACGGTGGTCGCCGCGGCCGGGAACCAGTCGTCGGACCGTCCGTTCTACCCGGCGGCCTTCGCCGCGTATCCCCGGCCCGAGACATCGGCGCCGGTGTTGAGCGTCGGTGCGCTGAATCCCAACCAGAACGTCGCGATGTTCTCGAACGACGGCCCTTGGGTCTCGTGCTTCGCGACCGGCGCCGGGCTGGTCAGCACGTTCCCGGGCGAAGCCAAGGGATCACTGATGCCTGACCGACGTGCGCGGGCGTCGTTCGCCGATCGCCACCGGGAGAGCCACGATCCCGATGACTTCTCCGCCGGTTACGCCGTCTGGGGTGGTACCTCATTCGCCGCGCCGCTCGCCGCCGCGTTCCTGATGAACGAGATGACCGAAAGCGGTATGCCCGAAGTGGATGATTCGGTGCAGGTTGCAGCGTGGGCGCACGGGGCCCTCAAACGGTTGAAGAACCGCTAGCCTGAAGTAATGAACGCGACTTCAGCTCAATCTGTGGCAGCTGTGGATTACGACCGGCGCGGGCGGTTGTACATCGCCGCGCGCGCCGGCGACAAGAAAGCCCAACGCATTCTTGTCGAGGAACTCAACGTGCTGCTCTGGAGGGCCGCGCGCCGGGCGGGTCTCGATCGCGAGAGCGCGGCCGACGCCGTCCAGACCGCGTGGCTTCGCCTGTGGCGCCCGGGAACCGAGCTGGAACAACCGCGCGCGTTGACGAAGTGGTTGCTCACCACGATCAGGCGTGAAGCCTGGAAGCTGATCAGCGGCTCCCATCGCGAGATCGCCGCCGACCCCATCGATCTCCAAGAGCCGGTCATTGAAGGCATTGAGGACGGTCTCGTCCGCGATACCGAACACGAGGCCGTGCGGCGCGCATTCCTTGCCCAACCTGAGCGGTGCCGGCGACTGCTCGCCTATGTGGCGGCGGTCGACCGGCCCGACTACGACGACATCTCCGAAGCGCTGGGGATGAAGAGGGGAAGCATTGGCCCTACACGAGGTCGATGCCTGGACAAACTGAGGAAGACACTCCTGGCCGACCCCGGCTGGAGCAGAGGTGAGGAGCGGGACGATGACGCAGCCTGAACGGGAAAACCAGGGTGAGAATGAGTCGTTGGACTCCTGCGATCGACGGATTCTGGCGGTGATCGACCAGCTGCATGATCGCGACGATCCGATTCCGGACGATCTCAACGAACGTGTGCTCTTCGCCCTTGAACTCGAGGCGGAACTCGACGCCCGTGTGGCCGGCATATCCCGGCCCACCGAGTTCACTCTCGTGAGGGGAGATACCGAACTCGCCGTGGGGCAAGGGGATCCCGCATCGATCACATTCGACTGCGAGGCCATCACCGTTATGGTGACGCCCAGGCCTTCCACGCTGCAGGAGTTGCGACTCGACGGCTGGATCGGTCCTGAGGGAACATATGTCGTCGAACTCAGAAATCCTGAGGGCACGCGTAAGGCTACGACCGATGAGAGCGGGCGCTTCGTGCTGGAGGGACTTCCGCACGGAGAAATGTTCCAGCTGGTGATTCGCCCTGATGAGACCCTCCAGCGAGAGGGGCTGCCAGCGGTCGTCGTGACGCCCGCAGTGCGGCTGTAGCATATGAAGAATGCTCTCCCGCGTATGGCGCCTGTTCTCGCGCGGCCAGCGTCTGCACCGGCGTGGTCGCATGGTGGAAGCAGCCGAAACCCTTGAAGAGGCACTTGCGCTCGTTGAATGGAATCCCGGACACCCACCACCGCCCGGTACCGCACGAGCGCGGCTCATCGCTCGGATCCTCACTGTCCGCTCGGTGAACCTGGCACATCTCGGCGACTCGGCCATGGGCCTGCGCCTTCTTGATCATGCTGAAGAATTCATCGCTCCCGAGGAACGAGGCATGCTCCTGCATCAGCGTGCGTTCATCCTCTGGCAGAACGGTCGCCTGAATGATGCGCTCAAGTGGTTCGCGGCCGCTGAGCCCTTCTTGGAGTCCAACGGGCCGGATTGGATGTATGCGGCACTGTTCCACAACCGAGCCGCGGTATGGAGAGACCTGGGCGAGCTGCACAACGGCCTGGAGAGCATTCAGCGCGCGATAAGTCTGTACGCGAACCTCGATATTCCGGTCCACCAGGCGAAGGCCCAGCATGCCGAGGCGTTGCTGTGGCTCGACCTCGGTGATGTGACCAGGGCACTTCGCGCGTTCGATGAGGTCCGCGTCCAGTACCGGCGGCACGCACCCGAACTCGAGGCGTTCGTCCTCGGCTCGTATGCGGATGCGTTGCTCTATGTCGGAATGTACCGGCAGGCCGCCGAGCATTGGGCGGAAGCCATTGCGGGACTGCGACTGTCAGGAGACCAGCGCACAGCGGCGATTCTTGAGTTCTGGCGCGCGGTGGCCGGTTTCGAATACCATCAGTTCGAAACGGCCAGCGAATGGGCGAAGCAGGCCATGAATTCGTTGTACCGCCAAGGCAACGAACCGATGGCGTTCCTCGCGCAGCTCTTGATACTCCAGGGGCAATTCGATTCGCATAACGAAGGCGTGAATTTCGCCGACAAGGTAGCCAGGCTGTGCGAGGCGTTGGAAAACCGCGGATGGACACTTCGGCTGAACCAGGCGAAAATCCTCGAGGCGAGAGCGCGTATCAGAATCGGCAAGTTCGACGGCGTTCACGAGCTGTTGGACGAGTCCCAGGAAGGCGCCGGTTACGAGGCGCTGGCCGAAAGCCTTGCGCGGTATCTCGCCAAAGCCGAATTGGCGACCGCGCAAGGGCGCGATCCCATGCCGGAACTGCACGCCGGGCTGAACCTGCTCGACAGGTACCGTGTCGAGTTCGGTTCAATCGAGTTCCAGGCAGGAGTCTCCGCTCTCGGAGTGCAGCTCGCGAACAGAGGGCTCGTGCACACGACCGAGCACGGTGAACCGGGGGAGATGCTGTGGTGGGCCGAACGCTCTCGCGCTCAGGCTCTTCGCATTCCGCCCGTGAAGTCGAGCGCTGATCCGGATGCGCGAGAAGCGCTTGGGCGTCTTCGGCAGGCACGCCAGCGTCTCTGGGACCTCCAGGTCGAGGGCAAGGACGCGACCGAGGCCCTTGAGCGCGTCCGCGAGCTCGAGGAAGAGATCCGGGCGTACGACCGGGCCAAACCCGGCCCCGGACAGCAGACCGAGCGCATAGCCGCTGAAAGCATTCACAACCTGGCCGAAGACCGTGATTCCGTGGTGATCAGCCTCTTCGATGCCGGAGGACATCTGCGCGCGGTGTTGTCAGGAGCAGGAGGCCTGCGGCACGTCGAGTTGATCGAACTCGAACCGGCTGTCGAAGCCGGACGGCGGCTGGGGGCCGACCTGGATGCGCTCGGCGCTCCGTACCGCCTTCCCGAGCGTCTCCGCCAGAGCGTCGAGGGCTCAGTACGCCGCAATGCGGAGACGCTCGCGGAAGGCATTTGGAAGCCGATCAGCCGCTTCGTCGGCGATCATTCCGCCGTCATAGTGCCCCATAGCAAGCTCGCTTGGGTGCCTTGGCCATTGCTCCCGCCGCTTCGCGGGCGGCCGGTCACCGTCGTTCCCTCTGCTGAGGCCTGGTATCGCGCTGTCAACCGCACCCGCGCGACCGGAGCCGCTCTCGTCGCGGCCGGGCAGGCACTGAACACGGCGGACACTGAGATCGATGCGATCGCCGCGCTCTACCCTGGAGCGCACCTCATGCGTGCCGAGGACTCCGATCCCGAACTGGTCCTCAAGGCACTCGACGGTGCCTCCGTCGCCCACCTCGCGGCCCACGGGCACCACGAGCCCGACAACGTCCTGTTCTCCCGGCTCGACTTCGGTCAAGGTCCCCTCAACGCCTACGAGCTGCTCGGCCTCGACCAGCCCCCCGGACACGTCGTGCTGTCCTCTTGCGACCTCGGGCGCTCCACCGTCGCCGTCGGCAACGAGACGCTCGGGTTCACCGCCGCGCTCCTGCACGCGGGAACCTCCACGGTCGTCTCCAGTCTCGGGCGCGTCCCCGACGAGCTCGCCGCCGAGATGATGATCGACTACCACCGCCGCTGCGCCGCCGGAGCGACCCCCGCCGAAGCCCTCGCCGCCGTGGGGGAGAACCGTCCCTGGCATCCCTTCGTCTGCTTCGGGGCCTGATCACCCCTCATTCGCTCCGACCGCGCGACCGAGTTCGCCCATCGGCGAAAGCGGCCGGCCCCGTCAGGACCGGCCGCTTTCGTGAAGAAGTCGGTCAGTCGAACAGCTCTTCGACGCGCTCGATCTCCAGCGCCCGATCGCCCCAGCGTTCGAGCTGGTCGATCTCGGTGCAGGAGGCGATCCGGTCCCGAGCCGCGGCGTCGACCGCGATACCGCGCCGGTCGAGGATGCGCAGCAGCATGTTCGCCTCGCCGCGAGCTTCGCCTTCGGCTTCGAAGCGGTGGAAGATCGAGTTGCCGGAGTTGCGGCGATAGACAGTGTCGGTCATGATGGCCTCCAGTCGCCCCAGAGCGGTGTCCGTGAGCGTGTTGCTTGCGATTCGAGTGTACTTGACCTGCAGGTGCTTGGGGAGGTTCGCGATGGCGCCCCCGAACGCCGCCATGACGTCGTGGCCCTTCTCGCCGTCGCCGTGCGTCATGGCACTGAGGAGCGCCATCTGCTCGCAGCCGCGGACCTCGTCGGGATCGGTGACGACCGGGATCAGGTCAGGGCCGATCACGAACGGGACGAGCGTGAAGCCCATGTGCCCGGTCTCGATCGGCAGGCCCGCCCACTTGGTGGTGGCCGCGTCCGGGCAGATCACCACCAGCGCGACCGGGCAGCGCAGGCGGCTGCGCACCGCGATGAGGTAGTCGGGCCATGAGTAGTGCTTCTCGTCGCTGGGCCGTAGCTGCACCTCCACGATCAGCGCGAATACCGCCTTCTCGTCCTGGTAGTAGACCTCCAGGTTGTCGCAGTCGCGCTTGTCGGGCTTGTCGTTCCGAGTCATGGCCTCGGAGCCCTCTTTGACCGAGGTGTAGTCCGGGAGGCGCCGGCCGAGCAGCCCGCAGTACAGCTCGGTCGCGAGTTTCGGATTGTCTTGAAGCAGCCGCAATGGCGCTTCGTGTCCATGTGTCACCACGCGTCAGACATTAGGAATCGAACGCGCTCCGCCATGGGACCGACACTGTCGGATACGAGACAGTCGCGTCTTCGTTCGAGTGGTGGGAGGAGGTTGGGCGGTCGCGGTGTTCTGGCGTTATGGTGGGCGTCACGCAACATGAGTCCACGTCACCCCATGAGGTCCCCCATGACGCACGCCGCAGCGCCGGGCACGACGCGACCGGGCGCATGCTGATGCGCCGCCGCTGGCTGCCCGTCATCGTGGCCGTCGCCGCGCTCGTCGTGGTCGGACTCGCCGCCCAGGGCACCGGGATGCAGTGGCGCGAAGGCGAGGTGCTGCTCGACTCGGAGGGCACCGCGGCGCCGCCGGCCCTCGAGACCGAAGCGCAGGTCGAGATCACCACCGAGCCGATGTTCGAGGACACCGGCGACTCCTCGCTGCCGCCGTGGGTCTCCTGGCTCATCCTCGGCGTCCTCGTCGGCATCCCGGTCGCGCTGCTGCTGGCGGTGCTGGCGCGCCAGCTCGTCCGCTGGCTGATCGACGCGCAGGCCACCGACCGGCGCCAAGAGGTCGAACCGCAGCACCTCCACCGCGACGTCGCCCTCGTCGAAGCGGCCGTCGCCGCCGGGCTCGCCGAGATCGACCTCGGCACCGACCCGCGCAGCGCCATCATCGCCTGCTGGGTGCACTTCGAGGACGCCGGCGAGCGGGTCGGCATCCCCAGGGAACCGTCCGACACGCCCTCGGACCTGGTCCGCAAGCTCCTCGAACGCCATGAGCTCGACGGCCGCTCGCTCGCCCGCCTCTCCGAGGCCTACCTGCGGGCCCGCTACTCGCCGCACGAGGTCGGCGAGGACGACCGCGACCGGGCGCGCTCGGCACTGGTCGAGCTGCAAGGCCAGCTCGGCGTCAGGGAGGCGCGGTGAGTGACTTCCTCGCCCCGTTCGGGCGGCTGCGCTTCTGGCCCGCCGTCGGCATCGTCGCCTGCGCCGCCGCGGTGTGGGGCATCGCGCGCGTCTCCGGCGTCGAACTGCTGCTGTGGCAGGTGGCCCTCCTCGCTCTCGCCGGACTCGCGCTCAACGCGATGGTCGCCGCCCTGCGCCCCGACACCGAGCCGGGCCCCGAGCTCACCACCCGCAGCGTCAACACCTCCACGTGGCGGCCGTTCGTCGAGGTCAACCGCTGGGAGGACCAGCTGATCTTCGCCGAGACCAGGCCCGGCACCTTCGACGGCAGCAACGCCAAGCGGCGGATCGTCGAGCTCGCCGAGGAGCGGCTGCGGCTGCGCCGCGGCCTCTCACTGCGCGGCGACGCCGACCAGTGCCGCGGCATACTCGGCGAGCGCACCTACGCCTTCCTCACCGCGCCCGTCCCCGACTGCCCCACCGAATGGCAGCTCCACGAACACCTCACCAGGATCGAGGCCATCTGATGAACGACCACGCCGCACCGCCGATCGGCCTCGACGAGGTCGCCCGGCACTCCCAGGCGGTCCTCAAGTCCGTCCAGTCCGTCATCGTCGGCAAGGACGAGTCGCTGAAGCTGGTGCTGGCCGGGATCCTTGCCGGAGGGCACATCCTCCTCGAAGACCTCCCCGGCCTCGGGAAGACGCTCACCGCCCGGTGCTTCGCGCAGAGCCTCGGCCTCGACTTCCGGCGCCTCCAGTTCACCCCCGACCTGCTCCCGGCCGACGTCACCGGCTCCTTCCTGTACAACCAGAAGTCCGGCGAGTTCGTCTACCGCAAGGGCCCGGTCCACACCAACCTGCTGTTGGCCGACGAGATCAACCGGACGCCGCCGAAGACGCAGTCGGCGCTGCTGGAGGCCATGCAGGAGCGGCAGGTCTCGGTCGAAGGGGAGACCTACCGCCTGCCGCGGCCCTTCACCGTGCTGGCCACCTCCAACCCCGTCGAGTTCGAGGGCACCTACCAGCTGCCCGAAGCGCAGTTGGACCGGTTCCTGCTGCGGGTCTCGTTCGGCTACCCCACCCAGGACGAGGAGTGGGAGGTCCTCCAGCGGCGCCTCGGGCGCCGCACCGAGGACGTCGAGCTCGACCCGGTCATCGACGCCGAGACCCTCGTCGCCATGCAGGCCGCCCTCGAACACGTCACCGTCGAGGACTCCGTGGGCCGCTACATGGTCGCCATCGTGGCCGCCTCCCGCACGCACTCGCAGTTGCAGGTCGGCGCCTCCCCGCGCGGCTCGCTCGCGCTGCTGCTCGCCTCGCGGGCGCTCGCGGTCCTGTCCGGGCGCGACTTCGTCACCCCCGACGACGTCAAGGGCGTCGCCGGCGCCGCGCTCGCGCACCGCATCACGCTGCGCCCCGAGCTGTGGATGCGCCGCATCGACCCCGCCACCGTCGTCGCCGACATCTGCCACGGCGTCGAGGCGCCGCAGACGGCGCAGGCGCCGACCTACGGCCGGATCCCGAACCAAAGATGAGCCTGGCAGCCGACCCGGTGCTCAGTCTGCGCACCGACAACGCGCGGACGCGGGCCGAGCGCCCCCGCGAGCGGCCCGTCGAGTGGCGGCGCACCGCCGCCCTCACCCGCGCGGTCGCCATCGCCGCGTGCTGCCTCATCGTGTCCGTCGCCTTCGGACGCGTGGACCTCGCGCTCATCGCCGCCCCGTTCGTCGTCGGCACCGTCCTGCTGCTGCGCGAGCGGCCCGAGCGGACTCCCGAGGCCCGCCTCGACGTCGGCGAGGCAGTCTGCGCCGAAGGCGACACCGCCTCAGCCGTCCTCCACGTCGCCAACCCCGAGCCCGTCCGCGTCACGACCGTCGTCACCGCCGCCGCCGACCACTGGATCGACCTGCACACCGGCCGCGGCGACTTCGCCGAGCGGCTCTACCCGAACTCGGCCCGCGAGCTGCTCGTCGCCGGGCGCGCCAAGCGCTGGGGCGGCCACCACCTCGGCCCCGTCCACGTCCAGTCGTACGCGTGCGGCGGGCTGCTGGAGACGACCGTCCAGCGCCTGCCCGGCCAGAAGGTGTGGGTCCTGCCGGTCCCCGGCTGGTTCGACTCCGCCGAGTCCCTGCCGTTCGCCGACGGCGTCGCGGGCGTCCACCGCTCCCGCCGCATCGGCGACTCCGGCGAACTCGCCGAGGTCCGGCTCTACCAGCCCGGCGACCGGCTCCGCCGCATCGACTGGCGCACCTCCGCCCGGTCCCAGGAGCTGTACGTCAACGCCACGCTGTCCGAGCGGGACACCGACGTCACCTTGATCCTCGACCTCCAGATCGAGGCCGGTGAATCCGGCGGCGTGGACGGGCCCGCCTCGGTCGCCGACCTCACCGTCCGGGCCGCGGGGGCCGTCGCCGCCCACTACGCGCTGCAAGGCGACCGCGTCGGCTGCATCGAGTTCGGGGCCCGCGCCCGCCGCCTGCGAGCCGGGACGGGGCGGCGCCACAACCTGGCGCTGCTGCGCTGGCTCGCCTCGGTCGAGATCCCCGCCGACTCGCTCCCGCCGTCGGTCGAGATGCTCCGCCGCCGGCTCGACAGCCACCGCAGCATGCACGTGGTCTTCACCCCCCTGCTCACGGAGCGCTCCATCGGGCTGGTCGCCGCCCTCGCCCGCGCCGGGCGGCCCGTGCTGTGCGTCGACACGCTGCCGGGCCACGTCGCGCCGCCGGCCCGCTCGCACTGGACGCCGTACGCCGAGCGGCTGTGGCGCCTGGCCCGCACCAACACGGTCATGGAGCTGCGCGACCTCGGCGTCGCCGTCGAGCCGTGGACCGGATCGGCCTCCCTCGACGACGTCATCGCCCAGCTGGTCAGGAGGCGGTACCGGTGAGCGACGCCCAGCGGGGACTGTTCGAGGCGATGGGTGACGGCCTGCGCCTGCGCACGCGGAGCGGCCGCCGCCGCGCCGCCTCGTGGCTGCGGCGCCTGGCCCCGGCGGCCGTGCTGCTGCGATCGACGGTCGGCCTGTCCTACTTCATCGCCGCCGAAGTGGCGGTCCCGCCGCAGTGGTCGTCCTCGGCCGCCTACCTCATCGTCGCCGCGGCCCTGTCGCTCACCGCCGCGCTCGCGCCCGCCGGGATCGCCCCGCTCGCGGCCTCGGCCACCGTCATCGCGGCCTGGCTGATCACCTCGAGCGTGTACGAGGACCACGGCGGGCTGTGGATCCCCGCCGCCGCGGCCGTCCTGCTCTACGCCGGGCACTCGGCCGCCGCCGTCGCCCAGCGCTTCCGAACGACTACGACGGTGGACAGTGAGATCGTCCACACCTGGGCCCGCCACCTGGGGATCGTCGCGGCGTCGACAGTGGCCTTCGCGGGACTTCTGGCCCTGTTCACCGCCTATTTCGCCGCTATATCCCCGGCCGTAGCGGTGGGTGTCGGTCTCGTGGCGGCTGTCACGGTGATCTACGTCCTGGCGCGTTCCCTACACAAGAGGAGCCCGCGCTAGTCAGAATTGAACATGTGAAACGTATAGTCGTGATAGGTGCCGGTCACGTCGGTTTTTACGTTGCCGAACGCTTGAGCAAGAAGCTGAAGAGCGACATCAAGCGCGGTCAAGTGGAACTGATGGTCATCGACCCCAACCAGCACATGACCTACCAGCCGTTCCTGCCCGAGGCGGCTGCAGGCAACATCTCCCCGCGCCACGGCGTGGTGCCGCTGCGCCGCGCGCTCAAGCACTGCACCATCCTCACCGGCGGCGTCACCGACATCGACCACGCCGCCCGCAGGCTCACCATGCAGCCGGTCGAAGGCCCCACCCGCGAGATCGAGTACGACGAGATCGTCGTCGCCCCCGGGTCGGTCTCCCGCCCCCTGCCCATTCCCGGCCTGGCCGACGCCGCCATCGGCATCAAGACGATGGGCGAGGCGATCTGGCTGCGCAACCACGTCCTCCAGCGCTTCGCCGCGGCCGTGAGCACCACCGACCCGGACATCCGCCGCAAGGCCCTCACGTTCGTCACCGTCGGCGGCGGCTTCGCCGGTGCCGAGACGCTCGGCGAGCTCGAGGACCTGACGGCCACGGTCGTCCACGACTACCCGGAGATCGACCCCGACGAGATCAAGTGGTACCTCGTCGAGTACGCCGACAAGATCATGCCCGAGGTCGGCCCGCAGATGGGCGCCTACGCCGCCCGCGAGCTCACCAAGCGCGGCGTCGACATCCGCCTGAACACCACCCTGAAGTCCTGCGAGGGCGGCCACGTCGTCCTCACCGACGGCGAGGAGTTCGACACCGACACCATCATCTGGACCGCCGGCGTCATGCCCAGCCCGCTGCTGAAGAAGACCGACCTGCCGATCGGCCCCAAGGGCCACCTGGAGTGCAACACGCGCCTCCAGGTCGCCACGGGCGTCGAGGCCGGCACCGCCGAGATCGGCGAGGTCGTCGACGGCGCGTGGGGCGCGGGCGACTCCGCCCAGGTGCCCGACACCTCGGACTTCCCGATGAAGTACTGCGCGCCCAGCGCCCAGCACGCCGTCCGCCAGGCCCAGGTCCTGGCCGACAACATCTACGCCAAGCACGTGGGTGCCGCCCTCAAGCCGTACGAGCACAAGTACATCGGTTCGGTGGCCGGGCTCGGCCTGTACAAGGGCGTCGCCAACACCTACGGGTTCAAGGCCAAGGGCCTGCTCGCCTGGTTCATGCACCGCGGCTACCACCTGACGCGCGTGCCCGGCGTCGGCCGCAAGGGCCGCATCCTCGCCGACTGGATCGTCGGGTTCTTCACCAAGCGCGAGATGGTCCAGCTCGGCGAGATCAGCCTCGGCCGCGAGCCGTTCGAGGCCATCGCCGCCGGGTCCGACCCCGCGCGGGCCGGGGAACCGGGCTGACAGCGATACAGTGGGAGCACCACGGGTGACCACCCGTGGTGCTCTCGTCTTTTGCGAGGTGGAAAACTGGTGTCCATGAGAGCACGTGTACTCGTCGTCGACGACGACCCGGCGTTGGCGGAGATGCTCGGCATCATCCTGCGGACCGAGGGCTTCACCCCCACCTTCGTCACCGACGGCGAGAAAGCCCTTGCCGCGTTCAAGGAGCACCGCCCCGACATCGTCCTGCTCGACCTCATGCTGCCCGGCATGAGCGGCATCGACGTCGCCAAGGCCATCCGCGGCGAGTCCGGCGTCCCGATCGTCATGCTCACCGCCAAGTCCGACACCGTCGACGTCGTCCTCGGCCTCGAATCGGGCGCCGACGACTACATCGTCAAACCGTTCAAGCCCAAGGAGCTCGTCGCCCGCATCCGCGCCCGCCTGCGGCGCGGCGACGACGTCACGCCCGAACGCCTGGAGATCGGCAAGCCCGGCCTCCAGGTCCAGATCGACGTGCCCGCCCACCAGGTGACCCTCAACGGCGCCGAGGTGAAGCTGACCCCGCTCGAATTCGACCTCTTGGTGGCGCTCGCCCGCAAGCCCCGCCAGGTCTTCACGCGGCAGGTGCTCCTGGAGCAGGTCTGGGGCTACCGGCACTCGGCCGACACGCGGCTGGTCAACGTCCACGTCCAGCGCCTGCGGGCCAAGATCGAGCCCGACCCCGAGCGCCCCCAGCTCATCCAGACCGTCCGCGGCGTCGGGTACAAAGCCGGATTGGGATAGTGGGCCGCACCTCCACCTGGTTGCGGGGCATCGGCGGGCGGCTGCGGCACCTGGCCGTGCGGGCGGCGAACCCGATCGTCGGCCGCTTCCGCGCCTCCCTCCAGCTGCGGGTCGTCGCCTCCACCCTCATCGCCTCCACCGTCCTGGTCCTCACCTTCAGCTTCGTCGTCGCCGGGTCGGTGACCTCCGGCCTGCTCGCCAACCAGCAGGACACCGCCGTCGACGAGACCGTCAACGCCGTCGAGCGCGCCGCCGACCAGCTGGGCACCTTCACCTCCTCGGACGACAACACCCTCGGCCCCACCATGCAGCGGATCGCCAACGAGATCGCCGAGGACCCCGTCTTCGCGCCCTACCTCCTGCTGACCACCGCCGACGGCGACGTCGTCAAGTCCAACCCCGTCGGCGGCATCGACCTGCCCTCGGACGAGCTGCGCGAGCTGGTGCGCGGCGGCAACGTCGCCAGCCAGTACGGCACCTTCGACTTCGAGGACCGCGAGACGACCCAGTACCTCATCGTCGGCGCGCCGATCGAGCTGGCCGTCGAGTACGAGCTGTACGCGTTCTACCCGCTCGACTCCGAGCAGAAGGCCATCAGCCTCCTGCGCACCAACCTCGCGCTCGCCGGCATCGCCCTGGTGCTCCTCCTCGGCGTCATCGCCGCCCTCGTGACGCGCCTGGTCGTCACCCCCGTCCGCGAGGCCGCCCGCACCTCCCAGCGGCTCGCCGCCGGACTCCTCCACGAGCGCATGGAGGTCCGCGGCGCCGACGACCTCGCCCGCCTGGCCGGCTCGTTCAACCTCATGGCCGAGAACCTCCAGAGCCAGATCCGGCGCCTCGAAGAGATGTCCATGATGCAGCGCCGCTTCACCTCCGACGTCTCCCACGAGCTGCGCACCCCGCTGGCGACGATCCGCATGGCCGCCGACCTGCTCTACGACACCCGCGAGGACTTCGACGCCGTCACCAAGCGCTCCACCGAGCTGCTCCAGCACGAGATCGACCGCTTCGAGGACCTCCTCCAGGAACTGTTGGAGATCTCCCGCTTCGACTCCGGCTTCGCGTCCCTCGAAGTCGACGCGGTCGACGTCAACCCCATCGTCGAGGACGTCGTCGCCCAGCAGTCGGCCCTCGCCGACGACTGGGGCGTCACCGTCACCGTCCACCGCCCCGCCCGGCGCGTCGTCGCCGAGGTCGACTCGCGGCGCGTCCAGCGCATCGTGCGCAACCTCGTCTCCAACGCCATCGAGCACGCCGAGGGCCGCCCCGTCGAGGTCACCGTCGCCGAATCCGAGACCGCCGTCGCCGTCGCCGTCCGCGACCACGGCGTCGGCCTCAAGCCCGGGCACGCCGACCGCGTCTTCGACCGGTTCTGGCGCGCCGACCCCTCCCGCACGCGCAAGACCGGCGGCACCGGCCTCGGCCTGGCCATCAGCCTCGAAGACGCCAAGCTCCACTCCGGCACCCTCCAGGCCGTCGGCGAGGTCGGCCGCGGCACCCTGTTCGTGCTCACGCTGCCCCTCCAGGCCGGCAACCGCGTCATCACGTCCCCGATCCCGCTCCGACTCGACGAGGAGGCCCCCGATGCGCACTAGAATCCTCGCCTGCGCCGCCGTCTCCTGCCTGGCCGCACCCATGCTCGCCTCCTGCGGCGTCCCCGAGTCCTCCTCGCCCGAGGTCGTCCAGGCCGCCCCCACCGACTTCGGCCAGTCCTCCTCGGTGGAGGCCGAGTCGTTCCTGCCGACCGAGGACGCGATCACCACCGTCGAGCACTTCCTGCGGGCCGCCTCGGGCGACCCGGTCGGCCGCGACGACCGCCTCCACGAGTTCACCGACGACGAGCGCGAGTTCTCCGCCCCCGCCGACGGCATCGGCCTGCTCGACGTCGACATCGACCTCGGCGACGACACCGCCGACCTCAACACCACGACCGTCGTCGTCACCGGCACGGTCGTCGGCACCTACCTGCCCGACGGGCAGGTCCGCATGAACGACACGCCCCGCGAGTACGAGGAGGAGTTCGTCCTCGAACGCGGGGGATTCCAGGAGAACTGGAGCATCAGCGAGCTGCCCTCCCAGGTCATGATGCTCCGCGACCAGTTCGAGCGGTCCTACGAGCAGGCCCCGCTGTACTTCCAGGCCACCGGCCAGAACGACCTGCTCGTGCCCGACCTGCGGTGGGTCTACCGCAACCTCGACGAGGCCACCGACCACGACATCCGCCTCAACTGGCTCATCCAGGGCACCTCCGAGTGGGTCCGCCAGTCCGCCCGCTCGGTCATCCCGGTGGGCACCGTCTCCGAGCCGATCACCGAAGAGGACGGCGTCGTCCAGATCGACCTGACCCTCGGCGAGGGCGCCGACCCCGACGCCGCCACCACCGACGCGATCGCCGCCCAGATCGCCTGGAGCCTCGGCCTGACCGGCCGCTTCGAGCTGCTCTTCAACGGCGAGCAGCGCGCCGAGGGCACCCTGGAGAAATGGCGCGACTGGAACGCCATCCCCTCCGGCGGCGACGAGATCGGCTACTTCATCGCCGAGGACACCGTCTGGCAGTTCACCAGCGAGGCGATCACCGACGCCTCGGCCGACCACCCGTGGGTCGGGTTCAGCGAGCCCGGCCTCCGGCAGGTCGCCGTCGCCGACGACGACCAGATCGCCGCCGTCGTCGCCGCCGAGACCGGCCTCGAACTCCAGACCGGGGCGGGCGAAGGGGCCATGTCGACCGTCGAGGGCCTGGCCGGAGACCTGCGCGACCCGCAGTGGCTCACCGACGGCACCGTCATGCTCGTCGACGACGGCGTCCTCACCACGGTCGACACCGGCAGCGGCGCCGTCCAGACCCTCGCCGGGGAAGCGGTGGAAGCCTTGGCGGTGGCCCCCGACGACCACCGCATCGTCTACGTCGAGGACGGCCGCGCCTGGGCCGCGCCGCTGAGCCACGACGCCGACGGCAACCTCCAGATCGGCAAGCCCGAGCGCATCGGGCTCGCCATCACCGGCGTCACCGACGTCGCGTGGGGCTCGGAGGACTTCATCTGGGTGGCGGGCGAGCGCGCCGGCCACGACGACAAGCTGTTCCTGGTGTCCATCGACAACGTCGAGGTCGAGGACCAGAGCGGCACCTCCGGGCTGCCGCTCGCCGAGGCGATCGCGGCCAGGCCCGCCGACCCCCTCGCGGCCGGGCAGAACCGCGGCGAGCCGAACATCGCCGTGATCGGCGACGACCTGTACCGGGTCCACAGCAGCGGCCCCCAGCCGATCGAGAACGCCGACGGCCAGATCGTCCAGGGCTCGGCCCCGTTCACCGTCCTCGAATAGCGAAACGGCCCGGAGGGGCACTCCGGGCCGGGCGAAGCGGCGTCTAAGAGTCGACCGTGAACCCGACCGCCCGCTGCGACGGCGAGGCGATCTCGACGTAGGCGATCTTCTCGGTCGGGACGATCACCTGGCGGCCCTTCTCGTCCTCCAGCCGCAGCATGCCGCCCTCGCTGACGGCCTGCTCGACCGCCTCGGTCAGGTCCTTCGACGACAGCTTGCTCTCGAGCACCAGCTCGCGCGGGGCGTACTGGACACCGATCTTGACCTCCACGGGCCCTCCTCAAACGACTACTTCCGACGTCTACAGACGATGCAAGACTACTCGCGCGGGACGCTCCGCAGCGCCGACGCCAGTGCGCCGACAGCGAACGGGACCGGTCAGTCCCGGTCGCCCTCACCGTCCTCGCCTTCGAGCGGAAAATGCGAGATGCCGCGCCAGGCGAGGGTGCTCATGAGCGCCACGGCCTCGTCCTTGGGCACCACGCGGCCGGTGGCGATCCACTTGCGGGCGGCGACCTCGGCGGCCCCGACCAGGCCGGTGGCCAGCAGCTCGGCGCGGGACTTGTCCACCTGCGTGTCGGCCATGATCGTGTCGGCCAGCGCCGTCACGCACTCGTCCTCCATGCGCGCCACCCGCTCGGCGACGGCCGGGTCGTTGCGCTGGTCGGACTCGAACACCAGCCGGAACGCCTCGCCCTGGGCGTCGACGAAGTCGAAGTAGGCCCGCATGGCCTCGTCGACGCGCTCCTTGTTGTCCTCGGAGCGGTCCATGGCCTCCCGGATGCGCTCGACCAGCTCGGTGGCGCGCCCGTCGAGCAGCGCCAGGTACAGCTCCAGCTTCGAGGTGAAATGCTGGTAGAGCACGGGTTTGGAGACGCCGGCGCGGTCGGCGATGTCGTCCATCGAGGTGGCGTGGTATCCGCGGGAGACGAACACTTCCTGCGCCGCCTGCAGCAGCTGCGCCCGGCGTTCGCTCCTGGGCAGTCGGACCCTGCCTTCTCCAGCGCTGTTCACCTGGCACCTCTTCCCGGTCGTGTCGCCCATCCGTCAGTCGCCGGATCTTGCGGTCACAACGAAGTTTACGGAAGGTGGAATCCAGCTTCCCAGCGTACGGGGCGGGCAAACGCGGCTTCACCGCGCTGGTCGCGTCACGGTACCTTCGAGGCGGGAAGACGAAGGAGATTTTCAGTGGTGTATGACCAGAACCGACCGGAAGAGCCGCAGCGTCCGCAGCCAGACGACACACCGGCTCGCCGACGCATAGGCCGGTCCTGGGGACCCGCGGAGGAGCCCGCGGCCGAGGCCGACGACGGCACGCCGCAGGGGACGGCGCAGCAGGAGCAGTACCGCTTCGACCCCGACCGCGGCAGGCGCCACCGCTACTCGGAGGAGCCCACCGGGCAGGTCCCGGGCGTGCCGGTGGAGATCGCCGAGACCGGCCCGATGGTGCCCGCGACGCGGCGCCCCTCGCCGGGGGAGCAGTTCGAGCCGATCCCGCCCGCGCCGCAGCACCCGCAGACACCGCAGCCCGAGTCGCCGTTCGCACCGCCAGGTGCGAACCAGGAGTACAGCGCACCGCCAGAGGCGAACCAAGGGCTCAGCGCCCCGCCGGGGGCGAACCAGGAGTACGGCACGCCTCCCGGCACGAACCACGACTACAACGCCACGCCCGGCCCAGGCCGCAACCAGGACTACAGCGCCCCGCAGCCCGGCGCGAACCACGACTACGGCCCCGCCCAAGGCCAGCAGTTCAGCGCGCCGCCCAGCCCGCACGCCCCGAGCGCGCCTCCCGCGGCGCCGAGCGCTCCCCGCAGTCCCGCCCCGCCCGTCCCTCCCACCCCCGCGAACCACCCGGCGCCGCCGCCAGAAGGCACCGAGCAGGCGCCCGCCGCCCGGCCGATGCCCGAGACGGCCCCGCGGCAGGCCCCCACCCCCAGCGCGCCCGTCCTGCCGTCCCCGGTGCACGGGCCGGTCACCGAGCCGCCGCCGCGCACCCCGCCGACCTCCCGCCAGCCGCTGCCCGAGCCGACCCCGCCGGTCACCACCGAGGACGAGGCCCCCGACGCCGAGTCCGAGCAGCTGCTCGCCTGGGTGCGGCAGGTCCCCGGCGTCCGCGACGCCTTCCACGTGACCGCGCCCGACGGCAGCCCGAGCCTGCGGCTCGAACTCGAAGAGGGCGTCGACCCCGACGAGGTCCAGGCGGCCGTCTCGGCCGTCGTCGCCGAGCAGCGCGCCTCGACGCCCGGTCCGCAGACGCCCGACGAGCCCGGCGAGGAGGCCCAGGCCGAACTCGAGCCCGCCGCCCCCGCCGCGGCCGAGCTCCCGCTCGTCGGCGCCGTGCAGCTGCGCCGTGTTGAGATCGACTCGGCCGGGCTCGACGCCGAAGTGAGCGTGACGCTCGCCGTCGGCGACTACGAGTCGACCGGCGCGGTCACCGTCCCGCCGGTCGACTGGCACGTCCAGCACGCCGCGGCCGCGGCCGCCGTGGAGGCCCTGCGCCCGTACTTCGGGCCCGGGGAGGCCCGGATCGAAGTGGAGCACGCCTCGATCGTCACCACCGGACCGGTCAAGACCGCCGTCGTCGTGGTGCTGTGGCTCGACGGCCGGTCGGTGCGCCGACTCGCCGGCGCCGCCGTCGTCACGGCCGAGCGCTTCAGGGCGGTGGTTTCGGCGACTTTGTCCGCACTCGCGGCCGAAGTGGCACAATAGGAGACATGAGGCGGGCACGGCTGGTCGGGGTGGACAGGATCCGCGTCCCATCCCGCCCGCATCCGCCGTGGCCGGGCATCGAGCACCGGGTGAGCCGTCGGCGCCTGTTCATCCGCCACACCCCCGGGACGACGCCCGAAGCCGAGCCCGCCGTGTTCGTGCACGGGCTCGGCGGCTCCGCCCAGAACTGGACGGACCTGGCCGACGCCCTCTCCGACTACCTCGCCGCCGACGCGATCGACCTGCCCGGCTTCGGGCACTCGGCCCCGGCCCGGCGGCGCGTCACCATCCCGTCCCTCGCCCAGGACGTCGCCGCCTGGATCGTCGAATCGGGGCGCGGGCCGGTCCACCTCGCCGGGCACTCGCTCGGCGGGGCGGTGTCGGTGTACCTCGCCGCCACCCGCCCGCACCTCGTCCGCACCCTCACGCTCGTCTCCCCGGCCATGCCGTTCGGCAACCCGCGCCGATCCCACCAGTCGCGGTTCCTGCCGATGCTCATGGTCCCCCAGATGGCCCGCATCGCCGACCGGGCGCTGCGCTCGCGCACCCCGCAGCAGGTCGTCGACGACATCTTCCTCGGCACCTGGGCCGACCCGACCCGGATCCATCCGCAGCGGCGCCGCGAGGCCATCGCCGAGGCCCGACGCCGCCTGGCCGTGCCGTGGCACTCCAGCGCCTACATCCGGACCTACCGCGGCCTGATGGCCTCGTTCTTCCAGTCGTTCGTGCCCGGCACGCACTCGCTGTGGCGCCTGGCCCGCCAGATAGAGGCCCCGACACTGGTGGTGTGGGGCAAGCAGGACCGCGTCATCGACGTCAGGCAGGCGCCCGGCACCGGCGCGGCCATCCCCGACTCGCGGCTGCTCATCCTCAACCGCGTCGGCCACGTCGCGATGATGGAGCAGCCCTGGGCCGTCGCCCGCGCGATGGTGGCGATGCTCGACGAGGCACACCAAGGCGAGGCACACCAAGGCGACGGGCCTCGCACGCGCGAGGCCGAAGCTGACCTAGACTCCACTGTGTGACCGAGGGACGATTGGCTCGCCGTCGCCGCCATCGAAGGCGCCGCCGAGCCGCACTGCTGGCGGTCCTCATCCTCATGGCGGGCTTGGGAATGTACTTCGTCGCCGGCGCCGTGGGGGATGAGTCGCCGCAGGCGATGGACACCGAGCCGCCCTTGACCGACACGAACCGGGCCCCGTCTTCCGACGTCCCCACCACTCCGGCCGCGACCGAGACGCCGCCCCCGCCGCTGTACTACTCGGGCACCGGCACGTGGACCTACGCCCAGCCGAGCGCGGCCGCGGCGGCGGCGTTCGGGCGCTCGGGCACGCTCTTGAAGTACAACGTCGCCGTCGAAGACGGCCTCGAACTCGACGTCCAGGAGTTCAGCGACGCCGTCGCCGCCACCCTGTCCGACCCTCGCTCGTGGACCGCCGGCGGCGGCTGGCGCTTCCAGCAGGTCGGCGAGTCCGGCGCCGACTTCACGATCTACCTGGCCAGCCCCGAGCAGCGCTCGATCCTGTGCAGCCAGCCGGGCACCAGCGTCTCGTGCCGCAACGGCGACAACGTCGTGATCAACTCCGCCCGCTGGCTCACCGCCGTCGACCACTGGGACGGCACGCTCCAGACCTACCGCCAATACGTCGTCAACCACGAGGTGGGCCACCGCCTCGGCCACGCCCACGAGGTCTGCCCCGCCGAAGGCGAGCTGTCGCCGGTGATGGCCCAGCAGACGTTCCAGCTGGCGGGATGCGTCGGCAACGCCTGGCCCTACCCCGACGGCGAGACCTACCTCGAAGGCCCGCTGGGCTCCTACGACGGCCCGGCGCTGCCGCCCGACGACTACGCCGACGACTGAACGGGTGAGACCAAGCACACTGGTCTTCCCGCCGGAATATCCACAGAGTGGATATGCATTACTGGTTATATGAGTTTGCCGCCGCTAGTCGAGCCAGCCGCCGACCTGTCGATCGACGAGGTGAGGCGCTATTCCCGCCACCTCATCATCCCAGATGTCGGGATGGATGGCCAGAAACGTCTCAAGAACGCCCGCGTGCTCTGCGTCGGCGCGGGCGGACTCGGGTCCCCCGCGCTCCTGTACCTCGCCGCCGCCGGCGTCGGCACCCTGGGGATCATCGACTTCGACACCGTCGACGAGTCGAACCTCCAGCGCCAGATCATCCACGGCCAGTCCGACATCGGCCGCCCCAAGGCCGAGTCCGCCGCCGCCTCCATCCGCGAGGTCAACCCGAACGTCGACGTCGTCATCCACAACACCGTGCTGGACAACGACAACGTCATGGACATCTTCTCGGGGTACGACCTCATCGTCGACGGCACCGACAACTTCGCCACCCGCTACATGGTCAACGACGCGGCCGTGCTGCTGGGCAAGCCCTACGTGTGGGGCTCGATCTACCGCTTCGACGGCCAGGCCTCGGTCTTCTGGGCCGAGCAGGGCCCGTGCTACCGGTGCCTGTACCCCGAGCCGCCGCCGCCCGGCATGGTGCCCAGCTGCGCCGAGGGCGGCGTCCTCGGCGTGCTGTGCTCCTCGATCGGCTCGATCCAGGTCAACGAGGCCATCAAGCTCATCGCCGGGATCGGCGACCCGCTGGTCGGCTCGCTCATGGTCTACGACGCGCTGGAGATGACGTACCGCAAGATCAAGGTCCGCAAGGACCCGAACTGCGCAGTCTGCGGCGACAACCCGACCGTCACCGAGCTGATCGACTACGACGACTTCTGCGGCGCGGTCACCGACGAGGCCGCCGAGGCCGTCGTCGGCTCCACGATCACCGCCAAGGAGCTCGAGACGTGGCTCAAGGAGGGCCGCGACATCGACCTCATCGACGTCCGCGAGCCCGCCGAGTACGCGATCGTCCGGATCCCCGGCTCGCGCCTGATCCCCAAGGGCGACATCGTCTCCGGTGCCGCCCTGGCGGACCTGCCGACCGAGAGGCAGGCGGTGTTCTACTGCAAGTCAGGAGTCCGCTCGGCCGAGGCGCTGGCCGCGGCGAAGGCCGCCGGGCTGAGCAACGCCGTCCACGTGCAAGGCGGCGTCCTCGGCTGGATCAACCAGGTCGACCCGAGCCTGCCCGCCTACTGAGGCGCACCGTGCTCCCCACGCGTGTGGGGGGTGAGCCGAGTTCGGCAGGCGGTTCGGCCAGTCGTTCCCCGCGCCGGCGGGGTCTTGCGGAAGGGCGCGCGGCTCCGGCCGCGCGCCCTTCCTCACACTCTGCGTCACTTCATGGCGACATGACATGTTCGGCACCGTTGCTGAGAGGATTCTCAGCTCTGCGGCATTGACTCCGACTTGCCCGATTCCATAGCCTGTGCAGCATGATTCGGAAACCGAGCGGCGCCGAGGAGCTCTCGCGCCTCAACCGCCGAACCGTACTGCGATCCGCCGTCCCGGCCGCCGTGGCCGTGGCGGCCGGCGCGTTCCTCGCGGACGCGGGCGCGAACGCCGCCGAGAACGTCCTCGACGGGATCTTCGGCCGCTCCGGCGACGAACTGCAGGACGAGCTGGCCGCCGCCATCGAGGACTACCTCGCCTCGACCGGCACCCTCGTCGAGGCCTCCGTCGCCGTCGAGCGCGGCGGGACGCACCTGGAGCACAACGGCGCGCAGACCCACATCACCGCCTCCATCGTCAAGATGGAGATCCTCGCGATGGTCCAGCAGCACTGGGAATCGGTGGACGCGGTCCCCGATGACCACCGGGAACTGCTGCACCGCATGATCACCGAGTCCCACAACGACTCCACGACCGCGCTGTTCGACTTCCTCGGCGGCAAGGAGGCGCTCGACGCCGCGCACGAGCGCTACGGCCTGGTGAACACGGTCTCCGACGCCGACGGGCGGTGGGGCCTGACCGAGACCGTCGCCGCCGACCAGCTCGTCATCGCGGACCTCGACCTCTTCGAGGGCGTCCTCGACGCCGAGCAGGTCGACTACGGCCGCGAACTCATGGGCGCGGTGATCGACGCCCAGGACTGGGGCGTCTCGGCGGCCGCCCGGGAAGGCGAGTCGGTCTGGCTCAAGAACGGCTGGGACGTCGAGTCGCAGCTGGGCGGCCTGTGGGTGGTCAACTCGGTCGGCGTCCTCGGCGGCGACGGCGCCGACCCGGTCAAGATGGCGATCCTGACCAGCGGTGCCGTCGACGACGCCGAAGGCATCCCGATCGTGGAGGAGATCGCGAGGATCACTCGCGACGTGATCGACCAGGCATAACAGCGAAAGCAAGCAGAAAGGCCCGGCCAGCCGGCCGGGCCGTTCTCGTGCTCACGAACACTGCGATCCTTATGTCATATAATCTATAACCTATAAGGTCTCACTGGGTGCGGTACAGCAGCCACCGCTCACCGCTGCGCGCAGTACGGCCGGGGCCTTCGCTTCGCTGAATAGCGACCGAGCTCTCGCTGCGGGTCCCGCTCCGCTCAGTACCGGCTGTGCCTTTGCTACCGTCCCTTCGCTTCGCTCAGTACCGGCTGTGCCCCCCGCTACCGTCCCCTCGCTTCGCTCAGTACCGGCTGTGCCCCCCGCTACCGTCCCCTCGCTCCGCTCAGTACCGGCTGTGCCCCCCGCTACCGTCCCCTCGCTCCGCTCAGTACCGGTAGTGATCCGCCTTGTAAGGACCCTCCACGTCGACGCCGATGTAGTCGGCCTGCGCCTTGGTCAGCTTCGTCAGCTTGACGCCGAGGGCGTCGAGGTGCAGGCGGGCGACCTCCTCGTCGAGGTGCTTCGGCAGCGTGTACACGCCGATCGGGTACTGGTCCCGTTTCGTGTGCAGCTCGATCTGCGCCAGCACCTGGTTGGTGAAGCTGTTGCTCATCACGAAGCTCGGGTGCCCCGTCGCGTTGCCGAGGTTGAGCAGCCGGCCCTCGCTCAGCACGATGACCGAATGCCCATCCGGGCTGTGCCCTTCGGTTCCCTCCGCACGCTCCGGGAACTGCCACTCATGGACCTGCGGCTTCACCTCGAGCTTCTTGACGCCCGGCTCGGCGGCGAGCCCGGCCATGTCGATCTCGTTGTCGAAGTGGCCGATGTTGCCCACGATCGCCTGGTGCTTCATCCGCCGCATGTGGTCGACCGAGATGATGTCGCGGTTGCCGGTGGTCGTGACGAAGATGTCGGCGGTCTCCACGACGTCGTCGAGCGTGAGCACCTGGAAGCCGTCCATCGCCGCCTGGAGCGCGCAGATCGGGTCGATCTCGGTGACGATGACGCGCGCGCCCTGGCCGCGCAGCGCCTCGGCCGAGCCCTTGCCGACGTCGCCGTAGCCGCAGACCACGGCGACCTTGCCGCCGATGAGCACGTCGGTGGCCCGGTTGATCCCGTCGGGCAGCGAGTGCCGCACGCCGTACTTGTTGTCGAACTTCGACTTGGTCACCGAGTCGTTGACGTTGATCGCCGGGAACGGCAGGCGGCCCTCGCGCTCCATCTCGTAGAGGCGGTGCACGCCGGTGGTGGTCTCCTCGGTGACGCCCTGGATGGACTGCGCCTTGCGGGTGAAGCGCGTCGCGTCCTCCTCGAGGGACTTCGCCAGGAGCGCGAGGATCACGCCCTCCTCCTCGCTGGCGGCGCTCGAGGCGTCGGGGACGGTCCCGGCGGCCTCGAACTTCGCGCCCTGCACGACCAGGAGGGTGGCGTCGCCGCCGTCGTCGAGGATCATGTTCGGCTCCTCGTCGCCCCAGTCGAAGGCGCGATCGGTGCACCACCAGTACTCCTCGAGCGTCTCGCCCTTCCATGCGAAGACCGGGACGCCCTGCGGCTCGTCGGCGGTGCCCTGGCCGACCGCGATCGCGGCGGCGGCGTGATCCTGCGTCGAGTAGATGTTGCACGAGGCCCAGCGGACGCGCGCGCCGAGCGCGGTGAGCGTCTCGATGAGCACGGCGGTCTGGATGGTCATGTGGAGCGAACCGGTGATGCGGGCGCCCGCGAGGGGTTTGGCGTCGCTGTAGCGTTCGCGCAGCGCCATGAGCCCGGGCATCTCGTGCTCGGCGAGGCGGATTTCGTGGCGGCCGAAGTCGGCCAGCTTGAGGTCGGCGACCTTGTAGTCGCTGTCTCGCAGCGTGTTCGTCATGGGAGGAATGGTACGCGCCGGGGGTGTGCGGGCCGCCGAACGGCGTGGTGGCGGGAGACACGCAAAAAATATCTGTGTCAACCCACGTTTCTGCTTGACACTCGTGAGGCTCTGGGTAATATTGCAGATACGCAGCGTCACAGCGGCGGGACGGCCCACAGGGTCGTGAAACGCCGCCAGTGACGCGCGGGGGAACCAAACCGGGGGGAGTGCCGGGCGGTCTGGGGTGGCCGCCCGGCACATTTTTGTGTCCGGCACCTTTTTCTTCACGCATCGGCGTTCCGCCGAGAAGCCCCGATCACCAGCGCGGGGCTCCTCCGAGCCGCGTGCCCATGTCGTTGATGCTCGTCTCCGGGCGCCGAGCCAGGCCTCCCGCGCCCACCGCACCGCATGCGCCGAACGTAAGGCCCCAACGCTCCGCGCCCCGGCGCTCCGAGGACATCCCTTCACCGAAGGCCGGGCAGCCCGACTCCCCAGCGCTCCGCCGCGAGCAACGCGTGCTCGCGCCCCCGGGTTCCGTCCTGTTCCGCCTCCCGAACCGCCGCCCACACTTTTTGTCGTACCCCGCAGGTATCCTTTCGCCTTGCAAATTTACGGCTCGCAAGCGTCGCCGAGAGTGGGGTCCCCCTTGGACTACCTGCTTCGGCGTGCGCTGCGCTTTTCCTAAATCGATTGCACCCCGCCCCGGTATGCGCGATGGTCCTGATGTGAGTAACCCTGACATCGACATCGTCCCGATCGAGGTCACCGACGACGCGCTCGTCCGGTCCTGGATCGACATGCAGACCGCCGTCCGCCGGCACGACCTGCCCGACACGGACCTGCCGCTCCCCGGCCTCCAGCGCCTGCGGCTCCTGCTCCACCCCGCGTCCATCAAGGTCGAGCGCTGGGCCGCCCGCATCGGCGACACCGTGGTCGGCTTCACCGGGCTGGTCATGCCGACGCAGGACAACCAGCACCTGGTCGAGTTCGAACTCGAAGTCCATCCCGAGCACCGCCGCCGCGGCATCGGCACGCGCCTGGCCGAGTTCGCCGAGCGCCGCGCCGCCGCGAACGGCCGCGACACGCTCCTGACCGGCGTCGTCGACTCCCTCGAAGGCGCGCCGCGCTTCGACCACTCCGGGCGCCACTTCGCAGGGGCCCGCGGCTACGCCGAAGTCGACAACGAGATCCACCGCCGCAACGACCTCACGCTCGTCGACGACGACGAGCTGTCCCGCCTCTACGCCGACGCCTGGAACCGCGCCGCCGGTTACGAACTCGTGCAGTGGGCCTCCGCGGCGCCCGACGACCTCCTCGACGGCCTGGCCCACCTCAACGAGCGCATGTACACCGACCCGCCGCAAGGCGCGGACCTCGACATCCGGCCCGCCGAATGGGACGCCGCGCGCCTCCGCGACATCGAGCGCACGCTCGCCGAGCGCGCCCAGCTGCGCCTCAACTCGGCCGTCCGCCACGTCGAGACCGGCGCGGTCGCCGGGTTCACCGCCATCGTGGTCAACCCCGGCGACGAGGAGCACGCCTGGCAGGACGACACCATCGTCGACGCCGCCCACCGCGGCAAGCGGCTCGGCACGATCCTCAAGATCGCCAACCAACGGCTGCTGCGCGAGTACCGGCCGAGGATGCGCTACGTCCACACCTGGAACGCCGAGGTCAACGACCACATGATCAGCATCAACGAGGCGGTCGGCTACCGGGCCCTGTGCCGCGACATCGACGTGCAGAAGAAGCTCGTCTGAGTGACCTCAGGCGGAGGCGATGAACAGCTCGCCTTCGCCTGAGACTCGGAGCGGTCCGGCCGCGGCCGCCGAGAACGCGGCGCGGCCGGGGTCGAGCGCGACCTCGCCGTCGTCGTCGGCCGCCGTCACGGTCCCGCCGGTGCACAGGCAGATCCTGGGGCCGTCGATGTCGAAGGACTGCGCCTCGGCGCCGACCTCGACGCGGCGCAGCGCGAAGTCGTCGATGGGCACTGGCCAGGCCCGCACCGGGCCCTCGTCGCGCGCGGCCGCGCGCGGCTCGTCCATGGCCCGGAAGTCCAAGACGCGCAGCAGTTCCGGCACGTCGACGCGCTTGCTGGTGAGCCCGCCGCGCAGCACGTTGTCGCTGGCGGCCATGATCTCCACGCCGAAGCCCTTGAGGTAGGCGTGCAGATTGCCCGCGGGCATGTACACGGCCTCCCCGGGACGCAGCGTGACGTGGTTGAGCAGCATGCCCACCAGGACGCCGGGGTCGTCGGGGTAGTGGCGGGCCAGTTCGACGAGGACGGCCGCGCCCTCGCCCACCGGCTCCCCGGCCTCGTCGAGCGCCGTCTTCGCGGCCAGGCCGATGATCTCGCGGCATTCGTCGCGGCCGAGCCCGAGCAGATCGGTGACGGCCCGCTGCAGGCCGGCCCGCTCGTCGCGCAGTGTGCGCACGAGCCCTTCGAGCGCGGGGACGCCGAGCGCCTCGATGATGTCGGCGGACGCCAGCGGATCGCGGAAGCCGCACAGCGCCCGGAAGTCGGTGAGCGCCACCAGCAGCTCCGGCTTGTGGTTGCCGTCGACGTAGTTGCGGAAGGCCGCGTCGATGCCGATGCGCCGTTCCCGCTGGTACCCCGAGTGGGCCTGGCGCGAGTTCGGGTGCGCCTGCAGGGAGAGCGGCTTGTCGGCGGCGAGGAGCTTCAGCAGGAACGGCAGGCGCGGGCCGAACCGGCCGAGCGCGCGCCGGCCCAGCAGCGGCGCCGGCTGCGAGGCGACCGCGTCGTCCAGCGGGTGCCCGTCGTCGAGGATCGAGGGCGCCGTCGGGTGGGCGCCGAACCACTCCTCGGCCTCGGGCAGCTCGGCTGGGCTCTCACGGCCCTGGAGCCTGGCGATGTCGACCTGCGAGCCCCATGCGTAGTTGCGGATGACACCGTCGAGCCCCTGCACGGCCGCTCCTCATTTCCGTTCGTGTTCGAAGAACAACTGTATCGGTTCGCCACGGGCGTCTACTCGCCGCCGACGGCCTCGTCCTTCATCTCGGAGACGGCCGGGACCCGCATCGGGTCGAGGCCGTGGGCGAGCGCGAGGTAGACCGACGCGAAGTCGGCGACCGCGATGAGGGAGGCGAGGCGCTCCAGTGCGCAGCCGCCCTCGGCGGGGATGACGTCGCAGCGCACGCCGCGCCGCTCGGCGAGCTTGGCCACCGCGTCGGCGCGCCTGGTGTCGGGCTTGGGCGCGGTGTCGTCGCCGTCGAGGCCGTCGTCGCGCATCAGGACGATCCGCAGCCGGGTCAGCTCGTCGTCGTCCTCGTCCGCGAAGATGTCGCGCTTGCCTTCGGCGAGCGAGCCGAAGACGCCGTCGAGGAGGCCGACGCGCCCGCGCCCGACCTCGCCGAGCTCGCCGGAGACGACGGGGTAGCGGGCGTTCGCGGCGAGCATGTCGCCGAAGCGGCGGGCGGCCACGCCCGCGAGCGGGCTGGAGCCCCACACGACCGGGATCGACCCGGCGATGTTGAGCGCGAGCTCCTTGGCGGGGTTGACGTAGGAGTCGGCGCTGGCGCGGCAGCGCTCGGCGTCCTCGTCGAGGCGCTTGGCGGTCTCGGCGATGTCGGCCTCGGCGAGCGGGACGAGCCCGAGTTCGCGCCCGGCCAGGAGCACCGGGATCGTCAGCGCCCACAGGCTCAATCGCGCGGGCGCGCGCCTGGGGACGGCGACGTACGGCGCTCGGGCGCGCTCGGCGACTGCCTGGAGCTCGGAGTCGGGGGCGCCGATGGCGACCAGGCGGGCGCCGCGGCGGGCGGCGGCCTCGGCCGCGGCGAGCGCCTCGGGGCTGCGCCCGGAGGCGGAGACGGCGAGGACGACGTCGGCGGCGCCGACCCAGCCGGGGACGCCCGCGGAGCGGTGGCCCAGGACGGGGACGGGGCAGCGCGGCCCCGCCACGGTGGCGAGGACGTCGCCGGTGCGGGCGGCGGTGCCGACGCCCGCGACGACGAGCGCCCTGGGGCGCCCCTCGTCGGCGAGGACGCCGAGCCCGGCGTCGGCGGCGAGCGCCGCCGACTCGCGCAGCTGCGGGCCCGCCGAGGACAGCGCCCACAGCGCCCCGCCGGGATTGGTGGACTCGGTCAGTTCGCCTTCGATGCGCCGTTCGTCGGGCAGCCGGTCGCCGGTGATGCCCGCCACGCCGTCGTCGTCTGGACCCATCGCTATTCCTCCTTGACGGAGTCGAGCAGCATCACCGGGATGCCGTCCTCGACTCGGAACACCTTGTCGCACTGAGAGCAGGTGAGGCAGTTGGCCTCGCGGTCGTAGGCGAGGGGGGCGTGGTGCGGGTCCGGGCAGCGCAGCAGTTCCAGCAGGACGGGGGCGGGATAGGCGGGCATGGGTGTCAGTTCCTAACGATGTGGAGGATCTCGTCGCGGAGCCGCTCCATCGAGGCCTGGTCGGGGCCTTCGACGTTGAGTCGCAGCAGCGGTTCGGTGTTCGACGGGCGCAGGTTCGCCCAGGAGCCGTCGTCGAGCTCGACGGTGAGGCCGTCGAGCCGGTCTGTCTGCGCGCGGGACGCGTAGTGGGCGGCGACCTCGTCGATCTTGGCGTGGGCGTCGGCGACCTTCGAGTTGATCTCGCCGGAGGGGACGTAGCGGACGAACTCGCCGGCCAGTTCGGACAGGGACCTGCCGGATGCGCCGACCGCGGCCAAGACGTGCATCGCCGCGAGCATCCCGGTGTCGGCGAACCAGAAGTCCCTGAAGTAGTAGTGGCCGGAGTGCTCGCCGCCGAAGACGGCCTGCTCCTCGGCCATGACGGCCTTGATGTAGGAGTGGCCGACGCGGGTGCGGACGGGCCGGCCGCCGTGCTCGGCGACGATCTCGGGGACCGCCTTGGAGCAGATGAGGTTGTAGCAGATGACGCTGCCGGGGTGCTTCTCGAGCTCGCGGGTGGCGATGAGCGCGGTGATCGCCGACGGCGTGACCGGCTCGCCGTCCGCGTCGACGACGAAGCAGCGGTCGGCGTCGCCGTCGAAGGCGAGGCCGAGGTCGGCGTCGGTGGACTTGACGCGGGCCTGGAGGTCGACGAGGTTCGCGGGCTCCAGCGGGTTGGCCTCGTGGTTGGGGAAGGTCCCGTCGAGCTCGAAGTACAGCGGGTCGATCTCCAGCGGCAGCGCGTCGAGCAGCTGGTCGCCGAGGACGGCCGGGACGGTGTGGCCGCCCATGCCGTTGCCGGCGTCGACGACGATCTTCAGCGGCCGGATCCCCGAGAGGTCCACCAGCCCGCGCATGTAGGCGGCGTAGCCGCCGAGGAAGTCCTCGGTGGTGACGGTGCCGGGCTTCTCCGCAGCCGGGAGCGGCTCGCCGTCGAGGATCTCCTGTGCCTTGTCGCGGATGTCGGCCAGGCCGGTGTCGAGGCCGATGGGCCGGGCGGCCGGCAGGCACATCTTGAGCCCGTTGTACTCGGCCGGGTTGTGGCTGGCGGTGAACATCGCCCCGGCCACGTCGCGCGCGCCGGCGATGTAGTACAGCATGTCGGTCGAGCACAGCCCGGCCTCGATGACGTCGGCTCCGGCGGCGGTGGCGCCGCGTGCGAACGCGGCGGCGAAGTCCGGGCCCGAGTCGCGCATGTCGTGTCCGACGGCCCAGGTGCGCTCGCCGGTCACGGCGACGGCGGCCGCGCCGATCGCCTCCATGACCTCTGGCGTCAACTGGGAGCCGACGAGTCCTCGGACGTCGTAGGCCTTCACGAATTCGCTGAGCTGTGGAGCCACGGGTGTGTGTCCGCCTTTCGGAAGGTGGTGCGCGGGGCCGGTTGTACCCCGAGACTAACGGCTTGCGTCCTCGTCTCCCGACACCACCCGGAGGTGACGCCGGGCACCCACGGCCGGTCCGCCCGGTCTGATGCCTTGGCGCGGCGCGGGTTCGGGCTGCGGGGGCTCGGGCTCGGGGCGCTCGGTCGTGGCGGCTTCGCGGACGGCGTTGGCCAGGGCGACCAGGTCGTCGTCGGTGGGCATGGGCGCGGTGTAGTCGCCCTGGTGGCGGACCAGTTCCCAGCCGTGGGGCACGGTGAGACGACGTGCGTGGGCATCGCACAGGTCATAGCTGTGGGGCTCGCGTGTCGTCGCGAGCGGGCCTACCACCGCAGTGGAATCAGAGTAGATATATGTCAATGTGGCCACCGCTGGTTGGCGGCAGCCGTTCCGGGAGCAACGCCGATCCGACCTCACCCCACGAAACTACCACCCGCGAAGGTGAACTCGGTGGCGCTGAGCAGTGGTGCAGAACCGATTTATGGGGCAGAGGGACGCGCGGGCCCCGCTCCGTTCCGCCATGGAGGGTTTCGGTCCCATCGGACGCTAAGGTGGGGCGCATGCGGAGAGATCGTCACGGGCGGGGGATGAGGGGGCCCCTCGCGCCGAGCGGACTGCCGATGCGGCGCACGCCTGTAGAGGAGTTCAACGCGCTGGTCCTGCAGGCGGTGAACGCCATCGAGCGGCACATGACCGAGACGATGGGACGCCATTCGCCGCTGGGGCACGTCGAGTTCGCCGTGGAGGACGTCCCGCCGCAGATGCGGGCCTACGAGGCGGACATCGTGGAGTCGCACGGGGTGGCGCTCTCCAAGCTCTACCCGGCGCAGCCGGGGACCGCGGCGGCCGCGCCGCGGATCGTGCTGTACCGGCGCCCGATCGAGCTGCGGTCCGATAGCGACGCGGAATTGGGAATGCTGGTGAGCAGCGTCTTGGTCGAGCAGCTGGCCTCGCTGCTGAACCTGCCCCCGGAGAGCCTGGAACCTTGAGCAGGCGCCTCAGACGCGGGCAAGACGTCTTCTATGGCCGGCCCGACGCGCAGGTGCGGCCGGGCGAGGCGTAGCGCGGCGGGCAGTGCGCCGGTCGACAATGCGCTCTATGCGAGGCCGGACGATCCTACGGCGTGGGCGTGGTGCCGAAGACGGCTTCGCCGTGCTCTGTGCGCGGGTGGACGGCCCGAGGTTCCCAGCCCTCGGCTACGGGTCACCTCTGCGTTCCGCGCTCGGGCGGTGCATTCCGAGTGCGAGCACGGGACCGGGCATACTGTCGAGATTATAGATTATAGATTATAGATTATAGATTATAGATTATAGATTATAGATTATAGGGCCATTGTCTATCTGCCCGCAGAGACAGCGCGGGGGTGGGACGATGCCGTCCCACCCCTCACGTGCCGAGTCGGCTGGTTCGCCGGGGCTTCCTCAGGCGGCGACCGGAACGCGTTCGCGTTCGGGTTCCGCCCGCTGCTCGACCAGGACCGAGCCCACGGGTATCGGTTCGGCGACGAGCGTGTCGGAGTCGATCGCCGGATCGCATGCTTCTACGAGGACCGGTTCCAACTCGGGGTTGATCATCGGGGTCGGCATGCACACCACCACCGGCATGGCGCGTTCGGCGCGTCGCCGGGCGGCCTCGCGGGCCTGCCGCTTGATCTTGCGGCGCTCCCGCTCCGACAATCCGCCCCAGATGCCGAAGCGCTCATCGTGTTCGAGTGCGTATTGTAGACAGTTCTCTTTGACCTCACATCGTGCGCAGATGCGTTTCGCATCGCGCGTCGAGCCCCCTTTTTCGGGGAAGAACGCCTCCGGGTCGGTCTGCGCGCACAGTGCGCGAGCCTGCCACTCCGGAACGTTGCCCAATAGGTCGGCCAGGTAGTCACGGCCGTCCATATACGTCCGCCTCCTTGTATGCGCACCGGTCGAGCCGGTGCTCCCCCCTTGCAATTCCTTGCACGGCACCGGATGCCAGACCCGAGGATCGACGCGCTCCCTCCCCTGTCGCGCGTACGACCCTGTGAATGCGGCGCCGCCGGCCGGCCGCATGCGATCGAGGTCCTGGTGCCCGCGGGCGACCTGTAACCGGGGTCGCGCCGCTAACTCATCTCGATGGACGACGAGTGCTCATCGCTATTTCGATAACGGTTTGACGTCAGACGATAGCGCACAGTGATCTCGGTGATGGAAGGACCCCTCAGACTCACTCCTTCGGGGACTCCTCATCTTCCATGAGCAACATGGAGAACTGCTCGCGTACCCGACTCCACTGCACGAACACCACGCCGACGCCGGCCAGGACCAGCCACACTCCATCGAGGAGCAGCCGTTCCGTCGCGGCGCGGGTGTCGATCCAGACCTCGCCTTGGGAGGCGAGCTGGGTCGCATCGTCGTATCCGTACATCGCCGCCGACAATGCCAGCAGCACACCCGTAACGAGGTAGCATCCGTAAACGATCTGGGCGCAGCGCCGAATCACCCGTCCGGGGCGCAGCCAGGCCGCCAGGGCCGGAGCCGCCACCGGCACGACCGAGAACAGCGTCTGACGCGCGGTGTCGGCGAATCCGATCCCGGCCGCGCGCGAACCGTAGTCGTCGCGGGGATCGAGACCGGCGCCGACGATCCACTGCGAGAGCGCGACGGCGATGAACACTGCGGCGCAGGCGATCAGGATCGCGGCGACGATGGTGCGGGTGCGGTGCGTTGACGGCATGGCGGGTATTAGACCAGATCGGTCCGGGACGCCTGCTTCAGTTCCTCCACCACGCCCTTGACCTCCTGGGCGCGGTCCCTGGGGCAGACCAGGACCGCGTCGGGCGTGTCGACGATGATGAGGTCGTTGACGCCGACGGTGGCCACCAGGCGCCCGCCGCCGGGTACGACGACGTTGCGCTTCGACTCGGTCAGCAGCACCTCGCCGGGCTCCGACGGCTGGACGATGACGTTGCCGACGCGGTCGGCGGCCTTGAGGACCTGTCCGAGGGTGTTGTAGTCGCCGACGTCGTGCCAGTCGAAGTCGCCGGGGACGACGCCCACCTTGCCGGAGGCGGCCGCCGGCTCCATGACCGCGTAGTCGACCGAGATCTTCTCCAAGGTGGGCCACAGCTTCGCGAACAGGGCGTCGCGGCCGGTGGAGTCCCAGGCCGCGGCGAGGGTGCGGACGGCGTCGTGGAGGTCGGGGCGGTGGCGGGCGAGCTCGTCGAGGAACACGTCCACGCGCCAGACGAACATGCCCGCGTTCCACAGGTAGTTGCCCGAGGAGACGTACTCGACCGCCGAGACCTGGTCGGGCTTCTCGACGAAGGCGGCGAGCTTGAAGCCGGGGCCGACGGCCGAGCCGAGCCGCAGGTAACCGTAGCCGGTGTCCGGGCCGGTCGGGGTGACGCCGATGGTCATCAGCAGGCCGGTCTCGGCCAGCTCCATGGCGCGTTCGACGGTCGCGGCGAAGGACTTGGCGTCGGGGACGAGGTGGTCGGCGTGGAAGGCGCCCATGATCGCGGTCGGTTCGCGCTCGGCGATGACGGCGGCGGCCAGGCTGATCGCGGCGGCCGAGTCGCGCGGGGAGGGCTCGACCAGGATGTTGTCGCCGGGCACCTCGGGGAGCTGGCGCGCCACGTCGACCGCGTGGGCGGTGCCGGTGACGACGTAGACGTGGTCGGGCCGCGACAGCAGCCGCACCCTCTCGACCGTCGACTGCAGCAGCGACGACTCGGTTCCTGTCAGAGGCAGCAGGAACTTGGGTCGCTGAGCGCGAGACAGGGGCCAGAGCCTGGTGCCGGAACCGCCTGCGGGGACCACCGCGTGAAGCATGCCAATAGTCTTGCATGCCGTCTCCACGTGCCGGTTCACCCGGTGGGACGGGGCCGGAGCCGATAGCGCTTTCGACGATGTCCTGAACCGATTCGTGTTCGCACTGGACGATCACGCCGGGCATCGACGAGGCCGCCCCGAACACGCCCGGCCTGGCCACCGTGGTGGAGGTGAAACCGCCGGACTGGGCGATTTCATAGCCACAGAAGATCAAATAGGACAGTCACGGTTCGTGTCCGCTCCGACCCGCTGCGCTCGCGTGAGGAGGATCTCTCGTCTTGAGGGCATCCAGGCAGCTCAGGGGTTGCGGGGGTGCCCTAGACTCACCCGGGTTCCGCCCAAACGATCAACACGAACTGAGGAGTACCTCCGTGGCTTACCCGCCCGCCCCCGCTGCCCAGCCCGTCCAGAAGCAGGGCAACGGCTTCGGCGTCACCGCTCTCGTGCTCGGCATCATCGGCCTCGTCTTCGCCGTGATCCCGGTCATCAACATCCTCACGGCGATCCCCCTGGGCGTCCTCGCCCTCATCTTCGGCATCATCGCCCTGGCCAAGGCCGGCTCGCGCGGCGGCAAGGGCAAGGGAACCGGCGGCACCGGCCTGGTGCTCGGCATCCTGGCCATCGGCGGCGCCGTCCTGATGAACGCCTGGGTCTTCAACGAGGCCGTGGACCAGGCCTGCTCCGACCTCGGCTACGAGTCTCAGGAAGAGTGCGACCAGTACCTCGACGACCTGAACGAGGAACTCGAGAACATGGAGTAGCCTCCAGCGCAAGCAACAAGGGCCGCAGCTCGGCTGCGGCCCTTTCGCTTTGCCCTAGAACAGCCTCGGCTGCGACTCGTCCACGGCCCCGCGCATGTCGTCGTAGTCCAGGACGACGCAGCGGATGCCCCGGTCCTCGGCGAGGACCCGCGCCTGCGGCTTGATGGCCTGCGCCGCGAACACCCCGTCCACCGGCGCCAGCAGCGGATCCCGGTTGAGCAGCTGCAGATACCGCGTCAACTGCTCCACGCCGTCGATCTCGCCGCGGCGCTTGATCTCGACGGCGACGTGCCTGCCTTCGGAGTCCCGGCACATGAGGTCGACCGGCCCGATCGCGGTCGGGAACTCCCGCCGCACCAGCGACCAGCCCTTGCCGAGCGGGCCCGTGTCGGCCGCCAGCAGCTCCTGCAGGTGCGCCTCGACGCCGTCCTTCTGCAGGCCCGGATCGACCCCCAGTTCGTGCGATGAGTCGTGCAGGATCTCAGCGACGGTGATCTTCAACTGGTCGCCGGACTTCTTCGACGTCACCGTCCACACCGAGTCCGCCTCGGCCACCGTGCACGGCGGCGTCATCCAGTTCAGCGGCTTGTACGACCCCCCGTCGGCATGGATCAGCACGCTCCCGTCCGCCTTCATCATGATCAGGCGCGGAGCCATGGGCAGATGGGCGGAGAGGCGGCCCGTGTAGTCGACCGAGCAGTGAGCGACAACCAAACGCATGCCGACGACCCTACCGGCGGCCCCCGACGGGCCCCGCCCGGAGGGATCGGCTGGTGTCCGAGCGCGAGTTCCCGCTGCGCGCCGCCCGGGTGCGCAGCGGCCTCTAGATGATTGATTCCTAACCCGGTCGGGTCGTGACCAGCAGGAGAGGGTCTCGTTGAGTGAAGTGTGAACAATACTCAGGACATCGAGACCC
>NZ_AXWO01000025.1 GCF_000482705.1 Glycomyces arizonensis DSM 44726 | reverse complement strand
CCACCCCAAACCCTTCCCTACCCTCCATCGTTGACTCGCCTGAAGCCCAACCAGACACGCCCCGAGGACACCAATCGACCTCAGCACCTACCTACCTCGCGGTCGCCGACCGCTTGAAGCCCTACCCGACCGCGCCTCCGCGCCGACAGGCCACCCCGGACACCCTCTCACCGCTGCATCGCTGCAATGCCTGAAGCCCGACCCAAGACCACCCCGGGGACACAGCACCAACCCCAGCACGGGCCTTGATCCTTTGGTGTTGACACCCTGATCTCCCGGGCCGGTAAGGTCCGGGGTGCAAGGAGTGAACGTGTCAACTTCGAAGTTTCACCGCCGGTTCCCTGAGGAGTTCAAGGCCGAGGCGGTCCGGATGTATGTCAATGACACGGACGCGACGTATGCGTCGGTCGCTGCCAAGCCGAAGCCCGTAGGGCGGCGATCACTGCTTCGGCGTGTGGTCGGGAGAAGCCGGTGACCACGTCGTCCTTGCCGTGGATCGCCAGGACATGGAACCGGCCGCCTTGTTCGAGCCAGAACCGGAGGTACTTCGCCGACCTGGGACCGATCGGCCCATCAGCTCCTCGAACTCCGCACTCCAGCGAGCCAGATTCACCTTCTCCATGAACCAGGAACGAGCCAGCCTCGCAACCGGTAACGCCAAGTGCCGCAGTGGTGTTAGGGGTCTCGGTCCGCGTCGCGGAGAGTGCGGAGCGCCTCGGCGAGCCGTTCCAGATCGTGCCGGGTCGTCTCCCAGGAGGCACCGCCGGTCAGCGCGGCGAGGCGTCCGAGCCACTCGCCGTGGGCCTGCTCGATCTCGCGCAGGCACCGCCGTCCGGACGGCGTGGTCTTGAGCAGCTTCGCGCGCTTGTGGCGCGGGTTCTCCTCGTAGCGGGCGAGTCCCTCACGGACGAGGTCGTCGGCGACCCGCTGGACGCCTTGGCGCTGCATGCCCAGTCGCCGGGCGGCCTCGGCGACGCTCATGCCTTCGCGGAGGGTCTGCAGCACCATCCGACGCGAGTGCGTCTGGCCCGCGCTCGAGGCGAGCGCCTCTCCCGCTTCCCGCAGCAGCCGGTTCGCTGTCGCGATCGCGTGGATCACCTGGTCGAGCTCGCATTCATCCTCATTATTTGACATCATGTTGTCATTCTTCTAGCATGGCGAATATGACAGCATGTTACCAACTTCTGTCGGGGGCAGTGCCCGACCTGGCCGCACACACCGACAGACTGCGCGCGCGGCTGGCGCAGACGAGGACGCCGGTGCTGCCGCCGCCGGCGGGCGGGGCGTTCGGCGTCCGCGGCCCGCTCCTCGATGAGCTGATCGACGCCTGGCCCGCATGGCTCGCGCAGTCCGACGAGACCGCGACGGGGAGCCACCGGCTGCTGCACGTCGGCGGCCGGGCGGTGCACTGCGTGCAATTCACCGGCACCGGCGGCGGCACCTGTCTCCTGCTCCACGGATGGCCGACGTCGTTCCTCGCCTTCCACCGGCTCGTCCCCCTGCTGCGACGGGCGTGCTCGGAGGTGGTGCTGGCGAGCCTCCCTGGGTTCGGCACGTCCCCGCTCGACGGGGAGGCCTGGACGGTCGCCGACACCGCCGCGCTCCTGACCGAGGCCATGGGCCTCCTCGGCCACGACCGCTTCGTCGTGCACGGCGAGGACTGGGGTTCACTCGTCGCTCGCGAGATGGGACGCGCCGCCCCCGATCAGGTGCGGGGCGTCCACGTCAGCGCCGGCCTCGCCGGGTTCATGGCACGGGTGGACGACCCCGGCGAGGGCACCCGCCGCACGTTCACGCAGGACGACGGCGCCTATCTTCGCCTCCAGTCCACCCGCCCCGACTCGCTCGCCCACGCCCTCGCGGACTCGCCCGCGGGCCTGCTCGCCTGGCAGCTCGACAAGTTCCAGCTCTGGCAGGGCGACCTGCCCGACCGGTTCGGCCTGGGGAGCGACTTCATCCTCGCCAACGCCACCCTCTACTGGATCACCGGGTGCATCGGCACCAGCATGCGCATCTACGCCGCCAACCGGGACGCGCTCGACGTCGAGCGGTCCGAGACGCCGACCGGCGTCAGCGTCTTCGGCCGAGCCGACTTCGCGTCGAAGACCGCCTCGGCCCGGCACAACCGCCTCATCGCCTGGTACGAGCACGAGACGGGCGGCCACGTAGCCGCGCTGGACGCGCCCGAACTGCTCGCCGCCGACCTGTCCGACTTCATCGACCGCACGCAAGGAGACCCCCGATGACCGCCACTCCCGTGATCCTCGTAGGCGGCGGCGGACTCGGCCCCTGGACATGGGAGCGGGTCGTACCGCTCCTGCGCCAACGCGGGCTCGCGGTCCACACCCCGACCCTCAGCGCGACCGGCGACGACCCGACGCCCGCGACCGAGGTGACCCTGCGGACCTGGATCGACGACCTCGCCGACTACATCGCACGCCACCGGCTCACCGGGGCGGCGCTGGTCGCCCACTCGTTCGCCGGATACCCCGCCGCCGGCCTGCTCGCCAGTGGGACATCCGGAGTGGACACGGCGATCTTCGTCGACGCCGCCCTCCCCGCTCCGGGACGAAGCTGGTTCGACGCCGCCGGACCCCAGACCAGAGACTTCATGGAAGGCCTCGCCGCCGACGGGGCGGTCCCGTGGTTCACCGATGACCAGCTGGACCAGGCCTACCCCGGACACGGCATCGACGACGCCGACCGGGCGTGGATGCGCCCGCGCCTGTCCGCCCAGCCGATCGCCACCTACACCGAGCCCGCCATCCACAGCCCGCTCCCGGTCGACGCGTTCCGCGCGGTGTACGTCCGCTGCACCCGCTCACCCGTCCCGCCCGCGGCCATCGACGCGGACACGCCCGGTTGGACCTGGCGCACGCTCGACGCCGGGCACTGGCCCATGGTCACCGCGCCGAGCGCCCTCGCACACACCATCGCCGACCTCCTCGAATGAGCGCGGGACGCCTTGGATCACGGCTCGAAGGCCTGGGAATCGTGCAGGTTCACGGCTGCGACCGCGAGGGTGGGCGTCAGGCCGTTCCGGTCGGTCAGGGCGTGGATCTTCGAGCCGGTCGCCGCTTCGTGGAGGTGAGCCCGGCCACTCAAGGTATGTCAGGTGTTGCATGTTCTGTTAGTTCGGTGTTTACTGAACTTATCGCACTTACGGAACCGAGTGAGTGCCGCCCCAAGGAGTACCTCCATGGAACTCATCACCGACTTCTTCGAGTGGGCCTGGCCCCGCCACCTCAACCCGATCAGCTGGTACATCCGGCCCCTGTTCTTCATCCCGATCGCGATCTTCGCCTGGCGCCGCCAAGGCTGGTGGATGAGCGTGTCCATCGCCGCGATGCTGTCGAGCTTCTTCTGGTTCCCCGAACCGGACGAGGTCGACGCCGCCGCGCAGGCCATCCTCGACATGGAAGCCGAACTCTTCGCCCAGCCCGGCTGGCAGACCGCGCTCAGCCTCGGCACGATCCCCGTCTTCCTGGGCGGCATCATCTGGGCGTTCTGGCGCCACTCGATCGGCATCGGCCTGTGGGTCATCAACGTCGGCGTCGCCTACAAGGCCGCCTGGGTCTGGGTCAACACCGACTTCGACGGCTTCCTGCACGTCGTCCCGATCTACACGATCGCGCTGGTCGTCATCAACGCCCTCGTCCTCGGCTTCGCCAAGTGGCGACGCCTCCCGCTCTTCCCCGCGAAGACGCCACCGCACCAGGCCGACGTCACCGCGTGAAAGCGCCCGCGCATGCGGGGCGAACCGGAGGGTTCGCCCCGCATCGCCGCCTCATCCGACACTGAAGGGATACTGAACCCATGACCGGACCGGACCAGCCGACAGCACCGCCCGAAGCGCTCGCGTTCGTCGAGGACTTCGCACTCACCTTCGAGCGCCTCGGACTAGTCCGCATGACCGGACGCGTCATGGGGTGGCTCCTGGTCTGCGACCCGCCCGAGCAGACCTTCACCCAGATCGTCCAGGCCCTCAGCGCTTCCAAGAGTTCGATCTCCACGGCCCTGAAGTTCCTCACCACAGCCCGGTGGGTCGACCGCTCCTCCAAGCCCGGCGACCGGCAGGACTACTACACGATCCGGCCCGACGCCATGCCCGATCTGATCAAGCAGCAGACCGCCCAGTACACGACCTTCACCGATGTCCTCGGCCGCGGCCTGGACGTCTTCGACGACCCCGAATCCGCCGCCGCCGGGCGAGTGCGCAACATGCACGACTTCTTCGCCTGGCTCGCCAAGGAGATGCCCGCGCTCATGGACCGCTGGGAGCAGGACACCGCGTCTTGAACAGCAGCCCGAACCGCTTTCACGAGACGACGCCGACAGATCATCGCAGCGGCGAGCTTGGCGAAGCCCTAGTGCATGAACCGGTGACATTCCCATCGGACGGAGATCGGCGAGGAGCAGCCAATGGAGCGCGCCCCAGATGCCGGCCTTGCAATTAAGGAGCATGCCCGAAACCCCGCGCCGCACAACCGGTTCGGTCGCCGGCTGACTTGAAGACAGCTCTTAGGCTGAGCCGTTTCTAATGACGGCCGTTCTTTTTCGTTCCGCGCCAAGGTGATCGGACTGCTGTGATCATGGTCTCTAGACGCTTTTGCACCGTTAGGGTGTCGTAAGTTGCGGGGCGCCAATTGATGTGCAAGAGTTTCTGACACGCGTGCAGCACGCGATATGTGTGTCAGGAGTGACCGGCACCACCGGACCTGACGACCCCATCCCCTTCTTACCCTGCCCGCCGCGGGCAGCTGCGGCGGGGACAGAGCACCCATAGGCGCTCAGCTCGAATCCCCAGCGGGTTCGAGCCCTTCCCCGTGCCCGGCACCGAACCGACCCCACACGCCATCCCCCCAGCCGCCGCCACACCCCAAGAGGGAAGAGAACCAGACGGAGCCCACCAACCCACCTCCGCCCCGACAAGCCACCCCCGACACCCGCTCACCGCTGCATCGCCGATACGCCTGAAGCCCAACCGAATACCACCCCGGGGACACCGACCAACCTCAGCCACCAGGCGCCCGCAGAGCGCCCAGCCGGCGCCCGGGGCGCTACTCCGCCCCTCTGTACCCACCCACCGCCGTCCTGCACACCACGAAAGTCCCCGCCAGCCTGACAGACGCCCCAAAACCGGTCAAGGAAAAGTTTCGGGCCTGTGGATAACTCCCCGAGATGGCGTGGCCCACCTGCGGATACTTGGGAAACGGCATACCGCCTTCAAGGACCCGCCCTACCCCTCCACTCCCGTCTTTGTCGCCGCCCGCTTGAAACACAACCGGCAACGACCCCGAAGCCACAGCGACAACCCCAGCACCTTCCCGCCTCGCGGTCACCGACCGGTTGAACCCCTACCCGACCAGCGCCTCCGCGCCGACAGGCCACCCAGACCCCCTCACACCTCTTCATCGCTGATACGCCTGAAGCCCGACCCAAGACCACCCCGGGGACACAGCACCAACCCCACCACCCGCCCACCTCTCGGTCGCCGATCGATTGAAGCCCCACCCGAGCGCGCCTCCACGCCGACAAGCCAACCCGGACACCCTCTCACCTCTGCATCGCTGCAATGCCTGAAGCTGGACCGGAGCTGAAGGGCCTCGGGTTTTCCGGACAGCCAGCGTTACGATCGCTGGTTGGACAGAGCTACTGAAGCCCTACTCAAGCGAGCCTTCGCGCCGACCGGCCAACCCGCGCCCTCCCCCTACCTTCCATCGCTGACTTGTCTGAAGGCGGAGTCAGCACCGACCCGACAGCTGAGCACTCACCTATCGCGTCGTTCGGGTGCCGGTTCACGGCGGGCCGTCGGCGTCTTCGGCGGGGCCGCCTTCGATCAGCTCGCGCAGGGTCGAGCGGTAGCGCTCGAACGCCGCTCGTCCTTGGTCGGTGAGGGAGAACCAGGTCCGGGGTCGTTTGCCCTCGTATCCCTTGACGACGATCACATAGCCTGCCGACTCCAGCGTCGAAATATGGCGCGACAGCAGCGAATCGCTGACCTCGACGGTGTCGCGCAGCAGGCTGAACGCCACGCGGTCGGCCTCGGCGAGGGCCGCCATCACCGACAGGCGCACCGGCGCGTGGATGACCTCGTCGAGCCGGTGCCTGGGGTGGGCGCCCTCGCCGGTCGCAGTGGTGCTCATCGGCGCGCGGCCCGCCACGCCAGCCACGCGAACGGGATCGCGGGCAGCACGCCGACCAGCACCGCCCAAACGGTGAGGCCGTCGGGGACCGCGGACTCGTTCACCACCGCCGCCACCGCGCCGAGGCAGATGCTCGACAGGATGACGGTGGTCTCGACGCGGGAGGCGCCGCGGCTGACCATGCGCTGGCGCCAGCTCATGAAGCCGAGGATCGCCACCACCAGGAGCATGGCCGGGATGACGAGGTCTTCAAAGCGTTCGGGGTAGGCCATCAGGCCGATGTAGAAGGCCGCGGAGTAGACGGCCATGACCGCCCAGGCGGCGACGTACCACCACCGGGCGCGGCGCACCCGCGCCGCGGCGCGGTCGATCTCGGCACTGGCGGCGCGCGGGTCGAAGGATTCGGAGGTGTTCATGCTTTCCACCATGACACATACTTTCCAATCGTTCAAGTACATGAGTTTAGAGAAAATACTTGACGGTCGGTGGCGGACGGCAGCCGCAGCGGGCGGGGCCGGCCCGGTCGCCATCGGTGACTGGCACCGCTGAGTGCCGCGGTTCAGTCATTCACGGTGTGATCTTCCGCGAGGAATTCAACGGGCTCCTCGGTCACGGGTAGTCCCGAGCCCAAGACCGGGCCTGACACGCAGGGCCCAGCCTCAACTGAACGGCATTGCCTGGAAAGACCGTCGCCTTTGGCGGTGGTCTTCGCGTGGGGCCGCTCAGGGGCCCGTGAGCCGCGATGGGCCCCACGGTGTCGGACGGTGCTTGTACGGTCGAACCAGTTACCAAGGAGGGCTTCTCATGCGCAGCGTGACCTATTCGATGAACATCTCACTTGACGGCTACATCGTCGGGCCTGACGGCGGTTTCAACTGGGCGGAGCCCAATGACGAGGTCTTCCGTTTCCACATCGACCAGCTACGAGAGGTCGGCGTCCATCTGCTGGGGCGGCGGTTGTACGAGACGATGCTGTACTGGGAGACCGCCGACCAGGATCCGTCGCTCAACGACGACCAGCTCGAGTGGGCCGCGCTCTGGAAGGCGCTCCCGAAGGTGGCCTTCTCCACCACGCTGTCGGCGGTGCAGGGCAATACCCGCCTGCTCTCGGGCGGCCTGGCGGAGGAGATCGAGCGGCTGCGGGCCGAACCCGGAGAGGGCGACATCGCGATCGGCGGCGCGACGCTCGCCGCCGAGGCGGCCGCATCGGACCTGATCGACGAGTACCTGGCCGTGGTGTATCCGGTGCTGATCGGTGGCGGCGTTCCGTTCTTTCCCCAGCACGAGCGCCGGGTGGACCTCGAACTGGTCGAGACCCGCACCATCGACTCAGGCGTCGTCTACCTCCGCCACCGCGTGACGCGCTAGGCCGCCTTGGCGGACCGGGCTTCCGGTCCAGGACGACGGCGACCTGGGCGGCGGCTTCGCAGCGGGCGGCCACGGCCTTGAAGTGCTTGAGGCGGGCCGGTCCGTTCGGCGGTATCGCGTTGCTCGTAGACCTCGCGGTCGAACGCTGTGGTCCCTTCGCGGTCCGGTCGCGGCTTCGGTCCTTTCCGCTCGCGATGACCGCGGTAATGCCACCGCGATCGCGGGCGGCCGCGGTTGGGCCCGCATCGCGAACGCGGCCTAACCCTGTGTCAGGAAACCTCGTTCGACGAGGCGGCGGATGATCGGGTAGAGCTGGGCGTAGAGCATCGCCGTCTCGGCGCCGTAGGTCTCGGCCAGGAGCTGGACTTGCAGGCGCACCTCGGCCTTGCCGTCGCAGGCGCCCAGGAAGGCCACGAGCAGCGGGTCGACCGCTTCGGCGTAGCGCATGCCGTGCCGCTGCTGGAGCCACTGGCGGTCGACTTCCCAGCCTTCGCTACCCGGCTCGACACTCAGCTCGGCGGCCTGCTGGAGGGAAACGCCGTCGGCGAGTCGCAGGCGCGAGGCCCACAGCGTCTCAGGTTCGAGGTCGGCCTCGCGGGCGGCGAACCAGTCCGCGACGCGATCCGACCACGGCGGCTCGACCGCGTGCCTGGCCTCCTCGCAGACGATCTCGCTCGGACCCTCGATCCGGCGGATGTTGACCATGCCGAAGCCGACCCCTTCGACGTCGTGCTCGTCGAACCAGTCGAGCCAGGCCGCGGCCTGGTCGGCGTCGCCGCTCTCGCCCGAGTCGCGCTGCCAGGTCCGCACATAGTCCAGCGGGTCGAGCGCCTCGCGCTCCACCGCCCACACGCGCGCGCCGGTCTCGGGGAGCCATCCGGCGACCCGTTCGCCCCAGTCGGTGCCGCGCACGTGCAGCCAGTTCGCGAGGAACTGCATGGTGCCGCCCGGGTTCAGCAGCCCGGTCGAGGCGGCGGCGAGTTCGGCCGCGATGCCGTCGGCCTCGCGGCCGCCGTCGCGGTACGTCCAGCCGCGGCCGGGCGTGGCGATGACGAACGGCGGGTTGGCGACGACGAGGTCGAACCGGCGCCCGGCCACCGGTTCCAGCAGGTCCCCTTGGAGCAGTTCGAGCTCGGCGCCGTTGACCTCGGCGTTCAGCGCCGCGAAGGCCAGGGCGCGGGCGCTCAGGTCGGTGGCGGTCACGGCCTCGGCGCGGCCGGCCAGGGCGAGGGCCTGGACGCCGCAGCCGGTGCCCAGGTCGAGTGCGGTGCGCGCGCCGGACCGGAGCGCGGCATCGAGCAGCAGCTCGGAGGCCCCGCCGATGCCGAGGACGTGGTCGCGCGAGCGACCGCCGGTGGTGTTCGGCAGCTGGTCGGAGAAGACCGCCCGCTCTCCGGCGAACTGGAGGCCCCATCCCGCCGCCACGCCGCCCGGTGAGCGGACCAGCAGTCCGCAGTCCAGGGCCTCGTCGAGGCCGAGCGGCGCGAACGCCTCGGCGGCGGCCGCTTCCGAGGCGGCCACGCCGACGGTGAACAGCCTGGTCCAGACCCCGAGCGGGTCGTCGCCGCAGGCGGCCAGGAGGGCCCGGTAGTCGGCCCGGTCGGCCGCCGCGGCGGCGTCCGGGCCGTAGACGCGCCGCAGCGCGGCCCGGTCGTAACCCGACTTGCGCCGGGCCAGGCCGAGCCGCGCTGCGGCTTCGCTCTCGAGCAGCTGCACGTGCTTAGTCGCGCGGCTTCTCACGCATCTCGAAGGCTTCGATGACGTCGCCCTCTTCGATGTTGTTGTAGTTCTTCAAGGTGATACCGCACTCGTAGCCCTCGCGGACCTCGGTGGCGTCGTCCTTGAACCGGCGCAGCGAGTCGATCGTCGTCTCGGCGACGACGCTGCCGTCCCGCACGAGGCGCACCTTCGCGTTGCGCTTGATCGAGCCCTTGGTGACGAGGCAGCCCGCGATGTTGCCGAACTTGGAGGAACGGAACACCTCGCGGATCTCGGCCGAACCGAGCTCCGCCTCTTCGTACTCGGGCTTGAGCATCCCCTTGAGCGCGGTCTCGATCTCCTCGATCGCCTGGTAGATGACCGTGTAGTAGCGGATGTCGACGTTCTCGCGCTCGGCCATGTCCTTGACCCGGCCCTCGGCTCGGACGTTGAAGGCGATGATCGTCGCCGACTCCTCGTCGCCCGCGGCGGCGAGGTTGACGTCGTTCTCCGTGACCGGACCGACGCCGCGGTGGATGACCCGCAGCTGGACCTCTTCGGGAATCTCGAGTCCGACCAGGGCCTCTTCGAGGGCCTCGACCGAACCGGCGCCGTCGCCCTTGATGATGAGCGAGAGCGTGGTCCGCTGGCCTTCGGCGATGCGGTCCATGAGGTTCTCGAGCGTGGTGCGCGAGGCACGGGCCGCCTGCTGGGCGGCGCGGCGCCTGGCCTGCCGCTGCTCGGCGATCTGGCGGACCGTGCGGTCGTCGTCGGCCGCGAGGAACACGTCCCCGGCCATCGGGACCGACGCCAGGCCCTGCACCTGCACCGGGTACGACGGGGTCGACTCGGAGACGCGGTTGCCGTCGGCGTCGAGCATCGCGCGGACGCGGCCGTAGGCCCCGCCTGCGACGATCGAGTCGCCGACGCGCAGCGTGCCCTTCTGGACCAGGACGCTCGCGACCGGGCCGCGGCCCTTGTCGAGGTGCGCCTCGATCGCGATGCCCTGCGCGTTGCCGTCCACCGGCGCCTCGAGTTCGAGGGAGGCGTCGGCGGTGAGCAGCACCGCTTCGAGCAGGTCCGGGATGCCGATGCGCGGCTTGGCGGCCACGTTCACGAACATGGTGTCGCCGCCGTACTCCTCGGCGACCAGCCCGTACTCGGTCAGCTGCTGGCGGACCTTGTCCGGGTTGGCGTCGGGCAGGTCGGTCTTGTTGACGGCGACCACGACCGGCGCGTTGGCGGCCTTGGCGTGGTTGAGCGCCTCGACCGTCTGCGGCATGACGCCGTCGTCGGCCGCGACCACGAGCACCACGATGTCGGTGACGTTCGCGCCTCGGGCACGCATGGCGGTGAACGCCTCGTGGCCCGGGGTGTCGATGAACGTGATCGCCCGGTCCTGGTCCTCGTGCTCGACGTGGACCTGGTAGGCGCCGATGTGCTGCGTGATGCCGCCGGCCTCGCCCGCGACGACGTTCGAGTGCCGGATGGCGTCGAGCAGCTTCGTCTTACCGTGGTCGACGTGGCCCATGACGGTCACGACCGGCGGACGCGGCAGCGACTCGGACTCGGAGTCCTCGTCGAGGTCGATGCCGAACTGCGCGAGCAGCTCCTTGTCCTCTTCCTCAGGGCTGACGACCTTGATGTCCCAGTCCAGGTGCGCGCCGAGCAGTTCGAGCGTCTCGTCGGGCACCGACTGGGTCGCGGTCACCATCTCGCCCAGGCCGAACAGCTCCTGGACGAGCGTGCCCGGCAGGGTGCCGATCTTGTCGGCGAAGTCCGACAGCGAGGCGCCGCGCGGCAGGCGGATGGTCTCGCCGCCGCCTCGGGGCGCACCCGACTGCATCCTCGGCGCTGCGAGGTTGTCGAACTCCTGGCGCCTCTGGCGACGCGACTTGCGGGACTTGCCTCGGGGGCCGCCGCGGCCGAACGCGCCGGCCGCGCCGCCGCCTCGGGCCTTGCCGCCGCCGCCTGCCCGGCCGCCGCCACCGCGGTAGGGGGCCGGAGCGGTCGACGGACCGGAGCCTCCGGTGCCGCCTCCGCCGCCGGAGCCGCCGAAGGTGCCGCGGTAGTTGCCGCCACCGCCGCCGCGGCCTCCGCCGCCACCGCCGGGACGTCCGCCACCGCGGCCGCCGCCGCGGCCGCCTCGGCCGCCGCCCTCGCGCCCGCCGCCGGCGGGTCGGGACGGCATCATGCCGGGGTTCGGGCGCGGGGGCATCATGCGCGGGCTGGGGCGCGGGCCGCCGGGGCGCTCGCCGCCGCCTTCAGAGGCGGGACGCGGCTTGGATCCGGCGCCACCGGGAGTGATGCCGAACGGGTTGTTGCCGCCGGGCTTGGGGCCGGGGCGCGGGCCGCCGGGCTTGGGCGCGCCCTCGGTGCGCGCGGCGGGCTTGGGGCCGGGCTTGGGGGCCGCCGGCTGGGCGGCCCGCTTCGCGGCCTCTTCCTGCTGCCGCTTGAGCAGCTCCTCGGCGCGCTTCTGCTCGGCGGCCACCTCGATGTCGCGGGCGCTGGCCGGCTTCGGCTCGGGCGCCTTCGGCGCGGGGGTCTTGGGCGCGGGCTGCTGGGCGGCGGGGCCGGGCTTGGGTCCGGCCGGGGCCTTGGGGGCGGCCGCGCGCTTCTTCGCGGGCGCCTTCTTCGCGGCCTTGACGTCGGTCTTGGCCTGGGCGATCTTGGCGGGACTGGGCGCCGCCGGGCGCGGCTTGGGGGCCGCTTTCGCCGTCTCCTTCGCCGGTTCGGCCTGCTTGGCCGCCGGCGCCGCTGGAGCGCCCTTCCCGTCGGCGTACTGCTGGCGCAGCCTGCGCGCCACCGGCGCTTCGACCGTGCTCGACGCTGACTTCACGAACTCGCCCATGTCGCTGAGCTTGGCGAGCACTTCCTTGCTCGTCGAGCCCAGCTCCTTCGCGAGTTCGTGTACGCGGGGCTTACCTGCCACTGTTCTCCTCACTTCGAGGTCGAACGGGCAGCGCCCGCCGACCTCATCTCTCCACTAGCAACCAGTTCATCTGCGGAACTTCATCGCGTGGTCTTCATTCGGTCTCTACCTGCTTCGTGTGCGGGAGTCGGTCTTGCGGCCGGCTCCGACTCGACATGGGCTCGCACCGCCGAGGCGTCCACGGGCCCCTCTATTCTGAGGGACCGGGCGAACGCACGCCTGCGAACTGCCTGGTCGAGGCAGTTCAAATCGTGGTGCACGTGGGCTCCGCGGCCGCTGAGGCGGCGCTTCGGGTCCGGAATCAGGCGAGTCACGGAACCCTCAGAGCGGTGAACGACGACGCGCAGCAGCTCGGAAGCCGTAGCGCGTTCCCGGCATCCCACACAAGTGCGGATTGCCGGCGCGTTGCGTTGCGATCCGTTGTTCAGTCTACCTCCCAGACTAGCGACCGCCACCGGCCGGGCCTGCCTCCTCCTTGGCCCCACCGGCCACGTGCGCATCCGATTTGATGTCGATGCGCCAGCCGGTCAGGCGGGCGGCGAGGCGCGCGTTCTGGCCTTCGCGGCCGATGGCGAGCGAGAGCTGGTAGTCGGGAACGACGACCTCGGTGGAGCGGGTGGCCTCGTCGACCACGCGCACGGAAAGCGTTTTCGCAGGCGAGAGGGCGTTGGCCACGAACTTGGCGGGGTCGGCGTCCCAGTCGACGATGTCGATCTTCTCGCCGCCCAGCTCGCTCATGACCGCCCGGACGCGCGAGCCCATCGGGCCGATGCAGGCGCCCTTCGCATTGACGTCCTTCGTTGTGGCGCGGACCGCGATCTTGGAACGGTGACCGGCCTCACGTGCAATGGCGGGGATCTCAACGGCGCCCTCGTCGATCTCGGGCACTTCGAAGGCGAACAGCTTCTTGACCAACGCGGGGTGCGTGCGCGAGAGCGTCACCTGAGGACCGCGGGCGGTCCGGTTCACCTGGATGACGATGGCCCGGATCCGCTTGCCGTGATCGTAGGACTCGCCGGGCACCTGCTCGTTGAGCGGCAGGGTCGCCTCGATCTTGCCGAGGTCCACGGTGATGATGCCACGCTCGTTGCGCTCTCCGTGCGCCTGGACGACGCCGGTGACGATGTCGCCCTCCTTGCCGGAGTACTCGCCGTAGTTGACCTCGTCGGCGGCCTCGCGCAGCCGCTGGAGGATGACCTGCTTGGCGGTCTGGGCGGCGATGCGGCCGAAGCCCTCGGGGGTGTCGTCCCGCTCGGAGACGATCTCGCCCTCCTCGTTCAACACCGGCGCGAGCACGGTGGCGTCGCCCGAGCTCCTGTCCACCACCACACGGGCGCGCTCATCGGCGCCGGGGGTGTGTTTGTAGGCGGTCAGCAGCGCCGATTCGATCGCGCCGAGGATTGTCTCGAAAGGGATGTCGCGCTCGCGTTCCAATGACCGCAGCGCAGCCAGGTCGATATGCACCCGTTCTCCTTAAAGTCTTGAGTTGTCCTCGCCAGAGCCGTCAGGCGTGCGAGCCCCGCATCGTCGGATGCCTACTTGAGCTCGATCTGCACCTTGCCGGACCCCAGCTCGGCATAGGTAGCCGAACGGCTCGCGCCGTCGACTTCTAGTTCAATCCCCCGCTCGTCGGCGGCCACGACTCGCCCGGTGACGGGCTCCTCCCCGATGTGCACGGCCACCAAGCGCCCAATATTACGCCGCCAGTGCCGGGGCTCGGTCAGCGGACGGTCCACGCCCGGAGAGGACACTTCCAGGGTGTAAGCGGCGTCCGCGAACGGCCCTTTCATGCCGTCGGCCTCGTCCAGGGCCCGCGAGACGGCCTTCGAGACGACCGCGATGTCGTCGAGGCTGACGCCGCCGTCGGAGTCGACCAGCACGCGCACCAGCAGCCTCCGACCGGCCTTGGTGACGGTCAGGCCCTCCAGGTCGAATCCGGCCTTCGTCACGGCCGGGGCGACGATCGCCTCCACTTCGGTTTGCTGCTTCGATGCCATCGGCTCCCCATTCCTCAGGTTATTTCGACGAGATTATCCGCCCGGCGACAGAAACGAAAGTTTGCCTGCGAAACTTGGGGGGTGTTCACGACCCGACGCGGACTCCTCGTCGGTGCGGCCGTTCTCGCAGCGGCCGGATGCACCGAGACTCCTGCCAAGATCATAGATTCCGACGACGACCTCACCGCGGCGCTGCGACAGGCCCGGAGCCTCTCGCGGGCCGCCGATTCGCTCGGCTACGCCGACATCGCCGGCGACCATCTCGCCCATGTCGCGACCCTCGAACGCCTGCTCCTGCCCGATGCGGTCGAAGCGGAGGAGGCGGCCGGGGCCATCGCCGACGCCGCGGCGCTGGCCGAGGCCGAGGCGGCGGCGAGCGATGAGGCCCGCGAGTCGTGCCTGACGACCACCAGCGACTTCGCGGTGCTGTTCGGCGAGATCGCCGCCAGCCGCGCGGCCCACGCGGCGGTGATCGCATGAGCGCCGTCGACACCGGCCTGGCCGGCGAGTACGCCGCGATCTACGCCTACGGGGCCGCCGGGGTGCACCTGGACGAGGCCGTCCGGGACCTGGCCGCGGCGCTGGAGGCCGAGCACCGCGACCGGCGCGACGCGCTGCTGGACTTCTACGACGGGCAGGGCTTGGAGGCGGCCTCGTCGAAGGCCGCCTACGACATCGCCCCGATCGAGGACGCCGAGACGGCCCGGGCGCTGCTGCTCGACGTCGAGGAGCGGCTGACGACCGCCTGGCGCGCGGGCGTGGCGTCCGATGAGCCCGGCGAGCGGGAGATCTGCCTGAACATGTTCATCGACAGCGCGAACGCGGTGGCGCGCTGGAAGATCGCCATCGGCGAGACGGCGGCCGACCCGTGGCCGGGGCGCCCCGAGGCGTGAGCGCACCGGGTACACAGGTTCGAGGTTCCCCGCCGGGCGCTTGGTGCGAAGCGTGCGTGCCTACCCGGTAACTACCCACATACCGAATATGCGATACTCAGTATCTCTCACTGCTATGCGAGGTACCACATGAGTGTCAAACACAGCCTGCTGGCGCTGCTCGAACGCGGGCCCGCCTACGGCTACCAGCTGCGGGCCGCCTTCGAGAGCGCCACCGGCTCCACCTGGCCGCTCAACATCGGCCAGGTCTACACCACCCTCTCGCGCCTCGAACGCGACGAGATGGTCGAGGCGCTCCCGGAGAACGAGTCCGGCCAGCGCCCCTACCGGATCACCGAGGCGGGGAAGCGCCACCTCGCCGGGTGGTTCGCCTCCCCGGTCAGGGCCGCCGACCGGCCCCGCGACGAATTGACGATCAAGCTCGCCCTGGCCGTCACCACGCCGGGCGTCGACGTCCCCGACGTCATCCAGCGGCAGCGGGCCGCCACGCTGCGGACCCTCCAGGAGTACACCCGGCTCAAGGTCGACGACGAGGACGCCGACCTGGCGTGGAAGCTCGTCTTGGAGTCGATGATCTTCCGGGCCGAGGCCGAGATCCGCTGGCTCGACCACACCGAGGCCGTCGTCGCGCGCGCCGAGCTCCCGGCCCCCTCCCCTTTCGGGCAGCACGAACCCGACGCTGAACCCTCCGTCCCCCTCGAAGAGAAGCGGTAGTCCCCCATGACCGTCCTGCAACTGCGGCGCGTGAGCCGTGTCCACGGCAGCGGCGAGAACGCCGTCCACGCCCTCATCGAAGCCGACCTGTCCATCGAGTCCGGAGAGCTGGTGGCCATCATGGGCCCCTCCGGCTCCGGCAAGTCCACCCTGCTCAACCTCGCCGGGGGCCTCGACGCCCCCACCGGCGGCGAGGTCGTCGTCGAGGGCACGGCGCTCTCGACGCTCTCCAAGAAGCAGCTCGCCGCGCTGCGCCGCCGCCGCGTCGGCTACGTCTTCCAGGACTACAACCTGGTGCCGAGCCTGACCGCCGCCGAGAACGCGGCCCTGCCGCTCGAACTCGACGGCATGGGCGTCGGCAAGGCCCGCAAGGCCGCCCTCGCCGCGCTCGACGAGGTCGGCCTCGACGCCAAGGTCGCCGACCGCTTCCCCGACGAGATCTCCGGCGGCCAAGCCCAGCGCACCGCCATCGCCCGGGCCCTCATCGGCGAGCGGCGCCTGGTCCTGGCCGACGAGCCCACCGGCGCGCTCGACTCCACCACCGGCGAGGACGTCCTCAAGCTCCTGCGCAGGCGCTGCGACGGCGGCGCCGCCGGCCTGCTGGTCACCCACGACGCCCGCCACGCCGGGTGGGCCGACCGGGTCGTGTTCCTGCGCGACGGGCGGATCGTGGACTCCTCCTCGCCGCTCGACGAGCCCGAGACCCTGCTCGAAGGGGCCGAGTGATGCTCTCCGGCCTCCGGCTCTCCTTCCGCATCGCGCGCCGCGAGGCGCTGCGCTACAAGGGCCGCTCGGCCCTGTCGATCGCCCTGCTGGGCATCCCGCTGCTGGGCGTCTCGCTCGGCGCGAGCGCCTGGGACACCATGGAGCTCTCCCCGGTCGAGGCGACCGAGCAGAAGCTCGGCGAGACCGACGCCTACCTCCGCTTCGACTGGGAGGGCATCCCGGTCGTCCAGCACACCTGGGACACCGAGTGGGGCTGGACCGAGGTCCCCGGCGAGCCCGAGACCATGCCGGAGACGGTGCCGGTATCCGAGGACCAGATCCTGGCCGCGCTGCCCGAGGGAAGCACCATCGCCCCGTACACCGCCACGGGCTTCGACGGGTCGCTCCGCGTCGAGACGCCCGACGGCGTCGGCGGCATCCAGACCGCCGGGTACGACCTGTCGGACCCGATGTACGAGGCCGCGGGCCTCGAATACCTCGAAGGCGGGGCGCCCGAGAGCGGCCAGATCGTCCTGTCCCAGGCGGCGGCCGACTACACCGGCGCCGGGGTCGGCGACGCGGTCACGCTGGCCGACGGCACGGCCGAGTACACCGTCAGCGGCATCGTCGAGCTGCCGTGGGACCTCAAGACCCCCTTCGCCATCGGCGACTTCTTCGAGGTGGCCGCCGCCGGATGGCTGGTCGACACCCCCGAGGAGTTCACCTACGACGACGCGCTGGCGCTCAACGAGCTGGGCATGTACGTCTGGTCCACGCCGCTGGCGGCCGATCCGCCCACCGCACCCCCCGACGACAACTGGGACGGCGGCGACAACGGCTACACGGCGATGGTCGTCGGATTGATCGCCACGGTCGTGGTCGTGGAGATCGTCCTGCTGGCCGGGCCGGCGTTCGCCATCAGCGCCCGCCGCCGGTCCCGCGAGTTCGCCATCATGAGCGCCGCCGGGGCCGCCCCGCGGCACCTGCGCAACACCGTCCTGGCGGGCGGACTGCTGTTCGGCATCGTCGCGGCCGTCATCGCCGTGGTGGTCGGCCTCCTCGCGGTCTGGGCGGCCATGCCGCTGATGGAGGGCGTGGCCGGGCACCGCAGCGCGGGCCTGCGGATCTGGCCGGTGATGCAGGGGACCATGGTCGCCTTCGCGATCGTCACCGGGCTGCTGTCGGCGCTCGCGGCCGCCGTCAGCGCCTCACGGGTCAACGTGGTGGCCGCTCTGGCGGGCCGCACCCCCAAGCGCAGGCTGAAGAAGCGCTGGCCGATCATCGGCCTGGTCGTGATCGGCATCGGCGTCGCCGCCGGGTTCGCCGGAGTCGTGCTGTGGAGCATGCCGCTGATGGCGGCGGCGATCGTGGCCCTCCAGCTGGGCCTGGTGATGTGCACGCCGCTGCTGGTGGCGCTGGTCGCCAAGCTGGGCCGGTGGCTGCCGCTCGCGCCGCGCATGGCGCTGCGAGAGGCGGGCCGCAACCGCGGCTCGACCGCCCCGGCGATCGCGGCCGTCATGAGCGTCGTGGCCGCGGGAATCGCCATCTCGCTGACCGTCGCGGCCGACAACGTCCGCTGGCAGCAGTACAGGGCGCACACGCTGCCGCAGGGAGCGCTGACGGTGCACCTGAGCAGCGAGGGCGAATTCGACGAATCCGGCCAGACGGCCCCGCCCGACTTCGATGCGGAGTTCGCACAGGTGGAACGGATCCTGTCCGAGCACCTGGATGGCCTGGAGGCGCACCGGATCGCCGACTACATGCCGCAGGAAGAGGACTGCGGCCCCTACTTGGCCGAGTCGGCCCCGGGCGCCGAGGAGTCCGTGCCGGAAGGGTGTCTGATCATGTACCGGGCCGAGCGGCCCGAGGAGAACCAGTGCCCGTTCATGGAGGCGGACACCGAGACCGAGGCGGCCCTCGAAGCCGCCTTGGAGGAGGCCCGGAACGATCCCCGCTGCGACGAGACGACGGCGACGATGGGCTTCAACGACAGCACCCCCGGATCGGACGACCCGGCGGTCGTGGCCGCCTACACCGAGCTGGAGGGGGACGAACTCGACGAGGCGGTGTCGTTCCTGGAGGACGGGGGCGTCCTGACCTCGGACCGCTGGAAGGTCAACGAGGACGGCAACGTCGAGTTCACCCTCTCCTACTACGACAGCGAAGCGGTGGACGGGGAGCGCGAGGAGGTCGTGGAGGTCCCGGCGATGACCGTCGACAAGGGCCTGCTCGGCTACAACCAGGTCTTCCTCGGCCCGGCCGCGGCCGAGCACCTGGGACTGGCCGACCACCCATGGAGCGCTCAGTACCTGCTGGAGACCTCCACCGAGGTCACCGACACCCTCCAGCAGCAGCTCGCGGGCGAGTTCGAGCGGGCCCCGCTCGACGACCTCTGGGTGAGCTTCGAGGTCACCGACTACACCGACGAGACGATGTTCTACTTCGTGCTGGCCGTGGCCCTGCTGTGCGGCATCGTCGCGCTGGGCGCCACGGCGGTCTCGACGGGGCTGATCATCGCCGAGTCGAAGGCCGACATGACCACGCTCGGGGCCGTCGGCGCCGAGCCGAGGGTGCGCAAGCGGTTCGCCATGTGGCAGACGCTCGTCATCGCCTGGCTCGGGGCCGGGCTCGGCACCGCCGCCGGGCTGCTCGGCTACGTCCTGATCCGCGAGGCGCTGAACCGGGGACTGAAGAACCAGTACCCGTTCGAGGCCCTGTACGGCTGGGAGCTGCCGTGGGCGAACTTCGGGATCTCGCTCTTGGCCGTGCCGCTCATCGCCGCGGTCGGGGCGCTGCTGTTCACCAAGGCGAGGCTGCCGAGCGAGCGGCGGCTCACCTAGCACGGCAAAGGAAACCAGAGGAAACCCATAGGAAGGCGGCGCCGGCTCAACCCCTCGGAGACATTGACGTCTCTCTGACCGGCGCCGCCTCGCTCAGCCTATGGAACCGGTGCAAACCGTGGTCTAAGCCTGACCGGCCGGGGTCCCGGCGGCCGGGGCGCCGCCCGAGGGCATGGTCAGGATCTCCGCGCCGTCCTCGGTGACCAGGAGGGTGTGCTCGAACTGGGCCGACCACTTGCGATCTTTGGTCACGGCGGTCCAGCCGTCGTCCCACATCTCCGGCTCGGCCGTGCCGAGGTTGATCATCGGCTCGATCGTGAACGTCATCCCCGTCTCGATCTCGACGTCGAGGCGGGGGTCGTCGTAGTGCGGCACGTACAGCCCCGAGTGGAACGCCGTCCCGATGCCGTGACCGGTGAACTGGCGGACCACGCCGTAGTCGAACCGGGAGGCGTAGGCCTCGATGACCTTCCCGACCACGTTCAGCTGACGGCCCGGCTTGACGGCCTTGATGCCGCGCATCGTGGCCTTCCACGTCCGCTCCACGAGCAGCCGCGCCTCCTCGGCGACGTTCCCGGCGAGGAAGGTCGCGTTGCAGTCGCCGTGGACGCCGCCGATGAACGCGGTGATGTCGATGTTGACGATGTCGCCGTCGGCCACCTCGGTCGAGTCGGGGATCCCGTGGCAGATGACCTCGTTGAGTGAGGTGCAGCACGATTTCGGAAACCGCTTGTACCCCAGCGTGGAGGGGTAGGCGCCGTGGTCGCACAGGTACTCGTGGACGATGCGGTCGAGCTCGTCGGTGGTCACGCCGGGCGCGACGGCCTGGCCCGCCTCGGCGAGCGCGTCGGCGGCGATGCGGGAGGCGATCCGCATCTTCGCGACGGTCTCGGCGTCCTTGACCTCGGAGCCGCGGAACGGCTGCGGGAGCGGCTTGTCGACGTACTCGGGCCGCTCGATGGACTCGGGGACGGGTCGGCGCGGACTCTGCCTGCCAGGGCGCAGAACGGGACGAACACTCATCGCTCCAGCCTATCGTCCGTGCCGCCTGGAACCGGTGGGACGTCTGCGGCGACCGTTACGCAGACGCCGCCGAAAAACGCGTCTCAGAGCGATAAAACCTCTTGCGTTCCGCGCGAATTGCCAGCATGCTGATGGACACCAGTGTCCACACGGCGATATCCGCGAGCCGAGACCGGGATCACTGGAGCCCACGAAGAAGCATTACGAAACCGAGCCGGTGCGGGGCGCAGCTCCCGTGGCAGTGCCGCGGCCTCTGTTCGCGCAGAGACCGCGGTGTACGACACCTCCCGCGGTCGAGCGCCCCGCCTGTCCAACCCAGGTGATAGCGGCAGTCGCTCCGCGCCGGCTCACATCATTCACCCTACGGCGCGAGTGCCCGCTCAGGCGGCCTCGAGCGCCTTGGTCTGGTCCTCGGCCCCGTCGTCGGCCGCCTTCGACGCCTCGGACGGCTCCTCGGTGACGACCTCCTGGGACATGCGCTCCCAGAGCATCCCGCCCGAGTGGGCCAGCGCGCCGGCGATGGAGGGCACGAACGGCAGGACCCAGTCGGCGAGGAAGCCGTCGTGGGGCATGTTCAGCACCAGCATCGCCGAGCCGGCGCACAGCAGGCCCTGGAGGGTGCCGCGCCAGGCGGCGCGGGTGGCGTCGGCGACGGCGGCGCGGCGCTCGGAGGAGGGGTCGTGGAACTCGGTGAGCCCGGCGGCGTCCCTGCGTCCGAGGTAGGCGCCGACGACGGCCTGGACGGCGGTGCCGGCGACGACGGAGGCGATGAGGCTGTCCTTGGTGACCACGTAGACGAGGGCGAACAGCAGCCCCCCTCCGGCGATGGTGAGCGCGGCCCTGATCCAGTCGGTCTTCTCACCGGGATACCAGTAGTACTTGGTGACACCCTCGGATATCTGTCGGACGATCTTCCCCATGCGGTGGCTCCCCCTTCGCGGGCGGCGGCGACAAGGTCCGCGCCTGTTCGGCACGAATGTCATTATCGGGTGTCGCGTTCGGCCGGCACGGGGAATCCCCCGAGTCATCCACGGGAAATTCCGGCAAGTATGGGTTGACTTGTCGGTTTTTCGATGCCAGGAGATGTCGTGACCTGCGCCTCAATATCAGCGTAACGACAACGAGGCACAGGCGTAAGTCACGAATCCGACAGTCAGTGGACCTGAACGACCGGACCGGCCAGTTCCCTCAGCTCCTCGGGGAGTTCGGCGCCCATCTCGTCGGCGAGGCGGACGGCCTCCTCGATGAGGGTCTCGACGATCTGCGACTCGGGCACGGTGCGGATGACCTCGCCTTTGACGAAGATCTGGCCCTTGCCGTTGCCGCTGGCGACGCCGAGGTCGGCCTCGCGGGCCTCGCCGGGGCCGTTGACGACGCAGCCCATGACGGCCACGCGCAGCGGGACCGGCAGCCCTTCGAGCCCGGCGGTGACCTGCTCGGCGAGCGTGTAGACGTCGACCTGGGCCCGCCCGCACGAGGGGCACGAGACGATCTCCAGGCCGCGCTCCTTCAGGCCGAGGGACTCCAGGATCTGGTTGCCGACCTTGACCTCCTCGACCGGCGGGGCCGAGAGGGAGACGCGGATGGTGTCGCCGATGCCCTCGGACAGGAGCGCGCCGAAGGCGGCCGCGGACTTGATCGTCCCTTGGAACGCCGGTCCGGCCTCGGTGACCCCGAGGTGCAGCGGGTAGTCGCACTGCTCGGACAGGAGCCGGTAGGCCTTGACCATGACGACCGGGTCGTTGTGCTTGACCGAGATCTTGATGTCGCGGAAGTCGTGCTCCTCGAACAGCGAGGCCTCCCACAGCGCCGACTCGACCAGCGCCTCGGGCGTGGCCTTGCCGTGCTTGGCGAGCAGCCGCTTGTCGAGCGACCCCGCGTTGACGCCGATGCGGATCGGCGTCCCGGCCGCCTTCGCGGCGGCCGCGATCTCGCCGACCTTGTCGTCGAACTTCTTGATGTTGCCGGGGTTGACGCGCACGGCGGCGCACCCGGCCTCGATCGCGGCGAAGACGTACTTCGGCTGGAAGTGGATGTCGGCGATCACGGGGATCTGCGACTTCTTGGCGATGACCGGCAGCGCGTCGGCGTCGTCCTGCGTCGGGCAGGCGACGCGGACGATCTGGCAGCCGGTGGCGGTGAGCTCGGCGATCTGCTGGAGCGTGGCGCCGATGTCGGCGGTCTTGGTCGTGGTCATCGACTGGACGCTGACGGGGGCGCCGCCGCCGACCAGCACGCCGCCCACGTTCAACTGCCGGGTCTGGCGGCGGGGGGCGAGCGGTTCGGGGGCGGGGCGGGTGGTCGGGATACCGAGGTTCACAGCAGTCATAGCGCTAGTCTCCACCTGATAGCGACGGCTAATTGAAGATCGTGATCGGGTTGACTATGTCGGCGGTGATCGTCAGCAGCATGAACCCGCCGAGCACGATGATCACAGCGTAAGTCAGCGGCATCAACTTCAAGTAGTCCACTCGGCCCGGGTCGGGCTTGCCGCGCCTGGCGGCGAACCACGACCGGACCTTCTCGTACCAGGCGATGGCGATGTGCCCGCCGTCCATCGGCAGCAGCGGCAGCAGGTTGAACACGCCGATGAAGTAGTTCAGGACCACCAGGAGCATGAAGAACATGGCCCACTGGTCGTACTGGACCATCTCGCCGCCGAGGCGCGAGGCCCCCACGACGCTGACGGGGGTGTCGTCGCCGCGCTCGCCGCCCCAGATGGAGTCCCACAGCGGCGGGATCTTGGAGGGCAGGTCGGCGAGCGCGACGAAGGTCTCGCGGAACATGTCGCCGGTGTAGGAGAAGGTGTCGCCGATGCCCTGGATCGGCCCGGAGGTGACGGTGGCCGGGATCGCGGGGTCGAGGTAGACCGAGACGCCGAGGCGGGCGACGGTCTCGGTGGTGCCGTCGGTCTGCTCGACTTCGGCGGCGTAGGGGGTGACCTGGAGGTCGTGCTCGGTGCCGTCGCGTTCGACGGTGACCTCGATCGGCTCGCCTGGGGGCAGGTCGGCGACGGCGGCGACGAGGGAGTCCCAGTCGGTGACCGGCTGGCCCGCGGCCGCGGTGATCCGGTCGCCGTCCTGCATCCCGGCCTCGCGGGCCGGGGTCGGCTCGTCGGCGGCCGAGCAGGTGAAGTCGATGGTGGCGTCGTCGGGCGGGATGCACTCGGCGACGTCGACGGTGGCGGTCTCCTGGGACGCCTCGTAGGCCTCGGCGCGCTCGGGGTTGGCGATGCCGACGAAGGAGACGAGGATCCACAGCACCGCGAATCCGAGGACGAAGTGGGTGACCGAGCCGGCGGCGAGCACGATGGTGCGCTGCCACAGGGGCTTGCGCCAGAAGACGCGGTGCTTGTCGGCCTCGGTGACCTCTTCCTCCTCCTCTTCGAGGGGGGTCATGCCGACGATCTTGACGAAGCCGCCCAGCGGGATGCCCTTGACGCCGTACTCGGTCTCGCCTCTGCGGAAGGACCACAGGGTGGGGCCGAAGCCGACGAAGTACCGGGTGACCTTCATCTTGAAGCCCTTGGCGGTCAGCATGTGGCCGAACTCGTGCAGGCTCACTGAGATGAGGATCGCCAGCGCGAACAGGATGATCCCGGTGGTGTAGGCCAGCAAGTCGTGACTCCTTCTATCGGTTCGACGCGTCCAACACTAGCTGGCGCGCGCACGAGCGCGCCCAACTCTCGGCCTCGAGTACGTCTGCGACACTGCCTGGTCGACCGAAGTCCGGCGCGGCGCCGAGGACGGCCGCGACGGTGTCGACGATGCCGAGGAACGGCAGGCGCCCGTCGCGGAAGGCGGCCACGGCCTCCTCGTTGGCGGCGTTGAACAGCGCGGGGTGGACGCCTCCGGCCTTCCCGGCGTCCTTGGCGATGGCCACGGCGGGGAAGGCGGTCTCGTCGAGCGGCTCGAAGTGCCAGTCGTTGGCCTTCGTCCAGTCGACGGGCCGGGCGGCGCCGGGGACGCGGTCGGGCCAGGCCAGAGCGTGGGCGATGGGCAGGCGCATGTCGGGCGGGGAGGCCTGGGCGATGGTGGAGCCGTCGGTGAACTCGACCATGGAGTGGATGACGGACTGGGGGTGGACGACGACGCCGATGCGGTCGTAGTCGACGCCGAACAGCTCGTGGGCCTCGATGATCTCCAGCGACTTGTTCACCATGGTGGCGGAGTTGATGGTGACGACCGGGCCCATGTCCCAGGTGGGGTGGGCGAGGGCGTCATCGAGCGTGACGTCGGCGAGCTGGTCGCGACTCCTGCCGCGGAAGGGGCCGCCGGAGGCGGTGAGGACGAGCTTCGCGACGCGTTCGGCGGTGCCCGAGCGCAGGCACTGGGCGAGCGCGGAGTGCTCGGAGTCGACCGGGGAGATCTGCCCGGGCTTGGCGATCTCGCGGACCAGCGGGCCGCCGGCCACCAGGGACTCCTTGTTGGCGAGGGCGAGATGGCGCCCGGCCTTGAGGGCGGCGAGCGTGGGTTCGAGGCCGATGGAGCCGTCCATGGCGTTGAGGACGGTGTCGGCGTCCCAGGTGGCGAGCTCGGCCATGGCCGAGCGCCCGGCGACGAGCTTCGGGATGCGGGCGTCGCCGGAGGTCCAGCCGCGCTCGGTGGCGGCGGCGAACAGCCGCAGCTGGACGTCCTCGACGGCCGTGGCGTCGGCGACGGCGACGGCCTCGACGCCCAGCTCGATCGCCTGCTCGGCGAGCAGGGCGGGCCTGGAGCCGCCCGCGCCGAGGGCGACGATGCGGAACCGGTCCGGATTGGCGCGGACGATGTCTATCACCTGCGTGCCGATGGAGCCGGTGGAGCCCAGGAGCACGATCTCGCGAATGTCGGTCACCGGGCCATTATGTGCTACGGCGCGCTAGCGAAAAACCACCGTCTTGGTACCGCTGAGGAGGATGCGGTCGTCGAGGTGGGCGGCGAGGCCGCGGGCCAGGCAGGTCGATTCGAGGTCACGCCCGGCGGCCACGAGGTCCTCGGGGCCCATCGCGTGGTCGACGCGGGCGGCCTCCTGCTCGATGATCGGGCCCTCGTCGAGGTCGGCGGTGACGTAGTGGCAGGTGGCGCCGATGAGCTTGACGCCGCGGGCGTGCGCCTGGTGGTAGGGCTTGGCGCCCTTGAAGCTGGGCAGGAACGAGTGGTGGATGTTGATGATCCGCCCCGGCAGCTTGGCGCAGAACTCCGAGGAGAGGATCTGCATGTAGCGGGCCAGGACGACCACGTCGATGCCTTCGGACTCGATGAGTTCGAGCAGGCGCTGCTCCTGGGCGGCCTTCCCCTCGGGACCGACCGGCAGGTAGTGGAACGGGACGCCCGAGGAGGCGGCCAGGTCGGCCCAGTCGGGGTGGTTGGAGACCACGGCGGCGGCCTCGCCGTGCATGGCGCCGATCCGGAAGCGGTACAGCAGGTCGTTGAGGCAGTGGCCCTGCTTGGAGGCCATGATGAGGACGCGCGGCTTGACGGCCCGGTCGTGCAGCTGCCAGTCCATGTCGAACTCGCGGGCGATCTCGGCGAAGCCGACGGCCAGGTCGGCGCGGGTGCCTTCGGTCTTGAACTCGACTCTCATGAAGAACCGTCCGGAGCCGTGCTCGGAGAACTGCTGCGAGTCCTCGATGTTGGCGTTGCGGCGGGTCAGAAACCCCGAGACCGCGTAGACGATGCCGAGACGGTCGGGGCACGAGAGCGTGAGAACGAACTGGCTGGTCACCTGTCCATTGTACGGGGCATGCGGCATCGCGGTCGCACCGGTGAAGCGGTCCTGTACCGCTCTGGGCACGGAATGCCACCGCTTTGTGTCACAAATTTGTATTACATTTGGCGTATGGCGATACTCCATGAGCACGCGATCGGCATGCGCGAACTTCGCCACAACACCAACGAGGTACTCAGCCGCGTGCGCGGCGGTGAGACCCTCGATGTGACCGAGTACGGCCGCACCATCGCTCGACTGGTGCCGGTGCCAGCGTGCGAACTCATGCCCGTTCTCGACCGCCTCGAATCGGCAGGCCGACTGCGCAGAGCCTCGCGCCCCGCCTTCCGTCCCCGGATGCGGGAGGGCGACGGCGCTAACCAGCTCTCGGGGACCCTCGCCGATATGCGCGAGACGGAGGCCTGGTGATACCGGGTCTCCGCTCGCTGGACGCCATCCACCTCGCGACCGCCAGGCTCGTCGCGGAGGACCTGTCCGGCCTGGTGACGTACGACGATCGGCTCGCCGTCGCCGCCGCTGACGCCGGCATCAAGGCGATCAGTCCCAAGGATTGAGGGCGGCGGGGAGGGCCGGGCCTCCCCGCCGCCGTGTGCGCTTAACCGATGGCGGATTCGGCCTCGGACAGGAACTGCTCGGTGGCGGTCTCGGGAGTGAGGTCGCCGAACAGGAGCGGCTCGTAGACCCGCAGCATGATGTCGGGGATCTGGCCGGCGCCGATCGGCGGCACCGGGGGGCCCTCCACCAGGTCGGGGGTGAGCTCGGTGATGAAGTCGGCGCCCCGCTTGTCGGCGTCGGGCAGGTCCGGCAGGATCCGCTCGCGCTGCTCGAGGTTGGCCGGCAGGCCGCGGTCGGTGAGCGTGAGGTCGATCGACTCGTCGCTGTTGAGCAGGAAGTCGATCAGCTTCCCGACCGTCTCCTTGTCGTTGGTGTCGGCTCCGGCGGCCCAGAACATCGCGGGCTTGAGGTAGAGGCCCGGCTGGGGGCCGGAGGTCTCGCCGGGGACGCGCAGGAGCAGCAGTTCGCTGCCGACGAGCTCTTCGAGCCCGCCGACCTGGTTGGTCCAGTAGAACTCGCTGGCGCCGGTGCCGGTGGCCAGGGGGGACTGGTCCTTGCCGGCGGCGGCGCTCTCGACGATCGCCTCCGCCGACGGGATCGCCTCGGCGGCCAGCAGGTCGGTGACCATCGTCCACCACTCGGTCATGGTCTCGGGGGTGAAGCCGAGGGCCCCCTCCGGGGTGTAGAGGCTCTCGCCCTTCTGGCGGGCGAAGATGTTGAACAGCGCCTCGTTGTTGAACGAGACGGCCGAGTTCCCGACCTTGTCGGTCTTGGAGGAGATCTCGGTGACGAACGCGGCGAAGTCGGCCCACGACCAGGTCTTGTCGTCGGGGACCTCCAGGCCGGCCTCTTCGACGATCGCCGGGTTGAGCAGCAGGCAGAGCGCGTTGACGCCCGTGCCGATCCCGTAGGTCTTGCCGTCCAGCTGGCCGCCGGACAGCACCGCGGGGTCGAGGTTCGAGAAGTCGATGCCGATGTCGTCGAGCGCGAGGAGGGTGTCGCGTTCGGCGTATTCACGCAGGTAGCGCTCCTCGTGCTGCATCACGTCGGGGGTGTTGCCACCCGAGACCGAGACGTTGAGGGCGTCCCAGTAGCCGCCCCATTCGGCGACGGACTCCTCGATGCTGACCCCGTCGTTGGCCTTCTCGAAGGCCGCGATGATCTTGCGGGTGTATTCGTGGCGGTCTTCCGAGCCCCACCACATCATCGTCAGTTCCCCGGATTCGCCTTCGTCCTTGCCGCAGGCGGCCAGCAGCGGAGCCGCGGCGGCTCCGAACAGGCCGGCCTTGGCGAGCGTACGCCGACTCAGGCCCGAGGGGTTGGTGTGCTTCATCTTCTCCATCCTTTCAGGAGGATGATCGTTGTTGCCGTGTTATTTGATGCCGGTGGTGGCGATGCCTCGGATGAGGTACCGCTGACCGGCGAGGAAGAACCCGAAGATCGGGCCCAGTGCCACGATGGACATCGCGAAGAGGGAGCCCCAGGACGACTGTCCTTGGGCGTCGAGGAATAGCCGCAATGCCAGTGGCACGGTCTGCAGGTCGATGTCGCGGATGTAGATCAGCTGCGAGTAGAAGTCGTTCCACGTCCAGATGAACGTGAAGATGGCGGTGGTGGCCAGCGCGGGCGTGCACAGCGGCATGATCACGCGCAGGAAGGTGCCCCAGTAGCTGCACCCGTCGATCTGGCTCGCCTCGTCCAGCTCGCGCGGCAGGCCGCGGATGAACTGCACCATCAGGAAGATGAAGAAGGCGTCGGTGGCCAGCAGCTTCGGCACGATCAACGGCCAGAAGGTGTCGATCCATCCGAAGTTGTTGAACAGGATGTACTGCGGGATGATCACGACGTGGATGGGCAGCATGATCGTGGCCAGCATGATCGCGAACAGCATGCCCTTGAGCGGGAACCGCAGTCTCGCGAAGGCGTAGGCGGCCATGGAGCAGGAGACCAGGTTGCCGATGATCGACCCGGCCACGATCACCATCGAGTTGAAGATGTAGCGGTGGAACGGGAGCGGCAGGGCGGTCCAGCCGTCGACGTAGTGCCGCCACTCGATGTGCGAGGGGATCAGGCTCGGGTCGGAGAAGATCTCGTCGATCGGCTTGAACGAGGCCGAGAGCATCCACAGCAGCGGGTAGATCATGATCATCGCGAAGGCGATGAGCGCCAAGTGGATCAGCAGGCGGCGCAGCGCTCCCAAGTCCCTGCGCGGCCGCTGGCGGCGCCGGGTCGGGGCGGGGGTCAGAGTCTCAGTCGCCATAGAACACCCAGAATTTCGACATCAGGAAGTTGAGGGCCGTGAACAGGCCGATGATCAGGAGCAGGAGCCAGGCGAGGGCCGAGGCATAGCCCATGTCGAAGGCCGTGAACCCGCGGTCGTAGAGGTAGAGCGTGTAGAACAGCGTGGAGTCCGCCGGTCCGCCCTTGCCGCCCGAGACGATGAACGCCTGCGTGAACGCCTGGAACGCGTTGATGATCTGGAGCACCAGGTTGAAGAAGATGATGGGGGTCAGCAGCGGGATGGTGACGCTGAAGAAGCGCCGCGCCGGTCCGGCGCCGTCGACCCTGGCGGCCTCGTAGTACATGGCGGGGATCTGGCGCAGCCCGGCCAGGAAGATGACCATGGGCGAGCCGAAGGTCCACACGTTGAGCAGGATCAGCGTGTCGAGGGCGTAGTCGGGGTTGGAGATCCAGCCCTGGCCCTGGATGTCGAAGAGGGCGAGGACCTGGTTGACCAGGCCTTCGGTGCCGAAGATCTGGCGCCACATGATGGCGATGGCCACCGAGCCGCCGAGCAGCGAGGGCAGGTAGAAGATCGAGCGGTAGATCGGCAGGCCGCGCACGCCCTTGTCGAGCACCATCGCCAGACCGAGCGCCATCGCCAGTTGGAGGGGCACCGAGATGAAGACGTACCGGACGGTGACCCCGATCGAGGCCAGCAGCCGGTCGTCGTCGAGCATCCGCTCGTAGTTGTCCAGGCCGATCCAGTTGGCGTCGCCGATGAGGCTGTAGTCGGTGAAGGACAGGTACAGCGAGGCGATCATCGGCCCGACGGTGATGACGAGCAGGCCGACGAGGAAGGGCGCAAGGAAGCTCAGCGCGGCCCAGCTCTGGCGGCGGCTGGCGGATTTGCGGAGCCCTTTGCGGCTCCGCCTGCCTCGCGTGGAGTCTGATGTCGCCGTTGGTCCCGGCGGTGCGCCGGTGCTGCGCCGTGAGGCGGGCGCAACTGCGACTTCGTTGTCGGTCATAGAGTCTTGAGGCCTTTCGGCGGGGGGTTGGGTCCGAATCACACCAGGCTATGCAACCGCTTGCCTAAATGTCAATGGCTCAACTTAAATTCCTGTATATCTTTGGTATCGCTTGCCGAATAAAACGGTCATCTGCAACTCTGATCAACTGACGAATCATTCATTGCAGCGGAATGGCCCGCCCCGGCGCCTTGCGAGGCCGGGACGGGCCGCGGGTTTCCCTGTCGGTCAGACTTCGGCGGGGACCTTCCGCTGCGCGGGCGGAGCCGGCGCCTCGTCGGTCTCCTTCAGGCCGTACTTGGAGTACAGGCGGGCCAGGGGGCCCGGCACCCACCAGTTCGCGCGGCCCAGCAGCCGCATCGTGGCCGGCACCAGGAGCATCCGCACCACGGTGGCGTCCAGGAAGATCGCCACGGCCATGCCGACGCCGATCATCTTCATGAAGGTGATGCCGCCGGTGGCGAAGGCGCCCACCACGACGATGAGGATGAGTGCCGCGGCCGTGATGATCGAGCCGGTGTTCTGCATGCCGCGCATGACGGCGGTGCGGTTGTCGGCCCCGTTGTCCCACTCCTCGCGGATCCGCGAGAGCAGGAAGACCTCGTAGTCGGTCGAGAGGGCGAACAGCAGCACCACCATGAGCAGCAGGTTCGACGGGTTCAAGAAACCCGAGGCGGTGAAGCCCAGGGCTCCGGACAGGTGTCCTTCCTGGAAGACCCACACCACGACGCCGATCGCCGCGGCCAGCGACACGAAGTTCATCAGGACCGCCTTGATCGGCAGGACGATCGAGCCGAACGCCAGGAACAGCATGATCACGGTGACGGCCACGATGTAGCCGATCATCGCCGGCAGGCCGTCGGCGATCGCGTCGAACATGTCCACCAGGTCCGAGGCGCCGCCGGTGACGAACAGCTCGGTCCCGGCCACGTCGATGTCGCGGGTCTCTTCGATCAGCTCGCGCGACTCGGCGCTGAAGGGGTCGACGTCGTAGCGGACCTGGAGGAGCGTCGCGTCATCGTCGGCGTTCACCGGGACGACGCCCTCGACGTGGTCGAGGCCCTCCAGAGTCTGCATGACCTCGGCCAGGGCCGCCTCTCCCCCGCCGGAGACCATGACGTCGAAGGTCTCGACGCCGCCGCCGGGGAAGTCGGCCGCGATCGTCTCGGTGACCACGCGCGACTCGGCGTCCTCGGGCATGTCGCGCTCGTCGACGCCGCCGAACCCGATGTCCAGCGCGGGGCTCGCGAGCAGCGCCATGAAGGCGACCACCGGCAGGATGACGAGCACCGGGCGGCGCATGACGCCCGAGGCCAGGGCGTGCCAGAAGCCGGTGTCCGGCCTCGCCTCGCGGTTGCGGCGGCGGATCAGGCGGCCCTTGTCGACCCGGTGGCCGAGCAGGTACAGGATCGCGGGCAGGACCACCAGGGCCGAGAGCATGGCGACGCCCACGGCGGACATGACCCCGTAGGCGATGCCGTGCAGGAAGGGCACGTCGACCAGCAGGAGGCCGCCCATCGACAGGACGATGATGAGCCCGGAGACCATGACGGTGCGCCCGGCCGTGGCCACGGTGCCGAGCACCGCCGAGCGCTTGTCGCGTCCGGCGGCCAGTTCCTCCCTGAACCGCCTGAGCACGAACAGGGCGTAGTCGATGGACATGCCCAGGCCGATGATGGTGATGACGTTGGCCGCGAAGACCGAGACGTCGGTGAACTCGGCGATGACGCGGGTGACGGTGAAGCCGCCGAGGATCGCCATGCCGCCGATGAGCAGCGGCAGAGAGGCGGCGACGAGCGCGCCGAAGACGACCACCATGATGACCAGCAGCAGCGGCATCGAGATCATCTCGGCGAGCGCGAGGTCCTCTTGGACCTGCGTGTTGATGTCGGCGGCGACCGCCGCGGCGCCGCCGAGGGAGACGTCGAGACCGCCGGTGTCCCCGGCCTCGCGCAGGCCGTCCTCGATCGATTCGTAGGCGGCGGCCTTCTCGTCCTCGGAGGTGGCGCCGAGGGAGACCGCGGCGAAGGTGGCGTGCCGGTCGTTCGCGACGAAGGTCTCGGCGCCGGTGTCGTAGTAGGAGGCGACGGTCTCGACGTCGGGGAGGTCGGCGATGTCGGCGACGGCGCCGGAGACGGCCGAGCGGAACTCGGGGTCGTCGACCGTGAGCGCGTCGGACTCGTAGAGGACCACGACGTCGGCGCCGGTGGAGCCGAACGCCGCTTCGATGGCCGCCGCATCGGTCGCCGAGTCCGCGTCCGGCGAGACGAACCCGCCGTCGGTGAACTCGTCGAAGACGCCCAGGCCCCACGTCGAGCCGATGGCGAAGACCGCGGCGACGCCTGCGACGATGAGCCACCGCGCTTTGATCGTCGCGCGGCCTATCAGGGAATACATGTGCTTCTCCTCGGGACTTCGATAGAAGGGTGGTCGCGACCGCTGGTGTCGGTGATCCTCGCAGCGGTAGACTTGTGAGCAGTGAAAATTTAGCTAACGGTGTTTACTCTAATTAACGGCGATCGTTGAGTCAACGCCGTTAACAAGTTTGTGGCAGAGGAGTGCAGTGAGTTCGAACACCTCGGGTGGCCCGACCCGGCGGGAGCGGATGCGCGCCGAGACCATCGGCGAGATCAAGGCCAGCGCCCGCGGCCAGCTGCTGGAGCACGGCCCCAGCGGCATCTCGCTGCGCGCCATCGCCCGCGAGGTCGGCGTCTCGCCGGCCGCCCTCTACCGGTACTTCGACGGCCTCGACTCGCTGCTCGAGGCCCTGTGCTGCGACTTCTACGACGAGCTCATCGCGGCCAGCCTCGACGCGATGAACGAGTTCGCGCCCGAGAACCACCTCGATCGCATGAAGGCCTGGATCTGGACGTTCCGGTCCTGGGTCGTCGGCCACCGCCGCGAGTTCGAGCTCATGCTGAGCGCGCCCGAAGGCGAGGAGCGGAACGCGCTGTCGCTCTGCGGCGAGGTCGCCGACGTCCCGCTGGAGGAGCTCGACCCGGTGGTGCGGAAGTCCCTCGAGCACTCCCAGCTGTGCGGGCAGGAACTGGCCGCCTTCTACAGGCAGACCGAGGGCGAGGGGTTCGACTTCGACACCGTGGAGATGCCCGAGATGTCCGACGGGCTCAGGCGCGAGCTGCTGGACAACTGCGGCAGGGCCATCATCGGCGCCGAGCTGCCGCTGACGTGGGTCTACGCGTTCACTTCGGGTTGGGTCCGGGTCTTCGGCCTGGTCACGATGGAGGCCTTCGGGTCGCTGCCGGTGCAGGGGAACATCGACGAGTTCTACAAGACGCAGATCAAGTCCATGATGAAGGACTTCGGCATCGAGCCCTGACGGCGGCGGGCGCCCCCTATGGCGGCGGAAGACGAGCGGGGCCGGGCGACCCGAGTGTCGCCCGGCCCCGCTCGTTCGGTCTTACTCGGCGTCCTCGGCCGGTGCGCTGCGCAGGTCGTGCCCGACGCTGGTCATGCACTTGCCGGACTTCAGGTTCCACTTCCAGCCGTGCATCTGGCAGGTGAGCACGCCGTCGTCGATCTTCCCGAACACCGACAGGTCGGCCTTCAGGTGCGGGCAGCGGCGCTGCATCGTCCAGCCCTGCATCGTGATGTCCTCGTCGTCGGGGCGCTGCTCGGCGTACCAGCCCTCGGCGTACTGGAGGCGCTCCTCGGAGAGGCACTTGAAGAACGCGTAGACGTACTCGTTGTACTGGCCGATGCGCGCGGCGGTGAACCGGCACGACAGGAACAGCGAGTTGACCCAGTCGACCTCGCGGAGGTGCAGGAGGTGCTCGATGAGGCGCCGCTCGGTGCGGAAGCGGTAGCGGACCTTCCCCCCGTCGTCGGGGTAGATCGTGCGCTCCAGGAAGTCGAAGACGATCGACTCGACGACCTCGTCGGAGTCCGGCGCCGTCAGGTCGAACCGGACCGGGCCGCCGATGCCGGTGGCGATGTGCTCGGCGGACTTCATGAGCGGTTCGATGCGCTCCCGCAGCGTCTCCAGGACGTCGATCTCGGGGTGCGACCACGAGGCCTTCTCCTCGGCGATGCGGCCTTGCTGGCGCTCCCGGTAGGCGTCGAGGTGCGCCTTCTTGTTCGCGAACCACTCGCGCACGTCCTCGACCGGGTGCGTGACGTTCGCCGAGCCGTCGGTGCCGATCTCGGCCACCGAGCCGGGCAGCAGGACGATGTTCTTGTCGTGCCCCTGCTGCTCGAGCCAGTCGGTGTAGGCGAGCTGGTCGGGGAAGATGTTGCCCTCGTCGCCGAAGACGTCGTTGAACTGGTACAGCTCGTCGTCGAGGAAGCACGGCGGGCCCGCGATCGGGAAGACCCAGTCCCCGGCGACGTCGTCGATGTAGCGCAGGGAGCGGTCGAAGCCGCGCTCGCGCTTCTGCTTCCCGAACGCCCGCTTGGCGTTGTCGGGCAGCTCGTAGACCATCGGGAACCAGATCGCGCCGGAGAACTGGAGCAGGTGGGCGTGGATCTTGCCGTGCTTGAGGAAGACGCTCATGTCGGTGGGGCGGGCGTCGTTCTGGTTGAGCAGGCGGGTGCCGTCGGCGTCCTCGACCCACAGCGAGGAGTCCCCGATCGGGCCGTCGGTGGGGCTGGTCAGCGCCTGGATCATGACCTTGACGCCGCCGGGCAGCTCGACGATCTCCTCGGAGACGGTCTTGATGAACTTGTGGAAGCCGAGGGCCCGCAGCTCCGACTCCAGCTCGGCGGTGGGGTACTCCGGCAGCAGGACCGTGGTGTCCTTGCTGATGCGCTTGGCGAGGTTCTCCTCGTCGAAGTGGTCGCGGTGCAGGTGCGAGACGTAGAGGTAGTCGGCCTGGCCGAGGGTGTCCCAGTCGAGCTGCGAGTTGTCCGGGAAGGGGAACCAGGAGGCGAAGTACGCGGGGTTGACCCACGGGTCGCACAGGATCGATCCTGCGGCCGTCTCGATGAACATGCTGGCGTGGCCAGTACCGGTGATGCGCACGGGTACCCTTCCGGAGTCGGTCGACAGTGCCTCAACTTTACAGCTCACACACGTGCCGGGGCCGCGACGCCGGTCCTTGTGGCGTGCGAGACTGTCACCGATCACCGCATTGGTTGGAGGAGACCACATGGCAGCCGAAGAGCAGATTCTCGCCCCCGAGCAGCGCAAGCCCACCAGCCGCAAGGCCATGTACACCGCCCTGCTGATCGGTGCGGCCATCGTGCTGACGTTCCTGTTCGGCAACCACCTCGGCCGCGTCGAGGACGTCTTCATCGTCCTCACCGCCGCGACCCTGGTCGCGATCGTGGCCGTCGACGCCTGGATGCGCAAGACCGGGCTGCGCTAGGCAGCCGGGAGTCCCGGCAACGCGGCTTCACACCAAGCGAGCGCGGTCTCGGGCAGGCCGAACGGGCCGGACAGCGCCGTTCGTGGTTGCAGCAGGCCCCAGCAGGGCCTTCAAGACGGAGCACGACGGGGGCGGGGCCGCGATCGCGGCCCCGCCCCCGTGTGATGTCAGTGCATCATGCCGCGCCTGGAGAACAGCTCCCTGACCTCGCGCAGCGCCGAGTCCACCTCGGCCTCGAAGTAGCCGCCCTGCACCAGCGAGAACTGGCTGGTGTCGAGCTCGCGGTCCGACAGCGGCACGGGGTTGCGGCCCGTCATCGCCGCGGAGACCGCGTCGAACATCTGGTCGACCTGGCTCGGGTCGTAGCCCGAGCCGAACCGCCGCGGCTGGAAGGCCCGGCGCAGCTGCTCGAGCCGCTGGACGTCGTCGGGCGTGAACGGCGAGTCCGACGCCCGCATCTCGGTGGTCATCTCCTCGCGGCCGTGGCGGCCGGGAGCCTCGAACGCGCCGCGGCCCTCGTACGGGTTGCGCCGCGCGAAGTCCGGCGGCGAGACCGCGCCGCGCGGCTGCTGCTGCGGTGGCGGCGGCGGTGCGCCGTGCCCGGCGGGGGGGCCGAACGCGCCATTGTCGCCTTGGCCCGCGGGGGCGGGGCCGCCCTGCTGGCCGAAGCCGCCCGCGGGGGGCGGCGGGCTCGGCGGCGCGGCGCGGCGGCCGAAGCCGGTGTCCTCGTGGCTCTCGGGGGCGTACCCGTCGTACTGCTGCGCCGGGGGTTCGGCCTGGTAGCCGCCGCCGTAGGTGCGGCCCCGGGAACCGTAGGGGTCGCTCTGCTGCTGCGGGATCGGGGCGGTGGGGGGCGGCGCGGGCGGCATGCCCTGCTGCGGCCTCGACTGGCGCGGGCCTCCGGCCTGCGGGATGGGCCCCGTCGGCGGGCCCGACTGCTGCGGCGGCATGGGCGGCTGCGAGGACTGTCCGGGAGGCATCGCCGAGCGGCGGCCGGTGTCGGAGAACTCGTCGTCGTAGGCGGCGCCGAATCCCGGCGGCGGATCGGAGACCCCGCGGCGGCCCTGAGGCGCCCCGCCGATGGGGGGCTGCACCTGGGTGTCGTCGTTCATCGGCGGCCCGAAGCCGCCCGCCGCGGGCACGTCGGGGCCGAAGCCGCCGCGGCGCGGGTCGGACTGCAGCGGCAGCTGCTCGGTGGCGCCGTGCGGCGAGGAGCCGGCCTGCGGCCCGTCGTGCATCGGCGATCCGGCGCGCGGGTGCGGCGGGGCGGGCTCGCGCCGGGGCTGCCCGTAGTCGCCGCCGCGCGGACCGGCCGGTTCGGCGCCGCGGGGCGGCCCGAAGTCGCCTGGAGGCCCGAAGTCGCCGGGCGGTCCGAAATCACCCTGCGACCCGAAATCGCCCTGCGGGGCCATGCCCGGGTCGGGCGCGCCGCCCCTGGGCTTGGCGAACGGGTCGTCGTAGTCGTCGCCGGGCGGCCCGGCGAGGAAGCCGAAGCCCTCGTCATCGTCGCCGCGCAGATCGCCGAAGCCCTCGTTGTCGGGCGGCGGCGCGGCCGCTCTGGCGCTGCGGGCCGCGGGCTCGCGCACCGGCGGCGGCGGGGCGGCCTCGCGGGCCGCCATCATCTCCCTGGCCGGGATGGCCTGCGTCGGGGCGGCCGGCTCGGGGCTGCGACGTTGGCCGGGGCCGGGCTGGGCCGGCGGCGCGGGCACGGCGGCGGTGTCGGGCTTGCCGTAGTCGGGAGCCGGAGCGGTGCCGAGCACGCCCCGCTCCTCGAGCTCGGCGAGCTGGCGCGCCACCCGGTCGAGGTAGACGTCCACCTGCCACTCGTCGTAGCCGCCGAAACGGACGCGGAAGACGACGTCGTCGACCTCGTCGGCCGTCACAGGGCTGCCGACGGGCTCACCGGCGAGCGTGGCCTCCACGCGGTCCAGGAACGCGTCCACTTCGTCGACCTTGTACCCCCTGCTCAACGCACGGCGCCGGAATCGATCCCCATGACTCGCCACTACCAAGCCACCCTTCTCCGCCTAATTCGCAGCGCCGGTCGCGGACAGCCCGTCCCGCTTCGATTCGGCGGCGCTGGGGGAACCAGCCTCCCGAACCGAAGCGGCCAGCTGCCCGCAGGCGCCGTCGATCTCTTGGCCGCGCGTGTCGCGGACGGTCGTGGACACGCCCGCGGCGCGCAGCCGCCGCACGAATTCCGCCTCTACCGCCTTCGGACTGGCGTCCCAGCGGCTCCCCGGCGTGGGGTTGAGTGGGATGAGGTTCACATGAACCAACTTACCTGCCAGTAGCTCGCCCAGTAGGTCTGCGCGCCAAGGCTGGTCGTTGACATCCCGGATCATCGCGTACTCGATGGAAACGCGACGCTTCGTCAAAGAAGCGTACTCCCAGGCCGCCCCCAGGACCTCGGCGACCTTCCAGCGCGTGTTGATCGGGACGAGCTCGTCGCGCAGCTCGTCGTCGGGGGCGTGCAGCGACACCGCCAGTGTCACCGGCAGGCCCTCGTCGGCGAGCTTCCTGATCGCCGGGACCAGTCCCACGGTGGAGACGGTCACGTGCCGCGCCGAGAGCCCGACGCCGTCGGGCACCGGATCGGTGATCAGGCGCAGCGCGGCCTTGAGGCGGGCCCAGTTCGCCAGCGGCTCGCCCATGCCCATGAACACGATGTGCGACAGGCGCCCCAGGCCGCGCTCGGCGGCGATGCGGGCGCAGTTGACGACCTGGTCGACAATCTCGGCCGTGGTCAGATTGCGCGTCAGGCCGCCCTGGCCGGTGGCGCAGAACGGGCAGGCCATGCCGCAGCCGGCCTGCGAGGAGACGCACGCGGTGATCCGGTCGGGGTAGGCCATGATGACGCTCTCGACCAGCGCCCCGTCGTGGAGGCGCCAGACGGCCTTGATGGTCTTGCCGCCGTCGCAGTCGTCGAGGCGGACCGGTTCGAGCAGGCGGGGCAGCAGGGCCTCGCCGATGGCCTCCCGCGCGGCGGCGGGCAGGTCGGTCATGAGTGTCGCGTCACTGAGGTGGCGCCCGAAGTACTGGTTGCGCAACTGCTTGGCGCGGAAGGGAGGCTGCCCGATATCGGACAGCACCGACCGGCACCCGGCCAGGTCGAGGTCGGCGAGGTGCCGCGGCGCCGCCTTGCGGGGGCGCGGCTCGGTCAACGTGAGTGCTACAGACATGTCACGACCTAGTCTCGCATGCGACGCGGGGGCGCCGCCAACCCCAGATCGCGGTTTTCACCCGGAGCTCTCCTTCATCGCGCACACCAATCAGGACGCATCATCCGAGGAGGTACCGGAACCACACATAGGCCACCGGCGCCACCATGAGGATGGAGTCGAGACGGTCCATCACTCCTCCGTGTCCGGGGATGAGATTGCTCATGTCCTTGATGCCCAGGTCCCGCTTCAGCAGCGAGACCGACAGATCCCCCAACGTAGCGGCCAGGGCGGTGCAGACGCCGAACGCCACGCCCAGCGCGAGCGGAACGCCGAAGATGAACCACAGCGTCAGCGACCCGCCCACGGCCGCGGCCGCGATCGAGCCGCCGAGCCCTTCCCAGGACTTCTTGGGGCTGATCCTCGGCGTCATCTGGTGGCGCCCGAACAGGACCCCGGCGGTGTAGCCGCCGGTGTCGGACAGCACCACGGTGAACAGCATGATGAGCACCTGCGCCGCACCGGTCTCGATGAGGCGCGCCGAGCCCTCGTCGGAGGTCGCCAGGAGCATGACGAAGCCGGCCAGGAACGGCACCTGGACGAGCACCAGAGCGGCGGCCGGGACGTCGGCGCGGTAGCCGGTGGCGCCCTCCGAGAGGCGCCACACGAACAGCGCGGCCACTCCCACGGCGGTCCCGAGCAGCAGGCCCGTCGCGCCGCCGTACCAGGCCAGGACCACGATGAGCCCCCCGGCGACGGCCAGCGGGATCACCGGGACGTTCCTGCCGCCCTTGCGCATCGCGGTGCCGGTCTCCCAGCAGGCGACGCCGACGGCGATGACGGCGAGCACGAGGAACGCGATCGGGCGGATCAGCAGCGAGGCCAGGACGACGGCGGCCAGGCCGAGCCCGACGCCGATGGCGACGGGCAGGTTGCGTCCGGCCGAGGCCTTGCGGCGGCCTTCGGACGCCTCGGGCTCGGCGGTGTCGTGGTCCCGCCCGCTCCCGCCATCGGGCGACGGGTGCGGGCGACGGCCGGGGGGACCGTCGGGGAGTGCGTTCATCAGAACTCGAGCAGCTCGGACTCTTTGGAGCTCATGAGCTCGTCGACGGTGCCGGTGAAGCGGCCGGTGAGGTCGTCGAGCTCCTTCTCGGCGGCGTGCCCCTCGTCCTCGCCCGCCTCGCCGTCCTTGACGGACTTGCCGATCTCGTCCTTGGCCTTGCGGCGGATGTTGCGGATGGCGATCTTGGCGTCCTCGCCTTTGGAGCGGGCGACCTTGATCATCTCGCGGCGGCGCTCCTCGGTCATCGGAGGCAGGTTCAGCCGCAGCTGGGTGCCCTCGTTGGAGGGGTTGACGCCGAGGTCGGAGTTGCGGATGGCGTTCTCGACGTCGTTGATCTGCGAGGTGTCGAACGGCTTGACCAGCACCATGCGCGGCTCGGGGATGGTGATCGAGGCCACCTGCGGGAGTGGCGTCGGGGCACCGTAGTAGTCGATGGTGATCCGGTTGAACATGGCCGAGGAGGCGCGGCCGGTGCGGATGACCCCGAACTCCTCTTTGGCGTGCTCGATGGCCCGCTCCATCTTCTCCTCGGCTTCGAGGAGGGTGTCGTCAATCACGGCTTTCTCACATTCTCTTGCAGCCTGACAGCACTTCTGACCGTACCGTCCGCTATTCGTCGTCGGCGGCGTGGATGAGGGTGCCGAGCCGTTCGCCGACGATCGCGCGGCGGAGGTTGTCGTCGCCTTCGACGCCGAAGACCAGCATCGGCAGGGCGTTGTCCTTGCAGAGGCTGAAGGCGGTCTGGTCGACGACCATGAGCTCGCGCTTGAGGGCCTCGTCGAAGGTGAGGTCCTCGAGGCGCTGGGCGGCGGGGTCGACGCGCGGGTCGGCGGTGTAGACCGCGTCGACGCCGTTCTTGGAGACGAGGACGACCTTCGCGCCGATCTCCAGGGCCCGCTGGGCGGCGACGGTGTCGGTGGAGAAGTACGGGAGGCCGACTCCGGCGCCGAAGATGACCACGCGGCCCTTCTCGAGGTGGCGGATGGCGCGCAGGGGGAGGTACGCCTCGGCCACCTGGGACATGGAGATGGCCGTCTGGACGCGGGTGTGGACGCCCTCCTTCTCGAGGAAGTCCTGGAGGGCCAGGCAGTTCATGACGGTGCCGAGCATGCCCATGTAGTCGGCCCTGGCGCGGTCCATGCCGCGCCTCTGGAGCTCGGCGCCGCGGAAGAAGTTGCCGCCGCCGACGACCACCGCGACCTGCACGCCCGCGGCCACGCCCGCGGCGATCTGGCGGGCGACGCCCTGGACGATGTCGGGGTCGACGCCGACCTGGCCGCCGCCGAAGGCCTCACCCGACAGTTTCAAGACGACTCGGCGATAGGTGGCTTCACTGCTCATGACGTTCCCCTGCTTGTCCCTCACGACGGACCGTGAGTCGTACGTTTGCTCGGCTTGGGTGTGCCCGGCTCCGGACATGGAACGAGGCGGCGGCCTGCGCCGCCGCCTCTTCCTTGATGCTCTGCGGTTCGAGCCAGTGTAGTCGGCGGTCACGGACCGGAGACTACTCCTGACCGACCTCGAAGCGGATGAAGCCCGTCACCTCGGTGCCGGCCTCGCTGAGGACCTGCTTGACCGACTTCTTGTTCTCGATGACCGAATTCTGCTCGAGCAGGCAGAAGTCGCGGTAGTAGGCGTTCACCTTGCCTTCGACGATCTTGTCCCAGGCGCGCTCGGGCTTGCCCTCTTCCTTGGCGGTCTCCAGCGCGACGCGCTTCTCGGCCTCGACGGTCTCGGCCGGGACCTCGTCGCGGCTGAGGTACTTCGGGCGCATCGCGGCGGCCTGCATGCCGACCTGGCGGGCGGCCTCGGCGTCACCGGTGTAGGCGACGAGGATGCCGACGGCCGGAGGCAGGTCGGCGGCCTTGCGGTGCATGTAGACCGAGACGTCGCCGGTGAGCGAGCCGACGCGGCCGACGACGATCTTCTCGCCGAGCTTCACCGACTCCTCGGCGACGACCTCGGCGACGGACTTGCCGTTCAGCTCGGCCTTGGCGAAGGCCTCGCCGTCGGCGGCGCGGACCTCGTCGGCGTGCTCGACCAGGGTCTGGGCGAGCTCGATGAAGGAGCCGCTCTTGGCGACGAAGTCGGTCTCGCAGAGCAGTTCCAGCAGCGTGTTGCCGGACTGGGCCACCAGGCCCTGGGCGGTGGTGCGCTCGGCGCGCTTGCCGACGTCCTTGGCGCCCTTGATGCGCAGCGCCTCGAGCGCGGCGTCGTAGTCGCCGTCTGCCTCTTCAAGGGCCTTCTTGACGTCCATCATCCCGGAGCCGGTGGCTTCCCGGAGCTTCTTGACGTCAGCCATCGTGAAGTTGGCCATTGCTCCCCTTCTTACTGCTTGTCGGCGTCTTCGGAGGTCGCCTCGCCCGCGGGCTCGACGGCCTTCTCGGTGTCCTGGGTCTTCTCGGCGTCGAGGAGGTCCTTCTCCCACTCGGCGAGCGGCTCGCCCTCGGCCTTGCCGGCCTTGGCGTCGCCGCCGCCGGAGCGGGCCATGAGGCCCTCGGCCGCGCCGTCGGCGATGATCTTGGTCAGCAGGGCGACGGAGCGGATCGCGTCGTCGTTGCCCGGGACCGGGTAGTCGACCTCGTCGGGGTCGCAGTTGGTGTCGAGGATCGCGACGACGGGGATGCCGAGCTTGCGGGCCTCGTCGACGGCGATGTGCTCTTTCTTGGTGTCGACGATCCAGATCGCCTGCGGGGTCTTCTCCATGTCGCGGAGGCCGCCGAGCGTGCGCTCGAGCTTGTCCTTCTCGCGCATCAGCTGGAGCATTTCCTTCTTGGTGCGGTTGGCCGCACCGTTGGCCTCGATGATCTCGAGTTCCTTGAGGCGCATCAGGCGCTTCTGGATGGTCTGGAAGTTGGTGAGCATGCCGCCGAGCCAACGGTGGTTGACGAAGGGCATGCCGACGCGGGCGGCCTGCTCGGAGACCGCCTCCTGGGCCTGCTTCTTGGTGCCGACGAAGAGGACCTCGCCGCCCTCGGCGACGACGTTCTTGACGAAGTCGTGGGCCTTCTCGGCGTAGTCCACCGTCTGGCGCAGGTCGATGACGTAGATGCCGTTGCGGTCGGTGAGGATGTACCGCTTCATCTTCGGGTTCCAGCGACGGGTCTGGTGCCCGAAGTGCACGCCGCTTTCCAGCAGCTGCCTCATGGTGACAACCGACACGGTTGTATTCCTTTCTTTCCCTGGTTACTTGCGGGGCGGTGCTCGAAGTCCGAGTGCCCCGCGCCTGGCGCCCGTCTGCGGCGATCATGCAACCGGGAAGTCCCGGACCTGGGAGATCGCTATGGTCAGACCTCTCCCACTGCTGAATGGCGATGGTGTGGTCTCGACCGCGACGAGCGCGCGAAGTCGGCATTGCGCGCGATAGAGCCGCGCCTTGCCGCTCTGACGAGTGTACGCGGGCGGTGAGCACCGCCGCGAGGACGGTGGACGGCAGTGACAGAGGCGATGGGTCACCCGCTCGGGATCGGCCGAACAGGGGACGAATACCTCAACCAACACGGTGGTTCGCAAGTTATCCACAGGGGGACGTTCGGAGTTATCCACAGGCAAAAAACTTTTTCTTGCCAACCCTGGACAACGACCCCACCATTGCGTTATGCAACGACTACACAAAGCAATGGTCATAGCCGCGATCAGCGGCTCCCTCCTCGCGGCGGGGGCGAACCTCTGGCCGACGATCGCCGAAGCGGCCCAGGTCACCGCCGGAACGGCCCAGGACAATGCCGAGCGGCACGCACCGAATACCGCGCCGCGAACCGGCATATCACCGCCCCGGCCCGCGCCCGAAGACCGCTCACCGAACGCCTCGCCGACGCTCGACGCCGACACGCCTTCTTCGGCGGAACGGCGCACCGGCACCGGAACGCACCACGACGACTCCACGGCGATGCGGGCGCCCGAATCCGAGGAACGATGGCGGACGGCCGCGAAGCCGATCGCGGCCGACACCGGCCCGCCCTCCCCCACGCCGCGGCTCGACTCCGCGTGGCGGACCGGGCGCTGGGAGGCGCCGGTCGGATCCGTCGACCCGGCCACCCGCTTCGACCCGCCGCCGCTTCCGTGGCTGCCGGGCCACCGCGGGGTCGACTTCGCCGCCGCGACCGACCATCCGGTGACCGCCGTCGGCCCCGGCACGGTCGTGTTCGCCGGAACCCTCGCCGGCCGCGGAGTCGTGAGCGTCGACCACCCCGGCGGCATCCGCACCACTTACGAACCCGTCGACCCCCTCGTCCACGAGGGCGACACCGTCACGGCGGGCCAGACCATCGGGCATCTCGCGGCGGGCCACGCCTCGTGTCCCACCGCCGCCTGCCTCCATCTCGGCCTCAAGCGCGGCTCGGCCTACCTCGACCCGCTCCTGCTCTTCGGACGGGGCCAGGTGCGGCTCCTCCCCCGGCCCACCGGGGAGGCGCCGTGAACATCCGACAGGTCAGCCCCCACGAACTGGGCCGCCTCGGCGAGCGCTTCGCCGCCGCGCACCTGCGGCGCGACCGCATGCAGGTCCTCGACCGCAACTGGCACCACCGCCGCGGCGAGCTCGACCTCATCGCCCGCCAGGCCGACGTCGTCGTCTTCTGCGAGGTCAAGACCCGCCGCTCGCAGCGCTACGGCGGCCCGCTGGAGGCGGTCGACGGCGAGAAGCTCCAGCGCGTCTCGTGGCTCGCCCGCGCCTGGCTGAACGAGCACTGCCGTGCGGACCAGCCGTGGCGAGTCGACAGGGTGGCCTTGACCGTCGCCGACACCAGCCGCATCGAACTCGAGCACCTTTGGGGGACCAGACATGGGTTACAGCCGCACCAGCACGATCTGCCTGATCGGCACCACCGGGATCGTGGTCACCGTCGAGGCCTCGGTCTTCAAGTCCGCCTCCAAGGCCAGCGAGGCGGTGCGCATGTCGGGACTGCCGGACAGCGTCGTCAACCAGGCGCAGACGCGCGTCCGAGCGGCGATGGCCAACTCGGCGCTGAGTTTTCCCGACAAGTCGGTTTCCGTCAATTTCGGTCCGGCCTCGCTGCCGACCACGGGCTCGGCCGCGGACCTCGCCCTGGCCATCACGATCATGTGCGCCGACGACATGGTCCCCGGGCACCGGCTCGAAGGCGCCGTCCTGCTGGCCGAGCTCGGTCTGGACGGCAGCCTGCGATCGGTGCCGGGGACGCTCCCGGCGCTCATGGCCGCACACCAGGCGGGCCTGACGACCGCGATCGTGTCGCCCGACAACGCGAACGAGGCGGCGCTGGTCGACGGCATGACAGTGCTGGCGCCGCGGAACCTGTCCACGCTCGTCGCCTGGCTGTACGGCCAGGCCGAACTGGACCCGGCCCTGCCCGCCCAGACGGCCGCGGCGCCGAAGATCCCCGACCTGGCGGACCTGCGCGGGCAGCCGATGGCGCGGAGGGCACTGGAGATCGCCGCCGCGGGCGGGCACCACATGTTCCTCTTGGGACCGCCTGGAGCGGGAAAGACCATGTTGGCCGAGCGACTGCCGTCGATCCTGCCGCCGCTGTCGGACGCCGAGGCCGTGGAGGTGACGTCGCTGCACTCGCTGCGCGGCCGCTTCACCGGCGGCTCGGCGGAGCTGATCCGCCACGCGCCGTTCGAGGCCCCGCACCACTCGATGACGATGCAGGCGCTGGTCGGCGGCGGCCACGGTCAGGTGGGCCCGGGCTCGCTGGCGCTGGCGCACCGAGGCGTGTTGTTCATGGACGAAGCGCCCGAGTGGAAGAGGCCGGTGCTGGACGCGCTGCGCCAGCCGCTGGAGAGCGGGGAGGTGCAGATCCGCCGCGCGAACGCGTCGATCCGCTATCCGGCGAAGGTGATGCTGGTGCTGGCCGCGAATCCGTGCCCGTGCGCGCCGAGCAAGCCGCACGACTGCACGTGTCCGGCGAGGATCAAGCACCGGTACCTGAGCCGGATCTCCAGGCCGCTGATCGACCGGATCGACCTGCGGGTGGACCTGCCGTCGGTGCCGCCCTCGGCGATCCTGGCGGACCAGGCCGACGCCGAGCCGTCGGGGCCGGTGGCGAAGCGCGTCGCGAAGGCTCGGGAGGCGGCCGCGGCGAGATGGGCCGAGGCGGGCGAGGTCTGGAGGCTCAACAGCGAGGTGCCCGGTCCGGCGCTGCGGTCGGCGAAGTGGCGGCTGCCGCCGGGGACGACCCGGACCGCCGACGAGCTGCTGATGGCCGAGCGCATCACGGCGAGGGGCTACGACCGGATCCTGAAGCTCGCCTGGACGATCGGCGACCTGCACCGGCACGACGAGCCGACCGCCGAGGACGTCACGGCGGCGAGCGAGCTGCGCTTGGGCTACACGATCACCTGAACGCGCTGCCGCGCACCGAAGAGAGGTCGGCGGCGTGCGGTGGGAGCCGGGCCGTCTGGTCGGACAGTTCCGCCGCTCCGAGTGGCCGCCGGGCCCGGATCCGACGACGGCGAGCACCGGCGCGCCGGGATCGGTCATCGCCGGCGCGACCGTGGAACAGGTAGGCACCGAAGAAGGGAGGTCGATAAAGCGGCAGGAACGACCCGCAACCCGCAACCCGCAACCCGCAACCCGCAACCCGCAACGGCGGATCGTCCCGCCGCACCACCGCATCGATCAACACCTGGAGGAGTCGTGACCAATCTTCCCGACGATCCGCGCCACGCGCTCATGCTGCTGTCCTCAATGGTCGAGCCCGGCGACGCCGAACTCGACGACCTCCTCGGCGACGTCGGACCGGTCGAGGCGGTCAGATGCATCTGGGAGGGCGAGATACCCGAACGACTCCGTCGCATCACGAGCGCGGCCGTCGCCTGCACCCGCAATCCACGCGAGCGGTGCGAGGCGCTCGTCAGCGCCACCGAGGCGTGCGGGTCCCGGGTCCTGATCCCTGGCGACCCCGAATGGCCGGAGCAGCTGCGCGACCTGCTCCTGATCTGCGACACCGACGAGCCGCACCTGCGCCCGCCGCGCTGCCTGTGGGTGCGCGGCGACGGGGACCTGGCGGCGATGTGCCGCCGATCGGTCGCCATCGTCGGGGCGCGGGCGGCGAGCGGGTACGGGAAGCACGTCGCCCAGTTCCTCGCGGCCGATCTGGCCGAGGCCGGGTGGACGGTGGTCTCCGGAGGCGCGCTCGGCATCGACCGGGCGGCGCACATGGGCTCGATGGGGCGCGGCGGGCCGACGGTCGCGGTGCTGGCCTCGGGGGTCGAGCAACCGTATCCGCAGTCCAATCGCTCGATGTTCGACGTGATCGTCCAGAAGGGCATGCTGGTGAGCGAGTGGCCGCCCTGCTCGTCGCCGATGAAGCATCGGTTCTTGACGCGCAACCGCGTGATAGCGGCGCTGGCGGCGGGGACGGTGGTCGTCGAGGCGGGGATGCGGTCGGGGGCGCGCAACACGGCCAGGCACACGGCCGAGCTGGAGCGGGTGCTGATGTTCACGCCGGGGCCGGTGACGTCGTCGTCCTCGGTCGGGGTGCACCGGCTCGCGAGGGAGCCGTGGGCGGCGCGGTTGGTGACGAGGGCCGAGGAGGTCATCGAGGACGTGACGGGGATCGGCGGGCCGATGGCGCCGGAGCCGCCGAGGCAGAGGAGGCCGTTCGACGACCTGACAGAGGTCCAGGCGCGGCTGGTCGAGGCGCTGCCGCTGGGCTTCGTGCGGGACGAGGGAAGACTGGCGGCCGCGGCGGGGGTGCCGGTGGTGACGGCGGCCGAGACATTGGACCGGCTCAGGGAGCTGGGCTGGGTGGAGTTGCAGGACGGGAGGTGGCGCCTGGCGAGAAGCAAGGTGAAATAAGGGAAGGAACACACCGGGCACCGGGCACCGAGCACCGAGCACCGAGCACCGAGCACCGAGCACCGAGCACCGAGCACCGAGCACCGAGCACCGAGCACCGAGCACCGAGCACCGAGCACCGAGCGATGGTGCCCCGCCCGGCACCTCCACCGCAACCGCCACGACCACTACGACCGTCCGCAGGCACCGCTTCCCGAGAGGAGGTACTCCACTGTGACCGTCCGAGGATCCTCGAGCTCGGCCCTCGGCGCCCAGCACTCGTAGACCGCGCGCTCCACGCACGCCGCTCCCGTGGTCATCGCCGACTCGACGTCGGGGTGCTCCAGCCGCAGGCGCACCCAGTCCTCGTTCCGGCTCAGCACCAGCACGTCCACGTCCCGCCAGCGCGCCTTCGTGTAGAACCGCTTCGCGTCCGTCACCGGGTTGCGGCTCACCGCACCCCGCACATAGGCGCCGAAGCCGTGCCCGGGGTCGGCCGTGACCGGCACCCGCTCGCCCTCGTGCTCGCCGAGCAGCCCGGCGTGCACGGACGGGTCGACCCTGAACAGCGCGCGCCCGTTCTCCAGACCGGGGATGCGGCTGATCAGGTCGCGGTGCCTGGCTCCGGCCACGCGGTCCCACACGTTCGTCTGCGGCTGGTACTGGAACAGCGAGATCTCGGTGCCCTCGGGCGTGTAGGCCAGGATCTCGGCCCGCGCGGGCAGCGGCAGGTCGGCGAGGTCGGCCGTCGCGAACTCGGGGATGAGGTGGCGGCCGCTCGGCAGGAAGCCCGTGCCGAGGATCATCGAGCCGCGCCGCTCACGGCCGGGCATGTTCACCAGGCCCGGGAAGTTGCCCGCCTCGGTGCTGACGTAGTCGCACGCGCAGATCGCGCGCCAGCGCATCGCGTAGGCGACGTCGCCGACGTTGTCGGGATCGCCGGCCAGCACCACGCGGTCGCCGGGCGTGCGCAGGTGCGCCACGTCGAACTCGCGGAAGCACACCCCGCTCACCAGCGGTGCCGCCGTGAGCTGGCGTGTCACCTGGTGTCGGTTGAGCGGCTTGACCATGCGGGTGCCGACCGTGACGAACGCCGTCGCCCGCACCGCCGCCACCAGTGCCCGCTCGGCGGCCTCGATGCGCGGATTCTGGCTGTACCGGTGGACGGTGCCGAAGTCGGCCCCGGGCATCACCGGGACCGACACCGGCGCCACGCCGGCGCGCAGCAGTTCGCCTCCCTCGCTGGACACTTCGGAGGCGTGGACGTACCGGTGGAAGGCCCCGCCGCTCGGCTGGAACCCGTTCTCGTGCGTGTCCGAATAGAGCTCGAACGCCGCCCCTCCGGCGATCGCGCGGGCCGTGTAACGCCTGTCGTGCCAGACGATCTCGGTGGTAGACGTCGAGGTGGCGGGGGCCTGCATACTGCGCAGCCTACCGAAATCGGGGAACGCCGAGGTGAACCGAACGTGAACAAGAGCTTCCAGGCAGCGCGGAACGCGCTCGGCTCTCCGGAGACGCTCCGCCGGACGCACCGGCGTCCCGCGCGGAGCGCTCGCATGACGGGCACCGCAATCCTGTGGGACTACCAGAACAGCGCCCCGCGCGCGGGGCGCTCTCGCACAGTCCGTTGGGCCGAATTCGGTGGTCCCGGCGCCTCCCGCCCGCGGCGTGCACGAGCACGCGGATCTCGACGCGCCACTGCCCCGCCCCGGCGCCTCCCGCCCGCGGGGCGGCTCACATGGTCTCGGTGATCTTCTTCAGACCTCTTGGCGCGTCCGGGTTCTCACCGCGCTCGATCGCCAGGTGGAGCGCGAGTTGTTGCAGGGGAAGGATGTCCAGCACAGCCGCCAGTCGCTCGTCGACCGCGGGGGTCCGCAGCCGGGCCGTCTGGTCGGGCAGGTCCGCCGCTCCGACCACCACCACGTCCGCGCGCTGGCGGCCGAGCTGCGTCAGCACGTTCCACATCGCGTGGCCGCCGGGGCCGGATCCGACGACGGCGAGCACCGGCACGCCGGGGTCGGTCATCGCCAGCGGTCCATGGAGCAGGTCGGCGCCGGAGAACGCCAGCGACGGCAGGTACGAGGTCTCCATGAGCTTCAAAGCGGTCTCGCGCGCCGTCGGGTAGGCGTAGCCGCGGCCCGTGGTCACGAACCGGTCTGCGAAGCGGTAGCGTCCGGCCAGTTCGTCGGCGCCGGAGCCGTCGAGGACGTCGTGGGCCAGTTCGGGCAGCTTGTCGAGCGCGGCGGCCTCGCCGGGGTCGATCCGTCCGGTGCCGGTGCGGATGCCCTCGATGAGCAGCAGGAGCGTGAGCAGCTCGGCGGTGTAGGTCTTGGTGGCGGCGACGGCGCGCTCGTGTCCGGCGCGGATGTCGAGGTGGAGTTCGGCCTCGGCGGCCAGGCGCGATTCGGGGTTGTTGGTGACGGCGAGCGTGAGCGCGCCGGAGGCGCGGGCGGCGGCGACGACTTGGGCGAGGTCGGGCGAGCCGCCGGATTGGCTCACGGCGATGACGAGGCTGTCGGACCAGTCGGGGCGCGAGTCGTAGACGGTGACGACCGAGGGGCTGGCGAGGCTGGAGGGCAGGCCGAGGCGGATCTCGGTGAGGTAGGCGGCGTAGAGGGCGGCGTGGTCGGAGGTGCCGCGCGCGGTGAAGACGATGGAGCGGGGCCGGTGCTGCGCGACGCGGGCGGCGACGGCCGCGATGTCGTCGCGGCCGTGGTCGAGCAGGCGGGCCAGGACATCGGGCTGCTCGGCGATGTCGGCGGCCATGCCCTCGCCATCACGGCGGTGCTCGGCCTCGGCCGGGGGCCGCCGGTCGGCCGGTGCGGTTGCGTCGGCTTCGCCGACCTTGGGCTCGTTCACGTGACGCTCCTTGTGCGCGGTTGCCTCGTAAATATTAAATAAACCTTCATAATGAGCCTAGTCGACCGCGGGTCACCGCGTCCACCACCCGCCCAAGACGTCCCCTAGCTCCATGTTTACAGTCAACGTCCGCGGAGTGGCGGGGATGGTGCCGGTATGGTTGATCCCTGCATCCCGACCGACCAAGGAGGAGCGATGGCAAAAGCAGCCCGCAAGCGCAAGGCGCGCAAGAAGAAGTCCGCGAACCACGGAAAGCGGCCCAACAGCTAGGGCGTCTTTGATGGCTCCGGGCGAGGCGGTATCCGAGTCCATTTGTTCGCTCGCAAGGCGGAAGGGCTTCCAGATCCCGGTGTTGGATCTGGGAGCCCGACAACGCAGCGAGCGGACAAATGGGCCGGATAGCGCCCGTTCGGAGCCATCAAAGACGCCCTGGAGCATCGCGGGGCGGCCGTGGTCGCCCCGCGGACGAACGAATTCGCCCCTCCTTCACATGGAGGGGCCCAACCGGCCATGCGGGTGGGATTCCCGCTTCGATGGCGACTGCCGCGACACCGCAGAGGCGTTCCGGCCTCACACGGGCTCCACGTCCCGCCGGCCCGGCGGTAGGCCCGATCGGCCAGGTGTTCGCCCCATGAGCAGCGCTGAACATCTCCGAGGGACCAGATGACCGAATCGCCGCGCGAACCGCGCGACCCGAACCAGCCGAGCACTCGCGAGCGCATCCAGCAGACGGCGATCGCGCTCTTCAGCGAGCACGGCTACGAACACACCTCTCTTCGGGAGATCGCCGAGCAGCTCGGCGTGACCAAGGCCGCCCTCTACTATCATTTCAAGACCAAAGAGGACATCGCGGCGAGCTTCTTCGACTCCTACGCCGAAGACGTCGACCGCATCTGTGAATGGGGTGCGGCCCAGCCGCGGAATCTCGACACCCGCCGGGAACTGCTGCGCCGCTACGCCGAGGTCATCCGCTCGCATGTCCCGGTGCTGAAGTTCATGCAGCACAACCAGGCCGCGCTCTCGCGCCTGGACCGCGGCTCGATCTTCCGCCAGCGGCGGCAGCGGCTGCACGCGCTCTTGGTGGACGAGAACGACGAGCTGATCGACCGCCTGCGGGCCTGGGACGCGCTGGCGACGCTCTACAGCGCCTGGATCACCTACCGCGGAACGGTCGACTCCGAGGAGGACCTGCGCGAGGCCTCACTGAAGATCTCGATCGGCCTGCTCGAGGCGAACCACGCGCACCAGACGGGCGAGCGGCCCGAAGACTGAACCATCGGGGCCGCGGTCGACGGCGACCGCGGCACGACATCCCGGCCGGCCGCGCCGGTCGATGCGGGGACCCGCGGTCGGCACGCGCCCATGACGGGACCGCGGCGCCTCGACCGATCGTGCCCGGCCGCCGAGCGCCTCAGCGCTCGCGCTCGGCCACCTCGGTGAACACGTCGCCGACCTGCTCGATGGCGCTCAGCTTCCGGCGCAGGCGCTCCTTGACCTCCTCGGGCGCCCTCTCCTTGCTGCAGCACCGGTGGACGATCGTGCGCACTTCCTGCTCGATGCCGTACTCGGCCAGGCACGGCGAGCACTCGTCGAGGTGCGCCCGGATCACCGAGCGGCGGACCTCGGAGCACTCGTCGTCGATGTAGAGGTAGACCTCTTCGAGGACCTCGCGACAGTCGAGGTCGGGCTTCTCTGATTCGGGGCCGGTCACCGTTGTCCCTCCCGTGCGGTCGACAGGCCGCGGTCCTCGGCATATGCGCTCAGCATCTGGCGCAGCTGACGGCGGCCTCGGTGCAGCCGCGACATGACGGTCCCGATCGGGGTGCCCATGATGTCGGCGATCTCCTTGTAGGAGAAGCCTTCGACATCGGCGAGGTAGACCGTCAGCCGGAAGTCCTCGCCGAGGCTCTGCAGGGCCTCTTTGACGTCGGAGTCGGGCAGGCGGTCGAGCGCCTCGGTCTCGGCCGAGCGCAGTCCGGTCGCGCTGTGCGACTCGGCGTCGGCGAGCTGCCAGTCGGTGATCTCGTCGGTGGGCGAGGTCTGCGGCTGGCGCTTCTTCTTCCGGTAGGAGTTGATGTACGTGTTGGTGAGGATCCGGTACAGCCAGGCCTTGAGGTTCGTGCCCTCGCGGAACTGGTGGAACTTCGAGTAGGCCTTGAGATAGGTCTCCTGCACCAGGTCCTCGGCGTCGGCGGGGTTCCGCGTCATGCGCAGGGCGGCGCCGTAGAGCTGGTCGAGCAGGGGCATGGCGTCGCGCTCGAAGCGCTCGCGCCGTTCCTCCGCGGTCTCGTCGCCTGGCTCGGTCACCGTCTCCCTCTCTTCGAGCATCGCATTCGAGCCTACGGCAGCGACCTCGGAGGAGGCGGAGGAAACAGGGGCGACAGTGACGTCGGAGGCACGTTCAGGAGCGTGCTCACCCTCCACGTCAGGAGTCCATTCGGGTCCGCGCAGCAGCGCCGCCACGCGCTCGTCGTCGCTGAGCGCATCGACGGCTCGCAGGTTGTGCCGAGGCTGCGACCGAACAGTCATCATCATGCGGGTGCTCTCCTTCCTGAGAGACTCGAACCGCACAACGCCGCGCGGTCCCGATTCATTCCGCGACGAGCGAAACCCGGACAGTCGCGAGCACCACACCTGCCCCGCGGAACGACCTGCGGCAAGCCGCGAGGCGGTCGGAGCCCGGTGGGCAGCCGGAGTCGGCTCGGCAGCGGTGGCGACGCCGAGCGCCACGCGGCGGCCGGGGGCCGCTTGGGTGCGGGAGTTGGTCCACAGGCCATCGAGCGGGGGCGCTCGGAGGTCGCCGTCGCGGTCATCCGAGCGGGGCGCCGCTGCCGCTGCCGGCGTTGACCCGGGGGCGGTGTGCCGTAGCACGATGGTTGGGGCGTAGGTGAGTTTTGTTAATAAATAACCTAATTGATTCGCATATGTAGTTGATACATAACTTTGCGTGCTCTCGGTCGTTATCGTGGAGGGGCCCAGTAGGGCCCTGACGCGGCGATCATTCGGCGCGTGCTCTCCCAGTGCCTGCCCCGGGTCGGCGGACCAGACACCGTCGCCGGCCCGGGGAGGTCTCTTCTCTCAGCGCTCAGCCTGCTCAGCCGCAGACCCGAAAGCCGCGGCGCTCGAGGGTTCGCGCCGCGGCCCGGTCTGCTCGGTTCTTCCTGTTACGCCCCCACCGCGAGGGGGTTGATGTCCTTCCAAGCCTCGATCATCGCCCGGCGCTCCCGGGGCGCCGTGGCCCCCCAGATGCCGTGCCGGTCGCGCGCCTCGAGCGCCCGCACCAGGCACGGGGTCCTCACGGGGCACGAGGCGCAGAGCTTGAGCGCGTCTTCGACGGGCTCGCGCGGCTCGGGGAACATGACGTCCGGCTCAGCGTCGGCGCAGTTGCCCTCGGGCAGCCAGTCGGCCGCGCTCATCCGGTATTCACCTTTGATCTCGTTGCGGTATTCGGCAGCCTCGAGCAGCCGTTCGTCTGTCCTGGCTCGCGCTACCTCGTCGGGGCGGATCCGCCGCATCTCTGCCTCCCTTTGCCTTCCGCCGTCGATTCCGGAAAGGCTTCGAACCCCGGAGAGGAATCAGCACCTTCGACAGCGGCCTGTACACCAAAGAACGACGCCCATGGGTACAGATACCGAACTACTAAGGTGATTGATTTCACATTCCTGGAAGGGTCGAGGGTCCCTCATCGCCGTCGACCGCGCGGACCAGCTCCGGCCCCTCATTGCCCGTGCGCCCCACCGCGCGGCCGACCTTGCGAAGCTCGATCTCCTTCGGCAGCCCCGGGTTCGGCCCGGCCAGGAGCTCGTCCTCTCCGGCGTCCTCCTCCCCCAGCCACGCCGCGAACCGCTCGGGCGGCAGGACGTACGGCATCCGGTCGTGCACGGCCTCGAACGCCTCGCCCATCGCCGGGCACGTCAGGACCGTGAAGCTCAGCATGCTCGCCTCGCCCTGCTTCCAGCTCTCCCAAAGCCCCGCGAAGACCACGCCGCCCGGCCGCGTGAAGAAATACGGCTGCTTGCCGCCTCCGGGGAGCTTGCGCCACTCGTACCAGCCGTCGGCCGGGATCAGCGCCCGCCGCGAGGCGAACGGCCGCCGGTAGGCCTTCGAGGTGGCCACGGTCTCGATGCGGGCGTTGAACATCCTGGTGCCGATCGACGGGTCCGAGGCCCACGGCGGGACCAGGCCCCACCTGGCCAGGTCCACCACGCGCCCGCCCGCGGCCCCGGATTCGTCCGAAGGCTGCGCCTTGCCGCGGCTCTTCGAGCGCCGCACCACCGGCGCCGAGGCCGTGGGCGCGATGTTGAAGCGCGGCTCCCAAGCGCCGGTGATCAGATCCTCGGCGTCGAACAGGGCGGCCATGTCGCCGCCGGACTTGCTGTTGGCATACCTTCCGCACATGGCCCCACGCTATCGCCGACCACCGACAACCGAGCCGGGTTCGGTCCGCGCCGCAGGGCGGGCCTCGCGGCGCGGGGCCACTAGAATGGGGTCGTGACAGGAACCGCCGCGCCCAAGCAACGCCGATGGACCCCGCCGTACGCCGAGTCCGAGCTCGACGCCGTCGTGCGCGTCCCCGGCTCGAAGTCGATGACCGCCCGCGCCCTCATCCTCGCGAGCCTCGCCAGTGGCCCCTCGGCGATCCGCCATCCCCTCCACTCCCGTGACACCCTGCTCATGGTCGACGGCCTGCGCTCGCTCGGCGTCGGCATCGACACCGCCGACGAGGAGCTGTGGACCGTCACGCCCCCGCCTCAGGGCCTGCGAGGCGGCGCCGACGTCGACTGCGGTCTCGCCGGGACCGTCATGCGGTTCCTGCCGCCCGTGGCGGCCCTCGCCGACGGCCCGGTGGCCTTCGACGGCGACCCCCACGCCCGCCGGCGCCCCAACGACGGCGTCATCAAGGCCCTGCGCGGCCTCGGCATCGAGGTCGACGACGGCGGCCGCGCCGCCCTGCCGTTCACCGTGCACGCCACCGGCCGCGTCGCGGGCGGCGAGCTGGCCGTCGACGCCTCCAAGACCTCCCAGCTGATCAGCGCCCTGCTCATGGCCGCGCCCCGCTTCGAGCACGGCCTCGACCTGCGCCACGTCGGCCACCAGCCCGTGCCCAGCCGCCCCTACCTCGACATGGTCGTCCAGATGCTGCGCCAGGCCGGCGCCGAGGTCGACGACTCCGAGGAGAACCGCTGGCGCGTGGCCCCCGGCGAGCTGCACGGCCGCGAATGGGCCATCGAGCCCGACCTGCAGAACGCCGCGCCGTTCCTGTGCGCCGCCGTCGCCGTCGGCGGCCGCGTCACCGTCCTGGACTGGCCGACCGAGACCACGCAGGCGGGCGACCGCATCCGCGACATCCTCACCGACCTGGGCTCCCGCGTCGAGTGGAGCCGCGGCGGCCTCACCGTCATCGGCGCCCCGTCGACGCTGCCGGTGGACCTCGACCTGGCGGACGCCTCCGAGCTCACCCCGTCGCTGGCGGCCCTGTTCGGCATCAACCGCGGGCCGTCCTCGATCCGCGGCGTCGCCCACATCAGGGGCCACGAGACCGACCGCATCGCCGCGCTGACGAAGGAGCTCACCAAGCTCGGCGCCGAGGTCCTCGAATACGACGACGGCGTCAAGATCTCCGGCTGCGCGACCAGGCCGATGACCTGGGAGACCTACGCCGACCACCGGATGGCCCACGCGGGCGCCATCGTCGGCCTGGTCACGCCCGGTTTCAAGGTCTCCGACGTCGCCTGCACCTCCAAGACGTGGCCCGGCTTCGCCAAGGCCTGGGAACAGGCGATCACCGGTGGCGGCAACGCCGACGGGGGCGCCTAGTGCCGTCCCGGGAGTACGACGAGGAGGACGTGCGGGTCCGTCCCGCGCGCCGCTCCCGTCCCCGGACCAAGATCCGCCCCAAGCACGCCGACGCCGAGGAGGGCTTCGTCACCGCCGTCGACCGCGGCCGCTACACCTGCCTGGTCGACGGCACCGCCGTCACCGCCATGAAGGCCCGCGAGCTGGGCAGGCAGTCGATCGTCGTGGGCGACCGGGCCGCCCTGGTCGGCGACCTGTCGGGCCGCGAGGGCACGCTCGCCAGGGTCGTCCGCATCGCGCCGAGGCACGGCGAGCTGCGCCGCTCGGCCGACGACGAGAACGCGAGCGAGCGCGTCGTGGTCGCCAACGTCGACCGGCTGGTGATCGTCGCGAGCCTGGTCGACCCGCCGCTGCGCTACGGCTTCGTCGACCGGTGCCTGGTGGCCGCCTACGACGCGGGCGTCGCGCCGGTGCTGTGCCTGACCAAGACCGACCTCGCGCCCGAGCTCGTCGCCGAGGCCGAGTCCTACTACTCCCAGCTCGAACTGACGATGGTCACCACCGAGCCCGACGAGCCGCTGGACGCGCTCTTGGAGCTCTTGGCCGGTGAGGAGAACGTGTTCTTCGGGCATTCGGGGGTCGGCAAGTCCACGCTGATCAACCGGCTGGTGCCCGGCGCGGGGCGCGCCGTCGGCGAGGTCCGCTCGATCGGCAAGGGCAGCCACACCTCGACCAGCACCGTCGCGCTCGAACTGCCCGGCGGCGGCTGGGTCATCGACACCCCCGGCGTCCGCTCGTTCGGACTCGCCCACGTCACGCCCGACTCGATCCTCAAGGCGTTCCCCGAGCTCAAGGCGATCGCCGAGGACTGCCCGAGGGGCTGCACGCACACGCCCGAGATCGGCGACTGCGCGCTCGACGCGGCGATCGGCCCGGACGACGCGCTCGCCGGGCGGCTGGCGTCGTTCCGGCGGGTGCTCGCCTCGCTGGCGGAGGCCGACGGCAAGAACTGAGCGGCGCGGCACTGGAGCGGGGGGCCTCGCCGGGCGCGACGGTAGGATGAGCGCCATGCCCACCTCGAGCTACAACGACGATCTCGGCCTCGCGCACCTCCTCGCCGACAGCGCCGCCCGGATCGGCTCGGAGCGGTTCCGCTCCTCGGATCTGCGCGTCTCCACGAAACCGGACATGACCGAGGTCTCGGACGCCGACACCACCATCGAGGAGGTCATCCGCTCGACCCTCTCCCGGGCGAGGCCGCGGGACGGCGTGTACGGGGAGGAGTTCGGCGACAACCCGGGCGCCTCGGGTCGCAAGTGGATCGTCGACCCGATCGACGCCACCCGCAACTACGTTCGCGGCGTGCCGATCTGGGCCACGCTCATCGCGCTGTACGACCGGGGCGAGCCGGTGGTCGGCGTCGTCAGCGCCCCGGCGCTGGGGCGGCGCTGGTGGGCGATGAGGGGTGCGGGCGCCTTCGCCGGACGCGATCAGCGCGCGGGCAAGCGGATCCAGGTCTCCGAGGTGGCGAAGCTGTCCGACGCGTCGGTGAGCATCTCGTCGATCACGGGGTGGACGAAGGTGAACCGCGAGGGCGCGATGCTGGCGATGCTGCACGAGGCCTGGCGCGAGCGCGGGTTCGGCGACTTCTACTCGTACATGCTGCTCGCCGAGGGCAGCGTCGACATCGCGGCCGAACCGGAGGTGGCGCTGTGGGACCTGGCGCCGCTGGCGTTGATCGTCGAGGAGGCCGGCGGCACCTTCACCGACCTCAAGGGACGGCGGGGGCCGGACGGCGGCTCCGCGGTGGCGACCAACGGCCTGCTGCACGAGCAGGCGATGGAGCGCCTCGGGATCCGCTGAGTCCGGCCCCGGACCGGTCTACTTGTCGGCGATGAACTTCAGGTGCTCGCCGCGCTGGTGGACGCCGCCGCCCTCGTGCTTGTTCCACGGCCACACGGTGATGCGCTTCTCGCCCTGCCAGCGGTTGTAGGCGGCGAAGACGGTCGAGGGCGGGCAGATGTCGTCCATGAGCCCGACCGAGTACAGCGCCGGGGCGGTGCCGCGCGCGGCGAAGTGGACGCCGTCGAAGTACGACAGCGTCCCGAAGACCTCCTCCTCGCGGAGCCGCTGCCCGGCGAGGAACTCGACGAGCTCCTGGTAGGGGAAGCCGTCGGTGATCTCGACGGCGCGGCGGAAGTGCGTCAGGAACGGCACGTCGATGATCGCGCCGGCCACGTCGTCGCGCAGGCCGCCGACGGCCTGCGTGATGCCGCCGCCCTGGCTGCCTCCGGCGACGACGATGCGGTTCGCGTCGACGGCGTCGTGGTGCTTGGCGACGTCGACGGCGCGGACGGCGTCGGTGAAGACGCGCCGGTAGTAGTAGTGCTCGGGCGATTCGAGGCCCTGGGTCATCCAGCCGCCGCGGGTGGGCCCGGTGGTGCCGTAGGGGTCGCCGGTGTCGCCGGGCTGCCAGTTGCCGTAGCCCTGCCCGCGGGTGTCCATGACCAGGTGCGCCCACCCGGCGGCGGGGTACATGGTGTGGGCCCACGGCACCGAGCGGCCGCCCGAGTAGCCGATGTACTCCACGACGCACGGCAGCGGGCGCTCGATGCCCTTGGGGAGCATCAGCCAGCCTTTGATGGGGTGTCCGGCGAACCCGGCGAAGGTGAGGTCGAAGACGTCGACGGCGGTCAGGCCCGCGTCGATCGGTTCGAGCCGGACGTCGAGGTCGTGGGCGGCCGCCTCGCTGAGGGTCTGCTTCCAGAACTCGTCGAAATCGGCCGGTTCGGGGACGTCGGGCCGGTATTCGCGGAGCTGGTCGAGCGGTAGGTCGAAAAGTGCCATGGCTGTTTTTAGCACAGCGGTCACCAGAAAGCCACATCTGTGAACAGTGACGCATGTTCACTCTGGGTAAATAAACCGATTCGATAAGTTTGCAGGCAAATGTCTACGCAATCGCTTGCCTTCCGAGATGCGGAGCGATAGCATATCGAAACATTTACATACAAATCGTGCGGCGGCGCCCCGCCGCCGCACCTCGACCACGACGAGAGGACGAAAACGTGAGCACCAACCCGGCAGTGCCGCGAGTCAAGCGGCGCGTGCTCCTCGCTTCCACCGCTGGAGCGGCCGCGGCCGCCGGCGGCATCGGCGTCTGGGCGGCCCAGACCGCCAACGCCGAGAGCGGCCCGCAGCCGACCTCGGGCGGCGACGCCGTCCCGTTCCAAGGCGGCGTCCAGGGATGGGCGAGCCAGAACGGCGGCGTCTCGGGCGGCTCCCAGGAGATCTCCGTCTCCAGCGCCGAGGAGTTTCTCTCCGCCATCGGCGAAGGCGGCCTCATCGTCCGCCTGAGCGGCTCGATCTCGATCTCGGGCATGAACGACGTCGCCTCGGACACGACCGTCATCGGCGACTCGGGCGCCCGGATCACCGGCGGCGGCCTCGACATCAGCGGCCAGAGCAACGTCATCATCACGAACCTGACGTTCGACGACTGGGACGACGACGCGATCAACGTCCAGGAGAGCTCGACGAACATCTGGATCCACCACAACACCTTCGGCGTCGGCTACGACGGCTGCGTGGACATCAAGCGCGAGTCGGACTTCGTCACGGTGGCGTGGAACCGGTTCGACGGGCACGACAAGAACATGCTCCTGGGCCACTCCGACGACCACACCGAGGACATCGGCCACCTGCGGGTGACGTACCACCACAACTTCTTCAACGGCACCAACCAGCGCAACCCGCGGGTGCGCTTCGGCGAGGGCGTCCACGTGGTGAACAACTACTACCGCGACATCGGCTCGTACGGCGTCGCGACCACCATGGACGCCGGGGTCATCCTGGAGGCCAACTACTTCGAGAACGTCGAGGACCCGGTCCACATCGGCGAGGGCGACTCCGAGGACGGCCGCCTGGTCGCCATCGACAACCACCTGGTCGACTCCGGCGAGATCCTGGAGAACGGCAGCGTCTCGACGAGCCTGCCGTACTCGTTCGCAGTGGACGACGCCTCGCAGGTGGCGTCCATCGTGAGCGGGGGCGCCGGGGCGAATTAGCCACACCGATCCCAACCGCAACTCGGGGCCGACGAGCATCGTCGGCCCCGTCCGGCGTCTTCCATACCTAATTTCGGCACAAGCCTTGCAAACGTTATCTTCTGGACGCTACGATCCCTAGTATATCGAGGCGTCTAAATATATTGATCGCTTCGACCCCCTTCTCAAAAAGGCGGCCGCCGGTCCGGCGGGTCGGTGGCCCATATCCATATCCCCGCAAGCAACCGCTTGCGTTCCCTCTCGATCGAAAAGGTCACAGCAACATGGACAACATCCTCGGCGGCAAGCACTCGCGCCGCGGCTTCGGGAAGCTCGCCGGACTCACGGCGGCCGTACCGGTGGCCGCGTCCTCGGGTCTCCTCCTCGCCAGCCCGGCACAGGCGGTGGCGACCGGCACCTGGTACAAGATCGTCAGCCGCCACTCCGGCCTCGCCTTCGACATCCTCGACATGTCCACCGAAGGAGGCGCCGAGCTCATCCAGTGGAACGACACCGGGACGCAGAACCAGCAGTTCCGCTTCATCGACTCCGGCGGCGGCTACTACCGCATCCAGGCCCGCCACTCCGGGCTCGTCCTCGACGTGTGGGAGTGGAACCCCGACAACGGCGCCACGATCGCGCAGTGGAACGACCTGGGCGGCACCAACCAGCAGTGGCAGGTGCAGGAGTCGGGCGGCTACGCCACCTTCGTCAACCGCTTCTCCGGCAAGGCCCTCGACGTGTGGGAGTGGTCCACCGAGCCGGGCACCCGCATCTCCCAGTACGACCCCACCGGCGGCACCAACCAGCAGTTCCAGCTCGTTCCCGTCGACGGCGACGGTGACGACGGCGGCGGCTCGCCCGGCGGCCTGGTCGGCTGGGCGACGCAGAACGGCGGCACCACCGGCGGCGGCAACGCCTCCTCGACCACCGTCTCCTCGGCCTCGGCCTTCGAGGACGCGGTCAGCGGCGACTCGGCGAAGGTCGTCCGTGTGAGCGGTACCATCAACCTCTCGGACATGACCGACGTCGGCTCGAACACCACGCTCATCGGCAACTCCGGAGCGAGGATCACCGGCGGCGGACTCCAGTTCGACTCGGTCCACAACATCATCGTCTCCAACCTCACCTTCGACGACTGGGACGACGACGCGGTCAACGTCCAGGACGGCTCGACGAACATCTGGTTCGACCACAACACCTTCGGGACCGGCTACGACGGCTCGCTCGACATCAAGCGCGGCTCGGACTTCATCACCGTCTCGTGGAACCGGTTCAACGGCCAGAACAAGAACATGCTCCTGGGCCACTCCGACGGCAACGGCGGCCAGGACGAGGGCCACCTGCGCGTGAGCTACCACCACAACTTCTTCAACGGCACCAACCAGCGCAACCCGCGCGTCCGCTTCGGCGAGACCGTCCACGTGTTCAACAACTACTACCTGAACATCGGCTCGTACGGCGTCGCGACCACCATGGACGCCGGTGTCCTCTTCGAAGGCAACTTCATCGAGAACACCGACGAGCCCGTCCACATCGGCGAAGGCGACTCCGACCCCGGCCGGATCGTCTCGCGCAACAACCACCTCGTCAACTCCGGCACGCCGCAGTCCAACGGCTCGGTGGCGGGCGTGCCGTACGGCTACAGCCTCGACACGCCCTCCTCGATCAACTCGATCGTGAGGAACGGCGCGGGCGCCAGCTAGACCGCAATCGAACCCGAGCTTCAATCGAATCGCAGCACCGGGCGGTCGGGGCCTCGCGGAGGCTCCGGCCGCTTCGGCGGCGGCTTCGGCGGATCGAACGTGATCGTGGGCCGGTTGTCCAAGGCCCGCAGCCATTCGACCGCATGGCAGCGGTCCCCGTCCGCCACCCGCGCCGCCAGCGCGGCCAGCCGCTCCCCCAGCGCCTCTTGGAGGGCGGGGTCGGACGCCACCTGCTCGGGGGTCGCCTTCGGCTTCACCAGCAGCACCCTGAGCACCAGCAGCGCCAGCTTGAACCGGTCGTTCTCGAAGGTGGCCAGGCCGCTCCGCTGGTCGGGGTCGACCCAGTCCGGCGTCTGCGCCTGCGGCGTCGCGGCGGCGTAGCCGTTGACGCGGAAGCCGTCGCAGTCGATGGCGTAGACGGCGGGCTCGGGCTCGACCGTCCACAGCAGGTTCCGCGGCGAGACGTCGCCGATGACGATGTCCGCGTCGTGCAGGGCCTTGAACAGTCGCACGTAGGCCACCACCAGCCTGCGCCGCTCGTCGGCGTCGGGCAGGCGCAGATCGCCCCACATCGGCTTGGGCTCGAAGATGAGGTACTGGAGCTCCTTGAGCCTCGTCCGGCCCCCGATCAGGGCGCTGAACTCCGCAGGGGCCTCGGGCATCGTCATCCCGGTGTACCTCCCGTCCTGGAGGGCCACGCCGGTCGGCCAGGCGGTGCTCGCCAGGATCAGCCGTCGCGCCTCGCTGTTCCGCAGGTCCACGTAGACGCGGCGGATGAGCCGCTTGAGCTCGCCGACGTTGAACTGCGAAGGGTCGAAGTAGCTCTTGTAGAGCTCACCGGGCCTGCGGGCCGCCCGGTAGACCGTGCCCTGGCCGCCGTCGGCGAGTTTGTCGAGGCGGCCGAACTCGTCGAGGCTGGTCGGCTCGTCGTGCTGCCGGTTCATCGCTCACTCCACATCGCCACGGCGTATCCGTCCTCGGGCCCCGCCTGCCGCTCCAGGGCGCCGAACAGTTGCAGCGGGCCGGGGCGATCCACCAGGGTCTCGGCCATCGCGGCGGTGTCGAATCCGCCGCCGAGCAGCAGGGCCTGGCTCCCCAGGAGCCTGCCCGAGTAGAGGTCCAGCGAGCTGCCCGGGTCGACTTCGTATCGGGCGACCAGTTCGCCCGGCAGCTCCCAGAGCCCTTGCTTGATCCCCCCGGAGGTCTTCACAGCCGTCAGGGGGCCCTGCACACCGGCGGTGTAGTAGACCCGCCCCTCGTGGTCGGGGTAGGCCGTCACCACCGTCGACGTCAGCCCGGCCGGGTCGAACTCGGGGCCCCGCTCCATCGACTGGTACGCGCCCTTCCACACGCTCATCGTCCAATCCACTTCAGATGGACCGGGCGGCCAGTGCTCGATGATCTCCATCAGCTTGCGCGCCCACCGCTCCGCGCCGGCTCCGGGGCCGGTTCCCAGCTTGGGCGCGGCGGCCACCGCGACCAGCCTGTCGTGGAAATACGACAGCAGCACACACGCGCTGCGCCGCGCGCCCTGGGCGGCGGCTATCGCTCCTCGGCGCGATGCCGCCCTGACCTCGACGTGCTGCACCCGGGCGCCGCTCACCTCGGCGTCCCTGGGCTCGGGGTCCGCGGCGAGTCGGGGGCTCGCCGGTTTGAGCATGGGCGTCGACCCCGCAGGGGCCCCGCCCGGTGCCGCCCACAGCACCGCCGCGGACCGGTCGTCATCGAACGACTTGCGCCGCACCTGCACTTGGCGCATGAAGTCGACATCGCCGGGTCGGCTGCGCCATTCGCGCGCGAAGTACTCCCTGAGCTCGTCGGCGATCATCAGATCGCCGATGCCGTCGCTGACGAGCATGAGCGCCTGCCCCGGGCGGAGCTCGCCGGTCACGGCATCGAAGGAGTCCCCGATGCCCTCGCTCGGCAGGGCGTCGGTCGCGGTGGCGTACTCGTCCTCGCGTTCGGCCTTGAACAGCGCGGCCAGATCGTCGCCGACGATCGCATAGGCGGGGCTGTCGCCGACACGGCCGATCCAGTACCGGTAGTTGCCCTCCTGGTTCGGCACCGCCTCCACTGCGGCGGCGGTCAAGGTGGTCCGCGGGCCTCCCAGCCGGCGCAGCTTGATGCTGATGTCCTTGAACAGCCCCAGCTCGTGCTTGGCGAAATTGGGCTCGCCGTGCTCAAGGCGGCGCGACAGCTCGGCGGCGAAGGCACGCACCGCCGCCTCCGAGGCGAGCTGGCTGTCCGGCACCGAGCCCACGCCGTCCGCGACGGCCGCCAGCACCCACTGCCCGGCGGTGCGGGCGATCGCGGCGTCCTGCCTGGCCGTGCCCTCGAAGCGATGCTTCGCGCCGCGCACGGCGCAGGCGAGGACGTCGAGGTCGCCGATTCTGCCGCCTTCGAGGATCGAGTCGGGGAAGGCGGGGTCGGGGTCGATCTTCCACGCCGCCTCGGCGGCCCGCGCCGGGCGCCCGACGGTGTCGGGCAGCCACGGCGGCTCGCGGTCGCCCCACAGGGACCTGGGCGGCGGCGCCGCCAGATCGAGCTGCCGCTCGGTCATCGCACGGCCTCTCAGATCTCGTCGGCTTTGAGCTCGGTGAAGCCGGGCACCTCGTTGGGCACCTGCAGCGTCACGTCGCCGTTGTCGGTCATGTTGGTGCCGGACTGGACGATCGACTTGGTGAGCGCGGAGGCGAACTCGTGCAGCGCGTCGGCCGGGCTGAGCGAGCCGTTGGCGATGAAGGACTTGAAGGTGCCGATCTGGGCGAGGGTGGCCTCGTCGACGGCGCCGAACCCGAAGGCGACGATGTTGGGGCGCGCCTTCCAGGCGGGGTCGGTGACGCGGTCGAACTCGTCCTTCCAGTCGTAGTTGGGCTGGCCGTCGGACAGGAAGAACGCGGCGGGCCGGTAGACGCGGCAGCCCTCCTGCTTGAGCTTGGCGACGTCGCTCTCGACGGTGTCGCGCAGCAGCGTGAACGCGGCGCCGTAGTTGGTGCCGCCCTTGACGGTCAGGCCCGCCATCTGGGTGACCTCGCTGAGGTCGGACAGCTCCAGGAGGACTTCGGCGTCGTCGGAGAAGCCGATGACGCAGAAGCGGGTCTTGTCGGCGACGACCGGGTCGGAGCCGACCGCGGCGTGCAGTTCGCGCAGGCCGTCATTGAGCGCGCCGATGTCGTTCTCCATCGAGTACGACTCGTCGCAGACGACGTAGAAGGGAAGGACTTGCTCCATGGATTCGCCTTTCTGGGTTAACGCTTGAAGAGCCCGAACAGGCCTCTGCTGGGAGGCTGCGGCACCGGCAGGTTCGGCATCGAGGTGCGCAGCGCCCCGCCGAGGTCGCGGACGGACTGGGCGAGCCCGGCCACTGCCGTATTCAGTTGGCGGTTGGTCTGCTCGACGGCGTCGATCCGCTTGACCAGCAGCGGGTCCACGCCGACCTCGACGGCGTGGGTGAGCGTGGCGGCGATCGCCTCGCCGGCGCGTTTGAGCTCGTCGGCGAGTTCGCCTTGGCGCTGGGCGATCGCCTCGGCGAGGGCGCGGGCGTCCTCTTCGCGGTTGTCCCGCATGAGCAGGCCGATCGTGTCGCGGTTCCGCTCGCCTTGGGCCACGGCCTCGGTGACGGCGTCGCCGACCTGGGCGAGGATGCGGGCGGCGCGGTCCTGCTGGTCGGCCATGCCGGTGCGCAGGTCGGCGGTGGCGGCGGCGATCTCCCCGGCGGCGGCGACCCCGGCGTCGTGGAAGGCCTGGACGGCGCGGGTCTGCTCCTGGGCGACGGTGGCGTCGAGTTTCGCGGTGGCCGCGGCGACGGCCTTGGCGCCGTCCTCCAGGCCGGTGATGACGGTGCGGAACTCGCCGCTGGAGGCGGTGAGCCCGGAGAGTTCTCCTTGGACGGAGCGGGCGGTGTCGAGCAGGGCCTCGATGAGGTCGTCGGAGCGGCGCACCAGCTGCTCGAGCTGCCGTTCGGCGTCCTCGGGGGTGCCGACGGGCGTGGCACGGAGGTGGAGCGCGGCCTCGGTGAGGGCCTCGTCGAGGCGTTCGCGCAGTTCGAGGGCTTCGTTGCCCTTCCGCTGCTGAAGCCATTCGATGCCGACCGACACGGCGATGAGGCCGACGATGGAGATGACGACGACCATGGCCATGCGGTCGAAGCTGAGCCACAGTTCGCCGCCGAAGCCGCCGAGCCATTCGCGGAAGAACGTCTGCGCGCTCTGGTCGGGATTGTCGGCGAGGCGCTCGCGGTAGGCGGCGACCGCGCCGTGGATGCCCCACCAGGACACCAGCAGCGGCAGGAAGATGAACGCCGCGCGCAGCATGTGGAGCCACTGGAGCGGCGCGGCCGTCCTGGTCGCGGATTCGAACGTGAGGTCGCCGAAGGCGGTGTGGAGCGGGACCTCGCGCCACAGGCGCGCCTCGTCGGGGTCGCGCAGACCGGCGGCGAGCGAGCGCAGCTGGCCCGCTCGGCGGACCGGGTCGGGGCGATCGACGAGGTTGTCGAGTGCTTCCGCGGTCTCCTTGGCGGCCTTGGTGCCGGGGCCGTACTCCGACATGGTCCGCGTCGTCTTGGCGGGCGGGGCGGGAGGCAGGGGTTGCCGAATCGGGAACCTGATCACCATTCGTTCTCTCCGGTCGTCTAGATGGCCAGCAGGTACAGCTCGATCTGGAGCGTGCCGACGTCGACGCCCTCCGAGTTGCTCGACGTCCAGAAGTGCCTGGTCGGAGCGTCCCCGAACAGCTCGGGGAAGGCCTTCACGAGGGCCTCGTTGGCGGATTCGGCGATGTCGCCGCCGTAGCCGGGGTCGGCGGCGCCGCCGAAGGTGAGCGCGAAGCCGACCTTGTACCCCTGGTCGACCAGCGCGGCGAAGTCCTCGTCGAGCGCGTCCACGAGGTCGCCCACGGCCTTGTCGTCGCCGGAGACGATCCCCGCCGCATCGGTGTCCACGTAGAACACCTTCGGTTCGGGTTCGACGCCGGGTTCGGCGGTGGGCGTGGGCGAGGGCTCCGGCGGGGACGGCGAGGGCGACGGCGAGGCGGTCGCCTCCTCGGCGGCCGCGGTCTCCTCGGGCGCCGGGAAGTCGGCCGCCACGGCGACGGTGATGATGAACAGGAGCAGGGCGAGGTCGGCGAAGAGCCAGCCCGCCATCGACATCGGTGACGGTGACGGTGAATCGAAGTCTTTGCGGCTTCGACGTCCTTTTGGCACTGGACATCCCCCGGGGGTACGGGATTGCAACGGACAGTGAGCACTGTACTGCAGCAATGCGAGTCCACTTCGCTGAGTACGTTGAGAGCGCTCGCCGCCGAGGCTAGGCCGGGGGCGCCGGGAGGGGTCCCGGGATCGTCCTCGGACGATCCCGGGTCGGGTTCAGGCCCAGGGCAGGCCGAGTTCGCTGAACAGCTTGCCGTCCTTGGCGGCCCGCTCGACCGCGACGTCCGCGCCGTCGAGCAGCGTCACGGGGTCGTCGCCGACGCGCTGGAGGTGCGCCTCGTCGACCAGGCGCGGGATCGGGTCGTTCAGGACCCGCTCCAGGACGCCGGTGAAGGTCTTGGCCCGCCGCAGCCCCGAGATGAGGCCGACGCCCCGCTGGCGGTGGAGGATCAGGTTGTCGAGCAGGTCGGTGCGCCCGTACTGCTTCGGCTCGTCCTCGCCGGGCAGGCGCAGCCTGTCGGTCGGGTACTGGAGCCAGGCCTCGCCCTCGGTGCCGCGCACGTAGATGTCGCCCTCGATCTTGCGGTCGCCGCAGAGGGTGACGGCGACGGTGACGGTGACGCCGCCCTTGTTGACCCCGCGCCACGCGGCGGTGTCGTCGACCTCGACCTCCGGGCGGGTCCGCAGCCGCTCCAGCTCGATGCCGCCGTCCATCGGCCAGTCCCCCGCGATCGCCAGCACCTGCTGGGAGGCGTGCGCGAACGGATTCGCCAGGGCGCCGTCGGCGATGAGGGTGCCGCCCGCCTCCCGCTTTCCGGCCCAAGGGGAGCGGCGGTAATAGGAGTCGGGCCTGCGCCACGAGCCGGCGACGCCGACCGCTTCGAGCGTGCCGAGCCGCCCCGACTCCATCGCGTCGCGCAGCGCGTTGAACGCGTGCGAGCCGAGCGCCTGGAAGCCGACCTGCACGGCCCGGCCCGTCTCGACCATGACGTCGTAGAGCAGTCCGTACTCCTCGAGCGAGGCCACCGGCGGCTTCTCGAGGTAGACGTCGGCGCCGTGGCGCATCGCGGCACTGGCGATCGGCAGGTGCGTCGGCGGCGGGGTGGCGATGATGACGATGTGCGGGTCGACGGCCTCCAGCATCCGCTCGTAGTCGTCGAAGACCGGGGTGTCGCCGACGGGGATGTCGGCGTTCTCGGTGATCGCGGCGGTGTCGCACATGCCGACGAGCTCCACTTTGCCCGCTCGGCGCTTCGGTTCGAGGTTGTGTCGGTGGTGCAGTCCGTAGCCGTTCGCACCGACGAGGGCGATGCGAGGGATGCGAAGGTCCATCAGAGGTTCTCCAAAGTCAGGGCCGCTCCGTGCCGGTCGAGGTCGGTCAGCCATGCCGCCGTGGCCTGTCGCAGTTCGGCGTTGGACGCGACCGGCTCGGGAACGACTTGCCGGACTCCGAGGATAGCGCCTGCCAAAGCCTCGGGGCTCCCTCCGGCCGCCGCGAGGCGCTCGCGCAGGACCGCGGCGAGCGGATCGTCCAGCGGCAGGCGGGCGCCGTCGTCGGCCCGCCCGAGGCAGAAGCGGATCCACGCGGCCAGCGGCAGGGCGGCCAGCTCGACCCGCTCTCCGGCCGCGATGAGGTCGGCGATGGTGCCGAACAGGCGCTGCGGCAGCTTCTGGCTGCCGTCCATGGCGACCTGGAGGCAGCGGTGCCTGATGCCGGGGTTGGCGAAGCGTTCGAGCACGGCTTGGCCGTAGGCGACGGTGCTCTGCCCGTCGGGCGGCGTGAAGCTGGGCGCGATCTGGTCGGCGATGAGCCGCTCGGCGAAGCCGCGGGCGCCGGGGAGCGCGAGGGCGTCGCCGATGGTCTCGGCTCCGGCGAGCGCGCCGAGGTAGGCGAGCGTGGAGTGCACGCCGTTGAGCGTGCGCAGCTTCAGGCGCTCCCAGCCGGCGACGTCGTCGGTGAAGGTCGCGTCCCAGGGCGGCCGGGGCCCGGCGAAGCGGTCCTCGATGACCCACTGGGTGAACGGCTCGGCCTCGACGGCGGCGTCGTCGGCGAACCCGAGCGCCTCGGCGGCGCGCTCGTAGGTGGCCCGCGTGGAGGCCGGGACGATCCGGTCGACCATCGTCGAGGGGAAGGCGACGTTGTCCTCGGCCCAGAGGCGGGTGGCGTCGTCCAGGAGCGGTTCGACCGCCTCCCGGGTGGTCTTGCCGTTGTCGGGCAGGTTGTCGCAGCACAGGATCGTCAGCGGCGCCCCGCTCTCCTTGGCCCGGCGCGCCAGGCCCGCGGCGAGCAGCCCGGGGATGCCCTCGGGGTCGCGGTAGGCCTTCTCGGTGACGGTGAGGGTGACGACGCGGGTGTCCTCGTCGGCGATGCGATCGAGCGCGCGCTCGTTCTCGGTGGCGATGTGGAGCGTGTCGACGATGGAGCCGACGACGCGCAGCTCGGCGCCGCCGGGCCCGAGCGTGGCCACGGTGTAGAGCCCGTCTTGGGCGGCGAGGGCGTCGATGACCTCGCGCGAGCGGGGCGCGGCCACGGTGATGCCCCAGTCGGTGTCGTCGGTGTAGACGGCCTGGTGGGCGCGGTGGAACGCCCCTGCTCCGATGTGGAGGATTTCGGCCTTGGCGGGGCGCGTGCCCGGAACGCGGACGGTTCCGGGCACGCTGGCCAACGTTTTCTGGTTCAGGCTTTCCACACGGGTCCGTTCGGGAAGGAGAACTCGGCGATCGAGTCGTCTTTGAGCGTCACCGAGTAGCCGGGCTGCGTCGGCAGCCGGTACCGGCCATCGACGACGGTGACCGGGTCGGTGTAGTGCTCGTGCAGGTGGTCGACGTACTCGATCATGCGTCCTTCGAGGGTCTTGCCGACCCGGAGGTACTCGAACATGCCCAGGTGCTGGACGTATTCGCACAGCCCGACGCCACCGGCGTGCGGGCAGACGTCGACCTCGTGCTTGGCGGCCATGAGCAGCGTCGCGAGGACCTCGGGGATGCCGCCGACGCGGCAGGCGTCGATCTGGCAGACGCGGATGGCCTCGGCCTGGAGCAGCTGCTTGAAGATGACGCGGTTGGCGGCGACCTCGCCGGTGGCGACGCGGATCGGGGCGACGGCCTTGGCGATCTTGGCGTGGCCGAGGACGTCGTCGGGGTGCGTGGGCTCCTCGATCCAGTACGGGTCGTAGGCGGCCAGGCGGCCCATGTTCTCGATGGCCTCGGGCACCGACCAGATCTGGTTGGCGTCCATCATGAGCAGCCGGTCGGGGCCGATGATGTCGCGGATGATCCCGGCGCGGCGCACGTCGTCGGCGACGTCGGGAGAGCCGACCTTCATCTTGACGGCGCTCCAGCCTTCGGCGACGGCGGTCTCGGTGAGGGCCTTGACCTTCTCGTCGGGGTAGCCGAGCCAGCCGACCGAGGTCGTGTACGACGGGAAGCCGTCCTTCTCGAGCACGGCCAGGCGCTCGTCGTAGCCCTCGCGTCCGGCGTCGAGGATGGCCTCGGCCTCGGCGGGGGTGAGCTCGTCGACGATGTGCCGGTAGTCGATCTGGGCGGCCAGTTCGGCGGAGTCCATCTCGGCCAGCAGGCGCCACATCGGCTTGCCCTCGATCTTGGCCCTCAGGTCCCACACGGCGTTGACGATGGCGCCGACGGCCATGTGGACGGCGCCCTTCTCGGGGCCGAGCCAGCGGATCTGCGGCTCCTGGGCGAGGGAGCGGCTGAATTCGACGGGATTGTCGAAGACGTCTTCGAGGGTCCGGCCGACCACCAGGTGCGCAAGCGCTTGCACTGCCGCGCACGTGATCTCGTTGCCCCGGCCGCCGGTGAAGGTGAACCCGGTGCCGGTCGGCCCGCCGTCGGTGAACAGCTCGACGTACGTCGCCGAGTAGTCGGCGCGGTTGATCGAGTCGGAGCCGTCGGCGGCCGCCGCTGTCGGGAAGCGGACGTCGTGGACTTCCAGGCGTTCGATCTTCGTCATCGCTGTTCCATTCTGTAGATCTTGCGGGGCAGGCGGTACGCCAGGTCGACGGCGACCTCGGCGGCCTCGTCCTCGGTCATCCGGTGCTCGGCGACCAGCCTGGCGAGGAACGCGGCGTCGCCGCGGCGCGCCACGTCGTGCCGGGCCGGGATCGAGCAGAACGCGCGGGTGTCGTCGACGAACCCGGCCGTGTTGTAGAACCCGGCGGTCTCGTGGACGGCCTCCCTGAAGCGTCGCATGCCCTCGGGCGAGTCGAGGAACCACCAGGGGGCCCCGATGAACACCGAGGCGTAGCCGCCCGCGATCGGCGCGATCTCGCGGCTGAAGCTCGTCTCGTCGAGTGTGTAGAGGACGAGCCGGAAGCGCGGGTCGTTCCCGAAGGCGTCGAGGATCGGCTTGAGTTCCAGCGTGTACGTGGTCAGGTCCGGAATGTCGCCGCCGACGTCGCGGCCCCAGCCTTGGTAGAGCCACTCGTTGTGGTTGCGCCACGAGCCGGGGTGCAGCTGCATGACCAGGCCGTCCTCGACACTCATGCGCGCGAACTCGACGAGCATGAATGCGGGGAACATCCGCATTTCGGCCTCGTCGGCCTCGCCCTTGAGCGCCTTGTGGAAGATCTCGGCAGCCTTGGCCGGGTCGTCGACGGTCATGGCGGTGCGGTTGCCGTGGTCCGAGCACGTGGCTCCGGCGGCGATGAAGTCCTGGCGGCGGGCGCGCAGGGCGTCGAGGAAGCCCGCGAACGTCGAGGTGTCGCGCCCGGTGATCTCGCCGAGCTGCTTGACGCGCTCGGCCCAGCCGGGCCAGTCGGGCTCGACGAGGTTGTCGGGCCGGAACGTGGTGACGACCTTGCCGCCCCTCCCGCCCCACTTGCGGCCGCCTGAGGCGGGCAGCGCTTCGAGCTCGGCGTGCGGGTCGAGCGAGTCCACCGGCGTCTCGGTGGTGGCGAGCACCTCGATGTTGAACCGGTCGAACAGGGCCCTCGGCCGGTAGGCGGGCTCGGCGAGCCGGGCCGAGAGGTGGTCGTAGAACTCGTCGGCGGTCTCGGCGCTGAGCGCCTTGTAGATGCCGAAGACCTCGGCGAAGGTGTAGTCGAGCCACAGCTTCGAGGGGGTACCGCGGAACAGGTGGTAGTGCTCGGCGAAGCGGCGCCAGATGGTGCGCCCGTCGACCTCGGACGGCTCGCCGTTCACCGACGGGACGCCGAGCTGGTCGGGGGTGACGCCCTGGCTGTAGAGCATCCGGGTCAGGTAGTGGTCGGGGACGACGAACAGCCGCGCCGGGTCGGGGAACGCCCGGTTCTCCGACATCAGGCGCGGGTCGACGTGCCCGTGCGGGCTCACCAGCGGCAGGTCGGTGGTCTGCCGGTGGATCTCCCGGGCGATGGCGCGGGTGCGCTCGTCGGCGGGGAAGAGGCGGTCAGGGTGCAGCGTCATGTGCGTTCACTCCGGTTCGGGGCGGCGGACTGGGCTACGGCGTGGGCCACTGGTGCTCCTACTGCTTGATGAGATCGGCGACTGCAACCGCTTGCCCAGTTGCGATGGACGCGTTGGAGGCGAGCCCGGCGGCCAGCGCGTTGACGCCGTCCCGAGCGGTGGCCGAGCGGTTGTGGGGGTCGGTCGCGCCGTCGAAGAGGACCGCGAGCATGCGCTGGTCACCGCCGCCGTGACCGTGCCTCTGGTATTCACCGACGTCGATTTTAGTCGGCTTGGTCCAGAAGGGGTGGACGGTCAGCTCGTACCAGCCCTCCTCGGGGGCGGCGTGGGTGCCGTGGACCGAGGCGCCGTTGGGGCCCTTGAGCGCCGGGTTGACGTGGTCGTTCTCCACCACCAAGAGCTCCAGGCGGCCCTGCGTGCCGTTGAAGTGGACCCGGTAGCCCTCCCAGGGCGAGTAGGCGGTGAGCCGGTAGGAGAGCGTGACGCCGGAGTCGTAGTCGACCAGGGCCATCATGTCGTCGTAGATCGTCACCCCGGGCGCGAACACGTTCTGGTCCCTGATGTAGCCGTCCTCGCCCTCCGCGTCGAGGTAGAGGGCCTTGAGCTGGGCGTTCTCGGCCATGTGCAGCGCGAACGGGTCGTCCGCGGCGCTCTCTGATCCCGCGACGCGAGCGTAGCCGCGGTCGTGGCCGTGGCGCTCGCCGTTCTCGCCGTAGAACGCGAGCTTGCCTTTTGCAAACGCTTGTATCGGCGCGGCGTCGAGCCACCAGTTGACGAGGTCGAAGTGGTGGCCGGACTTGTGCACGAGCAGCCCGCCCGACTTGTCGGCGAGGCGGTGCCAGCGGCGGAAGTAGTCCGCGCCGTGGCGGGTGTCCAGCAGCCAGTCGAAGCCCACCGAGACGATCTCGCCGACGGCGCCCTCGCGCAGCAGGTCGGCGACCTTCTCGTGCAGCGGGTTGTACCGGTAGTTGAAGGTGACGGTGACCTTCCCGGCCGACCGCTCCTCGGCGGCGAGGATCTGCGCGGCGTGCTCGCCGGTGGTCGTCAGCGGCTTCTCGCAGATGACGTCGAGGTCCCTGGCGAGGGCGGCGAGAATGTACTCGTGGTGGTGCGCGTCGACGCAGGTGACGATGACGGTGTCCGGCTTCGTCTCGTCGAGGAGCCGCTCGAAGTCCGCGGCGGCGTAGGCGGCCGGGGCCGGGGCTCCGGCCTCCTCGATGGCCGCGAGGTGGACGCCGATGCGGTGGGGGTTGGTGTCGGCGAGTGCGACCAGCTGAGCCTTGTCGCTCCGTTCAATCACTGCGTCGACGTACATCTTCGCGCGTGAGCCGGTGCCGACCAGAGCATAGCGATGCGGCGTGCCTGACATGTGACTCCTTAGTCTGCGGGTTTTGGTAAACGCTATCGGAGAACTCCGGCGCAGGCAAGAGCCGTGTCGATTTCGCTCGGACTCACGCCTCGCCGGGAGCGGCCTTCACGAACGGCGGCTTGACGACCCGCACCGGCAGGCGCCGCCCGCGCACGTCCAGCTCCAGCTCGGCGCCGGGCCGGTACCCGGCGTCCAGGAGCGCCAGCGCCACGCCCTTCTTCAGCGACGGCGCGAACGTCCCGGAAGTGGTCTCGCCGACCTGCCGCTCACCGTCCGAGCCACTGTCCAGAACGCGCATGTGCGCCCGCGGCACGCCCCGCCCGGTGGCCTCCAGGCCCCACAGGCGGCGCTTCGGCCCGGCCTCGCGCTCGGCTTCGAGCGCGCCCTTGCCCCAGAACTCGTCCTTGCCCCAGCCGACCGCCCAGTTCAGTCGCGCCTGCACCGGCGTGACGTCCGTGCTCAGGTCCTGGCCGTGGAGCGGGTAGCCCATCTCCAGGCGCAGCGTGTCGCGCGCGCCGAGCCCGCACGGGTGCGCCCCGGCCGCGAGCATCCCGTCCCACAGGTCGCCCGCGGCCTCGTTCGGCACCACGAGCTCGAAGCCGGTCTCGCCGGTGTAGCCCGAGCGGCAGACGATGACGGCCGCGCCGTCGACGAGGCGCTCTTCAAAAGACATGTACTCGTGGTCGTGCGGCAGCCCCAGGTATTCGAGGATCCGCGGCGACTCCGGGCCCTGCACGGCCAGCACCGCCAGCGAGCGGTGGGCATTGCGGATCTCGACGCCCTCCGGGGCGGCCTCCTCCAGGCGCCGCGCCACCTCGTCGGTGTTGGCGGCGTTGGGCACGAGCAGGATCTCCTCGTCCGAGAGCCGGTAGGCTATGAGGTCGTCCACCACGCCGCCCTCGGCGTCGCAGCACAGCGTGTACTGGGCGCCACCGGCGGTGACGCGGTCGAGGTCGTTGGTCAGGCAGCGGTTGACGAAGGCGGCCGCGCCTGGGCCACGCACCCACACCTTGCCGAGGTGGGAGACGTCGAACACACCCACCGAGGTGCGCACGGCCGCGTGCTCGGCCAGCACGCCGCTCGCGTAGTGCAGCGGCATCTCCCAGCCCGCGAACGGCGCGAACTTCGCCCCCAGTTCCAGGTGGCGGTTGTGCAGCGGCGATACCAGAGGTGAGGATGCGGGATCAGACATGGCATAGACACTATCGCGAGTCCCAACCCGTAAGATCGGTCCGTTTGAACACGCATTCTGTAAGGACAGTTATGACTGAGCTGATCAGCGCGTCCGGCTATATCGCCGACGCCCGCGCCGACGTGATCGTCGTCGGCGTGCTTGCGGGCGAGGACGCCCCGATCATCCCCGCCAGCGCCTCCGGCGTCGACGCCGCCTTCGGCGGCCGCCTGGCGAACGCCCTGGCCGCGCTCGACAACACCGGTTCGGCCTCCACCCTCACACGCCTGCCCGCCCCCGTCGAACTCGCCGCGAAGCTCGTGTTCGCCGTCGGTCTCGGCGACCCCGGCGAGCTGGACGACGAGGCGCTGCGCCGCGCCGCCGGGACCGCGGTGCGGGCCGCGTTCGGCCACGAATCGGTGGCCATCATCTTCGAGGGCGACCCGGAGGCCACCGCCACCGGCGCCGCCCTGGCCGCCTACAAGTTCGAGGGCTACAAGACCGAGGGGGGCGGCGACGGCCCGCCGTCGTCGATCACCGTCTACGGCGCCACCGAGGAGGCCGTGGAGCGCGCCTCGGTCCTGGCCGAGAGCGTGGCCCTGGTCAAGGACTGGTCCGACACGCCGGCGAACCTGCTGCGCCCGCCGACGTTCGCCGTCGAGATCGGGCGCGCCGCCGCCGAGGCCGGCGTGGAGGTCGAGGTCCTCGACGCCGACGCGCTCTCGGCGGGCGGCTACGGCGGCGTCCTGGCCGTGGGCGGCGGCTCCTCCGCCGCGCCGCGCCTGGTGCGCCTGAGCTACCGGCCGGAGGGAGCGACCAAGCACGTGGCGCTGGTCGGCAAGGGCATCACCTTCGACTCCGGCGGCCTGTCGCTCAAGCCGACCGCGGGCATGTGGGACATGAAGGGCGACATGGCCGGTGCCGCGGCCGTGGTCGGCGCGACCCTCGCGGCGGCCCGGCTCGGCGTGGAGGTCAACGTGACCTGCACGGTGGGACTGGCCGAGAACATGGTCTCCGGCTCCTCCTACCGGCCGTCCGATGTGATCACCATCCGCAACGGCAAGACCGTGGAGATCCTCAACACCGACGCCGAAGGGCGGCTGGTGCTGGCCGACGCGCTCTCGCGGGCCGTCGAGGACGAGCCGGACGCGATCTACGACGTCGCCACGCTCACCGGCGGCCAGATCATGGCCCTCGGGAAGCGCACCATGGGCCTGATGGGCTCCGACGCCGAGACCGAGCGGGTGCGGCGCATCGGCGAGGAGGTCGGCGAGAACGGCTGGCCGATGCCGTTCCCCGAGGACGTCGTGGGGCTCATGGAGTCCTCGATCGCCGACGTCTCGCAGTGCGCGACGGGCCTCAAGAGGGACGCGCACATGATCCAGGGCGGGATCTTCCTGTCGAACTTCGTGCCCGAGGAGATCCCGTGGGCGCACCTCGACATCGCCGGGCCGGCCGGCTCGGACGCGACGTACGGCTACATCGCCAAGGGCGCCACCGGCGTGCCGGTGCGCACGCTCGTGGCGCTCATCGAGGACTTCGAGTAAGGCGCGGCCGCACCGTCTCACGACCATGTGGCGGGACGGTGCGGCAACCGTGGTGCAACGGGGTTGTGCAACCGTTATCAAGATCTCAGGAGCGGCGCTGCCGCTCCAGCTTCCGCCTGGCGTCAAAATCCCTCTTGCGCTGCGGATACCCGGTCTTCGCCACCTCGTACACCGGCACGTTGTGCTTGCGGCCCAGAGCGAACGCCCCTTCGGGGCCCTCGACGCGGCGCCGCGTCCACTCCCCGTCGTGGGCGATGAGCATGACCGTGGTCGCCGTGACGTTCGTGCGGGGCTCGATATAGGCCTCGACACCGGTCCTGGTCTTGATGAATTCGGTCAGGTGCCGCTGGTCGGCGTTGTCGGACGCGCGGTCCAGCGTGCCGTTCTCGTTCTTCTTCTTACGTCCAAACCAGCCCACTGCGGCTCCTTCCGCACCATTGAGGTGTCAACCTCCAAGCGTACACAGGGGTGTCATGGCCTGTGTCCAGCCGCACAGGGGAGGGCCTTTCCGAAGGGGGCGCCGAGGAGTTGAATGGTGTTGCACACTCCAATCCACCGGGTCTAGTCGCCCGCGCGCCCGGATCGGTGGAAGGATGGGGCGCGTACCCGAGCATCTTAAGCATCGTTAAGTGGGGAGAGCAATGAGCGACCCGAACGCAGGATACGACGTAGTGATCCTGGGTGGTGGCAGCGGCGGCTACGCGAGCGCATTCCGCGCGGCGGAGCTGGGCATGTCCGTGGCCCTGATCGAGAAGGACAAAGTCGGGGGCACCTGCCTGCACCGTGGCTGCATCCCCACGAAGGCGCTGCTCCACGCCGGCGAGGTCGCCGACACCACCCGCGACTCCGAGACCTTCGGCGTCCTGGCCGAGTTCAAGGGCGTCGACGTCGCGGCCATCAACAAGTACAAGGACGGCGTCGTCGCCAAGATGTACAAGGGCCTCCAGGGCCTGTTCAAGGCCCACAAGGTCGAGATCGTCAACGGCACCGGCAGGCTCGTCGGCCCGAACACGATCGAGGTCGACAACGGCCAGACCGTCACCGGCCGGAACATCATCCTCGCCACCGGCTCCTACTCCAAGACCCTCCCCGGCCTGGACATCGACGGCGAGCGGATCATCACCTCCGAGCACGCCCTCAACCTGACCGAGCTGCCGAACAAGGCCATCGTCATCGGCGGCGGCGTCATCGGCGCCGAGTTCGCCTCCGCCTGGAGGTCTCTGGGCGTCGAGGTCGAGATCATCGAGGGCCTCCCCCGCCTCATCGCCGCCGAGGACGCCGACTCCTCCAAGCAGCTGGAGCGGGCCTTCCGCAAGCGGGGCATCAAGTTCCACACCGGCAAGTTCTTCGAGAAGGTCGAGAGGACCGCCACCGGCGTCCAGGTGACCATCCAGGGCGGCACCGTCGTCGAGGGCGACCTCGTGCTCGTGGCCGTCGGCCGCGGCCCGGTCACCGCGAACTGCGGCTACGAAGAGCAGGGCGTCCAGATGGACCGCGGCTTCGTGCTCACCAACGAGCACCTCCAGACGAACCTGCCGAACGTCTACGCCGTCGGCGACATCGTCCCCGGCGTGCAGCTCGCCCACCGCGGCTTCCTCCAGGGCATCTTCGTCGCCGAGCACATCGCGGGCCTGAACCCGCCCGTCATCGACGAGGCCGGCATCCCGCGCGTGACCTTCACCGAGCCCGAGGTCGCCTCCATGGGCCTCAACGAGGACAAGGCGAAGGAGCGGTACGGGGCCGACAAGATCAAGACGATCAACTACAACCTGGTCGGCAACGGGAAGTCCAACATCCTCAAGACGCAGGGCTTCATCAAGCTCGTCGCCGTCGAGGACGGCCCGATCGTCGGCGTCCACATGGTCGGCGCCCGCATCTCCGAGCAGATCGGCGAGGCCGAGCTGATCTACAACTGGGAGGGCTACGCCTCGGACGTCGCGCAGCTCATCCACATGCACCCGACCCAGAACGAGGCGATCGGCGAGGCCGCCATGGCGCTGGCCGGCAAGCCGCTGCACGTCCACGACTAGATACGACACAGGAGCTGAACAGAACGATGTCGACATCGGTAACGATGCCCGCCCTCGGTGAGTCGGTCACCGAGGGGACCGTGACGCAGTGGCTGAAGAAGGAAGGCGACACCGTCGAGGTGGACGAGCCTTTGCTGGAGGTGTCCACCGACAAGGTCGACACCGAGGTGCCCTCTCCCGTGGCCGGCGTGGTGCTCAAGATCGTGGCCCCCGAGGACGCCGAGGTGGAGATCGGCGGCGAGCTCGCCATCATCGGCGACCCGTCCGAATCCGGCGGCGCGGCGCCCGCACCGGCACCTGAGCCCAAGGCGGAGCAGCCCGCCGAGCAGCAGCAGGCCCCGGAGCCCCAGGCGGCTCCCGAGCCCGAGCAGCCGAAGGCCTCCGGCGGCCCCGCCGAAGGCACCGAGGTCCTGCTCCCCGAGCTGGGCGAGTCGGTCACCGACGGCACGGTGACGGCGTGGCTCAAGTCGGTCGGCGACTCGGTCGAGGTCGACGAGCCACTGCTGGAGATCTCGACGGACAAGGTCGACACGGAGATCCCCTCCCCCGCCGCCGGCAAGCTGCTGGAGATCCGCGTGGGCGAGGACGAGACCGCCGAGGTCGGCTCGGTGCTGGCGATCATCGGCTCGGACACCGCCGCTCCGGCTGCCACGCCGGTGCCCCAGCCGGCCGCCGAGCCGCGCGCCGAGAAGGCCCCGGCCACCGCCGAGCCCGAGTCGGCCCCCGCACCGGCCGCGCAGCCCGAGCAGCCGAAGGCCGCCCCGGAGCCTGCCGCGGCTCCCGCCGCGCCGACGGCCGAGAAGCCGTCGACCTCGTACGTCACGCCGCTGGTCCGCAAGCTCGCGGCCGACAACGACGTGAACCTCGACGAGATCACCGGCACCGGCGTGGGCGGACGCATCCGCAAGCAGGACGTCCAGGCCGTCATCGAGCAGAAGATGGCCCCCGAGCCCGTCGCCGAACCGGCCGCCGCCGCTCCGGCCGCCGCCAAGCCGGCCGCCGCCAAGCCGGCCGCGCCGGTCGAGGTCAGCCCGCTGCGCGGACGCACCGAGAAGATGAGCCGACTGCGCCAGTCGGCGGCCAAGGCCCTGCTCCAGTCGATGCAGACCACGGCCCAGCTGACGACCGTGCGCGAAGTCGACGTCACCAAGGTGGCGAAGCTCCGCGCGGCCAAGAAGAACGAGTTCCTGGAGCGCCACGGCGTGAAGCTCTCGTTCCTGCCGTTCTTCTCGGTCGCCGCGATCGAGGCCCTCAAGCAGTACCCGGTCGTCAACGCCTCCATGAACCTGGAGGAGAAGACGATCACCTACCCCGAGGCCGAGAACGTCGGCTTCGCGGTGGACACGCCCAAGGGCCTCATCGTCCCCGTGGTCAAGAACGCCGGGGACCTGAACATCCCCGGCCTGGCCAAGCGGATCGCCGAGATCGCCAAGAAGGCCCGCGACGGCGGCCTGGCGCCCGACGACCTGTTCGGCGGGACGTTCACGATCACCAACACCGGCTCGGTGGGCGCGCTGTTCGACACGCCGATCGTGCCGCTGGGCCAGTCGGCGATCCTCGGCACCGCCGCGATCGTCAAGCGCCCGCGCGTGATCAACGACCCGGAGCTCGGCGAGATCATCGCGGTGCGCTCGGTCATGAATCTGACGCTGAGCTACGACCACCGCCTCATCGACGGCGCCGACGCGGCCCGCTACCTGGAAGCGGTCACCACGCGCATCGAGGAAGGCAACTTCGAACACCAGCTGGGCCTCTAAGGCCCCGAACGGCATAGCGCCACGGGGCGCGGCGGGTCATTCCCGCCGCGCCCCGTTTTTGTTCTCCCCCAAGAGAAAAGATTTCCCGGCGTTCCGCATCGGCGGGTCTCGTCAACAACAGAACAGCACCCGTAACCTCGACGCTCATGTTCTCGTTGTTCCAACAACCCACCTTATGCAACCCCGCGCGGAGGTAAGGAACTCGAATGTTCATCGAGTACAACGAGATTCTCGCCATGCTGATGGAGGACCGCCCCGAGTTCGCGACCGACCTCTACAACTGGACCGAAGGGCCCGAGCTGCCCGAATACGACGACATCGCGATCAGCCGCCAGACGATCGTCCCGTCCCGCAGTGAGGAGCAGTTCCGCGTCTGCGCGCTCGCGGCGTACTCCAAGGGCGGCGAGCAGGTGGTGGCGGTGCTGTTCGACACCGTCCTCGGACCCGACCTCGACCAGGCCGAATGCTGGCTCCAGTTCATCGAGAACGCGCAGCGCGCGCTGAGCTGCATGGTGGCGTTCGTGGTGCTGTGCCGGGACGCCACAACTGCCGATTGGGCGAGGGATTACAGCGCGGTGGGAGACATCGGCCATTATGTGCTGCCCGTAGTGGTTCCATCTTTGCTCCCGAGCACCTAGAATGGACAAGGCCCCGCCGCCGACCCCACCACGGCGGCGAGGGCCGCTCATCAAAACCCATTGCGGCCGAACCGGCGTCGGGCGAGACTGGCGCCATGTCCAGATTCGGCACTCCGGTCCCCTACACCGCCACGGCGGTGCGCCCCGCCTACGGCACGCTGCCCGCCGCGGTGCGCGAGCGGATCGCGGAGGAACTGGGCGGAGAGCCGACGACGGCGCGACTCGCGGGAGGCGGCTTCACGGGGGGCTTCGCGGCGAGGGTCCGCTCCGAATCGGGGGCCGAGCTGTTCGTGAAGGCGGCCGGGCCGCGCCTGCCGTACGTGCTGGCCCCCTACCGGAAGGAAGCGCAGATCAACCCGGCCCTGCCCGCGGGAATCCCGGCGCCGAGACTCCACTTCAGCCACGACGTGGAGGACTGGATCGTTTTGGGCTTCGAGGCCGTGAACGGCGGAGGAGTCGACCTCCCGATGACCCCTACGGACCTCGACCTGATGCTGGACGCCTGGGCCGCGGCCGCCGAACTGCTGACCCCAGCACCGCGATCCCTCCTGGAGGCGGGAGTCGAGCGGCGCCCGATCGACGACATGCTCCGCAAGTTCACCGGCGTGGCCGCGGGCGCGGAGGAGCCGTTCCCGGTGCCGCCGCCGCTGGAGGGCCGCATCGACGAGCTGGCGGCCTTGGACGCGCGGATCGACGAGGCGATCAGGGCCGACGCGGCGATGCACTTCGACCTGCGGCCGGACAACATGATCGTCGGCGCGGAGCAGGCGTGGATCTGCGACTGGAACTGGATGGGCGTGCACGCTCCGTGGTTCGACACGGCCTGCTTCCTGGTCGCCGCGCACGGCGACGGCCACGACGCCGAGGCCCTGTTCTGGCGCCACCCGACGGCCGCCGGTGTCGCCGACGAGCAGCTGGACATCGCCTTGGCCGCCATCGCGGGCTACTACCTGGCGCAGGCGCGGCAGGACCTCATCGAGGGCGTCTCGCCGTACATCAGAAAGCACCAGCGCTGGAGCGGCCTGGCAGCGGCGGACTGGCTGGCCAGGCGCCGCGGATATCTCAAATAAAGAGAAATCTGTCTCATAAAGTGGCACGACCCGAGTACGGTCGCAGCATGGCCAAAGAGACGGCGACGTACATCCACGGGCACCACGAGTCGGTGCTGCGCTCGCACACTTGGCGGACGGCCGAGAACTCGGCGGCGTACCTGCTTCCTTCGCTGCGAGCGGACCACAAGGTCTTGGACGTGGGATGCGGGCCGGGGACGATCACGGCTGATCTGGCCGCGATCGTTGTGGAGGGTCACGTGACGGCGGTCGACCACGCCGAGGGCATCCTGTCGAAAGCGGCCGAGCATGCCGAGGGACGCGGTATCGAGAACATCGGGTTCGAGGTTGCCGATGTGCATGATCTCCGGTTCGAGGATGACGCCTTCGATGTCGTTCACGCTCATCAGGTGTTGCAACACGTGGGTAACCCGGTCCAGGCGCTGCGCGAGATGAAGCGCGTGACCAAGCCCGGCGGAGTGGTGGCGGTGCGCGACTCGGATTACGCGGCGTTCATCTGGTACCCCGAGTCGAAGGGCTTGAGCGAGTGGCTGGACTTGTACGAGCGGGTGGCTCGCGGGAACGGTGGCGAGCCTGATGCGGGACGCCGCTTGAAGTCCTGGGCGCTTGAGGCGGGGTTCGAGGAGGAGCAGATCGAAGCGACCTCGGCGACGTGGACCTTCTCCACGCCCGAGGAGCGGGATTGGTGGGGCGGCCTGTGGGCCGAGAGGTCGCTGCATTCGTCTTTCGCGGAGCAGGCCGAGGGGAGCGGCCATGCCACCCGCGAGGAGCTCGAGGCGATCGCAAGGGCATGGAGGAACTGGGGCGAGCGGGCGGACGCCTGGCTGATGATCCCCCACGGCCAACTGCTGTGCCGGGTGTGAATGAAAGGCGCGAGGGCCACCGGACTTCGCCCGGTGGCCCTCGCGCCGAGATTGGTAGGTGTGTCAGCACCCATCGAGGCCGGGGAGCCTCATCCGCGGCCTGCCGCGTTCAGCAGACTCGTGAAGTCTCCCGGCTTCAACTCGAAGATCGGAGAACGCTCGCCGAGCTTGCTGTCACGGACCTGGAAGCCAGCGCCTGCAACACGTGCCTCGACACAGTCGTTGCCCTGCGCACCGCTCCTGCTGGACTTGCGCCATTCGGACTGGTTCATCGCTTGAACTCCCTAACTGACCTAGCCACAAGAAGACCCGACTCGAATGACCGCCGGAAGATCCTGACCGACTTCGGACCCTCAAGGAACCGAGATTCGTCCGGCGCATCGAGATACACGAGGTCCGGGTCCTCGCTCTGCGTGAATGATAGTACGTTGAACGGCCCATCGAGCTGCGCGTATGGCCCGCCCTCGAACGGCAGATAGGCGAGGGTGATGTTCTCCCGCTCGTCTGCCTCCTTGAGCCGCGCGATCTGTTCGTCATCGCATCCCGACCGCAGCGCGGTCTCATGCATGAGGACCCGAATCGTCACCGCATCGCCGCGCTCCTGGATCTGCCGCTGCCGCTGAAGGCGAAGCTCTACCAGCTTCTCGATGTCTTCCGGAGAGAGATCTCGGTTGAGCGCAAACAACCTCCGCATGTAGTTCTCGGTTTGCAGCAGGCCAACGACATAGATCGTCTGATACAGATCGAGCCGCAGCACGATCTGCTCGAACTCGAGGTATGGGTCGAACCCCGAAGAAAGAAGCGCCTCAACGGACTGCGTCCAAGAAGTCTTGTCCACCAGCTGCCACATGCGCTCCATCTCAAATCGGAACTGATCCTCGGCTCCGAAGATCCTGCAAAGCTCACCGATCACCGGGTAGGTCAGATAGGTGCGTGCGCCGCTTGCGAAACGCGTGTAGGTCCGGGCAGAGCCGCACGCCACCACGATGCGGGGATCGTTGGCGTTGACGCCTGACTCGTAACGAAGGTTGTCTACCAGGCGGCCCACCTGGCGCCGAATTGTCATGCCATCTGCCATCCGCTCAGTATCACATCGGCCGCAGACACTTCGGCTCCTCCAATTTGCTCGGCAGCGATTATCGGCGCTACGCCGATCATTCACGCCGCGATTCTGTGACCACCCCTGAACTGGGGTTTTGCTCTTGAATCCGGATTCTCTCCGCCTTACCTTCGATCCATCGCAAAACGCAAGATCCACATCGGAGGCAGTCATGTACTACCCGAGTGTCCGGAACAACCCGGCATCATCACCGGTCCCCATCCCCACCGCCTCACGGCAGGTGCCGCAGCTCGAAGTGGAGCGGGGCAGGTTCCGCGATCGCCGCAGCGAGTTCGTCGTCTGCTCCACCGAGGCGGACGCCTCCGACTCACTCCGTGTCTACGAAGGCCAGAACCGGACCGATCTCGTCCTCGTCATCACCGGGATCTGCTCCGGAGACCTGAAGGCGAGCTGGGGTAGGCAGTGGCGCACCGCTTCCGACGAATGGCGCGAGTGGATGGAAGCCAAGGCGTTCATGGCCTTCTACACCGGTCGCACCCCCCGCCGAACAGTGAGGACCTGCAATGGTTGATGAAGACGCCTACCTCGGCGAGTTCCGGCGCGGTCCGGCCATCTTCACGGTCTTCGCCCTCGACAAGACCCACAACACTCACAACGGAAACCGCCGCATCCGCGTCGACTGCAACGACGGCAACGGCCCGAGCGAAGTCTGCACCTTCACACTGAACAACGCTCCGGACACCGCTCCAGGCGATGCCTCAGATGGCGCCCCAGATAGCGCCTCGGACAGGGCCCCGAGCAACAACCCGAACAGCACCGGCAACGACAACGCGGGCGAAGCCCCCGCCGACACCACACAGTGGCACGGGGCATGGCAGGGCGATGAGTGGTGTTCGTGGATCGAAGCCGAGATCCGGAAGGTGCTCGCGCAGTGAGGGTCTCATGAGAATCCGTTGAGGTCTCCGGGCGCGGCGACCGCCGAACCGTTGTCGCAGTTCCTCCGCAGCACCGCCGCGCCCGGTCAACGCTTTTGCTCTGTGTCTGCCCTGGTCACGACTGTTTCCAGCTCCACGGTCACCAGGTTCAAGCTTCAACCGATCAGCGACAAAGAGCAGTGATGGGCGCCGGGATCCGCTCTCGGCTTTCTGGCGTGACTACCAGAACCAGTTCTAGCACCGCGCGGTTCGGGCTTCGGGCAGGCGGCGACAAAGACGAGACTGGAGGGGCGGGGTCGGTCGTCGAAGAGGACACGCCGTTTCCCAAGGATCCGCAGACAGACCACGCCATCTCGGGGAGTCGTCCACAGACTCAGCGCACTCCCCGCCGGGAGTTATCCACAGGCCCAGAAACTTTTCCTTGACCCGTTTTCGGCCCTCTGTCAGGCTGGCGAGGACTTTCGTGGTGTGCAGGACGGCGGCGGGTGGGTACAGAGGGACGGAGTAGCGCCCCGCGGGCGCCCGGCTGGCGCCCAGCGCGAGGTTACGAGTCGAACACCCCTCAAAGCGCCCTATTCCTCTATGGAGTCCTTGGGTCAGTCGGCCTGCTCTCTTGTCGGGCAGGGGTTTCGGTGTCGAAACATGAAACCTTTCTCATCCTTCGGGTGATGACACCCGCTCTGACCTGCGACTACTATTGAGGCATCGGACAGGCCAGGGAAAACAGCAGGACTGATCGATGAAGGGAGTGGACCCATGAACGGCATCTTCGAAGCGCCCGACCGAGACACCGACGCCACCGCGATCCGCTCCCGCATCGACCACGTCGCCGCCGTCCTCAACGCCGGTCAAGCCGCCATCCTCGCCGCGGCTATCGAGTACACCGGTCAGTACTTCCACCGCGAGGTCGACGGGTTCTCCTCCATCCGCGACTGGCTCAACGAGACCTTC
>NZ_AXWO01000024.1 GCF_000482705.1 Glycomyces arizonensis DSM 44726 | reverse complement strand
CGGGGCGCTACTCCGCCCCTCTGTACCCACCCGCCGCCGTCCTGCACACCACGAAAGTCCTCGCCAGCCTGACAGAGGGCCGAAAACCGGTCAAGGAAAAGTTTCTGGGCCTGTGGATAACTCCCGACGGTGGCCTGCGGGACCTGTGGATAACTTCCTGGCGGGCCTTATGACCGCAGGTAGGCCAGGACCGCCTTCACTCTGCGGTGGTGGTCGCCGTCCTCGCTGCGCAGCTCCAGCTTTGTGAAGATGTTGCGGATGTGCTTCTCCACCGCCCCATCGGAGATGAACAGCTTCTTGCCGATCGCCCGGTTCGAATGGCCCTCGGCCATCAGCTCCAGCACCTCGCGCTCGCGCGGCGTCAACGACGCTACCGGGTCGTCACTTCTCCTGCGCACCATCAGCTGCGACACCACCTCGGGATCGAACACCGTCCCGCCGCCCGCAACCCGGCGCAGCGAGTCCATGAAGTCCTCCACGTCGATGACCCGGTCCTTCAAGAGGTAACCGACCGCGCCCCGAGCGTCGGCCAGCAGGTCGTCGGCGTACGACACCTCGACGTACTGCGAGAGGATGAGCATCGGCGAACCCGGCACCCGCTCCCTCGCCCTGGTCGCGGCCCGCAGGCCCTCGTCGGTGAAGGACGGCGGCATCCGCACGTCGACCACCGACACGTCCGGCCGGTGCTCGGCGACGGCCTCCACGAGGGCGTCGCCGTCGCCGACCGTGGCGACCACTTCGCAGTCGAACTCTTCGAGGAGCTTCACGATCCCCGCCCGGATCAGGACCGCGTCATCGGCCACTACTACCCGCACCCGTCACTCCACTCGCCCGCAGAGCGGAGGAGACGCGCCTCAAGCGCACGGAACCTCCGCAACGATCACTGTCGGCCCGCCCTCGGGCGAGTCGATGGTCCACTCGCCCTCGGCGGCTTTGATGCGGTCGGTCAGGCCCGAGAGCCCGTGCCCCTTCGAGACGTGCGCGCCCCCGACGCCGTTGTCGCCGACCGAGACGACCAGCCTATCGCCCCAGTCGTCCACGGACACCGACGCCTGCGTCGCCTGCGAGTGCTTGGAGATGTTGGTCAGCGCCTCGGCCACCACGAAGTACACGGTGTTCTCCACGGTGGACCGGTAGCGCCCGCGCACGGACGTGTCCAGGTCGACCGGGACCATCGAGCGCGCCGCCAATGCCGCCAGCGCCGCCTCCAGGCCGCGGTCGGTCAGGATCGGCGGGGCGATGCCCCGCGAGAGCGCCCGCAGCTCGTCGATGGTGTCGCGAGTCTGCGCGATCGCCTCGTCCAAGGTCTGCTGGGCCGCTTCGGGATTGGCCGCCATCTGGCGCCTGACGCGGGCCAGTTCCATGCCGAGGCTCACCAGCCGCTGCTGCGGCCCGTCGTGGATGTCGCGCTCGATGCGCCGCAGCGCGTCGGCCTCGGCCGAGGTGGCCGCGTCGCGGGACTCGGCGAGCTCGTCGATGCGCTCGTGCAGGGTGCTCAGGGAGGTGAGCATCCCCTTGCCGATCCAGGCCTGCGCCAGGGCGAGGCTGCGCACCACCCACGGCAGCGCGGCCGCCACGATCACGCCGGCCAGAAGCGTCAGGCCCGCCGCGGCGAAGTAGGAGTCGCCCAAACCGAGCCACCTGGCGGCGATGGCGGGGCCGTTGTCCTCCGCGCCGGTCGCCTGCCAGATGATCCACCCGTACAGCGGCCAGGTCAGCGTCGCCAGCGAGGCCGCCCACCAGGCGATGGAGACGGCGAAGCCGGCGATCGCGACCGGGAGGATCGTCACGGCCCACAGCAGGTTCAGCCACGACTGGCCGTCGGTGAGCACGGTCAGGAAGCGCCGCAGCGCTGAGCTGCCGGGCTTCGCCCGCTTGTACCGGGGCCTGGTGACTTCGCGGCGGATGACGAACGGGATCTGGGCACGCCCGGCGGCGGCCATGCCCCGCATGGTGAGCAGCGTCGTGGCCATGATCGGCACGCCGATCCAGATGATCGCGGTGCCGATGCCGAGAGCGAAGCCGACGACGCTGATGATGAAGGCGGGCAAAGCAATGGGGAACGACGAAAGGTTGTAGGCGGTGTCGATCGCCAATTGCCGGAGTGTTCTGCGCATGTGTCAAATCTAGAGAGCGGGGGCGGGTGCGGACAGCAGGTGAGCTGGCTTCTCGAGGGTAGGGCCAGCCCTACCTCCGCCGCTCGCGGGTCGCGATGGCGCCGACCGAGCCGAGCAGGCTCGTGATGCAGATCCCGATGACCAGGTTGATCGCGCCGGTGGCGATCTGCGAGGCGAGTTCGGCCCCGACGGTGAACGGGATGAGGACCGCCACGACGGTGGCCAGGACCATGATCCAGTTGAAGAAGCTCATCGGCCGCGGCAACAGCAGCAGCAACAGGTGCAGCATGCCGGTGGCCACGATGGCGACCGCGAACGCGCCGAACGCGTAGGTCGTGGTCGAGGCGTCGCCGTAGGCGCCGGCCTCCGAGGGCGAGAGGAGGTCGATCCCCAGCACCCCGCGCACCAGCAGGATGCCCACGAGCGCCGCCAGTGCGGCCACCACGGCCGTGCCGAAGCCGCCCGCCCACAGCTTCCCGGCGTCCACGGCCGGATGCTCGTCCGGTTCGGGCGGCACTGCCGGATAGCGCCGCGTCGGCTCGTTGTACTGCTGCTCCCAGCCGCCTTGGGGTGTCGACATCGTTCCTCCCTGTCTGCCTGCCCTCCACCGTCATGGTCTCAGGCGTATGTGATTCACATCGCGAAACGGACGGTTCCGGACGGGGCCGATGCACGGCCCGAGCCCCAGCGGACCGAACTCATGGCCCGCGCGTTCCTCCAATGCCGTTACTGCGGCGGCTGTCACCGTCGGCCGCAGCGGGACGCGGGGAAAAGATCTTGGGAGTTGGGGTCCGCGCCGCGTAATCTAGAGCGGTGTTCACCGGATGCGTTGAATTCGACCTCCTCCTCCCCGACGACTCCCGCTCGCTCAAGGCCAAGCGCTCGTATGTGCGCCCGATCGTGGCCGCCCTGCGGAAGTTCGACGTGGCGGTGTCCGAGGTCGGCGATCAGGAGCTCCACGGCCGTTCCACGATCGGGGTAGCCGCCGTGGCGGGGGATAACCTCCATGTCCAGGAAATTCTCAACGCGTGCGAGCAGCACGTCTCAGGCCGCCCGGAAGTGGAGCTGCTCAGCGCCCGCCGGCGCCTGTTCGGCCCCGAAGACGAGTAGCAGGAAGCAGGAATCGACATGGCAGACGCGGCAAAGCAGGCCCAGGTGGCCAAGCGGGTGATGGAGCTGACCGCGCAGGCGGTGCGCAGGCTCAAGGACCCGCGCGTCGGCATGGTCACCATCACCGACGCCCGTATGACGCCCGACCTGCGCGAGGCGACGATCTTCTACACGGTGCTCGGCGACGAGGACCAGGTGAAGTCGTCGGCGGTGGCGCTGGAGCGGGCCACCGGGCACCTGCGCTCCACCGTCGGACGGGCCCTCGGCATGCGGCATTCGCCGTCGCTGTCGTTCGTGGCCGACACGGTCCCCGAGCACGCCCACCGGATCGAGTCGCTGCTGGCGCAGGCCGCGCAGTCCGACGCGGAGGTCCACCGGCTCGCCGAGGGCGCGCGCTACGCGGGTGATCCGAACCCGTACCGCGAGGACGAAGAGGACGAGGGCGAGAGCACGACCTCATGAGCGCCGAGGCCGAGCTGGGCGCCGCCGAAGGCCCGGCCTCGTACCGCCGGATCGCCTCGCTCGCGCTGCCCGCGCTCGTCGTGCTCGCCGCTGAGCCGATCTACCTCCTGATCGACACGGCGGTCGTCGGCCACCTCGGCGCGGTCCCGCTGGCCGGCCTCGCGCTGGGCGGGACCCTCATGGGCCTTGCCCCGTTCATCGGGGCGGTCCTCGCCTATGGCACCACCGCCCGCGCCGCGCGGCGCTTCGGTGCCGACGACCGGGCGGGGGCCGTCGCCGAAGGCGTGCAGGGCAGTTGGATCGCCCTCGCCGCGGGCCTGGTCATGATCGTCCTCGTCGAGCTCTTCGCCGGGACCCTGACCGCCGCGATGGGCGACTCCCCGGCCGTCGCCGGGGCCGCCGCCGAATGGCTGCGCATCGCGATCCTCGGCGCGCCCTTCCTCCTGCTCGCGGGCGCGGGCCAGGGCTGGATGCGCGCGGTGCAGGACACCAGGCGACCCATGTGGTTCGTGACCTTCTCATTCCTGGTCTCGGCCGCCCTGGCCCCGATCCTGGTCTATCCGGTCGGGCTCGGCCTGGTCGGCTCGGCGTGGGCCAACGTCGTCGCCCAGGCCATCGCGGGCTCGCTGTTCCTCGCCGCGCTGCGCCGCGAGCGGGTGAGCCTGCGCGTCGACTGGCCGCTCATGTCCAAGCAGCTCGTGGCCAACCGCGACCTCATCCTGCGCGGCAGCGCGTTCCAGATCAGTTCCTTCTCCGCGACGGCCGTCGCGGCGCGCGTCGGCACCGCCGCCCTCGGCGCGCACCAGATCGGCATGCAGCTGTGGTTCTTCGCGGCGCTGGCATTGGACGCCGTGGCGATCGCCGCGCAGGCGCTCATAGGCGCCGACCTGGGGGCCGACCGCCCCGCCGCCGCCCGGGCCTCGGCCAGGCGCGTCACCTGGGTCGGCCTCGGCTACGGCACCGTGTTCATGCTGATCGTGCTCGCCGCGCTCCCGCTGCTGCCGCGCCTGTTCACCGACGATGCGGCGGTCCACGATCAGCTCCGCTCCGTGTGGCCGTGGCTGGTGGTGATGCTTCCGCTGGCCGGCGTGGTCTTCGCGTTGGACGGCGTCCTCATCGGCGCGGGCGATCTGCGGTTCATGCGCAACATGACGTTGGCAGCGATCTTCTCGGGCCTGCCGCTGACGTGGCTCACGCTGGTGTTCGGCTGGGGCCTGACCGGCATCTGGGCCGCGCTCGCCGTGTCGGTGCTGGTGCGGCTCGCACTCATCCTGTGGCGCATGAAGTCCGGTGCGTGGGCCGTCACCGGCGCCGAGCGCGCCTGAAGAAATCCGTCTCATCATATGGATTGCCTGCTGCAATGATCTTGAACGTTCGTTAAGGTGTGCAGGATGAGGACTAGAAGAGTCACCGTCCGCAAGCGGCAACAGTGTCCCAGTAAATGGGATGAAGAGAAGGCCGAGGCGCTGCGCGCCCTCCAGGAGTCGCTCGACCGCCGCCAATAGCCACCCGAGGCCGCCGCGCCGATCGCCACGGTTAGCCTGTACGACCGTGACCTCACCACAGCCGGGCCTCATCGTCGTCGACAAGCCGCAGGGCATCACCTCCCACGGGGCGGTCTCGCGCATGCGCCGCATCTGCGGCACCCGCAAGGTCGGCCACGGCGGCACGCTCGACCCCATGGCCACCGGCGTGCTCGTCATCGCCGTCGGCAAGGCCACCAAACTGCTCACCTACGTCTCCGGCCTCGACAAGGCCTACACCGCCACGATCCGGCTCGGCCAGGCCACCGTCACCGACGACGCCGAAGGCGAGGTCACCGCGACCGCCGACGCCTCGGCCGTCACCGACGCGGCCGTGCGCGAGGCGCTGGCCGCGCAGGTCGGCGAGATCGACCAGGTGCCCAGCGCCGTCAGCGCCGTCAAGATCGACGGGAAGCGCGCCTACAAGCGCGTGCGCGAAGGCGAGACCGTCGAACTCAAACCCAGGCGCGTCACCATCGCCGCCATCGACATCGGCCGGATCGACCGCGGCGAGTTCCTCGACGTCGACATCGACGTCTCCTGCTCCTCGGGCACCTACATCCGCGCCATCGCCCGCGACCTCGGCGAGGCCCTCGGCGTCGGCGGCCACCTCACCGCGCTGCGCCGCACCCGCGTCGGCGGCTTCGGCCTCGACGCCGCCGCCACGATCGACGAGCTCGCCGACCGGAGCGAGCACGGCCGGCCACTGGGGACGCTGCCGATGGGCGAGGCCGCGGCCCGCCTCATGCCGACCCGCACCGCCACCGAAGCCGAGGCCAAGGCCCTCTCGTACGGCAGGCCCCTGCCCGCCGCCGCGATCGAGGGCCGCTACGCCGTCCTCGGCGAATCCGGTGAGCTGCTCGCCGTCATGGTCGAGCACGGCGACCTCGCCAAGCCCGAGACGGTGTTCGCCGCCGCCTAGGACTCGTCCTTTCGCTGCGCCACCGGACCGCGGACCGCGGTCCGGAAGGCGATCGGCGTCGTCCCGGTGCGCTGGTGGAAGAACTTGTTGAAGTTCGTGGCGCTCGAGAACCCCAGCCGCGCCCCGATGCGCGCCGCGGCCTCATCCGAGCAGGCGAGCATCCGCTTGGCCTCCAAGACGACCCGGCGGTCGATGAACTCCTTGGCGCCCACCCCCGAGGCCGCCAGCGTCGCCCGCGACAGCGTGCGGGGGGAGTACGCGAGCGCCGCGGCGTAGTCGTTCAGGCGCCTGGAGTTGGCGAAGTCGCGCTCCACGGCGTCGCGGAACGCCGCGTAGACCTCGCCCGGCTCGCGCACCGGGCCGCTCGGATCGGGCAGGCACGCCACGCGCAGCACCAGGACGGCGAGCAGGTGGCGCAGGATCTGGAGCCGGATGCCCAGCGGCAGGGACTCGGTGGCGCCGAACTCCCATTGGAGCTGGCTGGCCGCGACGCGCAGGATCGGGTGCTCCTCGGCGTCGGGCACGCGCATCACCGGCGCGTGCGGGTCCTCCGAACCCGCTCCGATCGCGGTGTCCGGGTCCAGGAACCCGCCCTCGAAGATCACGAGGGTCCCCTCCGCGCCTTCGAGGCCGCCCCACTGCTGCACTTGGCCCGGGCGCGCCCACAGCCAGTTGCCCGAGCGCAGGCCGTACTCGGTGAAGTCGACCGCGTGGCGCAGCGACCCCGAGGTGAGCGTCAGCAGGTGGTGCTTGTCCGAGCGCAGCGGACGGGCGAGCAGCGCGGCGTCGGTGCTGCTGCGGAGGTCGGCGAGCGTGAGCACCTCGACGCCGGTGGGCAGGCCCGCCGCAGTGGCGAGCGGATGTACCGAATTGTCATCATGTCGTGTTTTAACCAGCATCAACGGCGAGTTTATCCGGTATACCGGGATTTCATGATCGACTTCGTCGAACCGGATCACCGCCGAGGGCGCGGCGTAGTCTGGTCGCCATGGCTGAAACCAAGACCGTGGACTTCTGGTTCGACCCCGCGTGCCCCTGGGCGTGGATGACCTCCCGCTGGATCATCGAGGCGTCGAAGCTCCGCGACCTCCACATCAGATGGAACGTCATGAGCCTCTACGTGCTCAACGAGCCCCGGCTCGACGAGCTCCCCGAGGAGTACGCCGAGATGATGCCGGGGACGCTCCCGGCGGTGCGCGTCGCGACGGCCGTGGCCGAGCAGTACGACAACGAGGCGCTCGGGCGGCTCTACACCGCCCTGGGCAACCAGATCCACCTGCGCCGCTCGAAGGACTCAGAGGAGTACATCCCGGCGGCCCTGGAGAAGGCCGGCCTGCCCGCCGAACTGGCCGAGGCCGGCAAGACCGAGCAGTGGGACGAGGCGCTCAGGGCCTCGCACCGGCGCGGCATCGACCTGGTGGGCACCGACGTCGGCACCCCGGTGGTGGCCGTGGAGAACGACGAGGGGCGGCAGGTCGGCCTGTTCGGACCGGTCGTCACCCCGGCCCCCCAGGGCGAGGCGGCGGCGAAGCTGTGGGACGGCGTCTACGCGGTGACGACGACCCCCGGCTTCTACGAGCTCAAGCGCACCCGCACCAAGGGCCCGGACTTCAGCAATCTCGCGCTCGACTGAGCTGAGCCGCCTGTCGCGATGGGCGAATCGGCCCGCCGCCCGCATGCGGCGGCGGTGCGGCGAAAGGGCCGGGCCGACCGATGCCCTTCCTCCGCAGCGTCCCGACCGACGCGGCGCTGATGCGAACGACCGGCCTCCGCGCGAACCCTGGGTCCTGGTGGTCGTTGCAGCACCTTGTTCCATAAGGGATTGCGATGGCTTTCGAGATCCGGGAGGACCGGCAGCGGTCGAGCTCTAAGCCCCTGGTTCGTGAACGGGAAGCATACTTCCGTCTCATGGACCAGGGGCTCACCAGCGTCGAAGCGTGTCGGCATCGACTACCGGACCGGGAAGCGGTGGCGCAATGGCCGTGCCGCAGCGGGCGGGGAGACGACGATTCCGCTGAGCCGCTGTGAAACGGCCGTGGGGCCGACAACGCAGGGAGCGGGCACGCGGTTTGCTGCCGCACGGCCGCTAGCTGACCTGGGAGAGCCAGGACTGCTCGTCGCCGCCCGCCGCCTGACGGTAGGGGCTCAGCTCGCGGTCCCACTCCAGGCCCAGCAGCTGGTCCAGTCCGCCCCGCAGCGCCTCGGCGCTCGTGGTCGTCGCCAGCAGCGCCCGGATGCGGTCCTCGGCGATCATGATCCCGCCGCCCGCGCTCATCGCCGCGCGGTACACGCCCCTGCCGGGCACGTGCATGATCCGCTCGCCGTCGACGCCCGCGCTCGGGTCCTCGGTGACCTCGAACCGCAGCATCGGCCACTGCGCCAACGCCTTCGCGATCTCGGCGCCGACGCCCGGCTCGGCCGTCCAGGCCCGCTCGGCGCGCATCGTGCCGCGCTCGGCCTCCTGCGGCGCCCAGCCGAGCTTGACCGTCGCCGAACCCAGGACACGCCCGATCGCCCACTCGACGTGCGGGCACACCGCCGGCGGGCTGGAGTGGATGTAGATCACGCCGCGTGTCTGCATCGCGCACCTCCTTGGGAATCGGCGTATCTGAGTACTGGCTCACTCCTTGTGGTCAATTGAAAGCGACATGAAGCCGCCCAACGGGTATCGACCGGGTCAAGTGAGGGATGAACTCGAACCCGGGACGCTATTCCGCTCACTTACATACTGACAGCTTCGAAAGCATCGCGCTAGGCTTAAACCGCTCCAGGCGCTCACTTTTTCAACGAGTTCACTGCATCACGCCTGGTCCGTGTGCTAGTCGGCGCGGGACTCCGCTGAGCTACACTTGCGCTTGACCGGCATAGTGTCGGTTTTCTTTTGTGGTCCAACCCAGGTTCAGTACCCCCTTCCGGTCTGCTTCCTGTGTCTGGCCGAAGACTCGACTTACACGACATGGTGAGGAGACCGGCGTGGCAGCCAACACTTCCAAAACCGCACGCGCTTCCGTCAAGGCCGGACAGAAGGGCGCTGCGGGCGGACTCAGCGTCCTCGGGGAATTCAAGTACCTGATCCCGCTCAACAACGGCAAGCACGTGTACCTGCGCAACCTGACCGACGGGCGCAACCTGCACCTCGCCACCGGGTCCGAAGCCTTCGCCGAGGCCGTCAAGGCCCTGAACGAGGCCGGTCACGGCGAGAAGATCAAGGCCGAGATCGAGACCTTCGCGGCCGACTTCCCGGCCGAGCAGGGCTGGGACACCACGCTGAAGAGCCTCGAAGAGGCCGGCGCGTTCGGCGAGACCGCCGAAGCGGCCGCCTGAGCCCCGATCGGACGAAAGCTCCACCCTCGCGCGAAGCGAGGCGTGGAGCTTTTTCGTTGCGGCTCGAATGCGCCCGGCCGCGGTGCCCTTCGCGGGCGTCCCGGCCGAGCGCCGTCGTCTATTCGTCGTCGGTGCACACCGGGTCGGATGTCGGCACGTTGTCCACGGCCCACACCGCGGTCACCCGGAAGCAGTAGTCCTCCGCCGGGCTCAGCCCGCCCGCCGTGAACTCGGTGTCGGTGGTCGGCTCGCCGAGCGGTTCGGCCATGTCGTCGCCGACGCGCGTCGCCGTCACGAAGTACTCCAGGTCCGCCTCCTCGGTGGGGGCCTCCCAGCTCAGCGCGATCTGCCCGTCGACCCACGAGTCGATCGCGACGTTCTTCGGCGCGCCCTCGCCGTCGAGGTCGGCCGGGTCGAGATCGCCGGCGTCCCCGTTCGGGGAGATGAGCCACAGCCACCCGACCATGACCAGTGCGAGCACCACCGTGATCACCGAGCCGAGGATCACGTACGGCTTCAGGCTGCGCTCATCGTGAGGCTTCGGCGCCTTCGGTGCCTTCAGCGCCCGGGACGAGGGCCGCTTCTCGTTGTCGCGGGTGATGACCGGCGGGGCGAACACCGGCGGCTGCTGCTGCGGCGCGGGCGCCGGCGCCTGCTGGTGCATCCACGGCGTCATCGGCGGGCGCATGCTCACCGGTGCCTGCGGCGGCACTGAATGCGGTGCGGCCGAAATCGGCGGCGCGCTCGCCTGAGCCTGCGGCACACTGCTCACCGGCGCCGAGCCGTCGAGCTGGGAGACGTAGCGCGGATCGACCGCGTGCCCCAGTTGCGAGGCGTAGCCGTCGGTGCGCCCGCCGGTGGCGCCCGAGCCGAGCGTGTAGGCCGAGTCGGGGCCCGGCGGCGGGCCGACCGGCGCGAACGGGTCGAGCGGCGCCCGCTGCGAGGGCGGCGGGCCCTCGGGCCGGAAGACCGTCTCCTCGTTGCTGACGTCGGCGATGCGCGAGGGCGCCTGGGCCTTGCCGACGCCGCCCGCCGAGCCGTACATGCCGCGCTGGAGCTCCTCGGCGAACGCCTGGCACGACTCGGGCCGCCGGTTCGGGTCCCGCGAGAGGGCCCGCACCAGCAGGTCTTCGAGCCATTCGGGGAGGTCCTCGCGCGGGATCTTCGGCGGCGGCGCCTCGGAGGTGACGCGGGCGCGGTGCGTGTCGGGGTCGGTGCCGCCCTCGGGGTTGGCGAACGGCGCGAAGCCCGCCAGCAGGTGCCACATGGTCGAGGCCAGGCTGAACAGGTCGCTGGCCGGAGTCTGCGCCTGCCGCAGCAGCGCCTCGGGCGAGGCGTGCAGCGGCGTGAGCTTGTCGATCGCCTCGGTCGCCGACAGCGCCGCCGGGGCGCGGGCGATCCCGAAGTCGGCCAGGGCCGGGCCGTACTGGCCGCGCAGGAGGTTCTGCGGCTTGACGTCGCGGTGCAGGATGTCGGCCGAGTGCGCCGCCTGGAGCGCCAGGCCGATCTTGACGCCCACGTCGATGACGTCGTCGACCGGCAGCGGGCCGCCCGCCTTGAGGATCGCCGAGTACGAGCCGCCGTCGCAGTACTCCATGACGATGTACGGGCGGCCGTCCTCGCTGGTGCCGGTGTCGATGATCGAGACGATGTGGGGGTGGTTGGAGACCGCGACGGTGGCCTCGAGCTCCTTCTCGACCGAGTCGGCGGTGGTCATCTCGTCGTCGACGAGCAGGACCTTGACCGCGACGGTGCGGTCGAGGCGCTCCTGGACGGCGCGGTAGACGAACGCGGTCGACCCGTGCGCGACCATCTCGAAGTCGCGGTAGCCGGGGATTGCCGGAGTGGGGGAGCTCAAGGCGGAGGCTTTCTGTCGGGGACGGTCAGGACGGTGCGGGGCAGTGCCCGGAGGGTCGTCCCCAACAGATTAGCCGCTGCGTCTACACGTGACCGTTCTGGCCGTTGAGCAGGTTGGCCACGCGGATCATGCCGAGATGCGAGTACGCCTGCGGGTGGTTTCCAAGGCCGCGTTCGGCGATCGGGTCCCACTGCTCGGGCAGCAGGCCGGTCGGCCCCGCGCAGGCGAGGATCTGCTCGAACAGCTCCTCGGCGTCGGTGCGACGGCCCACCTGGAGGTACGCCTCGGCGAGCCAGGCGGCGCACAGGATGAACCCGCCCTCGGTGCCCGGCAGGCCGTCGTCGCGGTGATAGCGGTAAACGGTCGGGCCGCTGCGCAGTCCGGCCTCGATCCTGAGGACCGTCTTGAGGTACCGCGGGTCGTCGGCGGCCAGGAGGCCGGACAGGCCCACCCATAGCGAGGCGGCGTCGAGGTCGTCGTCGCCGTAGGCGGCGGTGTAGGCGCCGACCTCGTCGTTCCAGCCCAGTTCGAGGACGTTCTTGGCGATCGAGTCGCGGAGCTCGGGCCAGGTGGGGCCGTACTCCATGCCGAACTGCTCGGCGACCTTGAGCGCCCGGTCGACGGTCACCCAGCACATCACCTTGGAGTAGACGTGGTGCCTCGGTGCCTGGCGGGCCTCCCAGATGCCGTGGTCGGGCTCGTGCCAGCGCTTCTCGACCGCCTCGACCATGGAGGTCAGGACGGACTGCTCGAACTCCGAGAGGTGGCCCCGACGCTGGGCGACGGCCTCGACGAGCATCGCGACGGGCCCGAAGACGTCGAGCTGGACCTGGCTGGAGGCGGCGTTGTTGATGCGCACCGGCCGGGCTCCGGCGTACCCGGGGAGGGTCTCGATGATGGCCTCGGGGGAGGGCGCGACGCCTTCGATGTCGTAGAGGGGCGCGAGCCGCTCGGGGTGGCCCGCGGTGCGCTCGATGATGCTGGAGACCCACTCGAAGTAGGCCTCGGCCTCTTGGAGGGAGCCGATGTCGACCAGCGCGTGCGCGGTCATCGCCGCGTCGCGGATCCAGCAGAACCGGTAGTCCCAGTTGCGGACCCCGCCGAGCTCTTCGGGGAGCGAGGTGGTCCCGGCGGCGAGGATCGCGCCGGTGGGCTGGTAGCACAGGGCCCGCAGTGTCAGCGCCGAACGCGAGACCGCCTCGGGTTCGATGCTGGGCAGCTTCAGCGAGTCCGACCAGTTGCGCCATCCGGCCTCGGTGGTGCGCCGCCTGACGTGGACCGGCGGCTTCCACTCGCCGAGGTCGTCGATGCCGGCGCGCATCTCCAAGATCAGCGAGCCGCCGATCGCGGCCAGGTCGACCGCGGCGGTGGCCAGCGCGTGCTGGCCGTCGTGCTCGATCTGCCACTCCACGCCCGGCGAGCGCAGGGTGATCGGCTCGTTGGCGCCAAGGACCTTGAGGCCGTCGTCGGCCACCGGCTGGAGCTGCACGGGCAGCTGCCCGAACTCCGGGCGCGGCGCGAAGGTGATCTTGATGGGGACTTCGCCGGTGATCTCGCGCACCAGGACGGTGGCGTTGAAGTCGCCCCTGCGGCGCAGCGTCGAGTCGAGCCAGTCGGTGACCGTCAGGCCCGGCCAGCGCGTCTCGACGGTCATCGTGCCCGCGACGTAGCGCTGGCCCAGCGGGATGCCCGCGTTGATCGGCTGGACGGTGAAGTGCCCGGCGTGCTCGCCGCCGAGGAGGTCGGCGAAGACCGAGGCGGAGTCGGGGCGCGGGTGGCACATCCACGTCAGTCGCCCGTCGGGGGCCAGCAGCGCGTGGTTGGCGCCGTCGGCCAGCATCGAGTGGCGTTCGATGAGCTGGGCCGACTCGCCCTGGAGCCAGCTGCGGCGGATGTCGACGAGGTGCGCCAGGAGCCTCGCGACGTCCTCGGGGTCGCCGATGCGGAAGGCCGCCCGGGTGGAGCCCGGCCCCACCCGGACGCCGATGTCCGGGCCGTGGAGATGCGCGAAGGCGTTCTCGTCGGTGACGTCGTCGCCGAGGAAGAGCACCGCCGAGGCGCCCAGCTGGTGGCGCAGCTTGTCGAGGGCGTCGCCCTTGTGGGTGGTCACCACCGACAGGTCGATGACGGCCTTGCCCTCGGTGGTCTGCACGCCATCCCAAGTGGACGGGCCCTCGCGGACCTCCTCGACGGCCTCGGTCGCGTCCGCCTCCGCGGCCTCGCGCGTGTGCAGGGCCGCGCCGGCGGGCTTCGGTTCGACCCGGGTGCCCTCGTAGCGCTCGGCGATCGCCGTGAGCTCGGCCACGAGCTTGTCACGGCGCCGCTGGTCCTCGCTCGAGAGCGCCCGGGTGAACCCGATGTCGAACTCGGAGCCGTGCGAGCCCACCAGATGGATCTCGGAGGGCAGGCGCGAGAGCGCCGCGAGGTCCCGCAGTGCGCGACCGGAGATGACCGCCACCTTCGTCTGCGGCAGGTTCGCGAGCGTCCGCAGCGCCGTCACCGATTCGGGGATCGGTTTGGCCTGCGAGGGGTCGGTGACGATGGGGGCGAGGGTGCCGTCGTAGTCGCAGGCGATCAACAGCTGCGGGACGCGGGCGAGTTGAGCGAGGGCCGAGCGAAGCTCGTCGGAGGAACTCAGTCCTTCAGGGCCGGGTCCCTCTGGGCTTGGTGCGGTCATCTTGGCGTATCTCCAACACCGGTCAGTTGCGAAATGAGGCTTGTGCCTACGTGCCTTCAGCCGCGTCAGCGGCGGGTGGGCTGCCCGGATTGTACGCTGCGCTGCGCTCCGGAACGCCTAGCGCTGTGAGGAAACTGCGGGCCCAACGGCTTACGTCGTGCTTGCGCAGGTAGCGCCTCATCGCGCGCATTCTTTTCATCTTATCGTCCGGAGACGATTCCGCCGCTGTCACAAATCCGTCTTTCAGATCGGTCAAATCGTGCGGGTTCACCAGGAACGCCTGACGCAGATCGCCTGCGGCACCGGCGAACTCGCTGAGTACGAGCGCGCCGTGGTTCTCGATCTGGCTGGCCACGTACTCCTTTGCGACGAGATTCATGCCGTCGCGGATGGGTGTGACAGCCATCACGTCGGCGGCCTGGTACAGCGCCGCGAGCTCGTACCTGTCAAACGATTGGTGGAGGTAGTGGACCGCCGGAAGGCCCACCTGGCCGAATTCGCCGTTGATGCGACCGACTTCACGCTCGACCTTGTCGCGCAGCACCCGGTACTGCTCGACGCGCTCGCGGCTCGGCGTGGCCACCTGCACCATCACCGTCTTCGGCACGCGGAAGCGCCCGTCTTCCAACAGCTCCCGGAACGCCTTGAGGCGCGTCTCGATGCCCTTGGTGTAGTCCAGCCGGTCGACGCCGAGGATGACCGTGTCCGGCTCGCCCAGCTCGGCGCGGATCTCCTTGGCCCGGTGCCGCGCCCGCTCGGTGTTCGCGACCTCCTCGTACGCGGCGGTGTCGATCGAGATGGGGAACGCGTCGGCCCTGACCAGGCGGTCGTCGACGGTGACGTAGTGGCCGCGGGGACGGTAGCCGAGCAGGTGGCGGGTGAGCGCGAGGAAGTTCTGGGCGGCCAGGGGCCGCTGGAAGCCCACCAGGTCGGCCCCCAGCAGGCCCTTGAGGATCTCCATGCGATGTGGCAGCTGCATGAACAGCTCGACCGGCGGGAAGGGGATGTGCAGGAAGAAGCCGATGCGCAGGTCGGGACGGCGCTCCCGCAGCATCGCGGGGACGAGTTGGAGCTGGTAGTCCTGGATCCACACCACGGCCCCGGGCGCGGCCTCGGCGGCGCACACCTCGGCGAAACGCGTGTTGACCTCGTAATACGACTTCCACCACGAGCGGCGGAAGACGCGAGGCTGCACCGCGTCGTGATAGAGCGGCCAGATCGAGGCGTTCGAGAAGCCCTCGTAGTAGCGGGCGATCTCATCGGCGCTGAGCTCGATCGGCAGCAGCGTGATGCCGTCGGCCTCGAACGGCTCGGGAGCGGCGCCGGTCTGGCCGGCCCAGCCGATCCACGTGCCCTGGTTGGCGCGGAGAACTGGTTCGAGGGCGGTGACGAGGCCGCCAGGGGATCGGCGCCAGGTTCGATTTCCCTCGTCGTCGACCACGGAGTCGACGGGGAGGCGGTTGGCTACGACAATGAAGGATGCGTTGCTCAATTTGTAGTCCCTCCTTTACACAAGATTACCGGCCGCCCGGCCCCGGCGGTCCGTGACGCGGTCGCAACCGGGGCGGGCCGAATGGCGGCAAGCGCAGGGACTTGACATCATTGAGGTCGGTCAGTTCCGAGTGACGCGAAGGATCAATGTGGCGCAGTTCATTTACTCCATGGAAAAGGCGCGGAAGGCGCACGGCGACAAGGTCGTGCTCGACGACGTCACCCTGTACTTCCTCCCCGGCGCCAAGATCGGCGTGGTCGGGCCCAACGGCGCCGGCAAGTCGAGCCTGCTGCGCATCATGGCCGGGCAGGACCAGGTCTCCAACGGCGAGGCCCGCCTCGCCGCCGGCGCCACCGTCGGCATGCTCGCCCAGGAACCGCCGCTGAACGAGTCCAAGACGGTCATGGAGAACGTCCAGGAGGCCGTCGCCCCCATCCAGGCGAAACTCGACCGCTTCAACGCCGTCGCCGCCGAGATGGCCACCGACTACACCGACGAGCTCATGGAGGAGATGGGACGCCTCCAAGAAGAGCTCGACGCCGCGAACGCCTGGGAGCTCGACTCCAAGCTCGAGCAGGCCATGGACGCCCTGCGCTGCCCGCCCGGCGACTGGGCCGTGACCACCCTCTCAGGCGGCGAGCGGCGCCGCGTCGCGCTGTGCAAGCTCCTGCTCGAGGAGCCCGACCTGCTGCTGCTCGACGAGCCCACCAACCACCTCGACGCCGAGTCGGTGCTGTGGCTCGAACGCCACCTGGCCGCCTACTCCGGTGCCGTCATCGCCATCACCCACGACCGGTACTTCCTCGACAACGTCGCCGAGTGGATCCTCGAACTCGACCGCGGCCGCACCTACCCCTACGAGGGCAACTACTCCACCTACCTGGAGAAGAAGGCCGAGCGCATGGCCGTGGAGGGCCGCAAGGACGCCAAACTGCGCAAGCGCCTCCAGGACGAGCTCGAATGGGTCCGCTCCAACGCCAAGGGCCGCCAGACCAAGTCCAAGGCCCGCCTCGGCCGCTACGAGGAGATGGCCGCCGAAGCCGAGAAGACCCGCAAGCTCGACTTCGAGGAGATCCAGATCCCGCCGGGCCCGCGCCTCGGCAGCACCGTCATCGAGGTCAAGGACCTGCACAAGGGCTTCGACGGCGAGACGCTCATCAACGGCCTGAACTTCAGCCTGCCGCGAGGCGGCATCATCGGCATCATCGGCCCCAACGGCGTCGGCAAGACGACCCTGTTCAAGACCATCGTCGGCCTCGAGAAGCCCGACTCGGGCGAGGTCAACATCGGCGGCACCGTCCAGATCTCGTACGTCGACCAGAACCGGGCCGGCCTCGACGGCGACAAGTCCGTCTGGGAGGTCGTCTCCGACGGCCTGGACTACCTCATGGTCGGCAAGGTCGAGATGCCCAGCCGCGCCTACCTCGCCGCGTTCGGCTTCAAGGGCCCCGACCAGCAGAAGCCCACCAAGGTCCTCTCCGGCGGCGAGCGCAACCGGCTCAACCTGGCGCTCACCCTCAAGGAGGGCGGCAACGTGCTGCTGCTCGACGAGCCCACCAACGACCTCGACGTCGAGACGCTCTCCAGCCTCGAGAGCGCCCTGCTGGACTTCCCCGGCTGCGCCGTGGTCATCAGCCACGACCGGGCCTTCCTCGACCACGTCGCCACCCACATCCTCGCGTGGGAGGGCACCGACGAGAACGGCGAGCCGCAGTGGTTCTGGTTCGAGGGCAACTTCGACTCCTACGAGAAGAACAAGCTCGAGCGCCTCGGCCCCGACGCGGCCAAGCCGCACCGCGTCACCCACCGCAAGCTCACCAGGGACTGACATGGCCCGCTTCACGACCGACGTGGCTCTGCGCTGGTCGGACATGGACGCCTTCGGGCACGTGAACAACAACAAGTACATGGTGCTGCTCGAAGAGGCGCGCGTGGCGATGATGTTCACCGCCGCCGAGGCCGCCGGGATCGACGGGTTCAGGCAGGGCATCGTGGTCGCACGCCACGAGGTCGACTTCCTGCTGCCCGTCACGGTCCCGGCCGACGTCCGCGTCGAGCTGTGGGTGGAGCGGACGGGCAACGCCTCGTTCACCCTCGCCTACGAGCTGTTCGCGAACGACAAGCTCGCCCTGCGGGCCAAGACTGTCATGGTCCCCTTCGACACCGTCGAGGAGCGGCCCCGCCGCCTCACCGCGCCCGAACGGGCGTTCCTGGCGCGATGGACGGACTAGCGACGGACGACGCGGCGTTCGCCTCGCGCGTGGCCAGGCTCGACGCGAACGCGCTCCTGCGCGCCCAAGGCGGCCGCCTGTGGGCCATGCTGCCGATCGGCGTGCTCGCCGTGCGCGACCTCGCGGGGGGCCTCGACGAGGCCGTCTACCGCGCCGGAGACCTCAGCGAGGGCCGCGTTCAGGCCCGGCCCGCGTCCGAATGGCGCGGGCGGCTGCCGCAGCCGCCGTGGGAGGCCGTCGAGACCGTGCCCGCCGCCGACATCGCCGCCATCGACCGCCAGGCCGCCGACGCGCTGCGGCAGCGGCGCGGGCAGGGCACCGGCGACCGGCGCCTGCGCGACGCCCTGCTCGACCACGTGACGCTCCGCGTCGAGCACGAAGGCGCTCAGTACGCCGTAGAGCTGCGACTGGTGGTGGCCCTGATGCGGATGGGGTTCCTCGGTGAAAACCCCGTCAGAGTCCTCAGAGCGGGGCGCAGGGTCGGTCTCGCGGCCGCCCACGGCGGCGTCTGGGACCGCGAGCGCGGCCTGCCCCTGCTCTGACGGGTGACGTCCTCTGACGGAAATCCGACGATCGGCGCCATAACCAGGCAGGTCATCGCCCCGACGTATGAGACACGTGACAGTCATCGCCGCTGGGCTGCGAACACATGCACCGAGGTTCATACTTTTGGGCAGGAATGCCTGACGGTTGTGCATTGTCGGTCCCAAGTCCTAGGCTGCTCAGCGTGGCAGGGCGTAACTTGGCAATGCGCGAAGCAGCGCAAATCCGGCTAAGTTCAGCCAACTAGGAATGCCAACATAAAACCCATGTACGGCTAAGCGATTCGCATTTTGGGTGGGAAGGCGGACGAGAATATGGCGTGGTGGCGCAGCAATAAAAAACGCGATGCCGAGAACGAGGCGGTAGCCGAGCAGGTCGCGGACGCCGACACCGAACTCGGTGGTTCGGCCGAGCGCGCCCAGGCCCGCGGCAACCAGCCCAACCCGGTCCCGAGCCCCCGGACCGAGCGGCACGACTCCTCCGACCTGCCCGTCCCCGAGATCGACGAATACGCGCACGGCCACGTGGGCCAGCTCGAGTTCGGTCCCGGCGAAGAGCAGATCTCCGAGGTCGACCGCTGGCACCTCATCAAGCGCGACCTCGAGGAGATCGACCCCGACTTCATCTCCGACCTCGAGGAGATCGCCCAGAGCCACCGCGACGAGGTCATGCCGCTCGACTCCGAGCGCATCGTCTCGGCGCTGAAGAACCTCGACATCCGCTACCTGGTGGACGAGAACGGCGGCGTCGTGGCGCTGTGGGAGCGGCACATCGTGCAGGTGCGCGCCGAGGGCCCCGACGCCGACATCCTGGTGCTGCGCGCCCGCGCCTACCAAACCGTGCCGGGGGAGTGGGCCGAGCGCGGGTACGCGGCGATGAACGAGTGGAACCGCACCCGGCGCTTCCTCAAGGCCTACCTCGGTGAACCCACGGACTCGGGCTCGCTGCCCGTGTTCGGCGAGATCCAGATCCCCGTCCGCCCCGGCATCACCCTGGCGCTGCTCGAAGAGCTCATCGACTGCGGCACCGCGATCTCGGGCACCTTCGTGGAATGGCTCGAGGGCGAACTGCTGTAAGCGAGCACAAGCATCCGGGGCGGGCCGCAAGCGGCCCGCCCCATCGTATGTATTGGTGCCGCTGGGCGCCGTGGCTGCTGCGGTTCAGGGATTCGGCGCGCTGAGCGTGCGGTTCAGGAGTTCTTGAAAGGTCTGCGCGGTGGGACGCCGTTTCAGGCGCTCCGCACGCTGTGGCCCGGTTTCAGGCGTTCCTCATGCTGTGTCCTTGTCATGCGTTCCGCATGCTGTGCCCACGCTTCATGCGTTCCGCATGCTGTGCCCATGCTTCATGAGTTCCTCATGCTGTGCCCATGCTTCATGAGTTCCTCATGCTGTGCCCATGCTTCATGAGTTCCTCATGAAGTCCGCCGCGCGCTCCATGTACTCCCACATGACCTTGTCGTACTCCTCGGGCAGCGCCACCTCGTCCATCGCGGCGCGCATGCAGCGCAGCCACGCGTCCCGCTCGCGCTCGCCGATCACGTACGGCGCATGGCGCATCCTCAGGCGCGGGTGGCCCCGCTCCTCCGAGTACGTGTGCGGGCCGCCCCAGTACTGCTCCAGGAACATCTTGAGCCGCCGGGCCGCCGGAGCCAGGTCCTCTTCGGGGTACATCGGACGCATGATCTCGTCCTCGGCGACATGCGCGTAAAAGGCGTCGGTCAGCCGTTTGAACGTCGCTTCACCGCCCACCGCCTCATAGAAGGACTGGGTGGGCGCGGGCCGGCCGACTGGTGAGAGCGAGACGACGCTGTGCGGGCTGTTGGAGGTCGACATCTATCCATCGTGCCAACCGCAGGACCGCAAGGGAACACTATCCGATACGCGTCACACCGAGTGCGCCGAAAATCACTTCGGACGCTACTGGGCGGCGGCCCCGCCACTGCTCCGCGGGACGTACACGCGACCGCCGGTCATCGAGATCCCGGCGTCCTTGAACGCCTCGCTGATCCGCCTGCGCAGCTCGCGGCCCGCGGCCCACTGCTGGTCGCTCGTGGTCTTCACGCCGAGCCTGAACTTGGTCTGGTCGATGGTCATCTCGACGACCCCGACGTACTCCGGCTCCTCGATCACGTGATCGCGCCACTCCTCGTCCTGGGCGAACGCGGCGGCGACCTCGGTCATGATGCGACCGGCCTCGTCGACGTCGACCGTCGGCGGCAGCGGCGTGTCCACCACGACGTACGCCCAGCTCTGGCTCGAGTTGCCGACCCGCAGGATCTGCCCGTTGCGCACGTACCACAGTGTCCCGTCCAGGGCCCTGATCGTGGTGACCCGCAAGCCCATGTCCTCGACGGTCCCCGAGGCGTCGCCCACGTCGACGATGTCGCCGACGCCGTACTGGTCCTCAAGGAGGATGAAGATGCCCGCCAGGTAGTCCTGCACCAGGTTCTGCGCGCCGAAGCCGATCGCGATGCCCGCGATGCCCGCGCTGGCGAGGATCGGCGCCAGGTTCACGTTGAAGACGCTCAGGATCATCATGAACGCCACGCTCATGATGACGATGCCGTTGATGTGCTGGAGCACGCTGGTGAGGGTCGCGGCCCGCTGCTGGGTCCGGTCGCCGACGATCTCCTCGCGGCGGCTCTTGGAGGAGCTGAGCAGGCTGTTCAGCTCGGCGATCGACTGCGGCCGCTTGACGCTGGTGACCTGCTTGATGATCCTGGCGATGAAGCGGTTGATCAGCCAGCGCAGCAAGAGCGCCGCGACGACGATGATCAGGATCTCGAAGACCGTGTCGATGACCGCGCCGCCGTCGGTGGCGAAGCCCTTGCTCTCGGTCATGCGCCACAGCAGTGAGCAGGCGTTGAACCCCGTCTCGCAGGGGGATTCCTCGGTAGCGGCAAGCAGTTCCACGTTCTTCCTTCTGCGCCTCTGTCGCCCGGCGTTTCGTTGGAGTCCCGCCGCCCCGTTCGAATCAGTCGGCGGGTGTTCGACCAGACGATATTCGCCCGTCGCCAAAGATCCCACAGAACCGGGGTGCAATTTCTTGAGATTTACGTCAAACTTGACGAGACCGATGGCTTGGAGGTACAGCACCGTGATAGGTCCTCGACATAGGAGTGCGCTTGACGGCGATGAGCCTGCCCCAGGTGCTCATCCGGCCCTCTTCTCCCACAATGCCGCCACGCTGGGCTCCGCCCTCGTCCTCAACCAGAGCTATGAGCCGCTGTGCGTGGTCCCGGTGAAGCGAGCGGCGGTGTTGCTGCTCACACGCAAAGCCGAGACCGTCACGCCTGGCGACGGTTTTCTCCACAGCGAGACGATGAACATCCCGATCCCCGCCGTCGTCCGCCTGAACAGGTACGTCGCCATCCCCAGACAGGTCGGCACCAGCCCCTCCCGGCGCGGCGTGTTCGTCCGCGACGACTGGCGCTGCGTGTACTGCGGTTCGGCGGCCGAGACGATCGACCACGTCGTCCCCCGCTCGAAGGGCGGCACCCACACGTGGGACAACGTCGTCGCCGCCTGCGCCCCCTGCAACCACCGCAAGAGCGACCGCACGCTGGCCGAGCTCGGCTGGAGGCTCCCGCGCGCCCCGAGGCAGCCCTCGGGCTGGCAGCTGCGCGGGTTCCGCGGGCAGCGCCGCCCGGACCCGGCGTGGGAGGCGTGGCTGCCCCGCCGCCACCACGAACTCGCGCGCAGACGCTAGGAACGGCCGCAGGCCGCCGACAGCGCCGTCGGTGGCCTACGGCGGTGTTCGGCGGACCGGACGGTGTACGGCCCGTTCACCCGCTCGCCGCGTTGGCGGGCTCCCGGATACCACCCCGTGCCCGGAGTTCTCGAACCGGCCTTAGCGCCGTCCCCTTCCCGCGCCCGCCCGGATCACGGCCGGGTGCGATCGGTCGCACCTCGTCACCACCTGCGGCGATCTGAGAGGCGTAATTGGATTAGTCTGAGGGCCGAGGTCACCCTGTACCTGACTTAGGGGAGCAACATGACGGTCTTCCAGGAGCTGCTGATACTCTTCGGCGCCCCGATCCTGGTTGTGGTCGCGGTATACGCCGTGATCTTCCTGCGGCACCCGCGCCCGCAGTCCCGCTACCGCCCCGGCGAGCCGTACGACTTCAAGCCGGTCTGGTTCGTCGCCCGCGATGGCGCGGTCGACTCGGACGTGCGTCCGGGAGCGGCGGCCCAGCTCGAATCCCGCTCCGCCGCGTCGGACGACAGCGGCGAGCCGATCACCAGCGGACCCAAGGGAGGCTCGCATGGCCAGTGGTAGCATCGCGGCGCACCAGCCCCGGACCGACCAGAGCCCGGAGGAGGTGCGCCCCGCCGTCCTCGAAGGCCCGTTCGACACGAGGGAGCTGCTGCACCTCGACGAGGCCCTGACGGCGGCCGAGCGCGAAGGCGGCGGCCTGCACTACAGCGTCTACGTCGGCCCGCTGCACGACCCGGTGCGCGGCGCCGCCGAGTCCATGCACGAGCGCCTGAGGGACCCCGATATGTCGGTCCTCATCGCGGTCTCGCCCGAGCAGCGCCAGCTCCAGATCGTGACCGGCAAGCTCGCCAAGGAGAAGATCCCGGACCGCTCGGCGGCCCTGGTGGTGTTCTCCATGGAGGCCGCGTTCGGCGCCGGGCAGCTGTCCGGCGGCATCATCACCGGCCTGCGGATGCTGGCCGAGACGGCCGCGAGCGCCTGACTGAACGACGAGGGCGCCGACCGAGAGGTGATCTCGGTCGGCGCCGTCGCCGTCTGCTCAGTGCTCGTCCTGCAGCTGCCGCTCCAGCAGCTTGTCGGCGTCGGTCAGCTCCAGCTTGCCGATGAACTCGACCCACGACAGCGAATCGGCGACGCCCTCTCTGATGGACAGGACGGTCGTGCCCGGAATCCTGAGCGTCAGCGTCGCGGGCGTACCCAGCTGGCGCTGCTCCAGGACCGCCTCGGTCGGGTGGCCGTTCAGGCTCCGCGCCAGCTCGAAGACCGCCGACTCGTTCTCCTTGGCGACCGGCACCCACTCCATGTCCCGCTTGAGCAGCAGCGCGGCACCGAGCTTCTTGCCGTCCTCCACGCCGTTGTAGCGCAGCAGGATCCGGTTCGCGTCGCCCCTGGCGTCGACCAGGTGCCACGCCTCGTCGGCGACGTCGACCAGCTGGCCCCCGAACCGCTCGACCGAGGCGCGCAGCCGCTTGGCCTGGCGCCTCGCGGCCAGCGGCTTGGCGATCACCCGGAACACGATGACGAGCACGGCCAGGACGATCACGCCGATCGCGGCGGCGGCGACCTCGTGCAGGCCGAGCGTGATGCTCTCCATGATCGCGACCGGCACCAGGATCCCGGCGCTGAGGCCGAGCAGCGGCTTGAGCCAGAACGGGCCGCCCGTGCCGGTGGGCACCCGCAGCGGCACCAGCAGCCCCACCGTGGCCGCCACCACCAGTGCGACCCCGATCAGCACCGGCGAAGGCGCGTCGGCGCTCTCCAGCCACGAGACCGCCCACCACGCCAGGAACACCGATCCGATCGCGATCGTCGGTATGAGCAGCACGACGGCGAACAGCAGCTGCTGCGGCTGCGGGCGGGCGCGCGAGGCCATGACGGGACCGAGCAGCAGCAGGGGCAGGACGATCCCGAACAACGCGACCAGTGTGGCGCTGAGGACGGCGACCGGCAGAAGCGCGGACAAGGCTGCTCTCTCCTTCGGAAACGGGGCGTGGGGGCGAGTTGGCCAGAGCTTACCAATGGCCCGAACAGCGCTCGGGGCTCCGGGACGGTGATCCCGAAGCCCCGAGTCGCTTGCCTGCGCGGTTAAGCGTTGGCCCTGTCGCAGGCCCGGCCCGCGAGCGCGCGGGACACGTCGGCGCGGGCCTCGGCCACGCCGCGCTCGACCGGTGCGGGGCGGTCGGCGTCGAGCCACGCGTCGAGGGCTTCGACGGTGGCGGGCTCGATCAGCGGCGAGGGGAAGGCCATCCGCGAGAACTCCACGGCCTGCTGGGCGCCCAGCTTCTCCCACAGCTCCGGCACCGCCTCCAGGTAGCGCCCGAGGTAGGGGCGCAGCAGGTCGGCCTGGTCGAGCGGGGAGAAGCCCAGCATCGAGGAGCGGCGGATGTAGTTCTCGGTGCCCGGGTCGACGATCCGCTCCCAGGCGCGCTCCTTCGCCTCGGCGGTCGGCACCGCCGCGCGGGCGATGAACGACAGGCGCTTGCCGTCGGCGGTGTCGTCGCGCTCGAGCTCGCGGTCGATCGCGTCTTCACCGACCGCGCCGGTGGCGACCAGGCCGGTCAGCAGGGCCCAGCGCAGGTCCGCGTCGACGGCCAGGCCGCCTGGCACCGCCTCGCCTTCGAGCCAGCCCGCGACGCGCGCCAGATCGGCCTCCGAGCGCGACGCCGAGGCGTACGCCTTGGCCCACGAGCGCTGCATGTCGCTGCCGGCCTCGGCGGCCTCCATCGCCGCCTTCGCGGCCTGCGCCCACTGCTCGCGCAGCCCGGCACGGGCCTCGGGGTCGGCGTAGGCCAGCGACGCGGCGACCTGCCGCTGGGCGACGGTGACGATGTTGATGTCGGTCTCCGTCGTCAGGCTGGCCGCGCCGAGCGCCACGAAGCGGCGGGCGGGCAGCTCGGCGTCGCGGAGCATGTCCCAGGCCGCCGACCAGATCAACGCACGCGGCAGCGAGTCGTCCAGCGCCGAGGTGTGCTCGATGGCCGTCGCCAGCGAGCGCTCGTCGAGGCGCAGCTTCGCGTAGGTGAGGTCGTCGTCGTTGAGCAGCAGCAGGTCGGGCTGCTTGACCCCGGCCAGCTCGGCGATCGCGGTGGAACCGCCGGTCACGTCGGCCTCGACGCGCTCGCGCCGCACGAGGCTGCCGTCCTTCAGGTCGTACAGGCCGACGGCGATCCGGTGCGTGCGGGTCGTCGGGCGCTCGGCGGGGACCTCCTGGAGCACCGCGACGCGCGCGTAGTTCCCTTCGGCGTCGACTTCGATCTCCGGGCGCAGCGTCGAGACGCCCGCGGTGCGCAGCCACGTGTCGGCGAAGTCCTTGAGCGGCTTGCCGCAGGCCGCCTCCAGCTCGGTGAGCAGGTCGGAGAAGACCGCGTTGCCGAAGGCGTGCTTCTGGAAGTAGGAGCGCAGGCCCTCCAGGAACGGGTCGATGCCGACGTAGGCCACCAGCTGCTTGAGGATCGAGGCGCCCTTGGCGTAGGTGATGCCGTCGAAGTTGGCCTGCACCGACTCGGTGTCGGGCATCTCGGTGTACACCGGGTGCGTGGTCGGCTGCTGGTCCTGGCCGTAGCCCCAGTTCTTGCGGGCCGACAGGAACGTCGTCCACGCGCCGTCGAAGCGGGTGGCCTCGACGTTGGCCCAGTGGCTGGCCCACTCCGCGAAGGACTCGTTGAGCCACAGGTCGTCCCACCAGCGCATGGTCACCAGGTCGCCGAACCACATGTGCGCCATCTCGTGGAGGATCACGTTGGCGCGCTGCTCCAGCTCGAAGTCGGTGACCTGGCTGCGGAACAGGAACGAGGCCTCGGCGATGGTGATGCAGCCGAAGTTCTCCATCGCGCCGAAGTTGTACTCCGGGGCGAAGACCTGGTCGTACTTCGGCAGCGGGTAGCGCACGCCGAACTTGGAGTGGAAGTGGTCGAAGCCCTGGCGGGTGACCTCGAAGACGCCTTCGGGGTCAAGGTGGTCCTTCATGGACTGGCGGCAGTAGACGCCCAGGTCGATGCCGTCGTGCGTCTCGTGCACGCCGACGTAGGGACCGGCGCAGATCGCGGTGACGTACGGGCTCATCCGCGGCGAGGTCTCGAACAGCGTCACCTTCATCCCGAGCGCCTCGACGACGGTCTCACTGACCGGCGGCATGTTCGAGATGACCTTCCAGTGCTCCGGGGTGCGGACCTGGAAGGTGAAGCTCGCCTTGAGGTCGGGCTGGTCGAAGCAGGCGTAGACGCGCTGGGCGTCGGCCACCTCGAACTGCGAGTAGAGGTAGGTCTCCTTGTCGACCGGGTCGGTCATGCGGTGCAGGCCCTGGCCGTCGGTCGAGTAGGCGCAGACGGCGTTGACGACGAGCGTGTTCTCGGCGGCGAGGTTCGCGACCTTGAGTCCGGCCTTGGGGTCGAAGACCGAGATGTCGACCGGCTCGCCGTTGAGGTACGCGTCCTCGATGCGCTCGGCGGCGATCTCGATGAACGTCTCGGCACCGGGTTCGGTGCAGGAGAACGCCACCGACGTACGGGAGGAGAAGGTGTCGCCTTCGGTGTGCCCCGTCAGGTCGAGCTCCACGGTGTAGGAGTCGACGCTCAGCAGCTCGGCGCGGCGCCGGGCCTCGTCTCGCGTGAGAATGTGCGTTGCCGCCACAATGCCTCCAGTCTTCAGGATCGGATCTGAAAGAAGTGTGTCACATCTCGGGAGTCCGCTCTGCGGCTGCGGCCTGGACGTCCTGCTCTATTACGCTGTCGGCGTGAGTGCAGCACACCCGATAGAGCAAGCCTGGCTCTCCACCGGAGAGACCGGCGCGAAGAACTACGACGAGTTCCCCGACGAGACCGAGATCACCCGAATCATCGAGGCGAATCCCGCGAGCGTCCTGGGCGTCGAGATGCCCGCCCACGCGCCCGAGGCGGTGGCCGCGGGGCTGACCTTCGAGCAGGCCCTCCCGGCCGCGGCCGAGCGGCTCGCCGCCCTGAAGGAGGCCGGGCGATTCGCCTCCTTCGGCGACGTCGCCGTGGCCTACCGCATCAGCGGAGGAGAGGAAGCCCACCCGTCGCCCACCACCGCCCGAACCGGTGCAAACGCTGCACCAACGGCATACGGGGTGTTCTGCATGGTCGACACCGCCGAGATCTCCTCGGCGGCCGACGAGCCGGGCAAGGTCATCCGCAACGAGGACGTCTTCGTCGAGAAGGTCAGGCAGCGCAACGAGCTCAACCAGCGGCTGCGGCACCTCCTCAGCCCCGTCCTGCTGCTCCAGTCCAGCCGCGGCGACGAGCTCCACGCCGCCGTGGCCGAGGCCGTCGCGGAGGCGGGCGAACCGGTCGCCTCCGACGTCGACGAGGCGGGGCGGACCCACGAGATCTGGGCGATCGGCGGCGACGCCGGTCTCGCCCTGGCCGAACTGGCCGGGGACGGCGACCTCATCGTCGCCGACGGCAACCACCGCTCGCTGGCCGCGCAGGTCGGCGGGCTCGACCGCTTCCTCGCGGTCGTCACCACCCCGCAGTCGGTCACCATCCGCCCCTACCACCGCCTCGTGGCGGGCCTGCCCGGCTCGGCCTCGCAGCTGGTCGAGCAGATCGGCCAGATCGGCGCGGACGTCACCGAGGTCGACGGCCCGCCCGAGACGCCCGCCGAGGGCGGCACCGTCGTCGTCTACGGCCAGGGCCGCACCTGGGAGATCGCCTTCGGCGGCACGGAGGGCAGCGTCGTGGACCGGCTCGACCACACCCGCGTCGAGCAGGAGGTCTTCGGCGGCCTGCTCGGCTGGGAGGCGGGCGACAAGCGCATCACCTACGTCGGCGGCGACTACCCGGCCTCGTGGCTGGCCGAGCAGGTCGACGCGGGCAAGGCCGATCTGGCGATCCTCATCGCGCCGGTCACGGTCGAGGACTTCATCGACGTGAACCTCCAGCGGCTCAAGATGCCCCGCAAGTCGACCTGGTTCGTGCCCAAGGCCCGCGCGGGGCTCACCATCGCCGAGCTCCCGAAACGATAGGGTAGGTACCCGTGCGCATCTATCTCGGTTCCGACCACGCCGGTCTTGAGCTCAAAGACCACCTGGTGAAGCATCTGAGCGGCCGCGGCTTCGACGTCGTCGACGTGGGGCCGTTCGTGTACGACGCCGAGGACGACTACCCGCCGTACTGCCTCAACGCCGCCGCCAAGGTCGTGGCCGACCCCGGCAGCCTCGGCGTCGTCGTCGGCGGCTCGGGCAACGGCGAGCAGATCGCGGCCAACAAGGTCGAAGGCGCCCGCGCCGTGCTGGCCTGGAGCGTCGAGACGGCCAAGCTCGGCCGCCAGCACAACGACGCGAACGTGATCGCCATCGGCGGCCGGATGCACAGCCTGGAGGAGGCGACGAGCCTCGTCGACGCGTTCGTCGACGAGTCGTTCTCGGGCGCCGAGCGCCACCAGCGCCGCATCGACCAGCTCGCCGAATACGAGCGGACCCGCGTCCTCCCCGAACTGCCGTAAGCGGCGAAGACGACAGTGAAGGCCCGGGCGGACCCGCCCGGGCCTTCGCGCATGCCGAAGCGAACAGTCCGCGAAATCATTCATTGCAATATGGAGTTATTGGACACGTGTTGGTAGCGTCAATGCATGTCTAAGGGTTTTCGCGTATTGCTTCAGATCTTCCAGGTGCTCTGCCTGCTGGCCGCCCTGCTGTTCATGGCCGTCACCTTCTTGATGACCTACCTCGACTTCGGCGGCACCGACTACGAGGAGGCGTTCGTGGGGACCTGGGTCGTGGGCTTCGGCGTCCTCAGCATCGCCTTCTCGCCCGCGCTGTGGTCGCTCAACCGGGGCCGCGGGAACGGCGCGGCCCCCGCACCGATGGCGGGCACCTATGACCGCGTCGTCGAGCAGCCTCCGGCCCAGCCGCAGCCGCCGCGCCCCGGCAGCGCCTTCGAGCCGATCGGTAACGACCGCGCCCCCGCGCCGCCCGCCAGCTCCTACGGCCAGCCTTCAGGGCCGAACTTCGGCGCGCAGCCCTCGGGCGGCGGCATCACGCCGACCTCCTCGCCGCAGGGCGACACCCCGTGGGGCGGCAGCCGCTAGCATCCGCGGACGCACAGCGATTATATAGACTATAAAATATAGGCTATATAATATAGCGTGTGAATGACCGCCTTCCGCGCACTGTGAACGAGCGGGCGAAAGCGACACTGCCCCGCAAAGGCACGAGTGCGCCGCAAGACGGTCCCGGAACGGTAAACCGGCCGCGCCGCCGACGCGCGGCCGCAGCCGTCCCGCAACCCGCCTTACCTTTGAACACAAGGCGAAACGCCGGCCGGTTGCCCGTTGAGACTATGGGAACAGCACTCCCGCACGGTCCGCGCGCGGTGGGTTCCAGGCGTTACGCTAGGGCGACAGCAATCCATTCGTGAAGGAACCGCGCCCAATGACGAACGCCACCGTTGACCTCGTCTGCGGCCCGGCCGATCCACTACCGGGATCAGAGCAGAGCTACCGGCTGACGGGCATGCTCGGCTCGGGCGGCCAGGCCGACGTCTACCAGGCCGTGCGCATGTCCGCGGGGATCTCCTCCACGCCCCTGACCGTCAAGGTCTTCCGCCTCAACCCCGGCGAGGAGCGCGAGCGGCAGTACCGCTCCTGGGACAAGGGCGACGCGGTCCTCATGGACCTCCACAGCCGCAACGTCGGGTCGATCTGCCGCCGCATCGACGCCTTCTACGGGCGCATGCCGCACCACCCGAGCCAGCCGGCCACCGGCGAGCCCGTCCCGTTCCAGGTCCTCGAATACCTTCCCGGCCACGACCTGCGCCAGCTGCTGGCCCAGCGCATCGGCCGCGTCGACGCCTCCCGCACCCTCCAGTCCGTGGTCAACGTCATGCTCGCCATGCACTCCCCGCCGCAGGGCGCCCACCCGGTGCTGCACATGGACCTCAAGCCCGCGAACGTCATCATCGGCCCGGACGGCTCGGCCAAGGTCATCGACTTCACCGGCGCCCGCTACCACACCCCGGCGCACCTCACCACCATCGCCTACACGCGCGAGACCGCCGGCCCAGAGGCCCACGAGGGCCGCGTCGGCCCCGCCTACGACGTCCACGGCTTCGGCTCGATCGCGTTCTACCTCGTCACCGGCGCCAGCGCCCGCACCGACTCGCCCGGCGAGACGCAGTCGGTGCCGTGGGCGCGGCTGCGCCGCCACCCCGTCCTCGAATCCAACCCGCGCCTGCGCGAGCTGCTCACCGCGCCGCTGGACGACAACCCCGACAACCGGCCCCGCACCGACGAGCTCTCGCGCTGGATCACCGAGCTGGCCACCGTCGTCGGCCAGTCCAACGTGCCCGACCTCGGCGTCGATTGGGGCCGCTCCAACGGCGAAGGCCCGGGCGCCACGGCGGCCACCAGGATCCTCGGCGGCCGGATCAGCGCGCCGACGATGCCGGTGGCGACCCCCGCGCCGTCGCCCTCCGCCGCGGCGGGGGGCACCAGGGTCATGGAGTCGGGCATGGACTTCGCGGACGGCCGCGCCCCCGACAGGCCGGTCGCCGATCGCGGCGCCGACAAGCCGATCGCCGGTCGCGTTCGCGTCCCCGAGCAGGGCAGCGGCGACTACGTGCGCGGCAGGGCCGGACACTCGGGCCGCAACGGCGACGGGCAGCTCCCGCGCCTGCGGCTGGCGGGCGACCCGCCCGAGGAGCACGACGGGGACCGCCATCGCCGCCGCCTCGACCGGGACGAGCACGACCGCGACGAGCCGCAGCAGCCGCTGCTCGGCCCGCCCGGCAGCCTGTCCAAGGGCCTTGAGCTCAGCATCATCGGCGGGCTGTTCTCGCTGATCATGTGGCTGATGTGGACCGTCCAGGAGGGCATGGACAACCTGGGGGACCAGGCCATCGGCTACCTGTTGGTCCTGGGCGTCGCGGTGGGGCTGTTCTTCCTCATCCGCGTCCTCGGCGGGATGTTCTGGGGCCGGATGCTCGGCGTCAAGCGGCGCACTGCCAGACTCACCCACCTGCTGACCGGAGCGTTCCTGTTCGTGGTCGGCTTGAGCTACCTCAACCAGCTGACGTGGGACTGGCTCGACTTCGACTTCAGCCCCTTCGAATGGTTCACCGACTGGTTCAACGGGCTCTTCGAATGAGGCGCGCCCCGCTCGGCGCGCACGTCGCCCGCTGACGCGGTGGGGGACATGGCAGGGTGGAGCCCATGAGCACGGATACCTCGCTTGCCCACGACATCTTCCGCCGTTCCCACCTGACCGGCGAGTTCACGCTCCGCTCGGGGGTGGTCGCGCACGAGTACTTCGACAAGTACCTGTTCGAGTCCGACCCGGTCATGCTGCGGCGCATCGCCGAGGCGCTGGCGCCGCTCGTCCCCGCCCACGGGGTCGACGCGCTGGCGGGGCTGGAGACGGGCGGGATCCCGCTGGCGGTCATGCTCTCGCAGGTGACCGGCGTGCCCGCGCTGTTCGTGCGCAAGGAGGCCAAGACCTACGGCACGTGCAGGCTCGCCGAGGGCGGCGAGGTCGAGGGCAGGCGCCTGTTCATCGTGGAGGACGTCGTCACCTCGGGCGGCGCGGTGCTGGACGCGGTGGCCGAACTGCGGCGCCGCGGCGCGACGGTCGAACAGGCCGTATGCGTCATCGACCGCGAATCGGGCGGCCCGAAGAGGCTGGCCGACAACGGCATCGAATTGCAAGCCCTGTTCACCATGGCCGAACTCAAGGCCGCCGCCTAAAACCGATATAGGTTATAGCCTATATCGCGATAGGGCAATGTTGCTTATATCTTATAGGATATATTTTGTAAGTTGAAGAGTTCGACTTATAAGGTATAGCCTATAAGATATGCCGGATTGCGAGTTCGCTCCCGAGTCTGCCTCCGAGGCCCCGAACCCGGCGGGACTCGCGCCGTGATCGGCGCGGATCGGGCACCGCCGTGCCCCGTGGGCTCAGCGGCGGACGGGTCCGCTCAGCGGGCCCACAGCCAGATCTCCGATCCCTTCGGGATCTCCTCGCCCGGGTCCTTCGACTGGTCGAAGACCGTCCCGGTGAACCAGATCTGGCCGGTCTTGACCTTGAAGCCCAGGTCTTCGAGCAGGGCCTTGGCGTCGTCGACGTTCATGCCGACCACGTCGGGGACCTCGATCGGCTGGGGGCCCTCGCTGATCACCAGGTCCACCTCGTCCTCGGGCGCGGCCGGGTCGCCCGCCGCCGGACTGTGCTCGATGACCGCGCCCTCGGGGATCGTGTCGCTGTAGCGCTCGCTCACGTCGCCCACGTCGAGGCCCTCGGCCTCCAGCTTCTCCTCGGCCTCGTCCTCGTCCATCCCGACCAGGTCCGGCACCGTCAGCGGCGGGGGTCCCTCAGAGACGAGCACCGTGATCGCGGCCCCGGGCTTGACCTCATCGCCCGCGGGCGGCGAGGTCGAGACGACCTCACCCTTGCCGTACTCGGTGCTGTAGTCGCGTTCCACGGTCACCTCGGCGCCGAACTCGTCGAGCGCCGCCAGCGCCTCGTCCTCGTCCACGCCAGCCAGCTCGGGGACCTCGTACCGCTCGGGCCCCAGCGACAGCACCACCGTGATGGTGCCGCCCGAGCGGATGCGTTCGCCCACACCGGGATCCTGCGTGAGCACCTGGTCCTTCGGCACGCTCTCGCTGTAAGCACTGTCGGCGAACTCGACCTCGAAGCCGTGCTCCTCGGCGAACGCGACCACCGACGACTTGTCCTGGTCCAGCAGGGACGGCGCCGAGGTGTAGCGGCCGACGCCGATCCACCACCCCGCCAGTGCCACGGCCGCCAGGACCGCCACGATCGCGATGAGCGTGACCAGGGCCTTCCACGAGCGCCGGTTCGGCCCCTGCGGCACGACCATCGTGGTCTGCACGGCCCGCGTCGGGCGCGGCGGCTGCCCGGCGGCCATGGCCACCGGCCTGGCGTCGACCGCGTTCAACCGCCGCGCGAACGCCCCGGCGTCCACCGGGCGCGCGGCCGGGTCGCGGCTCGCTGCCAGCATCACCAGCTGCGCCAAGCCTTCGGGCACGTCTTGGGCGATGAGCCGCGGCGAGGGGACGTCCTCGGCGAGGTGCCGCTGGGCCACCTGCCCCGGGTCCGGCCCGTCGAACGGCACCTCGCCGGTCAGCAGCTCGTAGAGCAGGATCGCGGTCGAGTACACGTCGCTGGCCGGGCTCGCGGGCCGCCCCCGCACCAGCTCGGGCGCGACGTACGCGGCGGTGGCCAGCAGCGGCCCGCCCCTCCTGCCCTCGCCGTGGACGGCCTCGGCGAGGCCGAAGTCGACGACCTTGACCCGGTCGCCGCGCCCGCCGTTCTTGAGCAGGATGTTCTCGGGCTTGATGTCGCGGTGGACGAGCCCGGCGTCGTGCGCGGCCTGGAGCCCGTCGAGGATCTGGCCGCACAGCTCGACGGCCTCCTCGATGCGCAGACGACGCCTGCGGTTGAGCAGGTCGCGCAGCGTGGTGCCCGCGACGTACTCCATGACGACGTAGGGCAGTCCTTCGTGGACGCCCTGGTCGAAGACGGCCACGACGTTCGGGTGCGACAATCGCGCTATCGTGCGCGCCTCATGCGTGAACGCCTCGAGGTCGAACCCGGCGACGCCGGAGGCCGTGATCGTCTTCACTGCGACGGTGCGGTCGAGCCGCTCGTCGTGCGCCTCGTACACCGAGGCCATGCCGCCGTTCGCGATCAGCCGCTGGAGCCGGTACCGCCCGTCGACGAGCGCTCCGGTGAGGTCTCCAGTAGTCGTCGTCAACCCGCGCCCTTTCCGTCCGATCCAGCCGTGATCACCAGTGTATGAGGTGGCAGCGACTCCTACAGGACCTCGGCGCCGGGAAATACCGGCTTGTCGGGGGCCACAATGCCCAGTCGCTTGGTGGCGCGGGTGAGCGCGACGTAGAGGTTCCTCAGGTTCGCGCCCGCGATGGCGTCGGGGTCGACGACGATGACGCTGTCGAACTCGAGGCCCTTGGCCTGTTTGACCGTGAGCACCGACGCGGTGTCGATCCACGCCAGCTCGGCGGCGAGCTCGGGAGTGGTGACGATGGCCACGCTCCCGTCACCGGCGGCCCGCGCCTCCGCGGCGGCCAGTTCGGCCACCCGCTCGGCCAACCGCTCGGGGACGATCTCCAGCCACGGCTCGCTGCCCGAGGCCCGCACCGACCGCGGCCGCGGCGCCTCGACGTCGATGGCGTCGAGCACCCTCGTGGCCACGGCCATGATCTCGGCAGGGGTGCGGTAGGAGACGGTGAGCTGCTCGGCCCTCCAGGCCAGCTCCGAGGCGTCGAAGACCTCGGCCCAGCTGTGCGGCGCCGCGGCGTTCCCCGACTGCGCGAGGTCCCCGGCGACGGTGAAGGACCGGGCGACGCAGCGGCGCAGCAGCGCGCGCCACACCATCGGCGACAGCTCCTGTGCCTCGTCGACGATGACGTGCCCGAAGATCCAGCGCCGGTCGGCGGCGGCCCGCTCGGCCACCGAGACGAACCGCTGGTCCACCTGGCGCTCGCCGAGCCAGGCCGCGTCGATCACGTCGGTGGCCTGGAGGATCTCCGACTCCTCGTCCTCGAAGTCGAAGGAGGCCGAGCCCGAGGCGATCGACAGGACGTCCTCGGCGTAGGCGATCTGCTCGGCGTCGAGGCCGCCGGTGCCGCGCTCGCGCTCGACCTCGCCGAGGTGCTCGGCGGCCTCGTCGAGCAGCGCGATGTCGGCCTCGCTCCAGCCGCCCGGCTCGCGCCGGAGCAGGCGGCGCTCCTCCTTCCGCAACGCGGCGGCGGCCGAGGCCAGCAGCGCGGGGGAGGCGAAGAGGTCCTCCAGGAGCTCGGTGGGCGTCAGCTCGGGCCACAGCTGCTCGATCTCGCCGCGGATGACCGGGTCGGTGGCGATCTCGGCGGCGAACGTGGCGCGGTCTTCGAGGCCGAGGAGGTTCTCCCCGCCGAGCGGGTCCTCGCCGATGATGTCGGCGTACTGCATCGCGAGGTCGGCGATGACCCTCTTGTGGAAGGTCTCGCGGGCCTCGTTGTGCGCCAGGCCCGTCTCGCGGGCGGCGTCGCGGGCGGAGGTGATCTTCTCGGGACGCAGCCACAGCGTGTGGCCCTCGTATTCGACCGGCTGCGGCTCGCGGGGCACGATCTGGCGGTCGGCGACGGCGCTGGCGATGACCCCGGCCATGACGGCGCGGCCCTTGACCGCGGCGGCGGCCTCGGACTCGGGCCGGTCGGGGTCGATGCCGGGGAACAGCTGGCCGGGGGTGCGCAGCAGCACGTCGGTCTCGGCCAGGCCGGGGAGGACCTCGGAGATGTAGCGCAGGAACTGCTTGCCGGGGCCGATGATGAGCACGCCGCGGCGCTGGAGCTGCTCGCGGTGCTCGTAGAGGAGGTAGGCGGCGCGGTGGAGGGCGACGGCGGTCTTGCCGGTGCCCGGCGCGCCGTCGACGACCATGACGCCTTCGAGGGGCGCTCGGATGATGCGGTCCTGCTCGGCCTGGATGGTGGCGACGATGTCGCGCATGCGGCCGGTGCGGGCGGCGTCGAGCGCGGCCATGAGGGCGCCCTCGGAGCCGATCGTGGAACCGGAGCCGTCGGCGGCGTCGAGGTCGAGGACCTCGTCGTTGATCGAGGCGATGCGCCGGCCCTTGGTGTGGAGGTGGCGGCGGCGCCGCACCCCGGCGGGGGAGGCGGCGGTGGCCAGGTAGAAGCGCCTGCCGGCCTCCGAGCGCCAGTCGACGAGGAGCTGCTCGCCGCCTTCGTCGTGGAGCCCGATGCGCCCGAGGTACATGGGGCGGTCCGAGTCGGCGTAGTCGAGGCGGCCGAAGCACAGGCCGTCCTCGACGGCGTCGAGCTGGGCGATGCGGCGGCGGTGGAAGTGGGTCTCGACGTCCCGCTGCGAGAGCTCCTGCTCATTCTCCACGTGCTTGCGCCGCGACTCGTCGAGCCGGGTGTCGGCCGACTCGCGGATCTCGTCGAGCCGGGAGTACAGCCTGTCGAGGCGCGATTGCTCGGTGTCGATCGCGGGAATCATGGGAGCGGACACAGATCTCCTCAGGTGCGGAACGGGATGAACGTCTGTGAATAGGACGCACGGGTTCTGGATGTACGGCGTGTTCGGATTTCAAGGACGCAACAGAAAAGCATACCGCCGCCGCGTCCGATCGTCTGCGGTCGGACCCGCTTCCGGTGCCGATTCACAACGGGGCGGGTCGTCCTGCCCGAATCGGGCGCGGCGGCCTTTCGGCGAGCGGAGACTTATAACACGCTTATAACGGTGCCTTGACCATGCTTTATCGGGACAGATACCGTAAAGCGAAATGTGAGTGCCTTCACAGTATGTGACTGGAGCGGATCAATATGACAAGAGAGAACTGGGGGACCAGGATCGGGTTCATCCTGGCGGCCATCGGGTCGGCAGTCGGACTCGGCAACATCTGGCGCTTCCCCGGCGTCGCCTACGAAAGCGGCGGCGGCGCCTTTCTCGTGCCCTATCTGGTGGCGCTGCTGACAGCGGGGATCCCGCTGCTCATCATGGAGTTCACCATCGGCCGCAAATACCGCGGCTCGGCCCCGGTGGCCTACCGCCGGATGAACAAGAGCGCCGAGGCGATCGGCTGGTGGCAGGTGGCGATCTCCATCGTCATCTCGGTCTACTACGCGGCGATCATCGCCTGGGCCTGCTGGTACGGCTACTTCTCGCTGACGCAGCAGTGGGGCGAGGACCCGGGTGCGTTCCTCATCGAGGACTTCCTGCAGGCCGGCGAGATGTACGACTTCAGCGCCTGGCTGCCGAAGATCGGCATCGTCATGATCGTCATCTGGGCCGCCACGCTGCTCATCATCGGCGCAGGCGTGCGCAAGGGCATCGAACTGGCCAACAAGATCTTCATCCCGCTGCTGGTGGTCATGTTCGGCGTCCTGGTGGTCCAGGCCCTGACCCTGGACGGCGCGGCCCAGGGCCTGAACACCTTCTTCACCCCCGACTGGGACGCCGTGGCCGACCCGCGGGTCTGGCTCGCCGCCTACGGCCAGATCTTCTTCTCGCTGTCGATCGGCTTCGGCATCATGGTCACCTACGCCTCCTACCTCAAACGCAAGTCGGACATCACCACCTCGGCGTTCACCGTCGGCTTCTCGAACTCCTCGTTCGAGATCCTGTGCGGCATCGGCGTGTTCTCGGTGCTCGGCTTCATGTCGCTCCAATCGGGCGTCCCGATCGCCGAGCTCTCGGATACCGGCGTCGGCCTGGCGTTCATCGCCTTCCCGGCCATCATCAACACCCTGCCGTTCGCCCCCGGCCTGTTCGGCATCCTGTTCTTCGGCTCGCTCGTGCTGGCCGGCTGGACCTCGCTGATCAGCATCATCCAGGTGCCGGTCGCCGCGGTGGAGGACCGCTTCGGCGTCAGCCGCGTGAAGTCCACGCTGTTCGTCGGCGGCGGCATCGCGATCGTGTCGACCGCGCTGCTGCCGACCACGGCGGGCCTGAACCTGCTCGACGTCACCGACAACTACATCAACAACTACGGCATCGCCGTGGCCGCCCCGGTGAGCATCGTCGCCGTGGTGTGGGTGCTGTGGAAGTGGAAGGAGCTGCGCGACAACGCCAACGCCACCTCCACGTTCAAGATCGGACCGATCTGGATGGTCTGCCTGGGCGTCATCACGCCGATCATGCTCGCGGCCATCCTCTTCTTCAACATCCGCGACCTGCTCGCCGCCGATCCGAACGACCCGGAGGACCCGCTCGCCCTGTACGCGGCCAACCAGGTCACCGGCTGGGCGATCGCGATCGGCGCCATCGCCTTCGGGGTCATCATGGCGCTCATCTTGCGCAAGCGCCCGGCGCCGGTGCTCATATCCGAAGAGGACGAGCAGGTCAGAGAGGGGACCGCCAAATGAACGCCACCGCCATCACGATGATGGTCATCGCCATCGCGATCATCTTCGGGGGCATGGTCGTCTCGGCGATCACGCTGATGACCCATCCCGAGGAGCCCGACGAGGACTGACCCGGCCGCAGGGGCCGATCGACCGGTCGGCCCCTCGCCGCGAGTCGGTCGTGCGGCGCGGTGAACCCGCGCCCGACCGCGATCGAGTCCCATTCGGACTGACTTCGCCGGCCTCACCGGTCGCATCCGCCACGGATGCGACCGGTTTTCTTGGTATTGACGGCAATTGATGGATCATGCCCCTTGTGCGGGGTGTTCAAAAACTGTTAGCTTAGTTTTTAGTTAATAAGGTGGCCAATAAGGTTCCGCAGGCCACCGCCTCCAATACCCCCTGAGAGGAGCGACAGATGCGCCGAACCAAACGCCTTTTGGCAGTGCTCAGCGTCTTCGCCGCAGCGGTCCTGTCGGCGACGATGGCGAGCCCGGCCTGGGGCCACGCCTACATCTCCGACCCGCCCAGCAGGGCGGCGAACTGCGCCAGCGGCGCCGTCTCCGACTGCGGTGCGATCCAATGGGAGCCGCAGAGCGTCGAGGGCCCCAAGGGCTTCCCCGCCGCCGGGCCCGCCGACGGATCGATCTGCGCCGGCGGCAACAGCCGATTCTCCGAACTCGACGACCCGCGGGGCGGCGACTGGCCCGCCACGAACGTCTCTCCCGGCTCGCGCACGTTCACCTGGACGATCAAGGCCGCCCACGCCACCGACAAGTGGGAGTACTTCATCACCCGCGACGGCTGGAACGAGAACCAGCCGCTGACCCGCGCGGCCCTGGAGTCCGCGCCGATCTACACCGACTACGACGGCGGCGCCCGGCCCCCCTGGTCGGTCACCCACAACGTCAACCTGCCGAGCAAGTCCGGCCACCACATCATCCTGGCGGTGTGGACGATCTCCGACACCGCCAACGCCTTCTACTCGTGCATCGACGTCCAGTTCGGCGGCGGTGGCAACGACGGCGGAGGCGGCGACGACGATCCGCCGCCCGCCGGCGACTGCACCGCCGCGGCCTGGAGCTCCAGCGCCGTCTACAACGGCGGCGACACCGTGACGCACAACGGCGCCGAATGGCGCGCCAAGTGGTGGACGCAGGGCGAGGAGCCCGGCACCACCGGCGACTGGGGCGTCTGGGAACAGGTCGGCACCTGCTGACCCCGATCCGAGGGGCGGTGTGTCCGACGCCGCCTCTCGACATCATTGACGGCGCCCGCCCGAGCCGCTACCATCGATCCGGTCCTTGCAGTCGACGTCAGGAACTCCCTTGAAGCTGTAGATCACAGACATCGCGCCACGCTCTCGGCGAGGCCGTCGAGCCGCCATGCGGCTCCGGTCCCCACACGAGCGGGCGGTCTGCGATCTTCAGGGAGCCACTCGGCTGCTGCTGAAATCCCGCGTCCCGGCAATCCGGTCATCGGCGCGATGTCTCTCATTCGATCCCGTCCGCATCGAATCCGAGAGGAATCCCCGCATGACCTCCTTCATCACCGTCAACAGACTCGGCTTCTCCTGGCCCGACGGCGACCGCGTCTTCGACGGGGTCGACGCCGTCTTCGCAGGTGGCCACACCGCCCTCGTCGGCGACAACGGCACCGGCAAGTCCACGCTGCTGCGCCTCATCGCCGGGCGGCTCGCACCGGACACCGGCGGCGTCACCGTCTCGGGAATCGTCGCCTACCTGCCCCAGGACCTGCCGCTGCGCCTCGGCGACACCGTCGCCGACCTGCTCGGCATCACCGCCAAGCAGCGCGCCCTGGAGGCCATCGAGTCCGGCGACGCCGACGAGGCCCACTTCGCCGTCATCGGCGACGACTGGGACTTCCAGGGCCGCTCCCGCGTCACGCTCGACGAGCTCGGACTCGACCACATCGGACTCGACAGGACCGTCGCGACGCTCTCCGGCGGCGAGTCCATGCTCGTCGGCCTCGCCGGGCGGCTCGTGCAGCGACCCGACGTGCTGCTGCTCGACGAGCCCTCGAACAACCTCGACGGCTCGGCCCGGGCCCGGCTCTACGAGGCCATCCGCCGCTTCCCCGGCACGCTGCTCGTCGTCAGCCACGACCGGGCGCTGCTCGACGGGGTCGACGCCGTCGCCGAGCTGTACGCCGGGCGCATCCGCACCTTCGAAGGGAACTACGCCGCCTACGAGCGGGCCATCGCCGTCGAGCAGGAGGCCGCCGAGCGGGCCGTGCGCGACGCCAAGGCCGAGCTCAACCGCCAGAAGCGCGAGTTCATCGAGATGCAGACCAAACTGGCCCGCCGCGAGAAGGCGGGGAAGAAGAAGTACGCCAACGCGCCCGCGATCATCCGCAACGCCAAGAAGAACCAGGGCGAGACCACGTCCGGGCGCGTCAAGACCGCGATGGCCGAGGACGTCGCCGAGGCCAAAGAGGAGTTCGAGGCCGCCAGGTCCGAGGTCCGCGACGACGCGAGCATCAGCGTCGACCTGCCCGAGACCTCCGTCAGCCCGCACCGCGAGATCGCCCTCATCGAGGGCCTCAAGGAAGGGGACCTGTACGGCGAGGGCGTCGACCTCCACGTCCGCGGGCCCGAGCGGATCGCGCTGACCGGCGACAACGGCGCGGGCAAGACCACGCTGCTGCGCGCCGTCGCCGAGGCCGCGCGCGTCCCGTACGGCTTCCTGACCCAGCGGCTGGAGTTCCTCGACGACGCGTCGAGCGTCCTGGACAGCGTCCGCTCCCGCTCGCCCGAGACCGATCCGAGCCTGCTGCGGACCCGGCTCGCCCGCTTCCTGCTGCGCGGCGACACCGTCTTCCACAAGGTCGGGACGCTCTCGGGAGGCGAGCGGCTGCGCGTGGCGCTGGCGACCGTGCTCTCGGCGCGGCCCGCCCCGCACCTGCTGCTGCTCGACGAGCCGACCAACAACCTCGACATGACCTCGACCCGCCAGCTCCAGCAGGCCCTGACCGCCTACCAGGGGGCCCTGATCGTCGTCAGCCACGACGAGGCCTTCCTCGACGGGCTCGGCCTGACCCGCCGCATCCGCCTCGAACGAGGAAAGGGGATCAGCGCCGAGGACTGACGGCCCGGCGGCCCGGCCACTGGAAAACCCGTGGCACGGGAGCCGGGCGCCCGCGTATCCTTGACGATCGTCATGCCCAGCAGCACCTCGAAATCCCGTACCAGCCTGCGCGAGCGCGTCTTCGCCCTGCGCACGGCCGACCAGCGTGCGCTGCGCAGGCGCCTGCGCGAGGCCCGCGAGCTCGACGGCCCCGAGCGCAAGGCCGCGTTCGACGCCCTCGAAGCCGACGTCGAGGCGAAGGAGGCCGCCCTCGCCGCGCGGGCCGCGAGCCTGCCCAAGATCGTCTACCCCGACGAGCTGCCCGTCTCGCAGCGCCGCGACGACATCGCCGAGGCCATCAGGGACCACCAGGTCGTCGTCATCGCCGGCGAGACCGGCTCGGGCAAGACCACGCAGATCCCCAAGATCTGCCTCGAACTCGGCCGCGGCGTGCGCGGCATGATCGGGCACACCCAGCCCCGCCGGATCGCCGCCCGCGCTGTCGCCGAGCGCATCGCCGAGGAGCTCGGCTCGCCGCTGGGCGAGGCCGTCGGCTGGAAGGTCCGCTTCACCGACCAGGTCTCGGACTCCAGCTTCGTCAAGCTCATGACCGACGGCATCCTGCTCACCGAGCTCCAGCGCGACCGGCTCCTGAGCGCCTACGACACGATCATCATCGACGAGGCCCACGAGCGCAGCCTCAACATCGACTTCATCCTCGGCTGCCTCAAGCAGATCCTGCCGAGGCGCCCCGACCTCAAGGTCATCGTCACCTCCGCGACCATCGACCCCGAGCGCTTCGCGCAGCATTTCAAGAGCGATGAGGGTCCCGCCCCGATCCTGGAGGTCTCCGGCCGCACCTACCCCGTCGAGGTCCGCTATCGGCCCCTCGTCGACGAGGAGGAGCAGCGCGACCAGACCGACGGCATCCTCGACGCCGTCAACGAGCTCGGCCGCGAGGGCGACGGCGACATCCTCGTCTTCCTCTCCGGCGAGCAGGAGATCCGCGACACCGCCGACGCCCTGGAGAAGGCGAAGCTGCGCCACACCGAGATCGTCCCGCTCTACGCCCGCCTCTCGGCCGCCGAGCAGCACCGCGTGTTCTCCTCCCACACCGGCAGGCGCATCGTCCTGTCCACCAACGTCGCCGAGACGTCCCTGACCGTCCCGGGCATCCGCTACGTCATCGACGGCGGCCACGCGCGCATCTCCCGCTACTCGGCCCGCACCAAGGTCCAGCGCCTGCCGATCGAGCGCATCAGCCAGGCCAGCGCCAACCAGCGCGCCGGGCGCTGCGGCCGCGTCGCCGAGGGCGTCTGCATCCGCCTCTACTCCGAAGAGGACTTCACCTCCAGGCCGGAGTTCACCGACGCGGAGATCCTGCGCACCAACCTCGCCAGCGTCATCCTCCTCATGGCCGCCGCGAAGCTCGGCAGGGTCGAGGACTTCCCGTTCGTCGACGCCCCCGACGCCCGCAACATCAAGGACGGCACCGACCTCCTCGTCGAGCTCGGCGCGCTCGAGGACCTGCGCGGCGGCGAGCGGCGCCTGACGAAGACGGGCCGGGAGATCTCGCGATTGCCGATCGACCCGCGCCTGGCCCGCATGATCCTCCAGGCCAAGGAGGAGGGCTGCGTCCACGAGGTCGCCGTCATCGCCGCCGCCCTGTCCATCCAGGACCCGCGGGAGCGCCCGGCCGACAAGAAGGCCCAGTCCGACCAGGCCCACGCCCGCTTCAACGACCCCGAATCCGACTTCGCCGCCTTCCTCAACCTGTGGAAGTACCTCGAAGACGAGCGGCGCGCCCGCTCCTCCAGCGCCTTCCGGCGGATGTGCAAACAGGAGTACCTGCATTACCTGCGCATCCGCGAATGGCAGGACCTGGTACGTCAGATCACCGGCGTCCTCAAGAGCCTCAAGATCTCCACCGCTCCGACGACGCCCTCCCCGGACAACCGCCGCATCCACACCGCGCTCCTGTCCGGACTCCTCTCCCACATCGGCGTCAAAGAGGCCGACAAGCGCGAATACCTCGGCGGCCGGAACGCCAAGTTCGCGATCTTCCCCGGCTCGGGACTCTTCAAAAAGCAGCCGCGGTGGGTCGTCGCCGGGGAACTGGTCGAGACCTCGCGGCTGTGGGGCCGCATCTGCGCCAAGATCGAGCCCGAATGGGTCGAGCCGCTCGCCGAGCACCTCGTCAAGCGCACTTACTCAGAACCCCACTGGTCCAAGAAGTCCGGGGCCGTCCTCGCCTTCGAGCGCGTCACCCTCTACGGCGTCCCGATCGTGCCGCGCCGCCAGGTCAACTTCGGTCGCATCGACCAGGCGACGAGCCGCGAGCTGTTCATCCGCCACGCCCTCGTCCAAGGCGAGTGGGAGACCCACCACCCCTTCTTCGGGCGCAACCGCGACAAGATCGCCGCAGTCGAGGACCTGGAGAACCGCGTCAGGCAGCGCGGCCTGCTCGCCGACGAGCAGACCCTGTTCGACTTCTACGACGAGCGCCTGCCCGCCGACATCGTCTCGGGGCGCCACTTCGACTCCTGGTGGAAGAAGCAGAAGGACAAGCACCGGCTCGACTTCGACGAGGCCCTGCTCCTCGGCGACCGCGCCGAGGACCTCAGCGCCGACGCCTACCCCGAGATGTGGACCTCCGAAGGTGTCGACCTCGAACTCGACTACGAGTTCGAGCCCGGCTCGGCGGGCGACGGCGTCACCGTCGAGGTCCCGCTCGACGCGCTCCAGCAGCTGAACGAGGACGCCTTCACCTGGCAGGTGCCCGGCCTGCGGGCCGAGTTCGCCGAGTCGCTCATCAAGAGCCTGCCCAAGAGCCTGCGCCGCAACTTCGTGCCGGCCCCCGACTTCGCGGCGGCCGCCGTCGCCCGCATGGACGCCTCCGAGGCCCGTCCCATGACCGCCGCGCTGGCCGACATGCTCCGCGCCATGACCGGCGTGAACGTCCCCGAGGACGCCTTCGACCTCACCAAGATCCCCGGCCACCTGCTCATGACGTTCCAGGTCAAGGACGAGGACGGTTCGGTCCTCGCACAAGGCAAGGAGCTCGGCGCGCTCCAGCGGCAGCTGGCCCCCAGGACGCAGGAGGCCGCCGCCGAGGCCGCCCCGGAGCTCGAACGCACCGGATTGACCACATGGGACTTCGATGCGCTGCCGAAGGTCCAGGAGACCCCGCGCCGCGGCTACGTCGCCAAGGCCTACCCGGCCCTGTTCGACGAGGGCAAGAGCGTCGGCGTCAAGGCCTTCGCCGACGTCGGCGCGCAGTCGGCGAACATGTGGGCCGGGACCAGGCGCCTTCTCAGGCTGAACGTCCCCGACCCGCACCTCAAGGAGGCCCTCACCCGCAATGAGCAGCTCGTCCTCGCCACCGGGCCCTACAAGTCCGTCGGCGCGCTCTTGGACGACTGCGTCCGCGTGGTGCTCGACAAGGTCCTCATCGAAGGCGGCGGGCCGGCCTGGGACCGCGACGGCTTCGAGGCGCTGCTGAAGCGCGCCCGCCCCGAGGTGGCCGGCGAGTCGCCCGCGGTGGCGCGCAAGGCGGCCGCGGTCCTGACCGAGGCCCGCGAGGCGTCCCGCCTGCTCGAAGGCAAGTTCGACTTCTCGATGCTCGCGGCCATGAGCGACATGCGCGCCCAGCTCGAGAGCCTGGTCGGCGCCGACGGGTTCGTGGGCGCGACCGGCTGGTGGCGCCTGGACGACCTGACCCGCTACGTCAAGGGCATCGTCTACCGCGCCAGGCGCGTCAAGGACGACATCGCGGGGGACAAGGCCAAGATGGACGTCGTCCACGCTCTCCAGGCCGAGCGCGACGCGCTGGCGCGCGCCCGCCCGGCGGCCATGCGGACCGCCGAAGGCCAGGAGCTGCGCTGGATGATCGAGGAGCTGCGCGTCAGCTTCTTCGCCCAGCAGCTCGGCACCCGCTACCAGGTCAGCGAGAAGCGCGTCCGCAGGCTGCTGCAATCCCTGTGACCTCGGTGTCCTAGGCGCCCCGAACAAATCGTTCGCACCTTGTCGGACCCGGAGTGCATGATCGAACCGCAATCGATCCGGCGCTGATGCGCCGCACGTCAATTCCATGACGTCAGATACTTGTCACAATGACATCATTATGGTGTGATGACTGTGGAAACCCGAACCCATTCCAGCGAACCGACACTGCGAACGCATCCAGCAAGGAGGACGACGTGTCGCATGACAACGCCATTGAAACCGAGGGGCTGACGAAGAACTTCGGCGACCTGATCGCCGTCGACCGCGTCGACCTCAACGCCAGGGCCGGCACGGTCCTCGGCGTCCTCGGCCCCAACGGGGCTGGGAAGACCACGATCGTCCGGATGCTCGCCACCCTCTCCGAGCCCACCGCCGGAACCGCCCGCGTCGGCGGCTTCGACATCGTGCGCGACGCCCCGCACGTGCGCACCCTCATCGGACTGACCGGCCAGTTCGCCGGCGTCGACGAGCTGCTCACCGGCGAGGAGAACCTGCGCTTCATCGGACGCCTGCTCGGCATGCCCACGCGCGACGCCAAGGCGCGCGCCCGCGAGCTGCTCGCCGAGTTCAACCTCTCCGACGCCGCCGACAAGGCCGCCAAGGCCTACTCCGGCGGCATGCGACGCCGCCTCGACCTGGCCGCGAGCCTGGTGGGGCGGCCCCGCATCCTCTTCCTCGACGAACCGACGACCGGGCTCGACCCGCGGGCGCGCGGCGAGCTGTGGGGCCTCGTCCGCAGCCTCGTCGCCGACGGCACCACCGTCCTGCTGACCACCCAGTACCTGGAGGAGGCCGACCAGCTGGCCGACGACATCGCGGTCATCGACCACGGCACCGTCATCGCCACCGGCACGCCCACCCAGCTCAAGGCCAAGATCGGCGGCCAGACCCTGCGCATCCAGCCCGAGGACCCGGCCCAGCTCGAAGCGGTCGGCGCGCTCGTCGCCGAGCGGTTCGGCGACCTCGAGCCGCTCGTCGAGGCCGGGGCGGTCACCGTCGGGGTCAACGACGACGCGATCATGCCGGTGCTCGCCGCGGACCTGCGCGAGCGGGGCATCGGCCTCACCGAGTTCCACCTCGGGCTCTCGAGCCTCGACGAGGTGTTCCTGACCTTGACCGGCCACCGGGCCGAAGACAACGAGACCGAAAGCGAGACCGACCGATGACGGCTGCGACTCTCGACACCCCGTCCGGCGTCACCGGCCGGCCGGGCCTGGGCGCGACCATGAGCCAGACCCTCTCGATGGCCTGGCGGCAGATGGTCCGCATCAAGCACAACCCGTTCGAGCTCGTGGACCTGTCCTTGAGCCCGGTCATGTTCCTGCTGCTGTTCGTGTACGTCTTCGGCGGGCAGATGGCCGGGTCGACGACGGACTACCTGCAGTACGTGCTGGGCGGCCTCATCGCGCAGAACGCGATCTTCCTGACCATGTACACCGGGACCGGCATCAACGCCGACCTGCGCAAGGGCGTGTACGACCGCTTCCGGTCGCTGCCGATCGCGCGCTCGGCGCCCCTGGCGGGGAAGATCTTCGCCGACCTGTTCAAGCAGGTGTGGTCCGTGGCGGTCATGCTGATCCTCGGCGTGCTCATGGGCTTCGAGCTGCGCAGCCTGAGCGGGGCGCTGCTGGCGACGGTGGTGATCGTGGTGTTCGCGCTGGCGATCTCCTGGGTCTCGGTCCTGATGGGCGTGCTGGCCGACTCGGAGGAGAAGGTGCAGATCTACTCCTTCGTGGTGATCATGCCGCTGACGTTCACCTCCAGCGCGTTCGTGGACACCTCGACGATGCCGGGCTTCCTCGGAGCCTGGGCTGACGTCAACCCGGTGACGCACCTGGCCGACGCCATGCGCGGCCTGCTCTCCAGCGGCCCGATAGCCGAACCGCTGATGTGGACGGCCATCTGGGCAGTGGTGATCTTCGCGGTCACGGCCCCGCTCGCGATGCGCGCCTACAAGAAGAAGATGGTCTGACCCAGCGTGTCGCGTTCGCTCATGGTCCTCGATTCGGTAGCATCAAATCATCAATTAATGTAAGGATTGATGCATGCGTACAACGGTAACCATTGAAGACAGTCTCGCGGTCCGAATCGAGGGCCTCCGAGCGGAGCGGCACATGACCTTCAAAGAAGCGATCAACGAGATCCTGAGTATCGGCCTGGACGCCTATGACGGCCCGGACCGCCGCCAAGAGCAGGATCGGGCGCGGACCATCCCGAGAGACCTCGGTGGAGAGCTCTTGCCGTACCAGGCGAGCACTGCTGAGATGCTCGCCCTCGCGGAGGGCGAGGACCACAAGTAGTGTTCCTGGTCGATGTGAACATCTTGGTCTATGCGGTCAATGCGGACCACGAGAGGCATAAGGCCACGCTCGATTGGCTCGACGGACAGCTGAACGGCCGTGGCAAAACCGTGGGACTCCCGTGGGAGAACCTGGTGGGATTCATGCGCATCATGACCAACCCCCGGATATTCCGCAGGCCGCTCACCTCGGAGAAGGCTTGGGACCAGGTTGACCGATGGCTGGACAGCTCGGGGGCCTGGGTTCCCACTCCGGGCCCGGGGCACCGGAACGTTCTGGAGCGCATCATGCGAACTGAGAGACCCACCGTGAAACTGGTGCCGGATGCGCACCTGGTGGCGTTGGCGATCGAGCATGGCCTGACCATTGCCAGTGCCGATACCGGATTCGCTGGTTTCAGCGAAGTCCGCTGGATTGATCCGACTCGCACTGATCCATGAACGGGAGCGCGATGGCTGAGGAACTGCTACCACCGATCCATCCCGGAGCGATCCTGCTCGAGGAGTTCCTGGATCCCATGGGCATCTCGCAGTACAAGCTCGCGCACGCCATCGGAGTGCCGGTTCCCCGCATCAATGCGATCGTGCACGGGAAGCGATCGATCACCGCCGACACCGCGCTTCGGCTCGCTCGCTATTTCGGGATGTCGGATCGGTTCTGGCTCAACCTCCAAGACCGCTTCGACCTCGAAACCGAGCGGGAGCGGCTGGCAGTGGAACTGCGCCGGATCGAACCGTTCGCGACAACGTAGAACGTCGTCGAAGCGCCCGCGAGCGCTTCGACGACGGGTCGCCGGCGGCTCGGATCAGGCGGCGGCGACCGTGAAGCGGGTTCGGTGGTGCCTTGGGGATTCCGCCTCGTCGATGAGGGCGACCGCCAGGTCTTCCACCGATATCCGCGAGTCGCCCTGCTCGTCTGTCAGGAGTTCGTCGCCGCCGATCCGGTACCGGCCGGTGCGCTCTCCGGGAACCAGGTTCGCCGACGGGCTCACGTACACCCAGTCCACCCGCTTCTCGCCTCTGCACACCTCGTGCTGCTCCGCGCCCGCCGCGGCGATCGCCCGCCACGGGGCCTGCACGTAGCGCGGATCGTCCATCACGAGCCCGCCCGTGTCGGGCACCCGCAGCGTCGCCGCTCCGCCGACGATCAAGAGCCTGGTCCCGGTCGGCGCCACCCCGTCGAGCAGCGTCTTCGTGGCCGCGGCCTGCTGGTGCTCCAGCCCCTGCGGAGGGCGCACGGCGCTGATCACGACGTCCGCTTCCCCGCTCAGCCGCTCCACCGCCGCCGTGTCGGTCACGTCGCCGATCCGCGTCTCGGCGTTGCCGGGGAGTCCGGCGAGCCGCTTCCTGGCGATGGCCAGCACCTTGTGGCCTCTGGCCGCCGCCTCGGCGACCGTTCTGCTGCCGACGCTTCCTCCGGCTCCGAATACCGCTATGCGCATGTTCTCGTTTCCTTTCAGACTCGGGTGAGTTCGGGTTTCGGTTCCTCGATCGGCAGTGCGGCCTTCCGGCGCGCGGGCAGCTGGCTCGTGAGGGTCGCCGCCAGCGCCACGGCGAACCCGGCGGTCTGCCACGCGGTGAACGTCTCGCCCAGCGCCAGCCAGCCGAGGGTCGCCGCCGTCAGCGGCGAGAACAGGCCCAGGAAGCTCAACGGCACCACCGAGAGCCTTCCGATGCCGCGGAACCACAGCCAGTAGCCCAGCGCCGTGTTCACCAGCCCCAGGTACACGTATCCGGCGACGTTCACCGAGGTGAACTCCGGCAGGCCGCCTTCGAGAATGAAGGCCGCCGGGACCAGCAGCAGGCCGCCCGCGGTCAGCTGCCACCCGGCCAGCGCCGCCGGTCCGGCCTGCGGCGGCAGCCCCCACCGCTTCGTCAGCACCACCGCCGTCGACATCGAGACGACCCCGCCGATCCCGGCGAGGGCGCCGATCAGGTCGAGTCGTGCCTCGGCCGTCAGCACCACCATCGCGACGCCCCCGACTCCGGCGATGCCGAGCAGCCACGTCCGCAGCCGCACCTTCTGGTGGAGGATGAGGATCGTCGCCCCGGCCGTCGTGAGCGGTCCGGCGGCACTGGCCACGGCCGCGACCCCGCCCGGCAGCCGGTAGGCGGCCAGGAACAGCATCGCGAAGAACACGGCGATGTTGAGCGTGCCGATCACGGCTGACTTCCACCACCACGCGCCGCGGGGGAGCCGCCGGGCTATGAGGATGAGCAGCAGCCCGGCCGGGAGCGCCCGGAGCATCGAGGTGAGCATGGGCCGGTCGGGCGGTAGGAATTCACTGGTCACCAGGTACGTGGTGCCCCACATGACCGGAGCCAGCGCGGTCAGGGCGATGTCGCGGGTGCGGGTGTTCATGGCACGCCTCCAAGTAGCTTGTACTTAATTATCTTAGAGCTAAGATAGTTTTCGTCAAGATACTTGAGGTTGATTTACTTCACTGCGAGGTACCTCTGCGGCGCTTCGGGCGGTGAGCGAGAATGTCCCCATGGCTGAACCAGACGCGGTCGACCGCATCGTCGAGCAGTGGCACCGCGAGCTGCCCGACCTCGAACTCGAGTCCATGGCCCTCTTCGGGCGCGTCCACCGCGTCTCCCAGAAGCTCCGCGCCATGCTCGGCCGCGCCCACGGCGAGTACGCCCTCGGCCGCGGCGAATTCGACGTCCTGGCCAGCATCCGCCGCTCCGGCGAACCGTTCATCCTCTCGCCCAAGCAGATCGGCGCCACTCTCATGCTCTCCTCGGGCGGCCTCACCGGCCGCCTCGATAAGCTCGAGAGCGCCGGGTACATCGAGCGGCTCCCCGACCCCGACGACCGCCGCGGCCTCAAGGTCAAGATGACCGACCGAGGCCGAGCGGCCATCGAATCGGCCGTCCGCGCCGGACTCGTCGTCCAAGACGAGGCGCTCTCGGTCTTGAGCGCCGACGAGCGCCGGACACTCGACGCCCTGCTGCGCAAACTCCACACCGCATTCGACGACCAGCCGTTCCTCTAGCCCCGATCGGGGTAACCCCAGCCCTGCCGACCGCGACACGAACACCACGACCGATGGAGGCCAGACCATGCGATACACCCGACTCGGCAACACAGGCACCCAGGTGTCCCGCATCTGCCTGGGATGCATGAGCTTCGGCGGCCCGGACGGGGGCCACAGCTGGACCCTCGACGAGGACGCCAGCCGCGGCGTCATCCGCGACGCGCTCGAGGCCGGCATCAACTTCTTCGACACCGCCAACGTCTACTCCCAAGGCCTCAGCGAGGAGATCACCGGGCGCGCCCTGGCCGACATGGCCCGCCGCGACGAGGTCGTCATCGCCACCAAGGTCTTCAGCAGGATGCATTCCGGCCCCAACGGCGCCGGCCTCTCCCGCAAGGCCATCATGAACGAGATCGACAACAGCCTCCGCCGCCTCGGCACCGACTACGTCGACCTCTACCAGATCCACCGCTGGGACCCGGCCACCCCGATCGAGGAGACCATGGAGGCCCTCCACGACGTGGTCAAGGCCGGCAAGGCCCGCTACATCGGCGCCTCCTCGATGTACGCCTGGCAGTTCGCCAAGGCCCTGTTCACCGCCGACCTGCACGGCTGGACCCGCTTCGTGACCATGCAGGACCACTACAACCTCCTCAACCGCGAAGAGGAGCGGGAGATGCTGCCGCTGTGCCTCGACCAGAGCATCGGCGTGCTCCCGTGGAGCCCGCTCGCGCGCGGCCGCCTCGCCCGCGACCCCGACGAGGTCACCGCCCGCTTGACCGAGGACCTCCGCGGGGCGGCCCTCTACGAGGGCGCCGAGGAGTCCGACCGGAAGGTCGTCGAGCGGCTCGGCGCCGTCGCCGCCGACCGCGGCGTCCCGCGCGCCCAGATCGCGCTGGCCTGGGCGATGCGCAACCCGGCCGTGACGGCCCCGATCGTCGGCGTCACCAAGCCCGGCCACCTGGTGGACGCGCTCGCCGCGATCGACCTCGAACTCGACGACGAGGACGTCATGCGCCTGGAGGAGTGCTACGTCCCGCACGCGATCGCCGGGTTCTCCTAGACCAGCCGGTCACTTCCCCTCGACGGCCTGCTCCAGATCCGTCTGGAGCCGCTCGGCGTCGACCTCCTCGCCGTTGGACAGGATGCCGTGGAGGTAGTCGCTGAAGACCTCGCTGAAGCGCTTGTAGTGGTCGACGGCGGGCCGGAGCCCGGCGTCCCGCAGGCCGCCCTCGAGCACCGCGACGTCCTCGATGGGGAACCCGACCGCGGGCGCCGCACCGCCGGATCCGCCGCCCGCCTTCGCCGGAGGCCCGTAGGCGTCGTTGCGCAGATCGGCGTCCTCGTACGGTTCGGGGCGCGTGGCGGCGAAGCCGCCGCGCTCGAACAGCAGCTGCTGGCTGCGGTCGCCGGTGAGGAACTCCGCCAAGGCCTGGGACACGACGGGGAACCGCGAGGAAGCGGCCACCGCCAGGCTCTGCCCGCCGAGCACCCCCCTGCCCGGCATGGGCGCGACGCCGACGTCCAGGTCGGCGGTGCTCGCCAGCAGCTGGTGGTAGGCGCGCGGCCAGTGGCGCAGGAAGACCGTCCGGCCCTCCAGGAAGGCCGTCAGCGACCCCGCTTCGTCGAACGCGAGCGAATCGCGCAGGACCGTGCCCCGGTTGACCATGCCCTGGAGCCGGTTCAGCGCGGGGACGGTGAGCGGGTCGTCGGCGATCTGGATGAGGTCCTCGCGCACCGGCTCGGCGCCGTTGGACAGCAGCACCTCCCACACGTTGACGGTGAAGCCCTCGTACGGGGCGAGCTGCATGGCGATGCCGCCCTCCAGGCCGGGGTGGGCGCTCGAACCCACGAGGGCGTCCGTGAGCGCCTCGGCCCGCTCGGCGAACTCCTCCCAGCCCCACCGCGACGGCTCGTCGTCCTCGTCCAGGAGGTCCCTGCGGTAGTAGAGCAGCCCCACATCGGAGTTGAACGGCAGCGCGTACACGTCGCCCCCGATGACCCCCGCCTGGAACGGCGCGCGGAGGAAGCCGTCGTCGGCCAGGTGCTCGAGCCGCCTGAGGTAGCCCTGCTCGGCGAACTCCGCGATCCAGGCGATGTCGACGGCGACCAGGTCGACGTCGGTGTCGCGGGCCTGGAGCGCGGCGTGCATGCCGTTGTACTGGAGGTCGGCGTTGGGCGGCAGGTCGCGGATCTCGGCCTGGTGGTGCTCGTGCAGCCGGTTCCACTGGCGCACCAGCATCTCGCGCTGCGCGCCGGAGCTCTCGTCCACGCCCGCGAGGATGCCCAGCCGGTAGCCCTCGGGAAGGTCCTCCAACTCGCGTTCGCGGTGCACATACCCCTGGACGCCGAGCGCGGCGGCGGCGCCCGCGCCCGCCGCCGAGAGCAGGCCGCCGAGGAGCTCCCGCCGCCTGTACCCCGCGCGGGCGGGGCCGATCCCGATGCGCCTACGCATCGTCGCCGCCCCAGATCTCGTCGAACACTCCGGCGAACGTCGCCTCCAGCGAGCCGGCCTGGACGCTCTCGCACCGGCCGAGCGACGCCTCCGCCACCTCGTCGAGACCGGTGGTCTCGCAGGTGGCGCCCGCGACGGTGACGACGTACAGGCGCACGCCGGCCTCGTTGAGCCGGGCGGTGAGCGCCTCGACGCCGGTGTCGTGGGCCGGGTCGTCGTCCTCGCCGCCGGTGATGACCACCATGACCGGCTGGGTCCGCTCGTCGTCGGCTCCCTCCAGGACGCTCACGCCTTCGGCGATCGTGTGGTACAGCGGGGTGTCGCCCTCCGGTGTCAGCGCGGCGAGCGTCGTCACCGCCTGCGTCCGATGGACCTCGTCGGCGGGCCCGATCTCCAGCAGGCGGTCCGGCTCCGGATCGCCCTCGCCGGTGGGGAAGCTCCACACCCCGAACTCGTCGTCGTCCTCGAACTCGTCCAGTGCCGCCTGGGCTCCCGCCAAGGCGACGTCGGCGAGGGTCCGGTCTTCGCCGTCCTCGGCCTGCCCGGTGCCGACGGCCTGGCTCATCGCCGCGGAGTTGTCGACCGCCAGCAGGACCTGGACGGGCATCCGGGCCTCGCTGAAGCGCGCTTCGAGACCCGGCAGCGCACCGGAGTCGAGGACGTGGGCCTCCTGCGCCGCGTCAGTGTTGACGCCGCCAGCGCGGGCCAGCAGCGTCTCGGCGGCATCGGTGCGGATGCCCGTGTCCGCCAGCGACGCCTGCCCGTCCGGCGCGGTGAGCCAGTCGATGAAGTCCTCGGCGGCGCGGTCGCGGTCGGCCTCGACGGCCGGATCCGCCCCTTCGGGATCGGGCCAGCCGAGGTGCAGGGCGCTGTAGTCCAGGTGCACGTCCTCGATGGGGTACAGGGCGTCGAGCTGCGTGTCGGGGCGGTCGGTCTGCGAGCAGTCCGAGCCCATCTCCTCCTCGTTGTAGACGGCCACGGCCCTCTCGGTGGTGAGCACGGCCGTCGTCGCCGCGTCGCGGTGGTACAGCTGGCACAGCAGCGCGGTGTCGCCGACCTTGCCGATGCCGTTCGATTCGAGCCCGCTCGTGATCGCCTCCTCGATGTCGGCGTCGTTCGCGTTGAGCTCGTAGAGCCACGAGAGGTGGTAGAGCGCGGTGAGCGACTGCTCGGGGTCGGCGCGCACCACGGCGTTGTCGTCGGGCTGCATGAGCGATGCGAACGCCGTCTCGGCCGCCGTGTGCAGCGACTCGATGTCCTGGGGGACCGCCAGCACCAGCGGGGTGGTGCCGATCGGCACCGGTTCGCCCGCCAGCGGCGCGTCGTCGTCCATGAGGCTGCCGGCGTAATCGATCTGCGCGGCCGATTCGGCGATCCACACGTCCGGCCGGATCCCGAGCGAGAGCCGCATCCTCCCCTGCCAGTCGTCCGCGAAGGCGTCTTCGACCTCCTGCCAGGAGAGGGGGAGGGCGGTGACGCTGACCGTGCGGCAGCCGTGCTCGTCGAGCTGGTCGTCCGCGAACTCCGCGACGACGTCGGTGAAGCCCGCGGCGCCCTCCTGCGGGACGGCGACGGTCAGCTCGATCGGGTCCTCGCACGGCGGGTCGAACACGTCGAGCAGCTGGGGCTGGAACAGCGCCACCATGCCCGAGCACGCGCCGAGCAGGTTGAGCGCGAGCGCCGTGATGAACAGGAGCGTCGTGGGGCGGGGCCGGTGCGTCGGCGGGGCGTCGACCAGTGCGGTGATCCGGGTGGGCGAGCGCGACAGCCGCGCCCACAGGATCGCCGTCGTCACGCCGAACGCGGGGATCGCCAGGATGATCGCGAGGTTCTTGATGCGTTCGAGCTCGGTGCCGGTGAGCCCTTCGGCCTGGATGCTCAGGACGTTGAAGGCGACGCTGATGGCGGCGCTGGCCGCTCCGGCCCACACGGCGGTGGCCGTCGGGTCGAGGCGGCGGCGCCGCTCGGACGGTCGGGGCGGTCGGTCGGTTCGCGCGGAGTCGCGGTGTGCGCCGTCGGACACTGGTGCTCCCGTGAAGGGTGGTCGCCGGGTGAGTCAGGTCGGGGGTCGGCAATACGTTGGGTGAACCTCAGTATGCACCAAGCTCGCGAGCGATGCGACAGTCCTATTCGGCCTCGATCGAGCCGTCGGGGCCGATGACGTAGTCGATCGCGTCGTAGATGCAGACCGGCGCCCACGGGGCCGCGTCGAAGGCGGGGTTGCCCATCGGGCTCTGCCGGGCCGCCTCGGGGTCGGACTGGGCGGGCGGCTCGGGGAGCGGCGGCGGGGGAGGAGGCGGGGCGAGCAGGCGGCTGCGCTCGATCGCGGTGCGCATCGTCTCGGGCCCGAACGGCCCGTGCTCGGCGGCCTCCTCAACGGGCACCAGGCCCTGGGCCACCTCGCCGCACAGCCGCGCCACCTCGGCCATCTCGCGCACCTGGCCCCTGGCCCACCAGTAGTCGGCCGCCTCGCCGTGGCCGGGCACGACCGTCTGCGGCCGCCAGCTCAGCAGGTACTCCACGGCCTGCGGCCAGTGGTAGGGGAAGGCGTCGCCGTACGACGGCGGCGCGCCGTTCTCCACCAGGTCCCCGGCGAACAGCACGCCCGCGTCGGGCACCTCCACCACCATGTCGTTGTCGGAGTGCGCGAGCCCCACCTGGCGCAGCACCACGGTCCGCCCGCCCAGGTCCAGGCCGATCGCTCCGCTGACGCGGCAGTTCGGCGGCACCAGCCGGGAGCGCCCGATGGCCCTGGCGTCCTCCTCGCGTCTGTCGAGCCGGTACTTCGCGGCCCAGCGTTTGCGCTGCTCGTCGCCGGTGGCGATGAAGCGGGCGCCGTCGGCCACGGCCCAGATCGCCGACTCGCCGAACGCGGCGGTCCCGAACCAGTGGTCGAAGTGGTCGTGCGTGTAGGCGATCTGCCACGGCAGCGGCGTGAGCTCGCGGACGGCGGTGGCGAACGCGAAGCCGTGGTCGGCGCTGACGCCGGTGTCGATCACCAGGCAGCAGTCGTCGCCCGCGACCAGCCCGAGCGACAGGTCCAGCTCCTCGCAGCGCCGCACCCACACCCGGTCGGCCACTTCCACCCATCGATCGCCCATGGGCGCCATCGTATGGGGTCGCCGCGCGCCCTCCGGCCGCGAGCGGCGCCTCTCAGCGCGGCGGGGGGCGGATGGAGCGCCCCTACGAGACGATCTACCGTCGGGTACGGTGCCGCGATCCCATCCCGGCGCCGCCGTTTCCTACCCGTTCATCCAGTTTTCAAGCAACGGGCAGATCACGGAATGTGTCACTTGTAGAAAAATTGGTTCGTGTAAATTTTCTGGTGAATTGTCACCCCTTTTGTACGAAGGAGTACCGCCCTCATGCATCTCAGTCGCCGCCGCCTACTGCACGGATCGGCAGGCATGGCAGCCGTCACATTGGCAGGGTGCTCGGGGGGCGAGGAGTCCGGCTCCTCCCTCACCGGCTTCACCGGCATCGCCATGCCCACCAAGACCTCCGACCGCTGGGTCATCGAAGGCGGGTTTTTGGAGGACCAGCTTCACGAGCCCGGCTACGAGACCATCCTCGAATACGGGGACGACGACCCCGAAAAGCAGATCTCCCAGATCCAGGGGATGGTCGACCAGGGCGTCGAGTTCCTCATCATCGGCGCGATCGACAACCGCTCCCTCGGCGAGGTCCTCGCCCACGCGAAGGACAAGGGGGTGATGATCATCTCCTACGACCGCCTCATCCTCGACACCCCCGACGTCGACTACTACGCCTCGTTCGACAACTACCAGGTCGGCGTCCTCCAGGCCAAGCACATCCTCGACCGGCTCGGCATCAGCGAGGACGGCGCCGAAGGCCCGTTCAACGTCGAGATCTTCTCCGGCTCGTCCGACGACAGCAATTCCCAGTACTTCTTCCAGGGGGGCCTCGACACGCTCGAGCGCTACACCTACTCCGGAATCATCCGGATCCCCTCCGAGCAGACCGAGCAGGAGCAGACCGCCACCGAGCGCTGGAGCGGGCCCCTCGCCATGGAGCGCATGGCCGGGCTGCTCGATGAGTTCTACGAGGACCGCCACCTCGACGCGGTGCTCTCCCCCTACGACGGCATCAGCCGGGGCGTCATTCGCGCGCTCGAAGACTTCGGACTCGTCCCCGGCACCGATGAGTTCCCGGTCATCACCGGCCAGGACGCCGAAGCCCTCTCGATCAAGTTCATCCGCGACGACCTGGGCCAGACCCAGACCGTCTTCAAGGACACCCGCGACCTCGCGGCGGTCGCCTCTGGCATGGTCAAGAGCATCGTGAACGGCGACGACCCCGAGGTCAACGACCTCGGCACGTACAACAACGGCTTCAAATTCGTGCCCTCGTACCTGCTGGAGCCGGTGAGCATCGACAAGAACAACTGGGAAGAGGAGCTGATCGGCAGCGAGTACCTCACCATGGAGGACATCGACAACGCCGTCGAACCGCAGGACTTCTAGCCCTTCGAAGAATTTCTCGAGATTTCTCGGCCGGAGCGTCGAATCGGCGCCCGGCCGATCGACTGAGGGGTGTCAAGGCCGAAACGAACCGAAGGAGCAAGTCCATGCGCTACCTCATCAACGTCGTCCACGACCGTCCCGCCGACTTCGAGGGCGACCCCTCCGACCTGCACGAGGCGATGGGAGCCTTCGTCGCCAAGCTCGCCGCCGACGGCATCCTCGTCGACGCCGCCGGGCTGGAGCCGACCGAGCGGGCCGCCCGCGTCGACCTGCACGGCGGCAAGGTCAAGGTCGTCGACGGGCCCTTCGCCGAGGCCAAGGAATGGGTCGGCGGGTACTTCATCGTCCAGTGCCGCAGCCAGGAGGAGGCCGTCGAGGTCGCCAGGCAGTCGGTCGAACTGCACCGCGTGCACGCCCCGGGCTTCGAGATCATCCACGAGGTCCGCCGGATCCTCGACGCGGAGTAGCATCGCGGCATGATCGGCGAGCGGACCGACGGCGTCCACAGGACGGTCGAGGCAGTGTGGCGGCTGGAGTCCGCCAAGATCATCGCCGTCCTCGCCCGCACCGTGAACGACGTCGGCCTCGCCGAGGAACTCGCCTCCGACGCGGTCGTCGCCGCCCTGGAGCAATGGCCGGTCGAAGGCGTGCCCGAGCGGCCCGCCGCCTGGCTCATGGTCACCGCCAAGCGCCGCGCGGTCGACCGCATCAGGCGCGACCAGAACCTCAAGGGCAAGTACGAGCAGGTGGCCCGGCGGTTGGAGGCCGCCGGGGAGGCCGAGGACCCGATCGCCGCGGCCGAGGCCGAACTGGACGACGACATCGGCGACGAGCTGCTGCGCGTCGTCTTCTGCGCCTGCCACCCGGTGCTGTCGATCGAGGCGCGCGCCGCGCTGACCCTCAAGGCGGCCGCGGGCCTCACCACCGGCGAGATCGCCCGCGCCTACCTCACCGGCGAGTCCACCGTCGCCCAGCGCATCGTGCGCGCCAAGCGCAGGCTCGCCGAGGCGGGCGTGACCTTCGAGGCGCCCTCGGCCGACGAGTTCGGCGAGCGCCTCGACGCGGTGCTCGAGGTCGTCTACCTGATCTTCAACGAGGGCTACACCGCCACCGGCGGCGACGACCTCATGCGGCCGCAGCTGTGCCAGGACGCGATGCGGCTCGCCCAGCGCCTGACCGTCCTGCTGCCCGACCGGCCCGAGGTCCTCGGCCTGGCAGCGCTGCTCGACTTCCAGGCCTCGCGCTCGCGGGCCCGCACCGATGCCGAGGGCGAGCCGGTGCCGCTGCCCGAACAGGACCGCTCCAAGTGGGACGGACTGCTGATCCGGCGCGGCCAGGCCGCCCTCCACCGCGCCAGCGCCTGGGGCGACGACGCCGGGCCCTACGTGCTCCAGGCCGCGATCGCGGCCTGCCACGCGCGGGCGTCCAAGGCCGAGGAGACCGACTGGGTGCGGATCGCGGGCCTGTACTCCCGCCTGCTGGCCGTCCAGCCCTCGCCGGTCGTCGCGCTCAACCGGGCGGTGGCCTTCGGGATGGCCTTCGGCCCCGAGCGGGGCCTCGAACTGGTCGACGAGATCGCCGACCTGCCAGCGTTGAAGGACTACCACCTCGTGTCCGCCGTGCGCGGCGAGATGCTCGAACGCATGGGACGCACCGAGGAAGCACGGAACGCATTCGAAGGTGCCGCCGCCATGGCCGACAATTACCGTGAAAAAGGACAGTTGCTGCGCCGCGCGGGCGGCCTCGGTGACGCTCATTGACCCCTTGCGTCACAGCAGGTTTGCGGTCGTCTGTTACTCGATTGTTATGCGACCTTTCTGCAAGCCGCCACGTGTCTAGTTGGTAAGGTGCCTAAGCCGGTCGGTTTTCTGCCCCCGACCGTGCGAATCCCCTGCAACTACCCCCATTGAGAAATGCCATCACTTAGGAGAAACATGAACCGTACCCTCAAGCGGGTAAGGACCTTGGCCGCAGGCATCGGCCTCGGCCTCGTCGGTGCGACGGTGTTCGCCTCGGCCGCTCAGGCCTGTCACGTCGAGATCGATTGGGATGTCAGCTGCGCCGATGACGGCGGCTGGACGGTCGCCTGGCACGCCACCAACTGGACCGGCGACGCCGAGGGCATCATCGACTCGGTCGAGAACAACGGCACCCTGACCGGCGACATCGTCGATGGCGCCTCCCTGCCCACCCCCGGGTCCGGGACGCTCGAAGGCGTGCAGACCCTCACTTCCGAGGACCAGCAGGCCACGCTTTCGATCACGGCATCCTGGCCGACTTGGAACGGTGGCGACACCCAGACCAACGACTGGAGCGTCCCGCAGCCCCAAGGCGGCTGTGAGCCCACGGAAGTGCCGACGACCGTAGAGCCGTCTGAGAGCCCGAGCCCCGAGGTGCCCGAGCCCTCGGTCGCCGTTGGTTCGTGGAGCGACTGCGCCGGCATGGCCGTGACCGCTATCAACGAGAGCGAGACCCTGGCCGAGTTCACCTTCGTTCCCAGCACCGGCGACGAGGTCTCCGGAACTCCGGAGGTCGGCAAGGAATTCACTCAGTACTTCTCGGTCGAGAGCGAAGAAGGCCTGAGCGTCACAGTCCTCGTCAACGGCGAGGAGTATGAGACCTACCAGTGGGACGGCGGCGGCAACTGCGAGTGGGGCACCGTCTACGACACCTGCGATGGCCTCAAGTTCGAGCTCTTCGTGTCCGCCGACGCGCCTGAGACCACTGTCACCCTCACCCCGAGCGAGGGCGACGCCGTCGAGGCTGTCCTCACCCCGGGCGCCGAGCCCCAGGTCTTCACCTTCACCGCCTCCGGCGACGAGTTGACCGTGGTGTGGAAGGCCGAGGAGGCCGACGACGACAAGCACATCTACAGCGGCGAGATCCCCTGGACCAAGCCCGGTGAGTGCGAGGAAGAGGTCCCCCCGACCTCTGAGGCTTCGACCACCCCCGTGGCCCAGCTGCCGACCACCGGTTCCTCGATGACCATCATGATCAGCGCCGCCGCCGCCCTCGTGGTCGCCGCAGCCGTGCTGTTCTTCATCGCGCGCCGCCGCCGTGCGGCCGCTGACTGGTAGACCGATCCTGTCTGTGGGATAGGCTTCCAGCCGATCTGAGACGAAGGGGCCGCGCAACCTGCTTGCGCGGCCCCTTCTTCGTGCCTCAGTCGATGCCCGCGAGATCCGCGAGGCGCGGCAGCGCCGTCGCGGCCGACCGCCGCGATCGGCGCCTTCCGCCGCGGTCGGCGGGCCTTCCCGCTCCGAATCTCCGCCGAGTAGACCGGCCGCGGCCGTGAAAACGTCCAGCTGCCATTATCGCAATAACCTCAGAGCTTCACTCTTATCTCTAATGGCGCAATGCTATTGCGTCGATATCGCCATTCGGCTGATATGCGAATCCTTTTTCCGGCCAGGTGGTGTCCAGTTGGTACGGTGGCTGGAGTGGTCGGACCATTGCCTTCGACCACGAAAAACTCACTTGCCCACTATCCCATGAGTACTGTCATGGTTTAGGAGAAAATATGAAAACCATCCTGAAACGGGTGCTGAGCCTGACCGGCAGCGCGGCCCTCGGGCTCGCGGCCGCGGTCGCGTTCGCGTCGGCCGCCCAGGCCGAGGAGTCCACCCTCCGCCTCGATGCGGCCCCGTGCGTGGACGGCAACCGGGAGATCGGCTGGACGCTGACCGTCACCGCCCCCAGCGCCGACGCCACAGGCGAGGTCCTGCAGATCGACCAGTCCGGAACGCTGACCGGCGCACTGCAGGTCGGCGCGCCAGTGGCCGACGGCACGGTCCTGACCGGAACACAGACGTTGCCGGGCTCGGCCACCGACACCTCGATGAGCGTCACGCTCTTCTGGGACAACGACGCCGACGGCGAGTACGACGAGGGCACGGACACTGAGGAACTGGTGGAGTCCCTGCCGGTCGTCTTGCGCGGAGCCTGTGGAGAAGAAGGCGGGGACGAGCTGATAGGCGCGGCCAGAGGGACCAGCGACTGCTCCGGACTGCTGGTCGAGGCGGTCCACGCCGATATCGGCGTGGACCGAGAGATCGTCCTCACCCCCAGCCAGGGCGACGCCGTCAGCGAAACCCTCCCCGGTCGGGCGACGCTGAGCCACTACTTCCTGGTCCCGAACCCGGACGAGCCCTTCACCGTCACCGTCACCGTCGACGACATCGAGGTCGATGTCGTCACCTGGGACGCCGACGCCCCCTGCGCCTGGGGCTCCTACGAGCAGACCTGCGACGGCCTGACCTTCGACCTCGCCGTCCCCGCCGACGCCGACCCCTTCGTTTACACCTTCACGGTCAACGGCGAGACCCGGACGGAGGAGCTGGCGGCCGGTGAGACCGCGACCGTCGAGTTCCAGGCCGAAGGCGGCGAGCTGAACGTCTCGTTCCAGGTCGAGTTCGCGAGGAACACGATCGAGGGCACCGCCTCTTGGGCCATGCCCGCCGGCTGCGATGAGGAGAGCCCCGCGCCCTCCGAGTCGTCCGCGCCGCCGGAGTCGTCCACACCTGTGGCGCAGCTGCCGGTCACCGGTTCCCCGATGACCGTGACGATCGGCGTCGCCGCAGCCGCCATCGTGGCCGGTGCCGCCGTGCTGATCCTCCTCGCCCGTCGCCGCCGCGTGGTCGCCGACTGACCGACCCCAGCGGCGGACCCGGCTTCCGTCCGATCCGAACCAGGGCCGCGCGGCCATGCCGCGCGGCCCGTTCGCCGTCGCCTCACTCGATGCCCGCCAGGCGCAGCAGCGCCGTCGTGGCCGCCGCCGCGACGACGACCACCGCGAGCGGCGCCCGCCGCCACGCCAGCACCCCGCCCACCGCGACCCCCGCGGGCAGCGCCCATCCGGCCCACTGGTTCTCGGACATGACCGACGAGGTCGCCACCAAGGCCACCAGCACCACCGTCGCGCCGCGCTTGAGGAACTCCTCGGTCTCCTCGGACACGCTGATGCGCCCGCGCAGCAGCGGCCCCGAGAGCCGGATGAGGAACGTCCCGACCGCCAGCACCGCGACCTCGATCCAGTTCACGTGGCCGCCTCCTCCCGTCCGCGCTTCGGCCGCGCGAAGACCAGCCCGACGAGCGCCAGCAGCACCGGCATCCCCGGCGGCAGGAACGGGCTGGCGGCCAAGGCGATCACCGCGCCGGTCGCGGCCGCCAGCAGCGTCCTGCGGTCCTTCAGGCTCGGGATCACCAGCGCCAGGATGATCGCGGGCAGCGCCGCGTCCAGGCCGAGCCGTTCGGGTTCGGCGATCCAGCCGCCGATGAACATGCCCGCGAAGTTCCCGACCACCCACGCCACGGCGTTCCCGGTGCCGGTCGTCCAGTAGGCGATCTTCGCCCGGCGTTGATCGTCCCCTTCGGCCAGTGCGAAGGCCGTGGTGGTGTCGAGCAGGTTCTGCGTGCCGAGGATGCGGGTCCACCACCGGTCCCAGTACAGGTGCCCGACGGCGAGCCCGTAGGGGATGTGGCGGAGGTTGAGGATGAGGCCGGTGGCGACGACCGCCAGGCCGCTGCCGCCCGCCGCGGCGACGCCGAGCGCGGCGAACTGCGCCGTTCCGGCATAGACGAAGAGCGACATGGCCCAGGTGATCCACCACGGCAGTCCCTGGGCGGTCGCGATGGCCGCGAACGCGGCACCCGCGACGGCGATGCCGACGCTGTAGGCCGCGGTGTCGCGCAGCAGATCCCGTCCGATCGTCTCCCAGATGCGGAACGCCATCACCCGAGTATCACGTGGAAACGCGCGGCATGTCGCCGGAAGAGCATCAAACATTTATTCAGTTCTTTATGTGGCTTCTGGTGTCGTTGCGGCTCAAGCGATGCCAGCGAGACGCAGCAGTGCCGTCGTGGCCGCCGCCGCGACGACGACCACCGCCAGCGGCAGCCGCCTCCACGCCAGGACCCCGCCCACCAGGACTCCGGCGGGCAGCGCCCACCCGGCGAAGCCGCCATCGACGATGAGCGTCGAGGTCACCGTCAGCGCCAGCAGCACGACGGTCGCTCCCGCCTTGAGGATCGCCTCGGTGCGCGCCGACAGCGTGAGCCGCCCGCGCAGCAGCGGCCCGGAGAGCCGGATCAGGAACGTCCCGACCGCGAGCGCGATGATCGCCGCGACCATCGTCATGACGCCGCCTCCCGCTTCTTCGAGCCGGTGCCGCGCCACATGACCGCGAGCCCGAGCAGCGCCAGCAGCACCGGGACGCCAGCGGGCAGGAACAGGCTCGCGACGAGGGCGATCGCCGTGCCCGCGAGCCCGGCCAGCAGCGTGTCCCTGTCGCGCAGGGCGGGCAGCACCAGGGACAGCAGGATGACCGGGAGCGCCGCGTCGAGCCCCAGCGCCGCCGGGTCGGCGATGAACCGCCCCGCCACGGCCCCGAGCACGGTCCCGATGTTCCACACCGCGAACATGACGACCCCGACCGTCCAGAACGCGATCCGCGCCCGGCGGCGGTCCCCCCCGGCGGCGAGGGCGAACGCCGTCGACTGGTCCAGCAGCAGATGGGTGCCGAGGAGCTTGGAGCGCAGGCTCGTCCAGTACAGGCCGCCGACGGCCATGCCGTAGGGGATGTGCCGCATGTTGAGGATCAGCCCGGCCGCCACCCCGGCGAGCACCCCGCCGCCGGTGGTCATGATCCCCAGCGTCGCGAACTGGGAGGCCCCGGCGAACACCAGCGCCGACATCGCCGTCGACTGCCACCACGGGACGCCCTCGGCAGTGGCGATCGCGCCGAACGAGGCGCCGACGATCAGGATGCCCGCCGCCAGCGCGGCGATGTCGCGCAGCAGCTCGGGGCCGATCGCGCGGATGAGTCGTGAACGCACCCGGCAAACCTACCGCCGGGCCCCGGCGGGGGAGCAGACGGCAAAAGGGCGCGGCCGGCATGTGCCGGCCGCGCCCTCCGGGGGTAAGCAGTTCCGCTAGACCTCGTAGTACAGATCGAACTCGTGCGGCGTCGGACGCAGGCGGATCGGGTCGATCTCGTTCTCCCGCTTGTACTCGATCCACGTCTCGATGAGGTCCGGCGTGAACACGCCGCCCTCGGTGAGGAAGTCGTGGTCGGACTCGAGGTTGTCGAGCACCTTGTCGAGCGAGCCGGGGACCTGGGCGATGTCGCCGTACTCCTCCGGGCCCAGCTCGTACAGGTCCTTGTCGACCGGCGCCGGCGGCTCGATCTTGTTCTTGATGCCGTCCAGGCCCGCCATGAGCATGGCCGAGAACGCCAGGTACGGGTTCGACGACGGGTCCGGCACGCGGAACTCGACGCGCTTGGCCTTCGCGTTCGACCCCGTCACCGGGATGCGGGTGCACGCCGAGCGGTTGCGCTGCGAGTAGACCAGGTTCACCGGCGCCTCGAAGCCCGGCACCAGGCGGCGGTAGGAGTTCACGCTCGGGTTGGTGAACGCCAGGAGGCTCGGGGCGTGCTTGAGCAGGCCGCCGATGTAGTGCCGCGCGGTGTCCGACAGGCCCGCGTAACCGGTCTCGTCGTAGAACAGCGGCTCGCCCGCGGCCCACAGCGACTGGTGGGTGTGCATGCCGGAGCCGTTGTCGCCGAACAGCGGCTTGGGCATGAACGTCACCGTCTTGCCCGCCTGCGTGGCGGTGTTCTTGACGATGTACTTGAACTTCTGGACGTCGTCGCCGGAGTGCAGCAGCGTCGAGAAGCGGTAGTTGATCTCGGCCTGGCCGCCGGTGCCGACCTCGTGGTGGGCCCGCTCGATCGTCAGGCCGGCCTCGATGAGGTTGGTCGTCATCCGGTCGCGCAGGTCCGCGAAGTGGTCGACGGGGCCGACCGGGAAGTACCCGCCCTTGTGGCGCGGCTTGTAACCGAGGTTGCCCCCGGCCTCCTCGGCGCCGGTGTTCCACGCGCCCTCGACCGAGTCGATGTGGTAGAACGCCTGGTTGGCGGTCTGGTCGAAGCGGATCGAGTCGAAGATGTAGAACTCGGCCTCGGCACCGAAGTAAGCGGTGTCGGCGATGCCGCTCCCGGCCAGGTACTGCTCGGCCTTCTTGGCGATGTTGCGCGGGTCCCGGCTGTAGGCCTCGCGCGTGAACGGGTCGTGGATGAAGAAGTTCAGCGCGAGGGTCTTCTGCTCGCGGAACGGGTCGATGAACGCGGTGGCGACGTCGGGCAGCAGGAGCATGTCCGACTCGTGGATCTCCTGGAAGCCGCGGATCGACGAGCCGTCGAACGCGAGGCCCTCCTCCAGCAGGTCGGCGTCGAAGGACGCCGCCGGGATGTTGAAGTGCTGCATGACGCCGGGCAGGTCGCAGAAGCGGACGTCGATGAACTTCACGTCGTTGTCGCGGACGTAGCCGAGGAGCTCTTCTGGGCTGGAAAACACGAAGGTGTTCCTCTCGGTAGGTATGAAGCTAAATCCATGGCTCGCACGCTTTGCCACGGTCTGGCACCGACGTCGCTGTCGACACCGCGGTATTAGGCGAAACGCTATCCGCAGTCAGTTGCCTCAGCGTAAATCAAATGTTTCGCGCGTGTTACTTGCTATGCGTGAACTCGTCATCTGTTGACCGAACCCACTGCTCACGGCCGCTGGATCCCACCGCCCGGAGGCGGCCCGTAGACTCGCGCCATGACAACGGAAAGCGACGGCGCGGCAGAGGGAACGGACACCGGCGGCCAGGATCTCGCCGGCCTCGGCGAGCGCCTCACGGCCCTGGTGATCGACTGGGTCTCGTGCCTGGTGCTCGTCTACCTCCTCGAATGGATCGGCACGCTGCCGCCCGGCCCCGACGACGTCCGCATCGCGACCCCCGCCCTGTTCATCGTCTACTACACCGCCTGCATGACCTTCGGCTCCCAGAGCCTCGGCATGGCCATCATGCGCATCGCCTGCGTCTCGGCCACCACCGGCGGCCGCCTCGGCTTCTGGCGCGCCCTGGTGCGGGCCGTGCTCCTGTCGCTGGTCCTCCCGGCGCTCAGCGCCTTCGGCCACCGCTACCACCGCGGGCTGCACGACCTGGCCGCCGACTCGGTGATGCTCAAGGCGACGCCCCGACCGGCCTCCGAGACCCCGTGACGGCCCCGCGCATGCGAGCCCGAACCCCCGCTCAGCCGCGCTGGATCCGCCGCACCAGCATCGGCGACGGCACCGAATAGGCGTCGTGGCGCCGCACCCGGTCGGCGACCTCCCGGTCCGAGGACACCACCACGACCGGGCGGCCCTTCGGCTCCACCCTGGCCAGGTCCACCACCACGTCGTCGGCGATCTCGCCCTTGGCGCTGAACAGCACCCGCACCCCGCGCGCGCTCGGCTTCGCCCCGAAGATCGGATCGGCCCCGTCGAAGACCACCGTGATCTCGGCGTTCGTCTGCGCCGCAAGGGCTCCCAGCCCCTGGACGAGCCGGTTGCGCTGCTGCTCCAGCGTCAGCGTGTCGCCCCAAGCGCTGATGGTGACGTTGTAGCCGTCGACGATCAGGTGCGGGTTCGGCAGCGACAGCAGGTGGTCGAGCCGCTGCGGGTCGGTCTGATCCAGCCCCCGCGAGCCCTCCGTCTCCCGCGTCTCGGGCTCGGCGCAGCGCTCGTCGGCCACGTAGTCGGCCGGGCGGTCGGCGACCGGTTCGAGCCCGAGTTCGCGGCGCAGCCCGGTCGCGGTGCCCGAGAGCGTCTCCATCAGCAGCCACAGCCGCGAGTCGGCGAGCCGGTCCGCCTCGCGGTCGGCCCGCCGGAGCTCGTCGAGCTGCGAGCGCAGCGACGCCGCCTCGGATTCGAGGCGGCGCCGCTCGGCGCGCCGCTCCGAGTCGGCCTGCTTGATGCGGCCGCGCTCGGCGGCCAGGTCCCCGGCGAGCTTCGCGGCCCGCTCCTCGGCCTCGCGCAGCTCCCGCCGCGCCTTGCGCAGGTCCTCCTGCAGCCGGGCCGCCGCCGACCGCTGGTCGGTCAGCGCCCCGCGCAGCCGCTGGTTCTCCTTGTCGACCGCGGCGATCCGCCGCCGGGCCTCCTCGTCGACCGGCGCCTCCGCGGCGGCGGCCTCGGGCTCGGTGCGGACGGCCTCGGCCGCGCCCGCCACCAGCGCCCTCCAGCCCTCGGGACGCAGCAGGTAGGCCAGCGCGGCCACCTCGGCGGGATCGGCCATCGCCGAGACGGCCCCGCCGTCGGCGACCGCCCGCACCAGCGGCGCGTCGGCCCCGGCGAGCACCTCGCCCAGATCGGCGCGGAACGCATCGCCCCCGGCCAGCTCGGCGGCGATGTCGGCGCGGGCCAGCTTGGCGCGCTTGGCCTGGTTGAACTTGAGGAACCGGCGCAGCTTCGCGGGCACCTTCGCGGGCGCCAGCCCCGGCATCGCGGCGGCGGCGATCTCGACGGTCTTGCGGCGCACCGGCTCGGACAGGAAGACCGCCGGCTCGCTCTCGTCTCGGTCCGCGGGCCCTTGACCGTCCTCGCCGCTCGTCATGGCCCCCAGTGTGCCATCGCCCTCACCGGCCGCCCCGCCCGCACGCCGCGGACCGAGCCCGCCGGATTCCTTCGGGGATCCGGCCCGGCATGACAGACTAGGGCAGTCATGAAGGGGGCATGATGAGCCGAACGCTGCTGGTGACGAACGACTTCCCGCCACGCAGGGGCGGCATCCAGACCTTCGTGCACGGCATGGCGCTGCGGCTGCCGTCCGACGACCTGGTCGTCTACACCTCTTCCTCTCCCGGCCACGAGGCGTTCGACGCCGTCCAGCCGTTCACCGTGGTCCGCGACCGGGCCGCGATGCTCCTGCCGACTCCGCGCGTCGCCCGCGCCGTCACCGCCCTCGCCCGCGAGCACCGCTGCGACCGCGTCTGGTTCGGCGCCGCCGCCCCGCTCGGGCTCCTCGCCGCGGGGCTGTTGCGCGACACCGGCATCGAGCGGGCCATCGCGCTCACCCACGGCCACGAGGTCGGCTGGGCGATGATGCCGGGCACCCGCCAGGCGCTGCGGCGCATCGCGGGCTCGCTCGACGTCATGACCTACCTCGGCGGCTACACCTACCGGCGCCTCGCCCCGGTCGCGGCGAACCTGACCCGGCTCGAGCAGCTGACCTTCGGGATCGACACCGAGACGTTCCACCCCGGCGTCGACGGCACCGGAGTCCGCGACCGCCACGGCCTGGGCGGGCGGCCGGTCGTCGTGTGCGTCTCGCGGCTGGTGCCGCGCAAGGGCCAGGACAAGCTCATCGCGGCCCTCCCGCGCGTGCGCGACCGGGTCGGCGAGGACGTGCGGCTGCTCGTCGTCGGCCAGGGACCCTACGGGACCCGGCTGCGCGAGCTGGCCCGGCACCACCGCGTCGAGCACGCGGTGACGTTCACCGGCGCGGTGCCCGAGAGCGAGCTCGCCGGGCACTTCGCGGCCGGGGACGTCTTCGCGATGCCGTGCCGCACCCGCCGCCGGGGCCTGGACGTCGAAGGACTGGGCGCGGTCTTCCTGGAGGCCGCCGCGTCCGGCCTGCCGGTCATCGCGGGGGATTCGGGGGGCGCGCCGGACACGGTGCTGCACGACCAGTCGGGCTGGGTGGTCGACGGCAGGGACGTCGACGAGATCGCCACCCGGCTCACGCAGGTGCTCACCGACCGGCCGCTGGCCGAGAAGTTCGGCGCGGCCAGCCGGGAGTGGGCCTGCGGCGAGTGGACATGGGACCGCCAGGCCGGGCGCCTCGAAGCGATGCTCTACGGCGAGACCGTCTAGAACTTCGGCTGGTCCGGTGCCTCCAGGAGACCGAGCTTCAAGGCCGTCATGAGCGCCTGCGCGCGGTTGCCCGCCCCGAGCTTCTCGTAGAGCTTCGAGATGTGCGTCTTCGCCGTCGACTCCGAGACGTACAGCTGCTTCGCGATCCCGGCCACCGACAGGCCGTCCGCCAGGAGCTTGAGCACCTGCGACTCTCGCGGCGAGAGCTGGGGGCCGGTCGGCGTCAGGCGCCGCTGCATGGCCTCGGCCAGGTCCGCGGCGCTGAACGCCGTCGGGTTCGCCGAGGCGTGCCTCGCCGCCGAGACCACGTCGTTCGCGGGGGCGCTCTTCGGCACGAACGCGCTCGCGCCCGCGTCCAGGGCACCGAACAGCTGGTCGTCGCCCGCGTACATCGTCAGCACCACGATGCCCATGTTGGGGTGGGCCTTGCGGAGCTTGCGCGTCGCGTCCAGGCCGGAGCCGTCGGGGAGTCGCAGATCCATGATGACGACGCTGGGCATCAGCGAGGCGGCCAGGCGCAGGGCGTCCCCGGCCGTGTCGGCCTCGCCGACGACCTCGAACTCGGGGTCGCGATCGAAGGCGTGCCGCAGGCCCTTGCGGATCAGATCGTGGTCGTCGACGATCAAGACCGTCGTCTGGGCAGTCGATTCGGGAGCGTCAGCGTTCATTGGATTCCTTCTTGTACAATGTTCCTGGCCGTGCCGCGAAAACCAAGCATTGCGGCCCTACCGCCGGGCTGGCGGGATGTGAAGCCTGTGGAGGCCTTGTAAGACCGTTGTCCCCTAGGGGAGGGTAACGGCAGTCGCCCGCGAAGCAGGAAGACCGACCAGGCGACCGGTCGGTATTCCCTCTCTTTGCGGAGGGAAGGATGTCAACTCTGGTCTCTCTCCTCATCGGTTACCTCCGGACTCACGGTCGGGTGACTGGTGTGCCCTCTCCTCAGTCGAGGTCGCGCGGTCGGCGGCCGCCCACTCCTCGGAGGCCGGGTGCGCGGGCGCCGACTTCGGGGTCGGCCTGGCGGAGGCGTTGAGCACCACCGCCACGGTGGTGCCGTGCGGCTGGTGGGGCCGGATCTCCAGCGAGCCCCTGATCCGCTCGGCGCGCTCGCTCATGATCGCCAGTCCGTAGCGCCCCTCGGAGGCCTCGCCGGCCAGGCCCTGGCCGTCGTCGGTGACCTCGATTCGCGTGTACGGCGGGTCCACTTCGCAGGTGACCCACAGGTTCTCCGCTCGAGCGTGCTTGCGGGCGTTGGTGATCGCCTCCTGAGCGATCCGCAGCAGCTCGGCCTCGGTGCTCGCCGGGAGGCGCGCCCCGCCCTCGTCGAGCGACAGGTGGACCCGCAGCCCTGCGGAGGCGCCCACAGTACGAGCATAGTCCGCGATCGCGGACGCCAGCCCGCCTTGGCGGTCGACGTTCGACCGCAGCTCGAACAGCGAGAACCGCAGCTCGGTCACGAGCCTGGTGACCTCGCTGCGCAGGTCCTCCAGCTCGGTCCCGGCCTCGCCGGCGTCCTCGGGCAGGACCGCCATCGCGTTGTCGATGCCGTAGCCGAGCATCGCGAGCTCCTGGGCGATGCCGTCGTGGATCTCGCGGGCCAGCCGCTGGCGCTCCTCGGTGGTCGCCATCGACCTGACGTCCTCGAACAGCAGCGCCGTCTCCAGGCGCAGCGCGGCGCCCTTGGTCTGCTCCTCGGCGGCGGTGATGGCCTCGGTCCCGAACGCGGCCGCGTCGTCCGACTCGATCGCCACCAGGCCGACGGTGCGGCCCTCGGCCACGAGCGGGATCACCAGCGACGCCACCGGACCCTGGGTCGAGCGCGACAGCGGCAGCTGCCCGGCCTGCGGTTTCTGCCCGGCCCAGGCGTCGGCCAGCAGCGCGTTCATCTGCGGGGAGGTCTCCCAGTCGACCCGCTCGTCGGCGTGCTGGGACAAGACGACGAGCCGCCGTCCCGAGGAGGCGGCGAGCACGGCCGCCCGGTCGGCGCCGGGGATGCGCACGACCGTGTCGACCAGTTCGGTGGCGATGCCGCCGGGGTCGAGCGTGGAGCCCGGCAGCTGCCTGGCGACGACCCGCAGCTGCGTCAGCAGGGCCGCGGCCTCGGCGTACGGCAGCTGCGAGTGGCTCAGGTCACTGCGCCTGGAGCGGCGCAGCCACCACGCGCCGACCGCCGAGGCCATGCCGAAGGCCAGCGCGACGGCGACGGTGGTGACGTAGGTGCCGCGCTCGTACGCCGACAGGCGCGGGGTCTGGGTCAGCAGTCCGGCGGCGGCCACCGCCAAGAGCACCGGCGGCCCCCACGTGCGCAGCCTGGCGTACCACTCCGACTGCTCGCCCGGCGGGGCCGCGGCGTCGAACGCGGCCGTGGCGAACGGGGCGATCAGGTACGGCAGCATCCAGGCGGGGAGCCCCCCGGTGGCGAGCGTGCCGAGCACGACGACCACGACCTCGGCCAATCGCCCGGCCGGAGCGAGCACGCGGTGCCGCGGCAGGACGATCCCCGGCAGCGTCGCCAGCGCGAGGATCCCGCACCACGTCACGGCGGCGACGAAGCCGACCGCCGCCCAGCCGAACACGACGACGAGCGCGAAGAGCACCGCCCGCAGGGCGACGGCGGGTAGGCGCCACTGCCGCTCCAGGACCGCCTCCTCGCTCATGCAGCCTCACTAACTGTGCTTGTCGTACAACGCGTTGATCTCGTCTGAGTATTTTTTCACGACCACGTGCCGTTTGACTTTGGTTGAGGGGGTGATTTCTCCGGCGTCTTCGCTCAACTCTACCGGTATGACCCGGAATCGCTTGATTTGTTCGGCCCGGGAGACCGTCGCGTTCGCGAGATCGACCTGCGCCTGGAGCTCGGCGAGGAGGTCGGGGTCCTCGGCGACGTCCGCGATCGAGGACTCCGGGTCCTTGCCGTGGCGCTCCAGCCAGTCCGGGAGCATCTCGCCGTCCACCGAGATGAGCGCCCCGATGTAAGGGCGGCCCTCGCCGACGACCATCGCGTAGGCGATGAGCGGGTGGGCGTCCATGACCTTCTCCAGCGGCGCGGGGGCGACGTTCTTGCCCCCCGAGGTCACGATGATCTCCTTCTTGCGGCCGGTGATGGTCACATAGCCGTCGTCGTCGATCTCGGCGATGTCGCCGGTCGAGAACCAGCCGTCCGAGTCGAGCACCTCGGCGGTGGCCGCGTCGTTGTTCCAGTACCCGTCGAAGACCTGCGGGCCCTTCGCCTGGAGCTCGCCGTCCTCGGCGATGCGCAGCGAGGTGCTCGGGATGGGCCGCCCGACCGAGCCGATCTTGAGCGCGTTCTGCATGTTGAGCGCGAGCACCGGGGAGGTCTCGGTGAGCCCGTAGCCCTCGAAGATCTGGACGCCGACGCCGCGGAAGAAGTGCCCCAGCTCGCTGCCGAGCGCCGCGCCGCCGGAGACGGCCGAGGTGCACTCGCCGCCGAGCGCGGCCCGCAGCTTCCCGTACACCAGCACGTCCCACAGCCGGTGGCGCAGCTTGAGCGCCAGGCCCGGGCCCGCCGAGGTGTCCAGGGCCCGGCTGTACTCCTTGGCGGTGGAGGCGGCCCTCGCGAACAGGTTCGCCTTGCCGCCGTCGACGGCCCGCTGGTAGGCGCTGTTGTAGACCTTCTCGAACACGCGCGGGATCGCCAGCAGCGTCGTCGGCCGGACCACCGGCATGATCTCGGCGAGCTTGGAGCGGTCGGAGAAGTGCGCCATCGTGGTGCGCGACTCGACGCCGGCGACCTGGAGGATCCTGGCCAGCACGTGCGCCAGCGGCAGGAACATGAGCATCCGCGCGCCCTCGTACAGCACGTCGGGGACCTCGGGGATGATGTTGCGGATGTTCGCCGTCAGGTTCCGGTGGGTGAGCATGCAGCCCTTGGACCGGCCGGTGGTCCCGGAGGTGTAGATGATCGTGGCCAGGTCGTCGGCCTTGCGGGAGGCGCGCCGCTCCTCGATGTCGGCGTCGGCGTGCTCGCCGGACTCGGTGAGCCGCTCCACCGCGCCCTCGTCGATCGTCCACAGGTCCTTGACCGTCTCGGACAGCCCCTCGACGAGCTCGCGGTGCTCGGGCGTCTCGACGACGGCGGCCACGGCCCCGGAGTCGGTGAGGATCCACTCGGCCTGCTCGGCCGAGGACGTCTCGTAGACCGGCACGGTCACCGCGCCGCAGGCCCAGATCGCGTAGTCGAACAGCGTCCACTCGTACCTGGTGCGGGACATCAGCGCCACCCGGTCGCCCGGTTGGATCCCGGCCGCGCACAGGCCCTTGGCCACGCCCACCACCTGCTCGCGGAACTCGGCGGCGGTCACGTCGCGCCAGGTGCGCCCGCCGTCGAAGGTGCGGGCGTACAGCACCGACTGCGGGTGGTTGTCGGCGGCGTCCCAAAGAGAGGTGAGGGTGTTGTCGTCGTCTGGCACAGTCACCACGGGGGGGACGGCGAACTCGCGCATGGGCTGGCTCCGTTCGTGTAGCCGGGTCTACGGCGTTGTAAGCGGCTGACACATAGGTTACCGATGGGTCACTGGGCTCGTGCGGCCGGATTGTGAGCTGAACCATGATGATAGTTGCCGTCATTCCCTGCCGGGGCGTCGGTGGCGTCCCCGAACCGGCCGATTCGGGGCCTTCGATTGGAGCCGAAGCCGAACCGCCGACTCCCGATGTCCTCCCCGGCTTCCGCAAGAGGTGCGAAAAAGGGCGCGCACCTCAGGCGATTAACATCGCGTAAAGTCTGTCGGTGGCCCGCAGCGTCGCGGAGCATCCAACGGCATCGCTCTTATATCGCTGGAGGGACAGCAGTGAGTCTGACAATCGGGGTCGACATCGGCGGGACCAAGGTCGGCGGCGGACTCGTCGACGAGGACGGCAAGGTCCTCGCCACGGCCCTTCGCCCCACCCCGGCGGACGACACCTCCGGCGTCATCCGGGCCGTCACCGAAGTCGTCGAAGAGCTGCGCGGCGACCACGAGATCGAGGCCGTCGGCGTCGGCGCCGCCGGATGGATCTCCGCCGACCGCTCCACGGTCATGCTGGCCCCCAACCTCTCGTGGAAGGACGAGCCGCTGCGCGACAAGGTGGCCGCCGCGGTCGACCTGCCCGTCGTCGTCGAGAACGACGCCAACGTCGCCATCTGGGGCGAGCACCGCTTCGGCGCCGCCAAGGGCTTCCGCTCCTCGGTGCTCTACACCGTCGGCACCGGCATCGGCGGCGGCATCGTCGTCAAGGACAACCTGCTGCGCGGCACCCACGGCGTCGCCGCCGAGATCGGCCACATGCGCTCGGTCCCCGACGGGCGCGTGTGCGGATGCGGCCGCAAGGGCTGCCTTGAGCAGTACGCCTCCGGCGGCTCGCTCACCCAGTCCGCCCGCGAGGGCGCCAAGGCCGACCCCGGCAAGGCCTCGATCCTGCTCAAGCTCGCCGGGGACGACCCCGACTCCATCACCGGCCGGGAGATCACCGAGGCCGCCAAGCAGGGCGACGAGGTCGCCCTCGCCGCGTTCGACTTCATCGGCTACTACCTCGGCAACTCCGTGGCCGACCTGGTGCAGCTCATCGACCCCGGCGTCGTCATCATCGCCGGAGGCGTCGTGGACGCCGGGAGCGTGCTGCTCGACCCCATCCGCAAGCACTACACCGACGCGCTGGCCAAGCGTGCGGCCCTGCCGGTCGCCGAGGTCAAGGCCGCGACGCTCGGCTCGAAGGCGGGCGTCATCGGCGCGGCCGACCTGGCCAGGCACCTGACCTGAGCGACACGTGCGAAAAGGGGCCGGGAGGCGAACCTCCCGGCCCCTTTTCGCCTATCGCGTCATCAGCAGATGTTCAGGGACGCGTTGCCGGTGATGTTCCAGTTGACGTTGTCGCCGCACGGCGACTCCCTGACGGAGGTGTTGTTCACCTCCAAGGTGATCCACACATCGCGCGTGTTCGCGAACTCGTCGCGGGCCGCGACGCGGACTTCGCCGCCGCCGTTGACGGTGCCGCTGCGGATCGAGACGTTGTAGCAGTTCTCGATCAAGATCGAGTTGTTCCCGTTGTTCGCCAGATCCACGTGCTCGATGACCACGCCGCCGGACTGCGAGACGCAGAAGACGCCCCGGCCGCCGCCGCGCGAGATCACGTTGTCGACGTAGATGTTGGTGTCGTAGCCGCCGTCGGACTCCTGGCCGTTGGTGTTGGCCATGCGGAACGTCGCATACCCCGTCCCGGCCCCGACATTGTCGCCGTCGACCGTGCCGACCCGGCCGTTCGTCGAGTTCTGGATGAGCAGGCCCGACTCGCCGACGTTGCGGGCGGTGACCCGCCCGATGTCGAACCCGTCGATGTTCCACGTCTCGACCGCGTGGCTGCCCGCGCCCTCGACGTAGATGTCGTCCATCGTCACGTCGGTGCTCCCGGCCTCGTCGCGCTCGAAGCGGATGCCCAGGCCCCCGCTGAGGTACATATTGATGTCGCCCAGATGGAGATTGTGGTTGCCGTAGAAGCGCATCGCGAAGTACGCCGAGCCGGTCAGGGTCAGATACGGGATCGACACGTTGGAGGTGCCCAGCGACTCGATCGCCCCGTGTCCGGCCCGCCATCCGATGTCGATCGTCCCGCAGCCTTCGAAGGTCCGGTTGCTCGGGATGGAGATCGTGCTCGCGCCGATCCCGCCCGAGGCCATGACGGAGATCCGCTCGCCGCTGCCGGTCGAGTCGACGGCCGCCTGGATCGCGGCCCGGTAGTCCCCGCCGGAGTAGACGGTGCTGCCGCCGTTGCTGGCGGTGTAGTTGCCGCTGGAGCCGGTCACGGTCGCGTCGGGGCTCCCCGAGCCGCAGCCGCTGCCGTCTCCACCGCCGTCATCGCCGCCGCCGTCGTCACCGTCGCCGTCGATGGGAACGAGCTGGAACTGCTGGTTGGCCCCGCCGGTGGGGTCGTACTGGGAGATGCGGGTGCCCGGCTCGGTGGACCACTCCCACACGTCCATGGCCTTGCCGGAGAAGCGGTTGACGAAGGTGGCGTAGCCGCCCGACTCCTGGACCTGCCACTGCTGGTTCGTGCCGCCCAGGTCGTTCCACTGCGCGATGGTCGCGCCGTTCTCGGCGTTCCATTCGAAGACCTCGACGACGAGGCCGGAGTGGCGGGCCTGGATGCGGTAGTAGCCGCCGCCGGAGTCGATGAAGCGGAACTGCTGGTTCTGCGCTCCGGTGTCGTTCCACTGGATGAGCTCGGCGCCGGGCTCGGTGGAGCGGTCGAGGACGTCGAGGGCCAGGCCGGAGTGGCGGCTGACGATCTTGTACCAGGTGCCCGTCTCCACCGCGCTCGCCTGCGGGACCGCGAAGAACGCGATGGCGAGGCCGGTGAGGGCGGCGGTGAGGGTGGTGAGGAGGAGGGTGAGTCTCCGTTTGAGAACTCGGGTCATGGCTTGATTCCTTTGATCGAGTTGATCGGGATATTGGAATGAAACGATTAAATTGGAGCCGGAGCGACGGGGATCGTCAACGCGGGAGGAACCTCGCCGCTCCGGTTCGACATCTCGGACCAATCACCTCCAATAAGGATATTTTCGGTTGGAACGTTTCAGTGGCGCGTGTCAGCAGATGTCCAGCGACGCGTTGCCGCTGATGTCCCAGTTGACGTTCTCGCCGCACGGCGATTCACGCACCGAGGTGTTGTTCACCTCCAGGTAGATCCACACGTCGCGAGTGTTGGGGAACTCGTCGCGAGCGGCGACGCGGACTTCGCCGCCGCCGTTGACGGTGCCGCTGCGGATCGAGACGTTGTAGCAGTTCTCGATGAGGATCGAGTTGTTGCCGTTGTTGGCCAAGTCGACGTGCTCGATGACCACGCCGCCGGACTGGGAGACGCAGAAGACCCCGCGTCCGCCGCCCCGGGAGATCACGTTGTCCACCCAGATGTTGGTGTCGTAGCCGCCGTCGGACTCCTGGCCGTTGTTGTTGGCCATGCGGAAGGTCGCGTAACCGGTGCCGGAGCCGACGTTGTCGCCGTCGACGGTGCCGACCCATCCGTCGGTGGAGTTCTGGATCAGGAGCCCCGATTCGCCGACGTCGCGGGCGGTGACCCTGCCGATGTCGAACCCGTCGATGTTCCACGTCTCCACGGCGTGGCTCCCGGCTCCTTCGACGTAGATGTCGTCCATCGTCACGTCGGTGCTGCCGGGCATGTCCCGCTCGAAGCGGATGCCGAGACCGCCGCTGAGATACATGTCGATGTCGCCCAAATGCAGGCCGTGGACGTCGGCGAAGCGCATGCCGAAGTAGGGGGCTCCCGTCATGTTCATGTACGGGACCGACACGTCGGACACCCCGATGGCCTGCACCGCCCCCTTGCCGGCGGCATAGCCGGTGTCCAGCGTGCCGCAGACCTCGAACGCGGTGTGGCTGGGCAGGTCGATGGTGTTGTCGTCGCCGATCCAGCCGCTGGCCATGACCGAGACCCGCTCCTGGCTGCCGCGGTTCGGATCGAGCGCGCCGATCGCCTCCCAGATCGCGGTGATGTAGTACTCGCCCTGGTAGACGGTCTGGCCGTGGTAGGTGCTGGTGAAGCCGGAGGACTGGCTGCCGGTCACGATCGCGTCGCCCCCGCCGCACGACTGTGCCGCCGAAACATCCGATGCCGCCGAAACATCGGATGCCGCCGAAACATCGGATGCCGCTGAGACGTCCGATGCCGCTGAGGCGTCGCCCGGAGCCGCCGTCTCGGCGCCCGCGGACTGGTTGACGAGGACGAAGGACGCCAGTGCGGTCGCGGCGGCCAGGGCCGCCGTGCCGAGCACGGCGGTCTTGCGTCTGACTGTTCGTATCATTTCGCTGCTTTCACTCGTTGGATGCGGTCTTATGCGGTTGTGGACGGTCGGGGTCGGTCCTCATGGAGTTGTGGGTTCGAGGTCCGTCCGCCGCCCGCGGTGGCGGGCGGCGGACGGAGGCGGCGCCGGGGCCGCACTCCCCGGCGCCGCATTGATCAGCTCAGCGTGCAGGCGGCCTCCACTACTCCGGCGGTGCCGCTCGCGGAGGCGGTGTAGCCGATCTCGACCGAGCCGCCCGCGGCGATCGCGCCGTTCCAGTCGGCGTTCGTCACCGTGACGGTGTTGCCCTCCTGCGTCCACGAGCCGCCCCACAGGTTCGCCACCTGGTCGTCGCCCGCGAACGTCCACTGGACGGTCCAGCCGCCGCTGGTGGCCCCGGTGCCGTTGGTGATCGTGACGTTGCCCTGGTAGCCGCCCGGCCAGCTGTTGGTCGTCGACGCCTCGACGCCGCACTCGCCGCTCGGCTCCTGCGTGGTCGGCGGGTCGTCCGTCGGCTCCTCGGTCGTCGGCTCGTCAGTGGTGGGCTCGTCGTCGGTCGGTTCATCGGTGGTGGGGTCGTCCGGCGGCACGTAGTCGCTCGACTCGCCGACGATGACGCCGCGGCCGTTGGTGCCGATGTAGACCCGCCCGAACACGTCCGGGTCGCCGGTGATGGCCGAACCGGTCCAGCCCCACTGGTGCTCGTCGTCGTTGATCCGCGTCCACGTGGCCCCCTCGTCGACCGAGCGCCAGATGCCGCGCTCGCCGCCGTACGAGGCGCTGGCGTAGATCGCCGGGTAGTCCTGGCCCGGTGCCGTGGCGCCGAAGCCGACCGTGTCGGCCGCGTCGAAGCCCGAGACCTCGGTCCACGTCTGGCCCCCGTCGGTCGAGCGCCACATGCCGTAGGCGCCGTTCTCGGCCCCGCCCGCGAGCCACACGTGGCCCGCGTGGCCCGGGACGGCGCCGAAGCGGACGTTGCCTGAGGCCGGGAAGCCCGAGTACGACGAGGCGGTGAAGCTCGCGCCGCCGTCGGTGCTGTAGTAGAACTGCCCGCCGCCGAAGCCGTAGACGCGGCTCGCGTCGGCCCGGTCGGACTCCACCCGCGCGGCGGTCGGCAGGCCGCTCACGGCCGTCCAGGACGAGCCGTAGTCGGTCGAGCGCTGCGGGGCCAGGCCCTCGGGCGACCACACGATCGCCGAGGCGTTCGCCGTGATGGCCACGGTGCCCGAGGCGGTGGCGCCGCTCGGCGCCTGCCCGGCCCACCAGTTGCCGCCCGAGTCGGACGAGATGCCGATGCCCGGCGCCTCGTCGCCGTTGCCGACGCGGACGACGACGGCCGGGTTGAGCTCGGCGAAGTCCACCGAGGTGGTGGTGACGTGGTAGGGCGACTGGTAGAACGAGTCGGGCACGGCGTCGAGGTCGGTGTGGACGAAGCCGCCGATGTCGCCCAGGGCGCTGTACAGCTCCGGTCCCGAGGGCGGGGCGGCCAGGTCCTGGACGGAGGTCTCCTCGATGCCGTGGACCATCGGCGTGACGTGGAAGGTCTGGTTCGCGTCCCAGTTGGTGAGGTCGTTCGAGCCCCAGATCGTCGCGCCGGTGCCCCACATGACCCGGTCCGAATCGTGCGGGTCGATCGCCATCGAATCGATCATCCAGCCCCACTTGGGGTTCTGCTCCGGCGCGGTGGGGGTGACGCCCCAGTCGAGCCAGCCGACCGAGGAGTAGTCGATCTCGTAGCGGTTGACGCGGTCGGGCCAGCCGTTCAGCGTCCACGACTGGGTCCAGGTCTCGCCGGAGTCGGTGGAGCGGTAGGTGGTCTCGTCGGGCCACCAGGCGTTGATGCTCGAGACCATCAGAGTGCCGGGGTTCTGCTGGTCGAGTGTCAGGCCGCCGAAGCCGAAGCCCTGGTAGTCGGTGCCGTTGGGGCCGGGGTGGATCTCGGTCCACGTGCCCGCGGCCGTGTCGTAGCGCCACACCGAGCCGCCGCGCTCGGTGCCCTCCTCGTTCGGCGGTCCGTTGTAGGGGCCGGGGTCCCAGGCGGTGATGATGTAGAGGTAGTCGTTCACCTCGTCGAGGGCGGCCTGCTTGGGGATGTTGGGGAAGCCGTCGACGGTGCCGATCTGCGTCGCTCCGGCCAGGGGCTCCCAGCTGGCGCCGTCGTCGTCGGAGACGTAGACGGGGTTGTCGGGGTCGGCGACGCCGACGTAGGTCTTCCCGGCGTCGGGGTCGAACTCGATCCAGATGACGCCCTGGTCGTCACCGAGGTAGGGGTCGCCCGGGGTGACGACGAAGTCGCCGGGATCGGGGAAGCTGGTGACCTCGGCCCAGGTGCGGCCGTAGTCGGTGGACTTCCACAGCCCGTTGCCGCTCGGCGTGCCGAGGTAGAGCGTGGAGTTGTCGCTCGGGTCGATGGCGAGCCGTTCGCCCATGCCGCGGCCGGGCATGTTGCCGCCCTGTTTGAACGGGAGCTCGGCGACGCCCCACGTCTCGCCGTAGTCCTCGGAGTAGAGGACGGCGCCGTTGTTGGGGTCCCAGTCGTTGGTGTAGGTCCCGACCGCCGCGTAGACGCGATTCGGTTCGACCGGGTCGGTGGCGACGGAGACGACGCCGGTGTAGCCCCAGTCGTCCCAGCCGACCCAGTCGAGCAGGGGCTTCCAGGTCTGCGAGTCCTCCTGCCAGCGGTAGAGGCCGCCGACGTCGGTGCGGGCGTAGATCAGGTCGGCCTCGGTCTCGTTGAACACGATCCCAGGGACGAAACCGCCACCGGCTATGGCGGCGTTGCTCCAGGTGTAGGTCTCGGCCTGGTCCGGCTCAAGGGTCTGCGAATGGGCGGTCGCTTGAACGAAGGTTGCGGTCGCCGCGGTGACCGCGCCGACGCTCAAGAGCCCGAGGAGTCTGCTCTTCCTCATCGATCTGCTTTCGATCGGCGGCGCCCGCGGCTTTCGCCCCCGACCGCGGCCGGGACGCCTTGTTTGACTATCCGACCAAATATAAACATGTATCGATGTAATGTCAATCAATGTTCACGATAAACCACCAGCGCGTGATGCCAAAGACCGGTCCGCTCGCGGCATCGCGAGAGGACCGGTCACGCAGCACTTTCAGGGGCCGTCCGCGAACCCCGGACGAACGCCGTCCGCCCGTTCCGGGCGCTAATCCCGCTTGTAGCCGACGACGAGCTCCCCGGCCAGCTGCTCGCAGAACAGGCCGATGTCGGTGATGACGCCGATCGCCTGCGCCGAACCGCGGTCGGCCAGCTTCGTGACCGTCGCCGGGTTGATGTCGACGCTCACCAGCGGCACCGAGGCCGGCAGCAGGTTCCCCGTGGCGATCGAGTGCAGCATCGTCGCCACCATGATCGCGAAGCCGACGCCGGGCAGCTGCGAGCGCATGGCCCGCTGGCCCTCGATGACGTCGGTGTAGACGTCCGGCAGCGGCCCGTCGTCGCGCACCGAGCCGACCAGCACATACTGCTTCCCGTTCTTGACCAGCGAATGCATGATGCCGCGGCGCAGCACGCCCTCGGCCACCGCGTCGGCGATCGAACCGGAGGCGCGGATCTTGTTGATCGCGCGGATGTGGTGCTCGTGGCCGTGGGGGACGCCGTGGCCCTTGTCGAGGTCCACGCCCAGCGAGGTGCCGAACAGCGACGACTCGATGTCATGGGCCGCAAGAGCATTGCCCGCGAAGAGGATGTCCACGTACCCCTCGTCGATGAGCGCCTCGAGCGCCTTGCCCGCGCCGGTGTGGACGATCGCCGGGCCGCCGACCCACAGGATCTTCTCGCCGCGTGCCTTGACCTCGCGCATCCGCTCGGCGATCTGGCGCACCTGGAGGGCCTGCGGGCGCTCCGAGGAGACGCCCGAGTTCATGAACTCGAAGTTCGAGGACTCCGGGTCGTCCCGCTCGGGCTCGGGCAGCGGCAGGACCTTGACGCCCTCGCCGCCGCAGACGACCAGCTCACCGGCGCGCACGTCCGAGACCGGCAGGGTCCGCGCGGAGCCGTGGTCGGGCGCGACGATGATGCCGCAGTCCATCTCCGAGTTCTCGACGTCGATCCAGGCGCCATTGAGTCGGATGCGGGTGTCGAAGTTCGTCGTCGAGTAGAAGTCCTCGGGGAACACGCCGTCGCTCGGGGCCGGCCTGACCGTCGCCACGCCCGGATCGAGCGGGTTCGCCCCGTGCGTCTGCAGGCGCATGACGATGCGCTCGAGCAGTTCGGGGGTCTCGGCCGAGATCGTCAGCTGGACGTAGGACTCGTCGGTGTGGTGACGCCCCACGTCGAACCGGTCGATCGAATAGGCCCCCGAGTACTCGAGGACATCGTCCATGACGCGGGCGAAGACGCCCTGGTCGATGAGGTGCCCGCGCAGCTCGACGGTCTTGCTGTGTTCCACAACGCTCTCCTGTGATACCTGGTCAGGACCAGTCGAGCCTAGCTCCCAAGGCAGGGAGCGAAACAGCGGCGTCCTCCGGGGGAGGGGCGGTCCCCGGTCAGGCGGCGGCGTCTCGGGCCACGGGGTCGGGTCGCGGCGGCGCGGCGGCGGCCTTCGCGGCCCGGATCTCCTCGGCGCTGGGCCAGTTGCGCGTCACCAGCGCCATGATCCCCAGGCCCAGGAGCCCCCAGACGCCGACCACGTACGGCACCGGCACGCCCAGCTCGGCCACGAACCCGACCGCGGCGATCGCCGCGCCCTGGCACAGCTGGAGTCCGCCGTTCACCGCAGAGACGATCCTGCCGCGCCACCCGTCGGGGATGCACTGGGCGAGCGTGCCGTTCAGCGGCGCCATGATGGCCGTGGACAGCCCGATCCCGATCGCGATGAGGACGACCCCGTACAGCGGCGGATCGAGCAGCGCCGTCACCAGCACCAGCGGGGCGGCGAAGGCCAGCGGGCGGATCAGCCGGTCGCGCAGCGACGGCCGCACGAAACGGGTGAACAGCAGCAGCCCGACGATGGCGGCGGCCGCGTCGACGGCCATGATCGCTCCCTGCGTGACCGAACCGCCGCCCAGATGGACGGCCCACAGCACCGCCACGCCCTCGGGGACGGCCGCCAGCGCGTACAGCCCCCACATGGAGAGGGAGACGGTGCGCAGGACCCGGTTCTCGCGCAGCATCTTCAGGCCAGCGCCGGTCTCGACCAGCACGTGCCTGCGCTCCTCGTGGCGGTTGGCCGACGGGCGGTGCTCGACGAGCAGGAACACCGTGAGCGCGCTGAGGGTGAACATGGCGGCGTTGATGGCCAGGGCCGTGTACGGGTCGATGGCGGCGAGCAGGCCGCCGGAGAGGTAGCCGATGATCTGGGCGACGCCCGAGGCGCTGAGGTTGAGCGCGATGGCGACCGGGAGGGCCTCGCCGGTGACGACCTGGGCGAGGGTGGCGGTGCGGGCCGCGGAGTAGGCCGGCTGGACGGCGGCGATGGCGAAGACGACGATCATCATGACCGGGACGGGCATGCCGGGGATGAGCAGCAGCGCCACCAGGGCCGCGCGCAGGAGGTCGCACAGGATCATCACGCTGCGGTAGGCGTAGCGGTCCACGATGGCGCCGAGGAGCTGGGCGAGGCCGAGGTAGGGCGCGAAGCTGATGGCGAAGGAGGCGGCGGCGAGGGCGGCGGAGTTGGTGTTGCTCCAGACCAGGAAGGTGACGGCGACGCGGTTGAGCATGGCGCCGGCGCTGGAGAGGCAGAATGCGGCTAGGAATGCGGCGGCTTCCCGGTTGCCGAAGACGTCGCCGAACGTGGGCTTGCGTTCCTCTTCTGGAGCAGCGGGCGCACTGGCATCGGGCGATTCGGAATTCTGTTGCGACACAAAGCCTTCCTCGAGAAGCCTGCCTGAAGGGGGAGGTAAGCGACAATCCTCCGCGATTGCCGCAAGTGTCACTAGTCTGACGGTGGCGGCAGTTTTTGTCAAGTGCCCCAGTCTGTTCAAAGTGCAGAAACCAGGACGGAGGATCGGCGTTCAACCCGTCTCGGTCATATTAGGCCCCAACGGGTATGAGTAGTTACCGAGCGGTCGGTTGAAGCCTCGACCAAGGTGCGCCCCAAGAAGAGCCGAGCTCGCGCGAGCGCGAGGGCAGAGTGACGATCTGGCACTGCATCGACCAGCGCGCCCTCGTGAGGGAAGCAATGTGGAGGTTATATCTTATAACATATAACCGCGCCTCTGCGGCTGCGCAAGGACGCGGTGCCAGCGCGCATCGCCGCTCGGGCTGAGGAACGTTCTCGGCTGCGGTCCACTATCCTCCAAAGAACTTTGTAGGAATCCAATAAGAGGGAACCGGTGATGACCATCAGCGACAGTGCCTCCCACAACAGCACCTCCTGGGTCGCCCGCGACGCCGCCTCCGTCTGGCATCCGTTCACCCAGCACGCCACCTGGGTCGACGATGAGCCCACAGTGGTCGAGCGGGCCGAGGGCCCCTGGCTGATCGACGTCGACGGCCGCCGCTATCTCGACGGCGTCTCCTCGCTGTGGACCACCACGCTCGGCCACTGCCACCCCGAGGTCAACGCCGCGATCACCGCGCAGCTCGCCAAGCTCGACCACACCACGTTCCTCGGCACCACCCACACCCCCGGCATCGAACTCGCCGAGACCCTCATCGCCTCGGCCCCGCGGGGCGACGGCCCCGAGCTGACGAAGGTCTTCTACGCCGGAGACGGCTCCTCCGCCGTCGAGGCCGCCCTCAAGATCGCCTATCAGTACTCACACCAGACCGGCCGCGCGCGCCCCAAGTTCGTGCGGCTCCAGCACGCCTACCACGGCGACACCCTCGGCGCCGTCGCCGTCGGCGGCCACGACCTCTTCCACGCCACCTACCGGCCCCTGCTGCTGGAGACCGTCGGCGTCCCCTCGCCGGGCGACCGCGCCCTCGGCGAGGACCGCAACGCCACAGCCGTCGCCGCGCTCCGGTCGGTCATGCGCGCCCACGGCGACGAGGTCTGCGCCGTCATCGTCGAGCCCATGATCCAAGGCGCGGCGGGCATGTTCGACTACGACGCGTCCTTCCTGCGCGCCGCGCGCGAGCTCGCCGACGCCCACGGCGCGCTCCTGATCTTCGACGAGGTCGCCACCGGCTTCGGTCGCACGGGGACGATGTGGGCCGCCGAGCACGCCGGCGTCGCCCCCGACCTCCTCACCTGCGGCAAGGGCATCACGGGCGGCTACCTGCCGCTCTCGGCCGTGCTCGCCGCCGAACACGTCTACGACGCCTTCCTCGCCCGCCCCGGCGACACCGGGCCGCGCACGTTCTTCCACGGCCACACCTACACCGGCAACCCGCTGTGCTGCGCCGCCGCGCTGGCCAACCTCCGCGTCATGGCCGAGCAGGACGTGGTCGGCCAGGCCGCGCGCCTCGGCGAACGCCTCCGCAAACTCCTCGAACCCCTTGCGGACCACGAGCAGGTGGCCGAGATCCGCGGGCTCGGCACGATGATCGGCGTCGAGGTGCGCCCGCGCTCGGCCCGCACCGGCTTCGACGTCTGCCAGGCCGCCCGCAGGCGCGGCGTATGGCTGCGGCCCCTCGGCGACACCGTGATCGTCATGCCGCCCTTGACGCTCGCCGAAGCGGAGACCGACCTGCTGGTGACCGCGCTCGCCGAGGCCATCGACGAAGTGCGCACCGCTGAGGTGCGCGCATGAAACTCTGGGACCGCCTGGAGCGCAAGGCGGCGCTGCGCGAGCGCGCCGGGCTGGCGCGCACCGTCCGGCCCCGGACCGAGGCGGTCGACCTGGCGGGCAACGACTACCTGGGGCTGAGCAGGCATCCGCGAGTCATCGCCGCCGCCGTTGCGGCGCTCGAGGAGCACGGGCTCGGAGCGGGCGGGTCGCGGCTCGTCCGCGGCACCACCGAGCTGCACGAGTCCTTCGAGGACGCGATCGCCCGCCACCTCCGCGCCGAGACCGCGACCCTCTACTCCTCGGGCTACCTGGCGAACCTCGGCGCGCTCGCGGCCCTGCCCGGCCCCGTCCTGCTCGACGCCCACGCACACGCCTCCCTCCACGACGCCGCCAAACACAGTGCCGCCAAGCGCAATACCGCCGAGCACGGCCAAGCGGACACCTTCGCGCACAACGACCTCGACGACCTCGAACGCCAACTGTCGACACTGCGTCCCTCCGTCGTCGCGATCGAATCGGTCTACTCGGTCCTCGGCGACGCCGCGCCGCTGCGCGAGATCCACGCCCTGACCTCCGCCCACGACGCGCTGCTCGTGGTCGACGAGGCGCACGCCATCGGCACGATCGGCCCGCGAGGCGCCGGGGGAGTGGCGGCCGCCGGGCTGAGCGGCGACCCCGGCGTGGTCGTCACCGCCACGCTCTCCAAGGCCCTCGGCTCGGCCGGAGGCGTCATCGCGGGCCCCGCCGCCCTGCGCCGACACCTGACCGACACCAGCCGCCCGTTCGTCTACGACACCGCGCCGCCGCCCGCCGTCATCGCCGGTGCCGCCGCGGCGCTCACGCTCGCCCGAGGCGCCGACGACGCCCGCGCCGAACTCGCCCGCCGCGCCTCCAGCGCCGCCGAGGCACTGGACGCGCCGCGCCCCGCCGCCGGAGTCCTCTCCCCTCCGGCCGGAGACGCGCACGCGGCCGCGGCCTGGGCCCGCCGCTGCGCCGAGCGCGGCGTCGCCGTCGGCTGCTTCCGTCCGCCCTCCACGCCCGACCACCGGTCCCGGCTGCGGATTACGATCAACACCGGCGTCGAGGCCGCCGACTTCGACAAGGCCGTCCAGGCCGTCAGGGAGGAGCGACCGTGATCGCATTCGAAGGCCCCGTGGTCGTCACCGGCACCGACACGGGCGTCGGCAAGACCGTCACGACGGCCGCCATCGCGGCGCACCTGATGGCGAGGGGCACCACCGTGGAGGTCATCAAGGTCGCCCAGACCGGCGACGATGACGACGCCGCGACGGTGCACCGCCTCAGCGGCGCCCCCGCGCGCTGCCTCGTCCGCTATCCGGACCCGCTGGCGCCGTTCACCGCCGCCAGGAGGGCCGAGGCACCGCTGCTGAAGCTCCGCGAGGTCGCCGACGCCGCGCTGGAGTGCACGGCGGACGTGGTGCTGCTCGAAGGGGCCGGGGGGCTCCTCGTCCAGATCGGCGAGGGCGGTTGGACGGTGCGCGATCTCGCCGTCGAGCTCGGCTGTCCGGCCGTCGTGGTGGCGCGGGCGGGCCTGGGGACCCTCAACCACACCACGCTGACGCTCGAGGCCCTCGCCAGGCGCGGTGTCGAAGCGGCCGTGGTCATCGGCGCCTGGCCGCACCACCCGGGACTGGCCGAGTTCGAGAACATCAAGGACCTCCCGGGCGACCGCCTCGGCTGGATTCCCGACGGCGCGGGGGACCTCGCCCCGGAGGTCTTCCGCCTCACCGCCACCGAATGGCTCGACCTCGACCGGGGCTGACCTCCGGCCCGGGGAGGCGGGCTCATCGACGAGGCCCGCACGCCGATCATCATCGGGCCGACCTCCGGCCCCCGGCACGGGCCGAGTGCGCCGAACCCGCCGTGGCACCAACGCCGCGGCCGTATACTCCGGTTCGGGAAGAACCGATCTGGAACCCTCTGGTACCCACCGGATGCAGGAGTTGCCGTGAACGATCTCGCTCGATTGGCCGATGAACACCTCGGCGCCGCCAAGGAGGCCAGGCACGGCCGCAGCAGCGAGCAGCTGCTGCACGACGGTCCGCTGCGGCAGAACCTCATCGCCATGGCCGAGGGCTTCAAGCTGGACGACCACGAGCCGCCGGTCGCCGCCGCCCTCCTGGTGCTGCGCGGGCGCGTGAGGCTGACGGCCGCCGGCGGCGACGTCGAGCTCGGCGAGCACCAGACCGCGCCCATCCCGCACGAGCGCCACGGGCTGACCGCGCTCGAGGACTCCGTGTTCATCCTCACCACCGTCACCGGAGTCTGATCCGCTCCGCACGCGAGTGTCCGGCGGTCCGACGTCGAGATGATCGGCCCGCTCTCCTGGATCCGCTCCGCGCGCGAGCGTCTGGCGGAGCCCGGCGCCGTCACCATCGGGTCGGTCCGATCTGTCTGCGCGAGAGCGCCTGACCGCCCACCGCCGTCGAGGGCACCCGAGTCACCTCCTGCGAGGCGAATCGTCGGTCGCACTGCGGTCTTAATCGATGCATTCCCATCTCTTGACCCGTCTCGATGTTAACGGTAATATCCCCGAAAACGTTTTCGGAATCTTTCTGAGGCAACCGACCCGCCGCGCCGCCCCGCGGCCCTCACCGGAGGACGATGATGCGAAGGCGACTCCTCGCACTCACTGCCACGACCGCCATGATCACCGCCACCGCAACCGTCGCGGCCGCGCTCCCCAGTGCCGCAGAGGAAGCAGAGGAACCCCAGATCGACCCGACGGTCCTCACCGTCGACGTCTCCCAACCGCTCAAGAACGTCGACCACGCCGCCTCGGGCTCGCTCTACGGCATCGGCGACGAAGGCTGGCCGCCCGACGAGTGGATCGCGCCCACCAGCCCCAAGATGTTCACCCAGCCCCCGCCCGGCGCCACCCATCTGCCCAACGGCGAACCCGAACCCGTCGGCGACACGCTCGACGTCTGGGAGACCGCCGCCCGCAACGGCGCCACCGTGACCGTCCGCCTCCCCGACATCTTCCCGACCTTCCCCTACCAGTGGCAGGGCGACGACTACTGGTACGCCGGGGTCGAGAAGATGGTCACCGCCGTCCAAGACTCCGGCGCCGACAACGTCTACGGCTACGAGATCTGGAACGAACCCCAGTGGACCTGGAACGACGACTGGGGCTCGTACTTCGAGATGTGGGACCGCACCTACCGCCTCATCCGCGAACTCGACCCCGACACGCCCATCATCGGACCCAGCTACGACCGCGATTACAAGGCCGGGCTGCGCGAGTTCATGACCCACGCCGTCGCCAGTGGCACCGTGCCCGACATCGTCTCCTGGCACGAGCTCGGCCCCGTCGAGGGCCTCAACGTCGAATCGCACGTCGCCTTCTACCGCGGGCTCGAGACCGAACTGGGCATCGAGCCGCGCCCCATCAGCATCAACGAGTACGGCTCCCCGCGCGACGCGGGCGTCCCCGGCTGGCTCACCCGCTTCATCGCCCGCATGGAACGCGCGGGCGTCGACACCGCCAACCTCGCCTTCTGGCACAAGCCCGGGCGCCTGTCCGACCTGCTCGTGCCCACCGGCGGCGGCTCCGGCCCGGCCACCGATCCGCAGCCGACCGGGAACTACTGGCTGTTCAAGTGGTACGGCCAGATGACCGGCCAGATGGTGGAGGTGACCCCGCCGACCAACACCGGCCGCTACATCGAGATCGGCGAGCCGGTCCCCGCCCCGTCCACCCGCATCGACGGCCAGGACGGCTTCGGCGGCGCCCTCGGCCTCGGCGGCGACGACCCCAACACCTATGTGGAGCTCCCCGGCGACGTCGTGGGCGGCCTGGGCGACTTCACCGTCGCCACTTGGGTCAAGCCCGACGCCAACACCCAGTGGTCGCGGATCTTCGACTTCGGCACGGGCACCGACAACAACATGTTCCTCACCGTCAACGACGGCGCGGGCCTGCGCTTCGACCTCAAGGTGGGCGACACCGTCCAGCAGATCGCCAGCGACGCCGGGACGCTCCCCACCGGGCAGTGGTCGCACGTCGCGGTCGTCAAGAACGGCGACACGGGGACCCTGTACGTCGACGGCGAGGCGGTCGGCGTGAACGACGCGATGACGCTGAGCCCCGGCGACATGGGACAGACCACCCAGAACTGGATCGGCGAGTCCCAGTACGCGGCCGACCCGCTGCTCAACGCCGCCGTCGACGAGTTCCAGATCTTCGGCCGCGGCCTGTCCGGGACCGAAGTACAGTCCCTCATGGACTCCCCGGCCGGGACGACCGGCGGCGGCGACGTCGCCTGGTACCGCTTCGACGAGGCCGAGGGCACCACCGCGCCCGACGCCTCGGGCAACGGCCGCGACGCCACCGTGGCCACGGCCATGACCGGCGTCGAGCAGATCCCCGCACTGGAGGGCTTCGCCAGCGCCGACGCCGAGACGAACACCGCGAAGGTGGTCTTCGGCGGCGGCGAGGGCGACATCCGGCTCGACGTTCAGGGCCTCGACTCCCTGAGGGGCTTCGGGCGCAAGGCGAACGTGCAGGTCTTCACCACCGAGTGGACCGGCACGGACGGCGTCTCCGAAGGGCCGGTGGCCCTGTTCGAGGGCGCCTACCGGCTCGACGACGGCGCGATCTCCGTGCCCGTGCAGGGCCTGAAGGCCACCGACGCCTATTACGCGGTCATCACTCCCGAGCGCGACGCGCCCGACTTCCCCGGCGCGGTCAGCCGCTACGAGGCCGAGGACGCCTTCCCGGCCCGCTGGCTGCGCGACGAGGACAGTCCGCTGGCCTCCGACAACGAATACGTCGAAGCCCGCCCCTGGGCGAACGAGCTGCTCTTCACCGTCGACGCTCCGGTGGCCGGGGCCTACGACCTCGCCATCCGCTACACCAACGACTCGGGCGAGGCTGCGACCGGCGACGTCCGCGTCAACGGGCAGCGGACCGAGTTCACCTACGAGCCGACCGGCGCTGCGTTCGCCACCGCCTCCACCTCCGTCGAACTGCGGGAGGGCAGGAACTGGATCGCGGTCGAACTCGACGGCATCGGCGTCGACTACCTTGAGGCGACGCCGTTCAGCGAGCGCCTCCAGGCCGAGGACGGTGAGTGGACCGGCGCCGAACTGGTCGAAGTGGACATGTCCGAGGGCAACTTCTCCGCCGCCTACTTCTCCGGGGCCGCCTACGTCCGCGGGTTCGAAGGCGAGGACAGCAACCTGCGCCTGCCGGTGACCGTGCCTTCCGCGGGCACGTACGAACTCACCATCGGCTACTCGACGGCGGGGACCGAGGAGGAGCGGCGCGCGCAGATCACCTCCGGGCAGCTGCTGCGCGTCGGCGACGGCGAATGGCAGGAAGTGACGTACACGCCGACCCAGTACCGGGACATGGTCGGCACCACGACGGTGACCGTCGAACTGCCGGAAGGAACCTCGGTGATCACCCTCGCCAAGAGCGATCCCGACCAGCTCGACGAACCACGGCCGGGCACAGTGGACCTAGACTATGTGGACGTCGAACTCGCCCACTGACGAAGGACGGCTGCGGCCGACGAAGACCGAAATGTGAGGGTAGGCGGGTGCGGAGTCGGGAGGCTTCGCACCCGCTGTCGTTGCGGTGTGCCCAGGGATGTTTCGGGACGGGGATAATCGTACGTATGGTCGCCCCTCTCGTGAAGATTCGCTATTCGCCCCGCTACATCGCCATCGCAACGCTGCTGGGGATGGTGAGCACGGGAATCGCGTTGTTCATATGGGTGGAGACAGAGGCTCCGCCGTTCAGCTACATCATGCTTGCCCTGATGGTGCTGGTGACGTTCATTGCCGGCCTCCTCATGGCGCGGGGGGGTGATACCGCTGATCAGTGCCACGCCATGGCGAGTCAGTTACAGGACGCCGTGGCGGAAGTACCGGCAGTGCGTTGACCTCTATCCGGGAGATGCCCTCGTTGTCACCGACGACAGCATGATGATCTGGCGGGTGGGCGGCTGGTATGAGGGGGTGGACGTCATCGCGTCCTGGTCGAACCGCAAGGACTGGGAGAAGGTCCAAGCCTGGGCCGCTCAAATCTGGCCGCAGCCGCCCGCCCACACGCACCGCAGCGCCGTCATCGAATAGCGGTCGATATGGGCCCGGGGTGGAGCGCTTCGGTTACCGGGCTGCGGGACCGGAGTCACCGGGCAGGAGCAGGAGCTTGCCGCGGGCGTGGCCGCTCTGGCTGATCTCGAGCGCCGCCTTCCACTGATCGAGGGGAAACGTGCGGGCAACCGGCACGGCGAACCTCCCATCGGCGGCGAGCTGCGCGAACTCCGGGAGCGGCTCGACGCGCTGGGTCATGTCCTCGTGGAAGGTGTCACGAACACCGAGCTCCGCCGCCGCGGCGAAGTCGGCGATCGTGAGTACGCGTTTCGGGTCGCCTCCGGCAATCCGAACGAGATCCGGCAGCGCACCCCCGACCGGTGCGGTGTCCAGGACCAAGTCGACCGGCCCTCGGTTGATGGCCGCCACGCGGTCGACCATGCCGTCCCCATAAGAGGTGACGGCGGCGCCGAGATCGCGCAGCCGCTGCGCGTAGGTCTCGCCGGCGGTGGCGATCACCCGCATCCCGCGGAGCAGCGCGATCTCCACGGCGGCGAAGCCGATCGTGCTTCCGGCGCCGTGGACGAGGACGGTCTTCTCAGGATCGAACCCCAGCCAGTGTAGATGCGCATATGCGGTATCGACCGCCATCGGCAGCGCAGCCGCCTGCACGAGGTCGAGTCCCTCGGGGACGCGGACCCAGCGGTCCATGATCGCTCGGTCGGCCGCTCCTGCGGTGGGACAGTTCTTCCAGTCGGTCGTTCCGAAGACGAGCTCGCCGACGGCGGTGTCGGTGACGTCCTCGCCGATCGCGTCGACCGTCCCCGAGACGTCGCAGCCGATGCCGCGGGGCAGCTCGCCGGGGAACAGGCCGCGGCACAGCGCCCAGTCGGCCGGGGCCAGTCCGCACGCGTGCACGACGACACGGACGCGTCCGGGACCCGGATCCGGTATGGGCGTGGTCTCCAAGCGCAGGACGTCGGCGGGATCGCCGTACTCGTGGAAGCGCACCGTGCGCATGGTGTCAGTCATCGGGTCGGTCATCGATCGCTCCGTTGTTCGATGGGGTGCTCAACGTGGCCGCGTCCGGTCCGGCAGCGCCCGCGCGCCCTGAGTTGTCGGCAGTGGAGGCTCGGCGACGAGGTGAATAACCGGAACGTGATCCGTTTTTGCCTCGACTAGACTAACACAACCGAAACGTGTTCCGGATAGGGATGAGGGTGAAGGGATGCCGAACGCACAGCGATTGCGAGCCGACGCGGCACGCAACCGTGGCACTCTGCTCGCAGCGGCCGCTCGTGCGTTCGCCACCGCGGATGCGGAACCGTCGATGCGTGCCATCGCGCGCGATGCAGGAGTCGGGGTCGCGACGCTCTATCGACACTTTCCGACCCGGGAGTCACTCGTCGATGCCGTCTACCAGGACCAAGTCAGGCGATTGACCACCGGGGCACATGATCTGCTCGACGAACACCCTCCCGCCGTCGCGTTGCGTCTGTGGATGGACCTGTTCGCGGACTGGCTGGCCACCAAGCACGGCATGCTCGCCACCCTGCGCGCAATGATCGAATCGGACCAGATCGTGCTTGCCGAGACTCGAGAGAAACTCCTCGCCGCCATCAGTGCCATCCTTGACGCCGGTCGCGCCGTCGGCGACATCCGGCCCGACATCAACGCGGCCGACATCGCCGCGGGACTGATCGGAATCCTGAGCGTCACCGGCGCCCCCGCGCAGCAACCCCAAGCGATTCGACTGCTCGACCTGCTCATGGACGGCATTCGAACGTCTCACGGAGAAGGGGACGCCGACCTGAGCTCTGGCTGATACGGAGAGGCACAGCGGCCCCCTTCCCGGCCACCGAAATCGAGCCGGTGTTCGGCTGCGAAGCCTGGCTGCAATCGAGCCGGCGAAAGCGAAGCGGAGATTGAGCGGGTCGGTCATTCGGCTGTCGGTGGTCGTCGGTCCGGCTTCAGGCGAGGCAGCGACGAAGAGGTGGAAGGGTTTGGGGTGGCCTGCCGACGCGGAGGCGCGGTCGGGTAGGGGTTCAACCGATCGGCGACCGCGAGGTAGGAAGGGGCTGGGGCTGTCGCTGTGACTTCGGGGTCGTTGCCGGTTGTGCTTCGAGTGGGCGGCGACAAAGACGGGAGTGGAGGGGTAGGGCGGGTCCTTGAAGGCGGTATGCCGTTTCCCAAGTATTCGCAGGTGGACCACGCCATCTCGGGGAGTTATCCACAGGCTCAGAAACTTTTCCTTGACCGGTTTTGGGGCGTCTGTCAGGCTGGCGAGGACTTTCGTGGTGTGCAGGACGGCGGCGGGTGGGTACAGAGGGGCGGAGTAGCGCCCCCGGGCGCCGGCTGGGCGCTCTGCGGGCGCCTGGTGGCTGAGGTTGGTCGGTGTCCCCGGGGTGGTATTCGGTTGGGCTTCAGGCGTATCGGCGATGCAGCGGTGAGCGGGTGTCGGGGGTGGCCTGTCGGGGCGGAGGTGGGTTGGTGGGCTCCGTCTGGTTCTCTTCCCTCTTGGGGTGTGGCGGCGGCTGG
>NZ_KI519476.1:5479-95852 GCF_000482705.1 Glycomyces arizonensis DSM 44726 | reverse complement strand
CAGAAACTTTGGGGGTCAAGGTGATCCAGACAGGTTGAAGTAGTCTGCTGCTTCAGCCGGGAGAGGATTACTTTGAACGACAACATGATCGAGTCCGAGACCACTGCTGCTGGTGGCCTGGACGTTCGGATCGCCGAGGAGCTGGTCGAAAGGGCCCGGGCCGAGGGCTTGGAGCGGCTCGACTGCAGCGGCCCCGCCGATCACGTCGCGGTCCGGATCGCGAATCGGGGAGCGGCGCCGCTCCCCGATTCGCGATCCGGACAATGCGCGTGCGCGTCCGTGCCCAGCCGGACCGCGCCGGAACCGTATCGTCAGTAACGCACCGTACAGGCGAACGCACATCAACACCTCTCCTCGCCGCAGGCGAGTCCCGGAATCTGGAGGTAGCCGCATGACCGGCATCGGCCGCACCCTCGCCCTCTCCCGAGGGGCCGACCTGTCCGAACCCGAGGTCACCGATCTCGCCGCCGTCCTCGTCGCGGCCGCCGCGGGCGGCACCGGCGGGATCCGGCACGTCCGAGACGAGCGCGACGAGGTCGACCAGACCTACGGGGAACTCGCCGGTGCCGCCTCGGCGATCCTGGGGGGCATGCGCGAGCGCGGCGCGGCGCGCGGCGACAAGGTCATCGTCCAGGTCGCCGACGAGCCCGAGCTCCTGGCCGTGTTCTGGGCCTGCGTCCTCGGCGGCATGGTCCCGCTCCCGCTCGGCACCGGCGGTCCGAGCCCCGCCGGGCTCGACCGCCTGTGGCGCCCCGGCGACCGCGTCTGGATCGTCGACGACGGCGAGACGCCCCGCACCGAACCGTCGCGCGCCCGCCGCCTCGGCTCAGCCGCCGGACTCGCGGCCGGACCCTCCACGGAGGACTACACGCCGGGCGACTGGGACGACCTCGCCGTCCTCCTGCTCACCTCCGGCAGCACCGGCACTCCCAAGGCCGTCATGCTCACCCACGGCAACATCCTCAGCCGCACCGTCGCGACCGCCCGCGTCAACGGACTCGACTCCGGTCTCCGCTCGTTCAACTGGATGCCGCTCGACCACGTCGGCGGCCTGGTCATGTTCCACGTCCGGGACGTCTACCTGCGCTGCACCCAAGTACACGCCCGCATCCAGTGGATCCTGGACGACCCGCTGCGCTGGATCGACCAGATGCACCGGCACGCCTCCACCGCCACCTGGGCGCCGAACTTCGCCTTCGGACTGGTCAACGACAACGCCCACCGCATGGACGGCCGCGAGTGGGATCTCGGCGGCCTCGACTACATCATGAACGGCGGCGAGGCCGTCAAGCCCGTCGTCCTCCAGCGGTTCCTGCGGCTCCTCGCCCCCTTCGGGCTGCCCTCGCACGCCATCTGCCCCGGCTGGGGCATGTCCGAGACCTCTTCGGGGATCGTCGACCGCCGCTTCCGGCCCGAGACCGGGCCGATCGGCCGGTTCATCGCCGTCGGCCGCCCCCATCCCGGCGTCGGCCTGCGCGTGGTCGACCAGGACGACCGCGTCCTCCCCGAAGGGGAGACCGGGCTGCTCCAGGCGAGCGGCGCGCCCGTCTTCGGCGGCTACTACAACAACGCCGAGGTCAATCGGCGCACCTTCACCGCGGACGGCTGGTTCAGGACCGGCGACCTCGCCTACATCGAAGGCGGGGAACTGACCGTGACCGGCCGCGGCGGCGACACCGTCACCGTCGGCGACACCACCCTCCACGGGCACGAGATCGAGAGCACCGTCGAAGGGCTCGACGCCGTCGAACCGTCCTTCACCGTCGCCTGCGCCGTCGCCCCTCCCGGCGCGGAGGGCCCCGCCCTCGCCGTCTTCTGCCACCCGCGCGGCGGCGCCTCCACCGCCGCGCTCGCCGAGGCGATCCGCGAGGCCGTCCGCGCCGCCCACGGCGCCGAAGTCGCCTACGTCGTCCCCGTGTCCAAAGACGACATACCCAAGACCGGCATCGGCAAGCTCCGCCGCGCCGCGCTGAGCCGGCGCTTCGCGGCCGCCGAGTTCGGCCCCCCGGCCTCCCACGGCGAAGCGATCGCCACGCGCTCGGGCGACCGCTGACGGGGTCGGGGCCGCCCCGCGGCCCCGACCACCCCGTCACGGCCGGACGCACACCGGCGGGTTGAACCTGGAGCGGGCGACCAGCCGCCAGCGCAGCGGCGAAGCCGAGGCGATCCGCACGGCGCGCTCGGTTTCGAACTCGACCACCCGCAGCGCCCCGGGCAGTGCGACGGCGTTCGCCTCGTCCCAGTCGACGCGGCACCGGCCGGTCAGCTGGAGCGTGTCGCCCCTCTCCCAGTCGACGAACAGGAGCCCGGCGGACGGGTCGATCTCGACGTTGCCCAAGGTCATGTAGAACGAGTTGCCGCGGTAGTCCGGCCAGCGCAGCACGTTCCCCTCGACGGCGACGAAACCGGGCTCGCCGCCGCGGTGCGAGGCGTCGGCGCCGTGGCCGGGGGAGCGGCTGCCGATGAAGAAGGTGTCGGCGGCCCCGATCAGCTCCCTGTCGGCCTCATCGAGGCGTCCGGACGAGAGCGGCGGCCCCGTCCGGTTCGGGTCCACCAGACCGGTGACCTCGCGAGTCTGGAGGTACTTGGGGCAGTTGCCCAGGACCTGCTCGGTCCGCACCTCCAAGCCGTCGCCGCGGGCGGCGACGACGCCGTTGACGCGGATGCGGCGGCGGGTCTGGGGTTCGAGTGCCAGGATGCCGATGTCGGACCCCTCCCGCAGTCCCTCGCGCAGCGGATCGCCGAGGGGCGGCAGGGCGTCGATGAGCAGGGTGCGATCGTCCGCGGCGCGAACGAAACCGGGGAGCCCGGCCACCGACGTCGACCAGGCCCTCCCCTCCTCGTCGGCCGCGGCGAGCACCACCATGCACTGGCCCTCCAGGAACCGGGCGAAGCCGCCCGAGAGGCGGGCGTCGAACATGGGCGATCCCCAGCCGGGACCGCCTTCGCCGGCGCGCCGCTGGACGGTCTGCTCGCCGGGGTGGTGGACGGGCCGCATCTCACGCTCCCTCAAGGCCCGCGACGGCGCGGGCCTGACTCGGCGTCAGCCCGTACTCCTGGCGAAAGGCCCGCGTGAAATACGAGGGGGTCAGAAATCCCCAGCGCCGGCCGATCATGGCGACGCTGACGCCGGTCTTCTGCGAGTCCTTGAGATCGGCCATGCAGCGGGCGAGCCGCTCGCGTCTGATCCACCTGATCGGGCTCAGCCCGTGCTCCTGGAACAGTTTCTGGATGTAGCGGACCGAGACGTTGTGCCGTCTCGCCAGGGAGGCGAGGTCGAGCGACGGGTCGTCGAGGTGCTGTCTGGCGTAGCCCTGGATGCGGCGCAGCATGTCGGTGCGCACCCGCCCGGGGCCGCTGCGCCCGGCGAGCGCGACCTGCCCCGCGGCGAGCGCGATCAGATCGGTGAGCTGGTAACCGAACTGGGCGGTCGTGGTGGTGTCGAGCTCTTCGACCGACTCGGCGAACCCCGCCAGCACCGACAGCAGCAGCGTGACCGCGCCGCCGTCCCTCGCCCACAGGCGGCAGCCCGCCAGGGGGGACGGGTGGCCCGTGATTCCCAGTCGGCGGGCCGGGACCGGTACGTGCAGCAGCTGCGAGCTGCGCAGGAAGCGGAGTTTGAGCGGTCGGCCGCGGTCGGTGGAGAGCAGGTCGCCCGGCTGGGCGATTTCGCAGCGTCCGTCTTGGACGGCAAGCATCGATCCGGCCCGCAAATACCAGAAGTCGACGATCGCGCCGCCCGAGCGCGCCGTCTGGGCCGTGTTGACGAGGTTGTGAGGGCCGGTCTTGAGAAACGCGGCGCTGACCCCGCCCAGATCGAGCTGGCGGATGTCGACGTCGGGTCGCTCGTCCGCCGATACGACGGTGACCTGCCCGGGCAGCAGACGCTCCCAACCGACGGCCGACGGCGGCCGCATGACGGCGGTGGGGGTGTGGGTGGATTTCATAGTGGCTCCTGGTGGATCAGGTGACGGTGCGCTGGTCGCGAGGCGCGACTCCCCCTGCCGCGGTGCCGTGGACGCCGATGTCCGCGGTTCTCGTGCGAGTCGGGAACCCTGTTCCTGCCGATTCCCGTCGGGCGGCGCTCGACGAGGTCCCCGGAGTGACTTCAAATGGTTTCATTATTGTTATACCATTAGAACATGGCGAATGTGGGAAATACGAGGGCCGAAATCCTCGCGCGCGTGCCCTTGGCTCTGGTCAACACCTTCCACACGAGAAGAGGGAAGACCTGCGACGACCTCACCGCCCCGGGCCAGCTCGCCGACTGGCTGGGCTCGGCGGCGACCGAACTCGCGACACCGCTGCCCGAGTCCGCGCTCCGCGGCGTCACCGAGGACGATCTGCGGGACGCGCGCGAACTGCGCGACGCCGTCCGCTCGATCATCGCGGCGTTCGTGGACGGCCGGGTCCCCGACGGCGAGAGCCGCCGCAGACTCAACCGGCGGGCCGCCGCGGCCCCCGGCTGGCCGCAGCTTCACTGGGACCGCATGCCCGTCCGCGAGCACCACAGCGACGCCCCGCCCCTCTCCGCCGCGCTGGCCGAGGTGGCCGGGATCGCCGTCGACCTGTTCGCCTCCGAAGCGCGCGAATCCATCACCGCCTGCGCCTCTCCCGAGTGCATCCGGTACTTCGCCAAGGTCGACCCCAGACGCAAATGGTGCTCGCTCGAGTGTGGCAACCGCGCCCGCGTCACCCGGCACTACCGCAAGCACCACCGCTGACCGCCCCGGCGGAGACGACGAAGGCCCCGGCCCGTTCGCCGCCCCCGTCGGAGGGCGGCGAACGGGCCGGGGCCTTGAGCGCGAGCGGTCGGTGCCGCCCGATCAGCCGGGTGGGGTGCGCCCCGCCTATGCGGCGACCTGCACGAGCGGGCCCTTGCCGATCGGCGCCGGCGGCGCGTCGCGGAAGCCGCCGTGCTCGGCGACCACCGCGAATCCGCTCGCGGTGAGCGCGTCGCGGATCTGCGGGGCCGTCAGCACCCACTGGTCGAAGCGGTTGGCGTGCATCGAGACCGTGCCGTCCGGGTCGCGGGCGACGATCGTCTCCTCGTTGCGCCAGCAGGCGGTGTGGCCGTTCACGGTCGTGCGCACCAGCCGCGTCAGGAGCACGCCGTCGGCCTCGTGGTGAGCGATCATATAGGGCTGGTAGGCGTCGACGAAGCCGAGCAGGTGCGCCGCCTCCAAGACCAGGTGCCCTCCCGGTTTCAGCCAGCCCCGAATCCTCCTCAGCAGCGGCGCGAGCTGCTCGGGCGGTATCAGGTTCAGCGTCGCGAAGACGCAGACGACGAGGTCGAAGGTCTCCGCGGTGTCGAACTCGGTGATCGCGGCGCGGACGTAGTCGACGCCGTCCCCCCCGAGTGCCGAGGCCCGTTCGAGGAACGCCGCGCTGGTGTCGACGCCCACGCCCGTGTGGCCCCGCTCCCGCAGCGCCCGCAGGTTCGTGCCGGTCCCGCAGCCCAGGTCGAGGACCCTTCCGCCCGAGGCCCGGCCGCTCTTCTCCAGCCATGTCGAGAAGTACGCCGTCTCCGCGTCGACGTCGCGGAAGCTCTTCCTGATGACTTCGTAGTACTGTCCCGGAAACTCGAATCCGGTCATCGGTCTCTCCTGTCCTCTTTCCGCCGCCGCGCGGCGGCCTCCGGTCCGGTCCGCGCCACTACTCCTCCAGCAGGTCGGACTGTTCGGCGGTGATCTGCTCCCACAGCAGCTGGAAGGAGAACCAGCCGAGGTGGGCGTCGCCGAAGCCGTCGCGGGCGAGCTTGGCCTGCTCGGCGTTCATCGGCTTCACCTCGCCCGCCGCGGCGGCGACCAGCTGCACCCTGGCGGCCTGCTCGTAGGTGAAGAACCAGTGCGCGGCCTCGTCGATCGAGCCGCCCACGGTGATCAGCCCGTGGTGGGCCAGCAGGATCGCCCGGTTGCCGCCGAGGTGCTCGGCGATCTGGCGGCCCATGTCGAAGTCGACCGCCGGCCCCTCGTAATCGCTGTAGAGGACCTGGTCTTCGAAGAACGCCGCCGACTCCTGGTCCAAGGGTTCGAGCAGGCGCCCCATCGCGCCGAGGGCGCGGGCGTACACGGTGTGGCCGTGGGCGACCGCCACGGCGTCGGGCCGCTGGTCGTGGATGTGGTAGTGGATGACGAACGCGCTGGGGTTGACCAGCCCGTCGCCGTCGACGACGCGCCCCGCCGGGTCGACGCAGATGAGGTCGGCGACGCGGAGGAGCTCGAAGGGCCGCCCGAAGGGGTTGACCCAGAACCGGTCGGGGTATTCGGGGTCGCGCACCGACAGGTGGCCCGAGACGCCTTCGGAGTAGCCGAACTTCCCGAACAGGCGCAGCGCGGCGGCCAGGCGCTGCTTGCGGTGGCGCCGTTCGTCTTCGACATTGCCGAAGACCGGCGGTTGCGGCAGCGGCAGACCGGTGTCGGTGTCGGCCAGGTAGTTCGCGGTCGAAGGGGAGTGGTCGTGCATGCTCGCTCCTAGAGGTTCGAGGTGACGGTGGGGACATGGGGCCGGTGCGCGGTCCGCCCGACCCGGTCGAGCGCCGTGACGATGTCGCGGGCGCGGTCGACCAGGGAGGGGACGCCGAAGGTGAAGAACAGGGTTCCGGCCGCCAGGTCGCCGAGGGCGTACAGGCGCGCATCGGGGCCCCGCACACTGACGATCTGGCTGGTGGACGGGACGATCCGCAGGCCGCCGTGCGGGTGCCGCTGCGCCGCGCCGGACCTGAGCATCGAGTTCACGACCGGTGCCGCCGCGGAGGGGATCCGGTGCCGCGAGGCGCTCATCGCGTTGACGACGGTGTCGAAGCGGCGCACGGCCCCTTCCGCGGCCAGCGTGAACCCGCGCCTGGACGGCCGCACCCCGGTCAGCCGCCCGAGCACTTCGAGCTGCCCGAACTCCATGAACCGCAGCAGGGTCGCGGCACTGGACGGCGGCATGGGGCAGCACAGGCTCATGAGCGTCCGGTAGTGGCGGTTGAGCACCAGGTCCTTGTCGGCCGCGGGCAGGGCGGGCCAGATGTCCGGCCCGGCCTCGGGGACGGCCTGCTGCATGATGCGCAGGCCGAGGTCGGCGGCGTCGACCTCCGCCAGATGCCGTTCGAGCCGCTGCCGGGCCGACTCGACGCCCATGCTGCCGAACTCGGTCGCGACCGCCCCCGTGTCGCACCCGGCGGCGCCGAGTTCGCGGTCCATGAGCGCGGCCACCGCCTCCAGGGTGATCGCGCGCTGCCGCGCGAGGTCCCGGAGCCGCTCCGCGGTGAAGTGGCGCGGCTCGTACGCCACCTGCCGCTGCCGCACGCCGGGGAGCACGCCACTGCGCGAGGCCAGCGCGATGCGGCCGCGGTGGCCCGAGTGCGCCAGCGCCAGGGCCGCGTCGACGGCCGTCAGGCCGCTGCCGAGGATCGCCACGTCGTGGTCCGGGTCGATCCCGGCGAGCGCGGTGACCGCGGGGTAGGTGTCGGACACGAAGTCGGGATGCCCGTCCAAGCCGTACCGGTCATCGGGCTTGGTGACGCCGACGCACAGGACGCAGGCGTCGAAGGGCTCGACGGCGCCGTCGGCGGTCCTGACGACCACCCGGCGGACGGTGCGCAGCAGCCCGGTCACGGCGCTCCGGCGCAGTTCGACGCCGATGCCGTTTCGGGCCAGCGCCGTGATCGCGGCGTCGGCCGAGTCCTCCAGGTAGGACCCGTACAGCGAGCGCGGGACGAAGCGGTCGCCCGACCACGGGTCGGCGGCGGCGGCCAGCTGCGCGGCGGTGGCGCGGCGTTCGAGCCAGTCCGCGAAGTGCCGGGCGTCGCCGTCGCGGACCGTCATCTCGGACGGCGGGGCGTTCACCTTGACCGCGGGCGTGTCGGCCCGGTAGGGGCGGCCGCGCCACAGCTGCGGCGCCGGTTCGAACACACTGATCTCGGCGGGCGCCTCCCAGCGCTGCGCGAGCGCGTCCAGCAGGCAGACGGCCGAGGCTCCGGCTCCTATGACGGCGATCCTCATGGGCGCACCGCGGTCGAGTCGAACGCGCCGGCTTCGAACCGCTGGACCATCAGGGCCCGCCGCAGCCGGGGGAAGTGCGTCTGGGGGATATCGTCGGCCGCCACGGGGACGACGTGGACGGTCTCCAGTCCGTGCCCCCGCCGCACGGCCTCGCGGATCTCCTTGGCGGTGACCTGCGAATCGGCGCCTTCGGCGGAGACGTAGAAGACGGCGAGGCCCGGTTCGTCGCCGCCGGAGCCGGTGACCGCGCAGGCGACGGTGAAGGCCGGCTCGACCGACGCCACGGTCTCGACGGTCCGCTCGATCTCGTGGCCGTGGTGGGCGTCGCCGCCGATGACGATGACGTCGCCGGTGCGGCCGGTGACGGTCAGGCGGCCCCGCTCCAGGTAGGCGAGCTCGCCGGTCCTGAACCACCGGTCGGCGCTGAAGGCCCGCCGGCTCGCGTCGGCGTCGCCGTAGTACCCGGCGCCGACCTGCTCGCCGGTGACCTCGAGGAACCCCGGCTCTCCTTCGGGCAGCAGCTCGTCGAAGTGGTTGACGATCCTGATCCCGACACCGGGGTGCGGGTATCCCGCGGCGATGAACCGGCCGTTCGGCCGCTCGTCGAAGCGCGGGCGCCAGCCCACGACGGTCGAGGCCGCCTCGGCCCGGCCCCACCCCGGCATCATCGCGTCGGACGCGAGTCCGTGCGGTTCGAGCAGCCGCGTGAAGCGCCTCAGGACCTCGGGCGCCATGCCCTCGCCGCCGTTCATCACCCGCCGCAGCGCGCTGAGGTCCCACTGGTGCTCGCACATCCGCGTCGCGTTATCGCCCACCAGCTCGAACGCGAAATTCGGGGCCCATGCGGCGGTGGTGCGGCGCCGGTGCATCTGGTCGATCCAGCGCAGCGGGTCGGCCAGAATCCACTGGGTGGGGGCGTGAACCTGTTCGCAGCGCAGGTAGACGTCCCTGATATGGGACATGACCAGGCCGCCGACCTGGTCGAAGGGCATCCAGTTGAAGGTGCGCTCGTCCGGGCCGAGGCCGTCGGCGTGGACGGCGGCGACGGTGCGGCTGATGATGTTGCCGTGGCTGAGCATCACGGCCCGCGGGGCGGTCGATGAATGGACCGGTAGGAGGACGGCGAGGTCGTCCCAGCCTCCCGGCTCGTACTCCTCGGTGGGGGAAGCGGTTTCGAGCTCGGCCACGGTGCCGAGGTGCCGGGCCCGCGAGACGCGGCGGTGCTCGGCGATCGTCCAGACCGTGTCGTCGTCGCGCCAGAGTCCGTCGAGCGCATCCCAGCGCGGGCCGTTCGCCCCCAGCGGCAGGGGGACCATGCCGCCGAGGACGCAGGCCCAGACCGCGGCCAGCAGATCGCGGTCGTCCGCCATGGGGCCGAGCACGACCTTGTCGCTGCGCTTCGCGCCGCGTTCGCGCGCACCGCTCAGGATCTTGGAGGCGGCCAGGGCGAGATCGCCGTAGCCGAGCTCGGTCTCGGTGTGCTCGTCGCGCACGAAGCGGATCGCTGCCGAGCCGCTTCCGGCTGCGCGCAGCAGCGTCGCGGCGAGGTCGGCGGCATCGGGGTCGGGGAGGTTCGCGCCCCAGCTGACGGCGGGGCTGTGGAGGCGGGGCGGGGTTCCACCGGCGGTGTTCATGAGGTGACCGCCTCCAGGCTGCGGAACTCGCCTTCGAGGAATATGAGGGGGGCGGCGGCGGCGCCGCGGCCGGTGGCGACCACTTCGCCGACCACCATGGTGTGGTCGCCGAGTTCGATGCTGCGGTCGAGCACGCATTCCATCCACCCCGGGCCGTCGAGGACGAGGGCTCCGGTCGCCGCGCCCGGTTCGCCGAGCATCGTCGTCACCGCCCAGGCGCGCTCGTCCTGGCTCTGCGCGAAGGTCATCGCGACCGCCTCGTGGTGGGCCGAGAGGATCGACACCGCGAAGCAGCGGCTGGCGAGGATGCGCGCCAGAAACCGCGACTCGTGCCGAAACGACAGGGCGACGAGCGGTGGGTCCAGGGAGAGCGAGGTGATCGAATTGACCGTCATCGCATCGTGGAGTCGTTCACCGTCTTTATCCATATAGGTTGAAGTGACGCAGACGCCGGTGACGAATCGGCGCATGACGCGGCGCTGGTTTTCTGGCATGGCGATGTGACCTCTCGTGATACCGGCGATGCTGTTCCGGCGAGTACCTCTGCGAGTGCCGCACCACCGCTCCCCGCCAGCGCCAGTGCGAGCCATTCTGTTGATATTTCAAGCGAGATAACGACTCTCGCTTACCAGTTTGATTCGTAATGAAGTCTAGTAAGAGGCACCGGAGGGTTACGCACAGTCGCGAATGCCTTCTGTCCGAATCGCGAACCGGCGCATAGCGACAGCGGCGGCCTCATTCGAGGTCGCCGCAGAGAAAAGTAAATTCAGTGTATTCTTAATATATCAACGTAATTATGACATTTGCCATGATTCAAATCACATTGAACATAGTAAATGGATAACCGCGAGTGACACGCGGCGCGCCTCGGCCGGCCGGCGCTCACGCGGACGGAGTCGCGACACCGACAAGGGCTCCCTCGCCAGGACGACGGGCCACGTCGTCTCGGAGGAAGCCCTTGCGGGGTCGGTGATGCGAATGCCGGATCGCGCCCCGACCGGTGCGGCGGATCGCGGAGGCGCCGGGGCGGGGAGCGGATGAGCCCCCCGCCCCACCTCAGGCGCGGCTCCGGTTGCGAACGGCCGCGATCAGGGTCGCGATCAGCGTCACCACCGAGACGGCGATGACGACATAGAGCCCCTGGCGGTACCCTGCCAGGTCGGGCGCGTCCCCGGCCGTGTGGCCGGCGGCCATGGAGGCCGTGGACAGCGCGAGCACGATGGCGGCGCCGACCTGGTAACCGGTCTGGAGAATTCCCGCGGCGGCGCCCTGCTCTTCCTCGGTCACCCGGCTGACGGCCAAGACGTTCGCGGCCGGGAAGGAGAACGGGAAGGCGATGCCGACGAGCACGATGCTGGGCAGGATCGCCGTCAGATAGGGAGAGTCGTCGCCGATACCGAGGAACAGCAGGTACGAGGCGGTGTAGGCGGCGAATCCGGCGAACATCATCCAATGGGCGCCGAAGCGGGAGATGAGCTTGCCCATCTGCGGCCCGAGCAGGGCGATGAGCAGGCCGATGGGCAGGAAGGAGAAGGCCATCGCCAGCGGCGACCAGTCCCGGTAGGACTGAAGGTAGAGGCCGCCGATGAACTGGAAGCTCATGTAGGTGCCGAGAATCGCGGCGGCGACGAGGCTGGAGCCGAGCAGGGCGCTGTTGCGCAGCAGCCGCGGCGGCAGGAGCGGCTGGGAGGCGGAGCGCTCGATCAGCCAGAACACGATGAGCAGGACGATGCTCCCGGCGAAGGTGAGCAGGGTCCTGGCCGAGGTCCAGCCGGATTCGGGTGCTTCGACGATGGCGTAGACGAGCATGAGCATGCCGGCGGTGACAGTGGCGGCGCCGCCGAAGTCGAAGGTGCGGCCGGCCGTCTCGGACGGGCGGTCGCGCGGGACGAGCGTGAGTCCGCCGACGATGATCACCAGGGCGACCGGGACGGGCGCGAGGAACGTCCAGCGCCAGCTCATCTCGGTGAGCAGTCCGCCCGCGATGACGCCGGTGGAGTAGCCGAAGGCGCCGAGTCCGGTGTAGATGCCCAATGCCCGGTTGCGATGGGTGCCTTTCGGGAAGGTCGAGACGATGATGGCGAGTGCCGCCGGTGCGCTGAAGGCGGCGCCGGCGCCCATGAGGAAGCGGGCGGCGATGACGACGATGCCCTCGGAGGCAAGCCCTCCGGTGAGGGTGCCGATACCGAACAGGACCGCACCGATGATGAAGATCCTCCTGCGGCCGAGCAGGTCGGACATGCGCCCTCCGAGCAGGAGGAATCCGCCGAAGCCGAGGACGTAGGCGCTGACGACCCATTGGACCTGGGCGGTGGTCATGCCGAGGTCCTCTTGGACGGGCGGAACCGCGATGCCGACCATGATGTTGTCGAGCGCGTCGAGCGAGAAGGCCGCGCAGACGACGATGAGCATGGTCCAGATGCGGAAGCCCCACGAGGGCAGGGCGTCTTCGGCGGCCTCGCGCAACTCGGCCAGGTCCTCGACCTTGCCGCTCGCGGGCTTGGTTGCAGTCATTCTCGGGCTCCTTACTCGACGATGCCGAGGCTGAATGGGAATTGGGGATCGCCGCCGAGGAGGTAGGCGCCGGCGGACTGGACGATCTGGTCCTGGACGACGATGTGCTGGCACATGGTGGTGATGTCGCGCAGCCACCGGTCCATGGGATTGGGCCGGTAGATCGCTCCGGTGGCCAGCAGGTCGTACAGGCGGCTGATGATGCGTCGGGCGGCGCGGAAGGAGTTCACGCGCGGGAGCATCGTGGCGATGCGCTGGTCGTCGGTGAGGTCGTCGAGCGAGGCGGCGGTCGCGAGGCGCGACCAGTGCTCGTCGAGGCTGCCGTATACGGCGTGGCGGGCGGCCTGGAACTCCATCTCGCATTCGGCGAGGGTGAGCTGGATGCGGTAGTCGTCGGCCCAGCGTCCTCCGGTGGCGGCGATGGTCCGCTCCCGGGCGATGGCGCGGAAGTGGTCGAGAGCGGCGCGGGCCGTGCCGAGGGGGACGCCGGGCATGTTGCGCACGAAAGCGTCGGGAAGCGAGAGGGGGCCGCTGCGGCTGCGCGGGACGCCGAAGCTGAAGGTGTGCGACTCGGGGACGAAGACGCCCTGGACCTCGTAGTCGCATGATCCGGAGCCGGACAGGCCGGTGGTGTGCCAGGTGTCGAGGACGGTCACCTCAGTGGGCGGCAGAATGAACATGCGCCAGTGGCGTTCGGCCCCGGCGGGGCTGGGCTCGGGCTCGCCGCTGCGGTAGACGAAGGCGCCGGCGGAGACCCAGTCGCAGTGGGTGATGCCGGAACCGAACTTCCAGCGGCCGGTGAGCCGGTAGCCGCCTTCGACGCGGTCGGCCCGGCCCGAGGGGAAGATGAGTCCGGCGGTGATCTCGTTCTGGGCGGGGAACATGCCGCGGGCGGTGTCCTCGTCGAGATAGCCGGCGTAGATGCCGGAGTCCATGCCGATCATGGCGCACCATCCGGCGGAGGTGTCGCCGTAGGACAGCGCCTCGATGACGCGGGTCTGCTCCGAGGAGGTCAGTTCGGGGCCGCCCCAGGCGGTGGGGAAGGCCATGCCGAACACGCCGGTGTCGCGCAGGGCCTCGACGACCTCGCCGGACAGGCGCCGGCCGGCCTCGATGTCGTCGGAACGCTCGCGCAGCCACGGCTGGAGGTCTTCGGCTCGCTTGATGATCTCTTCGGCAGTCAGCGGGGGTGCGGGCCGCGTGTCGGCGGCGCTGTTGGCAGTCTGCATGGCGTGAATCCTTTCCATTCGCTTGATTCCGCGTGTGGAACGACCGTAATCACCGCAAGAAGTGCGTATTTACACAAATACGCACGAACAGTGACAAATTAGCGCCCATGACTAGCCATGTGTGCGGTGGTAGTGCTTGGCGACGCGGGCGCGGTTGCCGCATTCGGGCGAGCACCATTTGCGCCGGGGGTCGACCTTGGCGAAGTACCGGATGCACTCGGGGGAGGCGCAGGCCGACAGCGCGGCCCCGGCCTCGGAGGCGAACAGCGCGATCGCGTCCCCGGCGATCTCGGACAGGGCCGCCGCCACCGGGGCGGCGTCGTTGGCCCTTTCGAGGACCGGGCCGTCCTCCCAGCGCAGCCGCGGCCAGCTCGGCGCGGCGGCGGCGCGCCAGTTCAGGCGGTAGAGGGACGTCGCGTCAGGCGCCTCGCCCGCGGACACGGCCGCGAGGATCTCCCTGACCGCCGCGCGCAGGTCGCGGGCGTCGCGCAGATCGTCGTCGGTGGCGGTCAGCGACCCGGGCCCGGCAGCGGAGGTCTCCAGTACGCCTGATTCCCGCCCGAGCCAGTCAGCCAGGCCCTCGGGCGTGTCGAGGTCGTCGCGGATCTTCCCGCGCAGCGTGTAGACGGTATTGGCCAGCGCCACCGGCAAGGCGGCGCGCCGTGCAGCTTCAGATTCCATGAACTAATGATAGATCTATACAGATACCATTTGTAGCCGACACCACGATCGGCCGTCGTCCGATCAGGCCGATGGGCTCCGCCCCGCGAGGTCCGCACCGGGCCGACCGGCGGGTCCTCCTCGTCGCTCGGTGCTCGGCGGACCTGCGGCTCGCTGCCGGCGGACCCCGATGTCCCTCCTCGAGCGGCCATGGCGATCATGCGGCACTCGGACTTCGAGACGACCATGGAGATTCACGCGCGAGCCTCCGATGAGGCCACTCGGAAAGCGCTCCGGAAACGGAGCGAGAACGATGAGGGCGAAGACCGGCGTCGCCGCGACACGCTGCCGCGAACACGGTCAGGGCCGGAATCCCTTCCCTGGGAAACCGACCCTGAACTGTATTCTCATCGGTCGGGTTGACAGGATTTGCACCTGCGACCCCTCGTCCCGAACGAGATGCCGCCGACACGAAGTGTCGCCAAAAACAGAGCCAAGCCGCGCCACAACCCGATATCCGTTTGCCCGCCGACCAGGCATGAGAAAGGGGACCTCACGGTCCCCTCTGAGCAGTCGAGCTAATAATCGCTACTTTGAACACCCCACCGCAGGTAGACGGCCTGCTCGGGTATCTGTCCGGCCCGCTACCAAGCGATGAGGGGACTTCGGGCCCTTTTCGGCACTCGGGCACGGCAGGCGAGTACACCATCGAGGACAGTTCAGGGCGGATACCACGCCCGCTCCATCGACGCCTCTCCTCCGACCAGCGAAACGCGCTCACCGCCTCATTTGCCGCGGGGGCCAGGCAGAAGGACCTTGCCCTCCAGTACGGCGTCGGCATCCGCAGCGTCAAGCGCCTGGTCCGGACGGCGCGCGAGGAAGGCGCCATTACCGCGCGGCCACGGTCGATCTGACAGTAGCTGCGACCTAAACGCGCCGCTGTCTCGTCTGAGGCGGGGCGTGGTCAGCTCGCCCGTGCCGTGAGGATGGGCCGGAAGAAGCCGCCGCTTTCGCTGGTTTTCCATGCCAGTTCGCTGAACCCTGCTTCAAGGGCGAAGTCGGTCAGCTGCCGCCGTGCAAGTGCCCAATCGGTGGCTCGCCGCACATGGACGGACCAGATCTCTACGGTATTTCTTCAGACTTGTTGGCATGACTCGGTTCCGCCATCTGGCTGATCGCGTCCTACGTGAGCCTCGTGCCTGTCGTCATCGCTCTTGTCAGGTGGTTGGCAGCGCAGGGGTCGGGCGTCACAGCCGCCGATCCATCGGCTAGTTGCATGCTCGGATTACTGTCGATCGCATGGCGGAGTCGACAAAAGACACAGCGCTTGGCATGGATGTCACCGGAGGCTGTGAAGGCCCGTTGGCGGAGTTCTCCGCGCTGCGCCAAGAGACCCTGGAACGAGTCAAAGCGCAGCAGCAGTTGCTGACCCTCCAACTGACGGTCACGGCCACGATCTTCGGGTTCGCCATCTCACGACCGGACATGACTGCGGTGATGCTCATCGTGCCGTTCAGCTCCTACCTGCTGTGCGGGCGACTGGTGGCTCAGCACTTCGGGACCGTCCGCGTCGCCGAGTACGTCCGCACTCACCTCAGCGACCGAGTACCTGGCGGCCTTCACTGGGAGGCATGGCTGCGGCGGCGGCCATATAAGCCGCACCTATTCGGCTCTCTGCTCCCCTTGCTCCTGACCTTCGTCGGGGCGAGCGTACTGGCACTGGCATCCACGCTCGGGTACGTCTTCGGCCACGCCGACTTCGGCGTGGGCTCCCGCATTGGGTTGACCACGGTGTGGTTCGTCGGCCTAGGCGCCGCCACTCTCTCGCTGCTACTGGTTCTGCAGATGACCGGGCGAGCACCGATTCGGGGCTGGAGACAAACCGGTCTGTTCTAGTTGGCCCTCCGGCGGCGTTGATAGGCGCAGGATCCGACTACGACAAGACCTCGGTCGGCGGCGTAAAAGCTTTCTTGAGCCGCCCACGATCAATATGCGAACGCGGCGGTGGCCGGGCACAATCGCGAGATCATACCCGGCCACGACCGTTCACACACGTTCACACGCGGTCACAAAGTCGGGTTGACAGTGTCCTCGTTCAGGACATAGGAAACTCATGTCTCGGGTCATCGGCAACTTTCCGGTGTCTGATCTGGGGCATGTCGAAAGCGCGTTTGATCATCACCGCCTCATCCTCGAAGGCCGCTCGCAGACCGAGGTCGCCCCCGGCGACCCGGCCGCAGGCGACACCCCAGGCCGCATCCGCACTGACACCATCGACAAAGCCGGATCAGTCACCCTGCGACACAACGGAAAGCTCCACCACATCGGCGTCGGACGCATCCATGAGGGCACCCGCGTCCTCCTGATCGTCGAAGGCCTCGACATCCGCGTCCTGGACGCCACCACCGGCGAACTGATTCGGCACCTCACCCTCGACCCCACCCGTGACTACCAGCCCACCGGCCGACCAAAAGGACCCACACGCTGAAAACGACAAACGGCCCGAACCTTCGCAGGTTCGGACCGTTTCCTATGTCCTGATACATCACAGTGGTCGGGTTGACAGGATTTGAACCTGCGACCCCCTCGTCCCGAACGAGGTGCGCTACCAAGCTGCGCCACAACCCGATATTCGTTTGTCCGCGAACGCACTGGGGCGTTCACACCGAGATGAAATGCTACCCGAGTCAGAGGCCCGGCGTCGAACGGGGTCCGGTCCGGCCGGGCCCCGTCACATTCGGCGCGCGGTCGGCGTCTAGAGCGAGGCCGGCACGAAGGTCAGCAGGCTCGCCTCCGGCGCGCACGCGAAGCGCACCGGCGCGTACGGCGAGGTGCCCAGGCCCGCCGAGACGTGCAGCCACATGTCGTCCCACGCGCTCAAGCCCTTGACGCGCTCGCGGTCGATCCCGCAGTTCGTGACGAGCGCGCCGTACCCCGGCACGCACACCTGTCCGCCGTGGGTGTGGCCCGCGGCCACGAAGTCATAGCCGTCGCGGGAGAAGTCGTCCAGCACGCGCGGCTCCGGCGAGTGCGTCAGCCCGATCGACAGGTCCGCGTCCTGCGGGACCGGGCCCGCGACGAGGTCGTAGTCGTCCAGGTCGAAGTGCGGGTCGTCGACGCCCGCGAAGTGGATGCTCAGGCCCGACACCACCGCGTCGGCGGCGGCGTTGTTCAGGTCGGTCCACCCGCCGTCGACGAGCACCTTGTGCAGCTCCTCGGTGGGCAGCGGCTCGCCGTACTTGTGCTCGTGGTTCGGGTTGAAGTACTGGAGCGGGTTCTTGAACACCGGCGCGTAGTAGTCGTTCGAGCCGAACACGAACGCGCCCGGCGCCTTGAACAGGGGCCGCAGCGTCTTGGAGACCAGGTCGAGCGCCTCGGGGTGGGCGATGTTGTCGCCGGTCAGCAGGACCAGGTCCGGGTCGAGCGCGGCCAGCGACGCCACCCAGTGCGCCTTGCGCACCTGCCCCGGCGTCATGTGTAGGTCGGAGATGTGCAGGACCCGGATCGGTTCGGCCTCCGGCGGCAGCACCGGCACCGCGAAATGGCGGAGCGTGTACTGGACGCGCTCGTAGAGGGACGCGTACGCGAGCGCCAGCGCACCGGCGCCGACCCCGATACCGGCTGCTGCGGCGAGGCCACGGCTGATCTTCATACCCCAACGGTAGATTGTCGAGATATGAGTGAGCTGAAGACCCAGTTGGAAACGGATATGCGATCCGCCCTCAAGTCGCGCGACAAGGTGACGCTGGGCACGCTGAGGATGGTCCTGGCGGCGATCCGCAACGAGGAGGTGGCGGGCAAATCCGCGCGCGAGCTCGACGACACCGAGGTCACCAAGGTGCTCATCAAGCAGGCGAAACAGCGCCGCGAGGCCGCCGACGCGTTCCGCGAGGGCGGGCGCGAGGAGTCGGCCGAGGCCGAACTGGCCGAGGAGGCCGTGATCAAGCGCTACCTGCCGGAGGAGCTCACTGAGGCGGAACTCACTGCGATCGTGCGCTCGGCGATCGCCGAAGGCGGCTTCTCGGGACCGAAGGACATGGGCAAGGTCATGAAGATCGTGCAGCCGAAGACCGCGGGCCGCGCGGACGGGAAGGTCGTGGCCGGGATCGTGAAGGCCGAATTGGCCGGGTGAGCGCTGAGCGTGACTACCATCCCTAACCCCCACCCACCCATAAGGGGAATAGGAGCACCATGGCACGCGGGTCCGACAAGAATCGGGCCCGGCGGGACTTCAGGCGCACAAAGCGTCTAGGCGGCGTCCATGTCGCGGCGCGGGGCGTGGGGTGTGGTGCCGTTCGCGGCTATCGTTGAACGCCGAGCCCGCTGCACGAAAGACCTGTTCTCGTCACATCCTTGAGGAATCCATGTCCAGCCACATCACGGCCGAATCCGCCCGCCGTCGCACCTTCGCGGTGATCTCGCACCCCGACGCCGGCAAGTCGACCATCACCGAGGCCCTCGCCCTCCACGGCCAGGCCATCGCCTCGGCCGGCGCCGTCCACGGCAAGGGCGACCGCAAGGGCGTCGTCTCCGACTGGATGTCCATGGAGCAGGACCGCGGCATCTCGATCACCTCGGCCTCCCTCCAGTTCGAGTACCGCGGCTGCGTCGTCAACCTCCTCGACACGCCCGGCCACGCCGACTTCTCCGAGGACACCTACCGCGTGCTGACGGCCGTCGACGCCGCCGTCATGCTGCTCGACGCCGCCAAGGGCCTCGAACCGCAGACCCTGAAGCTGTTCGAGGTGTGCCGGGCGCGCCGCATCCCGGTCATCACGTTCATCAACAAATGGGACCGCCCCGCCAAGGACGCCCTCGAACTGCTCGAGGAGATCGAGAACCGCATCGGCATCAAGCCCACGCCCGTCACCTGGCCCGTCGGCATCGGCGGCGAGTTCCGCGGCGTCATCGAGCGCATCGCCATCGACGGCAGGCGCGCCGAGGGCATGGTCCGCTACGAGCGCTCCCCCGGCGGCCAGCAGCTGGCCGTCACCGAGGTCCTCGGCGCCGACGAGGCCGCCGCCCGCTTCGGCGACGAGTTCGGCCGCGCCTTGGAGGAATCCGAACTGCTCGGCGAGGTGGAGGCCGATTTCGACCAGAAGACCTTCGAGGCCGGGCAGACCACGCCGACGCTGTTCGGCGCGGCCCTGGTGCATTTCGGCATCGGCCAGCTGTTGGACCTGCTCGTCGACATCGCCCCCGCGCCGTTCGCCCGGGAGGACGTCGACGGCGAGCCGCGCGAGCTGGAGTCGGGCTTCTCCGGCTTCGTGTTCAAGTCGCAGGCCAACATGAACGCCTCCCACCGCGACCAGCTCGCGTTCGTCCGCGTCTGCTCGGGGCGCTTCGAGCGCGGCATGCAGGTGACGCAGGCGCAGGGCAAGCGCACCATGTCCACCAAGTACGCGCAGACCATGTTCGGGGCCTCCCGCGACACGGTCGAGGAGGCCTGGCCCGGCGACATCATCGGCCTGGTCAACGCCTCGGGCCTGTCGGTCGGGGACACCATCTACGCGGGCAGGCCCGTCGAGTTCCCGCCGCTGCCGGCCTTCGCGCCCGAGCACTTCGGCGCCCTCCAGATGCACGACACGTCCAAGGCCAAGCGGTTCCGCCGCGGCATCGCGCAGCTCGACGCCGAGGGCGTCGTCCAGGTGCTGTACTCCGAGCGGCGCGGCGAGGCCACGCCGGTGCTGGCGGCGGTCGGCCCGCTCCAGTTCGAGGTCACGCTCGCGCGGCTCGCCGCCGAGTTCGACGTGCCCGCCGCCATCGATCACCTGCCGTACCAGCTGGCGCGGCTCACCGACGCCGACGGCGCCAAGCAGCTGCTCGCCGCGCCCGGCATCGAGGTGTTCACGCGCCCGCGGGACGGCGCGTTCCTGGTGGCGCTGCCCAACAAGTACCGCATCCAGACGCTCCTCAACGACTACCCGGGCCTGGTGCTCGAGCCGCTCCTGGCGGGGGGACAGGGCTGACATGGCGCGGCTGCTGACGTCGGGCGACATCCGGGCCGTGTCCAGGGGGCTGGGCATCCAGCCGACGAAGAAGTGGGGCCAGAACTTCGTCGTCGACGCCAACACCGTGCGCCGCATCGCCGCCGCCGCGGGCCTCGACGCCGACGACGTGGTCATGGAGGTCGGCCCGGGTCTCGGTTCGCTGACGCTGGCGCTCATCGAGATCGCCCGCCGGGTGATCGCCGTCGAGATCGACCCCAAGCTCGCGCTCGCGCTGCCGACCACGGTCGCGCACCGCGCCCCCGAGGAGCACGAGCGGCTCACGGTGATCGAGACCGACGCGGCCCGCATCAAGGCCGAGCAGCTGCCCGAGCCGCCGACTGCGCTGGTCGCGAATCTTCCTTACAACGTGGCCGTACCGGTGGTGCTGCATTCCCTGGAGACGTTCCCGACGCTCCGCAAGGGGCTGGTGATGGTCCAGAGCGAGGTCGGCGACCGGCTCACGGCCTCGCCGGGGTCCAAGATCTACGGCGCGCCCAGCGTCAAGATGGCCTGGTACGCCAAGGCCAGGCGCGCCGGGTCGGTCTCGGCCAACGTGTTCTGGCCGGTGCCCAACGTCGCCAGCGGGCTCGTCGCGTTCGAGCGGATCGAATCGCCCGAGGCGAACCGGGCGGAGGTCTTCGCCGCCGTCGACGCGGCCTTCGGGCAGCGCCGCAAGATGCTGCGCCAGGCGCTCAAGGGCTGGGCCGGATCGGTCGAGGAAGCCGAGGAGATCATGCGTCGGGCGGGAATCGAACCCACACGGCGGGGTGAGTCGTTGGACATTGCGGAGTTCATCGCTCTCGCTGACGCCAAGGAGGCCGCGAATGAATGAGCAGAGCAGCGGGCAGGCCGCGCCCTCCGTGCCGAGCGCGGCCATCGCCGTGGACGTGCCCGCCAAGATCAATCCGCATCTCGGGGTGGGCAACGCGCGGGCCGACGGCTATCACGCGCTTTCGACGGTCTACCAGTCGATCTCGCTGTACGACACGGTGACGGTCGAGAGGGCCGACGAGCCGGGCATCGAGCTGACCGTCGCCGGCGAGGGCGCCGACACGCTGCCCACCGGCGACGACAATCTGGCCGTCCGGGCCGCGAAGCTCGTCGCGATCTACGGGGGCGTGGAGCCCGACGTCCGCATCCACCTCAACAAGCGCATCCCGGTGGCGGGCGGCCTGGCGGGCGGTTCGGCCGACGCGGCCGCGACGCTCGTCGCCTGCGCGCGGCTGTGGGAGGTCGCTATCGGGGACGCCGAGCTGCACCGCCTCGCCGCCGGGCTCGGCTCCGACGTGCCGTTCTGCCTCAAGGGCGGCACCGCGGTGGGCTCGGGCCGCGGCGAGGAGCTGACGCATGTCGACTCGCGCGGCACTTGGCACTGGGTCGTGGCCACCACGGACACGCAGATCTCCACGCCGGAGTGCTTCAAGGAGGTCGACCGGCTGAGGGAGGAGGGCATCGGACGTTTCTCGTCCGATGTGGATCCGATCGTGCGGGCCTTCGAGTCGCAGGTCGGCGCCGACGAGTTGGCGCGCCTGCTGGTCAACGACATGGAAGCCGCTGCCGTGAGCCTGCGCCCGCAGCTCGCCTCGCTCATGCACGGCGGGCTGGAGGAGGGCGCTCTGGCGGCGCACGTCTCGGGTTCGGGCCCGACGGTGCTGTTCCTGGTCGCGGACGTCAAGCACGCGGTGGCCCTGGCGCGCCGCCTGCGCATGCGCGGCGGTGCCCGAAGCGTCCACATCGCCCACGGTCCCGTCTCGGGGCCCGCGGCCTGATCCGAGGCCGCTCTCGGTTATCCAGTCCGCTGGACGCGGCTGCGCGGCCCTCTCGTGGACCCGTCGGCGAAGGCCACTCGGTAATGCACACCGGTACGTCTGGTACGCATTGGTAATGCGGATGGTGCGCGTGCCGTCTCCAGTCGCAATGTCGGCGGTCGTGATTCCACGTGGCCGGTGCGCGCATTCCAGTGGGCGGAAACCTGTGCCTCGGCTCGGATCGCCGTGGCCGTACCGGGCACGGCCGTCACCTCGATCTCGCTGCATTCGGCCACCTCGCCGTCGTGCTGTGCTGGGATGGTGAGGTTCAGGGGGCGTCCGTCCACGGTGACCGCGACTCGGTGCGGTCCCGGCGCTACCTGATAGCGCCACCGGCCCCAGGTCGCGGATTGGACGACACCGTCGATCGCGACGTGCGGACGGCGCGTCCACGCTCGGGCGAGGAAGGCGCCGGACCGGGCCTTGCGGCGGCCGATCCGCAGATGTCTAGCGCATTCCAAGTCGAGGTCGATCGCCGCCTGTCCGGTTGGGACGGCCGGGTCGGCCGCACCGCAGAGCAGCGCGTCGGTTTCGCCGTCCGCGCCCCACGGATACGGCTCGGCCGCTCTCGCCGGGAGCTGCAGCTGTTCGGCCCGCTTGCGCCAGTAAGAGCGTTTTGCCTTGCGCGAGAGCGGTAGGCAGAGGACCGCGACCAGTGCGGTGGCGACCGCGACCACCACTGCTACCGCATAGTTCCTCTGTGAGAAAACCGCTACCAGAATCCAGAGGACCCCGACCAATGCCGCCGCCTGAACGGTCCACACCAGGCAGCCCGAACCGTCGCCGACCCGCTCCAAAGACTCGGGGAAATCCCCGAAGGCATTGCGGCCGGTCAGCGGGTCCTGGTGGTACCCGATCTTCTGCACCTCGTTCTGTCCGACTCGGACCACCACCGGATCGGCGGTGTGGGTGCCCTGCACTTCGATCAAATGCTCACCGACCGGAAGCGCCAGGTCGAGTTGTCCGATCCCGGCCGCGGCGGGGCGGCCGTCGATCGCGATGACCGGGGCGGTTTCCTCGGCGTCGACGGCGATCGAGAGGATGCCTTCGCCGGGGGCGGCCTGGAGCATGGTGCTCGGTTCACGGAAGGTCTTCGGAGTCTCCTTCTTGATGGCGGCCTCGACCTTGTCGACCGGTGGTCTGGCGTCAGCTCTGGCGGCGTCGTCGAACATGAACATGGCGTTGTCCGCAATCCGCAGCGGTCGCGGCGCACGGGAAGCATCGTGGGTTCGGTAGTGGGGCATGTGCGTCTCCCGGTTCGGGCCCGATCGCCTGGGGGAAGTTCGGCTCCAAGGCTAAGGCACGCCTACTCGCGGTGCCCCTGCTCGTATCGGTAGATACCGAGGCAGGTTATAGGCTACGAGCTATAAGCCATACCGATCCCTGCTTATAGGTTATGAATTATAGGCTATATGAGTCATATGCTATAAGATTCAGTTATAGTTATAGGATATAACCTTGCTTATGAGTTGCGGGCGAAGATCATTCGCAGGCCTTGGAGCGTCAGGTTCGGCTCGTAGTGGGTAACGGTTTCGCACTGCTCGATTACGACGGGGGCGAGACCGCCCGTGGCCACTACGGCCGTCGGAGGGGTCTCCAGTTCGGCCGTGATCCGTTTGACCAGGCCGTCGACCTGCGCCGCGGTGCCGTACACCATGCCGGACTGAAGGCATTCCACAGTGTTCTTACCGATGACGTTGCGCGGCTTGATGAGCGGGATTTTCAGCAGGTTCGCCGCGCGTGAGGCGAGGGCGTCGATCGAGATCTCGATGCCCGGGGCGAAGGCCCCGCCGAGGAAGTCGCCGTGTTCGGAGATCACATCGATATTGGTCGAGGTGCCGAAATCGACCGTGATGCACGGCCCGCCGTAGAGGTGATAGGCCGCGTGCGTGTTCGCGATGCGGTCCGGCCCGGCCTCCTTCGGGTTGTCGATGCTCAGCCGCACCCCCGTCTTGACGCCCGGCGCGATCGCCACGAAATGCGCGTGCGGGTAGTAGCGCTGCGCCATCTTGCCGACCTCGGCGGACTGCTGCGGCACCGTGGAGGACAGGGCGATCCCCGTCAGGTTAACGCCGTTGCCGTCGAGCAGCGCGCGGAACGTCAGGCCCAGCTCGTCGGCGGTGGCGTGCGGGTCGGTCCTGATGCGCCAGGAGTGCTTGAGGTGCTCGCCTTCGAAGACGGCCAGCACCGTGTTGGTGTTGCCGATGTCGACGCACAGCAGCATATGGTCCTCCACAGGTCCGGTCACTTCCTCGATCCCCATGACGCGCGTGCCATCAGCGCGACGCCGTTTCCCACAGGACCGCTTGCTTCCTCAAGCTCGTCTTCGGCGCAGTACGGTTCCACACCGGCCCGGTCACTCCTCGAAGTCCAAACCGATGTCCAGAATGGGCGACGAGTGCGTCAGGGCGCCCACGGACACGAAGTCGACCCCGGTGGCGGCGTACTCGACGACGCTTCCGAGCGTGATGGTCCCGGTCGCCTCCAACTGGGCCCGCTCGCCGACGGCGTCGACCACTTCGCTCAGTTCTTTCGGGCTCATGTTGTCGCACAGCAGGAACGTCGCCCCGGCGGCGACCGCCTCCAGCGCCTCCTCGAGCGTCTCGACCTCCACTTGGATGTCGACCTCGGGCTCGGCGGAGCGCACCGCGTGGAAGGCGGCGGAGACCGACCCGGCCGCCTCCTTGTGGTTGTCCTTGATCATCGCGACGTCGTAGAGCCCGAACCGCTTGTTCTCGCCGCCGCCGACGCGCACCGCGTACTTCTCCAGGGCGCGAAGGCCCGGCGTGGTCTTGCGCGTGTCGAGCACGGTCGTGTCCCAGTCGGCGAGCAGGTCGGCGAACCGGCGCGTGTGCGTGGCGATCCCGCTCATGCGGCACAGCAGGTTGAGCGCCGTGCGTTCGGCGGCGAGAAGGTCGCGAGTCTTGCCCGCGATGCGCGCAAGCTGCTGCCCTTCCCTGATACGGGCGCCTTCCCCCGCGAGGTAGGTGAACTCGACGTCGCCGGGCATCGCGTCGAACACGACGTGCGTCACCGGCAGTCCCGCCAGGACGCCGTCGGCGCGCGCGGTGAGGACGACGACCGAGGTGTGCTCGGGCCCGAAGATGGACGCCGAGGTGACGTCGCGGCGCTCGGCCGAGAGGTCCTCGTCGAGGTAGGCCTCGACGTCGACGCGCACGTCCTGCGGGTCGAGGCCGCCGGCCACGAGCCGCGCCGCGGCGTTCCAGTCCTCGCTCATGCGGACTCCCAGGTGGTGTTGAGCTCCCCGTCGGGATTGACGGACAGGTTGAGGTGCCCCCGCCAGTCGTCGGACGTCTCGGGGTGGTCCTCGCGCCAGTGGCTGCCGCGGGTCTCGCGGCGGCGGTGCGCGGCCGCGGTCAGGGCGGTGGCGACGGTGAGGAGGTTCGTGGCCTCCCAGGTGGCCGGGCGCGGGCGTCCGGACACATTGTCCCCCAGCGCCGTCAGCGCCTCGGCGGTGGCTTCGAGACTCTCGGCCGAGCGCAGGACACCCGCGCCCGCGGTCATCGCGTCCTGGATCGGCGCGCGGGAGGTCGTCGAGCAGACCCACCCTTCGGCCTCGGGCAGCTCGGGCACGCCCGGGCTGGGCTTGTGCTCGGCGAGGTCGTCGGCGATCCGGTGAGTGAACACGAGCGCTTCGAGCAGGGAGTTCGACGCGAGCCGGTTGGCGCCGTGCAGGCCGGTGCAGGCGGCCTCCCCGGCGGCGTACAGGCCGGGGACGGTGGTGCGGCCGCGCAGGTCGGTGCGGACGCCGCCGGAGGCGTAGTGCGCGGCGGGAGCAACGGGGATGAGGTCGGTGACGGGGTCGATGCCGCCGGCGCGGCACGAGGCGGTGACGGTCGGGAACCGCTCTTCGAGCATGGCGCGCCCGAGGTGACGGGCGTCGAGCCACACGTGCGGCCTGCCTTCGGCCTTCATGCGGGCGGTGGCGGCCTTGGCGACGACGTCGCGCGGCGCGAGCTCGGCGAGTTCGTGGAAGCCGACCATGAAGCGCTCCCCCGAGAAGTCGCGAAGGTACGCTCCCTCACCACGTATCGCCTCGGTGACCAGGGGCTGGCGCCCGCGAAGCGGGCTCTGGTCCGGCTGGTCCTGTCGGACCCCCTCGTTACTGTTCGCGTACAGCGCCGTCGGATGGAATTGGACGAATTCGAGATCGGTGACGTCGGCCCCGGCCCGCAGCGCCAGGGCCACGCCGTCGCCGATGGACACCGAAGGGTTGGTGGTCGACTGGTAGATCTGCCCCATGCCGCCGGTGGCGAGCACGACCGCGCGGGCCTCGACGCCGCCGACGCCGTGCTCCACGCCCTCGCCGAGGACGTGGAGGCTCACGCCGGCCGCGTGCCCGGTGTGGTCGACGAGCAGGTCGAGGACCATGGCGTTCTCGATGATGCGGATCCACGGGTCGCGCAGCACGGCCTGGTGGAGGGCGCGCTGGATCTCGGCGCCGGTGGCGTCGCCGCCGGCGTGGATGATGCGCCGCGCGCGGTGGCCGCCTTCGCGGGTGAGCTGGAGTGACCCGTCGGGGTGGCGGTCGAAGTTCGCGCCGGCGTGGATGAGGTCGGCGACCCTGTCGGGGCCTTCGGTGACGGTGACCTCGACCGCGGCCGGGTCGCACAGGCCCACGCCCGCGATCTGGGTGTCGCGGGCATGGGCCTCGGGAGTGTCGAGCGGGTCGAGCACGGCGGCCACGCCGCCCTGCGCCCACCGCGTGGAGCCGTCGTCGATGTGGACCTTGGTGACCACGGTGACGTGGAATCCGGCTTGGCGCAGGTTGAGGGCGCAGGTGAGGCCCGCGACGCCGGAGCCGATGACGCACACGTCGGTGGTCTCGGTCCAGGACGGGGCCGCGGCCCGCAGCCGCCGCGGCAGGCGCGGCAGCCGAAGCGGCGGTGTGGTCGGCGGTGTCACCGGTTCGATGTCCTCCTTGTGCGGCCAGCCCGGCGGGCGGCTTCGACGCGGCGCAGCGCGGCGGATCCGCGTGCACGCCGCCACCGCGGCCGCGATGCGGCCGCCTGCGGCGGCGTGGTCGGCGGTGTCACCGGTTGATGCGCTCCTGGTGCTGTGCTTCCAGTGTCGCCCGAAGGCGCTCCGGATGCGGTGTTGCTAGGGGGTGTCTGGTGGATCAGGGCGAGGCGGTATCCGAGTCCATTTGTTCGCTCGCAAGGCGGAAGGGCTTCCAGATCCCGGTGTTGGATCTGGGAGCCCGACAACGCAGCGAGCGGGCAAATGGGCCGGATAGCGCCCGTTCTGATCCACCAGACACCCCCTAGCTTCGCCCGGAGGCGCTTCGGATGAAGGCGGCGAGGTCCGCGGCCTGCTGGAGGCGCGAGGGCCCGTGCACGTACATCATGTGCCCGGTCGGGTAGACCCTGGTCTCGATCCGCTCGCGCGCTTCGAGCGGGATCTCCAGGTGGTCGAGCGTGTACTCGATCGCCTCGATCGGGACGCCGCCGTCGTAGCGGCCCATCGCCACGTGCACCTTCAGGTGCGGGTTGGCGCGCATCGCGTTGCCGAGCCTGTCGATGACGTCGACGGCGTTGCCCTCGAACTCCTTGTACGACCACGGGTGGACGTTGCGCGAGAGCGTCTCGTACACCGCGTCGTTCTCGTACTCCAGCTCGCCGTGCAGGTAGGCCTGGAGCGCGGCCGTGTACGGCCCGTCGATGGCCGACAGGAACGGGTCGAACGCCATCACCTCGTGGGTGTAGTTGTCCGCCGGCCCGGTGAAGCGCGTGTCCAGCCGCCCGGTCACGAGCTTCCGGTGCCGCAGCAGCTCGGAGTAGTACCGCGTGTGCTCCAGCCGCAGGTTGGCGTTGTCGACGTACTCCTCGCTCACCCCGGCCAGCGAGGCGATCTTGGCGACGGCGGCGGCCCGCTCCTCGGGCGTGAGGTTCTGGCCCTTGGCGAGCACGGCGCGGAACTCGTCGGCGTAGGCGCGCGCCTCGGCGACGAGGTCGTCGAGCTCGCGGTCGGGGTGCAGGCCGTGGTAGTGGGCGGTCGCCGCGTAGGTCGGCAGGAACAGCGGGTTCGGCAGGTCGGAGTAGCGCGCGTGGTAGAGCGTCTCCATGTTGAACGCCGGGGCCAGGAACATGACGCCGTTGAGGAACATGCCGTGGCGCGACTGCAGGTAGTCGGCCAGGCCCGCGCCGCGGGTGCCGCCGTAGGACTCGCCGATGAGGAACTTGGGCGAGAGCCAGCGGCCCTGCCTGGTGGTCCACAGCCGGATGATCTCGCCGACGGATTCGATGTCGCCGGTGAAGCCGTGGTAGTCCTTCGGCTTCTCGCCCTCGGCGGCGCGGGAGTAGCCGGTGGAGACCGGGTCGATGAAGACCAGGTCGGTGTGGCGCAGCAGGGTCTCCTCGTTGTCGAGCAGCCCGTACGGCGGCGGGGTGAGGTCTCCGACGTCGCCGGAGTCGACCCGGCGGGGCCCGAGCAGGCCCAGGTGCAGCCAGATCGAGGAGGATCCGGGGCCGCCGTTGAACGCGAAGGTGACCGGCCGGGAGGCGGCCTCGGCGCCGTCGAGCGTGTAGTAGGTGATCGAGAGTTCGGCCTTGGCTTTGCGGCCGTTGTACTTCTCGTCCTCCGTCACCTCTTCGCGCAGGACGATCCGCCCGGTGGTGGCGGTGTAGGAGAGGTCACCAAGGGTGTGGTGGGTGGTCTTGAGGTCGTCCGAGGGCTCGGGTTTGTCGCCCTGCCCGCCCTCGGCGGTCTCGTGCTTCGTTTCTTCGGTCATGGTCAAGAAACTTACCGCTCGGCTAGTGACGTCGCCACCGCGTTGCCCGCGGCCTGCCCGGCCAGCGGCGGCGCCACGGGGTTCCCGGCGGTGCCGGGCGCGGGAACGGCCTTGTCGCCGTTCACCTCGATGATCTCGTTGCGCTCGTTGACATGCACGACGCGCGGCGTGTACGCGCGCGCCTCGGCGTCCTCCATCTGCGCGTATGAGATGAGGATCACCAGGTCACCGGGGTCGATGAGGTGGGCGGCGGCGCCGTTGATGCCGATGACGCCGCTGCCGCGCTCTCCGGCGATGGTGTAGGTCTCCAGCCGCGCGCCGTTGGTGATGTCGACGATGGCGACCTGCTCGCCGTCGAGGATGTCGGCGGCCTCCAGCAGGTCCGCGTCGACGGTCACCGATCCGACGTAGTGCAGGTCGGCCTGCGTGACGGTGGCGCGGTGGATCTTGGACTTGAACATGTTCCTAAGCATCGGGGTCTCCGATCGTGACGGCGGCGTTGTCGATCAGGCGGGTGGTGCCCGCCTTGGCGGCGATGAGGAGCCGGGCGGGCCCCGAGGCGGGGGCCTCACCGAGGTCGCCCGCGCGCACGACCGCGTAGTCGACGGCCAGGCCGGGCTCGGCGGCGAGGACCTTCTCGGCGGCGGCGAGCGGATCCGGCGAGCCCTGGGCGGCGCGGATGGCGTGCGGGATGGCCTGCGCGGCGGCCCGCTCGGCCTCAGAGAGGTAGACGTTGCGGCTGGACTTGGCCAGGCCGTCGGCTTCGCGCACGGTCGCCACGGGCACGATCTCGATGCCGAAGTCGAGGTCGCGCACCATGCGGCGCACGAGGGCGAGCTGCTGGAAGTCCTTCTCCCCGAAGCAGGCGACGTCGGGCCGGGTGAGGTGGAACAGCTTGGCGACGACGGTGAGGACGCCGGTGAAGAAGCCGGGCCTGGAGGCGCCTTCGAGGAGGTCGCCGTCGGGACCGGCGTGGACGGTGGTCAGGCCGTCCCTCCCGTGCGGGTACAGCTCGGATTCGGCGGGCGCGAACACGAGGTCGACGCCCGCTTCTTCGCAGACTGCGACGTCGGCGTCGAGCGTGCGCGGATAGCGGTCGAGGTCTTCGCCGGGCCCGAACTGGAGCGGGTTGACGAAGACGGTGGCGATCACCGCGTCGGCGCTCTCGCGCGCGCGCCGGAAGTTGGCGCGGTGGCCCTCGTGCAGCGCCCCCATGGTGGGGACGACGGCGACGCGGCCCGGCAGGGCGCCTCGGGCCCGTGCCAGGTCGTCTCGGGTGTGGACGAGCAGGCTCATTCTGGAGTCTCCTCCTCGGGGTGGGCGGGGTTGGAAAGGGGGTTGGAGAGGACTTCGAGCAGTCCTTCGGCGTCGGCGGCGCCGAGCCGGCCGGAGTCGAGGGCGCGTTCGGCGGTGCGCCGGGCCAGCGCGCGGTAGGCGTCGGCGATGTCGGTGCCGGCCAGGGCTCGGAGGTGCCCGGCGACGGTGCCCGCGTCGCCGCGCGAGACGGGGCCGGTGAGCCCGGCGTCGCCGTGGCGCAGCGCGTTGTCGAGCGCGGCGGAGGCGAGCGGGGCGAGCAGCCGCTCGGGCTCGGCCACGCCCATGTCGCGCAGCTGGTCGACGGTGTCGTTGACGAGTGTGACGAGGTGGTTGGCGGTGTAGACGAGCGCGGCGTGGTAGCGCGCGCGGTCGGCCTCGCCGATGTGCTCGGGTTCGCCGCCCATCTCGACGACGAGGGCCTCGCCGATGTAGCGGGCGTCGGCCTCGCCGGTGACGGCCCAGGAGATCCCGCTGAGCCGTTCGAGGTCTTCGGCGCGGCCGGTGAAGGTCATGGCGGGGGCGAGCGCGGCGGTGAGGGCCCCCGCGTCGTGGGCGGGCCGCAGGACGCCGACGCCGTTGGCCCCGGAGGTGTGGACGACGATCTGGCCGGGCCGGAAGGGCAGGGCGGCGACGAGCGGCGCGATGGCGTCGTCCGGGACGGCGATGACGACCAGTTCGGCCGAGGCGGTGACGTCCGGGGGCGGGAGGATCTCGGCATCGGGGAAGGAGCGCGCGGCGCGGGCGCGGGAGGCTTCGGAGACGGCCGTGGCGGCCACGATGCGGTGTCCGGCCCTTTGGAGGGCGGAACCGACGATGGAGCCGACCCGTCCGGCGGATACGACGCCGACCGCGAGGCGGCTGGCCGCCGTCCGCTGCGGCCGCGTCGAGGCGGCGCTGTGCTGCTCCATGATGCTGATCCAGTCCTTCTCGAGGTACCGGTCGTCGCTTACGGATCAATTGTGCTTCGTCGATACGGCGACGCCAGCCCGGGAGGCCCGGAGTGGCGATTTTCACGACGGCTAGGGTCAGAAGATGACCCAGTTCACACGCTGGAGCGTCGCAATGGAGCGCGCACTGTACGGGCCCGGCGGCTTCTACCGCCGTGAGCTGCCCCGCAACCACTTCTCGACCAGCGCGCAGACGCCGGTGTTCGCCGAGGCCGTCGCCCGTCTGGCCGGGGAGGTGGACGAGGCCCTCGGCAGACCGGCGACGTTCGACGTGGTGGACGTGGGGGCGGGGAACGGCGAGCTGCTCGGCCACCTGGCGTCGCTGCTGGACGAGCGGGCGCATCTGACGGCCGTGGAGCTGCGGCCGAAGCCGAAGGACCTCCCCCAGCGCATCTCGTGGCGCGCCGACGTGCCCTCGGGCGTCACAGGCTTGGTGATCGCCTGCGAGCTGCTGGACAACGTGCCGTGCGATGCGGCGGTGGTGGACGGGGAGGGCGAGGTCCGCTACGAGGAGGTCGACGAGGTCGGAACGACGCGACCGGGGGATCCGATCGAGGACGCCGACGCGAAGTGGCTGGCCGAATGGTGGCCGATTCACCAGGTCGGCGAGCGGGCCGAGATCGGGCGCCCCAGGGAGGCGAAGTGGCGGGAGCTGGCCGAGTGCATCGACGCCGGAACGGTCTTGGCGATCGACTACGGCCACACCAGGGCCGACCGTCCGGAGACGGGGACGATCGTCGGCTTCCGTGACGGCCGCGGTGTGGGGCCCGTTCCGGACGGCACCTGCGACATCACCGCGCATGTGGCGGTCGACGCGATCCCGTGCGACCGGGCGCGGACGCAGCGGGAGGCGCTGCGTGAGCTGGGCCTGCCGATCGACCGGCCGCCGCTGGCGCGGGCGTACCGGGACCCGACCGGCTACGCGGTGGAATTGGCGCGAGCCTCGGCCTCGGCGCGCCTGACCGACCGGTCGGGGCTCGGCGCCCACTGGTGGATGTCCACCTCCAAGCCCGGAGGCCGCTGAGGACGGGCGCCAGACCTCCTCGCCGCCGGGCGGTCCAGACGGGGGCAGTGTCCGGAGCCGACGCCGCCCGACAGGAGTTTCACGGTTCGCCCCTTGCGATCCGGACGGATTCGGTGGACAATTCAATGCGTCCATTCAATCGACGAACATCGATTTATCGTCATCTCCTCATGGCGACCCGGGCCCTCACCCCAGTGCATCGCCGACGCAGTCTGATGCGTCGACCCCGTCGGCAGGATTCGAGCCAGCCCCGGCTCGGCCCCGCCGAACCACACTCCAAGGAGGGCATCCCATGCACGGCATCCGCCGCCGCGTCACCTCGCTGTTCGCGGTCCTCGCCGCCATCGCGGCATCGGCCGTGGCGATCGTGGCCGTCTCGTTCGCCGGCTCACCGGCCTACGCCCAGGCCTGCAACGGCTACGTCGCACTCACCTTCGACGACGGCCCCAACCCCGCCAACACCACCAACCTGCTGAACGCCCTGCAGTCCGCGGGCGTGCGGGCCACCATGTTCAACACCGGCCAGAACGCGTCGAACTACCCCTCGCTGGTCCGCGCCCAGGTGGACGCGGGCATGTGGGTGGGCAACCACTCGTGGTCCCACCCGCACATGACCCAGATGAGCTCCCAGCAGATGGCCTCGGAGATCTCCCGCACCCAGCAGGCGATCCAGCAAGCGTCGGGCGTGACGCCGAACCTGTTCCGCCCGCCGTACGGCGAGACGAACGGGACGCTGCGATCGGTGGAGTCGCAGTACGGCCTCACCGAGGTCATCTGGAGCGTCGACTCGCAGGACTGGAACGGCGCTTCCACCGCGCAGATCGTCCAGGCCGCCAACAGCCTCCAGAACGGCGGCGTGATCCTCATGCACGACGCCTACCAGACCACGATCAACGCGATCCCGCAGATCGTGAACAACCTCAGGTCGCGCGGGCTGTGCGCGGGCATGATCTCCCCCGAGACCGGCCGGGCCGTGGCCCCGGACGGCGGCTCCGGCGACCCGGGCGACGGCGACCCCACCGACCCCGGTGACGGCGACCCCACCGACCCGGGCGACGGCGACACGGTCCTGCTCCAGAGCGTCTCGGCCGGGAAGTGCATCGACGTGCCCGGCGGCAACACCACCGACGGCACCGACGTGCAGCTCTACTCGTGCTACGAGGGGCAGAACCAGCAGTTCACCTACACCTCGGGGCAGCTCCAGGTGCTGGGCAAATGCCTGAACGCGCCTTCGGGAAGCAACGGGACGCTGGCCGAGATCAGCTCGTGCAACGGCTCGGCCGCGCAGCAGTGGACGTTCAACTCGGACGGCTCGGTCAGCAACGGCGCCTACGGCAACGTGTGCCTGGACGTCTACAGCTCGAGCAACGGCGCCCCGGTGCAGCTCTACAGCTGCTGGGGCGGCGACAACCAGAAGTGGAACCGCGTCTGACGCCCGAACGGGCGCGGCCGAACGCGTGACACCGAGGGGCCGCCGGGCGGCGTAGCGCCGCCCGGCGGCCCCGGCGTTCGAGTCACCAACGGGCCGCATGCCGCCCGCACCGGCCGAGGCGGCCCCCAGGCCCCGAGCGCCCTCCGCCCCGCAAGCCCCACCGATCGGTGGCGGGCGAGTCGCCGACCGGAAACGGAATGCGGCGAACCGATGAATTCGCCCTCCGAACGTCGTCTACTTCTGTAAGGCGCGGACGGCAGCGGACGCGCGATACGGCCGAGGAGGGCTCGCCATGGCATCTGTCAAGCAGCAGTCGCACCACGAGGAAGCGCTCGAGCCCCTCATCGGCGATTGGACCGTCGCGATCGGCAACCCCGCCGTCTCGCCGGACCCGATCCCCGCACGGCATCGCTTCGAGTGGACGCTGAACGGGGCGTTCGTGCTGCTGAACTTCACCGTCGACCACCCTCGTTTCCCTGACGCCACGGCGCTGCTCGGCGCCGACACGATGCACTACTTCGACACTCGCGGCGTGGCCCGCAAGCTCAATATGAGCCTCGCTGACGGCGTGTGGAAGCTCTGGCGCCACGACCCGGACTTCTGGCAGCGGTTCACCGGGCGGATAGGCGAGGACGGCGCGTCCATCGCGGGCGCCTGGGAGATGTCCCACGACGAGGGCGCGACGTGGAAGCACGACATGACCATGGACTACACCAAGAACGGCTGACGGCGACTGCCGCCGCTCGCATCAGGCGGCGTCGGCGTCCTTGCGCCACTGGAGCTCAGCGCACGTGGTCACCTCGCCGAACCGGGGAAAGTCGAGGGTGACGGCCGCCTGATGCTCCTCGATCGTCACGGCGGCCATGGCGTCTTCGACGAAGACGAGTTCATAGCCGTGGTCGGAGGCGGCGCGAGCGGTGGACTCGACGCCCAGGTTGGTGGCGATACCGGCGAACGCCAAGGTGTCGACGCCGCGGCGCTGGAGCGACTCGTGCAGACCCGTGCCGTAGAAGCCGCCGATGGAGCGCTTGACGACGATTTCGTCCGCGACCGCCGCGACCGCTTCGACCAGCTCGCTGCCGGGAGGCTGCTCGGCGACGCCGGGCCGCTCCACGCGCACCGCCACGACCGGCGCACCCGCTTCGCGGCTCGCGGCGGCCAAGGTGAGGGCGGCGTCCACGACAGCGCTGCCGGGCCGGGGTGCCAGGGGTTGCCCGACGATCCGGGGCATCAGGTCGATCAGAACGAGCGCGGTACGCGCGGGGTCGAGTTGCGTCATGCCCACAAGGTAACCGAGATGTGCCGTGGCCCGAGTGGCTCGATCGCGGTGCGGTGGGCACGCCATGGGAAGGGCGTGCCCACCGCGAACCGGCGCTGAAGGACTGCCCGGCTCCTCGGTCGGACCGTTCTACGAGCCGACGAGCCAGTGTCTCTGGATGGCCTGGGCCTTGTCGATCACGGCGTCGAAGTCCTCGCGGATCTCCGGCACCGAGTCGGTCAGGTAGCGCAGCACGAGCCGGAGCGCCTCGTGCTGCTGCTGGGGACTCACCTCTTCGAGCAGGTGCGTCTCGCCGTAGACGCCGCGGATCACCGCCTCGACTTCGAGGAAGTTCCGCCGCGGCCCGAACTCGGGACCGGCGGCGCGCAGTTCGGCCATGAAGCGCCCGAGTTCGGCATGGTCGAGCGGGACGGGCTCGCCCAGCTGGTTGATGCCGCCGTGCGGACCGGTGGCGCCCAACCGGTACGTGAGGCACACGATCGCGGTGGCGTGCAGGTAATCGGCCGCGCTGTCGTGGTCGAGTCCTCGGAAGCGCATACGCAAGCGGTGCTCGCCTTCGGCGTCACGGAACGCGACGGCGCGGATCACGGCCCTGTGCAGTTCTTCGGGCGTCACTGTGCCTCCTCATCGTCGCGGAAGCCGAACAGCCCACCGGCGGCGAAGACACCGCTGAGCATCTCGCGGCCGGTCGCCTCGGCGTGTTCGTACAGTTCGGACAGTTCGGCGTCGCTGCGATTGGGGCCGAGGATCATCTGCGCCGCCGTCCACATGCACGGCCAGTGGTCGACCTGCGGGATATCGGTGTAGAGGTGCGTCTCGCCGTAGAAGACGCGGACGAGCGCCTCGGTCTTGAGCGGCGAGACGCCGGGACGCTCGGAGCGCAGGCGTGCGATGAAGCGGTCGAGCTCGGCGCGGTCGAGCGTCTCTCCGAAGTGGTCGATGATGCAGGCGATGAACAGCGTCTGGATGAAGAGCTGGTGCGCCCCGTAGTGATCGGGGTAGATGAGGCGCTCCATCCGCTGGGATTCGGCGCGGTCGCCACGGAGCATCGCGGTCGCGTGCTCGCGGAAGAGCCGGGACCGTTCGGTGTAGTTCACGATCAGCCCTCACATTCCCTGGATTCCCGGGGTTCCCTGGACTCACCGGGTTCCCCAGGTTCCCGGGGTTCCCTGAATTCCTGGATGCAGGAGAACCAGACGCGCACGGCGGCGCGTTTGAGCGCGCGGGAGTTGGCGGCGTCGAAGACCCAGTCACGGTGGGAGCCGTCGCAGACCCACAGGGCGGGTTCGCCGACGACGAGGCCGGTCACGTACCCGAGAAGTGGGCCGTCTGCTGTGCTGGATGTGTTGGCCGCGCTGGCTGTGCTGGCTTCACCGGCCGCGCCGGTTGAAGGGATCGCGGCGGCTGAAGCAGTTGAAGCGGTTGCGACAGGTGCGGCGGGCCCGGCGGACATGGCGGGCGCGGTGGGCACGGTGGGCGCGGCAGTCGGGAGGATCGGGCCGATTGGTCGGGCCGGGTCGACTGGGCCGGTCGACCGAGTCGGACCGGTCGTGTCGGTCACGACGACGGATCCGGTTGGGCCGGTTGGTGGTGCGGGGTCGAGCGGGCCGGTTGGCCGCGTCGGGCCGGTCGCGTCGGTCCTGTCGCTCAGGCCGTTTACGGCGACAGATCCGGTTGAGCCGGTTGGCAGGGCCGAGCCGAGTGGACCGGTCAACGGGGTTGGGGCAAGTGGGCCGGTCGGGCCGAGCGCCATCCACAGGCGCGGGGCGGAGGCGACGGTGCCGAAGCGGACCTCGCGGCCCGCGACGGTCTCGGTGCCGAGCACGGTGAGCCGGGCCGGGTCCGGCGGGTCGGTGACCTCGGCAGGGTCGAGCGGGATCGGCAGCGCGTTGAGCGCGGTGAGGTAGCGGGCGCGGATGCGGTGCGGCGCGTAACGGGAACTCACAGCAAACCACCTCCGGCGACGGGGAGATGAGCGGAGAAGCGGACGGGGAACTGAGCGGAGAACTGGGCATCGTGGCTGCGTTCCCAGACGGCGATGTACGACGTCTTGGCCGCTGGCGCGGTGTGCGAGCGTTCCTGGCGAGGCGTGCCGTGCAAGTGCGACGGATCGGCGCCGATGGCGCTAGTAGTACCGGTGGTTCCAGCGGCAACGGTGCCAGAGGTGACGGTCCTAGTGGCGGTGAAGCCGATACCAGTTCCGAGGCCGATATCGGCGTTGGTGGTCGTGGCGGCCGCGGTGACTGCGGCGGCCGTGTTGGTTGTGGTGGCGATTGCGGCGGCGTCGAGCATGGGTCGACGCTCGGCGGCGAGTGGGCGCGGCGCTGGGACCAGGCCGCACGCCGCGACCCACAGGAACCAATGCAGGGTCCAGAGCAGGCGCGCGGCGAACGTGGGCGGCTCCGGTTGGAAGTGGGCGTCGCGGAACGGTTGGGAGAGTTCGAGGAAACGATGCATGGCGCCCTCCCGGAGCGGCGAGAAGCGGTACAGCGTGTCTCCGTCGTCGATCCTGCCCACGCCGCCGCGAGGGCCGGTCTCGGAGAGGTGTCCAGAGGTGTGTTCGGAGATGCGCTCAGAGACGTGTTCGGGGGCGTGCTCGGAGACGTGCCCAGAGATGAGCCCAGAAGCGTACTCAGTGGTGTCCCAGCGGCGATAGCGGCGGCGGTAGGGGGACGGTTGCCCCTCGTCGACGGGCGGGGACGGTGAGGGGATCGGAGGCGACGACCAGTCGCCGGGTTCGGACGGGGAGGTGGGCGGTGCCTGCCATCGAATGGGCCTTTGCGGGTGCCGTTGCGAGGGCCGGGGAGGTCTGTCCGAGCCCTCGGGGCTCTCGGGATCCTGCGGGTCCTCGGGGTCGGGCAGTTCGCCGCGACGGTGACGGCCGGTGCGGTTGTCCTGGTACCAGCCGGGGGTGCCGTAGGGGCCGGGGTCGAGGGGATCGTAGGGCTTGCCGCCGATCTCGAAGGTGTCGCCGGGCTGGTGGCGTAGGTGCGGGGGTTCGTAGCGCGGCGAGCGCGGGTCGGAGTCGGGAATGGACGGGTCGTAGGTGTCCGGGTTGTAGCGGTAGGCGCCGGGCGTGTTGGGGTCTGCCTTGGGGTCCGCTTCGTAGAAGTTGACGACGGGCAGGGCCGGATCGGGCGAGCGGCGAAGGCTGCCGAGAGACTCGCGTGCCGGGTCGCGCTGCGGTGGGTGAGCGGACGTGAGGCTGGATGTGAGGCTAATCGACTGGCTGTTTTCAGGCAGCGTCGAATAGCGTATGGTCGTAGATGACACAGAAGGTTTCCTTCCTGTGTTCGGAGCCGCCCGGTGGAACTTGATTGGTAGTCCTGGACCACCGGGCGGCAGCTTGCATTCTGCCCTATGAGTTTTTCGGAGCGCCAAGCGCATCCGTCGTGAAGTGTCGTAAGCGAGTTCGTTCGGCTCGTAAACCCCCAGAGCCGCTTCCAAACTCGCAGACGTGTTGACAACATAGTGACTCATGATCAACGCGCCGTCAACACCGGGTCCAAAACCGTCTAGAGAGAAGACGAAGAGAGGGCCAAGAGAAGGCAGAGAGAAAGTGGGGAGAAGACGAAAATGCTTGTGGCGCAAGCTCAAATAACTTACACCACAAGCATTTAGATAAGTCGATAAAGAAGGCTAACCTTCGCTCTGCCACTGGGCCACCAACGTTCCAGCATCAGCAAGATAGTCATCAAGCTTCTCTCGCATCTCAGGCGACTGCCCTACAATCTTGCGGATCGCGAGAAGCTGAGTTCGATACTGCTCCTCAGGCGTGATCTCGTCGAAGAGCTGTTCCTCGCCCATCATTCCGCGAATAAGCCCCTCGACCACGAGCTGTTTCACGGGCGGATCCACATCGCGGTAGTCATACCGCATTTCATCCGCGAACCGCTTTATCGCTTCGATGCTCTGGTCTTCGCTGAACCTGACTCCGAGAGCGCCTGCGAAGAACGCCACCACGAACATGTGGTAATCGCTGAGATCGGATTTCGGAATCTGATCGTAAAGACGGCTTGCTTCCTCCGCATTGCCGAGGGCCGCAGCACGCATGGTCTCACGGAACACTGAAATTTCGGTCATGATCTGCCTTTCCATCTCCGGAGTCCCCGTGCCGCCCAATCGACTACAAGCACGGCCACGACTACGAGAGTACCTGTGGGGTTATGAAGTTCAGCGTGCGTGGGCTGGAATACCGACACGTTGGGGACGGAGTCCGCTACGCCCACGGTCGGGTAAGTGTCGTTCGCGGGAGGCTTCCAACCGGCCTGCATGTCTTCGAACGCAGGCTTGGTGAGCGCATCGAGCGATTTTTTGAAGTCGTTGGCGTTCCGGACCGCACTTCGCGCTCCGCGAGCGAACGGATTCATTTGCTTATCGGCGTCGGCGTTCTCGTGCTCCTTCTGGAAGGGACCCGGAGTGGTCCTGAGCTCTGCGTTGCTCGGTTCCCCGCGTTGAAGCGACAACGGGATCGTATCCGCGCCCTCCGACAAGACCTCGCCGTCCGGCCCGACCACATCCCAACCTTGTTCGCTCGATCCACTTGATCCACTGGAACCTCCCGAACTCTTCGCCGGTGCGCCCGGACCGATCCCGTGGATCGCCGCCATCACCTGCCAGCGCGCCTTCTCCAGACTCCCTTCAAGAACAGCCCTGCCGCTCTCGGCCTCCTCAAGCTCGCGCTCACTACTATCGAGGTTATAGGCTATATCCTCTGCACCGAGATGACGAGCCTTACCGGTCGCGGTCTCCAAGCGCTGCTTGGTCGCCGCGATCTTGGCCGCCAGCTCCGCCACTCGCTCCTTGTCGGCCTCGATCTTCTCGGCCAGCTCACCCATCGCGCTCACGGCGACCGGCCCGCCTGGTCCGCCTGTCCCACCCGACCTGCCTGACCCGACCCACTCCCCGACCCGCCGCCGCCCTTGGCGGCTACGGCCGCAGCCCTGGCCTCGTCGAGCTGCCGTGCCAGTGCGGCGCACTGCGTCTCGCAGTCTTCGAGCGTCTGCTTGGCGGCACTCAGCGCGTGACCTTCTGCTCTGACGCCCAGCGCCTGCAACCGTCCGAGCACTTCCTCGGCCTGCTGCTTGCTCCCCGCGATCAGGGCGGCGATCTCCTCTGTGGCCTGTTTGTCGGCATCGATAGAGGTGATGGCGTCATCTATCAGGCTCATTGCGGGGCAGGGCCTCTCAGGGGTCGGCGAAGGCTCGTCTCCCGACCGCACCGGCACCTCCAGGCATGCCGGTAAGCAGTCAGTGTGCGAAACGTTACTACTAATCCGGAACTGTGAAGTTGGGTTTTCTGGGGTTATTCCGATTGGGCGGCAAGGATGTAGGAAAGTTCGGGGTGGTTGAAGAAGCGCTTGACGGTTCCGGGGAGCTTCTGGAGGCGGCGCAGGGCGCCGAGCGCGACCCGATGCAGGTCGCCTTCGTTCTTGATGACGGCTGTTCCGATACGCCCGTTCTTGACGGTGTTCCAGACCAGTTCGTCTGGGTTGAGCTGAGGCGAGTAGGGCGGCAGGTAGAACAATCGCAGTCGTCCTTCGGCCTGCTCCTCGAAGGCTTTGACGATCTTGGCGTGGTGGACGCGGGCGTTATCGACGATGAGAAACACCGGCTTGTCGGTGGTGGCCATCAATCGCTTGCAGAAATCGAGAAACGCGACAGCGTCGAACGAGCCGGAGTGGAGCCGGAAGCGCAGCTGTCCTTTACGGGAGATCGCCGAGACCATCATGATCGTCTTGCGGCCCCCGACCGGACCCGAAGCGGTCACGATCGGTGTCACGCCTTTGCGGCCCCAGGTGGTTCCGGCATGGAAGCCCAGCTGGATGGCGGATTCGTCGCCGAAAAAGATCTCGGCGCTCTCCTGGCGGGCCTGAGCGGCGATCTGAGGAAAGGTCTCGGTCCGCCATTGCTCGACCGCGGCCGGATCGGCCCGGTCCGAACGGTAACGCGGTCGCTGCGGGGTGAATCCGAGATCGGTGAGGATCTGCCCGATCCACTTGGGCGAGAAAACAATCCCGAACCGCTCCTTCACCAGCGCGGCGGCGATCTCACGGGTCCACAGCCGCGAATCGAAGCCGTGCTCCTCGGGCGTGGTCGACTCGATGATCCCCGCCAGCTCGGCGCGCATCGACGCATCCATCGCGCTCTTGCGCTCGGGCCGTTTGTCGCCCAGTCCCGCGGCGCGGCCCTCGCGGGCCCACCGCGCCCAGTTGTAGACCGAGTTCGGCGAGACTCCCAGTGCCCCTGCGATGAACGCGGCGGTGTATCCGCTCGCTTTCATCTCCAGGGCCCTGATCCGAAGCTCCGCGCTCGCGCGCGGCTTTCCCTTTGCCATGCAAGCATTCTCGCACCACCACCCAGAACCCAACTTCACAGTTCCGGATTAGTAGATCCAGGTCGTCCCCGCAGACCACCTCCGGGAGGGTCGCCCCTCGAAGCGCCCCACCATCACTCCTCAACCTGAACCAGCTGCCAATGATTCCCATCGGGCACCGTCTCCCACCCAGGGGGCCACACATGCGCATTATTCTCGAAAATTCGCTCCACAACCACACCCGTCATTACAAACTGAGGGACAGATCCAAGCACTCCCTCAGCAGAGATTCCTCCGACATGATCGAACCTGGCGCGATCCCCAAACCGCACCCCACCAAACCCGCCAACATCTCTAAACCGTGCTCCATTGAATCCGGCGACACCCACAAACCGCGCCCCATCGAACCAGGCGACACTCCTAAACCACGCCTCACCGAAATCAGCATCGCGCTCAAACCATGCTTCGTCGAACCAGGCATTATCCCCAAACCATGCCTCACCGAACTCGGCATCACCCCTAAACCGCGCCTCACCGAAGCCGGCGACATCCTTAAACCGCACTCCACCAAACCAAGCACCACTCTCAAACCGCGCCCCACCAAACCAGGCGTCACCCTCGAAATACGCTCCATAGAACGAAGCATCACGGCAGAAATGAACACGGCTGGCGTTCAACGTCGGGAGCCGACAATCAGTGAAATTGGCATCGATGAGAGTCGCGCCGGTGAGGTCGAGATGTTCCAGGTGCCAATACTCTTCCGACTCGTCCGGCCTGGTGTCGTCGCGCTCCTCCTCTGGCCGTGGATCTTTCAGGTGTCCAGCCAAGAGTCGCTGCGCGGTCATCCGCACCTCATACTCGTCGGCCGCCTCAGCATCGGCTTTGAGCTGGTCTTCGTCGCGTTCGGCCACCTCCTCGCCTTCTTCCCTACTCGCCTCGCCGATGATCTCGGGCGGCGGCATGTACCTGCGCCGCAGATAGGCGCACCAGACCTCGGCGATCACTTGTCGCTGCTCGGGATGGTTCCTGCCCAACCTGTCAAGCGCGTACAGCCCGCCCAGCCGCACCGGCGCCTTCTCGTGCCCCAGCTGCTCGACCGCCTGCATGTACTGCTCGGTGATCCGCCGCTGCTCGGCGTCATACCTCACCTCATCGGCGACCCGCTCCTGATGCCACTGCCGTCTCGTGAACAACCCCAGCGTCGCAAGCCCGCCGAAACCGAAGCCGATCGTGAACACCGTCCTTATCGCGCTCGCCCGGTCCTTCGGCTCGCTCGCGGACAACGGGTCCACCAGCAACCACGCCCCAACTCCAGCGAAGGCCATGACACCCACCGCACTCACGACAACCCATTTCCACCAACGCGATCCGGATTCGCTGCGCGACTCTCCCATGTCGCCAGTCTGCCGCGTTCCCGCACCCATGTGGTCCCCCAGACCTCTCGCCACCGTCTGGTCCGGCTTGCCGCGGTGTCTCCGAGCGCCCCGGCAGCTCCACCGCGGGCAGCACGACAGCCGCCAGTACAACCTCAGGCTGTGCAATCTCAGACCGTGCAATCCCAAACTGTGCAACCTCAGGCTGTATGACCTCACGCCGTCCAACCCCAGGCGGCATGACCTCAGTGCGACCTCATACCGCGTTGCACCCTGCGCATACACTCCGAATCGAGCAGTGCCCGCTGCTCGCCACTTGCCGTCACACCCCCCAACCGAGGTGATGCCCGATGTCATGGATCGACGTCGACGCGGAGAAACTCAAACAGGCCGCGTCCGGCCTCCACCAAGCCGAAGGCGAAGTCGAAGCCCTCGCCGACTACGCCAAGGAAGCCGACCCCGATTGGTGGATGTGGGGCGTCGCGGGCATCGTCATGGCCCCCATCTACTTCGGCGTCGCCGAGATCTTCCACTCCTCCATCGGCGACGCCCGAGACGCCGTCTCCGGCCTCGCGACCCGGCTCGAAGACTGCGCCGACGAACACGAAGGCAACGACCAGGCGATCGCCGCCGAACTTGAGAAGATCGGCCAAGAACTCGAAGGAGACGGCTCCTGATGTCCGACGGAACCGAAGCCCCCACCTGGGACAACAACGCCCCCAAGCAGTCGGCCACTGCCAACGAGGGCAGCGCCTGGGTCCCCAGCGGCACCGACGCGTGGAAGGCCGTCACCGGCCAGGGCTCACCCTCCACCACCACCCACGGCGCCTCCGGCATGAACATGCTCAGCAGCGTGGCCTCCCCGGCGGTCGCCGTGCAGAACACCGTCACCAACGTCGGCAAGATCGACAGCCTCACCGACTGGGACGGCTACTCGAACCTCATCACCGGCCTCGCCGGAGACATCACCGGCATCCAGGGCGCCGCCGAGAACTTCTGGAGCATGGTCGAGGGCATCACCGACCCCAAGTTCGACCCCGTCCAGTGGCTCGCGGGCAGTCTCATCGACTTCCTGATCCAGGTCTTCCAGCCGCTCGAAGACCTCGTCGGCATGGTCTCCGGCAACGAGACGCGCATGCGCACCTCGGCCTCGATGTGGAACACCGTGTCCGCCGGCGCCCCGCAGGTGGCCGACTACGTGAAGTCCATGAGCGACGACAACCTGAGCGACTGGGTCGGCACGGACGGCGACGCCGCCCGCATGCGGATCGGGGAGGCCAGCGAGGCCATCCGCGGCATGGGATTCATCGCGGTCGGGCTCGAAGGCATCCTCGGGTGCATGGCCGACCTCGCCAAGGCCCTGCGGCAGGACATCGTCGACCTGCTCGCCAAGGGCGTCTCGTGGGCCCTGACGCGGCTGCTGCCGCAAGTGGCCGCCGCGGTGGCCACGTTCGGCGCCACCATCGCCACCGCGATCGCCGACGCCGTTTACAAGGTGGCGTCGCTGGTGATGCGGGCGATCTCGCGGATCAAGCAGGCCAGCGAGATCTTCGCCAAGGCCGCCAAGGTCATCGGCACCATCAACGAGGTCCTCACCAAGATCAAGCCGGTGCTGGAATTCCTGAAGAACTACAAGCAGGGCATCAACGCGGTCGCGGGCACGGTCGACCAGATCGGCGCCTGAATTGCCCGGCCTGATCAAGCGGTTTCGCTACATACCGACCGGGCAGCGGGAGTACTGGCTCGCCGCACACCCGGTCGGCGGGTTCGAGGTGCGCGAGAAGGCGCGGAACCCCGGCCCGGGGCGCGGCCTGATCGAGGTGCGGTCCGACAGCAGGCGCACTGCGCCCGGCGCGGTGCCCGGGCCGCAGGACCGTCCGAGGCCGTTCACGCCGCTCATCTTGATCGACGGCAGGCCCGCGGCGACGGGCTTCGGCACCGGCGTGATCGAGGTCGAGTCCGGGTCTCGGCTCGTGCAAGTGCAGTGCGGCGCTTCGGGGGCTTACACGCGCGTGGACGTGCCGTCGGCGGGCCGGGTCGAGGTGTCCTCCACCGTCCCCGAGTGGCTCGACCACCGGACGGGCGAGCGTCGCACCTCGGATTTCCACCGGCAGTTCGCGATCGAGCCGAGCGAGTGGGACGGCGAGGTTGCGGCGGCGTCTCTCGGGCACTGGCGCGCCGTCGATCCGGGCGATGCGCGGCGGCCCCGCTCTGAGCCGGGCATGGCGGTGCTCCGGCTCGACCTCGCCTATGTGCAGCGCCCGAGCGAGGAGAGCGTCGAACTCGGGCTCACTCCCGCGGATCTGGCCGACGAGGGGCCCGGGGAGCGCGAGGGCACTCGTCGGCTGAAGCCGTTCCAGACGCTCAAGGAGCAGGTGGGCGAGGACCTGGAGAACCTCAGCGAAGAGCAGCGGCGGATCTGGAGCGAGCACGTCGCGGCGCAGCGGGAGATCTGGTCGGAGACGGGCAAGGCCAAGGCGTACGCGAAGCGCGGTCTCGATCTGCTCGGGGAGTCGCGCCGTCCCGTGGTGCGGCCGTGGGTCGATCCTCCGCGGGTCACCGTGGGCGACTCGTCGGTCCCGGCGATCTGGGGCGTGAACGAGTACCGGTTGGCGGCGGGGACGCATCTGATCGAGGTGGCGGTGCCGCCACCGCCGGAGGCGATCGGCCGGGGCGCCGAGGTGTCGCTCGGCGGCGATGCGCGGCTCCTGTTCGAGCTGGAACTGCCCGAGGGCACGATGACGACGATCGAGGCGATCGCCGAGATCGCGATGGCGGTCGACGCGGAGGGGACCGGGCTCGCCTCCTATGCGGCGACGATCAAGGCCGTCTTCGCGCCTGAGGCGTTATCCGAGAGCGACTCGGGAGCCGCGGTGGGGCGGCGTCCACCGCGTGCCTTCCTCTCGGCATCGCACCCATAGACTCTGAATGGTCGTCCCCCGGAGGTGTCCCCGTGGATTCCAGCACCGAACCGATCACCGCATGGGTGCGGCAGAGCGCCGCAGCGCCGCGAGAGCCCCAGCCGCTCGTCCAACGTCCGCTCCGTCTGCGCCGCAAGCTCGCCATCGCCGTCCGCGACGGCGTGGCCGAGGCCGCGGCCGTCCTCTACCCCGAGACTCCGCAGGCCCGTGAGCATCTGGCGGCGCTGCTGCTCGAAAGCGACTCGGAGACATGGCCGCTCGTCGACGGCACCGATCCGATCGATCTGGTCGCGGCCGTGCGGGAGTGGCTCACCGTCGCCGATCCGGATATCGCTCCCGGTTTCGGTCCGGTCCGTGGCTTCGGCTCTGACTCTGGCTCTGGGTTTGACACCGACACCGATCCTGGCGCCGATCTTGATGCCGACGCCGGACCGGCAGACCGCTCCCCCGCGATCCATCACGCGGACCATCCGCTTCTGATACCGCTGTGCGTCGGCACCATCGAGTCCATTCGGAGGCAGGCGGTGCGCGGCGGGGACGACGCGATCCTGGCGCTCTGGCTCGACTTCGAAGAGGCGTCGGGCATCGACACGTCCCGACTCCCCATGGTCTCGCTCTACCCCGACGACGAAGACGAACCGCCGCCCGCCGATCCCGCCCTCGGCGAGCTCCAAGGCGCGTACAGCAGACGCCGCCTGCCATCGCTCGTGCCCTGGGTGGTGGCACTGGCCTGCATCGGCATCGCCGTGGACCTCGCGAAGCTCACCGAGGCCCAGCCGGGCTGGATATCGGGCGTCCTCCTGCTCGCAGTGGTCGCGTTCTTCATCGGCCGCGCGTGGACGAGCGGCGACGACGAACCCCGTTCATCCGATGTGGAGCTGCTGGAGGTGTACGAGCACGGCCTCGTGGTCAACACGGCGACCGGCAAGGAGTTCACGGTCCGCTCGGTGCGGCTCTGGGCGCCGGGCGAAGGCCCGATCGACCATCGGACGCGCGGGCTGAAGCTCGTGTGGTCGTCCGGCGAGGACGCCGAGCCGGTCTTCACCGACCTGGACGAGTTCGCCTCGTCCCGGTCGCTGAAGCGGGCGCTCGTCCAAGGCGACTTCGTCCGGGCCGAGCCGCCCGCGATGGAGAACTGACCGCATCCGGAGACGTGTGCGGCACAAGTGGGCCCCAAACATGCCCGTCAACTCGCGTCCAGCCCGAGCAGGGAATTACCCTAAGGAAAGCGCTCTCATTCCATCTCCACAGCGCATCGTTTCCAATACGACAAATCCAATACGACACCCATTGGGCAACGCTCAACCTTCTCGAAGGCGCAGGCCGTCGATGAGGACTTCGACGTAACGGACGCTCGCCTCTCGATTCGCCTCGGTCGAGAGTTCAGACATATGACATGTGATAAGGCTGATGAGCCGCAGCAGTTCCACACCGTCGATATCGGTGCGCATCGCGCCCTCGGCCTGGGCCCTGCGTACCGCCTCCTCGAATCGGGCAAGCCATGCCGCGGTGAGCGCCCGCAGTTCCTCGTCCTTGTCGCGATGCTCGGCGAGCCAACCGCGCAGAGCAGCCGAGAGCGCGCCTAGTTCAGGCTCGGCGCAGTGGCGCATGAGGCAGACCAACGCCTCCCAGCCGCTGGCAGCCTCGTCGAGCACCTCGGCGGCGATTCGGCCCGTGCTGCGGAACATGTCGGCGGCGACTTCGCGCACGAGGCTGTGGCGGTCCGGGAAACGGCGGTAGAGAGTCCCTACGCCGACGCCCGCGCGCCGGGCGATCTCCTCCATCGGCACGTCCGGCCCGCGCTCGCCGATGAGCGCGGCGGCTCCGGCGATGATGCGCGCGCGGTTGCGCTGAGCGTCGGCGCGCAGGCGCGGCGTCTGGGCGGTGGAAGTCATGCCCAGATGATACTGGAAGATTTCCTTCCGCTTATGCTAGCGTCGTCCTTAACCGGAGGAATTTCCTCCACTTATCTCGGAGGCGACATGATCCTCGTGACAGGAGCGACCGGCTCGACCGGCAGATACCTTGTCCGGCAACTGAAGGAACGCGGCACTGCGTTCAGGGCCCTGGTCCGCGACAGGGCCAAGGGCGAAGCCCTCGGCGCAATCCCCGCCCAGGGCGACCGCACCGCGAATGACCGCATCCCGACTGACCATGGCGCGAACCGCCGCGCCGAGGGCGGCCATGCCGTGAGCGAATACGCCATCGGCGACTTCGACGATCCCGCTTCGTTGGCGGCCGCGATGGTCGGTGTCGACCGCGTCTTCCTCGCCTCCCCTGGGGCGCAGGCCGTCGAGGGCGAGCAGCCGATGATCCGGTGGGAGCGGAACGTCATCGACGCGGCGAAGGACGCCGGAGTCCAATACATCGTCAAGCTGTCGATCTGGAACGCCGCGCCCGGCCGCCCGATGTCCGAGGGCGGCCACGGCGTGACAGAGACCTACCTCAAGAGCTCGGGCATCGCATGGACGATGCTGCAACCGGGCGGGTTCATGCAGAACTTCCTCACCCCGACCGCCGGCCTCACCGACGAGCACGGGAATCTCATCGGCCCCGTGGGCGAAGCACCTGTAGCCTTTGTGGACACCTATGACCTCGCGGCCGCAGCGGCCGCTCTGCTCACCGAGGCACCGCGCCCGGGAGAGTCCTATGTGATCACCGGCCCGGAGGCGCTCGCCTATCGCGAGATCGCCGCCAAGCTCTCGATGGGCCGTGGCCACCACGTGGGGTTCGTCGGGGAGACGAGTGAGGCAATCGCGAAACGTCTTCGCGGCTTCGGCCTGCCCGAGGGCCCCGCTCACGAACTCGCCTCGCTCTACGACACGCTCGGCGCGGGCGCCTACAGCGAGACCACCGACGCCGTCGAACGCCTCACCGGGATCGCCCCGCGCAGCTTCGACCAGTTCATGGCCGCCAACGCCGAGGCGTTCCCAGCCCTCGCCGAAGCGAAGGGCTGGACCGTAACCGCTCGGTATGCCTTAGGGACGCCATTCGGGGTCGCGGCCGGTGATCCCGATGAGCCGGTCGAACGGCGAGGCATCCTCCCCGACCTCCACGACCGGGCCATAGACGCCCTCCCTGGCCGCTTGGTCATCGGCGTTCTGCCCGTTGAAAGCGGTCAGCACCTCGATGAACTCGGGTTCGAGCCCGTAGTCCTGTCCCGTGGCCCGTGCCAGGTCCCAGCCGTGGATGGCGACCTCATTGAGCGCCACCAAACCCATGGCCTGAGCGGGGAGAAGGTCACGCCTCCGGCGGTGGCCTCGCCTTCCCAGGCGTTTGGGTCGGCCCACGCCTCGGCCAGCACAGCGAGCCTGCGCGGCAGCTGCGTCCGCCATTCTGGCATCACTTCAGGAGCGGGCGCCGGGGGCGGGGCGTCGGTGAGCGGGCTGCGCTCCTTCTGCGCCGCGCTGGTGAACGCCCCGGCGAGGCCGAGCGCGTGGTTGAGCATCGCCCCGACCGTGTACTCCTCGCACGGGGTCGGGCCGGACAGCATGCCATCGTCGATGCCGTCGAGCAGCGCCGTCATTCGCTCGGTCACGGGTTTGAAGTCGATCACCGATGGGGTCATGAGGTTCAGTCTCCCTGCTCTTCGTGCGGTTCGGTGCCCGATGACTATTACAACGTCATTCGGCTCGGAAATCCATCGCTGTTCGGTCAGGAGATTCATCTCGGAGCCTCAATTACGACCGTCGAGACGGAACCGTTCCGTCGCGCGACGGGCTGGAAGAGCGCATCGCACAGTGGGGATTCGAGATCGCATGGCAAAGCGGGATCACACCCGCGGCTCGCGCAAATGCCTTTGACGCCCGTCCCTCCCGCCGCCACAATCGCCGCATGGGCTTCGTGGATCTCTCCGGCATCGGCTATCACCTCTCCGACGGGACGACGCTGTTCTCCGACGTGTCGTTCCGCGTCGGCGAGGGCGCGAAAGTCGCCCTGATCGGCGCCAACGGCACCGGCAAGACCACGCTGCTCAACATCGTCACCGGCGTCCTGGCGCCCGATTCGGGCACCGTCTCCCACGGCGGCGGGCTCGGCGTCATGCGCCAGCTCGTCGGCATGCGCGAAGGCGTCCGCCCGCTCCGGAGCCTCGCGATCGCACTCGCGCCGCCCCAGCTGCGGGCCGTCGCCGAGCGCATGGCCGAGACCGAGCGGCGCCTGGCCTCCGAGGCCTCCGATCCCGCGGCCGCCTCCGAGAAGACGCAGCTCGACTACGCCCAAGCTCTGGCCGACTGGGGCGAATCGGGCGGTTACGAGTTCGACGTCCTGTGCGACACCGTCTCGGTCTCCATCCTCGGCCTCCCTTGGGAGGACACCAAGGATCGTCCGCTGCGGACGCTCTCGGGCGGCGAGCAGAAGCGGTTCGCGCTCGAATTGCTGCTGCGCGGGCGCGACGAGGTGCTGGTGCTCGACGAGCCCGACAACTTCCTCGACGTGCCCGCCAAGCGCGAGCTGGAGCGGATGATCCGCGACTCGGACAAGTCGATCCTGTTCGTCTCGCACGACCGCGAAGTGCTCGCCAACAGTGCCGAATCGATCGTGACCCTGGAGGCCGGGACCACCTGGACGCACGGCGGCGGCTTCGCGACCTGGCACGACGCCCGCGTCGCGCGTCACGAGCGGTTCGAGGAGCTGCGCCGCCGCTGGGACGAGGAGCACCACAAGCTCCGCGAGCTCATGCTCATGTACAAGAACAAGGCGGCCTTCAACGCGGAGATGGCCTCCCGGTACAAGGCCGCGCAGACGCGGCTGCGGAAGTTCGAGGAGGCCGGGCCGCCGCCCGCGCCACCGCGCGATCAGAACATCAAGGTGCGGCTCGAAGGCGGGCGCACCGGCAAGCGCGCCGTCATCTGCGAGCAGTTGGAACTGGAGGACCTGACCTTCCCGTTCGATCTTGAGGCCTGGTACGGCGATCGCGTCGCCGTGCTGGGCGCCAACGGCACGGGGAAGAGCCACTTCCTGCGGCTGCTCGCCCAGGGCGGCTCGGACCCCGAGGCGGGCCTGGCCGCGAAGCGCTCGCTCGACCCGGTGGCGCACAGCGGCATCGCGCGTCTCGGTGCCCGCGTCTATCCGGGACACTTCTCGCAGACGCACGAGCATCCCGAGTTCGACGGCCGCACGCTCCGCGAGATCCTCTGGGACGGCGACGAGGACCGGCCCTCGCTCGACCGGCAGCGCGCGATGAGCGCGCTCAACCGGTACGAGCTCACAGGACAGTCCGAGCAGGACTTCAAGACCCTCTCCGGCGGCCAGCAGGCCAGATTCATGGTGCTGCTGCTGGAGCTCTCGGGAGCGACGTGCCTGCTGCTCGACGAGCCGACCGACAACCTCGACCTGGCCAGCGCCGAGGCCCTGGAGGCGGGCCTGGCGTCGTTCGAGGGCACCGTGATCGCGGTGACGCACGACCGGTGGTTCGCGCGCGGCTTCGACCGCTACCTGGTGTTCCAGAACGACGGCGAGGTCGTCGAGTCCGACGAACCGGTCTGGGACGTCCGCTGACGAGACGGCCTACGCCTCGCGGCCATGGCGCAGAGCGAACAGCGCGACCACGACGGCGACGGCGGCGAGGACGGTCCCGGCCGTGAAGGCGGCGGCGATACCGTGCACGAGGATCTCGTCACCGGCGGCCGGAGTCCCGGATGCGGAAGCCGATCGCCCGGCCTGCGGATCGCTGAAGGCGGCGAAGACAGTGACGAGGACGGCCAGGCCGACCGAGCCGCCGACCTGCTGCATCGCCTGGAGCACGCCCGAGGCGATGCCGGTGTCCTCCGGCGGAAGACCGGACACGATCATCATGTTCAGCGGCATGAAGCACAGGCCGACGCCCAGTCCGAACAGCAGCAGGGGACCGAGCAGCCCGGTGGCGTATCCGGTGGACGAGGAGACCTGCGTGAGCCACGCGCTCCCGGCCGCGATCAGGCCCGCGCCGGTGACGGTGACGGGTTTCGGCCCGAACCGCGGGAGCAGGGCGGGAGCGGTGCGGGCGGCCAGGTACTGGGCCACCGCCAAGGGGAGGAACGCGAGCCCGGCCCGCAGCGGGCTGAACCCGAGGACGCTCTGCGTGAACTGGGTCAGGAAGAAGAACACCGCGAACATGGCCGCCGGGATGAGCAGCATGTTGAGGTAGGAGCCGGCCCTGTTGCGCTGAGTGAACAGCCACATCGGCACCAGCGGCCGGCTCGTGCGCGATTCGACGACCAGGAATGCGGTGAACGCACCCGCGCCGATCGCCAGAAGAGCGATCGTGGGCGCCGAGACCCAGCCGTCGGACGCGCCGCGGATGAGCCCGTAGACCAGCGCCGCGATGCCGATGGTGGAGGTGATCGCGCCGATGAGGTCGAGACGGGCGGGGTGGCGTCGCGGCTCAGGCAGCAGACGCGGTCCGAGCAGGAGGACGGCCAGTCCGATGGGCACGTTGATGAACATGACCCAGTGCCAGGAGACCTCGGTCAGCAGGCCGCCGAGCATCAGCCCGGCGGCGAGCCCGGCACCGGAGATCGCGGAGTAGACGCCCAGAGCGCGGTTGCGGGCCGACGCACGCCGCAATCTGCAACGCCTGCTCGCCGAGGCCCGGGCGGTCTTCGCGGAGCGCGGCGTCGAGGCATCGTTGGAGGACATCGCTCGACGCGCCGGAGTGGGCATCGGCACGCTGTACCGGCATTTCCCCAACAGGCAGGCGCTCATCGAGGCCACGTTCCACGACATCGTCGAGAGCCTCCGCGTCAGCGCCGAGCAGCTGCACCAGTCCGAGTCCACGCCTCCGTACGAGGCGCTCATGACGTGGATACGGCAGTTCACCGCGTACGCATCGGCCAGCCGCGGCGCGGTGGAGTCGATCCAATCGGGCGTCCTCGACGGGCAGTCGCCCCTCGGTGAGTCCTGCACGGCGATGCGCGCCTCAGCGGCGGGGCTGCTCGCGCGGGCTCAGGACTCGGGCGCGATCCGGCCCGATCTCGACATCTCCGACCTCTTCAAGCTCCTCAACGGGATCGCCTGGGTCGCCGAGCAGACGCCCGACGCCGACGTGGCCGAGCGGCTCCTGAGCCTGATCACCACCGGACTCGATGTGAGGCCGGAACGCACCGCCCGATGACGGACCCGCGTCCCGTCGAATCGAACCGCGCAAGGCACTCAAAGGAGATCGAGGAGTTCCTCGATGTACTGGGCCACCCCGTCGTCGTCGTTGCCCGCCGGGGCGAGCTCGTCGGCGGCCTCCTTGACCCAGGGGTGGGCGTGCGGCATCGCGACGGCGTGCCCGGCCTTGCGCAGCATCGACAGGTCGTTCGTGGCGTCGCCGAAGGCGAGCACGTCGTCCCAGTCGATGTCGAACTTGTCGAGGACCACCTGGATGCCCGCGGCCTTGCTGACGTCGACCGGGCACACCTCGAGAATGCCCACGCCGGACTCGGTGACGGTGACCTTGTCGGCGTCGACGACTCCCTTGGCGACCGCGAGCAGATCGGGGCCGCTGATCGTGTCGGACACGAAGTAGCCCTTGACCATCGGACCGGCGAAGGCCTCTTCGCGCGGGGCGACCTTGAGCGTGACGGCGGGCCAGGGCCAGTTCGGCATCGCGTCGCCGGAGAGCGGGCGATCGGCGGCGGCCGGCTCGGCGATCGCGCGCAGCGGACCGGCCTCGTTCTCGATGAGCCGCAGGGCCTCGTGGATGAGCTCGCCCTCGACCGAGCGGTTCGCGAGCTCGACTATCGAATCGTCGTAACGGCATTCGTAGACGAACGCGCCCTGCGCCATGACGAGGAAGTCGGCGGAGGGAATGTCGTTGCGGCACAAGTCGAGCAGGCGCGGCCCGCGACCGGTGGCGCCGACGACGATGACACCGGAGGCGGCCAGGCGCTTGAGCGCGGCCATGCTCCGGGGGGAGACCGTCTCGTCCGAGCGGACGAGCGTGCCGTCCAGATCCGTGGCGACGAGCCGGGGAGCCTTCGACAGGTTGATCATGCATCCTCCTTGGTTGTCGAGCTTCGATCCGCCACCACTGTTCGCTTGTCGCGACCGGGGTCAGAACCACCGCCGCAATACTCGCGCGACGCCGTCGTCCCAGACGGAGGGGGCCACTTCGTCTGCGGCGGCGCGCACCTCGGGAACGGCCTGGCCCATCGCCACCGCGTGTCCGGCCCACTCGAACATCGTGAGGTCGTTGTGAGCGTCTCCGAATACGACGGTGTCGGCCGATGATACGCCGTAATAGTCGGCGATGCGGGCGAGTCCGGACGCCTTGGTCACTCCGGGCGGGCCGACGTCGATCCAGCCGTTGAAGCCGACCTCGACGTGGTAGTCGGCCACGTCGAGCGCCGCGCCCGCGGCCAGGCGCGCCGCGTGGGGGCAGCGCGTGCCCGAGCCGTAGGGGTTGTCGGAGGCGATGCGCGCGACGAAGCGCCCGGTGGGACGCGCGAAGAGTTCTTCGAGGGTGATCTCGCCGGCCCACTTGGCGTGGAAGTCCCGTTTGAAGCCCTTGGTGTGGTACCAGCCCTCCAGGTCCCATTCGACCGCGAACTCGACCGTCTCGTCGGCGGCGACGAACCGCTCGATGGCGGTGCGCGCGTCGATGGCTTCGCGGTGGGAGATCTCGCCCAGGGCCAGGTCGTATTCGCCGGCGCCGTGGGAGTAGGAGGCGAAGCCCATGTCCAGGCCGAGGTCGTCGGCGGTGCGCACGGCACCCCAGGCGGCCCGGCCGGTGACGATGACGACGGGCACGCCGGCGTCGCGGACGGCGCGGATCGCGTCGACCACGGCCTTGGTCGGGCGGGTGGGCTCGTGGTGGTGGTAGTCGACCACGGTGCCATCGAGATCCACTGCTACGAGTTTGGGCGGGATCTCTCTGAGCGGTGACGGGGCGTTATTTGACACTCCACAACCGTAACCCCACCAAGGTGAACGGCAGGGGCCCGAGCGGCTGAACTCACGTCGACGCAGATCAGGCCAAAACTACCCATCGGGGCGAGGAGCGGCCTACGGTTCTTCTATGGCCGACATCACGATTCAGCGCGTTTACGACTACCGGAGCGAGCCCGCGCCGAGCGGCGCGATGTTCCTGGTCGACCGGCTGTGGCCGCGCGGCATCAGCAAGGAAGACATGAAGGACGTCTCGTGGGTGCCCGACTCGGCGCCTTCGCCGAACCTGCGCGTCTGGTTCGGGCACAGGGCCGACCGGTTCAAGGAGTTCACCGACCGCTACCGCTCCGAGCTGGACTCCCACCCCGAACACGCCGAGCAGATCGTCGAGGCGGCCCGCTCCGGCTCGGTGACGCTGCTCTATGCGGCGAAGGACCCGCAGGTCAACCACGCTCTGGTCCTCAAGGCGTGGTGCGAGGAGGAACTGGGCGAATGACGAGGCCCATTGAGAGCAAGTTATAGGATATAACCTTCACACCATGGCGTTATAGCCTATAAAATATAGCGAATGTGGGCGTGTCCAGCGCGCGAAACAAGGCGGTACGGGTCGAGACGGCGCGAAGCGGGACACGCGAAACGGGGCGGCTCGGGCCGGAACAGCGCGAGGCGGGGGCCCGAAGCCTGACGGGCGAACCGGAGCGGACATCCAACGGGGCGGTCCTCGCGGGCGTACCCGCGAGGACCGCCCCGCTCGTCTTGTCTTCCTCTTGTCCGCTTCTCGCCTACTTCGGCTCGATGACGTCCTTGCCCACGTAAGGCTGGAGCGCTTTCGGCACCGCCACCGAGCCGTCCGGGCGCTGGTGGTTCTCCAGGATCGCCACCAGCCAGCGGGTCGTGGCGAGCGTCCCGTTCAAGGTCGCGGCCACGGCGTTGCGGCCCTGCTCGTCGCGGTACTTGATGTTCAGGCGCCGCGCCTGGAAGGTCGTGCAGTTCGACGTCGAGGTCAACTCGCGGTAGCGGCCCTGGCTGGGCACCCACGCCTCGCAGTCGAACTTGCGGGCCGCCGAGGTCCCCAAGTCGCCCGCGGCGACGTCGATGACCCGGTAGGGCAGCTCCATCTTCTGCAGCATCTGCTCCTCGTAGGCCAGCAGTCGCTCGTGCTCGACCACGGCGTCCTCCGGGCGGCAGAACGCGAACATCTCCACCTTGTCGAACTGGTGGACGCGGATGATCCCGCGCGTGTCCTTGCCGTACGAGCCCGCTTCACGGCGGAAGCACGACGACCAGGCCGCGTACCGCCGCGGCGTCGACAGCTCGCCGAGGTTCTCGCCCGAGTGGTAGGACGCCAGCGGCACCTCCGAGGTCCCGACCAGGTACATGTCGTCGCGTTCGAGGTAGTAGATCTCCTCGGCGTGCTCGCCGAGGAAACCGGTGCCCTCCATGGCTTCCGGGCGCACCAGCACCGGCGGGATCATGGGCATGAAGCCGGTCTCCACGGCCTGCTGGATGGCCAGGTTGAGCATCCCCAGTTGGAGCATGGCGCCGTCGCCGGTCAGGTAGTAGAAGCGCGCCCCCGAGGTCTTCGCGCCGCGCTCGGTGTCGAGCAGGCCCAGGGCCGTGCCCAGCTCGAGGTGGTCGCGGACGTTCTCGGGGAGGGTCTTCTCGCCGACCTCGCGCAGGACGATGTAGTCGTCCTCTCCGCCTGCGGGCGCCTCCTCGGCCACCAGGTTCGGCAGGGCCTTGCCGGCCGCCTCGAAGGCGGCGGCGGTCGCGGTCACGCGCAGCTCGGCGGACTTGACCTCCTCGGCGAGGGTCTTGGTGCGGTCCAGGAGCCCCTGCTTGTCCTCGGGCGCGGCCTTGGCGATCTGCTTGCCCAGGCTCTTCTGCTCGGCGCGGAGCGTCTCGAAGGACTGGAGGGCGCTGCGGTGCTCGGAGTCGGCGGACAGGAGCGCGTCGACGGCGTCGGGGGAGGCGCCGCGTTTGCGCTGGCTGTCGCGGTAGATATCCGGGTTTTCTCGCAATGCACGCAGATCGATCACCTCACCAGGTTACCGGCCTGGGCACGGGCCCCGTCAAAGCCATATCGTGGGCGTGTGGCGGTTGAAATGGACGCGAAGGATTTCGAGGCGGCGGTGGCGGACGCGCTCGACGAGGTGCCGCAGGAACTGCTGGAGATGCTCGACAACGTGGTGATCCTCGTCGATGAGGAGCCGGACGGGCCCGACAAGAACCTGCTGGGCCTCTACCACGGGACGGCGCTGACCGACCGGGGCTGGGAGTACGGCGGGGTCCTGCCGGACACGATCACCATCTACCGGGGGCCGACGCTGCGGATGTGCTCCAGTGTGGAAGAGGTGATCGAGGAGGTCGCGATCACCGTGGTCCACGAGATCGCCCACCACTTCGGCATCGAGGAGCATCGGCTCCACGAACTCGGCTGGGGCTGACCCGCTCCGGTATCCCCGGCGCTCGCGCGGAGCGGGTCGGGCGCGGCGGCTTCGCGAGGGATCTCGCCGGATCAAGTCAGTGCCTTGCACGCATCTGCGGCTTGTTTCGATTTGTTCGACCGCGAATGCCAATGATTTCGTAATGTTTCCTCGTAAACGCGAGGGGTAGACTTCACTCCCGTGACGATGTTCCGCATCGGCGAGGCCGCCGAGCTCCTCGGCGTCAGTGCCGACACCGTTCGCCGCTGGATCGACGGCGGGAAGCTCGCCGCCTCCCGCGACGACCACGGCCACCGCGTCGTCGACGGCGTCGACCTCGCCGGTTTCGCCGCCGACCGCGCCGCCGCGCGCGAAGCGCGGTCCGAATCCTCCTCCGCGCGGAACCGACTGCGCGGCATCGTGACCGCCGTCGTCAAGGACACGGTCATGGCCCAGGTCGACATTCAGGTGGGCCCGTTCCGCGTCGTCTCGCTCATGAGCCGCGAGGCCGTCGACGAGCTCGATCTCCAAGTGGGCTCGGTCGCGGTCGCCGTCGTCAAGTCCACCAACGTCGTCGTCGAGCGCCCCACCGCCCCGAGCAAGGAGAAGCACCCCCGATGAGGACCATCGCCGCGGGCACCGCGGCCGCCGCCCTGCTCGCCCTGTCCGCATGCGGCTCCTCCGCCGATGGAACGGAGGACGGCGAGGTCGGCGGCACCGTGACCGTCTTCGCCGCCGCCTCGCTCACCGAGACGTTCACCGAGATCGGCGAGGACTTCGAAGAGGCCGACCCCGGCGTCGAGGTCGAGTTCAGCTTCGCGGGCAGCTCCTCCCTCGCCGCCCAGATCAACCAGGGCGCGCCCGCCGACGTGTTCGCCTCCGCCAACCCGGCCAACATGGACAAAGTCGTGGAGGCGGGCAACGCGGAGGACCCGGAGACGTTCGCGCGCAACCAACTCGTCATCGCCGTCCCCGAAGGCAACCCCGACGGCGTCACCGGCCTCGCCGACCTGGCCGACCCCGCGCTCAAGGTCGCGCTGTGCGCCGAGGAGGTCCCCTGCGGTGCCGCCGCCCAGACCGCCCTCGACGCGGCCGGAGTGGCGCTCACGCCGGTCACCTACGAGACCGACGTCAAGGCCACGCTCGCCAAGCTCACCCTCGGCGAGGTCGACGCCGCGCTGGTCTACCGCACCGACGTCGCCGCCGCCATCGCGAGCGACGGCGGCGTGGAGGGCGTCGAGTTCCCCGAATCCGCCGAGGCCGTCAACGACTACGTGCTCGCGGTGGTGAACGACGCGCCGAACCGGGCCACGGCCGAGGCATTCGCCGCCTACCTCCGTTCCGACGCGGCGCTCGCCGTGCTCACCGCCGCCGGGTTCCAAGCCCCCTGACCGGATCGCGTGCCAGATCATGTCCACCAGCGCCCGCGCCGACCGGAGACGCCTCGATCGCGGCGGCCCCGAACGCGGTCAACGATCCAGGAGCCGCACCGATCGGAGACGCCGGCGCATCCCCGTGGTGCTGCTCGTTCCGGCGCTGCTGGGCCTGGCGTTCCTGACGCTGCCGCTCGCCGGGCTGGTGATCCGCGCGCCCTGGGGCACCATGCCGCAGCGACTCGCCGAGCCGGAGGTCCTCGACGCGCTGCGCCTCTCGGTGGTCACCGCGACCGCCGCCACCGGGCTGTGCCTGCTGCTCGGCATCCCGCTGGCCTGGCTGCTCGCCCGCGTCGACTTCCGGGGCAAGGGCCTCGTGCGGGCGCTGGTCACCGTGCCGCTCGTGCTGCCGCCCGTCGTCGGCGGCGTGGCGCTGCTGCTGGTGTTCGGCAGGAACGGCCTGGTCGGCGCCCCGCTCCACGAGGCGTTCGGCGTCAGCCTGCCGTTCACCACCGCCGGAGTGGTGGCCGCGATGGCGTTCGTGGCGATGCCGTTCCTGGTCGTCTCCGTGGAGGGGGCGCTGCGCGGCGCCGACGTCCGCTATGAGGAGGCCGCCGCTACGCTCGGCGCCGGGAGGTGGTCAGTCTTCATACATGTGACGATTCCGCTCGTGGCTCCGGGCATCGCCGCCGGGGCCGTGCTGTGCTGGGCCCGCGCGCTCGGCGAGTTCGGCGCCACCATCACCTTCGCCGGGAACTTCCCCGGCCGCACCCAGACGATGCCGCTGGCCGTCTACCTCGCGCTGGAGACCGACCTGGAGGCCGCGATCGTGCTCAGCCTCATCCTGCTCGCCGTCTCGGTCACCGTCCTGGCGTGCCTGCGCGACCGCTGGACGGCGACGCCGTGAAGCCCGTCATGAAGCCCGCGGACCCGATCCTCGACGCGCGCCTCGTGGCCGAGCGCGGCGACTTCAGGCTCGACCTGCCGCTGCGCGTCGACGCCGGGGAGACCGTGGCGCTGCTGGGACCGAACGGCGCGGGCAAGACCACCGCGCTCCGCTCGCTCGCCGGACTCCACGGACTGTCGGAGGGGCATGCGACCCTTGCGGGGCGCGACCTCGACCGGCCCGCCGAACGGCGGGAGCGCGTCTGGGTCGCCCCCGAGCGGCGCGGCATCGGCGTGGTGTTCCAGGACTACCTGCTGTTTCCCCACCTGACGGCCCTGGACAACGTCGCGTTCGGTCCGCGCAGGCGCGGCGTCGGCCGTGCCCGGGCCCGCCAGGTCGCCGCCGACTGGCTGGCCCGGGTCGGCCTGGCGGACTTCGCGTTCCGCAAGCCGCGGGAGCTGTCCGGCGGCCAGGCCCAGCGCGTGGCACTGGCCCGGGCCCTCGCCGTCGAGCCGACGCTGCTGCTGCTCGACGAGCCGCTCGCGGCCCTCGACGCGCGGACGCGGCTCGACACCCGCGCCGAGCTGCACCGCCACCTCGAGCGGCACGACGGCGCGGCCGTGCTCGTCACGCACGATCCGGTCGACGCGCTCGTCCTGGCCGACCGCCTGATCGTCGTCGAGGACGGCGCCGTCGTCCAGGAGGGCGACGCCGAGACCGTGACCGCCAGGCCCCGCACCGACTACGTCGCCAGGCTCGTGGGCCTGAACCTGTACCGCGGCCGGGCCGAGGGGCACAGTGTCCGGCTCGACGACGGGACGGTCCTGACCGCGGACGACGCGATCGACGGCGACGCCTTCGCCGCGTTCGCGCCCAGTGCCGTGGCGCTGCACGCCGACCGGCCCGAGGGCAGCCCGAGGAACGTCTGGGAGGCGACCGTGGCGGGCGTCCACCGCCACGGCGACAATCTGCGCGTCCAGCTCGACGGCCCGCTGCGCGCCGCCGCCGACGTCACGCCGGGCGCGGCCGCGCAGCTGGGCCTCGTCTCGGGCATGCGCGTGTGGGCGGCGGTGAAGGCGGCCGAGATCCGCGCCTACCCCGCGTAGGGGCTGTCCGAGGGCCTCGGTGCGCCCTCGCGCCGGCCGCGTCACGCTGCGACCAGCGGCGCGGGCCGCGGCTCGGGCTCCGGCTCGACCGTCTCGGGCTCGTCGCGGGTGCCGCGCCGGACCATCGGGACGCAGCAGGCGACGATGGCGATGGTCGCGACGCCGATGACGACGAACGCGGTCTGCGTGGGAAGCGCGCTCGAGAGCGCGCCGCCGAGGACGAAACCGATGAGCGTGGCGCCGTTGACGGTGCCGTTGATCTTGGCTCCCGCGCGGCCCCGGAACGACTCGGGGACGCGGCGGGCGACGGCGATCTGCATCGCCGAGTTCTCGCAGGCGTTGAGGACGCCGCCGCACAGCATGATCGGCACGAGCAGTGCCACGGTCGGCAGCGGCATGCCGAGAACGACGCAGACTGCGCCGGTCGTCGCCAGGCAGATCATGAGCATCCAGGCGAGGTGGGCGTCCCGCATGAGGCGGCGAATGACGGCGGCGGCGATCCACGCGCCGCCCGCCATGCCGATCGTCCAGCAGGCGTGGATGAGCCCGTACGTGCTCGAAGAGGCGCCGTAGACCTCGCGGACGAGGAAGACCTCCAGGACGTTGACCGAGCACAGGCACGCGATCACGGCGGCGACGCCGATGACCATGGTGGTCAGGAGCCGGTCGCCGCGCAGGTTCCAGGCGGGGCGGTCGGCGGCGTCCCGGTGCGCGGCGAGGTCGCGGCGGATGCCGCCGCGGCGGGTCCTGATGTCGGCGCAGAGCGCCGCGCGCAGGAGGGCGCAGCAGAGGGCGACGACGAGCGCGCCGTCGGTGCCGTGGACGCCGACGACGAACCCGGCCATGCCGGGGCCGGCGGCCATGCCGATGAGAGTGCCGGTCTGGACCGTGGCGACGGCCCGCGGGAGGTCGTCGGCGGTGGCGATGACCGGGATGAGCGCGCTGACGGTGGGGTTGAGCAGCGCGGTGCCGCAGGCGTTGAGGATGACGAGCCCGAGCAGGACCGGCAGGTCGTCGGTGAGGGTCATGCCGGTGATGGCGGCGGCCTGGAGCAGACCGCTGGCGGCCATGAGCGTGCGGCTGTCGAAGCGGTCGGCCATGCGGCCGGTGATCGGGGCGAGCAGGACCATCGGCAGGGTCCCGCAGATGATGAGGGTGGCGACGGCCGCGCCGCCGAGTCCGGTGGACTGGAGGTGGAGGACGAGCGCGAAGTCGGCGGTGAACATGGCCGTACCGGCGAGGAAGGCGCAGGCCGCGGCCGCGTGGACATCGGACCAGCGGGTACCGTCGACGAAGGATGTGAAAGACATACTTCGAAAATACACTTTCACATCGCGATGCGAAAGACCTTTTTCAGATTTTTTCGAGGATCTTCGCGCCTACACCTCGGGGAAGAGCTCGAGCCGCACGTGGAAGACCACCGTGCCGTCGTCCGCATCCACGCCCTTCTCCGCCCGGTAGAGCGAAATCCGGGCGTACTCCGCCTCCAGTTCGCGGTATCGCCGCTGGTACTCATCGGCCTCCGCGAGCGTCAAGCGCAGTCGCCCAGTGTCGACCGTAGAAGCCTCCCGCAGCTCCGGCTCGACCTGATCGCGAACCTCGAGCCACCGCCGGAAGTGGCGCAGGTGCTGCTCGGTGAACGTCTCCACCATGGTGCGTTCGACGACCTTCTCGCTCTCGCTGGCGCCCTCCCTCGCCCGGATCGAGAAGCTGCTGAACCCGAGCCGCCAGACGCGCTCACGCGCGTCCCCACGGCTCGGAGCCTCCTCGATGAAACCCGCCTTCGCCAGAGTCCGCAGGTGGTAGCTCATCGCGCTCGGAGTCATGCCCACCACCTCGGCGATCTCGGTGGCGGTCGCTCCATCGAAGCCCTGGATTCGACGCGTGCCGAGGAAGTCGAACACGGCCATCCGCGCAGGGTGCGCCAACGCCTTCATCGACTCGGCGTCCCTGAGATGGATCGTCTCGTATCCAGGCAGCGACTCGTCCGGCTCCGCCCCGGCCGCACCGCCCTTCAAAGGCTTCGGAGGCTTGGGCGGATTCGGGGCCTTGGGCGGCTTCGGCGGTTCGGGTGGCTCCGGCACGGGATTCGAAGCAGATGTTTCAGGCATGCCTCTAGCTAATCACGCCGACCGCCGCCCGCGGCGAGGTCCGGTTCAGCCCGTCGCCGAGCTCGTGGCCGCACTGGCGGCCGCCGCCGTGGTCGCGGCCACGACCGCCGCCATCACCGCCGCCTGCGCCGCCTCGACCGCCTTGCGGGTGGCGTCGCCCGCCCACGAGCCCTCAGCGATCGCCTTGAGCGCCTTGCGCACCTCCCGCTGGCTCCGCTCGGGGAAGACGATCGCGTCCATCTTCAGGGCGTAGACCAGCGACGCGAGCGCCGCAGTGCGCGCGTCAGAGGCGGCCCCGGCGTCGACGGCGCCCGCAAGGCGGACGCGGGCGTCGGCCTCGGCGGTCGGATCGTCCGGCAGGTACCGGTGGAACGGGAAGACCCCCAGGAGCTTGTCGCGCTTGTACCGCAGCACGCCGCGCGAGACGAGCTCGTCGAGCACCGGCTGCGTCAGGCCCTTCCCGGCACGCTGGACGACGGCCGCGGGCTTGCGCGGCTTGTCCTCGCCGATGCGCCGCAGGACCTCGTCCAGGAGCGCCTCACCGGTCGGGGCGTCGTCGACGACGCGGACCCTGCCGTCAACGACGTCGATGCGCTCGGCCAGCGTCAACTCCAGCATGATCGCGCCGCCGAGGCCGAGTTCGAGGTAGGCGGCCTGGTTGCGGCCGGAGGCGTCGTCGTAGGCGAGCAGCAGCAGTTCATCGACCAGAGAGACCATGCCTCCACCCTAGGTCGGCAATGCGTCTCGCGCAGGTCAGCCCTGGCTGCCGCACTCGCGCAGGCGCTGGAGCCAGACCGCGGCGTCGGCGAAGTCGGCGTCCGTCAGCCCCGGCGGCGGGGACACGGGCGCGTCGGTGTGGTCGCGCCGGTAGGAGCCGAGATAGCGGACGTCGGCGCAGATGCGGCGCAGGCCCATGAGCGCCTCGCCCATGCGGGCGTCGGCCAGATGCCCCGTGCAGTCCAGGAAGAACGCGTAGCGCCCCAGGCCCTCGCCGGTGGGGCGGGACTCGATGCGCGTCAGGTTGATGCCGCGGATGGCGAACTCGGTCAGGACGGCCAGGAGCGCGCCGACCCGGTCGTGGTCGATGTAGACGGCGAGCGAGGTGATGTCGTCGCCGCTCGGTTCGGGCGGGGGGCACGGCCTGACGACGTGGACGAAGCGGGTCTGGGCGTCGGTGCTGTCGCCGATGTCATAGGCCTGCACGGGAAGCCCGGCGGCCTCGGCGGTGAAGGGGGCGCAGACGCACGCGTCGGCCTCGCCCGCGCGGACGCGCTCGGCGGCCTCGGCGGTGGACAGGGCGTTGACGACCCGCGCGTGCGGCAGCTCCCGGCGCAGGTAGCGGCGCACCTGGGCGAGGCCGTGCGGGTGCGAGGCGACGGTGGCGATCGCGTCCACGGGCTTCTCGGCGGCGAGCACGAACGTGACCGGCAGGACCACCTCGCCCGCGATGACGAGCGGGTCGCCGCCGACGAGCTCGTCGATCGTGACGGTGACGGTGCCCTCCTGGGAGTTCTCGAGCGGGACGAAGCCGGCGTCGACCTCCCCGCGCCGCACCGCGTCGAGGGCGTCGGCGATCGAGGCCATCGGGGTGGTCTGCGCGCCCTTCGCGGCGGGCAGTCGGCGGAGCGCGGCCTCGGTGAAGGTGCCGCGCGGTCCCAGGTAGGCGAACTCCATGCGCCAACGCTAGCAAGCCCGGGGCCGCGGGCCGCCTGAGACGGCTGTCTCACCGGTGCCCCGGCGTGGACGGGCCGCCCGGGGTCACGTATGCTTGTCGAGCCCAAGCGGAGTTCCGCGGTGGTAAGCCGGTGAAATCGGGATGTGGCGCAATGCGTCACGTGTCAGCATCATCGAGCGCCCCCATCGTCTAGAGGCCTAGGACGCCGCCCTTTCAAGGCGGTAACACGGGTTCGAATCCCGTTGGGGGTACGACCAGACGCGACACCGGTCACACGGAAGCGCCTGGTATAAATTAAGAGGTCTTGCGACCTTGAGGGATTTCGATCCGCACTCAAGGTCCCGTGGAGCAGCCAGGAGTGCTCGCCGCCCTGTCAAGGCGGAGGTCGCGGGTTCAAATCCCGTCGGGACCGCAGCTATGACCCCGGTGCATCGCATCGGGGTTTTTCCTTGTCTCGGAACGGCTCTCACGTGTCGGTGGCGTCCAGGCAAACGTCGTCGGGCGGCTCTCCCGTGGCTTCCTCAAGACGTGCGGGCGAGCGGCCTGAACGGTTCGGCGCGCCCGTGCCACTGCGGTGAGCCCGGTCAGCGCCAGTCGTCCCTGCGGGGCTCGGAGTCCCGGTCCTCGTCGAGCGCCTCGGTGTCCTCCGGGTCGGACGGCGGGCCCTCCTCCCAGGGCTCGCGCATGGCCTCCGCCCGTTCGCGGTCGTCCTCGGTCACGTGGATCTCGCCCAGGTCGGCGTCCTCCCCGCCCTCCGCCTCCTCGGCGTACAGCTCGTCCTCGTCGTGGAGCACCCCGGCGCGCGGGTCGGGGCCCTCCTCCCACTCGTCCGAGACCGACTCGCTCGGGACGTCCGGCCGCTCCTCGGAGAGCTCCACGTCCAGCGGGACGCCGCGCCGCTCCTCCGCGGGCGTCGTGCCGTACCGGTCCGCGCCCTTGTAGTCGTCGGCCTCGAGGATCTCGTCCTCCACGGGCTGCTCGCTCTGCTCCATGTCATCGATCCACTCGAACGCGTCTTTGTCGTCGTTCGAGTAGGGCCTGCGCTCGTCGGACATCGCTCCTCCTTCGCCGGAGGTGGGGTTACCCCCTGCCGCCGGGCGTAATCCGCTCGTGTTCGCGCAGGTGGGCCGATAGCCTCACGACATGACATGGACTGCGCCTGAGACCACCCGCGAGCGGCCTCTCAAAGAGGGGTCCGATCGGGTGCTCCTCGAAGGATTCCTCGACTACCACCGCGACACCCTCCTGAAGAAGTGCGCCGGCCTCGACGAGGAGCAGCTCAAGCGCGCCGCCGTCGAGCCCTCCTCGCTCTCGCTGCTCGGCCTCGTGCGCCACCTCGTCGACGTCGAGTACAGCTGGTTCTGCAAGCGGGTGGACGGCCAGCGCGAGGCGGACCTGCCCTGTTACGGGCACGACGACGACCCCGACGCCGATTTCAACGAGGCCCCGCAGGCCGATCCGGCCGAGGCGTTCGAGCGCTTCCGGGCCGCCGTCAAGGACGCGAAGGAGGCCGCGGGGCGGCACGGCCTCGACGACACCTTCGAGCACCCGCGGCACGGCACCACCAGCCTGCGGTGGGTCTACCTCCACATGATCGAGGAGTACGCGCGCCACAACGGGCACGCCGACCTCCTGCGCGAGCGCATCGACGGCAGCACCGGCGAATAGCCGCCCGCGACACCTGGACGTCACCTTCGGCGAGGCGGGTGCGGTCTCCGCACGAGCGGGGATCGCGCCCGCCGCGGCGGGGCCGGACGTGCCCGGGGAGGCTTGATCGTACATAGTGGAGTCGTGAGGTGATCTCGTGAACGCCTGGGGGAGTTCAAAACGAGTTCACCACGGGTTCACGTTCACCGTTAATATTGTGATGTATGACGAATAGCGAGCCCGCGCCTCTCGCCGATCTGCCGCCCGATCGGTTCCTCGACCGCGAGGAGAGCTGGCTGCGCTTCAACGGCCGCGTCCTGCGCCTCGCGCAGTCCCCCGAACTGCCGCTGCTCGAACGGGTCCGCTTCCTGTCCATCTTCTCGTCCAACCTCGACGAGTTCTTCATGGTCCGCGTCGCCGGTCTCATGCGCCGCATCGCCACCGGCCTGCCCGTGCGCACCTCCTCGGGGCGCCGGCCGCAGAGCGTCCTCAAGCGCATCGCCGGGCTCGCCCACCAGCTCAGCCTCGAACACGCCGAGTGCTTCCGCGAGGACATCGCCCCGCTTCTAGCCAAAGAGGACATCGAGATCCCGCGCTGGGACGAGCTGGCCGAATCCGAGCGCCGCCTCATGCACGAGCTCTTCCGCACCCGCATCTACCCGGTGCTCACGCCGCTCGTCGTCGACCCCGCGCACCCCTTCCCGTACATCTCCGGGCGGTCGCTCAACCTCGCCGTGCAGGTGCGCGACCCGCGCACCGGCACCATGCGCTTCGCCCGCGTCAAGGTCCCGCCGCTGCTGCCGCGCTTCATGGCCGTCGCGCCCGGCCGCTTCGTGCCGCTCGAAGACGTCATCGCCTCGCATCTCGACCAGCTGTTCGGCGGCATGGACGTCGTCTCCCACCACACGTTCCGCGTCACTCGCAACCAGGACCTGGAGATCGACGAGGACATCACCGAGAACCTCCTCCAGACCCTCGAGCGCGAACTGCTGCGCCGCCGCTTCGGGCCCGTGGTGCGCCTCGAAGTGGAGGACACCATCGACCCGGTCGTCCTCGACCGCCTCACCGCCGAGCTCGGCGTCGACGAGGAGGTCGTCTACCGGCTGCCCGGACCGCTCGACCTGGCAGGGCTCGACGCCATCGCCGACCTCGACCGGCCCGAGTTGAAGTACCCGCCGTTCCGGCCCTCCGAGGCCGTCCTGCCGCCCGACGCCGACCTGTTCGCCGTCATGCGCGAGCGGGACCTCCTGGTCCATCACCCCTACGACTCGTTCACCGCCTCGGTGGAGCGGCTCATCGAGGAGGCCGCCGCCGACCCGCAGGTGCTGGCCATCAAGCAGACGCTGTACCGCACCAGCGGCAAGTCCCCGATCGTCGACGCCCTCATCAGCGCCGCCGACGCCGGAAAGCAGGTCGTGGTCGTCGTGGAGATCAAGGCCCGCTTCGACGAGCAGGCCAACATCGACTGGGCGCAGAAGCTCGAGCAGGCCGGGTGCCATGTCATGTACGGGATCGTGGGCCTCAAGACGCACTGCAAGCTCGCGCTCGTGGTGCGCCAGGAGAACGACGGGAGCCTCTTGCGCTACAGCCACATCGGCACCGGGAACTACCACCCGAAGACCGCCAGGCTCTACGAGGACGTCGGGCTGCTGACGACGGACCAGGCGGTGGGCGAGGACGTCAACGCCGTCTTCAACCACCTCACCGGGTACTCGCGCTCCGAGGACCACCAGCGGCTGCTGGTGGCGCCGCAGTCCCTGCGGCCGGGGCTGATCGAGCGGATCGGCCGCGAGGTCGAGCACCACCGCGCGGGGCTCCCGGCTCGCATCCGCTTCAAGTGCAACTCGCTGACCGACATGGAGGTGATCGACGCGCTGTACCGGGCCAGCCAGGCCGGGGTGCGGATCGACCTGCTCGTCCGGGGCATCTGCACCCTGCGGCCCGGCGTGCCGGGCCTGTCGGACCGCATACGGGTGCGCAGCGTCCTCGGCCGCTTCCTCGAACACTCGCGGGTGTACGTGTTCGAGAACGCCGGGAATCCGGAAGTATGGTTGGGCTCGGCGGACCTGATGCACCGCAATCTGGACCGCCGCGTCGAAGTGCTGCTGCGGGTGACCGGCGATCCCCATCGGGCGCAGCTCATCTCGATGCTCGAACGCGGCATGCACGACGACACGAGGACGTGGCGGCTCGGCCCGCTGGGTCTGTGGTCCCGCCGCCGGGGCGGGATCGACCTCCATGAGGAACTCATGCGGGAGCACCGTTGACGGGGCCCTGCTTACAGGAGCACCGCTTCGGGAGCACTGCTTTTAGGAGTCCAGTTGAATCAACCCGAGATCTTCGCCGCGGGCGCCGTGCTGTGGCGCCGCGGCGAGCACGAGAGCGAGGTCGCGCTCGTCCACCGGCCGAAGTACGGCGACTGGTCGTTCCCCAAGGGCAAGCTCAAGCGCGGCGAGCACCTGCTGGCGGCGGCGCAGCGGGAGGTGTTCGAGGAGACCGGCATCCGGCCCGTCCTCGGGCGCCCCTTGACGCCGTCGTTCTACGACAAGGAGGGCCGCCTCAAGCGCGTCGACTACTGGTGCGCCACGGCCGCGGCCGACGCGGTCGACCAGGCAGTGGACCCGCGCGAGGTCGACGGCATGGAGTGGGTGCCGCTGAGCGAGGCCGCCGAGCGGCTCACGCACGAGCGGGACCGGCCGGTGCTGGCCGACTTCGCCGCGCACGAGGCTCGGGAGACCGTGCCGTTCATCTTCGTGCGCCACGCCATCGCGCTGTCCAAGGCGGACTGGTTCGACCAGGACGAGCTGCGGCCGCTCAACCAGCGCGGGCGCGAGCGCGCGACCCGGCTGGAGGTGCTGCTGTCGAGCTACCCGATCGGGGAGGCGTACAGCGCCACCAGCGCCCGGTGCCTGGAGACGCTGCTGCCATACTGCGCGGCCGAGGGCGTCCCGCTCGCGGGCCTGCCGGAGTTCACGCCGGGCACGGGCAAGCCGGGGCACGCGGGGACGCGGATCGACCGGCTCGTCGCCGAGGGCCGACCTGCCGTCATCTGCGGCCACGGCGGGACGATCAGCGAACTGGTCGAATACTTCTGCCACCGGATGGGAGCGGCCGCCCCGAGCGACGCCTCCCTGGAGAAGGGCTCATTCTGGGTCTTCCACACCGCGGACGGCCGCATCGTGGCCACGGAACGACACGACTAGCAAGACCGATACCACCCGGCGGTCAATCGTCTTTGAACGCGACCTCCAGATCAGGAGTCAACACCTTGAGCTGCTCAAGGGTATGACACGTCCGGATACGGTGCCGCAAGTCGTCATCAACGCCCTCCGGCGTCGCCTCCAGCCGCCGCAAGAGCATTCTCTTGCAGAACCACAGGAGGAAATCCTCCAATTTCTCTTGAGTTCGCCAGTCCCATTCGCAGAGGGTTCCGCAGACAGGGCACTCGCCTGTAAAGACATCCATCACCGGTCGGTCGCCTCGAAACGGCCGTTGAGTGCGACTTCGGTGATCCACAGCCGAAGCTGGTGGAGATCGCGGCAGGCCTCGATGGCTTGACGCTGCTCGGCGTCGGCGCCCTGAGACTTCTGCGCTAGCAGGTCGAACAGAGTGTGCCGCATCTCCTCAAGGCCCTCCTCAAGGCCCTTCTCGAGACCCTTCTCAAGACCTTCCTCGCGGAGGCTGTCGCTCCATTCGGAGTGGTAAGGGCGTGACTGCGTCTTCATCAGTGCCTCCAGCAAGCTTGCGGTTTCCTTGTCCAAGAATTCGAAGGAGTACATTGCGTAATCGGACCCTCGCCTCGGTTCCATCGTACCGAATATGTGGTCCAGGTTGGCCGCGACGAGCTCCTCCTTGCCCGGCGGCGAGGCGCCCCTGAGCACGACGGAGATCACCGCGACGGGGGCGGAGGGCAGGTCGCCGGGCTCGGTCAGGTCGGGGAAATCCCCCGGCCCGAGCGCCCGCACGGTGATCGTGTTGCCCGGTCCGAGGGCGATCCCCTTGCGGTACCGGCGGGCGAGCCCATCCGTTCCGGCGAGAAGCAGCAGCTCGACCGGCGTCCGATAGTCCTCGAAGGCCCTGGCCATGTACCCGGGGATCCGGTAGTACTTCTCGTCCTTCCACCGGTTCTGCATCTCGCAGATCACGATCAGCTCGGATCCGTCGGAGTAGGACAGCTTCGCTACACCGTCGGCCCTCCGCTCCGTCGGCCCCGGCGATCCGACCGAGCAGGACCTGGTCTCGGCCTTCGTGCATGTGGCCGAGGGCGGCCTGTGTCCGGCCAGTTCGAGCAGCCCGGCCATGACCTCCGGATTGTCCTGCACGACTTTGACGGCGATCTCATGTCGATCTCCTGGCATCACGTCTCGCTTTCCATCTGCGTTCGCATGTATGAACGAGACTGGAGCCGAAGAGAAACGGGACTGTCGGGTACTTGACATTACTAATCGACACATTTATATACCAAGTCGTATCGGCCAGGAGCAGAGCATGAAAGGGCCGGACCCGCCGTCGTATCCGACGGCGGGTCCGGTCCTGGTCTTCTAGCGGCGCAGGCGGATCGATTCGACGTAGATGCCCCCGGAGCGGAACCTGAGGTACAGGTCCCGCGTGCCTTCGGCTCCGGTCAGCGGAGCCTCGACGTCCTCGAACTTCTGGCGGTCGCCGGTGATCGGGACCGCCACCTCGGCCAGGAGCGGGCCGTCGGGCTCGTCCGCGCGGACCTCGATCACCGGGTCGGACAGGTCCGCCCAGTCGGCCGCGGTCGTCGCGGTGCGCAGCTCGATCGCCTTCGCACCCTCCAGCACCGCCTTGGTGAAGCCCACGTGGTCGCCCTCGCGGCGCGAGCCCGTCGAGTGGTAGCCCCCTTGGCGGGCAACGGTGTTCAGCTTCGAGACCTCCCAGTACGTCACGCCTCTGGCTATCGTCGCCTTCTCCCAGACGTTCTGCGGCTCACCGAGGTCGAGCGGCGCGATCGTCTCGCCCTCGATGCGCACCTCCTTCTCTGGGCCTTCGGAATCAGTGCCGACGAAGAACAGATATCGTCCGGTCTCCACGATCCGCCTGCCCGACACCACATCCCAGACGAACAACTCGGCCGGATCGATCTCGATCTCCACCCGCCGCACTTCGCCGGGCGCGATGTCCTTGACGCGCGTGAATCCGGCGAGCTGCATCTCAGGGATGCGATCGCCGTAGGCTGACGCGCATGCGCTCGCGAACACCAGCACGACCTCGTCGGAGGCGCGCCTGCCGGTGTTGGCCACATTGAGCGCCACCGTGAACGGCGTATCGGCCGCGGCTTCGTCGGGCGCTTCGAAGTCGCTGTACTCGAAGGTCGTGTAGGACAGGCCGTGCCCGAAGGCGTAGACCGGTTCGGCCTTCGAGTAGCGGTACGTCAGGCCCGCCGAGATCACGTCGTACTCGAGCATGTCGACCTCACTGACGCGGAATTCCTCGGTCTTCGGCCCCGGCTTCGGCAGCGAGTCGATGTCCGCCAGCCAGGTCGACGTGAGCCGCCCGGCCGGGGAGAAGTCCCCGAACAGCGCCTCGGCCAGCGCGGTCCCGGCCGCCTGACCGGCGTGCGAGGAGTACACGATCGCGGCCACGTTCGGGTCGTCGGCGATGTCGCCGATCGCGAGCGGGTACGACGAGACGACCACGACGACGGTGCGCCCCGGCTTCGCGGCCGCCACGGCGCGTACCAGGTCGGCCTGGCGCGCGGCGAGGTCGAGGCCCGGGCGGTCGAAGCACTCGCGGGCGTTCATCAGCGGGTGGTTGCCGACCACGACCACCGCGCAGTCCGCGTCGGCGGCGAGCGCCGCGGCCGCGGCGGGGCCGTCCGAGACCGTCGTCTCGGTCAGCGGCGTCCCCGGCCGTCCCTTGGCGAGCGGGAGCGACCCGTCTTCGGCGACGCCGACGTGGAAGGCGTCGGCGGCGCTGATGTCGGCCTCGACGTGGTTGAGCCCGAAGATCGAGACTTGATCCCCCTCGCGGCGGCGGTGGAAGTTCTGGAAGGTGAACCAGGCGTTGGCGTCGACCATCCGGTCGTCGGTCGCCGCGAGCGCCGGCCCGCCGCCCTTGCCGCTCGCGCCGATCTGGTTGGTGAAGGACGCGGGGCCGTCGTCGCGCTTGAGGATGTCGGCGCTGACGAACTTCCCGGTGGCGACGCTGCGGAACATGTACTGGTCGTGCGCCCAGTCGTAGACCTCGAACGACTCCGCCTCGCCGATCGCATCGGCGGTGGCTGCGAGCGCGCCGCCTTCGGCGACCGTGACGTGCCGCCCGCCCGCGGACCAGGCCACGACGTCGTTGCCGGTGTGGTGGGCGACGTTCTCGCCGCCGAGCCGCTCGGTGATCGCCTGGAGCGGGGTGACGCGGTGCTCGTCGGCGACCAGGGGGCTGTAGTAGTCGCGCAGGTTGAGGTCGGCCAGCGGGCCGACCACGGCCAAGCGCGGCCGCTGGGGCAGCGGCAGGAGCCCGTCGTTCTTGAGCAGCACGAGCTGCTCGCGGGCGGCCTGGAGGGCGAGCTCGCGCGATGCGGGCTCGTCCTGCGGGTGGGCGTCGAGCTCGATCCGGTTGTACGGGCACGCGTCGCCGTCGAGGCGGCCGGTGCTCACCAGGAACGTCAGCCAGTCGCGCACGACCCGGTCGGCGTCGGCCATCGTCAGCCCGAACAGGCCGCGCCGGATCGCCTCGGCCGCACCGGCGTTGAACGGCAGGTCGGAGCCGTCCCGCAGGTGCGTCTGCCCGGCGGCGACCATGAGGCCGCAGGCGTAGACGAAGACCTCGTCGCGGTCGATCTCGCGTCCCTCCTCGGCCGCGAGGGCCTTCGGGTACGGGACGTCGCGGCTCTCACCCTCGGCGACGCCTGCGGAGCCGTAAGTTTGCGCCTCGGCGACGCTTGCGGAGCCGTAAATTTGCGGGGTCTCCCAGGTGTCGAACGGCTCGCCCTTGGTGGTGTTGAGGTTGACCGCGTCCCAGCCGTCGGGCAGGAACATGAAGCCGCCCGGCGCCCATTCGCGCCGCAGCACCTCCAGGAGGGGGCTGATGATCGAAGGCACGCCATTGACGAGGTTATAGGCTGTCATCGCGCCTAGGACGGCACCGGCCTCGACGGGCTTGCGGTAGGGCACGGCCTGGTACTCGTTGAGCGCTCGGACGCCCATGGAGGCGGAGGTGCGGTGCCGGTGCCACTCGTGGTCGTAGCCGAGGAAGTGCTTCATCTGCGGCAGCACCCGCACGTATTCGGGGTGGCGGCCCCGCAGGCCGTGCGCGTAGGCGGTGACCATGGCGCCGACGTGGAGCGGGTCCTCGCCGAAGCCCTCCTCGTAGCGCCCGGCCAGCGGGTTGGAGCGGATGTCGGCGACGGGTCCGAAGGCGGCCAGGGCCTCGGGGTTCCTCGCGCGCATCTCGTGGCCGACGACCTCGCCGATGCGCTCGAGCAGCTCGGTGTCCCACGTGGCGCCGAGCCCGATGGGCTGGGGGAACATGGTGGCGTCGGCGTGGTGGCCCGAGCCGTGGAGGACCTCGGCGAAGCGGTTCCGGTGCTCGGGGAGGGTGTAGCCGTCGGCGAGGACGGTCTCGGGGATGCCGTCGAAGCAGGCGAGTTTCTGCTCGTCGGTCATGAGGGCCAGGATGGCCTCGACGCGCTCGGCGACCGGCCGGGAGGGATCGAGGTAAGCGGGTGCTGACATGGGCTTCCGATCGTCGGGTACAGGTCCTCCGACATTACGACGTACGACCCGACTAATTCAAGGTGATATTGAGCGCTCGCACCGCTTCGCTACGATCGCGGCATGCACCCCCTGCCCGCCGTGCCGTCGCTCGGCATCGACTTCGGCACCTCGCACACCATCGCCGTGGTCCGCCGCGCCGACGGGAGCGCGCGGCCGCTGCTGTTCGACGGCGCGCCGCTGATGCCGTCGGCGGTGTGCGCGGACGCCGAGGGCGGCCTGCTCGTCGGCCGCGACGCCCTCCACAGCGGACGAAGGTACCCGGAGCGGTTCGAGCCCAACCCCAAGCGACACATCGACCGCGGCACGGTCCTGTTGGGCGAGAAGGAGTTCCCCGTCGTCGAGCTCATCGCGGCGGTGCTGCGGGCCGTGGCCGAGGAGTGCCGACGCGTGGTGGGCAGGCCGCGGCAGGTCACCATCACCGTCCCGGCCGAATGGGGTCCGGCCAGGCGCCGGGTCGTCGAGGACGCCGCCACCAGAAGCGGGCTCGGGCCGGTGCGGCTCGTGCCCGAGCCGGTCGCGGCCGCGACGTACTTCGCCGAGGCGCTCAAGCGGCGTATCGGCATTGGATCGTCCATCGTGGTGTACGACCTGGGCGCGGGCACCTTCGACGCGAGCGTCGTGCGGCGCACCGCACACGGCTTCGAGACCGTGGCGCTGGACGGCCGATCCGATCTCGGCGGCCTCGACATCGACGCCGCCATTGTGGACCACCTGGCCGAGACGTACGGCGACCACGAGGGATGGCATCGCCTCACCAATCCGAGCACAGTGGAAGAGCGCCGGGCCTTCCGCGACTTCTCCGAGGAGATCCGCGGCGCCAAGGAGCGCCTGTCGCGCCACCAGCAGGCCGACCTGGCGATCCCGCTGCTCGAGGTGGAGGCGCACCTGACGCGCACCGAGCTCGAGCGCATCGCCGCCCCGCACCTGGAGCAGACGATCCGCGTGACGCAGGCGGTCCTGCGCGCCGCCGGGCTCGACGCCTCGCGCAGTGCGGGCGTGTTCCTCGTCGGCGGCGCGAGCCGGATGCCGCTGGTGGCGACGATGCTCCACCGCGCCCTGGGCACCGCCCCGACCGTGCTCGACCAGCCCGAGGTCGTCGTCGCCGAGGGCAGCGTGCTGTGGACCGGGCCCGCCGCGACGCCGCAGCCACCCGCGCGGACGGCGCCGCCGACACCGCAGCGCCCGCCGGGCGGGCGGCCCTCGCCGGTCACGCCGCAGGCGGCCCCCGCCTCGCCCCAGCGGTCGCTGCCGCCGAGCCCGCCGCGACCCCAGTCGCCGAGCCCCGAGGCCCGGGCGAAGGCCAAGCGGCTCAGCCGGAAGGTCGTCATCGGCGTCATCATCGTCGACATCCTGATCGTGATCGCGCTCATCGTCATCTTCCAGTAGGACGACGAGGTGAGCGGCGCGGAGCGGCCGACGCCGTCGGCTCGCTCATGAGCCGGTCGCTCAACGGCACCGACATGTTCGGCCGGCTCGGCGAGGACGTCCTCCTCGCTTACGGCACCGAAGGCGAGCCCTCCTATACCCGGTCGCGAGCGAGACGGCGGTGGGCCGCCTCCCTCCCGCCTGGGGGTCGGCGGTCTCCGCCGCGGCCACCGCGGCGATCGACGGGTATACGATCGCGGTCGCCGGCTCCGAGGACGGCGCCGTCCAGCAGGAGAGCCCGCAAGGCCGAGCCCCCCACGGGGCGCCGTCGTACAGAGAGGCAGAGGTCGCCGTCGTGGCACTCATCATCATCGCGCTGATCGCCGTCGTGATCGCCGCCTACTGCGTGTGGGCGATGCGCCGGGAGCATCGGATCGAGACCACCGCGCACCTCGACGCGCCCGCCCACGAGGTGTGGGCGGTCCTCACCGACTTCGACTCCTACGGCGAGTGGAACCCGTTCATCACCGCCATCGGCGGCCAACTGGCCGAGGGGGAGCGGCTCGACGTCACCCTCGCGCAGTCCGGCGGCAAGGCGCGGCGCTTCAGCCCCGCCGTCCTCCGCGTCTCCCCCGCCCGCCAGATCCGCTGGCTCGGCCGCCTCGGCCCCGGCGGACTCTTCGACGGCGAGCACTACCTCGTGCTCGAACCGCAGGAGGACGGCACCACGCGCCTGACCCACGGCGAGCGCTTCACCGGCGTCCTCCTCCCCGTGATGACCGGTCTCCTCGGCGACACCGCCACCGGCTTCGAGGCGATGAACGCGGCTCTGGCCGAACGCGTCAGAACCACTGAGCAGTAAAACCACCGAGCGGCGACACGGCTCGGCGCCGCGGCACATCGTGCCGCGGCGCCGAGCCGTCTGTGGGTTTCCAGTGCGGTGCTTAGAGCAGGCCCGCTCCGGCCAGCTCGGTCACGCCGGCGACGGTGTCGGTGGCCGTGGCAGCAACGTCTTCGGGAGTCACGTTGCTGCCGAGGCCGCCGGTCAGACCGTCGGCGACCGGAAGGCCGTCGGTGAGGCCGGAAGTCGGCAGTCCGTCGGTCAGGCCGGTCACGGTGTCCAGGGCGGGAACGCCGCCGACGGGCAGCTGCTCCTCGGCCACGTCCACGTCGGCCGCCTCGATGTCCGCGGACTCGGTGTAGGCCTTGTGGCCGTGGTGGTGGTCGTCGGGCTCGTCGGTGGCCTCGGAGCCGCCCTCGCAGGAGGCGAACGCGCTGCCGAGGATCGCGATGGCGTTGCCGCACACGTTGACCGGCGCCTGGATCGGCGCGAACAGCTGGTTGCCGTTGCCCAGCCCGACGTTGTCCTGGCTGGTCAGGTCGCCGCCGGGGCCGTTGTATTCGGCCTCGGAGCCGCCCTCGCAGCCCGCGCCGGCCACACCGCCGACGGCGACGGCGTTGCCGCAGACGTCGATCGGGGCCTGGATCGGCGCGAGAAGCTGGTTGCCCGAGAGCAGTCCGACGTTGCGCTGCGTCGTCACGTCGGCCGACTCGGCGTGGCGCCCCGACTCGGGGACCACCGCGGTCGAGCCGCCGGTCGACCAGGCGTCCGCGAGCCCGCCGACGGCGGCGGCGATGCCGCTGACCTCGGTGGGGACCTGGATCGGCGCGTACGCCTGGTTGCCGTTGGCCAGGCCGGTGTTGTTCTGCGTGGTCAGGTCCCCGCCGGGGCCGTCGAAGAAGGCGGCGGCGCCGCCCTCGCAGCCCGCGTTCGCGGTGCCGAGGACCGCGGCCGCGACGCCGCAGATGTTGATCGGGGCCTGGATCGGGGCGACCACCTGGTTGCCCGACACGGCGCCGACCTGGTCCGACGTCTCGACGTCGGGGCCGTAGGCCTGCGCGGTGCCCGCGCCCGCCACGAGGACGGCCCCCGCGGCGATCACGCTGGTCTGTGCGGTCTTACGTGCCCATGAGTTATTCACGAACCGTCACCTTTCAGGGAAATCGTTGTCGTTGTTCCATCACGTATCCCCCGTGAAGCTCCGGCGGCTCCAATGGCTTGTGCACGTTCATGCCGACGAGCGGTGCTCGCCGAAACGGGGTGCCTTGAAAACCGGAGAGTTGTGTTTGGTCGGCGGGCCGCCCGGGACCGGGCCCTTGGCGCCGGGTGCGCCCGCCGACCGAGTTCGCTCACCGCGGATGGCGCGACGGTCATGCCGTCCGCGGCCGAGCTGTTCTGTTGGCGCGGTGGGGTCTTAGAACGGCAGCGGGACTGGGAGGCCGCCGCCGAGGTCACCGAGCAGGTCGCCGACGGGGCTGCCCGCGGGCGCCGCCGACGATTCGGCCTGGTCGGCCTCCTCGTGGTCCGTCTTCGGGTCGGTCTGGTCGGCCTGGCCGCCGTTCTGGCCCGGCACCAGACCGCCCAGGAGTCCTCCCACGAGCGGCACGCCCTTGAGCGAGCTCAGAGGAAGGGCGCCGGTGAGTCCACCGAGCTGCTCGGGCGCCGACTGGACGGCGTCGAGGCCGGCCTCTTCGACGTCCGCGTCGGCGGCCTGAGCGGCCGATCCCGTGAACAGCAGAGCCCCCGTGGCGATGCCCCCGACGAGAGCCGCCTTACGCACAGTGCGCGTTTTCATCTGCGTTGCTTGCCTTTCTGCTGGCCTCGCACAACGTGGCAGTGCGGCTGGAGATTCAGCGCAGCACGAACCACCCCACCGTGTGGGCCATGTCGTCAGTGTTCGTCGATCAGTTGTCGAGCGAGCCGGTGCCGCGACGCGGTGCGTCGCCTCCGGTGCGGGTCCTCAGCCGCGACCTCGCCTGCTGGATCGCCTGCGGGTCGAGCACCCTCGCGCTGTCGTTAACGGGCCGGTGACACTCCCGGCCATCGGCCGCCGATCGTGTGATCGTGCGGCCACCCTGACTAACTAGGCAGGCGGGGGGGTGGTTACGCCCGGACGCGAAGAAATTCGAAAACATTGCCCCCCTGTCACCTAGGCGACATCGGAAGGCTCGCGTCCCGCATCGAACGGGGGACGCCGATGCGGCGTCCCCCGTTCGATGCGCTGCGCGCCTTACCTGACCCGGCGCAGGATGACGGTGTCGGTGCCCGAACCCGACCCCGAGCCGGTCCCCGGTCCCGAGTCGTTCCCGCGGCCCTTGTTCCGGATCGCCTTGATCGTGCGCGAGACGACGAACCACAGGACCAGCACGGCGATGATGCCGAGCACGATGTTGCTGAGCAGGCCGCTGTAGCGGTTCAGGACCGGCTCGATCTGCCGCCCGAAGCCGAAGCCGAGTCCCACCCAGATCGAGTTCCACACCGTGCTGCCGATGAGCGTGAAGAGCGTGAACTTCCAGAACGGCATCCGCTCGATGCCCGCGGGGATGGAGATGACGCTGCGCACGATCGGCAGGCACCTGCCGGCCAGGACCGCGACGACGCCCCACTTGGCGAACACGCGCTCGGCGAGCTCGAAGTCCTTGACCTCGAACAGCGGCAGCTTCTCGAACAGCCAGCGGGTGCGCTCGCGGCCGAAGGCGAGCCCGACGTAGTAGTAGAACCAGCCGCCGAGCAGCGAGCCGATCGAGGCGCACAGCATGACCAGGCCGAAGTTCATCTTGCCGTCGTAGGACAGGTACCCCGCCACCGGCAGGATGAGCTCGCTCGGCACCGGCGGGAAGATCGTCTCGATGGCGAGGGCGAGCCCGACGCCGACCTCGCCCAGCTTGTCCATGAGGTCCAGGACCCACCCGATGAAGCCGCCGGGCTCGGTCTCTCCGGCGGCCATCGTCAACGCCAGGGTGTCACTCAGCATGGTCGTCCTCTGGACTCGCGATCGCGGCCCGCGCTCGGCGAGGGTCGATCTCGGTGGGCAGGTGGCATGAAGCGTACGCGCGCACCGCGGCGCGGGCCCGGCCGGAGAGGCCCGGACCGCTTCGGGCGCTTCGGTGGTTCGTCACGAGGCAAGCCTAGTCAGCCCGCGTGAACGCGCGCCTCCGTCTTTCGGCCGATCTCGCGTTCCGGCGCCGCTCGGACGGCGCGTCCGGCGCGGGTGCGGGACCCCTCCCGGCTCCCGCGCGTCCGCGTACCGCCGACGCGGTTCATCGCTCGGCGGAACCGAGGCCACCTTGTGTCGCCACACGAGCAGCGCCACGCCATACTTAGTGGTAATTCGCGGTACATCCGGCTCGCACCCGCCCGGTGCAGCCGGATTACTGGTCGGTAGCTCGGAGTGGGAGGGAGGGTCTCGATGAGTCGCACCGTCGGGCCGTACGAAGATGTCGCGACCGCTCGCGTCGAAGGGGCCTACGAGCTGTGCGAGGGCGTCGACGAGACCGGGCGCCCGGTCCAGATCCTCACCCTGGGCTCGACCTCCTCCAAGGACCCGGCCAGGCGCGGCCTGCTGTCCGACACGGTCGCCTGGGCGTACGCCACGGCGGGCCCCGAGGACGCGCCGATCCTGGTGGCCGACCTCGAAGCCGAGCAGCCGTACGTCGTGGTGCTGCGCGACGCGCGCCTGCGGGGCGCCGACCGGATCATGGACCGGCTGCTGGCGCTCGGCCCCGCCACCGGCCCGCTGCCCGTCGGGCCCGCCGCGGCCGCCCACCGGCCGCAGGCTCCCGCCTCCCCGGCCGGGCCGCCCTCGGCCCCGCCGATGTCCCCGCCGGTGGTGGTCATCGCCCCGCCCAAGCGCCGCTCGCAGCTGCGGCCCATCCTCATCGGGATCGCCAGCGTGGTGGCGATCGTGGCGCTGGCCGTGGGCGCCTGGATCCTGTGGACGACGCTGTCGTCCGGCGACGAGGAGACCGCCGGCTCGCAGCCCGCGCCCGCCGCCACCGAAACCGATCCCGCCGAGGCCGAGGACGCCCCCGAGGGCGCGGCCGAGGAAGGGGTGGACGAGCAGCCGACGGTGCCCGAGTGGCGATCCGACGCGCAGGACCTGTCGGTGGCGGGCGAGCTGTTCACCGAGCAGGACGAGACGAACACCGTCGCGCTCGCCGGGTGGCCGTTCGCGTTCCGCGTGCCCGAGGGCTACCACTGCGAGCAGGGCGAGCAGTCCACCGTGTGCACCGCGCCCGACGGGGACTCGTCGGTGGAGGTGGGGTGGGCGGTGTGCGAGGACCCGTGCGGCGACGAGGCCCGCGAGGAACTCCAGGAGGCGCTGCCCTACCAGCCGCTGCAGGCCTACGAGAACGGCGACATCGGCTTCTCGAGCCGCGAGCCGTACGGGAAGTGGAAGGCGTCGCTGAGCGTGTTCGTGGAGGACGACGACGTGGTACTGCACGTCACCGCGGTGGCGGACGTGGACGTGGAGCTGGCCGAGGAGGCGCAGCCGGTCCTCAACGACGTGATGAACCAGGCTAAGTCGCTGGAGGAGTAGGCGTCCCAGGTCTCGAGCACGGAGGCGACCGCGGCGCTGGAGCTGCCGGGGGGCTCGGGGACGGCCGGTCCGAAGCCGGCGTCGATGAGCAGGTCGATGTACTTCTGGCTGCCGTAGGAGCGCACCAGGTTCGAGGCGGCCTCGATGCGGGCGTCGCCGAGGTCGGCGGCCACCAGCATCGGGAACTCGAACTGGCTGACCTGGACGTTGCCGCTGGGCACCATGAGCCCGGCGTCCTCCTCGGCGTTGCGGCGGCGCACCTCCGAGGCGGACATGACGGGGACGGCGTCGGGCTCGTCCGCGCCGGAGACGTCGGCCTCGTCCACGCCGAAGATGACGATCCACAGCAGACTCGCCGGGTCCTGGCGCGGGTCTTCGAGGACGACCGCCACGTCCTCGGGGTTGACCTGGGCGGCGTCGGCCGCGTCGGTGCCCTCGGGCAGCGCGAGGCCGACCGCGTCGGAGGCCGTGGAGGTCTCGAATACCTCCCACCGCTCGGCCAGGCCGGTGCCCGGCACCTCCAGGACGAGGTCGGTCTCGGGGATCCACACGTCGGCGTCGGCCTCGGCGATCTCGCCGGTGGGCACGGCCTCGACGGTGATCTCGGCGCACACGTCCGATCCTCGGGACGGCGCCCCGCCGCCCTGGGCGACGAAGGACTGGAGGATCGGGGCGAGCTCGGGGGTGGCGGCCACCGTCAAGGTGGTCTCGGTGCCGCAGGACTGCACGTGGGCGATCGCCGCGTTCAGTGTGTAGACGGTCACCGGGGCGAAGACGGCCAGCAGTGCGGCACCGCCGAGCAGGCGACGACCCTCTCTCGAGAGTCGTCGCGGTCTGCGGTGTCGGCCGGTCATGTCACCAGTGTATGACCCGACACAGTTTCAGTCGAGCTCCCGTTTTTCAGTTATCCATTGCCGACTCGGTGTCACGGCGGGTGAGACGCCCCGCCGTGGGAGCGGTCTAGCGACGCCGCCGGCGCTTCGGCGGCGTGAGCAGGTCCGCGACGATCCGCATCGTCTCGGGGACGAGGCGGAAGTAAGCCCACACCCCGCGCTTGTCGCGCTCGACGACCCCGGCCTCGGCCAGGATGCGGAGGTGGTGGCTCACCGTCGGCTGGGACAGGCCCAGCGGTTCGGTCAGCTCGGCGACGCAGGCTTCCTGTTCGGGGGAGGCCTGGATGAGGCTGATGAGCTGCAGTCGGTTCGGGTCCGCAAGTGCTTTGAGGACACCTGCGATGCGCTCTGCGTCGGCCTTGGAGATCGTCTCGCCGCTCACTGGCGACACTGGCGTCTCGGCCTCGACGGTGACTCGCACCATGATCGTGTTCCTTCCGGATTGGTTCACGCTCGGCTCCGGACATGGCCGCGCTGCCATTAATCCAGTTCCAACCGTGAATATGCCCTTGCGTTGTAGCCGGGCGGTAACGACGACGCTTCCAGCACGCAAAGGCTTCGGTTCCCTGTGGCCTCAGAGAAAGCTGCACCACGGCTCTCACTAGACCTAACGCCGAGAGTACGCCGCTTGCACCAACCGGGCCACCACCATTCGGCGATCACTTTTAGCAACGTGACCAATTTCGGCCGGTCGGACGGATGACTACCAGGCGTTATATCCAAATACGCCTATATTTAATCGTTTGCCGATTCAAGAGTGAGATAGACGTCACTCTCCGTGAGTGACGAACGTCTCACTATTTAGAACGGGACGGAACCGCAGCGTACATCGGTCGAGGGTAGATCCTATAGGATACCGCCCAAACGAATGTTCGAGACCGCTTTCCGACGGGACGACCCTAACAAGGCCCCTCCCGCGCCCATTGGCGACGGCCTCGGAGAGTTGCGCGCGCCGCAATCAAAACGAGCCGCATAACGCAGCGGAGCGTCCATGCGACTCGTCTCGGAATGGGAGCGATTACTTCCCGCGCGGCGGCGCGGTGGAATCGCGCTCGATGAGTTCGGCGCCGACCGAGAGTTCCTCCGGAAAGTCCGCGTCCTCTTCCAATGCCGCCGTGAGCGCCTTGACGCCCATGTCGTGCAACGGAAGCGCGACCGTCGTCAACGACGGCGTCAGGTCCCGCACGATCGGAATGTCGTCGAACCCGGCCACCGAGACCTCGTCGGGGATCCGCACGCCGCCCTCGCGCAGCGCCGTGCACAGGCCCGTCGCCTGCACGTCGCCGGTCACGAACACCGCCGTCGGCAGCGAGCCGCGCGCGAGCAGCTCCTGACCGGCGGCGTACCCGCCGTCGCGGCTGAACTCCGAGGGCACGTGCACCACGTCCGCGTCCGGCGGCAGCGCCTCGACGAACCCGTCGCGCCGCTCGCGCACCACCCGGAGCTGCTCGGGCCCGGCCACGAGCGCGAACTCCCGGTGGCCCAGGCCGACCAGGAACCGCGCCAGTTCGCCCGCGCCCTCGCGGTTGGCCGGGCGCACCACGCGCCCCGGCAGGCCCGGCTGCCCGACGCTCACCACGGTCGCGCCCAGTTCGAGCAGATCGGACAGGTGGTCGCCGAGCCTGGCCTCCGCCTCCTCGTCGGTGGTCCGCGAGCCGGCCACGATCACCGCGCGCGGCCGGTAGCCGCGCAGCGAGTCGAGGTGCTGCACCTCCGAGTCGGGGTCGATGCCCGTGTCCGCGATGAGCACCCGCACGTTGCGGTGGGCCGCCTCCGCGAGGACCCCGCCGGCGATCTGCCCGAAGTACGGGTCGGTCACGTCGTGCAGCAGCAGCGCCACCGTCTGCGACGTGGAGCGGGCCAGGACCTGCGCTCCCACGTTCGGGGCGTAGCGCAACCGGCGAGCCGCCTCCCGTACCCGCTCGCTCAGCTGATCGCTCACCCGGTGCGGCGAGCCGTTGAGGACGCGCGAGGCGGTGGCCACCGAGACGCCGGCGGCTCGGGCTACATCGGCCAGTCTGGCCGGTTGTTTGCGTTCCATTTCGCTGAGGCTACCCACCTTGGGAAAGCGCTGCTCAGGCGGTCCTGAGACGACGGTCCCTCCACACGCGCCAGGCTACATAAGCCACAGCGGCAACGCCGACTCCGGCGGCCGCGTACTTCAGGCGGGCGGGTCCGGGCATGGCCGGGCGCAGCGCCACCGGGCGCCGGAACACCAGCTGCGGCCAGTCCTCCTCGAGCGCCAGGCGGCGCAGTCCGCGGTCGGGGTTGACCGCCCGCGGGAAGCCGACCGTTCGCAGCATCGGCTCGTCGGTGATCGAGTCGGAGTAGGCGAACGAGGACTCCAGGTCGATGCCGCGATCGGAGGCGAAGCGCTTGATCGCGTCGGCCTTGGCGGGACCGGCGGCGTAGAACCCGATCTCGCCGGTGTAGCGGCCGTCGGCGCCGATGACCATCCGGGTGGCGATGACGTCGGTGACCCCGAGCATCCGGCCGATCGGCGCCACCATCTCCTCGCCAGAGGCGCTCACCAGGACGACGGCGCGCCCGGCGGCTCTGTGCGCCTCGATGAGCGCGGCGGCCTCGGCGTAGACGAACGGGTCGATCAGCTCGTGCAGGGTCTCGTCGACGATGGCGCGGACCTGGTCGGCGGGCCAGCCGCGCGAGAGCTGGGCGACGTAGTCGCGGGTGCGGGCCATCTGCGCCTCGTCCGAGGAGCCGCCGAGCCGGAACACCAGGTGCGAGTAGGCGACCTTGAGGACGTCGCGGCGCCCGAGCAGGCCGCCCTTGTACAGGGGGCGGCTGAAGGCGAGCGAGCTCGCCCTCGCGATGACGGTCTTGTCGAGGTCGAAGAAGACCGCGCTGCTGCCCGGCGAAGCCTGCGAGCCGGCCGATGGGCTCGGCGGGCCGTCGATGCGGTCGGTGGAGAGCGCCGGCGAGCCGCCTGTCGGCTCCTCTGATTCCATGCCGCCAGTCTATTGACATCCTCCCCTCTCAAGAGAGGGGATTCCCGGCTTGCGGTTCGCGTGGTGCGTTCCGGCTACGGGCGGGTTCCTGTTTCGACGGGCCGTGCCGGGTCTCCCCGGTCTTATCAGCCCTCCGCAGGCGTTTCAGGTGTCCGCGTGTCCCGCGGCCACCAGCCGCCTGCCCTCGCGGCGGATGTTCAGCTCGGCATTCTGGTCCCGGTCGTGGACCACTCCGCACCCGCACGCCCAGGTGCGAACCCTCAGACCTTCCAGCCCTTGCGGCCCGGTCAGCGCACCGCATGCCGAGCACAGTCGAGTCGATGGGAAGTACCGATCGACCTTCGCAAAGGTGCGCCCAGCCCTCCGGGCTTTCGACTCCAAGCAGGCTAGGAACCTTCCGAAAGCGACATCATGTATGCCCTTGGCAGACCAGCCTCGAATGAGCCCATGAACGTTCAGGTCCTCGACATAGAGAGCTTGGTTCTCGCTCACTAGCGTCGCCACCTGGTCTCGGCGCCTTCCTCCTCGATCGGCTCGAGGATATCGGCCCCATCGACCACGAACGAGGCGTAGTACCTGCCGGTGGCGGTCTTGAGCACCGTCACGCTGGAGGGATCGGCAGGCAGTGCCCGAGACCAGGCCACTCGGAGGCCACCGACCTTCGCCACATATAGGCGGCCGTTCATCTTGATGGAGAACCCGCGCCGGGTGTACCGGGCGGACTGAGTATGCGAACGCCGTTTGAATCTCGGCGGACCGATACGGGCACCAGCTCGCTTCCCCGACAGGGAATCGAAGAAATTCCGATATGCGGCATGGCAGTCGCGGAGGGCCTGCCGCAATGGCAGCGTGGAGACCTCGGACAGCCAGGCCCGCTCCGGCGTCCGCTTCGCAGCCGTTATCAACTGCTCGTCCAACTTCGCGGTTGTCGGATATGGCAGCCCCTCCGCATGTGCAGCCCTCCGGGCCGCCACCGCATCGTTGAACACCGTCCGCACGCACCCGAATGTCCGTGCCAACGCTTTGCGCTGGGGCGCAGTCGGGTAGACGCGAAACCGATATCGGAGGAGCACGCCTTCGACCGTAGCGAGAAGGCCCGACAAGGCCATCGACTCCATCTCACCATGCGTGATATCAGGCATGCGATCGTTCGCCATCCCTCCTCACCAGAGATCAGCACCACGAAACCGATGGCACCGGGCGACGCATTCGCCCGCTGATCGGGCGATGTCGGTGGCGGCCCGTACGCTTGCGCCATGCCGAAGAGCCAGCGGATCTCATATGCCTGCGCCGCGTGCGGCCACCGCGTCCCCAAGTGGGTCGGGCAGTGCCCCGACTGCGGCGAGTGGGGCTCGATGGAGGAGTCCGCGGCGCCGCCGCGCCAGACGGCCGGGCCGGTCGCCGCCGCCTCCGGCGCGCGCCGCCCCGCCACGCCCGCGCAGCGGATCGGCACCGTCTCGGCCGAGCAGGCCGCGAGCCTGCCCACCGGGATCGGCGAGTTCGACCGCGTCATGGGCGGCGGCCTGGTGCCCGGCGGCGTCACGCTCATCTCCGGCGAGCCGGGCGTCGGCAAGTCGACGCTGCTGCTCGAGGTCGCGCACCGCTTCGGCGAGGCCGGGTACGGGCGGGCGCTGGTGGCCACCGGCGAGGAGTCGGCCTCGCAGGTGCGGCGGCGCGCCGACCGCACCGGGTGCTTGTCCGAGGAGCTCTACCTCGCCGCCGAGACCGATCTGGGCGCGGTGCTCGGCCACATCGAGGACGTGAAGCCGGGCCTGATGATCCTCGACAGCGTCCAGACGGTGATCGCCGGCGACGCCGACGGCGTGCCCGGCGGGGTGACGCAGGTGAAGTCGGTGGCCAGCGCGGTCATCGCCGAGGCGAAGGCGCGCAACATGGCGGTGATCCTCGTCGGGCACGTCACCAAGGACGGCGGCATCGCCGGGCCGCGGGCGCTGGAGCACCTCGTCGACACCGTCGTGCACTTCGAGGGCGACCGGCATTCGATGCTGCGGCTGCTGCGCGGGGTGAAGAACCGCTTCGGGCCCGCCGACGAGGTCGGCTGCTTCGAGATGACCGAGGACGGGATCGTGTCGCTGGCCGACCCGTCGGGGCTGTTCCTCGACGACGCGCCGAGCGAGCCGACCCCCGGCACGTGCGTGACGGTGACGATGGAGGGCCGCCGGGCGGTGCCGGTGGAGATCCAGGCGCTGGTGGGGAAGTCGGTCAAGGACGGCGCGATCCCGCGGCACACCGTCTCCGGGCTCGACCAGGCGCGGCTGAACATGGTGCTGGCGGTGCTGACGCGGCGCGGCGGGATGCGGCTGCTCGACCGCGAGGTGTACGCGACGACGATCGGCGGCATCAGGGTGCGCGAGCCCGCCTCGGACCTGGCACTGGCGCTGGCGCTGGTGAGCGCCGAGCAGGAGATCGCGGTGAGCGCGGACCTGGTGGCGATCGGGGAGGTGTCGCTGACCGGGCAGGTGCGCCGGACGGTGAACGCGGACCGGCGGCTGACCGAGGCGGCGCGGCTGGGCTTCAAGACGGCGATCGTGCCCAAGGGATCGGTCTCCGAGCGGCACACCGGGATCGAGGTCATCGAGGTGGAGACCGTCAACGACGCGAAGCAGGCCGCCGCGAGGACCTGGGCGCGGCGTTAGGAGGCGGGAGTCCTCACCGAGGCTCCGCGGGGCCGCCGCGAGGTCGTGGCCTTAGGCCTCCACTAGCAGCGTGAGGACCTTGGCGAGCTGTTCGCGCACCTCGGGGTCGGCGATGCGCCCCTCGGGGTCGCGTTCGCGCCCGCCCGCCGCGATCCTGACGCACGCGGGCTCGACGATGCGGGCGCCGGTGTACTCGAGCACCGAGCGCAGCGTGGCCTCCGCGCCCTGACCGCGGCCGGGGTTCGCGGCGTTCACCCAGGCCGTGGGCTTGTCGTTGATGTCGGCGGTGCCGACGGTCCAGTCCAGGAGGTTCTTGAACGAGCCGGGCAGGGTGCCGGCGTACTCGGGGGTGCAGATCAGGACGGCGGCGGCATCGGCGATCGCTGCGCGCAGCGCGGCCACCGGCGCGGGCGGCGCGTCGGTGTCGTCGTCGGGGTTGAAGTGCGGCAGCTCGGCCAGCCCGTCGTAGCGCACGGTGCGGACGCCCGCGGGCGCGGCGGCGTGGGCCGTGCGCAGCACGGCGTTGTTGGACGAGGCTGCGCGAAGGCTGCCGGAGAGCAGCAGCACCGTGGAGGACTCGGGCATCCGCCAAGCCTAGCTCGCGTCAACCGTCTCCTATTTCGTTGGCGTGCAAGGCGTTCAGTTCGGCGGATCCTCGCCCACGAGGCCGTCGACCGATTCGCGGATGAGGTCGGCGTGGCCGGTGTGCCTGGCGTACTCCTCGATGAGGTCGATCATCAGTCGGCGCAGGCTCGGCGAGCGGCCGTCGGGCCACGTGTAGCGCACGAGCTGGTCGAGGCCGCCGTCGTCGATCGCTTCGGCGAGCAGGACTCGCGATCGTGCCACTGCGCCGCTCCACAGCTCCATGAGCTGCTCGGGCGTGTCGTCCGCGGCCGAGTGCCAGTCCCAGTCCGGGTCGGCCTCCCAGTCGGCGGCGTTCCACGGCGCGCCGAACGGACGGTCGTGGAGCATGCAGGAGAACTTCTCCTCTTCGACGCGCGCCAGGTGCTTGAGCAGGCCGCCCAGGGTCACCGACGAGGCGCCGACCCTCGCCCGCATGCCTTCGGCGTCCAGCCCGCCGCACTTCCACGACAGCGTCGCCCGCTGCCGCTCCAGCGATCCGATCATGGTCGCCGTCTCGTCGCCCGCGATCGGCGGCTCGATGCGGTTCTCGTAGGTGTCGTTCATGGCGTGAGGCTATCGGCCGGGTCCGACACCGGCCGGGGGTTCGGCCGCTACAGGCCGAGTTTCGCCAGCTCGGTGCGGGAGGCGACGCCGAGCTTCGGGTACGCCTTGTAGAGGTGGTAGCCGGCGGTGCGCGGGCTCAGGTAGAGCTGCTCGCCGATCTCGCGGTTGCTCAGCCCCACCGCCGCCAGGCGCACCACTTGCAGCTCTTGGGGCGTCAACCGCTCGGCCAGGCCCGGTCCGGCCTCCAGCGGCCCCGCGTCGCCCGCCGCGCGCAGTTCGCGCCGCACCCGCTCGGTCCACGGTGCGGCGCCGAGGCGCTCGAAGGTCTCGGCGGCCGAGCGCAGGCGGCTCTTGGCCTCGCCCACGCGCCTGGCCCGGCGCAGCCACGCGCCGAGCAGGAGATCGGTCCTGGCGGTCTCGAACGGGAACGCGTCGGCCTCGCGGTGCAGCTCCGCGGCGCGCTCGTAGTGCTTCCCGGCGTCCTCTTCGGACGCGAGCAGGCCGAGGCAGCGCTCGGTCATCGCCTGCCAGTGCGGCACGCCCGTCGCCTCGGCCCATCGAGAGAACCACTCGAAGGCGCCGGCGGTCCTCTGCGGATCACCGGTGCGGACGGCGGCCTCGACCGCCACCGGGACGTGCGGCAGCACGTCGCCGGGCGCCTCGGACTCCAATCGCGCCATGAGCCGGTCGAGCGCCTCCTCGCAGCGGCCGAGACTGAAGTCGAGCAGGGCGATCGCCGTGTCGACGACGACGAGCGTGTCGGAGGGCGATTCGTCGAGCGCCGCGTCGATGAGCTCTCTGGCGCGCTCCTCGTCGCCGCGCAGCGCCGCGATCGGGGCGAGGATCCACGCCCGCGCCTTGACCGGTCCGATCTTCTGGCCGAGCTCGTAGGCGAGCTCCACCGAGTTCTCGGCCAGCGCCACCGAATCGGCCCATCGTCCCCTGTGGAACTCGGTGAGGGCGTTGAGGGCCAGCGCCCTCGGCAGCGGCCCCGAGGCGCCGGACTCGCGGCATTCGCGCACGAGCGCCGCGGAGGAGCGCTCGGCCGTGGCGATGTCGCCGATGAGGGTGCGCCACCAGACGAGCATGGCCCGGTCGTCCAGCGAGACGTTCGAGCCGAACTCGTCGTGGACGGCGAGCAGGTGCCGGAGCGAGGCCACCGCCTCGGCGGCGGTGATCGCATGCGAGCGGTTGAGCCCGGCGGTGGCGGTGGCCAGGTGCCGCACCCACGCGGCGTGGTCGATGCCGAGCCGTTCGGCGTGGTCGGCGGCGTCCTGAGCACGTCGGAAGTCCCCGCCCTGCCAGGCCAGTTCGACGGCGCGGAACAGCGGGTACCCGGCGGCCTGGGGATTGTTGGACGCCGTGTAGTGGTCGGCGGCCTCCGTCCACAGCCGGTAGGCCTCGCGGATCTCCCCGCCCCAGGAGGCGACCGCGGCGCCGACGGTGGTGGCGCGGGCCAGGTGGCGCCGGTCGCGGGTCTGGCGGCCCACCGCCGCGGACAGCTCCGCGGCTTTCGGGGCGTTGCCCGCGAGGAGTGCGGCTTCGGCGGCGAGGAGCAGGCGACGGCCCTTCTCGCGGCCGTCGGGGGTGAAGGCGGCGGCGCGTTCGAAGGTCGAGTACTCGAGTCGGTGGCCGCCGCAGCCGCGCGCGCATTCGCCGGAGGCCTCGAGCGCGGCGGCCACGGACTCGTCGGGGCCGGTCGTGGCGGCCGCGAGGTGGAAGGCCCGGCGGTGGTCGACGGCGCCCAGGGTGTCGGCGAGGGCGCGGTGCGCTTCGAGTCGCCGGTAGGTGGGCGCGCCTTGGTAGGCGGCGGTGCGGATGAGCGGGTGGCCGAACTCGAGGCGGCCCCCGCCGACGCGGACCAGGTCGTCGGCCTCGGCGGGCGCCAGGTCGGGAAGGCTCGCGCCGAGCCGCTCGGCGGCGGCCAGGACGGTGCCGGTGTCGCCGGTGTCCTCGGCGGCGATGACGAGCAGCAGCGTCCTGGTGGCCTCGGGGAGGCGGTCGATGCGGTCGCCGAACGCCTGCCTGAGGCGGGCCGTGGTGGAGCGGCGGGGCCCCGTCCGGTCGGTGCCCACGCGGGCGTCGGATTCGACCGCCGGGAGTTCGAGCAGGGCGAGGGGGTTGCCTTCGGCGGCCTTGATGATGCGGTGCCGCATGGCGTTGGACCGGCCCGAGAGCCGCTCGGCGAGCAGGCTCGCGGCGGCCTCGTCGTCGAGCGGGCCGACGACGAGCTCATCGAGGCCCGGGGCGGGGAAGTCGGGGGCGTAACCCTCGCGGACGGCGAACAGCATCGCGACCGGCTCGGCCGTCAGGCGCCGGGCCACGAACAGCAGGACGTCGGCCGAGTCGGGGTCGAGCCAGTGGGCGTCGTCGACGACGCACAGCACCGGCTTCTCCGCCGAGGCCTCGGCCAGCAGGTTGAGGACGGCGACACCGAGGGCGAACCGGTCTCGTTCGGTCTTCTCCTCCGGCGGCTCGCCCAGGCCCAGCACTGTGCGCAAACCGCGCGCATGGGTCTGCGACAGCGCGCTGATGTGGTCGGCGAGGGGCTGCAGGAGCGCCTGCAACCCCGCGAACGACCAGGCGTGCTCGCTTTCGACGCCGACGCAGCGCAGGACCGTGAAGTCGGCGGCCGTCTCGGCGGCAGCGCTCACAAGGGTGGATTTGCCGATGCCGGCTTCGCCACGCACCACCAGGGCCGAGCCCTGAGAGGCACGCGCGTCGTCGAGAAGGGAGGCGAGGGCAGCGGTCTCCGGGGCGCGTCCGTACAGCACGCGATCAACGATAGCGCCGCCCAAATCCCCCAAAGAATCCCAATCCCTATATTCTATAAATTATAGCCTATATATTATGTCCATAACATATAAAATATAGACTATAATTTATAGGGTGTTCGGTGTTCGGTGTTCGGTGTTCGGTGTTCGG
>NZ_KI519476.1:0-5434 GCF_000482705.1 Glycomyces arizonensis DSM 44726 | reverse complement strand
TCGGCACTCGGCACTCGGCACTCGGCACTCGGCGAAGGCTAGGCCGGGAGCGGCACTTGCTTGCGGGCGTTGACCAGGGCCCGGCCCCACCATTCGAGCTCGTCGAGGAAGCCCTTGGCGTGCGGCTCGGCGTCGCCGAAGCCGGTGAACTGGCCGTTCTCGTCGAACTTCTCCCAGTACATCGAGAACATCAGGGTGTGGCGGATGGTCGTGGCGCGCAGCTCGGGAAAGACCTGGCGCAGGTGCTCGGCGGCCCGCTGGCCCCCGGCACCGCCGCCGTAGGTGATCAGCCCGACCGGCTTGGCCGCCCATTCGGCCATGTAGTAGTCGATGGCGTGCTTGAGCGGGGCCGGGTAGGAGTGGTTGTACTCGGGAGTGACGATGACGAACGCGTCGGCGCGGTGGAGGCGCTCCCCGAGGCCGGCGACGGCGGCGCCGGGCTCGCCGGGGCGCGACCACAGGTCCAGTTCGGTCACGTGCTGCGGCAGCTCGGTGTCGAGCAGATCGATCAGGTCGACCTCGAAGCCGCCGTGCTGGGCGGCGGTCTCGGCGATCCACTTGGAGGGGATCGGGCCCCAGCGGCCTTCGCGGGTCGAACCGATGATGACGGCGAGCTTCAGCTTGTCGGACATGGTGTGGCTCATTTCCTTCTCGTTGCGGGAACGAGAACGAAGCTACGGACGGACCGACTTGGGCGGCATCCGTCGACCGACTGGCCGCCGACTGGTCCGCTCCGCGGCCGATCCCAGTCGCCACCGCCAGTCGTGGGCAGAGGCGACATCAGCCCGCACGCCCACGGGTTCGGACCACGCCGAACGGCACGTCCGCACCGCCGCGGTCAAGCGGTGCCGACGGTGATCGCGGAGAGGAGGTCAAAGGTCGAGCTTGGCCAGCTCGGTCCTCGACGAGACTCCCAGCTTCGGGTAGGCGTTGTACAGGTGGTAGCCCACCGTCCTCGGGCTCACGAAGAGCTGCTCGCCGATCTGGCGGTTCGTCAGGCCGTCCGCGGCCAGGCGCACCACTTGCAGTTCCTGCGGCGTGAGCTTCTCGGCCAGGTCCGGCTTCGCCTCGATCGCCGAGGAGTCGCCCGCCGCGCGCAGCTCCCCCTGGGCGCGTTCGGTCCACGGCACGGCGCCGAGGCGCTCGAACACCTCCGTGGCCTCCCTCAGGTGCGCCCTAGCCTCGTTGATGCGCCGCTCGCGGCGCAGCCACTCGCCGTAGGCCAGCTCGGTGCGGGCCCGCTCGAACGGGTCGACGTCGTCGGCGCGGTGCAACTCGACGGCCCGCGCGTAGTGCGCGCCCGCCTCGTCGTCCGGCTCCAGCATCGCCCGGCACCGCTCCACCAGGGCCTCCCAGTACGAGCGCCCCGTCGCGTCGGCCCAGTCGGCGAACCAGCCGAAGACCTCCTTGACCTCGCCGAGCCTCCCGCAGCGGAACGCCGCCTCCACCAGCGTCGGCACCTGCGTGAGGATCTCCATCGGCGTGGAGCCCTCGGCGATGCGGTGCATCCGGTCGAACGCCGCCTCGTGGCGGCCCAGGCCGAGGTCCAGCAGCCCCAGCGCGGTGTCGGCCGGGATCACCGAGTCCTCCGGCGCGTCCTCGATCGCGGCGGCCACCAGCTCGCGGCAGCGCCGCTCCTCGCCGCGGATCGCCGCGATCGGCAGCAGCACCCACACGCGGCCCTGCATCAGGGCCCGGCGGTCGTGCTGCTCGTGCGCGAGCTCGATCGCGCTCGTCGCCGCGGACTGCGCGTCCGCGTAGCGGCCGTAGTGGAGCTGCGTCTGCGCCTGCACGAGCAGCGCCTGGATCAACGGGCTCGTCGCGCCCGCCTCGCGGCAGTCGCGCACCTTCTCGCTCGCCGCGGCGTGCGCGGCCGGGACGTCCCCGGCCAGCAGCCGCCAGCGCGCGGCCAGCACCAGGTCGAAGCGCCGGAAGTCGTCATGGAGCGGCTGGTAGTAGTCGTACAGGCTCCGCAGCGCGTCCACCGCCTCGCCCGCGTTCACCCACGGGCGCCGGTTCAGCCCGGCGGCGGCGCGGGCCAGGCGCTTGGCCCAGGTGTTGTTCGAGCCGCCGAAGCGCGTCGCCAGTTCGTTCGCGTACTCCACTTTGCCGAAATCGCCGGTCTCCCAGGCGTTCCACACACCGCGCAGCAGCGGGTAGCCGGTGTTCTCGTGGCCGTTCACCGCGTAGTGCTCGGCCGAGGCCATCCACACCTCGAACGCGCCGGCGTCCCCCGCCCACGAGAGGATCGTGGCCCGGATGAGCGCGGTGCGCGCCAGCAGTTCGTGGTTCTCGGTGAGCCGCTCGGCCTTCTCGGCCAGCTCGACCGCCTTGTCCACCAGGCCGGCGACGTACGCGGTCTGCGAGGCCGCGACGAGCCTGCGGGCCCGCTCCTCGGACTCGGGCGTGAACGACGCGGCGCGCTCGAGGGCGACCATCTCCGCCACGCAGCCGCCGCGTTCGGCCTCATAGGACGCGATGGACTCGAGCGCGGCGGCGGCCTTCTCGTCCAGGCCGGTCGTCGCCGCCGCCAAGTGGCGGGCGTGGCGGATGTCGCCGTTGCCGAACGCCTCGGACAGCGCCCGGTGCGCGTCGATGCGGCGGGCCCTGGTCGCCGAGTGGTACGCGGCGGAGCGGATCAGCGGGTGCACGAACTCGATGCGGCCCAAGTGGTACCGCGCCAGATCGTCGATCTCCGCGGGTTCGAGGTCGCACAGGTTCGCGCCGAGCTTCTCGGCGGCCTCGGCGATCACGGCGGTCTCGCCGGTCTCCTCGGCGGCGGCCACCAGCAGCAGCGTCCGCGTCGACTCGGGGAGCGCGATGATGCGCTCGGTGAACGCCTGCCGGATTCGCGACGTCGTCGAGTAGCGGCTGTTGGAGGCCTCGGTCGTGCGCAGCGGGTCCTCGTGGTCGGCCACGGGGAGTTCGAGGAGCGCCAGAGGATTGCCCTCGGCGAGGCGGAGGATCCAGTCGCGGCTGGTGAACGGCACCGAGTCCGAGCGGGTGTCCAAGATCGCCTGGGACGCTTCGATGTCGAGCGGCCCGAGCGTGAGTTCGGGGATGCCGGGGGCGGGGAACTCGGGGGCGAAGCCGTCGCGCACGACCAGGACCATGCCGATCGACTCGGTCGTCATGCGCCTGGCGGCGAACAGCAGCGCGTCGGTGGAGTCGCGGTCGAGCCAGTGCGCGTCGTCGATCACGACGTACACCGGCCGATGCGCCGAGGCGTCCACCAGGAGGTTCAGGACCGCGAGGCCGACTTGGAGGCGCTGGGCGGCGCGGCTCGTGCCGTCGCCCATGCCCAGCGCGGTGCGCAGTGCCTCGGCCTGCGCTGCGGGCAGATTGTCGATGCGGTGCAGGAGCGGGTGCAGCAGCATCTGGAGGCCCGCGTACGACCAGGTGTGCTCGGCTTCGACGCCGAGGGTGCGCAGGACGGTGAAGCCCTCGGCGCGGGGGATGACGGCGTCGACGATCGCGGACTTGCCGATGCCCGGCTCGCCGCGCACCACCAGCGCGCCGCCGTGTCCGAGGCGCGCGCCGTCGAGCAGTGCCTGGATCGAGTCGAGTTCGGCGTCCCGGCCGTAGAGGACCGTACGAGAAGAATGCGACGGGGCTTCGCAATAGGTGGGGGCGGTGCCCTCGCCTACGATGCAGTCCACCGTCTCGTTCCGATGCTGGGCCCCGGTCTCGGGGCGGACGGTGGGCTTCACGGCGGCTCCAGTCCTCGGCATGGCAGGGGGACCCTTCCAGGGTAGCCACGCTGGCCGAACGCGCGCATCTGTCAAACGACTGGGGTGTACCGGGTCCGCGCCGACCGGGTCGGCAGACCGGGTCGAGCCCAGTCACCGGGACCAGTCGTTCGACCTACTTCCGCCCTCGCGCTCGCCCATAACGTCGACGGCATGGCTACTGAGACACCGACACGGCGGTCCACCGCCGCACTGCGGTGGGCGCCCGTGATCTCGGCGGCGTATGCGCAGGCCACCGCCTTCGCCTCCGCGGCCGTGCTCGCCTTCCTCGTCACCGACGTCGCCGCCGACTTCGCGGCGGCCAGTGCCGTCAGGCTCTGGCCGCTCGGGGCGCTCGCCCTCGGGCTGATCGCCGCCGCGAACGCCTCGCGGCGCGTCGGCGCGATCGGCCCGGCCCGCTACACGGGCTCGGCGGCGCTGGCGGGGCTCACCGTCTCGGCGTTCGCCGCCGCACTCGCGCCGAACTTCCCGTTCATGCTCGTCGCGGCATTCGCACTGGGAGTGTCGGGCGGGCTGGTCGTCACGATCGCCGGGCGCGTCGTCACCGCGGCCGAGGTCGGTGACGGGTCGGGATCGGTCGCGGTCTCGGCGGTGGCGGTGTTCGCGGGCATCCTCGGGGGCGTGGGGAGCCTGTTCGTCGTGCCGGCGCTGGGCTGGCGGGGCGCGATGGGGCTCGTCGTGGTGGCGGCGGTGCTGGCGACGTGGAAGTTCGCGGAGCACACGCCGCACGAATAGACGGCCGGGTATTCGGAGGTTTATCCGGCACGGGCGCGGCGCATATGAGTGCCGTGCCCCCAGCGGGGCCCGGGGGAGGTTCGAGACCCCCGGGCTCTCGCGTCGTCGGCGACGGTCGTGACCCGGACGGGCTCGGCGGCGTGGATTACAACTGAGGCGGTGTCGCCTTCGGCGCAGACTGCCTCGCCGACGACGAGTCGGGCCTCGGCGGTTCGCCGGGCAGCACTGTGCCGGAGTGGGCCTCAGCAGTGGACGCGGCAAGGGAGCCGGTGCGGCGTTAGGGCCAATGCCGTTCAGTTAGTGCGGTGGCTTGGGTGTCAAGCTTGGCTTTGACTGGTGGGCATGAGGGAAGGGGCTCTTGGTAGAACGGTTGTGTCGCAACACGTTCATCATTCCAAGGAGCCCCTTGTCCTCTCATACTGCCATAACCCGCATCATCGGTGCCGCTGGTGGCGCTTTCGCTCCGGGGCATCTGGGGGAGTTGACCCGGATCGTGCCCTTCGAGATGGTCGATGCCGTGCTCGCCGAGTGCGGGAAGACCCAGCATCGGACGCGGCTGATCCCGGCTCGGGTGACCGTCTATCTGCTGCTGGCTGGCGGGCTGTTCGCGCATCTGGGATGGGGCCTGGTGTGGGACAAGCTCACCGCGGGCCTGGGGCCGGGGCCGCGGCCGAGCGGATCGGCGCTGTATTACGCGCGCAAACGGCTCGGAACCGCGCCGCTGCGGGCCCTGTTCGGCCATCTGGCCGGGCCGGGCGCGGCGGCCGCGCGGTGGCGGGGCCTGCTGGTGTGCGCGATCGACGGCACCGGGATCGATGTTCCCGACACCGATGCCAACCGCGAACGGTTCGGGCTGCATTCAGGCGGCCATGCCCGGGCCGGATACCCACAGATCCGCCTGGTCGCTTTGGTCGCGGCCGGGACCCGCGCCCTGCTCGGAGCGGTCTGGG
>NZ_AXWO01000021.1:11375-97156 GCF_000482705.1 Glycomyces arizonensis DSM 44726 | reverse complement strand
CGCCGCCGTCCTGCACACCACGAAAGTCCTCGCCAGCCTGACAGAGGGCCGAAAACCGGTCAAGGAAAAGTTTCTGGGCCTGTGGATAACTCCCGGCAGCGGCATGCGGGGGCCTGTGGACAACTCCCCGAGATGGCGTGGTCCGCCTGCGGATCCTTGGGGAACGGCGCGCCCTCTTCGACGACCGACCCCACCCCCTCCAGCCTCGTCTTTGTCGCTGACTGTTTGAAGCCCGAACCGCGCGGCGCTGGAACCGGTTCGGGCAGCCACGCCGGAAAGCCGAGAGCGGAGCCCGGCTCCCATCACTGCCCGTTGTCGCCGCCTGCCCGAAGCCCGAACCGCACAGCCCTGCAACCGGTTCCGGCAGTCACGCCAGAAAGCCGAGAGCCGACCCCCGCGCCCATCACTGCCCGTCGTCGCTGCTGCTGCCGCTCAGCGTCCGAGCCCGCATGCAAAGGCTGCCCGACCAGTACAAGCAAGCGGGCGAGTACAAGAACCGGTCAGAGACCCGGACAGTCCACATGCGGTGCCTCCCTGTCGACGACACCGGCGACAACCCACGCACCGCCGAGCAGGGTCGCGTTAATCGGCGTGCATCACCGAATCGCCACAGGGAACAGCTCGGTGCTCGCGACCACCCGGTCCCGTTCCTCGGCCAGCTCCAGGCGCCTCGGGTCGGCCATGTAGGAATCGAGTGCGGCCTTGCCCGCGAAGCGGTAGACGTGGACCTCGTGCGGATGCCCTTCCGTCCCGTCGCCGATCACGCGTGACAGCAGCTGTCCGCCGTGCTCGGGAACGAGCGCGAGCACCTTGTCCTCGTAGGCACTGAGCTCCTGATCCATACCGGGCCGCGCTCGCAGCAGGCAGCACAGATGTATCGGGATCTCATGACCGCTCATGCCGACCATGCTCCCAGCGGTGGCGCATCGAGCGCAACCCGATCCCCCATCGAATCGCCTCGCCGGGACGGGCGCACGGCGACTTCCGACGAATTCGTTAGACGCTCCACAGTGCATTTGTTAGCGTCGACGCCGCACTCCGCTGACCGATGCCCCTCCCCTGCGAATGGAACCCGAGCTGATGACCGACGCCTTCGACCGCACCGAGCACGGCGATCCCGCGATCGCCCGCGCAGGCGAGATCCTGCGCACCGAGGTCGGCTCGGGCCTGCACGGCATCGCCGTCGCGGGCACCGACGACCACGACGAGATGGGGGTGTTCATCGAACCGCCCGAATGCGTCATCGGCATGGCCGGGCCGATGGACCACTACGTGTGGCGCACGCAGCCCGAAGGCCACCGTTCGGGCCACGGCGACACCGACCTGGTCATGTACTCGCTGCGCAAATATCTCCGCCTGGCCTGCGCGGGGAACCCGACGGTGCTGCTGCCCCTGTTCGCGCCCACCGAGTCGGTGTACGCGCTCACCGAGTTCGGCACCGAGCTGCGCGAACTGGCAGAGGCGTTCCTGTCGCAGCGGGCGGCACGGCGGTTCGTCGGCTATCTCGACGGCCAGCTCGACCGCATGCTCGGACGCGGCGGGCAGAACGGGGTCCCGAACCGGCCCGAGCTGGTCGAGCGGTACGGCTACGACGTCAAATACGCCTCGCACGCGCTCCGCCTGGCCTACCAGGGCCTTGAGCTCGCCGAGCACGCCCGGCTGACCCTCCCCATGCCCGAGGCCGAACGCGAGCACGTGCGGCGCGTGAAGACCGGCGGCGTCGCCACCGTCGACGAGGCTCTCGATCAGATCCGGGCCGTGCGCGGCCGCTTGGCGGATCGGCTGGACGCGGGTGGCACCGTACTGCCCGCCGAACCGGACCTGGAGCGGATCTCGGCCTGGTCGATCGACGCGCACCGGCGCCACTGGCAGCGGCACCACGGTTTCTGAAGCCGGGCGAATGGCCGCGTGGGGTTTGCGCGCAGCGGCCCTCAAGTCTCGCGATGCCACCGTTCGGGAGCGAACAGGCATTCCCTTGAGCATTGACATATATCTATGGAAAATGGTAAAAAGGAAAGACAGTTAAGAGAGAGCGCTCTCCTCGTGGGAGCAGTGCGGAAGTCACTGATGGAGGGCGCTCTCGTCTCACTGCCACGAGAGGACCCGACCGTGAGACCACCCCGAAGATCATTTCGCCTTCTGGCCCTGGGCTGCGCGGCGATCGCCGCCGCCGCGGTGGGCCTGACATCGCTCACCACGGCCAATGCCGAACCGGAGGTCACCGTCCAGCAGCAACTGATCTGGAGCGACGAGTTCAACGCCCCCGCGGGCACGGCGCCCGACCCGTCCAAGTGGCGCTACGACATCGGTGGAGGCGGCTGGGGCAACGCCGAGCACGAGTACTACACCGACAGCACCGCCAACTCCGCCCACGACGGCAACGGCAACCTGGTCATCACCGCCCGCAGGGAGAACCCCGCCGGCTACCAGTGCTGGTACGGGACATGCGAGTACACCTCGGCCCGCCTGCTCACCTCGCAGACCTTCACCCAGCAGTACGGCCGCTTCGAGGCCCGCATGCAGATCCCCCGCGGCCAGGGCATCTGGCCGGCGTTCTGGATGCTGGGCGACGATCTCGGCCAGGTCGGCTGGCCGCAGAGCGGCGAGATCGACATCATGGAGAACATCGGCAGCGAGCCGGGCACCGTCCACGGCACCGTCCACGGCCCCGGCTACTCCGGCGCCGGGGGCATCGGCAACGGCTACACCCTCCCGGGCGGCCAGCAGTTCGCCGACGCCTTCCACGTCTTCGCCGTCGACTGGGCGCCCGACTCCATCACCTGGTCGGTCGACGGCAATGTCTACTCGCACCTGACGCCCGCCGACATAGGCGGCAACGAATGGGTGTTCGACCACCCGTTCTTCATGATCATGAACCTCGCCGTCGGCGGCAACTGGCCCGGCTACCCCGACCAGACCACCCAGTTCCCGCAGCAGCTCAAGGTCGATTACGTGCGCGTCTACTCCGGCAGCGGCGGCGGCTCGACCGGTGGAGCCATCACCGGCCTGGCCGGAAAGTGCGTCGATGTCCGCTCCTCGGGCACCGCCGACGGCACACCCGTGCAGCTCTACACCTGCAACGGGACGGCCGCGCAGCAGTGGACCTTCAACGGCGACGGCACCGTCCGCGCCCTCGGCAAGTGCCTCGACGTCTCCGGCGGCTCGACCGCCGACGGCGCGAAGGTGCAGCTGTGGACGTGCAACGGCACCGGGGCCCAGCAGTGGGTCTACACCGGGGCGAACGACCTGGTGAACCCGCAGGCCGACAAGTGCCTCGACGTGACCGACTGGAACTCGGCCGACGGCACGCAGCTCCAGATCTGGACCTGCGCGGGCACCGAGAACCAGAAGTGGCACCGGGCCTGAGGAGGCCCGGACGATCGACCGCTCAGACCCTGGGGGCTTGAGCGGTCAATCGAGCGCGTTCAGGTAGCGGCCGAGGTGGCCGGCCGCCTCGAGCATGGCGAGGCCCCGCTCGGTCAGCTTGCGCTGCCAGTCCTCCAGGGCACGGGACAGCGCCTCGGTGCCGCCCGCCGTCCGGATCTGCTGGACCACGGTCGCTATGTGGCCCAGCGGGTAGCCGCCGCGCCTGAGGAGGTGGGCGAGCTCGGCGTCTCTGACGTCGTCGGCGCCGAAGCGGCGGTATCCGGTGGCCCGGTCCCGTTCGGGGACGAGGATGCCGGCCGCCTCCCAGTTGCGCAGGGTCGCCGGGGTGAGTCGGAGCCGGTGCGCGAGTTCGCCGGTGGTGTAGGGGGCGGGGCCGGCCGATCGGCTCGGGACGGGCTCGGCCGTCAGGCGGTCGACCGCCGCCTTCACCGATTCGAGGGTGCTCCGGTCGCGCAGCAGCTGCTCGTGGCCGCGGTCGATGACCATCAGGACGCCGTCGAGATCGCCGTCGCCGAGGGCGTGCATGATCTCGCCGCCGGTCGCGTGCCCGTAAGCCCGGACGAGCGCGAGGAAGGCGCGGAGCGCCGCCGCGTGGACTTCGGTGTAGATCCGGTAGCCGCTGGGGGTGCGCTCGGCGGGCGGGATGAAGCCGTCGCGCTCGTAATTGCGGACCGCCTGGGTCGACAGGCCGTGCTCCCGCGCGAGTTCCGAAGGCCGCAGGTTCACCATCGGTTGAGACTTTATCGCACACTCTGGAGGTCGGATCCCGGACAAGTCTCAACCGAGATTTCAACGATATGTTCGAGGCCATGACTCAGGGCATTCTGGAATTCATCACCGACTCGCACGAGCTGGTCGGGCTCGGCGAGCCGACGCACGGGGACGCGGCCTTCGGGCGGGCCCGCAACGAGGTGTTCGCCCGCCTGGTCGAGCGCGGCTTTCGGTCGTTCGCGCTCGAGAGCGACCGGGTGGCCGCGCTCGCCGTGGACGACTTCGTCAGGGAGGGCACCGGCACGCTCGACACGGCGATGAGCGAGGGCTTCTCGCACGGGTTCGGCGCCTTCGAGGCCAACAGGGCGCTGGTCGCCTGGATGCGCGAGTACAACGAGGACCGGCCTGCGGCCGAACGGCTGTCCTTCCACGGCCTCGACGCCCCGCTGGAGTTCACCGGTGCCAGCCCTCGCGCCGACCTCGAATACGCCCGCGACTACCTGGGGCTCGATCTCGACATCGCCGGTCTCGTCGGCGACGACGAGCGGTGGAGCCGCACCGAAGCGGTCACCGACCCGGCCGAGTCGCCGGGCGACACCGACGAGGCCGGGCAGCTGCGGGTGGCCGCCGACGACATGCTCACCTGGCTCTACGCCCGCGCGCCCGAACTGATCGCGGCGACCTCGCTCGCCGACTGGCGCCGGGCCGAGACCCATCTCACCTCCGGCCTGGGCCTGCTGCGCTACCACCGGCAGGCCGCGCAGCACATCGAGGACCGCGACAGGTGGGAGCGCCTGAGCGCCGTCCGCGACGCGCTCATGGCCCGAAACCTCCTCGACATCCGCGACGTCGAGCGCGGCCGGGGTCCGACCCTGGTCTCCGCCCACAACGTCCACCTCCAGTTGCACCCGAGCCGCATGCGCCTATGGCAGGGGGAGATCACCTGGCACGGCACGGGCGCCATCGTCGCGTCCCTGCTGGGAGAGCGGTACGCCTTCGTCGCAGGCCGACCGGGTCGCGGCGAAGCGCCGGGCGCCCGCGCCGCTTGGGTTCTGACGGCGGCCGACCCGGCCGCTTCGGAGGGAGCCGACGCGGTCCTGCACGTCGGCTAGGGCACCGACCGGCTCGGCGCCGTCCGGCCGTGGTTCCTCCGAAACCGGGGTTTCGGCGCGCGCCGATCGGGAACGCCGTGGACCGTCGCCGGCGATCCTGCCGGGCGGCGCTTCGACGACCGTGGAGGGACCGATGACCGACTTCTTTGGCCGGGGCGGATTCGAACACAGCCCGCTCGACGAGTTCCTCGCGCGGTTCTTCGGCCCGCAGGGGCCCCAGCGCCCGGCGCGCCGGGTGGACATCACCACGCTCATGAGCGACCAGGCCCGCGAACTCCTGGCCGCCGCCATCCGGCAGACCATGGAGTGGGGCAGCCCCGACCTCGACGCCGAGCACCTGCTGTGGGCCGCCACCCAGGTCGAGCCGACGCGGCAGCTGCTGGCCAAGGCGGGAGCCGACCCCGAGGCGCTGGCGGGCGAGATCGCCCAGCGGGCCTCGCGGGGAGCGGAGCGGGACCAGCCGCCCGCGCTCACCCCGGCCGCCAAGCGCGCGCTGCTCGACGCCCACCAGATCTCCCAGGCGCTCGGCTCGTCCTACATCGGCCCCGAGCACCTGCTGCTGGCACTGACCGCGAACCAGGAGTCCGAGGCGGGCCGGATGCTCGGCGCCCACCACATCTCCCCGCAGTCCCTGCAGTCCGCCGCATCCGGCCGGACGCAGCCGTCGGAGCAGCAGCAGGCCAGCACCACGCCGACGCTGGACCAGTTCGGCCGCGACCTCACCGAGCTGGCCCGCACCGGCAAGATCGACCCCGTCATCGGCCGCGACAGCGAGATCGAGCAGACCCTCGAGGTGCTCTCCCGCCGCACCAAGAACAACCCGGTGCTCATCGGCGAGGCCGGGGTCGGCAAGACCGCGATCGTCGAGGGCATCGCGCAGCGCATGGTCGACGGCGACGTGCCCGACACCCTGGCCGGGCGGCGCGTCGTGCAGCTCGACCTCACCGGCGTGGTCGCCGGGACCCGCTACCGCGGCGACTTCGAGGAGCGGATCCAGAAGATCCTGGAGGAGATCCGCGACCACGGCGAGGAGCTCATCATCTTCATCGATGAGCTGCACACCATCGTCACCGCCGGGGCCTCCGAGGGCGCGGCCGGGGCTGGCAACATCCTCAAGCCCGCGCTGGCGCGCGGCGAACTGCACGCCATCGGGGCGACCACGCTCGACGAGTACCGCAAGCACATCGAGCAGGACCCGGCGCTGGAGCGGCGGTTCCAGCCGATCCTGACCCCCGAGCCCTCCGTCGAGGACACGATCGCGATCCTGCGCGGCCTGCGCGACCGCTACGAGGCGCACCACCAGGTGCGCTTCACCGACGAGGCGCTCGTCGCCGCCGCCGAGCTGGCCGACCGCTACATCACCGACCGCTTCCTCCCCGACAAGGCGATCGACCTGATCGACCAGGCCGGGGCCCGCGTCCGCCTGCACAGCCGCAGGCCCGACAGCGAGAGCCGCGACCTCGAGCAGCGGCTGGAGCAGCTGATCCGGGACAAGGACCAGGCCGTGTCCGACGAGCAGTACGAGCGGGCCTCCTCGCTGCGCGACGAGATCGCCTCGGTGCGCGAGCAGATCGACCGGGTCCGGGGCGACGGGCAGCGGGGCACCTTCCCCGTGGTGGACGAGGAGGGCATCGCCGAGATCGTCGCCCGCTCGACCGGCATCCCGGCCAGCCAGCTGACCGAGGAGGAGAAGCACCGGCTGCTGGGCCTGGAGGAGCACCTGCACGAGCGCATCATCGGGCAGGAGCGGGCGGTGCAGGCGGTGGCCGAGGCCGTGCGCCGCTCGCGCGCGGGGCTGGGCGACCCGAACCGCCCGGTCGGCAGCTTCCTGTTCCTGGGGCCCACCGGGGTGGGCAAGACCGAGCTGGCCAAGGCGCTGGCCGAGGCGCTGTTCGGCGACGCGAACCGGATGATCCGCGTCGACATGAGCGAGTACCAGGAGCGGCACACCGTCAGCCGGCTCATCGGCGCCCCTCCCGGCTACGTCGGGTACGAGGAGGCCGGGCAGCTCACCGAGCAGGTGCGCCGCCAGCCGTACTCGGTGGTGCTGCTCGACGAGATCGAGAAGGCGCACCCGGACGTGTTCAACGCCCTGCTGCAGGTCCTCGACGACGGCCGGCTCACCGACGCGCAGGGCCGGACCGTGAACTTCAAGAACACCGTGCTCATCATGACCAGCAACCTGGGCTCGGACCTGCTCCGCTCGGGACCGGTGGGCTTCACCTCCTCCCCGGAGGGGCAGGAGGGCGACTCGGTGCAGGACCGGCTGATGCCCCGGCTGCGGGAGCACTTCCGCCCGGAGTTCCTCAACCGGATCGACGACATCATCATCTTCGGGCCGCTGGGCACCGACCAGCTCCGCCAGGTCACCGCCCTGCTGCTGGAGGAGACCCGCCGCAGGCTGCACGCCCAGGACATCGAGGTCGAGTTCACTCCCGGTGCGGTGGAATGGATCACCGAGCACGGCTATGAACCCGAGTTCGGGGCGCGGCCGATGCGCCGCACCATCCAGCGGGAGGTCGACAACCAGCTGTCCGTCATGCTGCTGCACGGGCAGCTGAGCCCGGGGCAGCGCGTGACCGTCGACCGCGAGGGCGGCTCGCTGGCCTTCCACGCCGCGGACGCCCACGCCGCCGCGGTGTGAGCGCCGGTCGGCGGGCTCCGGGCCCGCCGACGGTCACGGCGCCTGAGCGGTCTTCTTCGGCCTCGTTCGGTCCACGACCGGCTGGGTGGCCCTGTCGGGGCCTCCCAGTCTCGATGCCGCGGGTGTTCGATGGTCACGAACACGCCGTCGCCGATCGGGCACGGCGCACCGCACGGGGAAGAGGAAAGGAGCGGCCATGCGCGCCGTTGTCATGGTCAAGCCGGGCGAGGTGGCGGTCGACGACCGTCCGGAGCCCGAGATCGTCGAGCCCACGGACGCGGTCATCCGGCTCGCGGCGACCTGCATCTGCGGGTCGGACCTGTGGTCCTACCGGGGCGAGGACCCGGTGGAGTCCCAGCCGATGGGGCATGAGTACGTCGGCGTCGTCGAGCGGGTCGGGGACGCGGTGTCCACCATCGAGGTCGGCGACTTCGTCGTCGGCTCGTTCGTCACCTCCGACAACACCTGCGAGATCTGCCGGGCCGGGTACCAGTCCCACTGCGTCAACGCCGGCTTCGTGTCGAGGGACATCGGGACCCAGTCCGAGCGGGCCCGGATCCCCTACGCGGACGGGACGCTCGTCGCCACGCCCGGGCGGCCCGACGAGGACCTGATCCCGAGCCTGCTCGCGGCCTCGGACGTGCTCGGCACCGGCTGGTTCGCCGCCGAGGCCGCCGCGGCGGGGCCGGGCAAGACCGTCGCGGTCGTCGGCGACGGGGCCGTCGGCCTCATGGGCGTCCTGGCCGCGAGGCGGCTCGGCGCCGAGCGGATCATCGCCATGTCCCGCCACGCCGACCGCCAGGCGCTCGCCCGCGAGTACGGGGCGACCGACATCGTCGAAGAGCGCGGCGACGCGGGCGTGGCCCGCGTCAAGGAACTCACGAACGGCCTCGGCGCGCACTCGGTGATCGAGGCGGTCGGCACCCAGGAGTCGATGACGCAGGCCATCCGTTCCACGCGCCCCGGCGGGCACATCGGTTTCGTCGGGCTCACCCACGACGTCCAGCTCCCCGGCGGGGAGCTGTTCTTCTCCGGCGTGCACCTGCACGGCGGCCCCGCGCCGGTGCGGCGGTTCCTGCCCGAGCTGATCGACCTGATCTGGCGCCGCGAGATCGACCCGGGCAAGGTCTTCGACCTCACCCTGCCCCTCGAACGGGCCGCCGAGGGCTACCGGGCCATGGACGAGCGCCGCGCCGTCAAAGTGCTCCTCACCGTCTGAGGAGCCGCTGGGAGGTTCCGACGGGGCCTCCCAGCGGGCCCCGAACGGCTCTACCGTTGAAGACATGAGCACGAAGGACGAGGTGCGGGAGTTCCTGACCTCCCGCCGCGCGAACATCACGCCCGAGCAGGCGGGCCTGCCCGACATCGGGGAGCGGCGCGTGCCCGGCCTGCGCCGCGAAGAGGTCGCGCTGCTGGCCAACATCAGCCTCGACTACTACACCCGCTTGGAGCGCGGCAACATCCGCGGCGCCTCCGAGAGCGTGCTGGACGCGGTCGCCCGCGCGCTCCGGCTCAACGACGCCGAACGCGAGTACCTGTTCGACCTGGCCCGCACCGGCCCGGCCTTCTCGGCGCGGCACCGCGAGCCGGTCAAGCAGTCGGTGCGGACCTCGGTGCGGCGCGTCCTGGACCACCTGTCGGTGCCCGCGATCGTGCGCAACGCCAACCAGGACATCGTCGCCGCGAACCTCATGGGCCGGGCCCTGTACGCCCCGCACTTCGAGACCGGCGAGACCCCGAACGTCGCGCGGTTCACCTTCCTGGACCCGCGCGCCCGCGACTACTACGTCGACTGGCCCCTCACCCGCCGCACCATCGCGGCGATCATGCGCGCCGACGCCGGGCGCGACCCGCTCAACCAGGAGCTGACCGCGCTGATCGGCGAGCTCTCGACGCGCAGTCCCCTGTTCCGCGCCGACTGGGCCGACCACGACGTGCACCAGCACCGCACCGGCGTGAAGTCCTTCCGCCATCCCGAAGTCGGCATCATGGAGCTCGCCTTCGACGTGTTCGAGATGCCGGGCGAGACCGGCCTGCAGGTCATCACCTACAGCGCCCCGCCCGGCACCGAGGCCGCCGAGAAGTGCGCCCTCCTCGAAGCCTGGGCCGCGACCCGCGAGGCCGAACCGCGCCGGCGTGAGCCGGGCCGCGGGGCGAGTGCCGCCGACCGGGCTTAAGCGGGTTGGGCGGCCGCGTAGGACCAGGAGTGGCGTCCTGCGGCGACCTCCTCGGTCCCGCCGTTCAGCGGCAGTTCCACCACCGCCTCGGTGCCCTCCGGGACGGTCGCCTCGATCGAGACCTGGCCGCCGTCGAGGCGCCAGGAGACCCGGACGTCACCGTGGACGGTGCACAGCCGCAGGTCGGCGCTTGTGAGATCGCCGCCGGGCTTCGGGGCGATCCGCATGCGGCGGTAGCCCGGTTCGATCGGGCTGAGGCCGCCGACGGTGCGGTGCAGCCAGTCCACGGCCGCGCCGAGCGCGTAGTGGTTGAACGAGGTCATCGCCGCCGGGTGCATCGTCCCGTCCGGGCGGATCGCGTCCCACCGCTCCCAGATCGTCGTGGCGCCCTGGGCGATCGGGTAGAGGAAGGACGGGCACTCGGTCTGGAGCAGCAGCCGGTAGGCCGCCTCCAGCTGCCCGGTGTCCGACAGCGCCGGGAGCACCCACGGCGTGCCCGCGAAGCCGGTGGAGATCGTGTATCCGGCGTCGGCGACCAGCGACGCCAGCCGTTCGCCGGCCCGCTGCCGCTCGTCGGGTTCGAACAGGCCGAAGGAGAGCGCCAGCGCGTAGGCGGCGGCGCTCTCCTCGGACAGGGCCCCGTCTTCGGTGAGGTACGCGCGGCGGAAGGCGGTGCGGACGCGGTCGGCGAGCGCCCCGAACTCGTCGGCGTCGGCTTGCTCTCCGAGGATCGCCGCGATCTGCGCCGCCTCCCGCGCGGTCCGCGCGAGGTAGGCGTTGGCGACGAGGTACCGGTCGGCCTTCCCGCCCGCCGGGTCGTCCCCGGGCGCGTCGGGGTCGAGCCAGTCGCCGTACTGGAAGCCGCTGTCGCGCAGGCCGTCGGCGTTCAGCGTCTCGGCGGTGTCGCGGATGAACGCGGTCATCGACGGGTAGGCGTCGCGCAGGATCGCGCTGTCGCCGTATTCGCGGTACATGGCCCAGGGGAGGCTGACGACCACGTCGCTCCACAGTGCGGTGCTCGGCGACGGGTACGACTCCAGGTACGGAACGAATTTCGGGACGAAGCCCTGCTCCCGCTGCTCGGCGGCGACGTCGGCGAGCCAGGAGCCGAGGACGCCGCGCGTGTCGTACAGGAACACCGCGGTGGGGCCGAAGGCGTTGATGTCGCCGGTCCAGCCGAGCCGCTCGTCGCGCTGCGGACAGTCGGTCGGCAGCCCGACGAAGTTGCCGCGCATCGACCAGACCGTGTTGGCGTGCAGCCGGTTGAGCAGCTCGTTCGAGGCCTCGAACCAGCCGGTGCGGGGCATGTCGCTGTGGACGGCGACGGCGGTGGCCGTCTCGAAGGGGCCCTCGATCTCGGCGTAGCGGAAGCCGTGGACGGTGAAGCGGGGCTCCCATTCCTCGGGGCCGTCCCCGCGCATGCGGTAGCGGTCGGTGGCCGCCACCGAGCGCAGCGATCGGGTGTCGAGTTCGCCGCCGGTGAGGATCTCGGCGTGGCGGACGGTCACGGTCTCACCGGGCGAGCCGTCGACGCGCAGGCGCACCCGTCCGGAGAGGTTCTGCCCGAAGTCGACGATGGTGCGGCCCGAGGGGCTGGTCGTGATCGCGGCCGGTGCGAGCTCGGCGGTGCGCCGGATCGGTTCGGCGGTGCGGACGAACAGGGTGTCGAGGTCCCAGTCCACGGGTTCGGCCGCGGTCCAGGAGCCGTCGTCGAACCCGGGGAGGTCCCAGCCGCCGGGTTCGCGTCGCGCGTCGTGGGTCTCGCCGTGGAACAGGCTGTGCGCGAGGACGGCGCCGGTCGCGCAGGTGAAGTCCGTGCCCGTGCCGATGACCTCGGTGCGGTCGGGGTATTCGAGCGACAGGCGCAGGAACAGGGCGGGCCGGTCGGCCCAGTATTCGCGTTGGCGGGAGTAGCCGACCTCGCCGACCGCCCAGCCTTCGCCGACGACGGCGCCGACCGCGTTGGCGCCCGTGAGGATCTGCTCGGTGACGTCGTGGACGCTGACGGGGAGGCGGTGGTGGTAGGAGGTCCAGCCGGGGGCGAGCACTTCGTCGCCGACGCGGGCGCCGTTGAGGTGCGGCTCGACGACGCCGAGGGCGGTGACGTGCAGCGTCGCCCGCTCCGGCCGCTCGTCGACGGTGAACTCGCGGCGGAAGTACGGTGCGGGACCGGCGGGTTCGAGGGCGAAGGACGGTGCGATGAACTGTGCCTGCCAGTTCGGTTCCATTGCTGCTCCTGATGGCATCGGGGTCATCGTCCCGCGGGGCCGCCGTCGGCGGCGGTCCGCGGGTGGCGCTCGTCTCCGGTCATGCGCCGCTCGTTCACCGTGCCGATGGGTGGCGAGCCTTGGCATGACCGGTAGCAAGCGATTGCCATACGAGGATACCGAGGGCCGTGCCGCACGCGTCGCGACGGCGGCCTACCGCGCGGCGGAGCTCCGGGTTTCGAGGACGGGCCGGTAGTCGTAGAGCCAGCCGGTCGCCTTCTCATAGAACAGCGGGACGAAGATCCGCATCATCACCGCCGACAGCCGGCGCTTGACCGGGCCCGCCCGCTTCCTGTTCCGGTGGTCCTCGTCCGTGCCCAGCAGTCTCTTGATCCTCGGCTTCCGCTGCGCCGCATAGGCGTCCAGGGCCGAACCCAGGTCCGCCCCGGTCCGGACCGCCTCGGCCAGGGCGATCGCGTCCTCGATCGCCATCGACGCGCCCTGGCCGGCGCCCACCGGGTGGGCCGCGTCGCCGACCAGGACGATCCGGCCGCGATGCCAGGTCGTGACCTCGTCGAGCACGTGGTGGACCGCCGGCCGGTGCAGCCGCACGGTCGACGCGATGATCCGCGACGCCTCGGCCTCGCCCCGGTACAGCCCCGCGGTGCGGCGCAGCCATGCCTCGTCGCTCAGCCCGTCCCGGTCGGGCTCGACCGGCTCGGCGATCTGGGCCGCCCACCAGACCTCGCCGTCCTCGGCGGCCAGGTGGATGAACGCGCCGTTCCTGCCGAAGGTCATGTTGAACGCGCCGGGCTCGACCGCGACGCCTTCGGCGATCCCCGAGACCGTGTAGAGCCCGGCGTACTCGGGCCGGGGCGCACCGGCGTCGACGGCGCCGCGCATCACCGACCAGATGCCGTCGGCCCCCACGACCAGGTCGGCGCTGTCGCGCCGCCCGCTCGCGAACTCGACGGCGGCCGCGTCGGCGTCCTGGGACGCCGCGGTCAGCCGCTCCCCGAGCCGGAACTCGGCTCCGGCCGCGGCCGCCGCTTCCCGCAGCGCCTCGACCAGGCGGCCGCGCAGCAGCGTGACCGAGTGGAGGTCGTCCTCGGCGCGCCGCCCCCGGGCGACGTCGCCGATGAGGTGGCCGCCTGCCGACCACATGCGCTGGCGGGGCACGTCGACGCCCGCCCGCTGCACGGCGCCGAGGCAGCCGAGGAGTTCCAGGCCGCGCAGTCCGTTGGCGGCCAGGCTCAGGAACGAGCCGACGTCCCCGGCGGGGTCCCGGTAGGCCTCGTAGACGGTGACCTCGGCTCCGACGCTGCGCAGCGCCAGTGCCGACGCCGCTCCGGCGACGCCGCCGCCGATGACGATGATTCGCATGCTCACTCCCTGAATATACGTTCAGTGAATCTATGTTCAGTGAAATTATGTTCGGTACACTGGCACGGTGTCAACCCCCTGATCCGGAAAGGTGAGGTGACCGTGGGCATACGGAAGGCCAGAGCGGCCGAGACCAGGGCCGCGCTGCTCGACGCCGCCCGGCGGTTGTTCGGCGAGCGCGGCTACCTCAACACCAAGATCACCGACATCACCAAGGAGGCCGGGCGGTCGACCGGCTCGTTCTACGAGCACTTCGCGAGCAAGGACGAGCTGCTCATGGCCATGCTCCAGGGCATGGAGGACCGCGCCGACGAGCTCGTGGACACCACGGTCCACCCCCGCGAGCACGACCTGACCGACCGGGCGCAGCTGCGACAGCACATCGAGGTCGGATGGACCGTGATGCGGGAGCACGCGCCGGTCGTCTCCGCGCTCTTCCAGTCCATGATCGCCGCCGAGCCGGGCAGCGGCCGGGCCTGGAACGACCTCGCCGCGGACACCGACGTCTTCCGCAGGCACCTCGAATACAGCGCCGAGCAGGGAAAAGAGCTGCCCGGCGACCCCGAGCTGGTCGCCGCCGCCATCGGCGGGATGATCTCGATGCTCAGCTACGCGGTCAACTCGGCCAAGGACCGCGACTTCGACGACCAGACCGTCATCGACACGCTCACCGCGCTCCTCCACCGCGGACTCGGCGGCTCTGAGGGTTGGGGACTCGGCGGCCCTGAGAACCGCGGACTCGGCGGCTCTGAGGGTTGGGGACTCGGCGGCTCTGAGAACCGCGGCCGGGGCGGCCCTGAGAGCTGAGCTCAGCGGCGGCGGTTGTTGAGGCGGGCGGCCTGCCGCGTCAGGTGGTCGCGCTCGGCGAGGTTCGAGGCCTTCCGGGCCGCCTCGGCGTACAGCCGCGCCGCCGCATCCAGGTCGCCGTCGCGCTCGTGGAAGTACGCCAGTGCCGCGGTGCGGCGGGGCAGCGCCTCGTCCAGCTCCGCGAGCGCCGCCAGGCCCGCGCGCGGCCCGTCGGCCTCGCCGACGGCCACCGCCCGGCCCAGCCGGACGACCGGGCTGTCGTTCAGGCGCACCAGCTCGTCGTACCACTCGACGATCTGCACCCAGTCGGTCTCCTCGGCGGTGAAGGCGTCGGCGTGGAGCGCCGCGATGGCGGCCTGCGCCTGGAACTCCCCCAGCCGGTCGCGGGCCAGGGCCGCCTGCAGGATCGCGACGCCCTCGGCGATCAGCGACGTGTCCCACCGGCCGCGGTCCTGCTCGGCGAGCGGCACGAGGCTCCCGTCGGGCGCGGTCCGGGCGTCCCTCCTGGCGTGGTGGAGCAGCATGAGGGCGAGCAGCCCGGCGACCTCGGGGTGGTCGACCCGGGCGGCGAGCTGGCGAGTGAGCCGAATGGCCTCGGCGGCGAGGTCGACCTCGCCGGAGTAGCCCTCGTTGAAGACCAGGTAGAGGACGCGCAGCACGGTGGCGACGTCGCCGGGCCGGTCGAACCGCACGCCGGAGACGGTGCGCTTGGCGCGGCTGATGCGCTGCGCCATGGTCGCCTCGGGCACGAGGTAGGCCCGGGCGATCTGGCGCGTGGTCAGCCCGCCGACGGCGCGCAGCGTGAGGGCGACCGCCGACGACGGCGTCAGCGAGGGGTGAGCGCACAGGAAGTAGAGCCGGAGCGTGTCGTCCGCTCCGGACGCGGGTCCGGGCTCCGGCTCCTCGTCGACCAGGTCCTCGCGTCGGCGGCGGGCGGCGTCGGCGCGGGCCGCGTCGAGGAACCGGCGCCAGGCCACGGTGACCAGCCAGCCCTTCGCGTCCCGCGGCGGATCGTCCGGCCAGACGCGGACCGCCTCGACCAGCGCGTCCTGCACGGCGTCCTCGGCCGCCGCGAAATCGGCTCCGCGGCGGACGAGAATGCCGAGCACGCTCGGAGCCAGGCTCCGGAGCAGGACTTCGTCCATCGGTGAGGTCACTCCGTGGTGGCGGGCCGCTCGGTCAGGAACGGGCGCAGCTCCAGCCATTCGTGGATCGGCCTCCCGCCCGCCCCGGGCGCGGCCGAGAGCTCCCCGGCAAGTTCGACGGCGCGGTCGTAGCTGTCGACGTCGATCACCATCCACCCGGCGATGAGGTCCTTGGTCTCGGCGAACGGGCCGTCGGTGACCGGCGGGCGGCCCTCGCCGTCGTACCGGACGAACGTCCCCTCGGGCGCGAGCGCCTGGCCGTCGACGAACTCGCCGGTCCCTTCGAGCCGGGTCGCGAAGTCGCTCATGTACTGCATGTGGGCCGAGATCTCCTCGGGGGTCCACCGGTCCATCGGCACGTCGTTGACCGAGGCCGGAGCGCCGCGGTAGTGCTTCAAGAGCAGGTACTTCATGATGGTTCTCCTTCTTCGTCGTGCGGTCCGTGCGGCCGCTCGTGCCCCTGGGACGGAGCGGGCACCGCATTCTCGACATCCGGCACGGCGATGATTCGAGAAATTCGATAAATTCTTTCCGAACGTCGCTTCGACGGCCTCCAGGTTCGCCGTCCACCAGGTGATCATGCGCTCGTCGCCGAAGAACAGATCATCGCAGAACCGGTCGGCGCGGTCGTAGTGGAAGACCAGGTGCCAGCAGTGGGACAGCATCTTCCACCAGCGGCGGCGCGCGGCGTCGGCCAGCGCCTCGCGGTCGATCGGGCGCACCGACCGGTACCCGGCCAGGAGCGATGCGGCCTTGTCAAGGTCGATCCGGCCGTCGGGTCCGTAGAACTGCCAGGTGGCGGCCCGCACCAGCTCTTCGGCGTAGGGGCGGACGCCGATGCGGTCCCAGTCGATCACCGCGCCGATGCGTCCATCGGCCCAGATGAGGTTCCAGTCCTGGCAGTCGCCGTGGGTCCAGCCCTGCGGCCCGACCACGGCGGTCGTCTCGGGACGGAGGCGGGCGTGGGCGGCGATGAGGTCGAGGCGGCGGCGCAGGACCGGGACGGCGGCGCGGTCGAAGGCGTCCGAGCCCGCGGCGGCGAGCTTGAGGAACCGCTCGGTCTCGGCCAGGGCCGCTTCGGGATCGTTGACCTTGGCGGGACCCGACCGCGGCGCGGGAAGGCCGAGGGCGGGATCGGCGAGGGCCCGGTGGATGCGGCCGATCACGGCGCCCATGTGCTCGGCCTGCGCGAGTGTCATGTCCGGTCCGGGGTGGACGCCCTCGACCCATTCGCACAGGTAGTAGGCGTTGCCGCCGATCTCGCAGACCAGCTCGCCGGAGGCGGTGGCGACGGGCGCGGCGACCGGGACGCCCGCGGCGGCGAGGCGGTCGAGCACGCCCAGGTTGCGGCGGACCGCGGCCATGTCGCGATCGGTGAGGTGCTTGAGCGCGAAGCGGCCGCGGTCGCAGTCGAGGCGCCAGTTCCGGTTCATCCTGCCGCAGCGCGAAGCGGCCGCGCTCGCAGTCGAGACGCCAGTTCCGGTTCATCCTGCCGCCGGGCAGGTAGCGGGTCTCGTGCACGGCGCCGAGCTCGTAGCGGGCGGTCAGCGTCTCGAGATCGGCCGGCGCGGTGGGATACGGGAACTCCGGCTCGGGTGTCTCAGTCACCTCCGGAAGCTAACCGACGAGGCGGCGAGGCGCAAGCGGGTTGCGGCTCGGCGCTGGGCGTCAGCGTTGTTCGGGGAGTCCTCCGGCGGTCCAGTCCCAGTCGGCGATCGTGGTGCGCATCAGTCGGGCGGCGGCCGACAGGCGGCTGCCCGCGCCCCAGTGCAGGGTGACGCTGCGACGGCAGTCGGGGCTGTCGACGGCGGCCCAGGTGGCGGGGAGGTCCATGGTGATGCGGCGGGCGAAGGCGGGGACGAGGCCGATGCCGATCCCCGCGCCGATCAGGCTCGCGATGGCGCTGGGCTCGTCGCTTTCGCAGACGATCTTCGGCGTCAGCTCCCTGGCGGCGAAGAGCCGATCGAGCAACCGGCGTATCCAGTGTCCCTTGCGGGCGGTGATGAGGGGCTGGTCCGCGAGCTCCTCGATGCTCACCGACTCGCGGCCCGCGAACGGGTGGTCGAGCGGCACGCCCACCCCCACGGCCTCGTCGAACAGCCGCACCGACTCCAGGCCTTCGGCGCGGATCGGCTGCGAGGTGACGCACAGGTCGACGTCCTGGGACCGCAGGAGGCGGGCCATGTCCTCGGCCAGGGACCAGTGGAGCTCGATCTCGGCGGAGGGGTGGGCGCGCTTGTAGGCCGCCAGCGGGTCGGTGAGGGTCAGGAAGGTCTCCGACGCCAGTCGCACGGTCCCCAGGCCGTCGCCGGTGGTCTCGGCGACGGCACGCCGTCCGGCCTCGAGCTCGCCGAGGGCGCGTTCGACGTGGTCGCGAAAGCGCCTGCCCGCGTCGTTCAGCCGGAGGCGGCCGCTCCGATCGAACAGCGGCGCGCCCAGTTCGCCCTCCAGGCGGGCGATGGTGCGGCTCAGCGACGGCTGGGCGACGTAGAGTTCCTCGGCCGCCCGGCTGAGGTGCTCCAATCGCGCCACCACCAGGAACTGCTTGAGCGAGTTCAACTCCATCATGCCTCCACGTGCATAACATCATAGCGATATTGATCTTAGACAAGATAACCCATGAAGCATAGTCTCGATCGCGTTCGCACATGGAGGCATCAGAGCGAGGAGGGGCCTCATGGTCACCAGCAGTCTGGAATCCACTGCCGCGCATGGGACGAGACCGATCGGGTGGGTGTTCCGGGCCGTCGTCAGCGCGCACATGGTGGCGATCGCCGGGCAGCCGGTGTTCGCCGGGACGTACCTGAGCGGCGACTTCGACAGCCTGCGCTGGCACACGATCGGCGCCGACGCGGTCACCTACATCGGCTACGCGCAGGTGGTCGCGGCGATCGCCGTCTGGGTGCGGCTGCGCCGGGCCTGGCCGTTCGCGGCCACGATGGCGGTGGTGGCGGCCGAGACGGTGCAGTACTTCGCCGGGATGGAAGGCGCGCTGTGGCTGCACCTCCCGCTGGGCGTGATGACCGTCGCGGCACTGGTCGTGCAGTTCATCGCCGTGTGGCGACAGCCGCTTTCACGGCGTGCGCGCGCGAACGGGGAGGTCCGCGATGCGTGAGCGCGACAAGGGCCGGTCCGTCCGCGGCATGAGCAGGCGGCGGATGCTGGGCATCGGCGGGGCGCTCGGACTGACGGCGGTCACCGGGTTGTCGACCGCGGCCGTGCTGGCCCGCCGCCCTCCCATGACCGGCGCCCAACTGCACAGCGCCGTGCCGCTGCCGCCGCCGTTCCGGGTGCCGCTGCCCATTCCCGCCGTGCTCGAACCGGTCGACACCTCGGGTGGCGTCGACCGGTACGCGATCACCCAGAGGGAGGCGAGCGTGGAGGTCCTGCCCGGCATCGACACCCCGATGTGGACGTACGAGGGCACCTTCCCGGGCCCGACGATCGAGTCCCGGCGCGGACGGCCGGTCGAGGTGGCCCACCGCAACGAGCTTCCCGTGCCGTCCGTCGTGCACCTCCACGGTGGACGGACTCCGGCCGATTCCGACGGCTACCCGACCGACCTCGTCCTGCCCGAGGGCTGGCGGGACGCCACCGCGCACAGCGCGCACGGCATGGACGACCCGCGGGCGGTGGTGACCGAGCTGACGCGGGACTACGCCTTCCCGATGGACCAGCGCGCGACGCTGCTGTGGTACCACGACCACCGGATGGACTTCACCGCCCCGGCGATCTGGCGCGGCCTGGCCGGGCTCCACCTCGTCCGCGACGAGGCCGAGGACGCCCTCGGCCTGCCCGCGGGGCCGCGCGAGCTGCCGCTGATGATCGCCGACCACGCGTTCACCGCCGACGGCGGCCTCGACTACCCGTCCCTCGACCCCACGCTGCGGGAGCGGCCGGGCGTCAGCGAGCCCTATCTGGCGGGAGTCCTCGGCGACGTCGTCCTCGTCAACGGCGCCCCGTGGCCGGTCTGCGAGGTCGACGCCGCACGGTACCGCCTGCGCATCCTGAACGCCTCCAACGCCAGGCACTACGAGCTCGAGGCGGTCGACGACGAGGGGCGCGGTCTCGACCTCGTCCAGGTGGGCGCCGACCAGGGCCTGCTCGCCGCGCCGGTCACGCACCGGTCCCTGCCGATCGCCCCGGCCGAGCGGTACGACGTGGTCGTCGACTTCTCCGGCGTGCCGGTCGGCGGCCGCGTCAGGCTCCTCAACCGGCTCGGCTCGGGGCGGACCGGCGAGGTGATGGCCTTCCGCGTCGCCCGCCGCGCCGCCGACGACAGCCGCGTTCCGGACACGCTCGCCACCGACCTGCCCTCCTGGCGCCGCGAGGACGCCGTCCGGGTCCGCGACCTCACGTTCCGCGCCGGGCGGATGGGCGAGGGCCACGGCTGGCTGATCGACGGGCTCCCGTTCGATCCGGCCCGCGCCGATGTGACCACCGGCCTCGGCGACGTCGAGGTGTGGCGGCTCATCGCGGACGTGCACCATCCCGTCCACCTGCACCTGGTCGGCTTCCGGGTGCTGTCGCGCCGCGGCGGGGAGCCGCTGCCCCACGACGCGGGCCTCAAGGACACCGTGGCCCTGCGGCCGGGCGAGGCGGTGGAGATCATCACCCGCTTCGAGGGGTACCGCGGCCGCTTCCTCTTCCACTGCCACAACGCCGAACACGAGGACATGGGCATGATGGCCAATCTCGAGATCGTCTAGCGGCGCCCCGCGACCCGGTCGGCGAACGCCACGGCCGCCGCGGTGGCGGCCGTGGCGGGGAAACCGACCGGCGGGGCGGGAAACCGGTTCATGGCGCCGGTCTCGGCCGGACGGCCCCGCCGCCGCATCGGGCGCTCGGCCGCCGGGCAAGATGGGTCTTCCAACGCGGGAAGGATGAGGGCATGCGGGACAGGCCACTGTTGAACCGGAGGCTGGAGGGGTTCAGCACCACGATCTTCGCCGAGATGTCGGCCCTGGCCGTGCGCACCGGCGCGATCAACCTCGGCCAGGGCTTTCCCGACACCGACGGTCCGGTCGAGGTCGCCGAGGCCGCCGCGCGCGCCGTCCGGGACGGCCGCGGCAACCAGTACCCGCCCGGCTCCGGCGTCCCCGAACTGCGCGAGGCCGTCGCCGAGCACCAGCGGCACTGGTACGGCCTGTCCTTCGACCCTGACAGCGAGGTCCTGGTGACCGCGGGCGCCACCGAGGCGATCGCCGCGTCCATGCTCGCCCTCCTCGAGCCCGGCGACGAGGTCATCGCCTTCGAGCCGTTCTACGACTCCTACGCCGCCTGCATCGCCATGGCCGGGGCCACCCGCGTGCCGCTCACGCTGCGCGCCCCCGACTTCCGGCCCGACCTCGACGCGCTCCGCGACGCCGTCACGCCGCGCACGCGGTTGCTGCTGCTCAATTCCCCGCACAACCCGACCGGCATGGTCCTCACCCGCGACGAGCTGGCCGCCATCGCCGAGCTCGCCGTCGCCCGCGACCTCCTGGTGGTCACCGACGAGGTCTACGAGCACCTCGTCTTCGACGGCGAGCACGTCCCGCTGAGCTCCCTGCCCGGCATGCGGGAGCGCACGGTCGCGATCTCCTCGGCGGGCAAGACCTTCTCCTTCACCGGCTGGAAGGTCGGCTGGCTGACCGCCGCCGCCGAGCTCGTCGCCGCCGTGCGCACGGCCAAGCAGTTCCTGACCTATGTCAGCGGCGGGCCCTTCCAGTACGCCGTCGCCGAGGCGCTGCGCCTGCCCGACGCCTACTTCACCGGGTGCCGGGACGACCTGCGCGCCAAGCGCGACCTCCTGGCCGCCGGGCTCGCGGCCGCCGGGTTCGAGGTCTACGAGCCGCAGGGCACCTACTTCGTCACCACCGACATCGCCCCGCTGGGCGAGCGGGACGGCTTCGCCTTCTGCCGCGGCCTGCCCGAGCGCTGCGGCGTCGTCGCCGTGCCGAACGCGGTGTTCTACGACAGCCCGGACGCCGGACGGACGCAGGTCCGCTTCGCCTTCTGCAAGCGGGAAGCGGTGCTCCGCGAGGCCGTCGACCGGCTCGGTAGGCTCTGAGGCCCCAGCAGACCACATGTGCGGAGGTCGGTCGCCATTGCGGCAGCATGAGACGAGCCCTGAGGCCGCGGTGCTTCGGTCGCGTCTGCGGCACGTCCTCTGGATCGGCGGCGGCAGCGGCGCGGGCAAGTCCACGGTCGCCGCCCGCCTCGCCGCCGAGCACGGCCTGCATCTGTACGACACCGACGCGGTGATGTCGGACCACGCCGGTCGCACCACTCCCGAGCAGGCGCCGTACCTGCACGAGTTCATCGCCATGAGCATGGACGAGCGGTGGGTGCGCCGCTCGCCGGAGGTCATGTTCGAGACCTTCCACTGGTTCCGCGGCGAGGGCTTCGGCCTCATCGTCGAGGACCTGCTCGCCCTGCCCGAGGGCACGCGCGTCATCGCCGAGGGGTTCCGGCTCCTCCCAGCCCTGGTCGGGCCCCTGCTGGCGGACCCGAGCCGGGCCGTGTGGCTGCTGCCCACGCAGCGGTTCCGCTCGGACGCCGTCAACGGCCGCGCCACGCCCGGCAGCGGGTTCCTCCACCGCACTGGCGATCCCGAGCGGGCGGGGCGGAACATCGCCGAGCGGGACCGGCTCTTCGTCGACCGCACGCGGCGGGAGACGCGGCGGCTGGGGCTGGCGGCCGTCGAGGTGGACACCGCCATGACCGAGGAGGACTCGGTTCGCCGGGTGAGCGAGCTGTTCGGGCTCTGAGGCTCACCGCCGACGGGGCGGCGGGAGGGTTCGATCGCACCGGTCTGGTAGGCGAGGACGACGGCATGGATGCGGTCGCGCAGGCCGAGTCTCGTCAGGATGCGCTCGACGTGGGCCCTGATCGTCGACTCCTCCACGACGAGCGCGGCGGGGCCCTGTCGGCGCGGGCCGGGAGGGCCCCGCCGCGGCGGCGGGTGTCCGTTGCGGAGGTGTCAGGTCACCGGGGCTGCGGCGGCGCCTGCCCGGGCTGGATCATGGGGCCGGAGAACTGGATCCGGGCGATCTTCCAGCCGGTGTCGCGCCGGACGAGAACGAGGCCGACCCGGAAGGAGCCGTTGCTCTCGTGGCCGCGCGCGGTGGCGCGCTGTGTCTCGACGACGTGCGCGATCGCGACGTCGCCTTCGGTGACGACGTCGACGTCGGCGATGTCGAGCTCGTGGTTGACCAGTCCGCCGTCGCGGTGGCGCCCCGCCCACTGCGGACCGTCCAGCACGAACCCGACCGGTCCGATGCCGGTGAAAGACTCCGTCAGCAGTTCTTCGAGGCCGTCGGCGTCCTGGGCGCGTTCCATCTCGGCCCAGCGCCGGACGGCGCCTTGGACCGCGGCCTCGTCACCCGAGGCGGCGCTCGCGGCACCGGATTCGAGGGGCATGCCCGCGTCGGCCCATCCGGCGATCCCCTCGGCGTAGTTGCTGACGCCGGTGTATCCGGCGGCGGTGAGCGCCTCGGCCAGTTCGGGGCCGCGGGTGCAGGCGGCGTCGGTGGAGTAGGTGACGATCCTGGCGTCCTTGTCCGGGAGCACCCGGTCCGCGTCGGCGAGCTCCTCGATGGTCAGGTTGCGGGCGCCGGGAAGGTGCCGGTTCTCGTACGGTCTGGCGGGCAGCGCGTCGACGACCACGACGGTGCCGGACTCGATCGCTTCCGCCAGGTCAGCTCGGTTGATGGTGTCCATGACGAAGGCCTTTCTATGACGTCGATCTGATCGGTCGGACGGGAATGCTTGTGTCTGCGAGGCACCCGGCCGCCGACGCGATTCCCGGCGGGGAACCCGATTTCGGGGCCCCGCCTCGCGGTCGGCCGCGGGCGCGCAACAAATATAGTAACTCCATATTTGAAGTCACTGCAAGATTTTGTAGAATCGACGCCATGGACACCGGCCTACGCCACCGTCAGAAGCAGGCCCGGCGAGAGCGCATCGTCGCCGCGGCCCTCGACCTGTTCACCGAGCGCGGCTACGACGCCGTCCGCATCGTCGACGTGGCGCACGCGGCCGAGGTCTCCCCCGGGACGGTCTACAACTACTTCCCGACCAAGGAGGACCTCGTCCTCGGCGGCAGCGGGGACTTCGAGAGGGCGCTCGTCGACGCCCTGGCCTCGCGCCCGGCGCACCAGCCGCTCGTCCGGGCGTTCAGGGAGTTCACGCTCCACACCCGGGGCGCGCTCGCCCAGCCCGACCAGGCGCCGGTGCGGGCCATCGCCCGCCACGCCCGGGTGATCGCCGACAGCGCGGCGCTGCGGCTGCGGGTGCGCCGGGACTTCGACCGGTGCACCGAGAGCGTCGCCGAGCTGGTCGCGGCCGAGCGCGGTCCGGCGGTGACGCCGGACCAGGCGTGGGTGATCGCGAACGCCATGATCGGCGTCACGCGGACCATGCAGCGGATCGTGCACCGGCTCGCCATCGCCGACCGGCCGGTGGCCGAGATCGCGGCCGCCGTCATGGCGGAGGGCGAACGCGCGCTCGACCAGCTCGAAGCGGGCATCGGGGCCGGGTAGATCGGCGGGGCCGCCCCCGCCCGCAGGCCTGAGAGCGCTTGCTGGAGACTGGGGGCGGTCGCGCCGCCCGCCGGGGACGCGGCGCCCCCGTCGCTCCAGGAGGAGGAAGCGTTGCCGGTCCACGAATACTTCACTGAGATGTACCGCGGCATGGACCGGGCTCGCGCCTCGGGACGGACCGACGAGGAGCGCGAAGCGCTGGCCGAGCGGTTCCTGCGCGAGTACCAGGGCCACGACGAGCCGTGGGACGCCACCGGCGTCCAGGTGGAGGACACCGCGATCGCGGGCCCGCACGGCCCGATCCCGCTGCGCGCCTACCGGCCCGAGGGGCCGATCCGCGGCGCGGCGCTGTGGGCGCACGGCGGCGGCTTCGTCCACGGCGACCTCGACATGCCCGAGGCCCACGTCGTCAGCCTGGAGATCGCCCGGCGCGCTGGCGTGTTCACGGTCTCCGTGGACTACCGGCTCGCGCGAAACGGCGTCCGCCACCCGGTCCCGATCGACGACGTCCACGCGGCGTGGACGTGGCTGTGCGGTGAGGAGACCGCCCGCGGACTGCCCATCGCGATCGGCGGCGCCAGCGCCGGGGGCGCGCTGGCCCTCGCGGCCGCCTTGCGAGCCAGGGACACCGGTCCCCGCCCGGCGGACGCGCTGCTGCTGGCCTACCCGTTCGCGCACTACCCGAACCCGGCCCTGGACCCGCAGGTGAGCGCCGAGATGGCCGCCATCCCCGCGCGGTTCCCCACCGAGAGCATCGAGAACATGGTCAGGAGCTATGTGGGCCGCATCAGCGACCTGCCGCCCGACGCGCTTCCGGGGGCGGCCCGGCTCGACGGGCTCCCGCCCACCCGGATCCTGCTCTCCGAATACGACGACCTGCGGGCCTCCGGTGAACTGCTCGAACGCCAGCTCACCGAGCTCGGCGTGCCGGTCGAGTCCCACCTGGCCCCCGGCATGACGCACGGCCACCTGAACCATTTGCCGCGGCTGCCCGCGATCGACGCGTCCCTGGACTTCCTCGCGGGCGGCCTCACCGGCTGACGCGCGGCAATGCTCCGATTCGGACGTGCGGTGCCGCTTTCCCGGGGAGGATGCGAAGCGACACACCGTTCGCTTGGAGGAATCATGGCTCGGAGTGCAGTGGCGCTGGGCGGAAGCGCGAGCACTCCGATCACCTGCGCCCCGTTCAGGGCGTGACGATCGCGAAGTTCAGGTCGGGCTCGTCGAGCACGGCCAGGAGCCTGCCGAGGACCGCCGGGTCGCCGTCGTGCTCGATGGCCTCCGCGTTCTCGCCTTCCAGCAGGCCGAGCAGTTCGGCCTTGGTCAGCCGGAGCGTCAGGTCGGGCTCGGTGCCCTCGTCTCCGGTGGAGTGCCAGTGGATCAGCACCCCGTTCGACAGCTCGGTCCGGTAGCGCTCGCCGATGTCGGTGAAGACCCAGTCGACCACCATCGGCTCCGAGGCGGCCTTCGGGCCGTCGACGCGGATGGCGACCGAGTCGAAGACCTGGGTGACGGTGAGCGCGGCGGCCATGCCCGCCGAGGAGACGGCCGTGGGTTCGATGCCTCCGCGCAGTTCCTTGGCGCCCATCAGGTAGTAGTTGCGCCACGTGCCGTTCTCGGCGGCGAGGCCGAGCCGCTCATAGGCGCTCGCCAGCAGCTCCTTCGCCTCGCCGTTCGACGGCTCGGCGAACACGGCGTGCTTGAGCAGCTGGGCGGCGAAGCGGGCGTCGCCGCCCTCCAGGAACTCCCGGCCCTTCGCGGTGAGGGCGTCGGCGCCGCCGAACGCCTTGGCGTAGCGCGCGGCGCTCTGCTCGGGCGGGTACTCCCACAGCGAGGAGGGGTGCCCGTCGAACCAGCCCATGTACCGCTGGTAGATCGCCTTGGTGTTGTGGGAGAGCGAACCGTAGTAGCCGCGGGCGCTCCACGCCTCGGCCAGGCCGGGCGGCATCTCGATCCGCTCGGCGAGCTCGGACCCGGTGTATCCCCGGTTGAGCAGCCTGAGGGTCTGGTCGTGCATGTAGGCGTACAGGTCGCGCTGCACCGCCAGGTACGAGCGGATCCGGTCGGCGCCCCAGGTCGGCCAGTGGTGGGAGGCGAACAGGACGTCCGAGTCGTCGGCGAACATCAGGATCGCCTCGTTGAGGTACCGCGACCACACCCGCGCGTCCCGCACCACCGCGCCGCGCAGGGTGAGGATGTTGTGCATGTTGTGGGTGGCGTTCTCGGCCATGCACAGCGCCCGGCGCTGCGGCAGGTGGAAGTTCATCTCCGAGGGCGCCTCGGTCCCCGGCGTCAGCTGGAACACCAGGCGCACCCCGTCGATGGTCTCCTCTTGGCCGGTGCGCGCGATGTCGACCGTGGGCGGGACGATCGCCGAGGAGCCGTGGGAGGTGGTCAGGCCCAGGCCCATGCCGACGATGCCCTCGGGGCCGGTGTCGAGGGCCGCACCGGCGTAGTACATGGCGCGGCGCAGCATGGCCGGACCGGCGTAGACGTTCTCCTCGACCGCGTGCTCCATGAACCCCTCCGGGGCCAGGATCGGCACCCGGTTCCTCGCCGGGTCGATCACGCCGAGGACGCCGCCGAAGTGGTCGATGTGCGAGTGGGTGTAGACCACGGCCGAGACCTGCCGGTCGCCCCTGGCGCTCTGGTAGAGGCCGAGGGCCGCGGCGGCGGTCTCCGAGGAGACCAGCGGGTCGACCACGATGACGCCGGTGTCGCCCTCGATGATCGTCATGTTCGACAGGTCCAGGCCCCTGACCTGGTAGACGCCTTCGCAGACCTCGTAGAGGCCCTGGCGGGCGCACAGCTGGGACTGCCGCCACAGGCTCGGGTCGACGGTCTCGGGCGCCTCGCCCTCCAGGAAGGCGAACGCGTCGCCGTCCCAGACCACCTCGCCCTTGTCGTTCTTGACGGCGCCGGGTTCGAGGCGGGCCTGGAACCCGCGGTCGGCGTCGTCGAAGTCCTGCCTGTCGGTGAAGTCCAGGCCGTCCAACGACGTCGCGGACATGCCCGGTCCTCCGGCTCGCTCCTGTTCGGCAGCCATGGTCCCCCTTGGTCGACTGCGCGGATGAATCGGACTCAGACTATGGCCGGGCGGACCGATCCGGCGCCGTTTTCACCGCACCGAGCCTGCTCGCGCTCGAGGTCCGTCTCCATTGCGAACGCCGAGCGAGGTCGGGCACGACGGCGGGGCTCCGGTCGCCGCCCTATTCGGGGACGACCAGGTGGAGGTGGCGGTCGGCCAGGCCGATCGCGACCTGCTGTCCCCAAGTGAGGGTGAGGTGGTCGGACTCGACGCCGTCGGCGAAGACGACGAGCCGCTCGCTCTCGCAGACCAGGCGCAGCTCCTCCCCCGCCCGCAGCGTGCCCGCGGTCAGCGAGGTGCCGGTCGCCGGTGACGGCCACGCCTCCCGCACGAACCAGGACAGGGACGGTTCCTCCGGCGCGGGCAGCGCCTCGCCGCGGCCGCGTTCGGCCGCGATGGAGGCGCTCCAGCCGGTGGCTCCCGTGCCCGTTCCGACCACCACGCCGGACGAGGACTGGCGCTCGCCGCGGCCGTCCGCGCCGACGAGCCGGTAGCGGGCGGACTGGTGGGCGGCGTGGCCCGCGTAGACCTCGTTGAGGCCGGTCAGCTCCTGGCCGTCGTCGAGGCGGGCGGCGACCATGGTGAGCCGCCGGATCGCCGCCGTCTTCCCGGCCGCCGCCCGGAGCACGGCGGCGGCCGCGTCCGCCCGGAAGCGGATGAGCACGCCGGGATTGCGTCCCGGCTCTGGATCCACGCCGATCACCGGCTGACCGTCCAGGTATTTCGCGAGGTTGGCCACCAGTCCGTCCTGGCCGACCGCGACGACCAGGTCCTCCGGTGCGAATGGGAACCGAGGCAGGTCCGCCCGGTCCACGCGGCCCCGGCGCCAGTCGGCCGGGACCGCCGCGTCCACCGCGGTGATCGCCGCTTGGAGCGCCTCGTGCCGGGCGGTGACCTCGTCCAGGCCGCGGCCGCGCTGCCGCAGGAAGTGGTCGGCCGCGGCTCGGGTGCCGTGGCGGGCCAGCAGCTCGTCCAGCTCGCTGCGGCGGCTGACGACGACCACTCTGGGGGCGAGGGTGCCGCTCATCGCGGGCCGTCGGCGAGTCGGGCGAGGGTCCCGGTGAGGAGGTCCGGGGTGATCGTGAGCTGGCCGATCTCGGGCAGCTGGCCCGCGAGTTCGCGCAGCGCCAGCGATTGCAGCACGGCGGGGGGCAGGTCCCGGTAGGCGGCCATGCGGGCCTCTTCGGCCTCGGCCTCGGCCACGCCGACCGCCCGCACCTTGTCGGCCTGGGCGGCCGCGAGCGTGCGCTCCTTCTCCGCTTCGCCTTGGGCGGCGGCCAGGGCCGCGGCCGCGGACAGCTCGGCCTTGCGCCGGTCGTTGGCGCCCTTCTGTTCGACCAGCTGCTGCTCGCGCCTGGCCAGTTCGATCTTGTTCTGCAGCTCGTTCTCGGCGATGGCCCGCTCCTGCTCCACGGCCTGGGCGCGCCGCGCGTACGTGGCCTTGTCCGCGTCCTGCTGCACGGCTTCCCGGGTGGGAGTCTGGAGCGACCGCTCGAGTTCGGGTTCGGGCCGGATGGCCACGACGCGGGCGCTGACCACGGCGACCCCGATGTCGCCGAGCCGGGCGTCGTCGGCGAGCGCCTCGGCGACGGCCTGGCGGACCTCGGTGATGGCGACGGTGAGCGCGTCCGCCAGCGGCAGGTGGACCAGCAGGTCGAGGGCGGGCTGCTGGGCCAGTTCGGTGAGGAGGGTCGCGACCTGGTCGAGCGGTCGGGCGCGGGCCCGGCCGTCGTAGGGATCGACCGAGAAGTCCAGCCGGGTGGCGGCCAGCGCCGGGTCGGCGATCCGGTAGGTCACCGTGGCCTGGACGGTGACGTCGGCGAAGTCCGCCGTGCGCGCGTGGAACAGCAGGGGCAGTTCCCGGTCGTCGACCGGCACCTCGGAGAGCACTGCCGTCAGCGGGCGGTACCAGAACGACTGGTCGGTTCCCTCCTTGCGGAGCCGGCCCCGCTTCTTGAACCGAACCCAGACGGTCGGGGTGCCGCGCAGGTGGCGCAGGAACAGCAGTCTCTTGACATCGGCCATGGGGTGGGCCTCCATTCTCGTCACTATGACGATAACAGTCGTGATAGATTATCGTCAAGGTGGTGATAATGAGTTATCCAGTGTTCGCCGTCACGGTCGACCTCGTCGTCCTCACCGTGCGCGAAGGCGGGTTGCACGTGCTGCTGGTGCGGCGCGGCTGCGAGCCCTACCTCGGCCAGTGGGCACTGCCGGGCGGGTTCGTCCACGCCGACGAGGACCTCGCCGCCGCAGCGCGGCGCGAACTCGCCGAGGAGACCGGCCTGGCCGAGCCGGGCGGGCACCTGGAGCAGCTCGCCAGCTACGGCGCACCCGCGCGCGACCCGCGCGGCCGCGTGGTCACCGTCGCCTACCTGGCGCTGCTCCCCGACCTTCCCGCTCCGATGGCCGGAACGGACGCGGCGGCGGCCGCGTGGCAGCCGGTCGGGCGCCAGAGCCTCGCCTTCGACCACGACCGCATCCTCGCCGACGGTGTCGAGCGCGCCCGCTCCAAGTTGGAGTACACGCCGCTGGCCACCGCCTTCTGCCCGCCCGAGTTCACCATCGCCGCCCTGCGAACGGTCTACGAGGCGGTCTGGGGCGAGGCGCCGGACCCGCGGAACTTCCACCGCAAGGCCACTTCCGCACCGGGCTTCGTCGAGCCCACCGGGCGATCGACCGAGGGCGAGCCCGGCCGACCGGCCAAGCTGTACCGCCGCGGCGACGCGGCGCTCTTGAATCCGCCGATCCTGCGCCGCAGGCTCGACGTCGATGCCGCTGCTCCGACATAGCGGGAAGTTCGCGCGAGCGGGCGACCGCGAATCGGCACAGCGGCGGAAGGCTTCCGAGTTCTGCCCAATCAGTACGGACCCGCGCCTCCCGGCCGGTGCCCCTGTCATCGCAGGGGTCACCGGCGCCCTTGGAGATGCGGGTCCGTATCAGAGTGCGGCCGCGCCTACGGCGTACTGGACAGGAAGTCGCCGTACGGGCCGTTGAGGATGCCGTTCTTCTGCTGGTCGTTGAAGTGGCAGTTCGGGTAGCTGTAGAACGACGCCGACATCGGCGTGCCGTCGGTGTACGTGGAGTCGGGAAGCCCGAGGGCGTGGCCCAACTCGTGGACCATGCCGCCGTACCAGCGGTTCATGTCGCCGCCGAGGCCCGCCGCGCCGTCGGCGTCGTGGCCCGAGAGGATCACCCAGCCGCCGCCGCCACCGCCGCCGGAGACGCCCTCCTTCTCGGCGCTGATCTCGCCGACATTGATCCAGCGGCGGTCCGGTGCGTTGAGGCCGAGCTTGGCCATCAACTCCTGCTGCATGTTGAACACCACCCACCAGTACCGGTCGCCGCCGTTGGGGGTGTTCTCGTACCAGCTCGCGTCGTGGTCTCCGGCCACGACCTCCACCACCGGGTCGTTGAGCGTGAACGTCACGCCCAGTTCCTGCCGGTAGTAGCGCTGCGATTCCCGCATGACGGCGGTGATGCCGTCCGGGTACCGCTGGTCGTAGGGCACGTCCGTGGGCCTGAGCCAGTACACCCGGACCGTGCCGGTCGGCGGGGCGGCCTGGGCGGCGTCCGCGAACGCCACGGAGCCGAGCGCCACGGCCGGCACGGTGCCGGCCAGGCGAAGCGCGGTCCTGCGCGGGAAGTGGGAGCTCATGATGGGCCGCCTCCGGTGGTGAGGAGCCGGGTCGGCCGATGTTGTCGCGTCATTTCATACCTCCGGGAATGTCGGCAGGTAAGGCCGGGAGCATCCGAAACTGTCAGAAAAGGTTTTCGAAATGCTGTACGGGACATCGTAAGAGCCCGAGTTCCGCCGTGTCAATGGATCGACCGGAATCAATACAAATCCGGATAGATCCAGCGGGTGCCATGGCGGGTTCACCGGCAGCGCGGCCGAGACGGCGCGCCGCCACAGTCTGACCGCACCGCCCGCGACGAGGTGGATCGATAAATCCGGTCGCGATCAATATTGATTCAGGTCTATGCATTGACACTATGGAGTGCTGACTCGTACCATAGCGCCTACAAGGTGTCAGAAAACCTTTTCGGTTTGTTTCGGTCCCTATCCCCCGACCCCACACCGACCCGCACCCTCGGAGGCACGCAATGACGCAACGGCATCGGTCGACCCGGCTCCTCATCACCGGAGGCAGGCCGTCATGAGTTCCCGCTTCTCGCGCAGGGCCGCCCTGCGACTGGGCGCGCTGGCCGGTGCCGCACCGGTCGTCGCCGCCGCGGTCGGCACCGGGTCGCGCCCCGCGCTGGCCCAGCAGACCATCGGGTATCCGACCTTCACCGGCGGCGACCCCGTTCCGCCCGAGCCCGCCTCGTTCACGGTGGACGGCATGATGCCGGCCATGTACGAGGCCGAGGCCGAGGGCACCGACTTCTGGATGGACCGCCTGCTCGCCCGAGAGGGCGTTGACCCCGCCGGCGACCAGTGGCTCATGACCAGGGGCCGGGCGCTGCTCATGCGCGTCCACGACCCCGACGTCATCGGCTTCGGCGGCCAACTCGCCTACTACGACCCGTTCTTCGACCGCACCAGCAACACCGACGGGTTCACGGTCGGCATCGGCCAGAGCGGCTTCAGCGAGGTCGTCAACCGGCGCCGCCAGATGCCGAGCCACTGGACCAGCGTCCACAACGGCGGGAACCTGACCGTCGAGGTCCAGAAGTTCATCACGCACAACAACGTCGCGGTCGCGAACCTCACGATCACGAACAACGGCGGCGGGACCACCGTCCCCATTCGCGTCGACTCCGACTTCGCCTGGCAGGCCGACGGCGAGGAGCTCACCGGCGTCCTCGACGTCCAGAACTCCCGCGGGGAGCGCCTCACCACCGTCTTCCCGCGCCTGTCGGGCACCGGGCTCACCCCCTCGGGCGGCGCGCTCACCGGGGAACTCGCCCTCGGCTCGGGCGAATCGGCCACGGTCAAGGTCCAGCTCGGCATGATCGCCGAGGAGATCCCCGAGTCGGCCACCGAGTACGCCGCCTACCGCGACGCCGCGCCCGGGGCGGCCTTCGCCGAGCAGGTCCAGACCTACAACCGGTGGTGGGCCGAGAACGTGCCCTACTTCGACGTGCCCGACGAGGAGATCAAGAAGTTCATCTACTACCGCTGGTGGCTGATGCGCTACAACTACCTCGACGCCGACATCCCGGGCAACGACTTCCAGTTCCCCACCTCCATCGAGGGCGTCACCGGCTACAACAACGCCATCGCGCTGACCGTCCCGATGTTCATCGACGACCTGAAATACCTGCGCAACCCCGTCTACGCCTACGGCCCCTGGGTCTCCACCGGCGAGTCTTCCGAGGGCGGGCGCTTCATGGACAATCCCGGCGACCCGGAGAACTGGTCGAACTCCTACACCCAGTACATCGCCGAGGCCGCCTGGCGCTCCTACCAGATCCACGGCGGGCAGCTCCCGATCGTGGCCAACCTCGCGCGCTATGCCGAGGGGGACGTGAAGGGCCAGCTGGACACCTTCGACACCAACAACAACGCCATCATCGAGTACGACTGGGGTGCGATGACCGGCAACGACGCCGACGCCGTCTCCTTTCATTGGCGCAGCGGCAACCTCGACCGCGCCGAATCCGCCTACCAGTACTCAGGCGCCCTCGCCGCCGCCCAGGCCTACGAGCTGCTGGGGAACGGGTCGAAGGCCGCCGAGATGCGCGGCCTGGCCGAGGAGATCGCGAACAGCATCGTCCAAGTCCTGTGGAATCCCGATCGTCAGTTGTTCGAGCACGTCCACGTCGACTCGGGCGGGCACGTGCCGTGGAAGGAGATCAACAACTACTACCCCTTCTCGGTGGGCGCCATCCCGAACGAGGAGCCCTACACCGACGCGCTGCGCCTGTTCGCCGATCAGGCCGAGTACCCGCTGTTTCCCTTCTTCACGGCCAATCAGGTCGACAAGGCCGAGGCCGCCGCCGCGGGCTTCCCGGGCTCGAACAACTTCTCCCAGATCAACTCCACCGTCCAGTTCCGACTCTTCTCCTCGGTCCTGCGAAATTACGACACCGACGCGATCACCGTCGAGAGCTACAAGAAACTCCTGTACTGGAACGCCTGGGCCACCTATATCGGCGGGGACACCCGCTGGCCCGACTCCAACGAGTTCTGGGCCGACTGGAACCCGCAGTCGCAGACCATCGGGTTCCGCTCGTGGATCCACCACACGATCCTCGGCTCGAGCATCTGGACGTTCGTCGAGGACGCGATGGGCCTGCGCCCCAGGACCGACAACGCCGTGGAGCTCTCCCCCTTCGACATCGGCTGGGACCACTTCACCGTCAACAACCTCCGCTACCGCAACGCCGACCTCACCATCACCTGGAACCGGCCCGGCACCGGCTCCGCCTACCCGGGCGTGCCCGAGGGCTATTCGGTCTTCATCGGCGCGAGCGGGCCTTCACCCTCGACGGCCTCGTTCCGGCCGTGTGGAATCCCGACACCGGCCAGGTCCAGTTGACCGGCGGCCGGGGGCAGGTCCTCTTCAACCAGGCCATCGCGGGCCTGTCGGCGCCGCAGGACGTCGAGCTCACCGGCCGCGTCGTCGACGTGTTCGCCAAGGCGGGCGCCAACCTGGAGCACGACGCGGAGAACCTCGCCTTGGGCGCCGCCGTCTCGGCCTCGCACGCCGCCTCGGGCACCAGCGCGGCGGCCGCGGTCAACGGCACCACCGTCAACGCGCCGATCTGGAGCAGCGCCGGATCGGGCAACACCAGTGACTGGTACGAGGTGGAGTTCGACGGGACCGAACTGGTCGACGAGGTGCGCCTGTACTTCTACCGCGACCGCACCGCGAACGGCCTGTCGGCACCGGCCTCGTACCGGATCGAGTACCACGACGGCGCCGACTGGGTGAATGCCCCCGGCCAGGACAAGAGCCCGGCCGCCCCGCGCGCCAACTACAACAAGGTCAAGTTCAACGAGGTCGGCACCGAGCGGATCCGCGTCGTCATGGACCACCAGGCCGGGCACGCCACCGGCCTCAAGGAGATCCAGGCCTACTACACCGCGGAGGGCGGCTCGTCCGGCCCCGAGAACGTCGCCCTCGCGGCCGCCGCCTCGGCGTCCTACACCTCGCCGTGGGAGACCATCACCGCCGTCAACGACGGCATCGACCCGCCGCGGTCCAACGACACGGCCAACTCCCGCTGGGGCGCCTGGCCCGAGGAGGGCGAGCAGTGGGTCCAGTTGGAATGGACCAGCCCGGTGACCGTCACCTCGTCCGACATGTACTTCTTCGACGACAACGGCGGCGTCCGCGTGCCCGCCTCCTGGCACATCGAATACCTGTCGAACGGCACCTGGCAACCGGTGAACGCGAACGGCTCCTACGGGACCGCGCCCGACCAGTACAACTCCGTGGACTTCGACGCCGTGACCACCACCGGTCTCCGGGCCGTCCTCCAAAGCGGCGCGGCCAGCGTCGGCGTCCTGGAATGGAAGGTCTTCACTTAGATTCCCGAGTCGGCGCGGTCAACGCCGAATGCAACCGAACTCCAACCGGCACAAGGAGAAACCATGCTGAGAACCGCAAGACGCCAGCAGGCGAGGCTCCTGCTCGCCGCGATACTCGCCGCGGGGCTGTCCTGGACGCTCCAGGCCGTCACCGCAGGCGCCGCGCAGGCGCAGGTGGCCACTGCGGCGACGCCGTCGGCGTCCTACACGTCCCCGTGGGAGAGCATCGACGCGATCAACGGCGGCATCGACCCGCCCCAGTCCGACGACACGCAGAACGCCCGCTGGGGCACCTGGCCCGAAGAGGGCACCCAGTGGGTCCAGCTCACGTGGGGTGGGGCGGTCACCGTCGCCTCCGCCGACCTGTACTTCTTCGACGACAACGGCGGCGTCCGCGTCCCCGCCTCGTGGCACATCGAATACCTGTCGAACGGCTCCTGGCAACCGGTGAACGCCAGCGGCGCCTACGGGACCGCCGCCGACCAGTACAACTCGGTCCAGTTCGCCGAGGTCACCACCACCGCGCTCCGCGCCGTCATGCAGAGCGGCGCCGCCAGCGTCGGCGTCCTCGAATGGAAGGCCTACGGCGAGGGCAGCGGCCAGCAGAACGAGTGGAATCCGCCCTCGAACCTGGTGCAGCCGCTGAACGAGGTCTGGGCGCACGTGGAGGACACCTACAACCTCGACTTCCGCAACTTCGGCTGGGACCAGGTCATGGCCACCGGCGGGAAGATCAACTACTGCGTCCGCTGGGACTCGCAGGCGTCGGTCTCGGCCTCGCTGCGCGACGGCATCGAGGCCAAGCTCCAAGAGCAGTACCAGCTGTGGTTCGACCAGATCGTCGGCTGGAACGACTGGCCGTTCGACCACATCGATGTCAACGTCGTCGGCTGGGCCGCCTACGACCGGGATCTCTTGCAGTGGAGCGACGACTCCGTCGACATCTACATCAACGACATCCGCGAGGACGCCCCGCAGTGCTCCGAGGACTGCGGGAGGTTCTTCCACCAGGACGGCAACTATCCGAACTGCCCCGGCGGCTACGACCGCCATTACGACCAGAGCCTGTGGCTGACCGCGGGCATGGGCGGCGGCGCGGGCGGCGACTGGGGCCAGCGCATGGGCAGCGAGTACTTCACGGGCGCGCTCGGGTCGTCCCAGATCACGATCTACCTGCATGAACTGGGGCACACGTTCGGGCTCGACGACTTCTACGACTGGACCCCGACCGGCCAGTGCTGCTTCATCATGAAGGCCGGCTCCTCGGCCACCATCACCGAATTCGACCAGTGGATGCTGCGCGACTGGTGGCGGCATCTGAAGGGCCGTTACGGGCTCTGATTCCAACTCCACAGCCGTGCGGGGCGCCGTCGATCGTGACGGCGCCCCGCACGCGTCTTGGAACGCCCGCCGAGCGGGCTCCGGAACCCCGACGCCGACGCGATCGCGGACAGCACCAACGCGATCGCCACCTCGCAGGTGGCGCTGCCGGAGGAGGTCTGCGACGAGGCGTACGCGGAAGAGGGCTACGAAGCGTCCGTCGCGAACCTCGCCCAGGTGTCGCTCGACGGCGACAACGTGTTCAGCGACGACGGCGGCGAGAGCCAGCTGGCCACCGTCTCGGGCGACGCCGCGGGCGGGTACACCGTCTCGCTGACCGTCGGCGTCGACACGGGCACAGAGGCCGGAGGCGGCGCCGGAGCCTCGCCCCCCGGCGGAGGCGAACCGCCCACCGGAGGCGAAGGAGGCCCGGCCGGAGGCATGGGCGGCACCGACGCCTGATAGCGCGCGGCGGGCCCGCCACCCGGAACGAATTCCGGGTCGCGGGCCCGTATCACGTTGTCGGCGTGGAGATCGACTGCCTCAGCAGCGCTTCCAGGCGAGGTGGAACACGGTCTTGACGCTTCCACGGGTCGAGTCCATGGTCATGAAGCTCTTCAGGGCGGGGTTGTCGCCGGCGCTCACTCGGAGTTCGGTGTTGATGTTGAAGTTCCGCTGCTCGCCGCACGGCTTGTAGACGAATTCGGCGGCTCGATCGGTGAACTGCCAGTCGCCGTTGTACGGACCGTCCAGCTCGTGGGCGGAGCGGGTGGTCGCGGAGCTTCCGCTGAAGTAGTAGCTCGCCTGCTGCATGCCGGTGGCGCCGGATTCGAGGTGCCCGTAGCCGCGGTAGTCGGCCCTGGCGATCGCGTAGGTGAACCCCGACGGAACGTTCACGGCCAGGTTGATCTGGCAGTTCTTGCGGGAATCGACGACATCGGTGCTGCCCCCGGCCTCCGCCAGGAAGCGGTCGTAGGTCACGGTGAACGACGTGTTGTCCCCGTTGACGGTGGCGTCGGCGGTGCCTTGCGGGCAGCCGGAGCCGTTGACGGTGACGACGTCGACGGTGACGCGGCCGCCGGGGGCGTCGGCGAGTTCGGTGTCCGCCTGCGCGGCGGGGCCGGCCAACATGGCCGCGGCCAGGGCGGCCAGGGCGGCCAGGGCGACCGCGGCGAGGAGCGGCGTCTTTCGGAGTATTTTCATTCGGATCACTTTCTGGGCTGAGGGCAATCGATGGCGACTGCTCTACTGCGGGTGAGGGATCGGGGACGGCAATACCGGTGTTCAAAATTCGGGAGCGCTCCCAGCGGTTTGCGAGGATGGGTCGAAAACCAGGGTCTGTCGAGAATGCTCAATCGGTACATTCATGTATATCTATAAGTAACGAATTAGTCAAGAAGTGCTTAAAAGTTCATATTAGATGGATTGCGGAGATAAGAGAGTAAATGGTGACCATATGAGTATTTTGGTCATCACGGTGGGGGTGGGGCCAGATTGACGGAGCCGCCGCCGGGTTCGACGCGCCTCGCGAGGGGTCGGCTTCATCGCCTCCAAGAGCGGCTTCGCCGCATCAAACGCTTGCCAACGGAAACATTTCGGAAATACCGCGAAGACCTTGACAAGTCCTCTAAATATAGGCAACCATCAATATATTTCTTGGGAGCGCTTTCCTCGTCGAAATGATCATCAAACCCGTTTCGCACGAGCCAAGACACCGATAGAGCCCCTCCGATCGCCGCCACCAAGAAGAAAGGACATCGAACTATGCAATCGCGTCAAATGCATAGGAGGCTGGCGGTCGCTCTCATGGCCGTCGCCGCTCTCGGCGCCAGTGCGCTGACCATCGTCTCGGCGAACCACGCGTTCGCCGAAGAGGGCTGCGAAGTCGACTACAACGTCACCAACGACTGGGGCTCCGGCTTCCAGGCCAACATCACCATCACCGCCGGCGAGCCCATCAACGGCTGGCAGATCGACTGGGACTTCCCCTCCGGCACCGCTGTCAGCAGCGCGTGGAACGTCGACTGGAACCAGAGCGGATCCAGCTTCAGCGGCACCGACGTCGGCTGGAACGGCTCCATCGGCTCCGGCCAGAGCCGCGAGGTCTTCGGCTTCGTCGGCAACGGCAGCAGCGCCGAGCCGAGCCGGATCTCCGTCAACGGCGACGTCTGCGACGGCCAGACCGACCCCGGACCGGACCCCACGGATCCGGACCCGACGGACCCCGTCCCGACGAACCCCGAGTGGGGCCAGGGGCCGCCGCCCGCCGACGCCGAGCTCAGCATGGCGTACGAGCTGGTCTTGCAGCCGAAGGGCTACGACCCCCAGCCCGGCGAGTGCGCCAGCGAGATCCACGCCAGGTATTGGACCTACGGCCCCGACGGCAAGGTCTATCCCACCTGGCACCCCGTCCAGGACCCGAGCGGCTGCTCGTTCGGGCACGAGCACGGCGACGACCCGCGCAACTCGCCGCTGTTCGACGAGAGCGGCTTCCCGCCGTTCGGCTACGTCAGCGAGGTGCAGGCCGACAGCCTGCCCGACATGAGCCAGCGGCACGAGGACCATGTCGGACACAAGGTGCTGGTCCAGAACGTCGACGTGATCCAGGGCGATGACGGCTCCGCCTTCTTCCCGCCTCAGGGCACGGTCCTGGCCAACTGCGACATCCTGTTGAAGATCCACCAGGGCACGCACTCGCCGGACGCGTTCAAGAACAACGTCCACGAGCTGATCAGCAACATCAAGTGCACCGCGAACGGGCGGACCGTGCAGGCCGACGTAGCCGTGCTGATGCCGTTCGGCGTGGCCGGCGGCTTCAGCCCGTCCGAATGCCCCGGCTTCGGAGGCCGGTTCATCGACGTCGGAACTCCGGCGCCGGCGGACTCGCCCTCGGAGTACGTGACGCCCGGACGGCTGATCGCCGAGTCGAGCTGCGTCGACGCGATCCGCCGCGGCGAGACCCACTACGATCCGCTCTACCCCGACCCGCAGCCGTTCAACGTCTCCGACATGGACGACTTCTGGTTCGGCAACTCGCAGATCAACGGCGCCGGAGTGAACTTCAGCATCTCGCCGCTGTTCTACGTGGTCAACTCGTCGCGCTACTACGACCCGTCCCAGCCGAACAACCTGGGCCGGGTCCTGGACCTGTGCTACGAGCCGGATCTGCTGGGCGGCCCGGGATGCGAGGAGGCCCTCCAAGCCGGGGAACGGCTCGAATGGGACGACCCCCGCTCGCCGTTCACGGGGAGCCTGCGAGAGTACCGGCCGGGCGGCTTCACGCTGCAGAGCTCCGGTTCGACCACGGTCTACACGGACGCGTACGGCGGCAACGTCTCCGCTGCGCCGTTCGAGGGCTCCATCGAGCAGCACTTCTCGGGCAGCACCCCGTCCGGCGGGTCGAGCTGGTACCTGCGGGGCGCCACCCGCGACTGGGACGACGGCACCGTCCACGCGCCAAACTGATCGACGGCTGACACGGTGAGGGGCCCGCGGCGGATCCGCCGCGGGCCCCTTGCCGTGTCGTTGCTCAGTGGACCGCTTCGAGCTCCGATTCGACGCGCTCGTCCCGCACGGGAGCCGGGCGCGGCCTGCGCGGGATGAAGAGGGTCAGGGCCGCCGCGACGAGCGCCGCACCCGCGCCGATGAGGAAGCACAGCCGGAACGCGTCGTGCGTGGGGATCGACGGGGTGCCCGGCGCGAGGGTCATGGTCTGGCTGGTCAGGACCACGGCCATGACCGCTCCGGCGACGGTGGTGCCCATCGATCGCATCAGCGAGTTGACGCCGACGCCCGAACCGGCCTCGGAGCGGGGGACGTTGTCCATGATCAGGGTGGGCATGGCGGCGTAGCCGATGCCCACCCCGGCCGCGGAGATGCAGCTGGCGACCATGAGCTTCCACGCCTCGTCGGTCATGAACGCGGCCACGAGGTAGCCCCCGGCGATCACCGCCGCCCCGATCGCGAGGGTGAGGCGGCCGCCGATGCGGGTGAGCATCGCGCTGGAGATCGGCGCGAACGCCAGCATCATCAGGCCCGCGGGGGCCATCCAGAGTCCTGCCTGGAGGATCGTCTGTCCCAGGCCGTAGCCGGTCTGCTCGGGCATCTGGAGCAGTTGGGGCACCACGATGGACTGCGCCATCATGCCGAACCCGGCCGCGAGCGCGGCGAGGTTGGTGAGCAGCACGGGCAGCCGCGCGGTGGTGCGCAGGTCCACGAGCGGGGCGCGGTGGCGCAGCTCGTAGACGCCCCACAGGACCAGGACGGCGGCGCCGCCGATGATCGACGCGAGCGTGCTCCCGTCGGTCCAGCCCCAGTCGCCGCCCTTGGAGATGCCCACGAGCAGGGCGACCAGGCCGACGGCCAGGCCGATCGAGCCGACGAGGTCGAACCGGGCCGGGTGGCGGTTGGCGCGGTGCGGGAGGGCGACGGCGGTGAGGGCGGTCATGACCGCGGCGAGGACGGCCGAGAGCCAGAACAGCGCGTGCCAGTCGTACTCCTGGGCGATCCAGGCGGCGATCGGGAGGCCGAGCGCGCCGCCGACGCCGAGCGTGGCGCTGATGCCCGCGGTGGCGGTGTTGACCATCTTCGGCGGCGTCACCTCGTGGACCATGCTGATCGCCACGGGGACGTAGCCCATGGCGATGCCCTGGAGGAAGCGGCCGACCAGGACGAGCGCGAAGCCGCCGCCGACCGCGCACAGCAGGGAGCCGAGGACGAGGATCGCGGCGCTGACGATGAGGATCGGCTTCTTGCCGAAGATGTCGGCCAGGCGCCCTGCCGTGGGCATGGCGACCGCGCCGCCCAGGAGGGTGGCGGTGACGATCCAGGAGGTGTTGCTCGCGCTGGTGTCGAGCAGCTTGGGGAGCTCGCTCTGGATCGGGATCACCAGCGACTGCATCAGGGCGGCGCAGAGGCTGGAGAAGCCGAGGACGAGCACGATCAGGGCGGGGTGCCGGGAGCTGGGGTGCGCCGCTTCCGGCTCCGCCCTTGGCGGTGATGGGGACATGGTTTCCTTAGGCTTCGATGTGTAAGTTACATACGATAGACTTATGTATCATACACAATCATTGGGATGTGTCCACCCGCATGTGAAGGAGGCGACATGGCCGAGCAGCGTTCAGGTACCGCCCCCGGCGACCCCGGGCGGCGGTTCGCGGCCGCGATCACGCGGTTCGAGCGCCAGCGCCACGTCATCACCCAGTGCGCCACCATCGGCACCGCCGACCTGCGGCTGCTGTGGCTCCTCAGCGAGAGCGGCCCGCGCACGCTCCGCGAGATCGCCGACCAGCTCAAGCTCGAGCAGTCGACCGTCAACCGCCAGGTCAACGCGGCGCTGCACCAGGGCATGGTCCAGCGCTCCCGCGAGCCGGGCAGCCCCGCCTACCGATTCGCCCCCACCGAGGCGGGCGCGGAGGCGCTCAAGGCGAACCTGGACGTGGTCCTCGGCGGCTACCAGTCCGCCCTCGACAGGCTCGGACCCGAGAAGTCCGAACGGCTCATCGCGCTGCTGCACGAGTTCGCCGACGAGTACGGCCGGGTCGTCGACGAGCGTTAGCGACTACGCCGCGCGGCCTCCCCACGCGGCGGACTCCCCCGCCGGGGCGATCCGCTGCGGCACGTCCCACGGGTTGTCGTCGCGCAGCGGCGGCGGCAGGATCGCCGCCGGAGCGTTCTGGTAGGCGACCGCCCGCACGAACCGCGCGATGGCCGCCGTGCCGACGCTCGTGCCGCCCGAGGTCGTGGCGGGCCACGGCCCGCCGTGCTGCATCGCGGGGGTCACCGCGACCCCCGTGGGCCAGCCGTCGAACAGGACGCGCCCGGCCCGGCGCGATGCCGCGCGCACCAGGCGCGCGACGTCGTCGCCGTCGGCCCGGTGCACGGTGACGGTGAGGTTCCCTTCGAAGAACTCCTCGAGCAGATCCGCGTAATCGGCGTCGGCCGGTGCCTCGACGAGGATCGTGAGCGGGCCGAAGCACTCGTCGAGGAGCGTGCCGAGACCGGCGCGGAGGTCCTCGACGCCGACGGCGGCCATCGTGGGCGTCACCCAGCCCTGGCCGCCGTCGTCGGTCCGCAGCGACCCGGCGGCGATGACGCGGACGCCCGCCGTTTCGAGGATCGCGTCGCGCCGCCGCGCATAGCCCTCGGCGATGCGCGGGCCCAGCATCCGGTGCTCCTCGACCTTGGCCGAAGCCTCGGCGATCGCGTCGTCGAGGCCGTGGCCCGCGGGCAGGAAGACGAATCCGGGCTTCGTGCACAGCTGCCCGGCGGAGCCGCCGACGCTCGCCACGAGCCCGGCGGCGATCTCGCCCGCGCGTTCGGCGAGGGCGCCGGGGGTGACGAAGACGGGGTTGACGCTGCCGAGCTCACCGTAGAACGGGATCGGGTCGACCCGCGCGGCGGCGATGTCGGCGAGGACCCGCCCGGCCCCGACCGATCCGGTGAACGACGCGGCCTTGACGAGCGGGTGCCGCAGCATCGCGACTCCCGCCTCCTGCCCGGCGATGAGTTGCAGTGTGCCCGAAGGGAGCCCGGCGCCTTCGAGCGCGGCGGCGGCGACCTCGGCGGTGCGCTCGGACAGGAGCGGGTGGCCCGGGTGGGCCTTGACGATGACCGGGTTGCCCGCGGCGAGCGCGGCCGCGGTGTCCCCGCCGGCGACGGAGAACGCGAACGGGAAGTTGCTCGCGGCGAAGTTCAGCACGGGCCCGATCGGCTCGTTGACGCTGCGCACGTCCGGCCGGGGCCCGAGCGCGAAGTCGGGGTCGGCGCGGTCGATCCGGGCGTCGAGATAGGCGCCGTCGACGACCGTGTCGGCGAAGAGCCGCAGCTGGACTGCGGTCCGCTTCAGCTCGCCGCGCAGTCGGACCTCGGCCAGGCCGGTCTCGCTCATCGCGAGCGCCACCAGGTCGTCGGCTTCCGCGGTGATCGCGTCCGCGGCGGCGACGAGGGCGGCGGCGCGGGTCGCCGGGGCGATCCGCACGAGCGCGCGGGCCGCCTCGTCGGCGGTCCGCGCGATCGCGTCGAGGCTGTCGAGTGGCGTCTGGTTCGTCATGAGCACTCCTAGAACTGGAATCCCGAAGGGAACGGGTCGGCGGGGTCGAGCATGTACTGCGCCGTGCCGGTCACCCAGGCGCGGCCGGTGATCGTGGGGACCACCGCCGGACGGCCGCCGACGGTGGTCTCGCCGGTGAGCCGCCCGATGAAACGGGTGCCGATGAACGACTCGTTGACGAAGTCGGTCTCGAGATCGAGCTCGCCGCGCGCCCACAGCTCGGCCATCCGGGCGGACGTGCCGGTGCCGCACGGCGAGCGGTCGAACCAGCCGGGGTGGATCGCCATCGCGTGCCGCGAGCGCGCCGCGGTCGATCCCGGCGCGATGAACTCGACGTGGTGGCAGTGGTCGAGCCCGGCGATCTCGGGGTGCCGCGGCGGAGCGGTCTCGTTGATCGCGTCCATGATCGCCAGTCCGGCGGCCAGGATCTCCTGCCCGCGCGAGCGGTCGAACGGCAGGCCGACGTCGTCGAGGTCCACCATCGCGTAGAAGTTGCCGCCGAAGGCCATCGAGTACGGGACGGTGCCCAGGCCGGGCACCTCCACGCTCGTGTCGAGCGCGTCGGCGTAGCTCGGCACGTTCTCGATGGTGACCGCGTCGGCGTGACCGCCCGAGACCGCGACGCGCGCGGTGACCGGCCCGGCGGGCGTGTCGAGCCGGATCTCGGTGACCGGCTCGACGACAGGGACCATCCCGGTCTCGACGAGCACGGTCGCGACCCCGATCGTGCCGTGCCCGCACATCGGCAGGCAGCCGGACACCTCGATGTAGATCACGCCCCAGTCGCAGTCGGGGCGGGTCGGCTGCTGGAGGATCGCGCCGCTCATCGCGGCGTGGCCGCGCGGCTCGTCCATCAAAAAGCGCCGCAGATCGTCCATGTGCTCGATGAAGTGGAGGCGCTTGTCGTTCATCGTCGCGCCCGGGATGGTCCCGACCCCGCCGGTGACCACCCGGGTCGGCATGCCCTCCGTGTGCGAGTCGACGGCGCTGATCAGCCGTGTCGTTCTCATGCTCCTCCAATCGCGAGCGGTCCCCGTGCGGGCACGGTACCTCTAGGAAGCGGAACCGTGGAATCGTTCGGCGTGGTCCAGGGCGCGGCGGGTGTCGCGGACGACCTGCTCGCGCTGGGCTGCCGAGAGCGGCCCGCGCGGCGGGCGGGTCGGCCCGCCGTAGCTGTTGCCCGCGACGTCCATCGACAGCTTGATCGCCTGGACGAACTCCGTCTTCGTGTCCCAGCGGAACACCGGCACCAGGCCGGTGTACAGCTCGCGGGCCCGCTCGATCTCCCCGGCCGTGACGAGATCGTAGATCGCGACGGCCTCGCGCGGGAAGGCGTTCGGGTATCCGGCGAACCAGCCCTTCGCGCCGACGACGAGCGACTCGAAGAGGAGGTCGTCGGCGCCGGCGATGACGTCGATGTCGCACCGCTCCCGGATCTCCAGGACGCGGCGGACGTCGGTGGAGAACTCCTTGACGGCCACGACGTTCTCGAGCTCGTACAGCTCGGCGATGAGGTCGGGCCCGATGTCGACCTTCGTGTCGAACGGGTTGTTGTACATCATGATCGGCAGGCCGACCTCGTTGACCTTGGTGTAGTGCTCGACGACCTCGCCGCGGTTGGCGCGGTAGATCGTCGGCGGGAGCAGCAGGACGCCGTCGGCGCCGTCCTCCTGGGCGTGCTCGGCCCACTGGACCGCTTGGTGCCAGCCGACGCCGTGCACACCGGCGACGACGAGCCCGCGGTCGCCGACCGTTTCGACGGCGACCTGCACGACCTTGCGGCGCTCGGAGTCGGTGAGGGAGGAGTACTCGCCGAGCGAGCCGTTGGGGCCGACGCCGCGGCAGCCGTTGCGGATGAGGAAGTCGCAGTGCTCGGCGAACTTGTCGTAGTCGACCGCGAGCCCGGCGGGCGCCTTCGGGTCCTCCTTGAACGCCAGCGTCGTCGCGACGACGACGCCGCCGAGGTCGAACTTCTTGTCAGTCATGGGTGTCTTCCCTTTCTAGGCACTGCCGCGCTTGGGCGTGGTGGGGAGCTCGGCGAGGTCGCCGAGCCGAATGGGCGCGGCCAGGGGCCGCCGGTCGGAGGTGTCGGCGCCGCGCGAGGTGTCCGCCCCGATGAGGGCCTCCACCGTGCGGCCGCACATGCGCGCCTGGCAGATGCCGAGGCCCGCTCGGGTCGTGAGCTTCACCGAGCGCATGGCGTGCTGCTCGGTCGCCTCTGCCACACTGCGGAGCCTGGCGTAGGGGACCTCCTCGCAGCGGCAGACGACGGTGTCGTCGCGCAGCCAGGAGGTCCAGCCGGGGCGGATGCCGTGGGCGGCCTCGATGCGCCGGGCGAGGTCGGTAGTGGCCGCGCGGCGGCGCCGGGCGGAGTCCATTGCGGATTTCGCGCCTCCGGCGGCGCGGTGGCCCGCGATGCGGCCCTCGACGAGTGCCGCGTCGACCCCGCCGATGCCGGTGATCTCACCGGCCGCGTACACGCCGTCGACGCTCGTGCGTTGATCTGGGTCGACGCGGACGAAGCGGTCCGGGCCGATCGCGCACCCGGCGGCGATCGGCAGTTCGAGGCGCGGGGTGAAGCCGTGGCTGACGCAGACCGCGTCGGCGGCGAGGGTCCGCTCGGTGCCGGGCACCGGGGCCCACTCCGCGTCGACGCGCGCGATGACCACTTCCTCGACGCGGCCGTCGCCGCGGGCCTCGACCACGGCGCGGCCGAGCCGGTAGGGCACCCGGTGGACGAGGTGATGGGCCAGGTATCCGGCGAGCTCGCGGCCCTTGTGGGCCGTGCCGAAGAGCTTCCAGGGCTTCGAGAGCCAGCCTTTGGCGAGGGCGGGCGGGCGGGCCGCCTCGAACACGCCGAGGACGGTCGCACCGGCGGCGGTGAGCGACTGGGCGACCGGCAGCAGGAACGGTCCGGCCCCGGCGACGACGGCGCGGCGGCCCACGGCGATGCGTTCGCCCTTCGCGAGGGCCTGGGCGGCCCCGGCGGAGAAGACGCCCGGGAGGTGCCAGCCGGGGAACGGCAGCGTGCGGTCGTGGGCGCCGGGGGCGAGCACGATGGCGTCGGCGGTCAGGGCCCGCGCCTCGCGTCCGGCGGCGTCGGCGGGGCCGACGAGGACTTGGGCCGTCACGGATTCGGCGGTCTCGATGGCCCAGACCTGGGCCTCGGTGACGACCTCGATCGCGTCGTCGCCGCCGATGCGGCTTCGGAGCCGCTCGAAGGCTGCCCACCCGTGGTGGAGCCGGGCCTCGTTTCGGCTGGGGCGCTGGGCGGGCAGGTGTCGCCAATACTGCCCGCCGAGGCCGTCGCCGGAGTCGAGGAGGGTGACGCGCGCTCCGGCGTCGCTCGCGGCCACGGCGGCGGCGAGTCCGGCGGGACCGGCGCCGATGACAAGAACGCTGCTCATACCCGCTCCTCCCCCGCATCGTTCTGCGTCTCGACGACATCGCCGTCCTGCGCGCGGCGCATGCACAGGCGCACGTCGCTCTCGCCGTTGACGGTGGCGACGCAGTCGAAGCAGACGCCGATCCCGCAGAAGACGCCGCGTCCGCGGCCCGCGACGGTGGTGCGCCAGGCGGTCTCGCCTTGCGCGAGGAGGACGCCCGCGATCGACTGCCCGTGCAGCCCTTCGACGGGGACGCCGTCGACGCTGATGCGCAGCGGCCGGGGCTCGGCGGGGCGGATGGGGTCGGATCTCCAGGGGACGATGGCGCTCATGCCGCTCCCTCCGGGGTCGGGGTGAGGTGGGCGGCGAGGCTCGGGCGCGAAGGGCTGAACGGCCCGGGGTCGATCGCCGGTTCGGCGCCGGTGAGGAGCGCGCCGATGAGTTCGCCCGTCACCCCCGCCAGGCCGATCCCGGCGCCCTCGTGCCCGGTGGCGTACCAGAGCCCGGGGTGCCGGTGGTCCTCGCCGATGACCGGGAGGTGGTCGGGTATGTAGGGGCGGAAGCCGCCGTACGCGCGGATCACCGGCGTGGTCTCCAGGAAGGGGAAGAGGCGCAGCGCCTTTCGCGCGACCGCGGCGAGGACCGCGACGTCCAGCCGGTCGTCGAAGCCGATCTGCTGGCGGCTGGAGCCGATGAGGACGGTGCCGCCGGGAGTGGACTCGACGACGCTGGAGGTCTGGAGCGCGGCGTCGGCGGACTGGGTCGCGCCGAAGTAGTCGCCGTCGTAGACCTTGTGGAACACCTTCTGGTGCATGCGCGCGGTCACCAGGACCATCCCGCGCCGGGGGTGGACGGGGAGCTCGGCGCCGAGAGATTCAGCGACGGCACCGGACCAGGGCCCGGCCGCGACGACGACGGCACCGGCGTGGATTTCCTCTGCGGCGGTGCGGATGCCGGTGATGCGCCCAGCGGCGTCCCGCAGTGCGCCGACGACCTCCCGGTGCGGCAGGATCCGCGCGCCCGATCGCCTGGCCGAGGCGAGCAGGGCCTCGGCGGCGATGACCGGTTGGACCTGCGCATCCTGCGGGTAGTGGACGGCCGCGGTGATCTCGGGGTTGAGGTGTGGTTCGAGTTCGAGCGCCTCGGCGACGCTGAGGTCCTCGGTCTCGACGCCGACTTCGGCCTGGCCGCGGGCGAAGTCGCGCAGCGGCCCGGCCCCCGCCTCGGTGGTGGCGACGACGACGCCGCCCTTCCGCTCGTATTCGACGGCGGGGAACGAGTCGCCGAGCTCGTCGGCGAGTTCGGCGGCGAGGCGGGGCCAGTGCGCCGAGGCGAGGAGCGCGAGGTCGAGCTCCGGCCCCGGCGCCTTGTCGGAGACCAGGAGGTTGCCTTCGCCGCTCGCGCTCGTCGCGGCGGCGGGGGCGCCGCGGTCGACGATGACGACGCTCATTCCGGCGCGCGCCAGGGCCCGCGCGCACGCCGCGCCGACGATGCCGGCGCCGACGATCGCCACATCCGCCTGCATGGTCTCACCTCCTCATTAGTGGTATGTCACATATTTATCGGGGTCGCAATGGGTCGGAGTTCTCTTCCTCCGAGGGCTACTCGCCCTCGGCCGCCTCGGGTTTGCCCGCCCACCATCCGACGGCGTGGCGGATGTGGTGGCGCATGAGCTCACCCGCCGCGTCCGCGTCGCCCGCGGCGAGGTGGTCGAGGAGCCGGTGGTGCTCCGCGGCCGAGACGTCGAGCATGCTCGTCTCCAGCAGCGAGACGAGCCCGACCAGGCGGGTGCGCGCGCGCAGCTCGGCGATCGTCTCGACCAGCGTGTCGTTGCCGAGCAGCGCGGTCAGCTCCAGATGGAAGCGGCGGTCCGCGAGCAGGTAGGCGGCGAGATCGCCCGCGCGCGCGCCGGTGACGATCGCATCGGCCTGGGCGCGGAGCTCCTCCAGCCGGTCGGCCGGGAACGCCTCGGCGAGGCGCGCCATGGCGGGGGGCTCCAGCAGCAGCCGGATCTCGACGATGTCGTGGAGCAGGTCGTCGCTCACCGCCGTCACGCGGAAGCCCTTGTTGCGCACCGGTTCGACGAAGCCGCGCTTCTCGAGGTCGAGCATCGCCTCGCGGACGGGCGTCGCCGACACCGCGAACTGCTCGGCCAGCGTCGGGACGGTCAGGAGCGTCCCGGGCGCGAGCTCACCCGAGATGATCGCGGTCGAGAGCGTCCGCTCCACGCGCGCCCGCAGGCTCTCGCCCGGCTCCAGTCGTTGGATGGATGGCAACGTCACTCCCCAGCTCTCCCTTCGACAACGCGCGTACCGGACCGGCGCCGTCGCCTCGCAGCGTACACGGCGCGGTCCGCTCCGCCTCCGATTGCGACCCTCATCGTGAGCCCCCGCCGCCGGGGATCACGAGCCGCCGCCGCGGTTCCTCATTGCCCGCCCTGTCGGTGGCGGCGTACTCGATCACCTGCGGCTCGTCGTCGATCGCCCGCACGAACGCCTCTTGGAAGGTGCCCCAGAATGTTCCGGGGCCCTGCCACTGGATGCGCTCGACGCCCGAGACGCCGTCGTCGGCGCTCAGGGTGATCTCCACACTGGCCCCCAGCTCCTTGACGGTCGCATGCGAGACCGGCGGGGTGGTGTCCACGCTGATCTCCCGGCTCACGGCGCCGGTGAGGCCGTTCGGGTCGGTCACTCGCGCCTCGATGCGGTGCACGCCTTCGGTCGTGATCGGGACCGGCTCCGTGTAGGGCGTCCAGTCGCCGCCGGATATCCGCAGCTCCAGGCGGAGCCGGTCCTCGGCACCCGAATCGTCCACATCGAAGCCGCGCACGCGGACGGCGGGCGCGCTGGTGAACCAGCCCGAGGGGGCGGGCTCCTCCAGGATCTCGATGGCGACGGCGGGGGGCACGGCGCCCGTGTCGGGCACGGTCGGCACCGCGGCCGGGTCGACCGGCATCGGCCGCACCGTAGCGCCGTCGAACGCCGCGGCCGCGGCGAGCACCGCCGCGAGTTCGTCGCGGCCGAGGAGTCCTTCGGCGCGCACACGGGCGGCCACGGCCGCCGCGCGGTCGAGGAAGGCGGCGCGGTCGGGGAAGGCGCCGATCGACCACAGCTCGTCGAGGAAGGTGCTCCCGTCGGAGCGCACCCGGTTCGGCACGCCGGTCCCGTTCCCGCCGAAGGCGATCTCGGCGTCGTGCGAGCGCACGTACATGTGGTACCGGCTCTCGGCGCCGGACCAGCAGGGCTCGAACATGACGCCGTCGAGTTCGACCGCGCCCTCCTCGGCGAGTTCGGCGGGGAGCTCGGCGCCGGTGCCGTCGGTGATCAGGCCGCCGTCGAAGGCTCGCCTGCCGTTGAGGCCGAAGGGAAGCCCGGTCGTGGCCTCCGAATTCGCCAGCAGCAGGGTCGGGCCGAGGAAGAGCGCGCACTGGCGGGGGTCGTCGATCGCCGGTTCGGCGCGCAGGGCCACGGGGGCGCTGAGGACCAGTTCGTCGCCCGCGCGCCAGGTGCGGGTGATCGAGGCGTACTCGCCGGGGACCGGTTCGGGTCCGGCCGGGGTGTCGTTGAGCAGCAGTTCGAGTTCTCCTGCGGCCCAAGTGGGCACGCGCAGGCGGATGGTCCGCTCGGTGTCTTTCGGTCCGGTCTGTCCGAGAGCCTCGAAGCGCAGCGAGATCACGTTCCCCAGCGGGAAGCCCGAATGCAGCCGGACCCGCAGGCCCGCCTCGGTCCAGTCGAGCTCGGAGTCGATCGGCAGGTTGACGTAGAGCCCGTCCGCGTCCCGGAAGTAGACGGTGTCCTGGTACTTGACGTGGTTCTCCAGGCCGGTGCCGCCGCAGCAGGTCCCGACGTTGTCGTACTCCCGCAGCGCGCCGGGGTGGACGGGGAACATGTAGGTCACTTCGGGGCTGGTGTCGGAGCGGACCGCCCGGCGCGAGCCGAGGACGTGGTTGAGGACCGTGCGCTCGTAGTAGTCCATGTAGCGCGGATCGAGCGTGTGCCCGAAGAGCTTCCTGGCGAGCTTCAGCAGGTTGTGGCTCGCGCAGGTCTCGGCGTTGCGGTGCCCGACGTCGCCCGCTACGGTCCCCGGCGGCCCCCACAGCTCGCTCTCCCCGGTGCCGCCGTGGGCGTAGGTGCGGCCGGGCACGATCTGGTCCCAGATGCCGATCGCGGCGTCGAGGTAGCGGCGCCGGCCGGTGCGCTCGTACTGCTCGACGTAGCCGATCAGCTGGGGCAGGTGCTGGTTGGCGTGCATGTCGGTGAGGATGTCGGTACGTGTCTCGCCCGCGTCGAGCAGGTTCTCCTGGTCGAAGAACGCGGCCGTCTCCAACAGCAGCGGTTCCTCGGCGGCCGTGGCGAGCCTGGCGAGGGCCTCGTTCATCCCGCCGAACTCTCCGGCGATGTAGAGCGACCACATGTGCTGGCGGCGTTCGGGGTCGAGGCGCGAGAGCCGGTGGTGGACCCAGTGGCCCATCGCGGCGGCGATGTCGAGCGCCTGCGCGCTGCCGGTCAGTTCGGCGGCGTCGAGGAGCCCGGCCATGATCTTGTGGCAGGTGTAGTAGGGCGCCCAGATCTCGCCGTAGGGGGCGAAGTCCTCCAGGCGCGAGAACTGCCATTCGCCGTAGGCGGCGAGGAATCCGGGATGCGAGTAGCGGCCGGTCGCGGCGAGCGCGGCCTGCGTCTCGCCGAGGCCCGCGACGAACTCGTCGACCTTGGCGCGCAGCGCGGGGTCGTCCGTTCCGGCGGCGGCCATGGCGAGCATCGAGAGGAAGTGGCCCGCGTAGTGGCCGCGCAGCAGGTTGGCCGTCTGGGCGCGCTCGCGGCCCGGGTAGTCGCCTTCGCCCCAGGCGTGTTCGTTCGGGTGCCCGAAGTCCTCCCAGTTGCCGGGCGGGACGGCGCCGCGCGTGTCGAGTCCCGCGTTGCGGCGGAAGACCGCGAGGAGGCGGTCGACCGGGTAGACGCGGGCGAGGTGCAGCATCTCGTCTCGGGCGCGGGCGAACACGGATCCGTCGTCCACGCGCGCCGCGCCGAGCGCGAACGGGCGCGCCCGGGGCGGCGAGCGGAGTTCGGCGGTCGTCATCGTCCGTGCTCCGCGTGCGCGAAGTGCTCGCGCGTCCACGCCTCGACGCCGTCCGCGTCGATCGGCAGCCCCGCGGAGAGCACCTCCGAGCCGCCGTCGGTGACGAGCACGTCGTCTTCGAGCCGCACGCCGATGCCGCGCAGCTCCGGCGGCACGGTGCGGTCGTTCGCATGGAAGTAGAGCCCCGGCTCGACGGTCATCACGACGCCCGGCTGGAGGTCGGCCCCCATGTAGTCCTCGTATTCGGCGCGGCTGCAGTCGTGGACGTCGAGCCCGAGGTGGTGGCCGATGCCGCAGGCGAGGTAGCGCCGGTGCTGCTGGCCTTCGGGGGAGAGCGCCTCGTCGACGGACACGGGCAGCAGGCCCCAGTCGTGCAGGCCCTGCGCGACGACCTCCATCGCGGCGAAGTGGAAGTCGAGGTACGCCGTGCCGGGGCGGATCTGTGCGAGCCCGGCGCGGTGGGCCTTCTCGACGAGGTCGTGGACCTCGCGCTGCCGGGGGCTGAACGTGCCGCTCGCGGGGAGCGTCCTGGTGACGTCGGCGGTGTAGAGGCTGTTCGCCTCCACGCCCATGTCGAGGAGCAGCGCGGCGTCGGGCAGGACCGGGCCGTCGCAGCGGACCCAGTGGAGGGTGGGCGCGTGCGGGCCGGAGCCGACGATCGTGGCGTAGCCGGGGCCGTTGCCGAAGGTGCGGGCGTGGCGGTCGAAGGTGCCCTGGAGCCAGCGCTCGCCGAGGCCGTCCCGGACGGCGCGCGGCACTTCGCGGGCGACCTCGCCGAATCCGGCCACGGTCGCGTCGATCGCGAGGCGCATCTGCTCGATCTCCCAGGCGTCCTTGATCATCCGCAGCCGGGAGAGGTGCCGTCCGAGCGGCTCGGAGCGTTCGAGCCCGTGGCGGGCGGCGAGGTCGTCGCTCACCGAGCGGCTCGCGAGCGCGCCGTCGAGTCCCTTGAGGTCGTCGAGGGCCGTGGCCGGCTCGACGGCGATCTGGAGGGCCTCGGACCATTCGCGCAGGCCCGGGGAGGCGCCGACCCACAGCTCGCCGTGGGCGGCGTCGGCGAAGAAGCCGGTCTCGCCGGGGCGGAACGGGGCGGGCAGGTAGAGCCGGGCGTCGTGGCCGCCGGGCCGGGGCGTCATCACGAGGGTCGCGCCTTCGGCCTGGCAGCCGGTGAGCCAGGCGAAGTCGCTGTCGGCGCGGAAGCGGTAGTCGCAGTCGTCGTTGCGGACCGGCGCGGTGCCGGAGGAGACGACGATCGTCGCCTCGGGCATGAGTCCGCTCAGCCGCTCGCGGTGCGAGGCCGCGGCCTCGGCGGCGCCGTCGACGATGCTCGCGGGAACCGGCTCGTCGCCCCAGCCCTTCGCGATGTGCTCGGTGAAGGCCGGGATGTCGGCCAGTCTGGGATAGCGGGTGCCGGCGTACGGGGGTCGCCCTGTCTCGGTCATCGCCGTTCTCCTCCTCGGTCGCGGACCATCTCGCGCAGGCGGGTGAGCACCCGTCCCGACGCGATCCCGTCGTGCTCGAACTCGTTCGTCACCCACGCCTGGGCGTTGCCGAGGCCCCGCAGGGTGTCCAGTTGGAGTCCCGAGTCGACGAACATGTCCTCGAAGTAGACCGCCGCCGCGATCGGGACCTCGTTCGCCGCGAGGCGGCCGGAGTCGAAGACCGGGCTCCACTCGCGGCGCTCGGCGAGGGCGTGGACGGCGGGAGCGAAGCCGCGCAGCAGCCTGACCTCGTCGAACATCCACGGGAAGGCCATCTCGCCGGTGAACGGGAGCGGGCGGACGCCTTCGGCGAACTCGGGGCGGCGGTCGCGTTCGCGCTGCGCGGCCCAGGCGGTCGGCCCGTTCGCGCCGTCGCCGTAGATCGACTCCTGGAGGGTCCAGAAGAGCGGGTTGGCGGCCGAGGAGGTGCGGGCGAGGACGGCGGCGAGAAAGCCTTCGGAGAGGCGATCGCCGGTGATGAACGCGTCCTCGACGAGCCAGTGCATGCGCTCGATGCCCGGCTTCATGCCGAGGTCGATGCCGAGCGACTGGAAGCGGCGCACGGTGAGCGTGTCGCCGTCGCTCAGGTGCACGGGTTCGGCGGCGAGCCGGTCGGCGATCCGCGCGACGAGCTCGACGTCCTGCGGGTAGCGCCGGTAGAACTCGGCGGTCTTGGCCGCGACGCGGTCGAAGGTGCGCCGGTAGACCTCCTCGGCGCTCATGGGGTTGCCGGGGATGCCGCCGCACACGTAGCAGGCGGCCAGGGCCTCGGGCGCGTGCGAGAGGTAGGCGAGGGTGAGCCACCCGCCGTAGCTCTGCGCGAGCGTGGCCCACTTCCGTCCTTCGTAGAGCGTGGCGCGCACGTGTTCGAGGTCGCGCACGATCGAGTCGGCGCGGAAGTGCGCGAGGTAGCCCGCTCCGGCCTGGGCGTCGCCGAGTTCGGCGACGATCCGGGCGTCGATCGGGGTGCTGCGGCCGGTGCCGCGCTGGTCGACGAACACGACGCGGTAGTCCTTGAGGGCCTCGGCCAGCCAGCCGGAGGCCTCGGTCGGGCGCGGGTTCGACCCGCCGGGGCCGCCCTGGAGGTAGGTGAGGAGCGGCAGGTCGCCGCCGCGCTTGTCGGGGTCGACGATCTCGCGGACGAAGACCTCGATCTCGCCGCCGGGGTTCCACCAGTCCAGCGGGACACGGACCTGGTGCTCGCGCACCCACATGCCGGGCATCGAGTACTCGATCATCGTCCGGCCTCCTTCCGTTCGCGGTCCTTGCGGGCCTGCTCGTTCCGGCGCCGTTCGGCGTCCCATTCGGGTCTGATCCTAGGGACGGCGGCGAGGAGCTTCCTGGTGTAGTCGTCGCGGGGGGAGTCGAAGACCTGGTCGCGCTCGCCGGTCTCGACGATGCGCCCGCCGTTCATGACCGCCACGCGCGTCGCGATCTGCCGCACCACCGCCAGGTCGTGCGCGATGAAGAGGCAGCTGAAGCCCTCCTCCTCTTGGAGCCGCCGGAGCAGGTTGATGACCTGCGCCTGCACCGACACGTCCAATGCGGACACGGCCTCGTCGGCGATGATCATCTTCGGGGCGACGGCGAGCGCGCGGGCGATGCCGATGCGCTGCGCCTGCCCGCCGGAGAACTGGGCGGGGAAGCGGGCCGAGTGGTCGGGGTTGAGCCCGACGCGCTCCATGAGCGCCCCGGTGAAGGCGCGCGCGCCGCCGGGGACCTTCCGCTTCTGGTAGACCAGCGGCGCGGTGACGATCCGCTCGACGGTGTGCTTGGGGTTCAGCGAGGAGTAGGGGTCCTGGAAGACGACCTGCACCTCGCCGCGGAAGGCGTGCAGCGCCTTCCCGGTGAGCTCGTGGACCTCGCGGCCGGCGAACTCGATCGTGCCGCCGGTGGGGTCGATGAGCCGGGCGATCATGCGCGCCGTGGTCGACTTGCCCGAGCCCGACTCGCCGACGAGCGCGAGCGTCTCGCCGGTCGCCACGTCGAGCGAGACGTCGTCGACCGCGCGGAACCGCCTGGTGCGGCCGAAGACGCCGCCGGGCGAGGTGAAGTCCTTGACCAGGTTCCGCACCCGCAGCAGGGCTTCGCTTCCGTCGCTCATCGGTCCTCCTCCGCGCTCGGTGCGGCCGTGGTGCGCAGCAGGCCGATCTCGTCGTCGATGCGCGGCACGGCGTCGAGGAGCATGCGCGTGTACTCCTCCTGAGGATCGGTGAAGATCCGCTCCGCCGAGCCCTGTTCGACGAGGTCGCCCTCGCGCATGACGACGATGTGGTCGGTCACCTCGCTGACGACGGCGAGGTCGTGGGTGATGAGGATGAGTCCGGCGCCGGTGTCGGCCCGGATCTCGGCCAGCAGGTCGAGGATCTGCGCCTGGACCGTGACGTCGAGCGCGGTCGTCGGCTCGTCCGCGATGATGAGCTCGGGCTCCATGCTGAGCATCATCGCGATCATCACGCGCTGCCGCATCCCGCCGGAGAACTGGTGCGGGTAGTGGTGGACCCGGCGGGCGGCGTCGTGGATGTGCACGCGCTCCATCGCCTCGATCGCCACGGTTCGCGCCTGCCGCCTGGTCACGCCCTTGCGGTGCGAGCGGTACGCCTCGGCGATCTGCGTCCCCACCGTGTAGTAGGGGTTGAGCGAGGACAGCGGGTCCTGGAAGATCATCGCGATGCGGTCACCGCGGACGGCCCGCATCGCGCGCTCGCGCAGGGTCGTCAGCTCGGTGCCGTCGAACTCGATGGAACCGGAGCGCGTGGCGCCCTTCGGCAGGAGCCCCATGATGGCGAGGCTGGTCATCGACTTGCCCGAGCCCGACTCGCCGACGATCCCGAGCGCGCCGCCGCGCTCCAGGTCGAAGTCGAGGGACTTGACGACGTCGGTGGTTCCGGCCGCGGTCGGGAAGCCGACCGTGAGGCCGCGGACGCGGAGCAGTGGCGCGGCGGTGTCCGTTGCGGTGCTCATTTGGCGCTCCCCACTCGCACGCGCGGGTCGATGGCGGTGTACAGCAGGTCGACGACCATGGCGCCGACGACGACCAGGAAGGCCGCGAGCAGCGTGACGGCCATGATGACCGGCTGGTCGTTCTTCGTGATCGAGTCGGCGGCGAGCTTGCCGACGCCGTTGAGCCCGAAGACGGTCTCGGTGATGAGGGCGCCGCCGAGCAGGTTGGCGAAGTCCATGCCGAAGATCGTGACGATCGGCGTCAGCGCCGGTCGCAGCGCGTGCCGCCGCCAGACCAGGCCGGGGCTGAGGCCCTTCGCCCGCGCGGTGCGGACGTAGTTCTCCTGGAGCGATTCGATGACGTTCGCCCGGGTGAGTCTGGTGTAGACGGCCGCGGCTCCGATGGCGAGCACGATCCAGGGCATCAGGAAGTTGAGGAACCACTGGAGCGGGTCGTTCCCGAACGACACCGCCTGCGGGAAGGGCAGCCAGCCGAGCGTGACCACGAGCACGAACTGGAGCGAGAGCGCCAGCACGTAGTTGGGGATGGACATGCCGGTGAGGGTGAGCCCCGCGATGAAGCGGTCGGCGAACCTGCCCTCGCGCACGGCGCTGATGAGCCCCCCGGCGACGCCCGAGAGCAGCCAGAGCAGGGCGGCGCCGATCGCGATGGTCGCCGAGACCGGCAGGCGCTGCATGATCATGTCGGTGACCGGCTGGCTCGTCTGGAACGAGTAGCCGAGGCACGGCGCCGCGCAATCGATGGCGTTGGGGCCGGTGCCGTAGGTGCGCCCGACGAAGAGCCCGCTGATGAACGTCCAGAACTGGGTCCAGAACGGCTGGTCGAGGCCGAGGTTCTCCCGGATCTGGTCGATCGCCTCCGGCGTGCAGTTCTTCCCGCATATCTGCACCGCCGGATCGGGCGAGAGGACGAAGAAGATGACGAAGGTGAACAGGCACACGCCGAACAGCACGACGACCATGCCGAGCAGCCGGTTGAGGAGGAAGCGGCTCATGCCCTGCCCTCCCCGGATTCGGCGATCTTCTTGACGCGGTCGCCGAGCACGGTGAACGACAGCACGAGCATGAACAGGAAGGCCCCCGGGATGAGGAAGTAGGCGGGATCGACGGCGTACCAGGGCACCGAGCTGGCGATCATCTGCCCCCACGACGGCGTCGGCGGGACGACGCCGACGCCGAGGAACGACAGCCCCGCCTCGGTGCCGACGTAGCCGGGCACCGCGAGCGTGGTCATCACGATGATGGTGGAGGCGAGGTTCGGGAGGATCTCCTTGAAGATGATCTGGAGGCTGGAGGCCCCCGACGCCCGTGCCGACTCGACGAACTCCCGTTCCTTGAGCGACATGGTCTGGCCGCGGACGATGCGGGCCAGGTACGGCCATCCGAAGAACGAGATCACGACGACGAGCAGGAACTGGCGGTTGTCGGCCGGCAGCGCGGAGAGGACGGCGATCATGAAGATGAGCGCCGGGAACGCCATGAGGAACTCCATGACGCGGGAGACCACCATGTCGACGCGGCCGCCGAAGTAGCCGGCGATGAGCCCGAAGACGACGCCGAGGACGCTCGTGAGCACGGTCGCGGCGAGGGCGATCGTCATCGACACCCGCGCGCCGTAGACGATGCGGGCGAAGATGTCGCGCCCGTTGCCGGGCTCGACGCCGAACCAGTGCTCGGCGCCCATGCCGCCGCCCCAGCCGATCGGGAGCCCGCCGAGGTTCGGGTCGACGGCGCTCTGGTCGAACTCCAGGGGCCCGTAGCCGCTGATCTTGACCAGCAGCGGCGCGGCGAGGGCCATGAGGACGACGAGCAGGATGTAGACGCCGCAGGCGACGGCCACGCGGTCGCGGAGGAAGGCGTGGACGAGGTGTCGCCCTTGTGCGGGCGGCGAGGCCGGTGCGGGTTCACCGACCGTCTCGCCGCCCGCCGCGCCTTCGACTTCGAGGTCTGTCGAGGTGAAGGTCATCGGTTTCAGCCCAGCGACGGGTCTTCCAGCCCGATGATCGTCAGGTCGGTCATGCTGGTGCTGGGGTGGTAGCCGGCGATGTTCTCACCGGGGAGGAAGATGCCCTTCTCCCAGACGAGGGGGGCGATCGGCGCGAGGGCCATGACCTCCTCGTCGAGCTCGCCCCATTCGGCATTCGCCGCTTCGAGGTCGGTCATGGCGCTGATCTCGTCGATGCGGGCGTTGATCGTCTCATCGTCGATCTGCGCGAGGTTGGTGTTGCCCTTGTCGGTGATGTTGCGCCCGTCGACCAGCGGCGGGACCATCGTGCTCGCGCTGGAGGCCCAGTCGGGGCACCAGCCGGTGATGGCGGCGTCGTGCTGCTGCGAGGGCGTGCCGATCGTCTCGTAGTACGTCGAGGTGTCGATGACGTTCAGCTCGACTTCGACGTTGATCTCCTTGAGCGCCTGCTGGATGGCCTCGGCCTGCGCCTGCATCTTGGGCTGCGAGCGGATGTCGAGGACGAACGAGAAGCCGTCTTCGAGGCCGACCTGGGCGAGGAGCTCCAGCGCCTTGTCGGTGTCGCCGCCGTAGTCCTCGCTCGGGTACAGGTCGAAGTCCTGGTGGCCGGTCACCGCCTCGGGGATGATCGTGGTGGCGGGGTCGGCGAGCTGGGTGCCGCCCGAGGCGGTCTGCACGGACTTCCGGTCGATCGCCCAGTTGATCGCCTGACGCACCTCGAGCTGGTCGAACGGCGCCTTGGTCATGTTCATCGACATGTAGGTGGTGCAGTAGGCGGGCGAGGTCTTCAGCCGCTCCTGCAGCTCGGGGGTCTGCACGCGCGCCAGCGTGGCCGCCTGGATGACGCCGGAGATGGCGTTGACGTCGGAGCCCTGCCCGGCCATGAGTCGTTCGTCGATCGTGGCCCCTTCGAGGCCGATCTCGAACTCCCAGGCGTCGGGGTAGGCCCTGCGGACGTCGTCGGTCTCGGGGTCCCAGTGCTCGTTGCGGACGAGCTCGATCAGGCTGCCGGGGGTGTAGCTCTCGAGCGTGTAGGGGCCGGAGGCGATGATGTCGTTGATGAACTCGTCACCGGCGCCCGAGCCCACGGGGAAGGGCACCGCGTTCGGCTGGGCGAGGACGTTGTCGAACTCCGGGAAGGGCTCGATGAGGTGGAAGACGATGGTGTGCTCGTCGGGGGCGTCGATGCCGGGGTGGTCGCCCGAGCGGTAGGGGCCGAGGTAGTCCTCGGGGGCGGCGATGGTCTTCTTCAGCCACGGCGAGCCGATGCCGATCTCGGGGTCCCACGCGCGGGAGATGCCGAACTCGACCTCGGCGGAGGTGATGGGGTCGCCGTTGTCGAACTTCAGGCCGTCCTTGAGGGTGTAGGTCCAGGTGAGACCGTCTTCTGAGGCCGTTCCGAGGCTTTCGGCCAGGTCGGGGACGATGGCGTTCGGGTCCTCGGCGTCGCCGGCGGCCTGCGTGGTGAGGCCGCGGTAGATCAGCCGGTAGAACGCGTTCACGCCGCCGTCGAAGCCGCGCGCGGGGTCGAGGTAGGAGAAGTCGGCGTTCTGGAGCATGTGGACGGTTCCGCCTTCGACGGGGTCGCCCCCGCCGCCACCGCCGGAGTCGTCCGCTCCTCCGCCGGAACAGCCGGTGAGCAGCAGCGCCGCGGCCATGATGGCCGCCGGGGCGCGGGTCGATCTCTTGTTCATGAGGGACTTCCTATCGGTTCTTCCGCCGGTCGGCCGCGTCGTGAGTCCGAGCGGGACGCCGGAGTTGCCGGATCAGGGGGTTCGGCGAACCTCCGTGCCGCGATGCCCTCGCGGCGGACCGTTCAGGTCCATCCGCGCTCGCACCGCCCTTCTGTGTGACATGTGATATATCACTGCGGCGCGCACGGATCGCCGAATCCGTGCCGCCACTGCGCGCGCCGCGTCTGCGCGGAAGTCCGAGAATTCGGACCTCCGGCATGAAGACCGAGGGGTATCGGTGAGAACACCCTCGGCGCTCGCGCCGCCTGGCGACAGTAACATATTACATACCACTGACGCTAGGACCGCTCGCAAACCTGACACCACCAGCGGCGACTCGGCGTCCGACTGCTCACCGCCCCCGAACCCGTGACATCCGGCGGCCGCGGCAGGGGGCCGAACCGCTGGGCGATCCGGCCCCCGCTGAGAAGGCCGTCAACGGCCGCCGGTCGGAACGCTCACTCCGGTTCGAAGCGGAGGATCGCGCCGCCGAGGCTCAGGACGTAGAGCTCGCCGTCCGGGCCCTCCACGAACGAGACGATCGATCCGGCGCCGATGCGGCCGCTGAACTCGATCTCCTCCCCCACCGCGCCGTCGTCATCGATCGTCAGCGCCCGCACGACTCCGAGGCAGTAGTCGCTGAACACATAGGCCCCCCGCAGGTCGGGGATCGCGCTGCCGCGGTAGACGAACCCGCCGGTGACCGAGCACGCCCCGCCGGCGTGGTCGAACTCGAACCACGGCGGCCGGTGGTTCGCGGGCTCCTGGCCCGAGACGGGGAGGGTGCCCTCCATGCGGGCCCAGCCGTAGTTCTCACCGCCGGCGCTGGAGGCGGGCGCGACGTCGATCTCCTCGCGCTCGTTCTGTCCCACATCGCCGATGTAGAGGTCGCCGGTCGCCGCGTCCCACGAGAACCGCCAGGGGTTGCGCAGTCCGTAGGCCCAGATCTCGCCACGGGCGTTCGGATCGTCGACGAACGGGTTGTCGGGCGGGATCGCGTACGGGTCGGCGCCCGAGGGGTCGATGCGGAGCAGCTTGCCCAGCAGCGTGCCGAGGTTCTGCGCGTTGTCGTTCGGGTCGAAGGAGCTGCCGCCGTCGCCGAGCCCGATGTAGAGCATCCCGTCGGGCCCGAAGGCGATGTGGCCGCCGTTGTGGTTGGAGAACGGCTGCTCCTGGGTGAGCACGGTCCGCCGGGTGTCGAGCCGGAGTTGGTCGCCCTGCATGTCGAACTCTTCGATGGCGGTGTCGCCGTCGAGGTCGGTGTAGGAGATGTAGAAGTGCGCGAAGCTCGGATCGAAGGCGATGCCGAGCAGCCCTCGTTCGCCGTCGGTGGTGGTCTCGTCGCTGATGTCGAGGACCGGATCGCTCAATCCGTCGTCGCCGAGCACCTGGATCGTGCCGGTCCGGTTGGCGATCCAGAGGTCGCCGCCCGGTCCGACCGTTCCGGCCGTGGGCATCGATCCGCTGGCCACCTGCACCAGGCCCGCGCCGACCTGGGTCGGGTCCGGCTCGTCCGTCGGCGTCTCCTCGCCCTCGCCGCCGCATTCGACGCCGTTGAGCGTGAACGACTCGGGCTGCGCGCCACTGCCGGAGACGATCATGCCGAACAGCTCCCGGCTCTGCCCGGCCTGGACGGTGGCGTTCCATCCGACGTCGGAGCCGGTGAAGGTGGCCCCGGCCTGGTCCCAGTCGACGTTCCAGGCGCTTTGCACCGCCGCCCCGCCGGGGAGGTCGAACGAGAGGGTCCAACCGTCCACACTGTCGGTTCCGGCGGTGAGCGAGACCGCGGCCTGATGGCCGCTGCCCCAGTCGTTGACGACGGTGTACTCGATCGACTCGCAGGCCGCGGCGTGTGCCGGGTTCGCCGCGACCACCGCGACGGCACCGGCGGCGAGCACTCCGGACGCTGCGGCGACGGTGGTGAGCCGTCTCGGTCGACTTCGCGCGGCTTCCATGTGGCGACCCTCCTCCGGCTGGGCGCGCACCGCCCGGCCCAGTGGCAGACATAAACTCTTGTATCGATGGTAATCGATACAAAGGAGGTTTTGCGCCGAGGTAAGAGGGTCAATACAGGTCGATCGGCCTTTCACCCGCGTCGAAGGGCGATCCGGACGGTGCGGATCTCGAACGGCGACAGTTCGAGCCGGAGCTCGCGGTCGCCGGTCAGTTCGACCCTGTTGCGGTCGAGCGGCCGTTCGAGGAGGTCGGCGTCGACCGCGGACGCGGCGTCCGCGCCGAGCGGGACGAGCGCGGTGCGCCTGCCGCCCCAGGCCTCGTAGACGCGCAGGACGAGGTCGCCGCCGCCGTCGTCGGCGAGCTTCACGGCCTCGACGATCGCGCCGGGCGAGGCCTCGCCGACCAGCGGCTCGACCGCTCGCGCGCCCTGCACGGCAATGGTCGGGAGGTTCAGCCGGTAGCCCTCGCCGATCGCATCGTCGACGCCGCCGACGACGACCGCCGTGCGCATCGAGTGGCGGCCCTGGTCGGCATCGGGGTCGGGTGACATCGGGGCCCGCAGCAGCGACTCCCCCACCACGACGTAGACGCCGTCGTCGTTGTGGTGGCGGGTCACGTCGTGCCCGTAGGTCTGGTCGTTGGCGACGCCCACGCCGAGGCCGTCCTCGGCGACGTGCAGCCAGCGCTGCGCGATCGTCTCGAACCTCGCCGCGTCCCAGGAGGTGTTGGCGTGGATCGGCCGGTACAGGTGTCCGAATTGGATCTCCGAGGCCGCGCGGTCGGTGTGCACCGCGAACGGGAGCGCGAGCTTGAGGAGCCTGCGGCGCTCGTGCCAGTCGACCTCGGTGCCCAGTTCGAGCCGCCTGCGGCCCGGGGCGAGCGTGAAGGTCTGGACGAAGGCGCTCGCCCCGTGCGTGCGGCGGACGCGGACGACGGCCGAGCCGTCGGGGAGCGTCTCGGCGTCGATGCCGTCGGCGCCGGTCAACTCCTCGGCGCTGTCGCGGTAGTCCCGATCGAGGTCCCAGGCCTCCCAGTGGGCGGGGACGTCGCGGTGGACGCGCAGGAGCCCGAGGCGCTCACCGGAGGGGACGACCTCGCGCCCGGTCTCGGCGTCGATGAGCGAGCGCACGAGCCCGTCGGCGTCGATCTCGACCCGGAGCAGGCCGTTGTCGAGGACGTGACTGCCGTCCGCGGCGCTCAGCGAGACGGGCTCGGCGGTCACCTCGCCGCGCACGGCGACCGCTCCGGCCGGGACGCCGTCGACCGCGAGCGGGGCGGCGTTCGCGACCAGCGGCAGCTCGCCGTCACCGGCGAGGGCGCGCAGGGACTCGGCGATGAGCGCCTCGAGTTCGGCGCGGACCGCCTCGTAGTTGCGCTCGGCCTCGCGGTGGACCCACGCGATCGAGGAGCCGGGGAGGATGTCGTGGAACTGCTGGAGCAGCACCGTGCGCCACAGGCGCCGCAGCCGTTCGGCCGGGTAGTCGGCGGCCCCGGCGACGGCCGCGGTGGCCGCCCACAGCTCGGCGGTCCGCAGCAGGTGCTCCGAGCGCCGGTTCCCGAGCTTGGTGCGGTGCTGGGAGGTGTAGGTGCCGCGGTGGTATTCGAGGTAGAGCTCGCCGAGCCAGCGGGGCGCGTCGGGGTGCTCGCGCTGGGCGTCGGTGAAGAACGCCGCGGGTGAGGCCATGCGGACCTTCGGGGAGCCTTCGAGGTCGGCGGTGCGCCGGGCCGCCCCGATCATCTCGCGGGTGGGTCCGCCGCCGCCGTCGCCGTAGCCGAAGGGCACGATCGAGCGGTTCGAGCGCCGCTGGTCGCGGGACTGCCGCTCGGCCCGGGCCAGCTCCTTCGCGGACAGGTTCGAGTTGTAGGTGTCGACCGGCGGGAAGTGCGTGAAGACGTCGGTGCCGTCGATGCCCTCCCAGCGGAAGGTGTGGTGCGGGAACCTGTTGGTGTCGTTCCAGGAGATCTTCTGGGTGAGGAACCAGTCCGCGCCCGCCTTGCGGGCGATCTGCGGCAGGGCCGCCGTGTAGCCGAAGGAGTCGGGCAGCCACACCTCGCGCGGCTCGACGCCGAACTCCTCGCGGAAGAACCGCTTGCCCTCGGTGAACTGGCGGACCATCGCCTCGGGGCCGACCATGTTCGTGTCGGACTCGACCCACATGCCGCCCACCGGGATCCAGCGGCCTTCGGCGACGCGGGCGCGGATGCGCTCGAACAGCTCCGGATAGCACTCCTTGATCCAGGCGTACTGCTGCGCGGAGGAGGCCGCGAACGTGAAGTCGGGGTCGAGGTCCATCAGGTTCAGGACGTTCGAGAAGGTGCGGGCGCATTTGCGGACGGTCTCGCGCACCGGCCACAGCCACGCCGAGTCGATGTGGGCGTGGCCGACGGCGTAGACCTCGTGGGCGCTGGCGGCGGCGGGGGACGCGAGCGCGGGGGCGAGCGCGGCGCGGGCGTCCCGCGCGGTGCCGGCCACGTCGTCGAGGTCGAGGGCGCGCATCATCGACTCGATCGCGCCGAGGATCGCCTGGGAGCGCGGCAGTTCGGGCGGCAGCTCACCGAGCAGGCCGGTGAGGGCGTCGAGGTCCAGCAGGAGTTCCTCGACCTCGCGGTCGCGGCGCACGAGTTCGAGGCGGTCGAGCCGGTAGATCGGTTCGTCTCCGGCGGTCGCCTTGTCGCCCAGGGGGGTCGGCGCAGTCCAGCTGTCGCGCATCACGTCGGGGTTGGCGGCGGCCTCGATGTACAGCTCGAACTCGCCGCCGGGGCCGGGTTCGACGGGCACCTGCCGGTTGAACGGCGAGACGGCCTTGACGCTCACACCGTCGGGCCGGAACGCGAGCGCTTCGGCCTGGAAGCCCGGTCCGCCGCCCAGGTAGCCGAGGTCGACGAGCAGTGCGGCGTCGTCGCCCCAGCCGTCGGGGACGGTGCCGGTGACGCGGAACCAGGTCGTGCCCCAGGGGCGCGACCACGGTGAGCCGACGGCGAAGGGCTTGTACTCGGCCGCGAGCGCCTCGGCGGGGGGCACGGGCTCGTCGGGCACGTCCCATGCCTCGACGGTGACCGGATGCGTTCCGGCCTCACGGGCGGGCTCGAGCCATTCGCGGCGCAGCCGTGCCAGCTTCCTGTTCAGTATCGCCGAATCGTCATGCACGGGGATGGTTCCCTTCGTCGCTGGGGGTGCCCGAACTTCCGAACCGATTTAGCACATCATTCAGCGTTAATAATGTCAAGCCCTGCCGCGCTCGGTTTCGAAGGCCGCGTGCAGCCGGGAGGCGCGCGGGACGAAGCGCTCGTCGAGGACCATCGCCGCCGCGCCCACCGCGCCGGTGTCGGACCCCATGACGGTCCCCCGCACGACCGTGGGCTCGGGCCGCCACTTCCCCGACAGCGCGGACTCGCATGCCGGGAGGCAGTAGCGTTCCAGCCGCTGCCAATTGGGCCCTCCGAAGACGACGTGTCCGGCGTCGAGCACGCCGACGAGCATCCGCACGGCCTCGGCGATGCGCCGCGCGGCCCGCTCCAGCGAGGCCACCGCCTCGGCCGCTCCGCGGTCGGCGGCCTCGCACAGCTCCGCGAACTGGAGGGCGATCGCATGCGGCGTCATCGGCCCCGGTCGCGGACGCAGCAGTCCGGACTGGACGGCCTCGGCGACCAGACTGGCGGGGTCGGTGGCGACGCCGAGACAGCCGCGCCTGCCGCAAGGGCACGGCGGCCCGTCGGGATCGACGACCACATGCCCGATCCCCCCGGCGTTGCCCGCTCCCCGCACGATCTCGCCCTCCGCGGCGAGCGCCGCGCCGATCCCGGTCCCCAGGTACACGAAGAGCACCGTCCCCGCCGCGTACGATCCGGACCGGAGCCACATCTCGCCGACGAGCGCGGCGGTCGTGTCCTTGTCGAAGCTCACCGCGCCGCCGAACTTCGCGGCGAGTTCCCGCCGGAGGGGGAATCCGTCCCAGCCGGGCAGCCACGGCGGCGCGACCAGCGTGCCCGAGGACAGATCGACCGGCCCCGGAGTGGCGACGCCCAGGCCCACGACGCGGTCCGGGGAGACGCCGTTGCGGGAGACCAGCGCCGAGGCCGCGTCGGCGACCCGCCGGGTCGAGCCGAACGGGTCGCGGTCCAGCAGCTCCGCGTCGGCGAACCGATCGACGATCGCCCCTTGGAAGTCGAGCAGGACCGCGGTCGCGACCGCCGGATCCAAGTGGACGCCGAGCGCGTAGCGCGCGGAGGGCACGATGCGCAGCCGGGTCCTCGGCTTGCCGCGGCCGATGACCTCGGTCCCCGCCGCCTCGACGAGCCCGGCGTCCAGCAGCCGCCGCACCAGGCCCGAGACGGTCTGCGGCGCCAGCCCGGTGCGGTCGGCGATCGCGACCCGGCTGATCCCCGCGTCCTGGCGCACGGCCTGGAGGACGACGAGCTCGTTGTAGTCGCCGATCCGCGGGAGATTCGCCCCTAGACGCATCAGTCACAGCCCTTCCACCCAGCGGAGGCACCGTCGAGTGCCAGCAGCGTACCGCCTCACTCCGCTCGGACGAGGTGGACCATGGTGGACGCGTAGTCGCCCCGATCGAGGCGGAGGTCGAGGCCGTGGGCGAGCAGTACCGCCCCGTGGTGGACCCGGTCGGTGCCCGCTTCGCGGTAGCGCGCCGCGGCGTCGAGCCCGACCGGCTTCAGCAGAGGATCCCGGTAGCCGAACCGGCGCGCGCGCCGCCAGGCCAGCACCGCGGTCTCGTCACCACGGCTGTACTGCACCCCCGCGACGTTCCCGGCGCGCAGGGGGTGTCGCCGCCCGAGCTGCACGGTGGGCCGGATGCGCTTGTAGTCGGCGACCAGTTCGGCGCCGCGCTCGAGCTCGGACTCCGTCCAGGCGTTGAGGTCGCCGCCCACGGCCAGCGCTCCGGCCATGGCGACGTGGAAGCGGAAGTCGAGCGGGACCTCCCTGCGGGTGAACGGGTTCGGGGAGTCGGTCACCCACGCGCCCATCACGTTCGCCGGGTAGGCCTGCGCGAGTCCCTCCTGGATCTCGATGCGGTCGACCGCGTCGGTGTTGTCCGAGGTCCACACCTGGTCGGTGCGGCGCAGGATGCCGAAATCGACGCGGCCGCCGCCGGAGGCGCACGATTCGATCCGCAGGCGGGGATGGTCGGCCCGGAGCCGGTCGAGGATCGCGTAGAGATTGCGGGTGTGGTCGAACCAGAGCCGGTCGGGGTCCTCGGCCCCGGGTCGGCCGGCCTCGGTGAAGGGCCGGTTCATGTCCCACTTGAGGAAGTCGATCTCGTTGGAGGTCAGCAGCTCGTCGAGCCAGCCGTGCATCCATTCGGCCACGTCGGGCCTGGCCAGGTTGAGCACCAGCTGGTGGCGCATCTCGCTGCGCCGCCGGTGCGGCTGGTGGTAGACCCAGTCCGGATGCGCGCGGTACAGGTCGGAGTCGGGGTTGACCATCTCGGGCTCCACCCACAGCCCGAACCGCATGCCCAGCCCGTGCACGCGCTTGATCAACGGCCCCAGCCCGTCGGGGAACCGGTCGGGGTTCGGGTGCCAGTCCCCCAGCCCGGCGCGGTCGTGCACCCGGGCGCCGAACCAGCCGTCGTCCATGACGAACAGCTCGCAGCCCATCGCGGCCGCCTTCTCGGCCAGTGCCGCCTGGCTGTCGGCGGCGATGTCGAACTCCGTGGCCTCCCAGGAGTTGTAGACGACCGGCCGCACCTCCTCGGGGTGGGGCAGGACGTGGGCGCGGGCGTATTCGTGCCAGGCCGCGGCCGAGGCCGCGAAGCCGCCCGCGACGTACAGGCCCGCGGCAACCGGGGTCTGGAGGGTCTCGCCCGGAGCCAGGAGGACCGAGATCGGATCGTGCCCGAATCCGAGGGAGACGGCCACGCGGCCGGTGGGCGCCTTCTCGACGGTCAGGCGCCAGGTGCCGCTCCAGGCGAGCGCGGTCGACCACACCTCGCCGTGCGCCTCTCCAGCGGTTCCGTCGTCCACGGCCGCCCAGGGATTCGCCTGGTGGCCGGTGATGCCGCGCCGCGAGCCCAGGTGGGTCTCGCCGAAGGGCAGCGTGGTCCGGTTCAGCCGCGTCTCGGCGCCCCACTCGCCGTACAGCTGGGTGAGGCGGTAGTCCTCCTGTTCGGGGATCGCCCAGGTCGCCGAGTCGGCGCGGACGACCTCGACCGGTTCGGCGCCGTTGTTGCGCAATGTCATCGACCGCTCGATCACGTCGCTGTCGGTGAAGGTGCGGTAGTGGAGGCGGACCTCCAGGCCGTAATGCCCGTCGTCGAACACCAGGGTCAGGTCGCGCTCGGTCTCGACCGCCTCGGTGAAGGCGAGTTCGAGCTCGCGGGTGCCGTCGGCGAATCGCACTTGCAGGCCGTTCGCGCCGTATCGGAACGCCGCCCCCGGAGTGAAGTCGAGGACGGCGTCGCACCCGTCGGTGACCGACCGCCCCACGGCCTCGGGCAGGTCGAGCAGCGAGGCGGCCTGCTCCCGGGACAGCCGCGGGCCCCAGTGGAGGCCGTGGAGTCGGTCCACGGCGTCCAAGGCCACGACATGGCTGGTGTTCGGGGTGTCGACGACCCACAGGCGTGGTTGCGGCGCTGACATGCGCTTTCCTTTCAAGGCGGTGTGCAGGGTTGCGGTCTCGGCGCGTTCCGAGCCGAAGCCCGCCCCGGAGCCGGGGCGGGCTTCCTCAGCAGACGATGAGCGAGGTCATGGCGGCCCTTTCGCTCGTCATCGCCGACCGGGCGGCCCGGACGTCTCGCGGACGATGAGCTCGGGAGACCGCCAGGTAGGCCTGGGGTGGGAGCCGCCTTCGAGCTTCTGACGCAGCAGCTCGAACGCCCCCCTGCCGACGCCCCGGAAGTCGAGGTCCACAGTGGTCAGCGGCGGCACGTGGTAGGCGGCCAGCGGGCTGTCGTCGAAACCGATGACGCTCAGGTCGCCCGGCACGCTCCGGTCGGCCCGGTGGGCGGCGTACAGGACGCCGAAGGCGAGGTCGTCGTTGCCGCACAGGATCGCGGTGACCTCCGGGTCGGCGACCAGTTCGAGCGCGGCCTCGTAGGCCGAGCCCACCGTCCATCCGGAGTGGACGACCTCGGGCGCCTCGATGCCCGCGTCGGCGAGCGCCTCGGCCCAGCCCGCCTGGCGGTTCGCCTTGGACGGGATCGCCAGGTAGTGCACCGTGGCGTGGCCCATGGACAGCAGGTACCTGGTGGCGCGCGCGGCGACGGTGCGGTCGTCGAGCGAGACGAGCCAGTCGTCCGCGTGCTGCTCGATGTCCAGGTGCTCGCCGCCGGTGGCGACGGTGGCGCCCGCCTGCTTGCGCTGCAGCACCTGCATGGCCCCGGTGGTGGTCTCGTCGTGGGCGATGACGATGGCCGGGGCGCCGTCGTGCGGGAGCCTGCCGAGGACGTCGGCCTCGGTGTAGTCCTGGTCGGGGTCGAGGACCGAGACCAGGATGGTGAACCCGGCGGCCCGGGCGGCGTCCTCGATGCCGCGGAGCGTCTCGGCCGTGCCGTAGAGCGAGGTGTCGGTGGTGAGGACGGTGACCGACCGCACGGCGCCGCCCGCGAGGGCGCGCGCCGAGCGGTTGGGCCGGTAGCCCAGCTCGGCGATCGCGGCCTTGACCTTGGCGCGGGTGGCGTCGGCGACCATCGGCGCGTCGTTGATGACCCGCGAGACGGTCTGGTGCGACACCCCCGCCAGCTTCGCCACGTCGAAGATGCTGACGGGCTTCGGTTCGGCTGCGCTCATGTCGGTCGGTCACCTCTCGATTCGGGATCCGGCTACTGCTCGGCGTTGGCGATCTCGACGACCGCCTCGGCCGCCTCCTGGGCGTCCTTCTGACCCAGCCACACCTGATTGAACTCGTCGAGCGCGGCGGTGCCGAATGCGGCGTCGCTCATCGAGAGCGGATAGCCGATGGTGGTGCCCTCGGCGGCGGCCTGGAAACCGGAGACGTCGACGCCCTGCTCGCTCCAGTAGTCCGCGAAGACGCTGTTGAGCGAGGCGATGCCCGGCCACACCGAGCCCGTCTCGGCGGCGATCCGCTGGGCCTTTTCGGAGCCGAGGAACTTCACGAACTCCCAGGCCTCGTCGGGGTGCTCGGTACCGGCGTAGATCGCGTTGGACAGCCCGTTGATGACCGAGCCCGAACCGACCGGGCCGGCGGGGTTGTCGGCCACGGCCCAGGTGCCCGGGTCGAGCCCGTCGCGGTAGGTGCCGAGCATCCAGGAGCCGTCCATCGTCGTCGCGGCCTGGCCGGCGACCACGTACTCGGCGCCCAGCCCGCCGTTGGGCTGGTTGGTGGCCTCGGCGGGCATCGAGACGCCCCACCGGTTGTAGAGGTCGGCGGTGAACTGGATCGCCTCGACGCATTCGGGCTCGTCGATCGCGTACGGGCCCCACGGCTCGCTCTGGAGCGAGCAGCCGTTCTGGACGGCGAAGTTCCACCAGTCGGTCTGGCCGGTGCCCGAGGCCTGGGCGATGCCGTACTGCGCCACGTTCTCGGCGTCGAAGTCCGGCGAGAGCGCGTTGTTGCCGTTCTCGTCGATGGTGAGCTTCTGGAGGAACTCGACGAAGGTGCCGCCGTCGACGGGGTTCCATTCGAGGTCGTTCACGGTCGCCGGGTCGATGCCGGCCGCTTCGAGCGCGTCGAGTCGGTAGACCAGCGCGATCGAGTCCCAGTCCTTCGGCAGGCCGTACTGCTCGTCCTCGTACTGCCACGAGTCGTACAGGTTCTCGGGGTAGATCGAGGTGTCCAGGCCGTCCTCCTCGATCCGATCGGTGATCGGCAGCAGCACGCCGTTGGAGGCGTAGGAGGGAAAGCGGGAGACGTGGTCCCAGAACACGTCCGGGGCGTCCTCGGCGGCGAACTGGGTGTCCAGGCCGGTCCAGTAGTCGTCCCACGGGTTCTGTTCGAGTTCGATGGTGATGTCGGGGTGTTCGGTGTTGAACTCCTCGATCATCGCTTCGAGCGCCGGGCGCTGGTTGTCGTCCCAGAAGGCGTACCGGAGCGTGACCGCTCCGTCATCGTCGCCTCCGCCGCAGGCGGCGAGCCCCAGCGGCACGGCGACGGCGAGGGCGGCGAGGGCCGCCGTTCGCGTCTTGTTCATCCTTCTTGCCTTTCTTCGTTGAGAGGTTGGTGTATTCGCCCTGCTCACTTCATGCCGCTCAGGGCGATCGAGCGGACGATGTGGCGCTGGAAGGTCAGGAAGACGACCACCAGCGGGAGCAGTGCCATCACGGAGGCGGCCAGGATCAGGTGGTATTCCTGGTTGAACTGGGACTGCATCTGGGCGATGCCGCGCGTGATGACCCTGGTGGACTCGGAGTGGGTGATGATCAGCGGCCACAGCAGGTTGTTCCAGGTGTTGACGAAGCTGATGATCGCGAGGGTGCCGAGGATCGGCCTGGCCATGGGGATCATGACCCGCCACAGGATCGTGAAGGTGCCGGCGCCGTCCATGCGGGCGGCCTGCTCGATCGAGGCCGGGATGGTCTTGAAGTACTGGCGCACCAGGAACACCCCGTAGGGCATGAGGAAGCCGAACACGAACGGCAGGATCAGGCCGAGGTGCGTGTCGACCAGGCCGAGTTCGCGCACGATGAGGAAGGTGGGCACCAGGGTGACGATCTGGGGGACCATCATGGTCGCGATGTAGGCCCAGAACAGCACGTCGCGCCCGGGGAACTCGAGCCTGGCGAAGGCGTAGGCCGCCAGTGTGGAGAACACCAGTTGGCCGACGGTCACGGCCACCGCCACGATCACCGAGTTGAGCACGAACGTCGCGAAGTCGTAGCGGCTCCACACCTCGGCGAAGTTCGACAGGATCGGGTTCGAGGGGAGCGCCCACGGCTCGGAGGTCAGGATCTCCTGCTTGGACTTGAAGGCGGCGTTGAGGGTCAGCAGGTACGGGCCCACCGAGACCACGGCTCCGGCCAGGAGCACCAGGTAGAGGAGGATCTTCTTCGGCACGGCGGGCTCCTAGCTGAAGTCGTAGACGGTGCGCTTGCTGAGGAACAGGGCCTGGAGCAGCGTGATGGCGGCGATGATCGCGAACAGGAGCACGGCGAGCATCGAGGCGTATCCGGCGTTGCGCTGGGTGAAGGACTCCAGGTAGATCTGGTAGTTCAAGGTCGCCGTCGACCCGGCCGGGCCGCCCGCGGTCATGACGTGGATGGTGTCGAAGACCTGGAACGAGCCGATGACGCTGGTGATGAGCACGAACAGCATCGCAGGGCGCAGCAGGGGCAGGGTGATCTTGAAGAACCGGTAGCCCTTCGAGGCGCCGTCCACGTCGGCCGCCTCGTACAGCTGGCTCGGGATGGCCTGGAGCCCGGCGAGGAAGAACAGCATGGTGTAGCCGGTGTACTGCCAGACGTTGACCGAGGCGATGACCGGCATCGCCCAGGCCGAGTCGGTCAGCCAGCTGGGGCCGTCGATCCCGAACAGGGCGAGGAACTTGTTCAGCCCACCGTTGATCGGGTCGAACAGCCACCGCCAGATGACGCCGAGCGCCACCGGCATGGCCATCCACGGCAGGACGTAGACGACGCGGAAGGCGTTGCGGGCCTTGATCTTGGCGTTCAGCGCCAGGGCGAGGAGGAGGGCCAGGACGGTCTGGGCGGGGATGTTGAGCAGCACGTAGTAGAAGGTGTTGCCGATCGCCCGGAGGGCCCGGTCGTCGCCCGCGAGGTCGCGGTAGTTCTGGAGGCCCACGAACTCGGGATCGGACAGGAAGTTCCAGTCGTAGAAGCTCAGGGCGACGACCACCGCGATCGGTGCGATGAGGAAGACCGCGAAGCCGACGATGCTCGGGACCAGCATCCCGTAGGCCTCGATGGTCGTCTTCGGGTTCCAGCGCCGCGTCGGCCTCACGCGGGGGGCGGCCGTCGGCCGCGGTGGCCGATCGATGTCGTGAAGGGTCTGCATGGCACCTGGCTCGTCGTGTAGGGGTCGGATTAATGCCACCGAATGTTAGCGCTCACGGTTCGCTCGTGTCAAGGCGGCATCGAGATTTCCGTTGCGAGCGGTTGTGCATACCCATTTCCCGGCCGTAACCTGCCGATATCTGAGCCAGAGGCACAGACCTTGACGTTCGTCTATGTCTTGACTTACAGTGTGAAACTGTTAGCGCTAACTTTCACGCTTCGACTGCCGGAGGCCTCCGGCACGCCGCGCCTCCCGCGGTCCTCCACAAGTCCCGTACGAAAGGAACACCTTGATGAGCACCACCCCCCTCACACGACGCCGATGGCGCCTCCTCGGCGCCGCGGCCGCGGCCGTGACCGTGACGGCGTCCCTGCTCGGCGCCGCCGCCTCATCGCAGGCACAGGTCTCGACCCAGAGCGTTCTGGTAGTGGACGCCTCCTCGCCGATCCGCCCGGTCAGCCAGGTCGGCAACGGCATGCTCTACGGGCTGGCCTTTGCGGACACGCCTCCGGTGGAGCTGCTGATGCCGCTGGACCTGAACACGCTGCGGCAGCCGCCGCCGAACCACGACCACTTTCCGAACGGCGTGGACCAACCGCGTATCGGCGACACCCTCCTGATCGCGGACAACGCGATGGCCGCCGGAGCCGACATCACCGTCGACATGGCCGACTCGTTCAGCGGCTTCCCCTACAACTGGGAGGGCTGGGACGACTGGCTCGGCCGCGTCGACCGGATGATCGCCGACCTCGATGCCCGCCCCGACATCACCAACGTCACCGCCTGGGAGATCTGGAACGAGCCGGACTGGACCTGGCCGGGCTCGGCGGGGAGCTTCAACGACGGCTGGGCCCGCACCTACGACCGGATCCGCGCCTCCGACGCCACCACACCGATCATGGGCCCCAGCGAGTCGCACTGGGACGAGAACCGGATGCGGAACTTCCTGTCCGCCGCCAAGGCCTCGGGCACCGTGCCGCAGGTCATCTCCTGGCATGAGCTGTCCGGATGGCAGGGCGTGGCCCAGCACATCCGCGATTACCGCGATCTGGAGCGGGAGCTGGGCATCGGGCCGCTGCCGATCTCGATCAACGAGTACGCCACGCCCGACGAGATCGACGTGCCCTCAAGCGTCAACCACTACATCGCCCAGTTCGAGCGCGAGGGCGTCCGCGACGCCGAGCGCGCCTTCTGGTTCGAGGCCGGGACGCTCAACGGCCTGCTGCACGACAACCAGCCGACCGCCTCGTACTGGATGTACCAGTGGTACGCCGAGCAGTCCGGGCAGATCGTCGACGTCACCCCGACCGCCTACAACGACGCCGTCGCCGCCTACGACGCCGGCGCGCAGGAGGTGAGCGTCGTCTTCGCCGGTGAGGCCGGGGACAACACGATCCAGGTCGACGGCATCGGCGGCCTCGGCTCGCAGGTGAGCGCCACATTGGAGTACGTGCCCGGTTCGGGCCGGACCACGCCGGTCGGCGGAGCGACCCACGTGTGGACGCGGACCTTCACCGTCAACGGCGGCAGCGTCAGCATCCCCGTCAACGACCAGGACTACCTCGGCGCCTACCGCCTCGTCCTCACCCCGGGAGGGGGAGGATCGAACGATGACAGCGGCCGGCTGCGCTCGGCCGCGTCCGGCAAGTGCCTGGACGTCCCCGAATCGTCCACCGCTCAGGGCACCCAGCTCAACATCTGGGACTGCAACGGCCAGGCCAACCAGACCTGGACCCACACCGCCTCCGGCGAGCTGAGCGTCTACACCGGCCAGTCGCGCATGTGCCTGGACGCCTACGAGGGCCAGACGACCGCGGGCACCCCGGTCATCATCTGGCCGTGCAACGGCCAGTCCAACCAGCGATGGACCTTCAACGGCGACGGCACCGTCGTCGGCCAGCAGTCGGGACTGTGCCTCGACGTCGAGGAGGCCTCCACCGCCAACGGCGCACGGGCCATCCTCTGGAACTGCCACGGCGGCACCAACCAGCAGTGGTCGCTGGAGTGAGCCGGGCCGCGTCCGAGCATTGAGGAATCCGCCGTCTGAGCCCGGAGAGGGCTCAGGCGGCGGATTCCCTCGGTTTCGGCCCGAACGGTTCAGGCGTGGCGGCGCATGAACGCCTCGGTGAGCTCGAGCAGGTGCTCGCGGGCGGCGACGGTCTCGAAACCGTGGCCGACACCGTCGAGCACGTGCTGTTCGAGCCGGTCGCCGTAGATCCGCCGGTAGCCGTCGAGGATCGCCGGGTGGAGGATGTCGTCGATCGACCCTCCGGCGAGGAGCACGGGGCCGGTGTGCCCGGCGGCGCCTTCGAACGCGTCGATCGCCTCGGCGTCGTCGACGAAGCGCTCGTAGACCGGCATGCCGTAGAGCTCGTCGTAGCCGTGCTCGGCGATCGCGGTCCGCCGATGCTGGAGGACCGCGCGGTCGACGGCGACGGCGGCCGGGGCCCACAGCGTCAGGGAGCGGACCGGGCGAGCGGCGGCGGCCAGGGACGCGGCCAGGCCGCCCAGGCTCATGCCCATGAGCGAGAGCCGGTCCGGATCGATGCCGGAGTGGCGGCCCAGCGCGTCGAGCGCGGCCAGCGCCTGGTCGGCCTGGTCGGAGACGGCCAGGTCGGCGAAGTCGCCGTCCGAATCGCCGCACCCGGCGAAGTCGAACCGGTAGGCGGCGATGCCGCGCTCGGCCAGTCGCTTCGCGAGGCGGACGAACATGTAGCCGAACTCGACGCGGGTGCCGGAGAACCCGTGGCACAGGACCACGGCCGGAGACGGCGACGATTGCGGCAGGTGCAGGACACCGCGGAGCGTGCGGCCGCGGTGCTCGAAGTCGAAGGAGTGCATGAGGCGTAAAGCTAGCACGGCCGACGGTGCGGGTCGGCCGGGCGAGCGCGAGTCCCGCCCGGCCGACCCGCGGCCCTACGCTCGTTCACACGGGCGCGGTGTTCGGTCCGCGGACCTCATGCGAGGTTCCATTGCTGGTTGGTGCCGCCGTGGCAGGTCCACAGGTGGACCAGGGACCCGTTGGCGGTGCCGTAGCCCTCCACGTCCAGGCAGAGTCCGGACTGGACGTTCGTGATCGACCCGTCGGCGTTGAGGTTCCATTTCTGGTTGGTGCCGCCATGGCAGTCCCAGATGATCGCCAGCGTCCCGTCCGCCGTCCCGGCGCCCTCGGCGTCCAGGCACTTGTTCCCGTACACCCGCAGCTCACCGGCATCGGTATACGTCCACTGCTGGTTCGACCCGCCGTTGCAGTCCCAGATCTCCACCTGCGTGCCGTTCGCGGTCGACTGGTTCGGCACGTCCAGGCACCGGCCCGAACCCACGCCGAGCAGTTCGCCGGAGGCGGGGGCCGGGCCGCCGTCGCTCGGGCCCGCGGCGGCCATGATCTGGGCGGCCCCGGCCGGTATGTTGCCGACGGAGAAGACGGTGTTGTTCCGGACGGTGTTGCCGCGTTCGCCGTCGACGATGCCGGTGATGTCCGCACTGGTGGAGTAGTTCCCGGTCAAGGTGAGGTCGCCGGTGTTGTGGCCTCCGGCGATGTTCGCGTGGGCCCACTGCCCTGCCGTGTTCATCATGACGTTGCCGGTCACGTCCAGGTAGCGGGAGCCTTCGTCGAAGTACATGCCGAGCTGGCCGGTGCCGTCGCAGAAGTTCCCCTCGACGGAGCTGTTCGGTTGCGCCGAGAGCGTGTAGATGCAGCCCGCGTCCCAGAGCGTGTTCACGGTGTCCACCAGGTGGTTGCCGACGATGTGGACGTCGGTGAGGGTCGTCGGCGTGTCGTAGATCGGCTGGAAGTCGTACAGGCCGCGGTTCAGGTACTCCTGGCTGCCGCCGGCGTCGTTGGCGCCCCACCCGTACCCGACGCCGATGCCGCTGTAAGGCATGTGGGCGATGTAGTTGTGCTCGATGGTGAGCCTGGTGACGTAGGTGGCGAGGATCGCGTCGTTGTCGAGGTACTCCAGCGCCGTCGAGTAGATGCTGTTGTCGCTGATCACGATGTCGCTGTTGGTCATGCGCGGATCGGAGGGGTGGTGGGCGTCGGGGCGGATGCCGCCGACGACGATGCCGCCGCCCGCGCTCTCGGTGAAGGTGTTGCCGACCACGGCGACGTCATGGGCGCCGAGGCCGACGCCGGTGGCGTGCGCGTTGGCATCGTTGCCGATGCCGAGCCCGATCGAGCCGAGGTTGACGAAGGTGTTGCCTTCGAAGGCGATGTCCTCGGCCGCCGAGACCTGCACCGCGGCGGGGGTCTGCGACCAGCCGTTGCGGGAGCCCTCGAATCCGTAGCAGCCGCGCGAGCACGAGTCGAACGCGTCGGCGGGGCGGGTGGGCTGGACGCCGGTGATGAAGGTGCCGGTCTGCTGGTTGGCATAGCCGTCGGACGAGTTCGGGTGCAGCCAGGTGGTGCCGGTGAAGGTCAGCCCTTCGAAGCGGAGGCCGTGGACCGGCCGGTCGTAGGTGCCGCCGACTTCGACCAGCGACTCCAGCCTCGGCAGTTCGACACTGGCGTTCGCGAGGTCCTGGCCTTGCAGCGGCTTGTAGTACAGCGTTCCGGCGTCGGTGTCCAGGTACCACTCGCCGGGCTCGTCGAGGAACTCCCTGGCATTGGCCAGGAAGAAGCGCGGGCCCACGTACGGGTTCTGGATCGTGTCGTATCCGAAGGTGTTGTTGTCCCAGGCGGGCTGCCGCATGGTGACCGCCGAGCCGGAGATGTGGTCCACCGGTGTGATCCGGGTGCTCCACGTCAGGTGCGCCAGGAGTTCGAGGCGCCGCTGGTCGGGCAGCGAGGAGAGCCAGCCGAGGTTCGGGTTCCGGACGGTGAACCCGTCGGCGTTCAGGGAGATGTCCGAAGGGGACAGGTTGAGGCGGGCGCGTTGCGCCAGGACGCCGTCGACGTAGAGCTGCCGGGTCTCGGCTCCGGTGCCGACCTCGGCCCGGTAGATTCCCGCGGCGGCGTCGTCGAGGACCCAGCCGGTGACGGCCCGGGCGCCGGTCACCACGGGTTCGGCGTCGGGGGCGGCCCGCCAGGTCACGGTGTGCCCGCCTCGGCCGGAGTCGGCCTCGTCGAACCGCAGGGGGGAATCGAGCCGGAACGTCCCGTCCAGGAGGTTGACCTCGACATCGCCGTCGCCGGAGGCGGCGGCCTGCCGGGCCCGCTCCTGTGCCTCTTCGAGGGTCTCCAGCGGCTGCTCGACGGTGCCGGGGCCGTCGTCGTCACCGCCGGGAGCGACGAAGAGCGTGTATTCGGCCGCCTGGGCGTATGCCGGGGCGGCGCCCAGGCCGACGAGTGATCCGGCGGCCGCCAGGAGGCCGACGGCCGCCAGAGCGGGCGCGCGTCCGTATTTGGGGGGTGAGTGTCGCATGACCTTTCCTCTCGTGCGTCGTTGCGGTTCGGTGCTTCAGTTGTCGTCGTCGAGCAGCCGCTGCCCGGCGCGTTCGGGGCGCACACCCGGCCCGCGGGGGCCGGGAGCGCTCGGGGGCGGATCGAGCGCGGCGATCCTCTCCTCGTCGACCCGGATGCCCAGGCCCGGGGCGTCGCCGAGGACGAAGGACCCGTCCTCGATGCGCAGGTCGACCGAGAGGCCGACCGGCGGCAGCAGATCCTGCAGTTCGCTGGCGATGTGGTTGGGGACGGCGGTCGCCGCGTGCAGGAGCCCGACCGGGGTGTTGCCCACGGGGCTGACCGGAAGGTCGTGGGCGTGGGCGAGGGCGGCGACCCGCAGGAAATGGGTCACGCCCCAGACCGCCGAGGCCTGGACGACGTCGAGCCCGCCGGCCTTCAGCAGCGGGCGGTACTGCTCGATGCCGGTCAGGTTCTCGCCGCTGGCCACCGAGGCTCGCACGCCCCGCTGAACGGCGGCCAGTCCCTCGGCGTCCCAGCGCCGCACGGGTTCCTCCACCCACGTGAGGTCGAGGGTGCGCTCGAGTGCTTCGACGTGGCGGACCGCCTGCTTGCGCGTCCAGGTCTCGTTCGCGTCGAGCATCAGGCTCGGGCGCTTCCCGCGCCCCGCCTCGGTGAGCAGCTCTCGCACCAGGGTCAGCCGGGTGCGGTCTCGCTCGACGTCGAGGCCGCCCTTGAGTTTCGCCGCGCGCACGCCGCGCTCGGCGTAGCGGCGGTAGGCGTCGGCCAGTTCTTCGTCGTCCAGGCCGATGTCGAGCGCCGAGGCGTAGGCGGGGACCGTCCGGTCGCGTCCGCCCAGCAGGCGCCACAGCGGCTCGTCCGCCACCTGCGCCTTGATGTCCCACAGAGCGGTGTCGAGCGCGCCGGCGGCCCCGAACACGGTTCCGGCGTGACCGGCCTTGAAGGTGTGCCGCAGCATGCGGTCGTACAGCGCGACGGTGGAGCGCGGGTCCTCGCCGTCGATGGCGGCGAACACCGTCTCCAGCCCCGCATGGGATCCGATGCCGATGCCCGTGGCGCCCTCGTCGGTGTCGACCAGGACGATCGGCACGGCGACGCGTCCGTCGGCGATGACGCCGTTGGCGTCGCCGACGGGCCGTCCCCATTCCTGGACTGTGGTCAGGGTGCGGTACCCGGTGATCTTCATGTCACCCCTTCGTGGAGCCGGCGGTGACGCCGGCGGTGATCTGGCGTTGGAAGAAGAGGTAGAGCAGCAGTATCGGGAGCGCGGCGATGAGCACCCCGGCGGCGAAGGCCGGGATGTCGTCGGAGTACTGGCCGCGCAGCGAGGTGATGCCGACCATGAGGGTGCGGTGCTCGGCCGAGGGCATCATCAGCAGCGCGATGAGCACGTCGTTCCAGCAGAACAGCGCGTTGAGGATGCCCACCGACAGCAGCGCCGGCCTGCCCAGGGGCAGCATCATCCGCAGGTAGACGCCGTACACCGAGTTGCCGTCGATCCTGGCGGCATCGATGATCTCGGCCGGGATGCCCGTGTAGTAGCTGGTCATGAGGAAGACGGTGAAGGGCAGGAACTGCGCGACGTAGGCGAGGATCAGTCCGGGGTAGGTGTCCATGAGGCCGATCTGCCCCATGACGCGGGCGAGCGGCACCATGATCACCTGGAAGGGGATGAACAGGGCCGCGAGGCAGCCGAGGAACAGCGCCCGCGAGCCGCGGAACCGCAAGCGGCTCAGCGCGAATCCGGCCATCGATCCGATCAGGAGCAGCAGCGCGACCGCTCCGGCCACGGCGATGACCGAGTTGAGGAAGTAGCGTTCCATGTCGGCGCCGCTCCACGCGGCCCCGAAGTTCTCCCACCGCGGCGATTCGGCCACCGAGAAGCGGTCGAGGACGTACTCGTGCCGGGTCTTGGAGGCGACATTGGCGGTGAACACCAGCGGGTAGATCGTGGCCAGGGCCAACGCGGCCATGGGGACCGCGATCAGCCATCTGCCGATCCGGTTGCGGGACATCAGTCCTCCCTCCCCGCGCGGCGCAGTACGGCGATCTGGAGCAGGCCCACCACGAGCATGATGCCGAAGAGGACGGTGGAGGCGGCCGAGGCGAGCGCGGGCCGGTTCATCTGGCCCTGCTGGACCCAGATGTAGTACTCCGGCAAGTAGGTCGAGCCCTCCGGACCGCCGCTGGTCATGACGTAGAGCAGGCCGAACATCGACGTCAGCAGGCCGATCATCGTGGTCACGAAGACGAACTGGATCGTGCGGGACAGGCCGGGGACGATCACGTGCCGGACGACCTGCGGCAGCGAGGCGCCGTCGATCCGCGCGGCGTCGACGAGCGCGGCGTCCAGCGTGGCGAACCCCGCGAGGAACACCACCAGCGCCATGCCGAAGGTCGCCCACACGTGGACGCCCACGACCGTGACCATGGCGGTGTCCGGATCGCCGAGCCAGTCGACCGGGCCGAGGCCGACGAGTCCGAGCACGGTGTTGGCCGTGCCGTCGTAGGCCAGCAGCAGATTGAAGATCGCGCCGACGATCACCGGCGAGAGCACGGCCGGGAAGAAGTACACGCTCCGATATATCCGGTGGCCGGGCACGCGCAGGTAGATGAACGTCGCCAGCAGGCCCGGGATCGCCACCGCGATCGGCAGGAGCAGGACCAGGAGTCCGACGTTCTGGAGCGCCTGGCGGAACAGCGGGTCGTCGAACAGGGCCGCGTAGTTGTCGAGCCCGACCGCTTGCCCGTTCCGGTCGCCGTCGCCGGTGAAGGAGAAGTTGACGCCGAGCGCCAGCGGGTACAGCCGCAGCCCGGCGATGATGAGCACCGCGGGTGCCATCAGGACGTACGGGGCGAGGCGGTCGGCGCGGGGGCGGCGTGAGGCCCGTCCGCGCCGCGATCTCGGCGCGGCGCGGCGCGCCGGTGCGCCCTCCCGGCCCTCGATCCGCCCGAGAGCGGAGGCGCGGACCGAGGAGGGCGGGCTTCCGATCGGCATGCCCTCAGCCCGCCTGGTCGCTCTCGGCCAGTTGGCCGAGTGCGTCGTCTACAGTGACCGATCCGCTCAGGAGCTGCTGGGAGAGCCGTCCCATGAGTTCCAGTGTCTCGGAGGACAGGGCCACGTGCAGGGCCGGACGGCCGCTCGGAAGCCAGGAGACGAGGTCGGCCACGGCCGGTCCGGCGGTCGAGGTGTCGATCGTGGTGTCGGCGGCGATGGCTCCGGCATCGTCGTAGAAGGCGGTGAGCGCGTCGGTGGAGGTCAGCGACCGGACCAGGTCCGCCGCCAGCGCGGGGTCCTCGGTCCACTCGGCGACCCCGTACCCGATGCCGCCGTCGTAGGGCAGGCTCGGTGTCGACTCGGGGTTGACGACCGGGGCCTGCATGACGCCGACATTCTCGGCGCCGAGGAACTCGGCGAAGTCCTTCCAGTGGCCGACGTCCGACATCAGGCCGATGACATGGGCCGATTCGCCGGACTCGAAGACCGCGAACATGTCGTTGAACATCGCGGTCGAGTTCGCGCCGTCGTTGAACCGGCCGGAGGTTCCGGCCTCCTGCCACGACTCGAAGATCCGCTTCACGTTCGGCGAGGTCCAGTCCCGCTCTCCGGCGATCCAGTCCTCGTACTCGGTGTCGGTCAGCACTCCCGAGCCGAGCCCCGAGAGCCAGAACTGGATGCCGTAGCCCTCCTTGTTGCCCTGCGCGAAGCACGTCGCGCCGGTCTCGTCGGCGATCGTGTCGCAGTCGGCGAGGAACTCGTCCCAGGTGGTCGCGGGGGCTTCGGGGTCGAGGCCGGCCTGCTCGTAGAGGGTCTTGTCGTAGTAGATCGGGTGGCCCTGCAAGGTCACCGGTGCCGCGTAGACGTGGCCGTCCTGGCCGAACGCCTCCCATCCGGCGAGTCGGTCCCGGTCGTCGGCGACGTAGTCGTCGAGCGGGACGAGGGCGTCGACGCGGTCCCGGATCTGGCCGCCGCCGTTGAACATCATGACGTCGGGGCCCTCGCCGGACTGGATGGCCGTCCCCAGCAGGTTGTAGTACTGGTCGAACGGCTGGGCCACGAACTCGACCTCGACGTCGGGGTGCTTCTCGGCGAAGTCGTCCTTCGCCTGCTCGATGTAGGAGGCCGCGGCCTCGTCGCCGGACTTCCAGTCCCAGACCACGAGCTTGTCGGCCGAGCCTTCGGACTCGGAGCCGGGGTCGGCGGCGCTGCCGCAGCCGGCCAGCACCAGTGTCGTGGCCACGGCGATCGCCGATAGTGCTCGCTGCTTCATTGCGGATCACTCTCCAGAGGGGGTGGCCGGTCGCCCGGCGCTACTGCTGCCGTGAACATAACTCGTATGACGTCTTATGTCAATGGAATGACGTATACTGATCGAGCAGGTCAGGGGTTCCTGCCTGCGACGGAAGGCGGGTAGGGAGAACATGGCGGCATTGCGGCAATCCGGCACAGGCGACCTCGCGCCCCCCGCGTGGGCGAGTCGGCCGACGAACCTGGCCAAGGCGGTCACCGCCGAGCTGGTGCAGCGGATCGTCCATCGGCAGTACGCGCCGGGCAGCGCGCTGCCGCCCGAGCCGGCGCTGTGCCAGGCGTTCTCGGTGAGCCGGACCGTCGTCAGGGAGGCCGTGAAGAGCTTGCAGGAGAAGGGACTGGTCCAGATCCGCCAGGGCACCGGGACCACGGTGCTGCCCTCGGCCTCGTGGAACATGCTCGACGAACTCGTCCTCGGAGCGAGCATCGACGAGGACGAGGACCTGACAGTCCTCGACGACCTCGTCGTCACCCGGCGCCTGCTGGAGTCCGACATGGCCAACGTCGCCGCCCGAGTGGCTGATCAGGAGGTGCTCGACCGCCTGTGCGAGCTGGTCGATCAGATGGACCGGCTCGTCGACGACACGGCGTCCTACCACGAACACGACCGCGAGTTCCACGACACCGTCATGCGGGCCTCGGGCAACCGCATCGCCCGAGCCGTCGTGCGATCGCTGCAGAGCCAGGCGGTCAACACCGCCCGGTACGTGGGCCGGACCGAGCGGACCCTGTGCGTGGCGTCCAACCGCGGACACCGCCGCGTCTACGAGCGCCTCGCCGCTCGCGATCCGGACGGCGCCGCCGAAGCGATGTTCACCCACATCACCGAGGCCTGGATCGTCCGCCGAAGTGGACGCGGGACCGACCGGCTCGCGCGCTGACGCCGCGGCGCGACGTCGAGCCATAGGTCTGATGTATCGACTCGTTTGCGCCTCCAGAAGTACTTTATTACAGGTATATATTCGCATACTTGACTCTATAGATCCAATCTTTATAGACTGTCGTCGATACAAAGTGCGACGGCCGCATCGGCGGCCACATCGGAGGATCGACATGGCAGCACTGCCGCGAAGGCGATTGATCCAGTACGGAGCGGCCGGTGCCATGGCGCTCCCACTCCAGTGGGCCTCCGCCCCCGGCGCCGCGTCGGCCGCGCCTCCAGCGGTGGAGGCCGCCGACGACCTGGCGCTGTGGTACGACGAACCGGCCGGGTCGGACTGGCTGCGGGCGCTGCCGGTGGGCAACGGCCGACTCGGCGCGATGGTGTTCGGCAACACCGGCACCGAACGCCTCCAACTCAACGAGGACACGCTCTGGGCGGGCGGGCCGTACGACTCCGCCAACCCCGCGGGCGCCGAAGCGCTCCAAGAGATCAGGCAGCTGGTCTTCGACGACCAGTGGAGCCGGGCGCAGGACCTGATCAACCGGACCATGCTGGGGAATCCGGCCGGACAGCTGGCGTACCAGACCGTCGGCGACCTCTCCATCGCCTTCCCCGGCGCGGACGGCGTCACCGAATACCAACGCCGGCTCGACCTCACCACCGCCACCGCGGCCGTCACCTATGTCGCCGGCGGCGTGCGGTACCGGCGCGAGGTGATCGCCAGCGCGCCCGACCAGGTGATCGCCGTTCGCCTCACCGCCGAGACGCCGGGCTCGATCTCCTTCTCGGCATCGTTCGGCACCCCGCAACGCGCCTCCGCGTCCAGCCCCGACAGCACGACGATCGCGATGGAGGGCAGGTCCGGCGATTTCGAGGGCGTCCCCGGTGCCGTGCGCTTCCTGGCGCTCGCCCGCGCCGTGGCCCAAGGTGGAAGTGTGAGCAGCTCCGGAGGGACGCTGCGGGTATCGGCCGCCGACAGCGTGACACTGCTGGTCTCCATCGGCACCGGCTACGTCGACTACCAGAACGTCGGCGGCGACTACCGGGGCGTGGCCTGGGGCCGTCTCGACGGCGCCCGGTCCACGGCGTACGACGACCTCCGGGACCGGCACGTGGCCGACTACCGGGAGCTGTTCGAGCGCACCACCATCGACCTCGGCCGTACCGCGGCCGCCGACCAGACGACCGACGTCCGCATCGCACAGCACGCCTCGACCGACGACCCGCAGCTCTCGGCGCTGCTGTTCCAGTACGGCAGATACCTGCTCATCTCCTCCTCGCGCCCGGGCTCCCAGCCCGCCAACCTCCAGGGCCTCTGGAACGAGTCGATGACGCCGCCGTGGGACTCGAAGTACACCCTCAACGCCAACCTGCCGATGAACTACTGGCCGGCCGACTCGACGAACCTCGCCGAATGCCTCGAACCGGTCTTCGACATGGTCGGCGACCTGACCGAGACCGGCGCGCGAGTGGCCGACGCCCAGTACGGCGCGGACGGCTGGGTCACCCACCACAACACCGACGGATGGCGCGGCAGCTCGGTCGTCGACGGAGCGCTGTGGGGCATGTGGCAGACCGGCGGCGCGTGGCTGGCGAGCCTGATCTGGGACCACTACCGGTTCACCGGCGACACGCGGTTCCTCCAGGAGCACTACCCGGCGATGAAGGGCGCGGCCCGCTTCTTCCTGGAGACCCTGGTGGAGGAGCCGAACCTCGGCTGGCTCGTCACCAACCCCTCGAACTCGCCCGAGCTCGCGCACCACTCCGGGGTCAGCGTGTGCGCCGGACCCACCATGGACATGCAGATCCTGCGCGACCTGTTCGACGGCTGCGACCGCGCCGCCGAGGTCCTCGGCGTGGACGCCGACTTCCGGACCGAAGTCCAGGCCGCCCGCGCCCGGCTGGCACCGATGCGGATCGGGTCGCGCGGCAACATCATGGAGTGGCTCTACGACTGGATCGAGCCCGAGACCGGCCACCGGCACGTCTCGCACCTGTACGGCCTGCACCCGAGCAACCAGATCACCAGGCGCGGCACGCCGGAGCTGTTCGAGGCCGCCCGGCGGACCCTGGAGCTGCGCGGCGACGCGGGCACCGGCTGGTCGCTGGCGTGGAAGATCAACTTCTGGGCGCGCCTGGAGGAGGGCGAGCGGGCGCACGACCTGATCGGCGATCTCCTGACGCCCGAGCGGCTCGCGCCCAACATGTTCGACCTGCACCCGCCGTTCCAGATCGACGGCAACTTCGGAGCGGCCTCGGGCATCGCCGAGATGCTGCTGCACAGCCACACCGGCGAGCTGCACCTGCTGCCCGCCCTGCCTTCGGCGTGGCCCGAGGGCAGCGTGGCGGGCCTGCGCGGGCGCGGCGGTCACACGGTCGGCGCCGTCTGGAGCGGCGGCCGGATCGACGAGTTCACCCTCCGGCCCGACCGGGACGGCACCGTCAGGGTCCGCAGCGGCATGTTCACCGGCGACTACGAACTGGTCGACGAGTCCGACGGCGGGCCGGTCGAGGCCGAGGAGCTCGAATACGACCTGATCGAGTTCGCCGTCCGGTCGGGCCGCACCTACCGCGGTACCTCCCTGGGAGCGGGATCGGTGGTGGAGCCGGGGGTGTTCTATCGGTTGGTGGCGCAGCACTCGGGGAAGGCCGCGGACATCGAGGGCGCCTCGACCGCCGCGGGAGCCAAGCTCATCCA